>JAUHXK010000018.1 GCA_030427405.1 Alphaproteobacteria bacterium | reverse complement strand
AGAGGTACGTGAGCTGGGTTTAGAACGTCGTGAGACAGTTCGGTCCCTATCTGCCGTGGGTGTAGGATACTTGAGAGGAGTTGCCCCTAGTACGAGAGGACCGGGGTGAACGATCCACTGGTGGACCAGTTGTCGTGCCAACGGCAGTGCTGGGTAGCTATGATCGGACAGGATAACCGCTGAAGGCATCTAAGCGGGAAGCCCCCCTCAAAACAAGGTCTCCCTGAGGGCCGTGGAAGACCACCACGTCAATAGGCCGGAGATGTAAGCGCAGTAATGCGTTCAGTTGACCGGTACTAATCGCCCGATAGGCTTGATTTGATCCAGTAATGGAAAGACAAATCAAAGACATACACTGACCTTGACTAAGGATAGCGTCGCAGCGCCAAGCCGCGATGTTGGTTGATTAAATAACCGAGTGGCAGCGCGCATTTGCAAGCAAATACGCTGCCTGCCACCTGTCGCTTTCTTGCGTCGCAAGAAAGTCGACATGGGCTTTTCCTCGGTTTGGTGGTCATAGCGCAAGTGAAACACCCGGTCCCATCCCGAACCCGGAAGTTAAGCACTGCCGCGCCAATGGTACTTGGGCTTAAGCCCCGGGAGAGTAGGTCACCGCCAAACCTAGTAAAAGCCCAACAATCTCTCTAACACGATGAAACACTTTCCGACCCTGACGCGGGATGGAGCAGCCCGGTAGCTCGTCAGGCTCATAACCTGAAGGTCGTAGGTTCAAATCCTACTCCCGCAACCAGCGTCGGAAACTCTCAATGCAGCCCGTTCAGACTGCAATTGATCCCGCGCTTTGTCCTTGCAGAACTTCAACTAGACGAAGCTTCGAGACGAAGCTCCTCAGGTCTAGTTTTCCAGCAATTGCTGATCCCCAATTTGAGGGACGGTCTATCCCAGTTGGTGGACCGGTATTGCCAACTTGTTTGCACGCGGCTGATGGCGGCCTGGCCTGCGTGGACCATGACCTTGCCTGCGGGTTTGCGTTGCCACAGGGCAATCAGCAAAACCTCAAGGGCGATGCCAGTTGTCACCTGGGATTGGGCGGACCGGCCGACCTCGCCGTGGGAGAAAGCGTCTACAATTCCGCGGGGACCTGATAGCAACCTGGAACGTCGTGCGCGTGTAAGAAAGTCACTCTTCTTTAAGGCGATGGTAACTTCCGCATTGCATCGTTAGGGAGTTTGAGGAAAAGACTATTGCTTCTGGTTTCGATGTTTGAGGAAATGAATGAAAAACTACCTTTTTGTATCTTTAGTATTCTTGACACTGGGGGCCTGCGCCTCTGAACAAGAAATTTGCCAAAACAGAGCGACGCGATACTACTATGCATTACAACGCGATATCACGTCCGCAGAAAAAAACCTTAGTCGAGGATACGATACAAAAAGTACAAAGGTTCCGTATGAGGAAAAGGAAATCTGCCGAAATCTGGCGCTGGATCCACGTACAGGGCGGAAATATGTCCATACTCATGTCTGCTCGAAAGTGAAGTATCGCACTGTTGAGGAGAAAGTTCCGATCGACAGGACATACGAGCGTGAACGGTTGGGCGCGATGAAAGCGCGACTGGTGAAAGAGCAAAAGTTCGCCCAAGCGCGCCTGCAACAGTGCGGTGCAATTTAGTCCCGCAGAGTTTAGAAAAGAGTGCCAAGTCGCCTCTCTGCTTACCGGCAAATGCAAAACAGCACCTTCATGTTGCGCGAGGGGTTCCGAATTGGCCGACAGAAGGCAGCGACGAAAGCGGCCCAAATGGTTTGGGCCGCGTAACTCGTCATGTCAGCTCACACGCTCAAAGTCGGGCAGTTTAAAGCTGCGGTTGTTGAATGCCTCGGTAGGGCCGTAAAGACGCATGGCGGGCAAGGGGCGTTTGCCCGAGGTCGGGATCCAGTTGGCTTGTTTGCCTTCTGGCGCCTTGGGCCCGACCCAAATGGATACCCCTCCGTCCGGGTTTTGTTCCATGGTCGACAGGTCGTAGGATGACAACGTCGTGCGGTCTTCGCTGGTATAGATAAAGCCCATCGTGGCGCGGTCGTACACGGTCAGCGCCCAGAACTGATCGACGGGCATATCGGCGGGGACATCCAGACGATAGGTGGCGCCAGCCTCCAAAGGTGCGCCGTTGCTGTCGGCCATGGCCATCATGTACTGGGTCGCAGGATTGTCGGAAAGAACCTGTGGCATATAGGTGCACCAGAAATACTCGGCGGCCCGTTCGATCGTGTCCACACGGTCCTCATAGGTCCAGGTAAAGGTCTTGTTGTCGTCGGCCTGCAACAAGGACGCATAATGACGGTCGGGCCAATACAGTTTGTCCTTTGGGAAGTTGTCGTACCAATTCTGCATGTAGAACCAGACATCGTAGCTTGCCTGTGTCATGGCGCGTTTGGCCACGTCGTCAGGCGCGAACGGTTCGCCGTGGCGGATGCCAAGCGTGGCCAGCATGCCCATGATTTGCTTGTCCTCGGGCTTTACCGGCTCGACCGTCATGATGGCATGCAGGTTCTCGAAATGCGCCAAGCCCCAAAGCGGCATCGTTGGATAACGCGTATCGATCGGGTCATAGAATACCTGTTCGGGCGGGTTTCCATCCTGTGACAGGGAATACATCCGCAGGCGCTTGGCATAGGCATAAGCGTCAGCTTCGGTCATGCCGGGGCCGCGCACCGAGCGGAAGGCAAAGGCGACACGGTAATTGGGTGAGGGAACGTGCAAATAGCCTTCGGGTATCTCGCCCTCGTAGCCGGGCGGCGTGAAGATGTATTTTCCGCCTTTGCCTTTGTCGAGGCCAGATGGACCGACATCGGCGATTGTGTATTGCCAGGCATCCACCACCTGGCCGTAAAGGCTGCCATCCTCGCCTGCTGGCGGGACCTCCAGAACGGTGGGCCCGTTTTGCAGGTCGGTAAAGGCTGTAATATAGGGCGTCGACGCATTGGCCGTTGTCGCCTCTAACTTGGCGGTGGCGACGCCGGAATAGGCGATGATATCGTTGTCGCGCAGGCCGAGGTCCTCAAGCGCCGCGGCGCGAAAGCGGTAGATCGCCAGCGCAGGCATAGCCCAGAGGGCTGCTTCGAAGGCGCGCTGATATTTTATCTGGTAGTCGAAATCTTCGATAGACGGTTGTGCGCCCTGGGGTGGCTGGCCGCCTAGCGGTTCGAAATCGCTGTTGCTAAGTGGCCCGGTCGAGCGAAGCGCCTGTGCATGGGCTTTCCCGGTTGTTCCTTGCAATCCCAAAAGGGCCGCGGACCCCAAAGCGAGGCGGTAAAGCCCCCGACGTGAAATAATCATCGTGCTTCAATCCCTGATTCTGAACCAAGTTAATGCTGGAATACTAGGCCCGGCTATCCGATGGTTGTGCACACTGAAGTGCACTTGGTGAATTTTTTCATGAGAAAAGAACATTTGTCTGACGTTGTCCGCCAGGTCGGGTGGCTGTCCAAATTGCCGGAGCCCTTGCAGGACGCGCTGCTTGCCAGGGCCAGCATGCGGGAACACTCCAAGGGCGAGGCGATCTATCTTCAGGGGGACCCGCCCGGGTCTCTTTACGGTCTGGTATCTGGCAGCCTTGGTGTGACCGCCTCGCTTGGCCCGGCCGCGCCGCGCCTGATCCACGTTGCGCGACCGGGCTGGTGGGTTGGAGAAGCGGCAATGGTCAGTCAGACGCAAACGCGGGTCGAAGTAAACGCGCGGATGCCTTCACATGTTCTGGCGGTGGGCGCCGGCGCCATCGCCGAACTTGCCCGTACCACGCCAGAGCTTTGGCGGTGGCTGGGTTTGCTGACCGTGTCGCATATGGATAGCGCGCTAAAACTGGCCGGTTGCGTTCTTGCGCCAAAGGCCCGTGATCGTGTTGCCGCGACGCTTCTCAGGCTTGCGGAACCCGCGCCGGGCGATGGCGCGGCAATCGCATTGGACATCACGCAGGGCGAGCTTGCTGAGATGTGCGGCCTGTCCCGAAACCCCGTCGGGGCCGTCCTGCAAGACCTGTGCGCGCGTGGCGCGGTCGAATGTGGACGGCGGCGCATTCTGGTGCAGAACCTGGACGTGTTGGTACGTATTGGGAAAGACGGGTGTTAGGTCGGTTGCGCGCCAGGCAATGCAGTCGAAACGGCTGCCTGTTTTTTGGGCAATCGGGTGCGCATATTGCCGGGGGTGAACCTTGGCAAGGGTGATCCGGGACCTACTGTCTTGCTCATGCCGCTTTGGAAGGACATGAAAGGGCCATGACCAGCCCACTGACCGTTGTTGTTGTCGAACAGGATCGCGACCGCGCAATCGCGATCGTCGATGCGTTGAAGGAATCCGGTGAAATCGAAGTCATCGTGATTGGCAGCACGTCCGGGTTGGCGCGTAAGATCGCGGCGCACAGCCCTGATATCGTGCTGATCGACATCGACAACCCGTCCCGCGATATGCTCGAAGAACTGACCATGGCTTCGGGGCCAATGGACAGGCCGGTGGCGATGTTCGTGTCCGGCGCCGCAGGCGGTCTGGCGCGCGCGGCCGTCGAAGCTGGCGTTTCAGCCTATGTCGTAGACGGGCTGCAGCCCGAAAGGATCAAACCGGTCATGGACACTGCGATTGCGCGGTTTCACGTTCTGCGCCAAATGCGCACTGAATTGGCCGAAACCCAGCGCGCGCTGCAAGAGCGCAAGGTCATCGACCGGGCCAAGGGCCTGTTGATGAAGGCGCGGGGCGTCGACGAAGAGGAAGCTTATGCCATTCTGCGCAAGGCGGCGATGAACCAAAACCGGCGCGTGGCAGATGTCGCCGAAGCGCTGGTCACCGCATCGGGGTTGTTGTCATGAGAACGGTTCCCCTGCCGGTAGCCTATATGCCTTTGGTGGATGCGGCACCGCTGATCGTGGCGCATGAGCTTGGTTTTGACGAGGCGGAAGGCGTGTCCCTGGACCTGCGGGCGGCGCCGTCATGGTCGTCGTTACGGGACATGTTGTCTTTTGGGCATGTGGATGCCGCGCATATGCTGTCGCCGGTTCCGATCGCCATGGCCCTGGGCCTGGGGGGGATGGCAACGCCGCTGTCGGCGGTTTCGGTGCTGTCGGTAAATGGCAATGTCATCGGTGTCGGCGCGGCGCTGGAACACCGGTTGCGGGACGATGGCTTTCCTTTTAACATGGCGGATGCGCGCGCAGCGGGTGCTGCATTGGCGCGGGTCGCTGATGGCCCCTTGGTCTTTGGCGTTCCGTTCCCGTTTTCGATGCATGTCGAATTGTTGCGGTACTGGGTGGCCGGGACCGAACTGGCAGGAACGCCCGTTGAAATCAGGACCGTTCCGCCGCCTCTGATGGCGCAGGCTCTGGCCGCCGGAGAAATCGACGCCTTTTGCGTTGGCGAGCCGTGGGGCTCGGTCGCGGTCGAGGATAAGGTCGGCGCGCTGTTGCTGCCTTGCCGCGCTATCTGGTCGTTTGCCCCTGAAAAGGTCCTGGCAGTACGCACGGAATGGGCCGATACGGAATCCCATGTCTTGGGCGGGCTGATGCGGGCAGTCTGGCGCGCAGGTCGCTGGCTGTCATCCCCCGAAAGCCGCACAACGGCGGCCGAGATGTTGTCGCGCAAGTCTTATCTGAACGTACCCCCGGAAGTGATTGACCGGGCATTGACCGGTGAATTCACCGTTTCGGCCACGGGCGAGCAACGCAAGGTCGACGGGTTTGTCGAGTTCTTCGAAAGCGCGGCATCCTTTCCCTGGCGCAGTCAGGCAAAGTGGATCGCGCGCCAGCTTGCCGACCGAAACGGTTTGGACCCAGCCCAGGCCGCGCAGGCTGCGGCGGGTGTATTCCGCAGCGATCTGTACCGGCGCGAGCTGCAATCCGTTGGCGCCGAGCTACCCGGAGCGTCGGAAAAACTCGAAGGTGCGATTCTGCAGCCGACCGAAGTCGCGTCGACCCATGGCAGCCTGATTCTGTCACAAAACCTTTTCTTCGACCGTCGAATTTTTGACCCGACGGGCTAGGTGTGCCTAATTTTTTTGCACCGCAGCGAAATGAGACGCTGCAATGCAGAAAAAACCACGGCTGTAACTACTTTTTGAATGACGATCAGAAGGAAGGGTGGCTCAATAAGCTTACCGGCAGGCAACGGAGCCTACCGAAATCAAGCGCCCTGACGTGCAGGGCCACAGAATAGAGCAAAGCCGCTCGACCAACCGCCACCTCCTCCCGGCGGATTGTGTCGGCGGCTTTTTGTTTGCCCGGGTCATGCCCGCGCTATCACCCGCCCGGAACAGGGCCGGGCCGAAAGGGACCGAAATGAAAAAACTTCTTCTGAGCCTTGCCGCCACGACGGCGCTAGCCAACCCGGCATTTGCCGAATTGCTGGAACTGGAAAAAGACGAACTGACCTTTGGTTTCATCAAGCTGACCGACATGGCGCCCTTGGCGGTGGCCTACGAACAGGGGTACTTTCTGGACGAAGGGCTGTTCGTGACGCTGGAAGCGCAGGCCAACTGGAAAGTGCTGCTGGATGGTGTGATCGATGGCCAGCTGGATGGTGCGCACATGCTGGCGGGGCAGCCGCTGGCGGCCACGATCGGCTATGGCACCGAAGCCCATATCATCACCCCGTTCTCGATGGACCTGAACGGCAACGGCATCACGGTTTCCAACGAAATCTGGGAAGAAATGAAGCCCAACATCCCGGTAATGGATGATGGCCGTCCCCAGCACCCGATCAGCGCCGCGGCGCTGGCCCCTGTGGTCGAAAAATACAGCGCAGAAGGCAAGCCGTTCAACATGGGGATGGTTTTCCCTGTCTCGACCCACAATTATGAACTGCGCTACTGGTTGGCCGCAGGTGGTCTGCATCCGGGTTATTACAGCCCCGAAAACGTAACGGGCCAGATTGGCGCGGATGTCTTCTTGTCGGTCACGCCTCCGCCGCAGATGCCCGCCACGCTCGAAGCGGGCACGATCTATGGCTATTGCGTCGGCGAGCCCTGGAACCAGCAGGCCGTATTCAAGGGGATCGGTGTTCCGGTCATCACTGATTACGAGCTGTGGAAGAACAACCCCGAAAAGGTCTTTGGCATCTCGGCCGAGTTCGCCGAGCAGAACCCCAACACCACCTTGGCCGTGACCAAGGCGTTGATCCGCGCCGCGATGTGGCTGGACGAGAATGACAACGCCAACCGCCCCGAGGCCGTAGAAATCCTGAGCCGTCCTGAATATGTGGGCGCGGATTATGACGTCATCGCCAACTCGATGACCGGCACGTTCGAATATGAAAAGGGCGACAAGCGTGAAGTCCCCGATTTCAACGTGTTCTTCCGTTACAACGCCACCTATCCGTTCTACTCGGACGCGGTGTGGTACCTGACCCAGATGCGTCGTTGGGGCCAGATCGCCGAATCCAAGCCGGACAGCTGGTATGACGAAGTTGCCAAGTCGGTCTACAAGCCCGAAATCTATCTGGAAGCCGCGCGTTTGCTGGTTGACGAAGGTCTGGCCAACGAAGCCGACTTTCCCTGGGACAGCGATGGCTACAAGGCGCCAACCCCGGCAGAAGATATCATTGACGGCGTTACCTATGACGGTCACGCGCCCAACGCATATCTCGACAGCCTCACAATCGGTCTGAAAGGCGATCAAAAGATCGTCGGCACGGACGTGCAAGGCTAACCCACCCCTTAACCCGCGCCCGGTTTCGGGCGCGGGTCTACCCAGTGCCCCGCCAGCGCAAGGACACATGAAATGACAACCGTCGATCCCGAATTCAACGCAACCGCGGCCAAAGAGGCCCGTCGCGCCCGCATCTTCACCCGTATCAACGCAGCCGACAAATGGTTCCAGGTTCTGGGGCTCAGCTGGGCGACACCCGTCCTAAAGGCCGCCGCCGGGGACAACCCGCGCGCGCAGATGGTCGAAATCTGGCGTTTGCTGGTCGTTCCAATCCTGTCGATCTGTGCTTTCCTTATGCTGTGGGCAACGCTTGCGCCCAAAGTGCAGACCTCGCTGGGTGCAGTGCCCGGACCCGCGCAAGTCTGGAGCGAGATGGTCAGCCTGAACGCCGACGCCCAGGCCAAGGCGGCCAAGCGCGACAAGTTCGAGGCCATGGTTGAAAAGCGGAACCAGAAGCTGATCGACGCAGGTCGCGCCGATGAAGTGAAGCAGGTCGCCTATACCGGCGCGCCTTCATATTACCAGCAGATCTGGACGTCGATCAAAACCGTGTTCTTCGGGTTTCTGATTGCAACCGCCGTTGCCGTCCCGCTGGGGATTGCCGCCGGCCTGTCGCCGACGGCGAATGCGGCCCTGAACCCGCTGATCCAGATCTTCAAACCGGTCTCGCCGCTGGCATGGCTGCCGATCGTCACCATGATCGTTTCCGCAGTCTATGTCACCAATGACGGCTGGTTCGCCAAATCCTTCCTGATTTCGGCCATCACGGTGACGCTGTGTTCGCTGTGGCCGACCCTGATCAACACCTCGTTGGGTGTCGCCTCGATCGACAAGGACCTGGTGAACGTCTCCAAGGTGTTGAAAATGAACACCTATACCAAGATCACCAAATTGGTGCTGCCCTCGGCCCTGCCGCTGATCTTCACCGGTCTGCGTCTCAGCCTGGGTGTCGGCTGGATGGTTCTGATCGCGGCGGAAATGCTGGCGCAGAACCCCGGTCTGGGCAAGTTCGTCTGGGATGAGTTCCAGAACGGTTCGTCCAGCTCGCTGGCCAAGATCATGGTTGCGGTCTTTACCATCGGCATCATCGGCTTCCTGCTGGACCGTGTGATGTACGCCCTGCAATCCCTCTTTACCTTTACCAATAACCGGTGAGCGCGATGAGCATTCTGAGCTTCAAAAACGCCTCAAAGTCCTTTGGTGAAGGCACCAGCCGCACCGACGTGCTGAGGGGTATCAACCTGGACGTACAAGAAGGCGAGTTTCTGGTGATCCTCGGGTTTTCCGGCACCGGAAAGACGACACTGATCAACCTGATGGCGGGGCTTGACCACCCCACCTCTGGCGAGGTCACGTTCAAGGGCGCCCCGATCAAGGGCCCCGGCCCCGAGCGGGGCGTGATCTTCCAGAACTATTCACTGATGCCCTGGCTCACGGTCAGCGGCAATGTCGGGCTTGCGGTCGACACTGTCTTTCCCGGCCTTGGCAAGGCCAAGAAAGCGGAAAAGGTCGCCAAGTTCGTCAAGATGGTTGGCCTCAGCCATGCTGCGGCGCGCCGTCCGGCGGAACTGTCTGGCGGAATGCGTCAGCGCGTCAATGTGGCCCGGGCGCTGTCGATGAACCCCGAAGTCCTGTTGCTGGACGAGCCGCTTTCGGCTCTGGACGCTCTGACCCGCGCCAACCTGGCCGACGAGATCGAGCATATCTGGGACGCCGACAAGAAAACCTGCGTGCTGATCACCAACGATGTGGACGAAGCGATCATCCTGGCCGACCGGATCATCGCGCTGAACCCTGACGGAACCCTCGGGCAGGAGTTCCGCGTGTCAATTCCGCGGCCGCGCGACCGCACAGCGATGAACAATGACGAAACGTTCAAGCAACTGCGCGCGGACGTAACCAAGTACCTGATGGAAGTCGGGATCGAGGCCAAGGTCGACGGTTCGCGAATTCTGCCGGATGTCACCCCGATCCACGGCGTGCCAACCGCCATTTCCGAGGCCCAGAAGGGCATGATCGAAAACCGGTTCCTGGATTTCTCGCAGCTGCACAAGATCTACCCCACGCCCAAGGGGCCCCTTACCGTTGTCGAGGATTTCGACCTGAAGATCGACAAGGGCGAGTTCATTTCGCTGATTGGTCACTCGGGTTGCGGCAAATCCACCGTCCTGACCATGGCGGCGGGTCTCAACGATATCTCGAAAGGCGCTATCAAACTGGATGGCCGCCACGTCGAAGGCGCCGACCCTGAACGCGCGGTGGTGTTCCAGTCGCCAAACCTGTTTCCCTGGCTGACCGCCAAGGAAAACGTCGCGATCGGCGTGGACAAGGTGTATCCCAAGGCCAGCATGGCCGAACGGCAGGATGTCGTCGAGTATTACCTTGAACGCGTCGGTCTGGCGGATGCGATGGACAAGTCCGCCTCGGACCTGTCGAACGGCATGAGACAGCGCGTCGGTATCGCGCGGGCCTTTGCCCTGTCTCCCAAGCTGCTGCTGCTGGATGAACCTTTTGGCATGCTGGACAGCCTGACACGCTGGGAATTGCAGGAAGTTCTGATGGAGGTCTGGTCCCGTACCAAGGTGACCGCGATCTGCGTGACGCATGACGTGGACGAGGCGATTCTGCTGGCTGACCGGGTCGTGATGATGACCAATGGCCCGCAGGCGACAATTGGCAAGATCACCAATGTTGATCTGCCGCGCCCGCGCACGCGCAAAGCGCTGCTGGAACATCCCGACTATTACACCTACCGGCAGGAAGTTCTGGATTTTCTCGAAGAATACGAACACGGAGCCAAGCCCAAATCGCCGGCTCCCAAGGCGATTGCAGCGGAGTGACAGAATGAAACAGAAACTCGTAGTGATAGGCGCCGGAATGGCCTCGGGCCGGGTGCTGGAGCACCTGACCGAAACCGCACCGGATTCGTTTGACATAACCCTGTTCAACGCGGAACCGCGCGGAAACTACAACCGGATCATGCTGAGCCCGGTTTTGTCGGGTGAAAAGACCTATGAAGAGATCGTCACCCATGATCACGATTGGTACACCGAACGCGACGTGACCTGCCGGTTCGGCGAACATGTGGTCAAGATCGACCGCGACATGAAGGTGGTTGAGGGCGAGAACGGCCACGTCCCCTATGATAAGCTGCTGATCGCCACCGGCTCGGCACCGTTCATCATTCCGGTCCCAGGCAAGGACCTGCCCGGTGTCATCTCGTACCGTGATCTGGACGACACCAATGCGATGGTCGATGCGGCCGCCAATGGCGGTGACGCGGTTGTCATCGGTGGCGGGCTTCTGGGTCTTGAAGCTGCGGCCGGGCTGGCAGAGCGCGGCATGAAAGTCACCGTGGTTCACCTGATGGGCCACCTGATGGAGCGCCAGCTGGACGAGGCGGCGGGATATCTTCTGCGCAAGGATTTGGAAGGCCGCGGTATCACGGTTCTGACCCAGGCTTCGACCAAGGCGATCTTGGGTGAAGATCGCGCCGAGGCCGTTCTGCTGGAAAGCGGAGAGGTCCTGCCGGCCAACCTGGTGGTCATGGCGGTGGGCATCCGCCCGGAAACGCGCCTGGCCAACGATGCCGGTCTGGACGTCGCACGCGGCATCGAGGTGAACGCGCAATTGCAGACATCCGACCCGGATATCTACGCGGTTGGCGAATGTGTCGAATTCGACGGCAACCTGTTCGGGCTTGTCGCACCGCTTTATGACCAGGCAAAGGTTCTGGCCAAGGGCCTGATGGACGAAGCGGATGCCTTTGTCGTCAAGGAACTTGCAACCAAGTTGAAGGTCACCGGGTGTGACCTGTTCAGCGCCGGTGATTTTGCCGAAGGGCCCGGACGTGAAGATATCGTTTTCCGGGATCCCGCGCGGGGTGTCTATAAGCGGCTTGTGATCGAGGATGACCGCCTGGTCGGCGCCGTGATGTATGGCGACACCGCGGACGGGAACTGGTTCTTTGGCCTGATCAAAGACGGCACCGAAATCGACGAGATGCGCGATACGCTGATCTTTGGACCGGCCTATCAGGGGGGCGACTCGGCGGACCCTCTCTCAGCCGTTGCAGCCTTGCCGCTTGATGCGGAAATCTGTGGCTGTAACGGCGTTTGCAAGGGAACGATTGTCGAGGCGATCAATGGAGGGGCCACGGACCTGGGTGCCGTGCGGTCCACGACCAAGGCCAGCGCATCCTGCGGGACCTGTACCGGCCTGGTCGAGCAACTGCTTCAGGTCACGCTGGGCGACGGGTTCGAGTTGCCCGCAGCGCAATCCGTATGCGGCTGTACCGACCTGAGCCACGAGGACGTACGTCGCCTGATCAAGTCGCAGGAGTTGAAAAGCCAGGCCGCGGTCTGGCAGGAACTGGGGTGGAAAACGCCCAATGGGTGTCATGTATGTCGCCCGGCGATCAACTATTACCTGCTGGCCGACTGGCCGCTTGAATATCTTGATGACCCGCAAAGCCGGTTCGTGAATGAGCGCAAGCATGCCAACATCCAAAAGGACGGCACGTTCAGCGTCGTACCCCGCATGTGGGGCGGAATAACCAACCCGGACGAGTTGCGCGCCATTGCCGATGCAGCCGACAAGTTCGATGTGCCAACCGTCAAAGTGACTGGCGGGCAGCGGATCGACCTGTTGGGCGTCAAGGGCGAAGACCTGCCGGCCATTTGGGCCGACCTGAACAAGGCCGGGCTGGTATCGGGCCATGCCTACTCCAAGGGATTGCGCACGGTTAAGACCTGTGTCGGCTCGGATCATTGCCGGTTTGGCACGCAGGACAGCACCGGCATGGGCATCAAGCTTGAAAAGATCCTGTGGGGCAGCTGGACGCCGCACAAGGTCAAGCTGGGTGTTTCGGGCTGCCCCCGCAACTGCGCCGAGGCGACCTGCAAGGATATCGGCATCGTCTGCGTCGACAGTGGTTATCAGATCAGTATCGGCGGTGCCGCGGGCATGGACGTGAAGGAAACGGAACTGCTGTGCCAGATCCCGACCGAGGAAGAGGCGATCGAAGTGGTCGTCGCCGTGACGCAGGCCTATCGCGAAGGCGGTAAATACCTGGACCGGCTTTACAAATGGCTGGCCAAGGTCGGCATGGACTGGGTCAAGGAAAACGTCGTCGATGACCTGGAAAATCGCCGTGCATTGGTTGAGCGGTTCGAGGTTTCGCAAAGCGTTTACCGCAAGGACCCCTGGGCCGAGCATGCACAGGAAAAGGCGCAAACCTATGCGCCGATTGCTGATCTGACACTGGAGGCTGCGGAATGAGCTGGATCGACATCGGGCATGTGGATGACGTGCCATTGCGCGGGGCGCGCTTGTTGAAAACCCATATCGGATGCATTGCTGTATTCCGCACGGCCGAGGCCGAAGTTTTCGCGGCCTCGAACAGTTGCCCGCACAAGGGCGGACCATTGTCCGAAGGCATTGTGCATGGGCAATCCGTAACCTGCCCGCTGCACAACTGGGTTTTTGACCTGAATACGGGCGAGGCGCAGGGCGCCGACGAAGGGCGCATCGAAACCTATCAGGTGCGGCTTGAAGGCGGCCGTATCCTGATTGACGGCGATGCCGTTGCACGGCGGAGCGCTGCGTGATGGACGGGTCCAGCCTGCCCGAAGTCCGCTCGACCTGTGCCTATTGCGGCGTCGGCTGCGGGGTTTTGTTGCGAGCCGACGGCGCTGGCGGGCTGACCGTTCGGGGTGACCCGGACCATCCGGCCAATTTCGGGCGTCTGTGTTCGAAAGGCTCGGCGCTGGGCGAGGTGACCGGGCTGTCTCATCGTTTGATGGCCCCGCATGTCGCGGGGCAGGTCAGTTCGTGGGACGCGGCGCTGCAGCATGTGGCCGACAGGTTCTCGGACACGATTGCAAAACACGGCCCGGACAGCGTTGCGTTTTATGTCTCGGGGCAGTTGCTGACCGAAGACTATTATGTCGCCAACAAGCTGATGAAGGGCTTTATCGGGTCAGCCAATATCGACACGAATTCGCGCCTGTGCATGGCGTCGACGGTTGCAGGCCACAAGCGGGCTTTTGGAACCGATACCGTTCCGGGTACGTATGAAGACCTGGATCAGGCCGATCTTGTGGTCCTGGTTGGGTCGAATATGGCATGGTGCCATCCGGTTCTGTACCAGCGCGTGCTTGAGGCCCGCAAAACCCGCGGCACCCGGATCGTGGTCATCGACCCGCGGCGTACGGCAAGCTGCGATCAGGCCGACATGCACCTGGCGCTTGAGCCAGGCAGCGATGTGGCGCTGTTCAACCGGCTGTTGGCAAGGCTTGCCCAGGATGGGCAGACCGATGCCGGGTATCTGACCCATACGGTTGGGTTTGACGATGCGGTAAAGGCGGCCCAGGCCGATGATCCGGCTGTCACCGGTCTAAGCCCGCAAGAGATCGAGGATTTTTGCAATCTCTGGATCGGGACTGAACGCGTTGTCACGGTGTTCAGCCAGGGTGTGAACCAATCGTCCAGCGGGTCGGACAAGGTCAATGCCATTCTCAACTGCCACCTGGCAACCGGGCGCATCGGTCGCCCCGGAATGGGTCCGTTTTCTGTCACCGGGCAACCCAACGCGATGGGCGGGCGCGAGGTCGGCGGCCTTGCGAATATGCTGGCCTGTCACCTTGATATCGAAAACGCCATGCATCGCCAGGCTGTGCAGCAGTTCTGGAACGCTCCAACCATTCCCGACAAACCGGGATTGAAGGCCGTCGATATGTTCCGGGCGGTCGAAGAAGGCCAGATCAAGGCTCTTTGGATCATTCATACCAACCCGGCGGTCACGATGCCCGATGCGGATAGGGTCAGCAAAGCCATAAAGGCCTGCCCCTTTACCGTGGTCAGCGATATCACGGCGCAGACCGACACGGCGCGGCTGGCCGATGTACTTTTGCCCGCGACCGGCTGGGCGGAAAAGGACGGAACAGTAACCAATTCCGATCGTTGGATCAGTCGCCAGCGCGCAGTGCTTGCTGCGCCGGGACAGGCACGACCCGATTGGGATATCCTGGCCGAGGTGGGTCGGCGCATGGGCTGGCAATCGGCTTTTGACTATCAGGACCCGGCTGAAATTTTCACGGAATACGCGGCGCTTTCATCGGTGGCGAACCGGTTCGAAAAGGATTTCGACATATCGGGGCTGGCCGGGCTGGACGCGTCATCCTATGCCGATCTTGCGCCGGTGCGTTGGCCTGTCGGAAAGACCCGCAAACCCGAACGTTTTTTCCGCGACGGGGGTTTTTTCCATCCCGACGGAAAGGCCCGCCTGTTGCCGGTCACCCACAGGCCGCCTGCGGCGCGCACCGAGCCGAAGTTTCCATTCCGGCTGAACACCGGTCGGGTCCGGGATCAATGGCATACCATGACCCGAAGCGGGTTGTCGCCGCGCCTGTCCGCGCATCTGGCCGAGCCGTTCCTTGAAATTCACCCCGAAGACGCGCGGCGCCATGGGTTGGCGGCGGCAGATCTTGCCGAAGTCAGGAACCCGACCGGAACCGCCATTTTGCGGGTGCGTATCACCGATGCCGTGGCGCCCGGGCAAGTGTTTGCGCCCATTCACTGGACCGGGGAAACCGCCCCGTCAGCACGGATAGACGCCCTGGTCCCCAGCGTCACGGACCCTGTGTCGGGCCAGCCGGAAAGCAAGGCCAGCGTGGTTTCGGTGTCGCGGATGAAAGCCGCGTGGTACGGGTTTGCAATCTCGCAGGACCCGATTGCGCCAAACGTGGATTACTGGGCAGCATCGCGGACGGACAAGGGGTTCCGCACCGAACTGGCCGGGTATTCCCAGGTGCAGGACTGGGAAGAAACGGCTCGGTCCTGGTTCGGCCTCGCCGAATCTGCGGCCACGGTGGTTGCCGACCCGGCCCGCGGCACGTACCGGATCGCATTGACGGTGGAAAACAGGCTCAAAGCCGCATTGTTCGTGTCGCGCGAACCGGTTGCGCTTATGCGTGATTATCTTTCGACAACGATCGGCAACGGCCCCGAACAGGTTCTGGTCGGACGCGCACCGGCGGACGTCGAAGATGCCGGGCCGACCTTGTGTGCCTGCTTTGGGGTAGGGGTGAAAACCATCCTCAAGGCGATCGAGGCCGACCAGCTCGACAGTGTCGAGGCCATTGGCGATGCGCTGGGTGCCGGGACAAATTGCGGATCATGCCGCCCCGAAATCGCCGATTTGCTGGCGGTCCATGGCAAGGTCGAAACCCCGGCCTAAAAGCAGGCGCCCCGACAGGGCGCCTTTTTCGCCCATGCCCCGGAATATCACGACCTGCGGCCATTGCTGCGGGCCGATCACGCATGGCCGGGACGCATTGGCGCAGTCCTTGAAAGATTGATGAAAAAGCGCCCGCTGCGCTGGAAATCCGGCAGAAATTCCATAAGGTTCTGGACTTACCGCCCATGCCGGGGACCTGTGTCTCTGACACCCTTGGGTATGGTCGGAAACCCACAGCCGCCGAGTAAGCACCATGCAATATCACAACAAGCCCTATGACCAGTTGAAAGTCGGAGACAGCGCCGAGCTGAAACGGATTTGCACAGAGGACGATTTTTTCGTTTTTGCCTCGAATTCAGGGAATCACAATCCTCTGCACCTGGCAAATGAAGACGGCGACGGTGACGCCATCAACGAAGCGATTGCCCCGGCCCTGTTTGTTGGCGCGCTGATTTCCGCAGTGTTGGGAAATATTCTGCCCGGTGCGGGAACCCTGTACAAATCTCAGAACTTTGAATTTCAGGATCGGGCGCATGCGGGCGAAGAGCTGCTGGCGCGTGTGACGGTCGTGGCCAAGCGTGAAAACCGCGAAGTCGTAATGGAAACGCAGGTCACCCGTCCCAGCGACGGGGCCGTGATTGTAACGGGAACAGCGGTGGTTATTGCGCCCGAGAAAGAGATGTCGTTCCACGAGATCGAAGTTCCCGGTCTTGTCGTGCAGCGGCATCGGCATTTTGATGCGCTGCTGGAACGATCCCGGCCGCTTGCGGCGATTGCCACCGCGGTGGTCGCCCCGGAAGAGCCGAATTCGCTGGGTGGGGCATTGCTGGCTGCGCAGGAAACCATCATCGAACCAATTCTGGTTGGTGACCCGGACAAGATCGCCGAGGCCGCCCGGCAGGCGGGGCTGTCGCTGGGCAACACCGAGATCGTCCCGGTGAAGGGCCATTACGATGCCGCCAATGCTGCCGTTGATCTGGTGGCCGAGGGGCGGGCCAGCGCGCTGATGAAAGGGCATCTGCACACCGATGATTTGCTGCGGGCTGCCTTGCGGAAAGACCGTGGTTTGCGCGCCGGGCGGCGCTTTACCCATGTGTTCGTGATGGACGTGCCCGGTCAGCCGCATCCCTTGCTGGTCACGGATGCCGCCATCAATATCGAACCCGATCTTGAAACCAAGATCGACATTACACAAAACGCCATAGACCTTGCGATCTCGCTGGGGATCAAGTCGCCCAAGGCGGGGATCTTGTCCGCGGTTGAAACGGTCAACCCGGCAATCCGGTCTTCGATCGACGCGGCCCTGCTGTCCAAGATGGCCGAGCGGGGTCAAATCCGGGGCGGGCTGGTTGATGGCCCGCTTGCGATGGACAACGCGGTCAGCCTGGCGGCGGCGCGAACCAAGGGCATCGTGTCCGAAGTCGCCGGGCGGGCTGATATCCTGGTGGTGCCCAACCTTGATGCGGGGAATATGCTGGCAAAGCAGCTGACCTATATTGCCCACGCAGAAGGGGCCGGGGTTGTCTTGGGGGCAAAGGTTCCGATTATCCTGAACAGTCGCGCAGATGACGACAAGGCCCGACTGGCCTCGTGCGCGGTGGCGGCATTGCACGCCGAGCGCCTGTCGCGGGGCGCGTGATGCCCCTTGCCATCAGGCTGAAGGCGTCGGCTTTCGGCAGGCAAGATTGCACGCGCTCATCGTCGCCCCGGGCATTCAAAACGCCCGGGAATCAGTGAAATAGACCTTCGAAAGACAAAAATTCAGTAAAAAATAACAGTAAATCAATGACCTCTGTGAGATTCAGCCTCTCCTACGGGAATCCCCCAATTCCTGGGCGGCCGCTTGCAGGGTAGTTTGGCGTTAACCGGTCATTAACGACCAACCACTTTCCCCGACTGAGGGGCTGGACACCTTACCCCCTCGACCAGCCCCTCGACCCCCCCCTCTTGATAAATCATCAAACCCGAGGCCGCCTTGTGCGTGGTTTTTAGTCGGCGGTTTCTCAGTTTGCGCCGAGGTTCAGGACCTGCTGAACAAGGCCCGGTAATTCAGAACTGTCGTCATAAGCCCTGTCATGGGGCATGTCGCTTATTGGTGATTTTCGGTAACCTTCGGTAAACAGCAGAAATGGAATTTTTGCGCGCTGGGCGGTTTCTGCGTCAACTTCGCTGTCGCCGACAAATACCCTTTTGTCACTAGCGCCAAGCGCGTCAAAGGTCGCCAGCAAATGCGCCGGATCGGGTTTGCGCACGGTCAGCGTGTCACCCCCCGTTACGGCATCGAAGTAGCCGGATATGCCAAGCTGTTGCAGGACGTGGCGCGCCGGACCTTCGGGTTTGTTGGTGCAAAGCCCCAAACGATGTTCCTGATCCCGAAGCCGCGTAAGCGCGTCCGCCACGCCGGGGTAAAGAACGGTTCGGTCGCACGAGACTTCGTTGTAGTGCCGCAGCGTCGTCCGTGTCAGTTCCGCGTGGCGCGCAGTGTCGATGCCACATTGCACGATGACGCGTTCGACCAGTTTGGGCAGGCCGTTTCCGACGAATCGCCTGACGGTTGTGTGGTCCAAAGGCGGGAATCCGATGCCGGCCAGCATCCTGTTCACCGATTCAGCAATATCGGGCAGGCTGTCCACCAGGGTTCCGTCCAGATCGAATATGACTGTTGCCACCTTAATAACCCGCGCTAACCCTGTTGGTTGCGGCTTAACCCAGCTGTTGGGCAAAAACAATCATTGCAGGGTTCTTTTAGTCAAAACGGGCACTTGACTTACCTTAGTATTTTTATCAGATTAAACGCAGAAACGCACAGCCACCCCGTTTCCGGGTCAGCCAGTCAATGAAATCGCGAACAGACAGGGCCAAGAGCTGCCCAGATCCGGAGACGCCACGATGAACGCGCAGAACCCGAACCCCAGCCAATCATTTGCAGTTTCGATGCTGCCCTCTCATAAGGCCGAGGAACTGACCCAGGGTGGCAACCTGGCCCATATCGAACTGGGCGACCAGCTTTACACCCTGCGCATCACGCGCGCGGGCAAACTGATCCTGACCAAATGACCGCCCCGACACCCCGTGGGGGCGCGGCGGTCGGCAGACTGTCCGACCTTGATCCGGTCGAGGCTGGCGCGGTCATGTATCTGCGCCTGTGGGGCGCAGGCTCGGGCGGGCAGGCCGATGCTGCAAGCGATTTCGAAATTGCACTGGGCCTGGATCGGGGGCGTGCAGCGATGCTGACGCTGGACCGGTTGTGCTCTTTATGCGCCCATCATGGACGCCGTCCCCTTATGCGGCACGGATTGGGGTGCGCCTGCCTCGGTGCGGACGAGAATTGCTTTGCGCAGATGGTTGCGGCCGCATCGGAAGGCGCCCGCGAAGATGCGATGATGATGGCCTCGCTGATCGTGCGCCCCGATTTCGCGCCCGCGCTGGCGTCGCTGTCCGAGGAACTTGGCCTTGCTCTGCGCCAGATGACCCGATCCGTACCTATACCGACGACGGGGCATCGGGCCAGTTCGGCGGTTTTGCACTGACCCTGCCAGTTGAGGCCAATTGATCAGGACCCAACGGCCGGAATCAGCAGCAACCGCAGCCTGCGTGGTGGTGATCACAGACCGGCGCAGGCGCGTAATCCCCGACCTCGGCCAGAATGTCTTGCAGAACCTCCAAGATCATGTCCACGTCGTCTGCCTCGATCGTCAGGGGCGGGCGGATTTTCAGAATGTTATCGCGCGGACCTTCGCTGCCGATCAGGATGCGGTGGTCGCGCATCCTGTTCTTGACATAGCGGCAAATCTCGGTGCCTTCCGACCCATCCGGGTTGACCAGTTCCACCCCCAGGAACAGACCCATTCCGCGGACATCGCCCACGCAGGAAAACCGGGTTTCAAGCTTCTTTAGCCCGTTCATAAGGCGCAGGCCCATGACACGTGCGTTGTCTTGCAGCCCTTCGTCATCGACGATGTCCAGAACAGTCTTGCCAATGCGGCACGACAGGGTCGATCCGCCAAAGGTCGAAAAGAACTCGATACCATTGTCAAAGCTATCTGCAATGTCCCGCGTCGTGACCACCACGCCCAGCGGATGGCCATTTCCGATCGGTTTGCCCAGAACAACGATATCCGGCACTGCGCCTTGATGTTCGAAACCAAAATAGTAATCGCCCAGGCGGCCCAGGCCGGTCTGAACCTCGTCGGCGATGCAAACGCCGCCAGCCGCACGGATTTGTTCGTAAACGGCAGGCAGATACCCTTTGGGCGGGATGATCTGCCCTCCGACAGACGGAAAGGTTTCGGCGATGAAACCGGCCAGCCCATGGCCACTGGATTTCAGCGCGGCAATTGCCGGACCCACAAGGTCGGCAAACTTTTGCGCGCGATCAGGGTCGTCGCGCCGATAAGAGCCGCGGTAATCATCGGCAACTTCGACTAGTTCAACCCAATCGGCCTGACCCACCCCACCGGGTTTGTTGAACTTGTAGGCCGAGATGGCGATCGCCGCGTTGGTGTTCCCGTGATAGCCGTGGTCCGGCGTCACGATCCCCTTGGCACCCGTGTGCGCGCGGGCCAATCGAAGGGCCAGCTCGTTGGCTTCGGTCCCCGAGTTGACAAAGAAACAAACCTCGAACGGGGCGGGAAACTTTGACAGGACCTTTTCCGCAAACTCTGTCTGGGACGGATGCAGGTAGCGCGTGTTCGCGTTCATCCGGGTCAGTTGATCGGCAGCGACGGCCTGAATGCGCGGGTGGGCATGACCCACATGCGGTACGTTGTTATAGGCGTCCAGGTAGGGGCGGCCCCATTCGTCGAACAGATGGTGTCTCCATCCCCGCACCAGCATGACCGGGTCATCATATGTCAGGGACAGGTTGCCGCCGAAATGCGCCCGGCGCTTTCGCAGAACAGCCGCTTTGTCGGTCGGATGGTAACAGGTTTTCTCGTCGGGCAGATTCAGCAGTGCTGCCGGGTTGGGGCAGATTGCATGCCAAAGCTCCAGCTCGTCCGGGTCGCCGACGCCGGGCCAATCGTCATCCATGCCCGATGTGGTCAGGGCCAGCTGAAAATGTACATGCGGCGACCAGCCGCCGTTTTGGTCGGGGTCACCCAGCCGGGCGAAAACCGCCCCCTGCGCCACCGGGTCGCCGGGGCGCAACCGGTCGCAGATTTCCGGGTCGAGATGTCCGTACAGCGTAAAAAACGGGTCACCGTCAGGTGTTTCATGGCGCAGGATCACTACGCCGCCGTAATCCAGGTGGGCGTCCCGGTTTTCGACGGCCTCGACGCGCCCGCTGGTTGGCGCATGCAGAACGGTTCCGGCCGGGGCAAACACATCGACGGCCAGGTGAACTGTCCGCCGGTCCGAGGCTTTCCAGGGTCCTTTGCGAAACCCGGGCTCTGTATAAATCAGGCGAGGTTCGTTGTAATAGCCAAGCCACATGCCCGTGCCATGTTCCGCGCCCACGCGGGCGGCTTCGTGCCGCGGCATGTGGAACGGGTCCTGAGGCCAGGTTGACCGTTCCACCGACAGCGATCCCATGGGGGCCGCGCTCAGGTCTTGTCCGAACAGTGGCGCGAATTCGCCGCGATGCTTGTCCAGGTAGGCATGGATGCGTTCGGCGGCATCCGTTACCGGCAAACCGCAGGCCGCGCGCAGGCGGGCAGACATGAGCCCACCATTGATGGCCGTGTTCTCAAGGAACCGCCAAGCGGGCTGTTGGCTGATGGTGACATAAGGGTCGTCAGGGTTTTCGACGGCCATCAGCGTTGAATTCACGACCGAAACCGCAAGGCGCATTCTCAGAAGCGGCCAAATCAGGTCGACCTCGTCGGGGCGCAGGCGGTTGGCGGCGTTGTACCCGCGGACCAGCGCCGCCAGCGCCTGTTCGGGGCGGGGGTGGTCCAACACCACATAAGCCCCTGCGATGGCCAGATCGCAGATGCGCGGGGCGGTGCACATGTCGCCAAGGTCGATCAGGCCAGAAATGCTCTGCCCCTGTCCCAATTCGCCTTCGACCAGGATGTTGTAGTCGTTGACATCATTGTGGATCGGCTGTTTCGGAAGCGCCGCCAATGGCCCCGAGACACCGTCAAAGGCCTGCGCAATCTCGGTCAGCAATGCGCGCCTGTCGGGGTCTTCGATCTGGCTCAACGCGTCGTTGATCCAACCGGCTTGCGTCAGGTCCCACTTGAAGCCGGGGCGGTGAAGACCGTCATGAGAGAACCCTTCCAATGCCCGGTCCGTCGCCCCCAGCGCACGACCGAGTTTCAAAATCAACGCGTCCGTTTTTGGTGCGGCCTCGGCATAGCTTTGGCCCGGCAGGCGTTCCAGCAACCAGGCCAGGCGTGGCGTGCCGTCCTGATCGGGGATAACAGGCATGACATTCCCGTCCACGGCGGGCAGAACCCTTGGGAATGGCAGGCCGGGGGCGGCAGAGGCCAGATGCTCCAGCGCCTTGATCTGCAAATCCACCTGATCCTGTGGGCACCCGGCATGCATGACTTTCAGCACGTAGTCCTGGCCGTTCTTGGCCTGGACCAGGAAATTGAGGTCATATTCGCCATTCAGACGGGACAGGTTGCCTTCGATTCCCCAATACCCGCGCAGGGCGGCGGTCCAGTATTGCGTTGGCCCGGCCATCGGTCCGGGACCTTTCTAGGCCAGCGCCCTGAGACGTTTGATCAGCGACGAGGTGTCCCAACGCCCGCCTCCCAAGGCCTGAACATCCTTGTAAAACTGGTCCACAAGAGCCGTCACAGGCAGCGAGGCACCGGTTTCGTTGGCCGTGTCCAGGCAGATGCCCAGGTCCTTTCGCATCCAGTCGACGGCAAAGCCATGGTCGAAATGATCGTCCAGCATGGTTTCAAAGCGGTTGGACATCTGCCAGCTGCCGGCGGCCCCTTGGCTGATGACCTCAACCACCGCCCGGCCGTCCAAGTCAGCCTTTTCGGCGAAATGCAGTGCTTCGCTCAGGCCTTGTACCAGCCCGGCGATGGCGATCTGGTTGCACATCTTGGTCATTTGGCCTGCGCCGCTGTCGCCCAGGCGGCGGCAGATCTTGGAATAGACCTGCATCACCGGTTCAGCCGCGTCATAAGCGACCTGATCACCGCCACACATGATTGACAAGACACCGTTTTCGGCTCCGGCTTGTCCGCCGGAGATCGGCGCATCCACAAAAGCGATGCCATTTTCGGCAGCGGCGGCGTTCAATTCCCGTGTCACCTTGGCGGAAACGGTGGTGTGGTCCACGAATACGGCCCCGTCTGCCATGCCGTGGAACGCCCCGTCCTTGCCGGTGCAGACCATGCGCAGGTCATCGTCATTACCGACACAGGACATGACAAAGGCTGCGCCGCGCGCGGCCTCGGCAGGTGTTGCGGCGGACGTGCCTCCGTGTTCGGCGACCCAGGCCTCGGCTTTTGCGGCGGTGCGGTTGTAGACGGTGACATCATGGCCCGCAGCCTGAAGGTGCCCCGCCATCGGATAGCCCATGACGCCCAGGCCAAGGAATGCGATTTTTGCCATTTGGTGATCCTCTCCGCTGCCCGGTGCCGCGAGGTGTCGCAGGACCGGATGGTTTGGCAGAGACAAAGCAAAGCTGCGCCCAAAGGGCAACCCCGCGTTATGATTTGCCACCAAGATCCCGAAGGATAGGACAATCGGGCCGGTCATCTCCGGCGCAGGCTTCGACCAGGTGGCTTAACGTGTCCCGCATGGATCTGAGGTCGGCGATCTTGGCATCGATCTGGGCCAGATGGCCGCGTGCGACCTGTTTCACGTCGGCGCTGGCGCGGGTTTCATCCTCGTAGAGGGCCAGCAGGGTGCGGCAATCTTCGATCGTAAAGCCCAGGGTGCGCGCGCGCCCGAGGAATTTCAGCTTGTGAATGTCCTGTGCGCGGAAACTGCGGTACCCGTTGCTGTCACGGTCAGGCTTTACCAGCGCGATATCTTCGTAATACCGGATGGTTTTCGCCGGTAGCCCGGTTTGATCCGAGGCTTGACCTATGTTCATGGCGTGACCCTTTCTGTGATTGCAGAGGTGCCTGCGTCGGGCAGGCTGGCGCGGATACGGTAAAGGCGCAGCGCATTGGTGACGACAAACACGCTGGACAGCGCCATCGCCCCGGCGGCCAGAACCGGCGACAGCAAATGCCCGCCGAACGGATAGAGCACCCCAGCCGCAACCGGGATCAGCAAGGTATTATACCCGAACGCCCAGCCCAGGTTCTGACGGATGTTGCGCATCGTTTTCCGGCTGATTTCCAGCGCGTTGGCCACGCCTGACAGGTTGCCCGACATCAGGACCACATCGGCGGTTTCAATCGCGATATCCGTTCCGGTGCCGATGGCGATGCCGACATCTGCTGCGGCCAATGCGGGTGCATCGTTGATACCGTCGCCGACAAAGGCGACGGGGCCGAACGTGTTGCGCAGATCGGCGATTGCATCGACCTTGCCTCCGGGCAGAACCTCGGCCGTGACGTGGTCGATGCCCAGCTTTCGGGCCAATGCCTGGGCCGTTTTTGCATTGTCACCCGTTATCATGGCCAGCGTCAGACCCATGTCGTGCAACCGCGCAAGTGCGGCAGGGGTTTCGGGTTTGATCGGGTCCGTCACGGCAATTGCGGCGGCGGCCTGCCCATCAATAGCAACATAGACCGGGGTCGCGCCTTCGGCCGCGCGTTCGCCCATTGCGTCAGCAAGCGCCCCAAGCGCGATGCCGTGATTTTGCATCAGTGCCCGTGATCCGACCAACAGGCGGCGCCCTTCAACGGTCGCCTGCAGTCCCAGCCCTGTGAGCGACTCGAAATCGGTCAGTTCGGGCAGGTGCGCGGGGCCAGCGCGCGTAATGGCCCGGCCAATCGGGTGCTCGGACTGCGCCTCGACTGCAGCGGCCAGGCGCAGAACGTCATCACGAGAATGGCCATCGGCGGTTATGATCTGGTCAAGCTCGGGCCGCCCCAGAGTGAGCGTGCCGGTCTTGTCCAGAGCGATCACCTTTGCCTGTTGCAGGTGCTGCAACGCGTCGCCCTTGCGAAATAACACACCAAGTTCCGCGGCCCGGCCCGTACCCACCATGATCGAGGTTGGTGTCGCAAGGCCCATGGCGCAGGGGCAGGCGATGATCAGAACCGAAACTCCGGCCACCAGCGCCAGCGGCAGGGACGGCGCAGGCCCCAACAACAGCCATACACCAATTGTCGCAAGCGCCAGCCCGATCACCGCAGGCACAAAGTAATAGGTGATCCGGTCGACCAGCCCCTGGATTGGCAGCTTGGCCCCCTGCGCCTGCTGAACCATCGCTATGACCTGTGCAAGAACGGTGTCGGCGCCAACATGCGTTGCCCGCACGGTCAGCGCCCCGGTGCCGTTGACGGTGCCGCCGATGACCGGGTCGCCGGATGTTTTGCCCGCAGGCACCGGTTCGCCGGTAATCATGCTTTCATCTACGTAGGACGTACCGTCCAGAATCTCTGCATCGACCGGGACGCGTTCCCCTGGCCGGATCAGAACGGTATCGCCGGTTGTGATTTCTGCGACCGGCAGGTCAATCATTGCACCGTTCCGCGCGACCCGCGCGGTTTTGGGCTGAAGTCCCACCAGCATCCGGATGGCGGCGCCGGTCCGGCCCTTGGCGCGGGCCTCCATCAGACGGCCTAGCAGAATAAGGACGACAATCACCGCAGCGGCTTCGAAATAGACGTTGGCCGTGCCCGGCGGCAGGATGTTCGGGGCAAAGGTGGCGATGACCGAGAACACATAGGCCGCACCCGTTCCCAACGCCACAAGGGCGTTCATGTCCGGCGCGCCGCGCAAAAGTGACGGAATGCCTTTGGCATAGAACATGCGGCCCGGACCAAGCAGCAAGACCGTTGTCAGCAGGAACTGAACACCGTGGCTTGTCTGTGTTCCCAGCGTTCCGTGAATCCAATGGTGAAAGGCCGGGATCAGGTGCCCGCCCATCTCAAGCAGGAAGACCGGCAATGCTAGGACGGACGCAACAACCACCGAACGCGTCAGGCGCTGGCGCTCATCTGCTCCGGCATCGCCCTCGGCCGCTGAGCGGATGTCTTGGGCCGGTCGCGCTGGGTATCCGGCCTGCGTAAGCGATTTTGCCAGTTCGGACGGGTCAGTTGTCGTTTCCAGAAAGATGACGTTGGCGCGATGGGTGGCAAGGTTCACATCGGCCGCCACGACGCCCGACATGTCGGTCAGAATGCGCTCGATTCTTCTGACGCATGCGGCGCAGCTCATGCCGTCGATCTGCAATTCGGCCTGTTGCGTGGCCACGGGATAGCCCGCTTCGGACAGCGCTCGCGTCACGTCAGACAATGGGGCCGCATGGGTGACCGTTGCCGTTTCGGTCGCAAAGTTCACGGCGGCTTCGCCAACGCCCGGAACCGCGTGCAAGGCGGCTTCGACGCGCCCGACGCAGGATGCGCATCCCATGCCGGTTATCTTGATCTGAGTGGTATTTGGTCCGTCCATCCGAGTCGCCCTGATGCAGTTCCCCCTTCACATGAGGGTTCCGGTAACTGGAAGGTCAAGAGGGGGTCATCAAGAATATGCGGGAAGGTCAGGAGCCGCTTATGTTGCGTTCCATCAATCTTTGGTAGATTTTTGGCGCTAACCCGTTGAGCCACCAAGCCAATTTTGCGACCCGGCCCACTGGGATCGTCGGTGCCCCCTTGTCCAGTCCGCGCAAAATGGTCGCGGCGGCGGCTTCGGGGCTCATCTCGTCCATCCCGTCCGTGGCCGATCCGGGGCGCGCGGTGCCGTCCGCTTGTCTTTCGGGGTTGCCGGGGTTCGTCGACACAAAGGACGGGGAGGCGATATGGACCCGGACGCCATGGGGCTTTTCCTCGGACCGCAACGATTTGAAGAACCCTTCGAGCGCATGTTTCGATGCCGCATAGGCAGTGCGGTGATAAAGCGGAGCGAACCCGGCCACTGACGAGATTGCCAGATGTGCCCCGCCGGATTTGCGTATCTCGGGCAGTAAGGCGCGGGCCATGGCCACGGCTGCGAAATAGTTGATTTCAAAGACCTTGCGGTGACTTTTTTCGTCGGACTGGTCGAACCCGGCAATCTGGGTGATCCCGGCATTATAGATGACCAGATCAATGCTGTCGCTTGAGGCAACGGTTTGGTCGATGGCCGTCGACAATTGTTGCGGGTTGGTCAGATCGCATGCCAGGGCAAGCTGGGTGGGCGTATTGTCCAGACCGGATATGTCCAGGTCCAGCAAGACAACCCGCCAACCGCGGGCTTGCAACATGCCCGACAAGGCCTGGCCCAACCCACCTGCACCGCCCGAGATTACCGCTGTTTTCATAACCCTGCCTGCCGTTTCCAGTGATCGAATACCTGGGCGCTGCTCCGTTCAGGCGTGTACCCGAACTCGGATTTCAGTGCGCTGTTGTCCAGAACCGGCCGGTATTGCAGAAACCGGACCTGTTCCGGGCCGTACCGCGACAGCCCAAGGGGGCGTGCGACAGCCAGACCTGCCCGGAGCAGCCATGCTGGCAGGCGGAGAACCGGTTTACCCAGCATGCGCGCAAGATCGCCGACGCCCAGAGCGCCGTCTCCGGCGACATTGTAGATACCGGGCGGACCATCGGTTGCCGCCCGTTTCAGGATGCGGGCAAGATCGCGGGTCCAGATAAAGACAAATGGGCTTTCGCTGCCGGTGACGGCCAGCAGGCGAGGTTTGTGAAACAGCGCGGTTATCTGGTTCTCGGTCCCGTCACCCAGAACGGTTCCGACCCGCAATATGACCTGTTCAAGCCCGGGCGCTGTTTGCCGCGCGGCGGCCAGCAGTTCTTCGACTTGCCGCTTGTGGTCGGAATAAGGAAATTCGGGATTGCCGCGCAGCGCGTCGCCTTCCCGCAAAGGGACGGGATTGTCGGGGTGATAGCCATAGGCCGCTCCGGATGAGGTAACGACCAGCCGGCGCGTTCCATTGGCAACCGCGGCCTCAAGAACCTTGCGCGTGCCTTCGACGTCCACGGCAAAGGTCGCGGCCCTCTCCATTCCCGAAGGCGGGGTGACGATAGAGGCCAGGTGAATGATCACATCTGGTTTGACCTGCGCTATGATCTGTTCCGGTTGCGCGGTGGTTACGTCCATCGGCAGGTATGTCACGGAACCCGGCAGGTCGGCTGGTTTGTGCAAGTCGGTCGCAATGACCTCGGCCCCTGTCGGCAGGTCTTGCAACAGGGCTCGCCCGACCATACCCGCCGCGCCGGTGATCAACAGGCGGGTCATCGGGCGGCCTCGGTCCGGGCCATGGCGGTGGCAAGCGCAAGCCCCGAGACGGCGTGCCAGATCCCCCAGAACGCTGCGACAACGGCCATCCCGCCCAACCCGTGAAAGAACGCGAAGATCAGCACCAGCCCCAGGCCCGAATTCTGAATGCCGGTTTCAATCGTTACGGCGCGCCGATCGAAGGGGGACAGCCGGGTCAGAGTGGCCACGACCCAACCGCCCCCCAGTGCCAGTGCGTTGTGAATGATCACAAGCCCGGCGACTGCCCCGGCGAAACTCAGGAAGAACTCCCAGTTGGCCGCCAGGGCGAGTATGATGAACGCAACGAATATTCCCATCGACAGGTATTGCAGCGGGGTGCGCAGCCTGGCGGTCAAAGCCGGGTGCCTTTGGTTGAGCGTGATGCCCAGCACAAGCGGCAGGATCAGCATGAGGCCGACGATGATCGCGATTTGAACCGGGTCGATTTCCGTGCGTTGAAGGATTTCCCGCGTCGGCGGGTACAACCCGCCCCAAAAGGCGATATTGAATGGCGTCATCACGATGGCGCCAATCGTCGCAAAGGCGGTCATCGACACGGACAGGGCGGCGTTCCCCCCGGCGCGATGCGTGATGAAGTTCGAGATATTCCCGCCCGGGCAGGCCGCCACAAGGATCAGCCCAAGCGCAATCGACGGGCGCGGGGCGAACATCCAGACCAGACCAAAGGTCAGGGCGGGCAAAACGAAGAATTGCGATACCAGCCCGACGACCACCGGTTTCGGGGCCCGGCGCAAACGGTCAAAATCGCGTGGTTTCAGGTCGATGGCGATCGAGAACATCACGATCGCCAGAATGGCATTCAGCAGGGTCAGCGACGCGGGGCTGAAATTCAGCGTAACTTCGTCGATGCCGGTCATGGGGCGGCTTTCCGAAGCCGGTCGATCCAACCCGTGACCGCCTTGCGATAGGTGGCCTTGTCCACGTAATAGGCCATGCGGGCAAGATTGAGGTAGTTCATGCCTCCGGTGGCGCGCTCATAGGTTTTTTCTTTTTCGGCCTTCAATGCGGCAGCTGCGGAACTGCCCGTTTGAAGACCTTTTATGTAGCGCGCCACCATCTCGGCCTGCTCGTGCCGTCCCTGCCAGCCCAGTCCGGTTGCTTCGATCATGCCCAGAACGAACAGGTCATCGCGATCCGGGTGCATGGCGTTCAGGTACAAATGCGGGGCATCGCCCTGCCAGTTCAGCAAGTCCTTGTCGATAAAGGGGTAATGCAGCTTGTACCCCGTCGCGGCCAAGATCATGTCATAGTCGGCCTGTGTCCCGTCCTTGAAATGGACGGTCTTTCCGTCGATGTGGTCAATATCGGGACGGATGCGCAAATCCCCGTGGCCTGCGTGATACAGCACTAGCGAATTGACCACCGGGTGGCTTTCGTAAAGCTGGTAGTCCGGTTTGGGAAACCCGTATTTCTGCGGGTCGCCGACAAACCATCGCAGGATCAGCCCGTCGACCTTGCGCTTGAGCCACATGGGCAGTCGGATCATGCCACCCATCGTGTCGGCCGGTTTGCCGAACACGTATTTCGGGACAAAATAGTATCCGCGCCGCATAGACAGGTCACACGTCGTGGCGTGATGAATGGCATCGACGGCGATGTCGCACCCGGAGTTTCCGGCGCCCATGACCAGCACGCGCTTGCCGTCAAACTGCTTGGGATAGCGATATTGCCCGGCATGGAGGAGCTCTCCGTCGAAATGGCCGGGCAGGGTGGGCATGTTGGGTTCGGACAGGGTGCCATTCGCGATAAGGACCCCGGCAAATTCAGCCGATTGCATGCCCGAGGCGTCGCGCCAGCTGACACGCCACCCGTCGCCCGGTTTGCCCAGGGGCGTGACCTCGGTGACTTCGGCATTGAACACGTACCGGTCGCGTATCCCGAAATGGTCAGCGAAGGCCCGGAAATAGTCCCGCATCGCCCTGTGCGAAGGGTATTCGGCCACCGCGTCATCCATCGGATAATCCGCGAATTCGGTCATGCGTTTGGACGAAATGAGGTGTGCGGTTTCATACATCGTCGAGTTGGGCGCATCGATGTCCCAAAGGCCGCCCACATCCGAATGCAGCTCGAACCCCTGAAACGGGACACCCTGTTCCATCAAGACCTTGGCTGCCGCCAACCCCATCGGGCCAGCGCCGATCAAGGCGAAAGCCCCGCGCGATTGTTCCATGATACCTCCCTGCTCGCAGGCTTAACTTGAACGAACGTACAAAATAAGGCAAGATGAAAATCATGACTCAAAAAAACATCGAAAAACCAAGGCAAAGGGCACCTTCTCAGCGGTCATTGCAGACCAAGGCCAAGATCCTGGATGCGGCAGAATGCCTGTTTGCCGACCGGGGATTCGAGGGGGCTTCGATCCGAGATATTGCGGCCAGGGCCGGGGTGCAGGTCGGGTTGGTGCATCATCACGGTGGCGGCAAGGAAGAACTGTTTTACCAGACCGTGGCGCGGCGCGCAGGCGAACTGGCCCGGATCAGGGTGGAAACGCTTGAGGCATTACAGGCCAGCGGTCCATTGAACCTGCGGGATATCCTGGATTGCTTCATCCGTCCCTACGTGACGCTTGCGCTGTCGGGGGGGGATGGATGGATGGCTTACGGTCGCCTGGTTGCCCATGTCTCGGTCGATCCGCGCTGGCGGGATATCGCGGCCGAGTATTTTGATCCCACCGCGCAACGCTTTATCGCGGAAATTGCCAAGCTTTACCCCGGTACGGACCCGGCCCTGCTGGCCAGCGGCCAGGTTTATTCCGTGTCGGCCATGCTGGCGCATCTGAACAGTGCCTGGCGCGTCGAAGCCCTGTCCAAAGGCGGAGACCTGGCGCAAATTGACAGCCTGATCGCCTTTTGCGCGGCGGGGATCGAGGCAATGATTTCACCGCCTCAAGGGTGATGGGCGCAGCGCCGCGACCGACGCCGCCTAGCGGCGCGGCATCTGGTCAAGCAACAGCATGTTCAGCTTAAAATCCGGCGAAGTTCTGACCGCTTCGGGCGACACAAAAAAGCCGAACATGATCACGGCCACGCACAGGGCAGAACCCACGATGAAATACGTGGCGACATTCAGGGCAGAGCGCATCATTGTGACAGTGTCCTTTTCCTGGGGTCGTGGCGTTCAGGGCGCAATTCAGGCCAGTTTCGCCAGCTTTTGCTTCAAAGCCTCGTTTTCGGCCTGCAAGGTCGCCAATTCCTGACCCAGCGCAGTCAAATGAGGGCGTAGTTCGGCCTCGGTAAAACGGGGCGTGATGTGACGGGGGCAATTCCAGTCCAGGGCTTCGACATGGATCGTGGCCGCGCGTTCGGCTTTTGCTTCGGCGCCGTCCGGGTAAAGCTCGGCCGCGGCATCTGCGCCTTCTGCAAACGAGACCCGGCCCAGGATCTTGAGGCGGCGCTTGTTGGCATAATCCATCAGGATCATCGCGATGCGGTCGTTTCCGTCCAGGTTGCCGCGGGAAATATACTGTTTGTTGCCGGAAAAGTCGGCATAGCCGATTGTCTGCGGCCCCAGCACCTTCAGAAAGCCGACCGGCCCGCCGCGGAACTGAACATAGGGCCATCCGGTTTCGGAAACAGTCGCCTGGTAGAACCCGTCGCGCGCCTCGATAAAGGCGCGTTCGGCCTCTTTTATCTCATGGCCTGATCTCGGGCCCGCATCAAGAAACTTGCCATAGCTGTCCGCAGATCCCATCCGTTCCTGATGGACGCGGACCGCTGGTGTGAAAGTCAGTTCAGAAAAGGCGCGGGGCATGATGTTTCCTTTGTCACAGGCCAAGTTCAGAAAGCGCGGGATGATCGTCAGGCCGTGGGCCTAAGGGCCAGTGAAACAACCGCTGATCAGCGGTGATCGGTACATCGTTGATTGAGGCATGCCGCGCGGACATCCGCCCGTCAGCTGCAAAGACCCAGTTTTCGTTTCCATGCGACCGCATCCACTGGCCCGCATCATTATGCCATTCGTAGACATATCGCACGGCGATCCGGTTTCCGGACTGGGCCCAAAGCTCTTTGATCAGGCGGTATTCATGTTCGGTTTGCCATTTGCGCGTCAGAAAGCCGTGGATTTCGGCATGGCCGGTCAGGAACTCTGACCGGTTTCGCCACTGGCTGTCATCCGTATAGGCGGGGGTAACAATATTTGCGTCGCGGCTGTTCCAGGCGTTTTCCGCCAGGCGGACCTTTTGGGCGGCGCTTTCTGCGGAAAAAGGGGGCAGAGGGGGGCGTGTCATGGTGTTGACCTTCAGGCAAGAGAAGCGGCGACAAGGGCCAGGGCAAGCAGAAACGGAACGTACTGGGCGGAAAATGGGCTGGAACGGCGTCGCATCGGTCAATCCCTTCGGTGTACAGATCGGTAACTCTTTGGGAGAAAGTGTACAGATCGGTAACTTTTTTCAAGTATATTTTTTGAACTTTTCTTTGCCGAAGTTCAGGGGGTTGAAAAAAACTATTAAAAAATAACAGATTACTGATGCGCATTGCGCTTATCGATTTCAGATATTATGTACTGATCAGTACACAGGAGAGCCGAATCATGCGCCCAAACAAGCGGGACGAACTGGTCAGGAAAGCGTTGCAGGTCTTTTACCGTGACGGGTTTCATGCCACGGGAATGGATAAGCTCGTGGTCGAAACCGGCGTTTCAAAAACCTCGATGTACAAGCATTTCCGCACCAAAGAGGATCTGATCCTGGCGGTTCTGCGCCTGCGGGACGAGAATTTCCGCAACTGGTTCATTCGTCGGATCAATGAGTTGGCGACCACGCCGGCGGAGCAGATGCTTGCCAGTTTCGATGCCTTGGGCGAGTGGTTCGAAGAAGACAGCTATCGCGGGTGTATGTTCATCAAGGCTGGGGCCGAGTTTCAGGACATTGATCACCCGATTCATGTTCAGGCTGGCGAACACAAACGGTTGCTTCTGGACTATTACACCGACCTGGCCAGCAAGGCGGGCGCCAGTGATCCGCAAAAGCTTGGGTGCCAACTGTTGTTGCTCAAGGAGGGGGCGATTGTCACGGCGGTCCTGTTGAACAGCTGTGATCCCGCGGCGGATGCCAAGCAGGCGGCCCGGGTGTTGATCGACGCCGCCTTGTCCTGATCGCCCCGCGAAATCCGCGCGGGCGGCAGCCAAAAGAACAATGAACGTTGCGTTGCATCCCTCAGGACGCGGCGTAAGGCGGATTGGAACCGCGCCTGCCGGGCGGTAGCGTATGGCAAACGCATATCGGAGATCTCGTAATGTCGCTTTTTTCCAGTACCGCCGCCTGGGTCACGGATGAACACCGGATGTTTGCCGAAATGGCTGGGCGTTTCATGGATGATGAACTGGTGCCCAATATCGAGACCTGGGCCGCGAATGGCGTGGTCGACCGGGGTTTCTGGCACAAGGCGGGCGAGACCGGGCTGATGGCCGGCGCAATCGGCGAAGATTATGGCGGCGTGGGCGGCGGGATGGGCTTTGACGCTGTCACGATCTATGAGCAAACATCGCGGGGGGACGCAGGCTGGGGCTATGGCATCCAGTCGATCGTGACCCATTACATCACCGCCTATGGCAGCGAGGATCAAAAGAAAGCCTGGTTGCCCAAGCTTGCCTCTGGCGAGATGATCGGAGCGATTGCAATGACCGAGCCCGGCACGGGGTCCGACCTGCAATCGGTGCGCACCACGGCCGAGAAAGACGGAAATTCATACCGGATCAACGGCTCGAAGATATTTATTACGAACGGGCAGACAGCGGATCTGGTGATCGTGGTGGCCAAGACCGACAAGTCACAAGGTGCCAAGGGCGTTTCGTTGATCGCGGTTGAAACGGATGGTGCCGAAGGGTTTCGCAGGGGCCGCAACCTCAAAAAGCTGGGGATGAAAGGCAACGACACTGCCGAGCTGTTTTTCGAGGACGTCAAGGTTCCGATGACCAATCTGATCGGGTCAGAGGAAGGGCAAGGTTTCTATCAGTTAATGAAACAACTGCCGTGGGAGCGTCTGACCATCGGCATCATGGCGCTGGGCGCAATTGATTTCGCCATCGCCGAGACCGTGAAATATGTGCAAGAGCGCAAGGCCTTCGGTCAGCGCGTCATGGATTTTCAGAATACCCGTTTCAAGCTGGCCGAATGCAAGACCAAGGCCGAGGTACTGCGCAGCTTTGTCAATCACTGTATCGGCAAGCTCGAAGCGGGGGCGTTGGATGCACCGACGGCCTCGATGGTGAAATACTGGGGCTCAGAGGCGCAGAACGAGGTCATGCATGAATGTCTGCAACTGTTCGGGGGTTATGGGTTCATGATGGAATACCCCATTGCCCGTCTATATGCAGATGCGCGGGTGCAGATGATCTATGGCGGTACCAACGAAGTGATGAAGGAACTCATCGCGCGGTCGCTGGATGTCTGATTGAAGGGCGTGCTAACCCGTGGCGCCCACGGGCAATTGGCCTTCCAGCCAATCCCGGAATGACCGCAGCGGCCCGGTGGCGGCGCGGTCTGACGGCCAGACCAGATAATAGTCCCCCAGGCTGACGCGGGGGCCGTCCCAAGCCGTGACCAGGCGCCCGGACCCAAGGTCGTCAGCCACCAGATAGGCGGGCAGCAGGGCGATTCCCAGGCCATGAATGGTCGCCTGGATCATGGTCGAGAACTGGTCGAACAGCATTCCGCGCAGCCCTGCCACGGGCGCGCCTTGTGCCGCGAACCAGCGTTCCCAGCCATCTGGCCGTGTGTCCAGGTGCAACAGCGGCGCGGCCTGGATATCGGCAAGTTCTGCAAATCCGTCCGGTGCGAACTCGGGCGCGCATACGGGCAGCACCTCTTCGCGCATCAGCGGCAAATAATGCACGCCCGCCCAGTCGCGGCGCCCGAAATGGATGGCCGCGTCAAACTGCTCGGCTGCAAAGTCAAAGGGCTTTAGCCTTGTGCCAAGGTTCATTGTTACCTCGGGGTGCTGGCGCGCAAAGTCGCGCAGCCGGGGTGCCAGCCAATGCATTCCGAACGCGGGCAGGATCGACAGGTTCAATGATCCACCGGCCGGGTTCGCGGTAAGCTTCAGGGCTGCCTGCGCCAGGTCCTGAACCGCAACCCTTGCGGTTTGCGCATAGTCTTTGGCGGCGGGGGTCAGGTGCAGGCGCATCTGGCTGCGCTCAATGAGATCGACACCCAGTTGCGTCTCCATTGTTTTTAGCTGCCTGCTGATGGCGCTTTGCGTCAGGGATAATTCCTCTGCCGCCGCGGATGCGCTGCCAAGCCGGTCAACGGCTTCCAGCGCCAGAAGGGACGAGATCGAGGGCAGAAACCGGCGCGGTGCAATCATATGACATATCCTCATACCTTTTTAATGCAATAGCACTGGTATTTCCTGCCCGCCAGAGCCATCAGTGATGCAAACCCGGTGGGCGGCCGGCGTGCCTTTACAGTCTTGAAATTCGCCCTTGGGCACGGGACAAATCCTCAGGTGCGGATAAAGCTGCTGCGCCCGGGGCCAGACAGAAGGAAATGCCTATGGATCGCGCCGAGATCGTTCACCAGAATTTCCTGACCCGCGTGGCGGCTGGCGATTTTCCCCAAGGTGCGCCACCCTGTCCGGGGCTGACGGCGCCCGAGGCCGTCTTGCTGTTTCGTGCGCAGGTTCTCAGCCGGGCGCTGGATCGCACCAGCCGTGCGATGCAGAAGGCGGGGCAGGGATTCTATACAATCGGGTCATCGGGGCACGAGGGTATGGCGGCCGTTGCGCAGGCATTGCGGCCAACTGACATTGCCTTTCTGCATTACCGTGACGCCGCTTTTCAGATTGCCCGCGCGGAACAAGTTCCAGGCCAGCAGATCGCCTGGGACATGCTGCTCAGCTTTGCGTGTTCATCGCAGGACCCGACCTCGGGCGGGCGGCACAAGGTGCTTGGGTCCAAGGCGCTGATGATCCCGCCGCAAACCTCGACCATCGCCAGCCACCTGCCCAAGGCAGTGGGCGCGGCCTATGCGCTGGGCGCGGCCCGGCGCCATGTCCCGGAACACCGGCAATTGCCAGAGGATGGCATCGCCATGTGTTCGTTCGGGGACGCATCGGCCAACCACTCGACCGCTCAGGGGGCGATCAACACGGCAGGCTGGACCAGCGTTCAGTCAATTCCGCTGCCGCTGCTGTTTGTGTGCGAAGACAATGGTATCGGGATTTCGGTCAAGACGCCGAAAGGGTGGATACAGGCGTCGATGGAACACCGGCCGGGCGTGCGGTATTTTCAGGCCAATGGGTTGGACATCTATGAAACCCATGCTGTTGCAAAAGCGGCGGCCGACTATGTTCGGACCCGTCGCAAGCCCGCGTTCCTGCACCTGAAAACCGTGCGTCTGTATGGTCATGCCGGGGCGGACGTCCCGACCACGTACCTGCCGAAATCCGAGGTTGAGGCAGACGAGGCAAACGATCCGCTGCTGCATTCGGTGCGCCTGCTGGACGAGGCGGGCGCGCTTTCGCCCGATCAGGCATTGACGATTTACCGCGAAACCTGCGCCCGCACCGATCGTGTCGCCGCCGAGGCCGCGACCCGTCCCCATCTGCGAACCGCGGATGATGTCAGGGCAAGCCTGATCCCGCCCAAACGCGTCTGCAACCCCACCAATGGCCCCGGCACCGACGCGCGTGCTGCGCTGTTTGGTGGCGATATGCGGGCGATGGACGACCCGCAGCCGATGAGCCGCCTGATCAATTGGGCACTTACCGACCTGATGCTGGAACATCGCGAAATCGTCTGCATGGGCGAGGATGTCGGCCGCAAGGGCGGTGTGTATGGCGTGACGCAAAAACTGCAGCAGCGTTTTGGCGCGGACCGGGTCATCGACACGCTGCTGGATGAACAGTCCATCCTGGGGCTTGCAATCGGCATGGGGCATAACGGCTTTGTTCCGATCCCCGAAATTCAGTTCCTTGCCTATCTTCACAATGCCGAAGACCAGATCCGGGGCGAGGCGGCGACCCTGCCGTTCTTTTCGAACGGCCAGTTCACCAACCCGATGGTGCTGCGCATTGCCGGGCTGGGGTATCAAAAGGGGTTTGGCGGTCATTTTCACAATGACAATTCGCTGGCGGTGCTGCGCGATATTCCCGGACTTGTTATCGCATGTCCCTCAACTGGCGCGGATGCGGCGCAGATGCTGCGCGAATGCGTGCGACTGGCGCGCGAAGAGCAGCGCGTCGTGGTGTTTGTCGAACCCATAGCGCTCTACCCGATGCGGGACCTCCACACTGCGCAGGACGCGGCATGGATGACACGCTATCCCGCGCCCGGCCAAAGGATCGCGCTGGGCGAGGTCGGTGTGCATGGCACGGGTCAGGATCTGGCCATCGTCACCTATGGCAACGGGCATTACCTGTCGCAACAGGCGCTGCCTGATTTACAAGCAGCAGGCGTGAACACCCGCATCATCGACATGCGATGGCTGGCGCCGTTGCCGGAACAGGCGTTGCTTGAGGCCACCAAGGGCTGCAAACACGTTCTGATCGTCGATGAATGCCGCCGCACCGGCAGCCAGTCCGAAGGGGTGATGACCCTTTTTGCCGAAAACACCACCCTGCCGACCGCCCGTGTCGTGGCCGAAGATTGCTTTATCGCAACCGGCCCCGCCTATGCCGCGCCACTGCCGTCGAAGGAAGGTATCGTTGCCGCCGCGCTCAAATTGGCCGGAGTTTTGGAATGACCCGAACCGCCGTCGTGATCTGCCCCGGACGGGGAACGTACAACAAGCCCGAGCTGGGCTACCTGCACCGCCATCACGCGGGGCGGATGGAACTGTTTGGGCGGTTTGATACCCTTCGGACTGAAAACGGGCAAAGCGCAATCATCGCGCTGGACGGGGCCCAGCGGTTCTCGGTCGCGCAATATTCACGCGGCGACGTCGCCTCGCCTCTGATCTATGCCGCATCGCTGGCCGATGCGCAGGCGCTGGCCGAGGATATCGAGGTTGTGGCCGTCACCGGCAATTCGATGGGCTGGTACAGCGCGCTTGCGGTGGCCGGGGCCCTGACGGCGGAAAACGGATTCAGGGTCGTCAACACGATGGGCACACTGATGCAGGAAAACCTGATCGGCGGTCAGCTCGTCTATCCCTTTGTCGGGGAAGATTGGGCTTACGATCCGGTCCGCAAGGCGGGCTTTCTGTCTGCCGTGGACGAGATCGCGGCAACCCAAGGGCACGACCTGTCGCTGTCCATTGATCTGGGTGGAATGCTGGTGCTGGCAGGGAACGACCAGGGGCTTGCCGCGTTCGAGGCCGCGTACCCCGTCGTTCAGGACCGGTTTCCCCTGCGCCTGCCAAATCACGCCGCGTTTCACACCCGCCTTCAGGCCCCGGTCGCAGAACAGGGCCGGGCGCAATTGGGCGCGCATTTGTTCGGGCAACCGGGCAAGCCGTTGATCGACGGGCGCGGCAAGATCTGGTGGCCCGGAGCCACGGACCCGGCGAAACTGTGGGACTATACGCTGGGTCACCAAGTGACCGAGACCTATGATTTTACCCGCGCCGTTCAGACCGCAGCGCGGGAATTCGCACCCGATATGTTCATCGTGACCGGGCCGGGCGCGACGCTTGGCGGGGCGGTCGCGCAATCGCTGGTCCTGGCGGGCTGGCAGGGTCTGGTCGACAAGTCAGGGTTCCTTTCGCGGCAGCAGGACAGGCATTTGCTGGTCTCTATGGGGCGTGCCGATCAAAGGCCCCTTGCAACCGGGTGAATCGAAGCGGATGATCCGCAAAAACGCACGAGGTTTTGAGTGAGCGATCCCGAACTGCCCCTTTGGCAAAATACGTGCCGCGAACACCTGGAATGTACCGATCTGTCCGATACCGTTACGGCTGATCTGGCCATAATAGGGGGCGGCTATACCGGGTGCTCGGCCGCGTTGACGGCGGCGCGGGTCGGGGCATCGACCGTGTTGCTGGAAGCGCATGACATCGGTCACGGCGGCTCGGGGCGCAACGTGGGGCTGGTCAATGCAGGTCTATGGGTGCCGCAAGACGATATCCGCGCGCATCTGGGTCATGAGTCCGGAAACCGGCTGATTACCTTGCTGGCGCAGGCGCCATCCGACGTTTTTCAGCTGATCGCCGAGCATGACATCGCATGCGAGCCGGTCAGGAACGGGACGCTGCATTGTGCACATTCGCCATCCGGTTACCGCGATATCCGCACCCGCCATACGCAACATGTCGCCTCGGGCGCGCCGGTTGAGCTGTTGTCCGCACAGCAGGTTCAGCAGCGAACAGGCAGCGCCGCCTTTCACGGCGCGCTGTTCGATCCGCGCGCGGGAACTATTCAGCCCCTGGCCTATGTTCGCGGACTTGCGCGCGCCGCGACCGGTGCGGGTGCCCGTGTTTTTCAGCGCAGCTCCGTTACCTCAATGGCCCATGATGGACACGCGTGGGTGTTGAAAACGTCCCGTGGCGAGGTGCGGGCCAAAGCGGTTATCCAGGCAACCAACGCCTATCATCAGGGTCTGCAGGGCACGGCCCCGTCCTATGTCCCGGTCTACTATTTCCAGTGTGCAACAGCGCCGCTGCCCGAGGCATTGCGCAAGGACATCCTGCCCGGTGGCGAAGGATGCTGGGATACTGGGTTGATCATGACGTCCTTCCGCATGGATCGCGAGGGGCGGTTTATCATCGGCGGCATGGGCGATCTGGGCCATATCGGGCGTTCCGTACATTCAGGTTGGGTCCGCCGCAAAATGGCCGCCCTGTTTCCGGCGCTTGCGGGCGAACCCCTTGTCCCAGGCTGGCATGGCCGGATATCCATGACATCTGACCACCTGCCCAAGATTGTCTCGATCGGCCCGCGGGCGCTGTCTGTTCACGGCTATTCAGGGCGCGGCATTGGCCCGGGAACGGTATTTGGCAGGTGGGCGGCCGAAAGCCTGCTGAGCGGCGATCCTTCTGTTCTTCCGGTTCGTATGGTCGACACCCATGATGAACGCCTGCCCGGAATGCGCCGTGCCTTTTTTGAAAGCGGCGCGGTTGCAACCCACTTGCTGAAGGCCAGATTCTGAGAAAACCGGGGCATGTGCCGGGTGTCGGAAAACGACATTGCTGCCCTGACGTTTTCGTCGTTCCCGCCATGGACGTCCTGCGGTTGCTGCACTAACGTCCCCACAAACCCAGTGACACCTGTCCCATAGGCGCGAGGTATATTCATGGAATTTCACAGTCCGACAAGCTTTGCCGAAGCTTCGGCCTTGGCTGCAAAGGCAACGGGCATCACGCGGTTTCTGGCCGGCGGCACCGATGTTCTGGTGCAGCTCCGCTCGGATTTGGTGACGCCCGATACGCTGATCGACATCAAAAAGATCGACGGTGTTGGCAAGATCACCTGCAATGCTGATGGCAGCTGGACCCTGGGTGTGGCCGTGACCGGCGCCGAGATGAGCGAACATCCCGAACTGGGCCGCGACTGGCCCGGCCTGGTCGAGGCGATGGACCTGATCGGCTCGACCCAGGTTCAGGGGCGCGCGACGCTGGCAGGCAACCTGTGCAACGGATCCCCGGCGGCTGATTCCGTGCCGGCGATGGTGGCGGCGGGCGTGACCATGACCGTCACTGGCGAGGATGGCACGCGCGAAGTTGCGGTCGAGGACATTCCCACCGGTCCCGGCAAGACCTCTCTGGCCAAGGGTGAAGTGGTTTCGGCTGTTAATATTCCTGCGCGCGGTGACAATGGTGGCGACGCCTATCTGCGCTTTATTCCGCGGACCGAGATGGACATCGCAGTGGTCGGTGTCGGCGTGAACCTGCGCCTTGATGGCGATACGATCACCGAGGCCCGAGTCTCATTGGGTGCCGTTGCGCCGACCGTCCTGTTGGTTGACGCTTGCGCCGAGGCGATAATCGGCAGCACGCTGGATGATGCCGCGCTGGACGCGCTGGCCGCCGCGGCCTCGGCTGCCTGCAACCCCATCGACGACAAGCGCGGCACCATTACGTTCCGCACCGAGGTCGCGGGCGTTCTGGCCAAGCGCGCCGCGAAAATCGCATATGCCCGCGCGAAGGGAGAAGACCTATGAGCAAGCTCCACGTTTCCACTACCGTGAACGGCGACGCGGTCGAATACCTGTGCGACCCGCGCGAAACCCTCTTGGATTGTTTGCGCGACAAGCTGAACCTGACTGGTGCGAAAGAGGGCTGCGGCACCGGTGATTGCGGCGCCTGTTCGGTCACCGTCGATGGCCGTCTGGTGTGTTCCTGCCTGATGCTGGGGGCCGAGGCTGAGGGTAAGCAGATTGAAACCGTTGAAGGCATCGCCGATGGTGACGTCCTGCACCCGCTGCAAAAGAAGATGATCGAATATGCCGCCCTGCAATGCGGCATCTGCACTCCGGGTATTCTGGTGGCGGCCAAGTCGCTGCTGGAAAAGAACCCCAACCCGACCGAGGAAGAAACCCGGTATTGGCTGGCAGGCAACCTCTGCCGTTGTACCGGTTACGACAAGATCATTCGCGCCGTAATGGATACGGCGGCAGAACTGCGGGAGGCGTCATAATGGCTCTGGACGATCGCAAATCCGAATTCACCTTTGTGGGCACCCGCCCGGACCGCCCCGATGGGCTGGACAAGGTTACCGGCCGGGCAAAGTTCGGCGCGGACATGTCGGCCCCCGGCATGCTGCACGGCGCCATCCTGCGCTCGCCGCATGCGCACGCACGGATCGTCAAAATCGACACGTCTAAGGCCGAGGAGCATAAAGACGTCAAAGCCATAGTTACCCGTGCCGATTTCGCCGATGTCCCGTTCAAGCCCGGTCTTGAGGGCGAATTCTGGAATGTGCTGGAAAACGTCATGGCGGGCGACAAGGCGCTGTATGACGGGCATGCGGTGGCGGCAGTGGCGGCCACATCGGCGTTGGCGGCACGCGATGCGCTGAAACTGATCGAGGTCGAATACGATGTCCTGCCCCATGTCACGGATGTTGACAAGGCCATGGCTGCCGACGCGCCGGTGATCCGCGAAGGCGCCGCGGACTATTCGGTTCCGCAAGGCATGCATCCCAACGTGGTGCGCTATCACGAAAGCGGTCATGGCGATGTCGAGGCCGGGTTCGCCGAGGCCGATCTGGTCATCGAAGACAGCTTTGTCACCGAGGCGACCCATCAGGGTTATATTGAGCCGCATGCCTGTCTGGGCGCGCTGGGCAGCGATGGCAAGGGTGAGCTGTGGTGCTGTACGCAAGGCCACTGGATCGTTCAGAAAACCTGCGCCGCGCTTCTGGGCATCGAGACCTCGCAACTGCGTGTCACCGCCTCGGAAATCGGTGGCGGGTTTGGCGGCAAAACCACCGTGTTCATCGAACCCGTGGCGCTGGCGCTGAGCCGCAAGGCCAACCGCCCGGTCAAGATCGTGATGTCCCGGTCCGAGGTGTTCCGCGCCACCGGGCCGACCGCTTCGGCCTCGATGGACGTCAAGATCGGCATGAAAAAGGACGGCACGATTACCGCCGCCCAAGGCATCTTTCGCCTTCAGGGCGGCGCCTTTCCCGGCGCACCCGGCGACATGACCGCCATGTGCGCCTTTGCGCCTTACGACCTGACCAATGTGCGGCAGGTGGGGTATGACGTGATGTCCAACCGCCCGAAACAGGCCGCCTATCGCGCGCCGGGCGCGCCAATGGGGGCTTTTGCCGTTGAATCCGTACTGGATGAGCTGTGCAACCAACTGGACCTTGACCCGGTGGATGTGCGCCTGAAAAACGCGGCGCAAGAGGGCACCAAGGCCAGCTATGGCCCGCGCTACGAACGGATCGGCCTTGTCGAAACGCTGGAAGCTGCCAAGGCGCACCCGCATTACTCGGCCCCGCTGGAACCGGGGCAGGGGCGTGGGATTTCCTGCGGCTTCTGGTTCAACCATGGCGGCGAGACTTCCGTGTCGCTGGCCCTGTCCGAAGACGGCTCGGCGCAGGTTATGGTCGGCACACCGGACATTGGCGGCTCGCGCGCGTCGATGGCGCTGATGGCGGCCGAGGTGTTGGGCATTCCCTACGAAAACATCCGCGTCACCATCGCGGATACGGCCTCGCTGGGCTATAACGACGTCTCGCATGGCAGTCGCGTGACCTATGCCAGCGGATTGGCGACCATCAAGGCGGCGAAACACGCGGTCGAAAAACTGTGTGAGCGCGCGGCGGCCAAATGGGGCATCCCGGTGGACGCTGTGAAATGGCAAGACGGCTGTGCGGTGCCTTCGGGACCAAATGCGGGCGATTTCGACCCGATGCCGCTGGCGGATATCACCGCCGATATGGGGCGGACCGGCGGACCGATCTCGGGCCATTTCGAGGCAACCCCGGAAGGCGCGGGCGTGTCCTTTGGCACCCATATCGTCGATGCCGAGGTTGATCCGGAAACCGGCAAGACCAGCATCACCCGCTACACCGTCATTCAGGATGCGGGCAAAGCGATCCACCCGACCTATGTCGAAGGCCAGTTTCAGGGTGGCGCGGCACAAGGCATCGGCTGGGCGCTGAACGAGGAATATATCTATGGCGACGACGGCCGCCTGCAAAACTCGATCTTCCTCGACTACCGCATCCCGGTTGCCAGCGACCTGCCGATGATCGACACGGTGATTGTCGAGGTTCCCAACCCCGGCCACCCGTTTGGCGTGCGCGGCGTTGGGGAAACCGGCATCGTGCCGCCTTTGGCCGCCATCGCCAACGCGGTGTCCAATGCGGCGGGCGTAAGGATGAAGCAACTGCCGATGTCCCCGCCGCGCATTTTGGCCGCGCTTAAGGCCAATGGTTGAGGTTCACCTGTGGTCCAGCCTCCGGTCTTTGGCCGGAGGCTGCGACGTGGTCATGGTTGAGGCCAAGACGACCGGAGAAGTGTTGCGCGAACTGGTTCGCGCGCATCCGCAATTGCAGGGCCCCATAGACGCAGGCGTTTCGATTGCAGTGGACGGGCGAATTATTGCCAGTGGATTGTCAGAGCCGATCGCCCCCGGCAGCGAAGTGTATCTGATGCAGCGATTGCGCGGGGGGTAACCCTTGCCTGGACGCGGGTTACAAAGACCGAAACAGGCGGGGGAGAGCAGCAAGCCGCCGATCTCGACAGGCGGATGCGCTCTCACCCCTGATCCTGCCGATGTACCCCCTCGTTAAAAAGAACCACCAAACAAAACGGCAGGGTTGACCGTTAATGGCGGTCAATCTGGGCGCAAGTATTACGAGATCATGACACTTGTTGGACGAAACCTTTGCGATACAACATGTTGTTGCCACGACTCTCGGCGCTGGATCAGACGCGTTCCGCGCGATCGGGCGGGCGAAGTCAGGCGCTTGAAACTGTCAGGAAATCGTGGTGCTGCTGGAGAGAATTGAACTCTCGACCTCTCCCTTACCAAGGGAGTGCTCTACCTCTGAGCTACAGCAGCGCTGTGGGCGGGTGATTAGACTCAAACGAAAGGCGGCGCAAGGGTGTCTGGACGGTTTTTTTCGGGTCCTGTACAGAAAGATCATGGCGGACAAAAAAACACCGAAAAGCCCCGCAAAGTCGGGAAGCACGCGCGAGGATCGTTTGAAGGCGGCATTGAAAGCCAACCTTGCGCGGCGTAAGGCACAGGCAAAGGCACGCGCGCCGCAGGCCGGCGGATCAGGGCAGGACAAGGAATAAGAGCAGATGGATTCGATTTTAGTCACGGGCAACGGCCCGCTCAGGGGGCAGATTCCGATTGCCGGGGCCAAGAACGCCTGTCTGACGCTGATGCCGGCAACATTGCTGAGCGAAGAGCCCCTGACGCTGACAAATGCTCCGCGGTTGAGTGATATCAAGACTATGACGGCGTTGTTGCAATCCCTGGGGGCCGAGGTGTCGTCGTTGCAGAGCGGACAGGTTCTGGCCTTGTCGAGCCATGATCTGACCAGTCAGACCGCGGATTACGAGATCGTGCGCAAGATGCGGGCGTCGAACCTGGTTCTGGGGCCTTTGCTGGCGCGATTCGGTCAGGCGGTTGTATCCTTGCCGGGTGGCTGCGCGATCGGTGCGCGTCCGATGGACCTGCATGTCGAGGGGCTTGAGGCGCTGGGCGCCGAGATCGAGCTGAAGGACGGTTACCTTCACGCCAAGGCGCCCAAGGGCCTGATCGGCGCTGTACATGAAATGCGGTTTGCCTCGGTTGGGGCCACGGAAAACATCGTGATGGCCGCGACGCTTGCCAAAGGCTCCACGGTTTTGAAAAACGCCGCGCGCGAGCCTGAAATCGTCGATCTGGTCGAATGTCTGCGCAAGATGGGCGCTCAGATCACGGGCGAGGGGACATCCACCATCGAAATACAAGGTGTCGAGCGGTTGCATGGTGCCACGCATCAGGTGGTGACCGACCGGATCGAGTTGGGCACCTATATGCTGGCGCCAGCGATTTGCGGCGGCGAGGTCGAACTGTTGGGTGGCCGCATGAACCTTGTCGGCGCTTTTGCGGAAAAGCTGACTGCTGCCGGTGTGGTGATCGAGGAAACCAAGGCCGGGCTGAAAGTGTCGCGGCCCAATGGCCGGGTGCAAGCCGTGGACGTGGTGACCGAGCCGTTCCCTGGTTTTCCGACCGACCTTCAGGCGCAAATGATGGCCCTGATGTGCACGGCCGAAGGGACATCGGTGCTTGAAGAGCGCATTTTTGAGAATCGTTTCATGCACGCGCCGGAACTGGTGCGTATGGGCGCCGCAATCGAGGTGCATGGCGGGACGGCCACCGTGACAGGTGTCGAACAGCTCAAGGGTGCGCCCGTAATGGCCACCGATCTGCGGGCCTCGGTCTCGTTGATCCTGGCAGGGCTTGCAGCCGAAGGGGAAACCATTGTCAGCCGCGTGTATCACCTGGATCGCGGGTATGAACAGGTGGTGCGCAAGCTGGAAGGCGTCGGCGCAAAAATCGAACGGATCAAAAGCCAATGACAGATGCGAGTTTTGAAGATGGCCGCGAGGCCCCACTGAACCTGGGTGCCGAGGATGCAGATGACCTTCAGGTGATTTCGACGCTGGCGCAGGACGCGATTTTCCCGGTTACGGAAATGACATGGCGCGCGTCGCAAAAACGTTTTGGCATTTTGCTTAACCGGTTTCGATGGGAAGACAAGGATGCCGCCACCCGGCGCGGTCGGGCGTTCGAGCGCGTGCAATCCCTGCTGGTCTTCGACAATGTCCTGTCCGTTTCAAGCCAGGGCATCGACCGCAAGGACAAGGATATGATCCTGTCGCTTTTGTCGGTGGATTTCGAGGCAGGCGAAGACGGAGCCGGGCAGATCGTTCTGACCCTGGCCGGGGATGGCGCCATCCGCCTGTCGGTCGAGGCGATAGACGCCGCGCTTAAGGATGTGACCCGTCCTTATCGCGCGCCGTCCGGGCACGCGCCGGAACACCCTGCATAGGACACAGCGGCGCGCCGGTCGGATTCTGTGGGTTGAGCGCGCTTGGCTCCGGCGGTATGTCCCGCTCAAACGTCCGGAGTGATCGTAATGCCAGTTTTTCTTGAGTCCACATCCGCCGATTTCGAAACCGCCTTTGCCGGGTTGCTTGCTGCCAAGCGAGAGGACAGCCCCGATGTTGACGCAGTGGTCGCCGGGATCATCGAAGACGTGCGCAACAGAGGCGATGCCGCGGTCATCGAACTGACGGCCAAGTTTGACCGGCAAGTGCTGACGCCCGCGACCCTGGCATTCAGTGCCGATGAAATCTCGGAGGCGATAGAGCAGGTCTCGGCCGTCGATCGCGCCGCGCTGGAACTGGCGGCGGACCGTATCCGGGCCTATCACGAAAAACAGCTGCCAGAAGACCGGGAATGGACCGACGAAACAGGCGCCACACTTGGCTGGCGGTGGTCTGCTGTGCAGGCTGCCGGGCTTTATGTGCCGGGGGGGCTGGCGTCTTACACGTCATCCGTTTTGATGAACGCCATACCGGCCAAGGTCGCAGGCGTCGAGCGTCTGGCCATTACGGTTCCTACCCCGGACGGACAGGTGAACCCGCTGGTCCTGCTGGCGGCCCGTCTTTCGGGTGTCGACGAAGTGTACCGCATCGGCGGCGCGCAGGCGATTGCGGCGCTGGCTTATGGCACGGAAACAATCGCGCCGGTGCACAAGATTACCGGGCCGGGCAATGCGTTTGTCGCGGCGGCAAAGCGGCGGGTCTTTGGCAAGGTGGGCATAGACATGATTGCCGGGCCGTCCGAGATCTTGGTCATTGCCGACAGCGACAATGACCCGGATTGGATCGCCCTTGATCTGCTGAGCCAGGCCGAGCATGACGAAAGTGCGCAGTCCATCCTGATCACCGACGATGCCGCGTTCGGGGCACGGGTCGCCAGGGCCGTCGACCTCCGGCTTGAAACGCTGCAACGCCGCGAAATCGCGGGGGCAAGCTGGCGCGACTTTGGCGCTGTGATCACGGTGCGCGATCTTGACGAAGCGGCCGCGCTGTCGAACCGTATCGCGCCAGAGCATCTTGAACTGTGTGTGGCCGACCCGGTCGGGCTGAGCAAGAAGACGGTTCACGCAGGTGCGATTTTCCTGGGTCAATACACACCCGAAGCGATTGGCGACTATGTCGGTGGCCCGAACCATGTTCTTCCGACCGCACGGTCCGCGCGGTTTTCATCGGGCCTGAGCGTCATGGAGTTTCTCAAACGAACGACGCTTAGCCAGATGACGCCCGAAGCCCTGCGTGCCATCGGCCCCGCAGCCGAACAACTTGCGGCCTCGGAAAGCCTTGAGGCGCATGGCCTGTCGGTTACGGCGCGCCTGAAGCGATTGAACCAATAACCCGCGACAGACATTTGCGCCGAGTTGGGGCATGCGCGTTGCTCATGCCCGCGGCTTGATATAGGTCTGTCGTGACCTGAACGGATCTTAGGATAATGACCCGAATTTCGCATATCGCACTGGACGACCGAAACCTGCCCCCGCCGACCCCCGAGATCGAGCAGGAGCGCAAGGTTGCCATATATGATCTGCTCGAAAACAACTCGTTCACGCTGCCTGACCGTGATGATCGCACGTTGCCGGACGGGCCTTATCACGTTCAGCTGTCGATACGCGACAAGCGGCTTGTCTTCGACGTCACCACCGAGGCCGAAGAGAAAGCGGCCGAGTTTCATCTGTCGCTTGGCCCGTTCCGCCAGGTGGTCAAGGATTACTGG
>JAUHXK010000004.1 GCA_030427405.1 Alphaproteobacteria bacterium | reverse complement strand
TCGGACATTTCGTCAACTCGATCATCGGGGCGAAACCATGCCCGTTCTTCCCCTGCAGCTGTTCGGCCTGATCGCCCCGATCGGACAGGCCGGGGGTAATCGCCATCATCGCTCGGTCCGTTTCAACTGGTTGGAAAACCGCTTGTATGTCGGGCACAGATCACGCGCACGTTTCAGATAGTGTTGGGCCTGGTCCTTGTTGCCGCGCCGCAGGTGAATTTGCCCCGCCGCCCCCTGAATTGCGGCTGATGCCTCGTCCAGGTCGGCTGCCTGCAATATCTGTTTCTCGCCCTGCCCCGTGGCCCCCAACCGTTCCAGCAAACGACCGGTGGCAAACATGATGAACGGGTTTTCAGGGTCGCAGGCCAGGGCGTCGGCCATTGCCCGGCGTGCCCGCCCGCCGTCGCCATCCGCCTCGTAAAGCTCGGCCAGACGTTTGTGATACAGCGGGTTGTCGGGACAGGTCGCGACGACGGCTCGGGCCGTATCCAGGGTCTGGGGCAAAGACACCTGCCCCAAGTGCAACCGAAGGATCGAGCCGACGCTTTGCATGCGCGGGTCCTCGGGCGGAATGTCCGGCACGTTTGCCAACCCGGTCTGCAGCGCTTCAAGCCGCGCGCGGTTGGCCAGCAACCGCCGGGCCCGCTGATCCATCGCGAGATCCGACCAATCCAGAAGGAACAGATCAAAATTGCACGGCTGGCGGGCGATGACCTTGTGCTGAACAAGGTACAGGTTGTTGAACGGTGCAAAACGGCGTTGGCGCACCGCCTTCTGCAACGACCAATCCGTCGGTGGAAACAGCCGGAACGGCAGTTGATCCCGATACAGCATTCGCGAACCGAACACGATAACATCGGGCCGCAAGGGTTTGGACCAAAACGCTTTTGCGAATTGCAAACCAGCCGCCCAGCGCTTTTTCTGCGCGCCCAGAATGGCGGCCCGCAATGCGCATAGTACAGCGTGATCTTCCGGCCAGAGCTGGGCCGTTTCCAGCCCCTTCTGCGCCAGTGCTTCGCTTTCTTTCCACTTGCCGAGGTAGAACCCGTTCAACGCCTGCAACAGCGGCAGGAACGCGTTGTCGGCCCCGGCATCCAGTATAGGCTGAGCAAGCTCATACGCCTCGGTGCAACGATCCTGCGCGCACAGGTATTGGGCGGCCTTGGCATAGATATGCGCGGCTTCTGAGGTGTTGAGAAAGGCCTCTGGGCCCTGTTCCACCCGCGCGATGACGCGCTCGTTTGCGGCCAAAATTTCATCCGGCGTCAGAACATCGCGAAATACCTTGCGTTGCTGCCCCGAGATCCGGGCCGCCGCCATGGAAAACGCCGAGATGAACGGGGCGATAACCTGATCCGCGCGTGACATGGTGTACAACTCAAGAAAATCGCGCTTGGCCCGGCTCAGCCCGGACAGGTCCGCAATATCCGACATCTGCATCAGCCCCGGGAATTTGCGCCGGAACCGCGCAATCAATTCGGGCTGGTCAGAAAACATGATGGCCTTGTCGCCACCCGCTTTTGCAAGATGGGCTTCGTACATCTCTTCGGGTTCGATCTTGGCGGGCCAAGTCGTGTGTTTCCACGGCAGCCCGTTCAGGATGTCGCCGCGGCGAATGTGATAGGCGGAAATGCCCTGCCCGCTCAGCCGGGCGTCGGCGCGCTCCATGATTTCCTTCAACTCATCGGTAAAGCCGATCTCGTGAATGAATGCGCGGTAACGCGGACGGATGGCTTCGATGTCTTCCCAAGGGAAGGCCAGAACCTCGAACCCTTCTTCGACCAGTACCGAACGCCCCGCGGCCAGGTGTCTGGCCAGGCGGTCGGCAGACGCATCGCCCTGGAATTTCCAGATCGGCAGGGCCGTGCGGCTAAGCTGTTCAAAGCTGGGACCATCCAGAAAATGCGCCGCCATCCAGTCGTCAGAAAACAGCTCGTTCGGGGTGTCCAGTTCCGGGGCATCCGCGCCCTGAGGGAACCAGTTCACCTTGTAATCCGTGTCGAAATCCCTGGCCAGGCGAATGCAGGTCAGCATCATCAACAGGCGCGCACCCATCCTGTCCTTGCGCTGACCGATAAAGACGCCCTTGGCCCGGGTCATTGCGCCTCGCTGGCGGCATCCGCCTCGGCCTGCTGCCGCCGCAGGGCCCGAAACCGCTGCCGGGCAAGGCGGGCAAGCTTGGGGTGCCGTTCACCGCAGACGGATTCGATACCACGAATATACCACGGCAAGCGGCGCCGAACGCGCAGCATGCGGTAATAGTCGGCCTCGCACAGCGACCCATCCATCGCGCCCAGCATGACCGGTTTCAGCATGTCCAGCTTGCGCAGCATCGGCGCGGCAAAATGGTTGGAAAACCACGTCTTGAGCAAGACGACATTGTCCCCCTGCAACCGGTTGGCATGTTGACGATCCAGATCAAAGAATGGGTCATAAAGAACATAGACCCGGCCCGCCGTGGCAATCGTTTCCGCCGCATCGCCAAGTGGCAGGTCCCAATCCTGCACGCGGCCGAACCCATAGCGGGTTTCCCAGGGAACCAGGCGTTCATCCAGTGTGGTCTGCGGGTTGAAGGCAACGACTGTCGCCCCCGGCACCAGACCGGAAAATGTCAGCGCCCCGAACCCTCCCATCGAGGCCCCGGCAAACACGACCTGGTCAAACCTGTCAAAAAATCCCTCGTCCGCCTTGTCCTGCAGATAGGTGATGATCTCGGGGTCCCTGAACCAGGCTTTGGTCCGGGCCAATACACCCAGGTGCGACCACCCTTCGTCCCGGAAAAACTTCCATCCCCAGGGTTCCCGCGCAAAGGACAGGTCGTTGACGTTTCCAATATTGTCAAAGCTGACAACCAGTTTCGACGCGGACCGCTGGTGAAACAGGATTGCATGACGTTCGAGTTTTTGCAGGAACCCCGTTCCGGTGCCTCCGGGATATAATTCGACAAACCACGGCGGCGCGGGGTCCGTCAGAATCCGCTCGTACCCGGTTTTGCGATCGGGGTGATCCGGTTTCAACTGGTCCTTGCTCAGGTCAGCAGCCATGGCGATCAAACGAGATTGTCGGCCAGCCAGGCCCGGAAATCCACCCAGTCGGGACGCAACTTGATCTCGGCGATCTTTGCGCGGTGCCAGTCGCAGGCCTGGGCGTGCAATCGGGCAAGCTCGTCATCGGATTTCAGCTCTGCCAGGATCGGCATCGCGCGCTCTGCCGCGGGCAGAATGGACTGGTCGGTCTGCTTGTTGGCGTTCATGTCCTTCCAATAGGACTGCCCCTGATCCACGCGAATGTGGTTTGTCCGGCCCCGGTCGCGTTTGACCAGGAACCCGTCCAGCGACCGGACCGAGTAGTGGTGCAACCGCCCGAATTCGTGGTCGAAACCCTGCCAGGCGCGCCAACCGACCTTTTCGGCCGGAAACAGCTTTCCACCCGCGTCGGACCACGCAATTTCTTGTTCTTTGCCCTCTTCGATACCTTTGGGCCGGTGCGGGCCGAAACGGGTGAACTTGCCATTGTTGCGAAACAGGGTCTTCAACCCGTAAGCGCGCCCCGAATGGTAAGGGAATTCGCGGTCGGCCATCGAAAACGCTTGGGTAACCGGGCGGTCTTCAAAGCTGATGTTCCCAGAGCTTCCGAACAACCTCCAGGCAAAGGAAATCGCGTCTACGGGCTGACCTGCGCGCTCTTCCACGGCTTCGATCAGGGCGTCAAAGCTGTTGTCGCCACAGCGGATGTTCCAGAATTCATCCACGTCCAGACACATCAGCCAGTCGGCATCCTGAACCCGAGGTTCGCGCCGGGCGCGCCGCAACATCCGGTGTTGCGGGTTGCCACCCTCTTTGACCTCGTTCGAAACATGCGTCGCAATCCCCAACTGCTGCAACCGCCGGGCCATGTCGTCGGTCCCGTCATCGCAGTCATTGGTAAAAATTACAAAGTGATCCACCCCCAGCGACCGATGATAGGCCACCCATTCCAGCATATAAGGGCCTTCGTTTTTCATGGTCGTGAATATGGTAATGGATTGAGACATTTATGCCTGTTCCCGCGTTTCCTCGGACTTCTTTTTACACAACGGCGGCAGGCTGGGCGAGGACCGAAATGCCCAAAACGACAATCCGGTGCGATACTGGTGCAAAGCTACACCTGAACGCGGCCACCAGAACCTGCGCGCTGCCGCTACTCCGGCGTTGCTGGTAGGCCGTACCGGCTGAGCATCATCCGGACGCTGCTTTCGATCGTGTCGGCCATTTCTTCCTGGCTCAGGACATCGCCAGTAAACAGCATGGGCCAAAAGGCACGGGCCTTGATCAGGCCAATGAACTCTTTGCCCGCTTGTTCCGGGTCGCTGATAAGCAGCTGCCCGTCATCATGGGCCTGTTTCAGAATGGCGACGAATATCGAGGTCTTGTCCAGCTTGCCCTGCGCAGTCGCGGCCAGGTCGGGGTTGCGCAAGGATTCGCTGATGATCATGCGCGACATGGCAATCACGTCCGGGGACATCAAAATCCGCCCCTCGGCCCAGGCCAGCTCGGTTAGCTGCTCGCGAATATCCCGCCCCTTGTGATAGCGCATCTCGTGGACCTCGGAGAAGCGGCTGGACAGTTCCAGAACGATCGAGCGGAAAAGGTTTTCCTTGCTTTCAAAGTACTTGTACAGCGTCCGCTTGGACACCTGCGCGCGCGCGGAAATGCGATCCATGCTGCCTGCGGCAAAGCCTCTTTCCTGAAACTCGGCCACGGCTGCATCGATGATCTGCGCCCGCTTGGACGCATTCGGTGCGCTGCATTCATTCATGGTTTCCACCTATAGACGCGAAGTTTGTCTGCGGTCAAATCCAGCGGTAAACGCACCAGTTTACATCCGAAGGAATCACGCTATTGTAAACGCGCCAGTTTACCAATTTCGGAAACCAGCCGAACAGGAGAGCCCCCACATGGCCATGACATTGAAACTGAATGGCAAGACCCACACGGTCGATGCCGAACCGGGCACGCCCCTGCTGTGGGTCATTCGCGATGAACTCAAGCTGACAGGGACCAAATTCGGATGCGGTGTCGCGTCCTGCGGCGCCTGCACCGTTCATATGGACGGTGAACCGGTACGCGCGTGCCAAACCTATATCGAAGATGTCGCCGATGCCGAGATCACAACGATCGAAGCCATCGGCAGCGACAAGATCGGCGCCGCCGTACAACAGGCCTGGGTTGAACTGGACGTGGTCCAATGCGGGTATTGCCAGTCCGGGCAGGTGATGTCCGCGGTCGGTCTTTTGTCTGAAAATCCCAAGCCGTCGGCGCAGGAAATCGACGACTACATGTCCGGCAATGCCTGCCGTTGCGCCACCTATCAACGCATCCGCGCCGGTATTCAGCGCGCGTCCGACATCCTGGAGGCCTGACCCATGACCATCAACACTTCTCGCCGTGGATTCCTGAAAGGCGCCGCAGCAACCGGCGCCGTGCTTCTTGTCGGCATGCGGGGCGACGGTGCCCTTGCTGCGGCCGGGGCCGACTCTGCCCAGCTCAACCCGTTTGTCCGCATCGACGCCGATGGCACGGTAACGGCCATCGTCAAACACTTTGAAAAAGGCCAGGGCCCGGCAACCGGGCTGCCGACGCTGATTGCCGAGGAAATCGGCCTGCGCATGGACCAGATCGAATACGCGTTCGCGCCGTCAGACCCGCAAGTCTATAACAACCTGTTCTTTGGCCCGTTTCAGGGCACAGGCGGGTCGACTGCGATGGCAAATTCCTGGCTGCAATACCGCCAGGCCGGGGCCGCCGCGCGCGAAATGCTGATTTCCGCCGCCGCGCAATCCTGGGGCGTTGATCCGTCCACCGTTGCAATCGAAGAAGGCATAGTCCAAGCAGGCGACCGGTCGGCGCCGATTGCGGAATTTGTCGCTGCGGCCGCACAGTTGGAAGCCCCCGCAGAGCCGCGGCTGAAAGATCCGTCCGAATTCCGCCTGATCGGAAACGAGACGGTTCGGCGCAAGGATTCGGCCATCAAGGGAAACGGACAGGCGATCTATGCAATGGATCTGCACCTGCCCAATCAGATGGTGGCCATGATCAAGCGCCCGGAATCGCGGGGCGCAACGGTCACGGGGATGGATGACAGCGCATCCCGCGACATCAAAGGATTTGTCAGCGCGGCGATCCTGCCCAACAAGGCTGGCGTCGCCGTTTTTGCCGAAAACACCTGGGCCGCCATACAGGCGCGGGATGCGATCGAGGTCGAATGGGACCTGTCCGCTGCCGAGGCGCGGGATTCCGACCAGATCCAGGCGGAAATCATGGCCGCCCTGGATGCCGAGCCGGAATACAACGTGAACAAGGCCGACGCGGCCGCCGTGACTGCGGCAATTGACGGTGCAGAAACGGTCATCGAGCGGACATTCTACTTTCCGCTTCTGGCCCACGCCCCGATGGAGCCCTTGAACTGTACGATTGAACAGACCGAGGCAGGCGAGATCGTGTTGCATGATGGTTGCCAGATGCCTACCGGCCCGCATCTTGCCTATCAGCAGATCTTTGGCCTGCCGCCCGAGAAAATACGGATCAACACCATGCTGGCAGGCGGTTCCTTCGGGCGCCGTGCAACGCCTGACGCAGATTACCAGGTCGAAGCCGCCCTTGCCTTTGCCGTCACGGACCGGTCCCGCCCGGTCAAGCTGGTCTGGACCCGCGAAGACGATATGCGCAGCGGTTATTATCGTCCGGCCTTTGGCCACAAGGTTCGGGTAGGGTTGGATGCCCAGGGCGCCATTGTCGGATGGCACCACCAGGTTGCAGGTCAATCAATCATGAAAGGCACCGCCTTCGAAAGCTTTGCCGTTCACGACGGGGTTGATCACTCGTCCATAGAAGGCATTGCCGACAGCCCCTATCAGATACCGGGTATGGCGCTGGGGCTGACCGACACGCCCAAGGCGACAACCGTGCTGTGGTGGCGATCAGTCGGGCATACGCACACGGCCTATGTCATGGAAACCATGATGGATCTGGCGGCCAGGGCCGCCGGTCAGGACCCCGTGGCGTTCCGGCTGGCGTATCTGGCCGACAGCTCTGACCCGGATCAGAACCGCAAGGCACAGGTCCTGAAGCTGGCAGCCGAAAAGGCCGGTTGGGGGGATGTCCCCGCAGGTCACGCCCAGGGTGTCGCTGTCCACAAGTCGTTTGGTTCCTACGTCGCCGAGGTGGTCGAAGTGTCCGGCGACCCCGAATCCGGGCTGCGCATCCACAAGGTGACATGTGCCGTGGATTGCGGCATCGCCGTCAACCCGGACGTCGTACGCGCCCAGATGGAAGGCGGTATCGGATATGGCATCGGGCATGTCATGCGCGACCAGATCACGCTGACCGGTGGTGCCGTGGACCAGTACAACTTTCCTGACTACGAGCCGCTTCGGATCGGCGATATTGCACAGATCGACGTCCATATCGTCCCATCCGCCGAAGCACCAACCGGCGTGGGCGAACCCGGCACGCCGCCATCGGCGCCCGCACTGGCAAACGCAATCGGGTCGCTGTCGGGCCTGCAGGTGACAAGCCTGCCAATGTCCGAAAACGGCGTGACATTCGCCTGACGACAATCAACTGCGCGGTGTTTCCCAACATGGCGCAGTTGTTTTGCGACGGTGAAAACGTCGTTTTTCAGGGTGGGAAGTGGTACCGCCTCCCTGGCTTGAACAGGGGACCTCTGGATCCACAATCCAGCGCTCTAACCAACTGAGCTAAGGCGGCACTTGTGGAGGGCGATGTAGCGAACGCGTGCAGGGATTGCAAGGGCATTAAAGCCAAATTTGCCAGCTTTGTTCCACCAGATCGACCCCAAAGGAATGCACAGGTTTGCTGGCGGTCAGCTGCCACCCGAAGGCCCGGTATAGCGCACAGGCCGCAGCGTGGCTTTCATGGGTCCACAGCACCATTTGCCGGTATCCGCTGGCCCGTGCGAAATCCATGCAGGTCGTCAGCATCCGCTTGCCCAGCCCCAGGCCGCGGGCCTCTGGCAAAAGCAGGAACAGACGCAATTTGGCGGTCTGATCGTCCTGCGCGACACAGAAAATACTGCCCAAGGGGCGCCCTGCCCTCTCGGCAACCCAGCCACGTTCCCGGCCCTTGTCATGCGCGGCGCTGAAATCCTGCAATATCTGCGCGACCAATATCGCGAAACTGCCGTCGAACCCTTCGTCGCGGGCGTACAGAACCTTATGTTGTTCGACCAGCCAGGGCGTATCCTCGGGGCGAAATGACCTGAGTATGACGTCGTCCATCCCTGATACCCCGCTTGATTCTCGCGCCATCGCAGGCTAGCACCAATGCGCAGTCCCCGGAGGCATTTATGGGCATCAACACCGAACGCGATATCGAAGCCAACCTGCAGATCGGCCCCACCGACCAGGGCATGGTACGGTTGTACATCGAAGGGCCGGGCATCGAAATCCCCATGGATTTCGACCCGGAAGAGGCCGAAGAAATCGCCGAGGAAATCCGGGCTGCGGCCCAGGCGGCGCGTGCTGTCAAAGGCTGAAATCCTATAGCCTGGGGTCGCGCAACCCCTGCAGTCTGCGCGCGGCATCGACTGCAAATTTCTGGATCATCTTCTTGCGCCGCGCTGGCGCGACCCTGGTTTCAGGACCGGTCCGGACAATCTCGGCGTCATAGGCATCGGCGATGATCAAGCCGGTTTCCGGCGGCAACAGTTCCGTTGGAAACGCCGTATCCACCGCCCAAAAAAACCGGTCGCACCATTCCAGATAGCCCTGCCATTTCGAGTCTGACTGAAAATCGGCCCGGCTGGACTTGCATTCCACCACCCAAAGCTCGCCCTTTGGTCCCAACCCCATCACGTCTACGCGCAATCCGCGGGCCGGAACAAATTCCTCAACAGAAACAAACCCATGCGTCAGCAGGTGCCGCGATACACCGCGGGCCAGTTTTTGTCCGGGTTGCAGATCCAAGGTCATTGGCAGAATGTGAACAATTCGTGAACAAAAATCAAGCGCCATCTTGGGGTTGACGTAGTACCATTTGGTATCATATTAAAGTAATACCCTTTGGTATCATTTGGAGGTGCCATGACACTGCAAACTCAAAACGTATTCCGTGCGCTGGCTGATCCGACCCGCAGGGACATCGTGCAAATGCTGGCCAACCGGGACATGACGATTGCCCAATTGACGGAGCGGTTCGACATGACCCGCGCGGCCGTGAAAAAACACCTGACTGTGCTGTCTGATGGCGGGTTGATCTCTGTCGAAATCCGGGGGCGCGAGCGCGTCAACCGGCTGGAACCAAGCGGAATGGCCCCAGTCCTGGACTGGTTCAGCTACTTCGACCAGTTCTGGGATGACCGCCTTGCCCATCTGAAAGCCGCCATTGAAGGAGACGAAAAGTGACCGCAACTGTTTTGCAGAAAACCATCTTTCTTCGTGCCACGCCGGAAACGGTCTGGGAATACCTTACTGAGCCCGAGCGGCTGGCCGAGTGGTTTCATAAACCGGAACACGCGCTGACAGCCGGTCAAAGCCTTGAGATGTTCGGAACCACCAGCGGCGATCTGCTGATCTGGGGCCAGGTGATTGCGGCACGCAGGCCCGAATACCTGGAATACAGCTTTACCGTCAAACCTATGGGCGATGCCGTCAGCGTGGTGAAATGGACGCTGGAACCGGTCGCCGGGGGAACCCGGCTGTTGCTGCTGCACGAAGGGCTGCCGCAGACCGCCGATGCCTTTGGCCTGATCCTGGCCCTGGACAAAGGGTGGGACGACCATTTTGGAACGCTGCGCACAGCCCTGCACGAAACTGTTGACGCCTGACCCCTTGTACGAACCCGCCAGAGGCCCTACTTAGGCGCGTGGCGGGTTCTGCCCTTCTCGTGACTGGCAGCATTCCGGTGGCCTTAAGCAATTCCGAGGGAGCTGGCTCTGTTCAGGTCCTGGCCTGATTACCTGGCGCCCACCTGTATATACAGGTCCTCGGGAATCAAAGCCCCACGGTTGACTGGTGGTCCCGCCACACTTTTCTTTGGAATATCAGCGTTCTGCGCGGGTTTCCTGCGGAACGACCGCCGGTTCAAACCGATGAACTACTGGCGAGCCGCGCCTTGGGCCTTGCGGCTTTTCCGCCATGCTCATGATCTTATAGCCGAACTGAACGCCGGCAAAGACGATACCGTTCATGAACCAGATCATGCCCAGCGCAATCAGCCCGATTTCAGAGCTTGAAATCAAATGGCGCAGATTCGCGACATTCAGGGCCAACAGCACCCCGACAAAAACTGCCGAAATGGCGAAACCCCAGGCAACTTGAGTGATGTACAGACGGACCAGTTTGGGCATGACGAACCTCGTTGCGCTATAACATTCAGTTTAGCGCATATTAGTGGTTGTCAAAAGGTGTCAGAATGCCTCGGGCTTGGCTTCGCGAGCCATGTGATCCAACACGGCGTTGACGAATTTGGGTTCTTTCCCCTCTGGAAAAAAGGCGCGTGCAACATCGACGAATTCGTTGATGACGACCTTGGGCGGCGTATCGCCCTGCGTCAGTTCCGCCCCGGCGGCCCGAAATACCGCGCGCAAGGTCGGGTCGATCCGTGCGATGGGCCACTTGGCGACCAGTGCCCGGTCGGTCATCTGGTCGATGGGTGCCTGATAGTTCACGGCATCATCCACCAGCTTGCGGAATACGCTGATATCGCCGTCCAGCATCTCTTCGCCCTCGTAGACCGCGCCAAACCGGTGGTCCAGAAACTCGGTCACGACGGCTTCGGTCGTTTGCCCAGACTGTTCCATCTGGAACAGCGCCTGCACGGCATAAAGCCGGGCGGCGGACTTCTTCAGGCGTTTCTGGTTGGCCGGCTTCGGCGCGTCTGTCTGGGTCATGCTGTCGTGGGTCCGTTGCTGTCGCCCGCCACAAGGATGGACTCGGACGGCGGCTTGAAGCCCACGCCCTTTTGTGAGGCGCCCCACTTACGGCTGAGCGCAATCAGATGCAAGGCCGCAGCAGCCGCGCCGCCGCCTTTATTCATCTTGTCGGGGTTGGCGCGCACCTCGGCCTGGTCGTCGTTTTCGACCGTCAGGATACCATTGCCGATCAACAGACCCTGCAGGCCCATCAGCTGAATCGCGCGGCTGGAATCGTTGCAGACCGTTTCATAATGCGTGGTCTCGCCCCGAATGACGCAGCCCAGCGCGACATAACCGTCGAAATTGCACTGGCGGTCCGCCATGGCAATCGCGGTCGGAATTTCCAGTGCGCCCGGGACTTCGACCACTTCGCAAGTCCCCCCTGCCCGCTCGATCTCGGCCCTGGCACCGGCGACCAGATTGTCGGCGATGGCCCGGTAGAACGGCGCCACCACGATCAGCAGCTTCACTGGCTTTTCGAAAGTCGGGGTCGGCAGAACGCCGTGTTTGTCTTGTTCAGCCACGATCAATCATCCTTGAGAATGGAACGGGTTCCGACAATGGACAAGCCAAACGCGTCGAGCCCCAGGTATTTCGTTTCCGGCGAATCCGTCAGCAGCACAAGCTCTTGAATGCCCATCTTGGACAGGATCTGCGCGCCAAGCCCGGTTTGCTTGATCGTGCGCGGTCCTTCCTCTTCTGCTGCATAAAGAGAGTTGCGCGGCTGGCGGAACAGACACACGACACCGCGCCCTTCGGCGGCGATCTTTTCCATCGCCCGAGGCAGTTCCCGTGGCGATTTCGGGCCCAGGCCCAGAATATCCGGTGCCTCATGCAGCGCGTGGGTGCGCGTCAGGACCGGCTCGGGCGTGGTGATGTCCCCCTTGACCATCACCACATGTTCAATGCCGTGGGTCTGATCGGTGAACAGGCGCATCTCCCATTCGCCGCCATATTCCGACGTCACGGTTTCGCGCGAGGTTTCGACCACCAGGTTGTCATTGCGCGACCGGTAGGTGATCAGGTCGCTGATCGTGCCGATCTTCAGGTCGTGTTCCTTGGCAAACGTGACCAGATCGGGCAAACGCGCCATGGTGCCGTCGGGCTTCATGATCTCGCAGATCACGCCGGACGGGTTCAGCCCCGCCAGCCGAGAGATGTCGACCGCAGCCTCGGTATGCCCTGCCCGCACCAGAACCCCACCGCGCTTGGCACGCAGCGGGAAAACATGACCGGGGGTTGCGATATGGGCCATCGTGTTCTGTTCGTTGATCGCAGTGGCCACAGTCAGCGCCCTGTCAGCCGCCGAGATTCCGGTGGACACGCCTTCGCGGGCCTCGATCGAAACGGTAAAGGCCGTCTCGTGCCGGGACGAGTTGTTGACCGCCATCATCGGCAAACCGAGGCTGTCGATACGTTCTGCCGTCATGGGCAGGCAGATCAGGCCCCGGCCATGGGTCGCCATGAAATTGATCGCATCGGCATCGGCAAATTCGGCTGCTATCACAAGGTCGCCTTCGTTTTCGCGGTCCTCGTGATCGACAAGGATATACATCCGGCCTTTGCGCGCCTCTTCGATGATCTCTTCGATCGGACTAATCGCCTCGCGCAGTTCGGCCTCGACCGGTCCGGGTGTTTCAAAGCTCATTGGGCAGCCTTTCCCTGGGCATCTCTTGGTGGCGAAATAGACCAGCACAGGCCCAAAGACCAGAGGGCTTGGCCGCCGTCACGGGCAAGACGCAGCGTTGCGCCCGGCATAGCGTGCTCAGCCCACCTGGGACAGACGCGCGACATAGCGGGCCAGGGTATCGATTTCCAGGTTGATCCTGTCACCGACCTCGACAAGCCCCCAAGTGGTGACCTCTTTGGTGTGCGGGATGAAATTGATGCCAAAGTCACAACCGTCGACCTCATTCACGGTCAAGGACGTCCCGTTCAGCGCGACTGACCCCTTGGGGGCGATGAACCGCGCTAGGTCCTGGGGCGCGCGCAGGGTCACACGTGTGCTGTCGCCCTCGTCCTGAACGGCGATCACCTGTGCCACGCCGTCCACATGACCCGATACGATATGCCCGCCCAGTTCGTCACCGACCTTCAGGGCACGTTCCAGATTTACGCGTTTGCCGACGCTCCAGGTGTCGAGGTTGGTCTTTGAAACGGTTTCGGCACTGATCTGCACGTCGTACCAATCATCCCCAAGGGCGATTACTGTCAGGCACACACCGTCGCTGGCAATCGAGGCGCCGATATCAATGCCCCCGGTGTCATAGGATGTCCGAATCCGTGCGCGCAGGTCGCCCTGCTGCTCAAGTTCGGTAATGGTCCCAACGTCAGTGATGATCCCTGTAAACATTCTGTTAACTATCCATCCCTAGCCTGAGCGCCAATTCATAGGTTGAACTACGCCGATCACCACGTGCGGACAAGCACTCTTCCGCCGAAATGGCCGGTTTGGACATAGTTTTGGCAAGTGTGGACATGATTTTGCCCGCAAGTTTGGATAACGTTATGCTGATGGACCACTCACCGTCATACCACAACAGACGTGTTTTCCTGTTTCTTCAGGGGCCGCACGGGCCGTTCTTCAGCACCCTTGGCCGCATGCTGCGCGCATCGGGTGCCGAGGTTTGGCGTGTTGGCTTCAATGCGGGCGATCAGGCGTTCTGGTTCGACAGCGACCGCTATGTCCCGTTTCGCGGAACGCCAGAGGAATGGCCCGAAACGCTGGTCGACCTGATTGTCGGCAAAGGGGTGACCGATCTTGTTTTGTATGGCGATACGCGCCCCATCCACGCAAGAGCGGTCGAGATTGCGAAATCCCGCGGCGTCACGATCCATGTTTTCGAAGAAGGATACCTGCGCCCGTGGTGGGTCACCTATGAGCGCAACGGATCGAACGGCAATTCGCGCCTGATGGACCTGAGCGTGGAACAGATGCATTCCGCGCTGCAGCTTTCGGACACGCAAACGCCGCCTCCGTCGCATTGGGGCGATATGCGTCAGCACATTTTCTATGGCGCGCTGTATCACGGCTTTGTTCTGTTCCTGAACCGGAAATACCGCAACTTCAAACCGCATCGCGACCTGCCGGTGTCGAAAGAGTTCCGATTGTATTTCAAACGCTTGTCCCTGATGCCCTTTCACAGGATCATGCGGGGGCTGGCCACGAACAGGGTTCGCAGAACCGGCAACCCATTCCACCTTGCCCTGCTGCAACTTGGGCATGACAGTTCGGTGCAGAACCATTCGGACTATGCCAGCATGTCTGAATTTCTTGAGCATACGATATCGGGCTTTGCCAAGGGCGCCCCGGCTCATCACCACCTTGTCATCAAGGAACACCCGCTGGAAAACCACCGCGAACCGCTGCGCAAGCGCACCCGCGAACTGGCCCGTGCCCACGGGATCGCCGACCGGGTTCACTACGTGCCCGGCGGCAAGCTGGCGAAACTGCTGGACGAAGCCAACAGCGCGGTCACGATCAACTCGACAGCCGGGCAGCAGGTGCTGTGGCGCGGGATACCCCTGCGCAGTTTCGGACGCTCGGTCTATGACAAGCCTGAATTCGTTTCGCGGCAAAAGATCGAAGATTTCTTTGCCGATCCGGACGCGCCGGACAAAAGGGCCTATCGCCAGTACAGGCAATTCCTTCTGGACACCTCGCAGGTTCCAGGCGGCTTTTATTCCCGCCGGGGTCGCCGTCAATTGCTGCGCAATGCGGTTGATATGATGCTGCGCTCGAAAGACCCGTATCAGTCGATCCTCAGGGACAAAGAGGCGGCAGCGCCACAGTTGCGGATCGTAAAATAGCCCTGCCTGTCCTGTTGCTGGAACTCGGGTGCCGAAACGGCTAACCTGCCGCAACACGGCAAGAATAAAAAACTCGAGGATACAGGCAGTGCAACGTTTTCCAATCCGATGGATACGGGGGGTCGCCCTTGTGGCCACATTTGGCCTGCTGGCGGCATGCCAGTTGCCGAAAACCGGCCCGAACAAGACCGAAATTCTGGCCGGGTCAGTGGAAAATGGCGGCAATGCCTTTGTGGTCGAAGTCGACGACCGCGTTGCCAAGGCGACGTCCACCGTGCCGCAATTCGGGTTCTCGTCCGCTTTCCGCAGTGCCGAAAACCTGACCGCAGATACGATTCGCCCCGGCGACGTGCTTGGACTGACTGTGTGGGAAAACGTCGATGACGGCTTGCTGACCACCGAAACCGGGGCCGCCACGGTTTTGGACGAGGTTCAGGTGGATAGCGATGGCTATATCTTTGTCCCTTATGCCGGGCGCCTTCGTGCGGCGGGAAATACCCCTGAACAGTTGCGTGCGTTGATCTCGACCAAGTTGCAGGAACAGACGCCGGACCCGCAGGTACAGGTTCGCCGCGTCGCGGGCGATGGGTCTACCGTATCGCTGACCGGCAAGATCGGCCTGCCCGGCATCTACCCGATCGAACGCCCGACTCGCACGCTGTCCACCATGCTGGCAAAGGCTGGTGGCGTCGCGGTGTCCACCGATATTGCCCTTGTCACCGTTATCCGCGGCAAACAACGCGGAACGGTTTGGTACGAGGACCTGTTCCGCAATCCCGACACCGATATCTCGCTGCGGGGCGGCGACCGGATTCTGGTCGAAGAAGACAGCCGGTCCTATATTGCGTTGGGCGCGACAGGTGGTCAGTCGCGAGTGGCTTTCGACAGTCAGGACCTGTCGGCGCTGGAAGCCCTGGCCCAGGTCGGCGGGTTGCAATCGCTGTCCTCGGATCCGACCGGCATTTTTGTTTTGCGCAATGAACGTCAGGACATTGCCCGCAACGTCATGGGCCGCGCTGATATCCAGGGCGAGCCACGCATGATCTACCTTCTGAACCTGACCGCGCCCAACGGGCTGTTCATCGCCCGCGATTTTGTCATTCGCGACGACGACACGATCTACGTCACCGAAGCGCCTTATGCACAATGGTCGAAATCCGTTTCGCTCATTGCTGGTGGCCTGACACCCTTTGCCAATGTCGCGACGCTGACCGGTAACTGATGCATGTTTCCTGACCCGGAAACCGTAGCCGAGGGCGAACGCTCTCGGCTTTTTGTGTACAATGCCGGCTTTCTGACCAATGCCCGTATCCGCCGCATCCTGGCGCTGTCGGGATACGACATCCGGCTGGGTCTGCCCGGTCCGGACGACATGGTCGGCATCTGGGGCAACAGCCCCACCGCGCATCGCGGGCTGCGCGTCGCCAAGGCCCGAACCTCTCGGGTAATGCGCGTCGAAGATGCGTTTCTGAGGTCGCTGCATCCGGGGCGCAGCGGCGAACCTCCGCTGGGGTTGCTACTTGACCGAAGCGGTGTGCATTTCGATGCCTCCACGCCGTCTGACCTTGAGACGCTGCTTGCCTCGCACCCGCTGGACGACACCGCTTTGCTGGACCGGGCGCGCGGCGCCATCGCGCGCATCAAGGACATGCACCTGAGCAAGTATTCCGCGGTTGATCCCGAAATCGCCCCGCCCGAACCGGGTTATGTTCTGGTCATCGACCAGACCCGGGGCGACGCGGCGGTCAGCGCCAGCAGGGGCGATCCGGCGCTGTTCCGTGAGATGCTGGTCATGGCACAAGAGGAAAACCCCGGTGCGCGCGTCATCATCAAGGCCCACCCCGAGACACGCGCCGGGCATCGCGAAGGGTATTATTCGGACGATGACCTGTCCGACCGTGTGGCCATTCTGTCCGACCCGATCAGCCCCTGGGCCTTGCTGGAAGGAGCGATTGGCGTCTACACGCTGTCCTCGCAGATGGGGTTCGAAGCCATTCTGTCCGGTCACAAGCCCCGCGTTTTTGGGCAGCCCTTCTATGCCGGGTGGGGGTTGACGCAGGACGAAACGCCCTTGCCCAATCGTCGACGCAACCTGACGCGGGCCCAGCTGTTTGCCGCCGCGATGCTGCTCTATCCGAAATGGTACGATCCGTACCACGACCGGCTGTGTGAACTGGAAACGGTTCTGGACACGCTCGAAGCGCAAGTCCGCAATTGGCGCCAGGATCGGCACGGGTGGAACGCATCCGGGATGCGGCTGTGGAAACGCCGTCATCTGCAAGCCATGTTTGGCCGGGTTCACAAGGTCCGGTTCGTATCTGATCTTGCGGCCCGCAAGGATCGGCGGCACTTGGTCTGGGCAAGTCAAAACCAGGATGCCGATGGCGTGGTCCGGGTCGAAGACGGGTTCCTGCGTTCGCACGGGCTGGGCGCGCAGCTGGTGCCGCCCCTGTCCCTGGTCGCAGATGACGTGGGCATCTATTACGATCCGACCCGCCCATCGCGGCTTGAGAACCTGATTTCCGCGCGCGAGGTTTTGCGCCCCGATCAGGAACGGCGGGCCGAACAGCTTATCGCCCGGCTGACATCCCTGGGGTTAAGCAAATACAACACCGGCGGGGCGGTGCCGCCCCTGCCAAAGGGCCATAAAATCCTGGTGCCCGGCCAAGTCGAAGACGATGCCTCGATCCTGCTGGGCACCAGCACCGTCCGTACCAATCTTGGACTGCTGCAAACGGTGCGGCGGGCAAACCCGGACGCGATCTTGATCTATAAACCCCATCCCGATGTCCAAGCGGGGCTGCGCGACGGACGGATTGACGCCCAGAACCTGGCAGATGTCATTGTCACGGATGTCGATCCCGCCGCCTTGTTGACCCATATGGACGAGGTCTGGACGATGACCTCGCTGATCGGGTTCGAAGCCCTTATCCGAGGGATCAAGGTTACGACTCTGGGCGCGCCTTTCTATGCAGGCTGGGGGCTGACGACCGATCTTGGTACCGTTCCCGCAAGGCGCGGGGCGAAGCCAACTCTGGCCGGTCTGGTCCACGCAGCGCTGATTGACTACCCGCGCTACTTGGACCCGGTTACCGGCCTGCCCTGCCCGGTCGAGGTGGCAGCGGACCGGCTGGCGGACGGGATATTGGCGCCGTCCGGATCGGTAAACCGCGTTCTGTCCAAGCTGCAAGGTGCGTTGTCCACCTATGCGCATCTGTGGCGGTAATGCCCCGGATCATGGCGCAGGGCGCGTCCACCGATGCAGAATATCCGGTCCAACCGGGCGGGTTTCGACAAGCGCGAACCGGGGCGCGCCCTCAAGGGTATCCAGCCCCAGCGCGCCAAGGGCGGGCAAGCCTTCGGCGCCGATGGCCAGCCCTGCGGTGAACCCGATCAGTTCATCAACCAGATCATCCGCCAAAAGCGACGCAGCCAGCGCCGACCCGCCTTCGCAAAACACCCGCGTCAACCCGGCCTGCCCCAGCTGAGACAAAAGATCGGTCGGGTCGATGTGATGCCCCTGCAATGCGCAGGGGATCAGCCGTGCACCGACGCCTTCCCACGCGCGGGCGCGCCCGGCATCCGGTGACGGCCCGTGGCACAGCCAAACCGGGGTTTCTTTTGCCGTTCGGGCCAATTGCCCCAACAACGGTAGCTCAAGGTGGCGCGAGACCACCACACGGACTGGCTGTCGGGCAATCCCCAGATCCCGAACCGTCAGCGCCGGATCGTCAGTGCGCGCCGTTCCTGCGCCCACCAGTACTGCGTCATGTTCGGCGCGCATGGCGTGAACCGCCCGCCGTGCCTGCGGACCGGTGATCCATTTGCTGTGGCGCGACGCCGTGGCGATCCGCCCATCGAAACTGCTGGCCAGTTTCAGCGTCACGAATGGCCGGCCCTGTTCGTTTTTCAGGAAAAACCCGGCGTGATCGCGCGCCGCCTGTTCGGCCAGGACACCGGTTTCGACCTCTATCCCTGCGTCGCGCAACATGGCAAATCCCTGCCCTGCAACGCGGGGATCGTTGTCTTCGATCGCCGAAACGACGCGCGCAACCCCGGCATCAATCAATGCCTGGGCGCAAGGCGGCGTCTTGCCATGGTGCGAGCAGGGTTCAAGCGACACATAAGCCGTGGCGCCGCGCGCCGCCTGGCCTGCCTGTTTGAGGGCTTCGGTCTCGGCATGGGGACGCCCGCCGGGCTGTGTCCAACCCCGGCCCACGACCCTGCCGCCCTGCACGACAACACAGCCGACCGCCGGGTTGGGCCAGCATTGGCCCCGTCCGCGCCGCCCCAATGCCAGGGCCAGCGCCATATATCGCTTATCTGTTTCGGTCACTCGTCCGTCGAAGGCTGCGGCGGTCGCAGTTCGTGAACAAACTCTTCAAAGTCATCGGCCGCCTGGAAATTCTTGTAGACACTCGCAAAGCGAACATAGGCCACGGTATCAATCCGCGCCAGCGCCTCCATGACGATCTCGCCGATTTTGCTGGACGGAATATCCGTATCGCCCATGCTTTCCAGACGCCGGACGATGCCGGAAATCATCTGGTCGATGCGATCCGGTTCTATAGGACGTTTCTGCATCGAAATGCGGATGGACCGTTCCAGCTTGTCGCGGTCAAAATCCTCGCGCTTGCCATTGGTTTTGATGACGACCAGATCGCGCAGTTGTACCCGTTCATACGTCGTGAACCGGCCACCGCATGCCGGGCAGAACCGGCGCCTGCGGATCGCGACGTGATCCTCTGCCGGGCGTGAATCTTTTACCTGAGTATCGATATTTCCGCAAAACGGGCAGCGCATCCGCCGTCTCCTCGTCCCTTGTTCCGCCTCTTTTTGTAAGCACTACGGCTGACTTATCCACAACTATAGGCGAGCCGCTAGGATTTGGGTAGTCGGAAATTGCGACCCCTAGATAAAGGGTCAGGCGAAATGCCCCACGACCTGCCTGGAATGGGGTGCGCGGCGGTGCTCAAACAGATAAACCCCCTGCCATGTCCCCAATACTGGCTGGCCATCTGTGACCGGTATGGACAGCGATACCGGCATAATCGCCGCCTTGATATGCGCGGGCATGTCGTCAGGGCCTTCATAGGTGTGCCTGAGATAGGCCATCGACGGATGATCAGACGGCGGCACCAGTCGGGAAAAGAACGCCTGCAAATCGTCCTGCACCTCGGGGTCTGCATTTTCCTGCACCAGCAGGGAACAGGACGTGTGCCTGACAAACAGGGTCAACACCCCCATACCCGCAACCGACGACAGCCAATTGCGGATATCGGACGTGAATTCATACAGCCCTGCCCCGGATGTTCGGATCGTGAACGTGGTTTGCGTCGGCGGAACCGGGCGTTTTGCCATCAATTGAACAATATCCGCACGCTACAGCGCCCGTTTGCCCCCTGAACCGACATGCTGTCCCCCGGCGTGAACCCGAATGACACAAAGCTGTTGCGTTGCGGAACCGCCCCGTCCGGCAGCGGCTTGAGCGAAAACTGGACCGCTGTTCGCCGCCCCGTCGTGACGCTGGGCCCGTATCCGCGCAGCACATAGATTTTCTGATGCCATCCGGCACCCAGCTTGCGCCGGGCGAAATCAGCTGCGGCACACCAATAGCCGTCAACATCCTTTCGCGCGCGGGGAATAACCTCGAAATCGGTGCCGTTGATGGGTTCAGTCCGGTACCCGTTGGGGGCTGCGCCGGACAGGCCAGGTACACCCAGCGCCAAAAAAGTAGCCAGCGCGAGCGTCGCAAACTGTTTCATCTACAGGGCCTTTCCTTCAGACATGCGGTTCCTGCCCCAGTATCGCGCAAAACGCGGGGCGCGAACATCACAAAACAATCACTTCTGGCAACAGTTTCCTCAGATACCCGACACGCAGAGGTTTCAGCCTGGAACCCGGCAGGAAAAGGCGTGCCGGGGAGCCACGGTCCGGTTCGGGCGACCGGATCCGGGCTCGGCCCCATCCCCAACAAGGTACTGACCCGGCACTGAAAACGATCTGGGGTTCGCCCCTGTCGATTTCTTGCCCACAACGGACAAAGACTTGTGAGTTTGCGCCAAACCCTCCGGCCGCGTGGCACGCAGCTGCCCAAGGGTTTGGGTATTTGCAAATGCGCAAGGGTCGAACATATTGGGACCGGTCCGGAATTGGTTACGGTTATTTCATTATGGAAGTTGATATCGGCAGAATTCATTTGCTGACCAAAGCGCTGGAACACCGGGCCGGAAGCTCTGCGGTGACAGAGCAGGTTCTGAAAAACAGCAACCTGAGCAAGAGCACCATAGCCCCGCCTGCCACAACCTATAGCGCCCATAGCGAGGCGCTGTTTGTGCGGCATGCATGCGACGCGCTGGATGATATTACCTTTGGAGCCTATGCCGGGCTGCAATTCGTATCGGCATCCAGCCTGACCGCCTATATCAGCAAATACTCGCGCGATCTGAAACAGGTCATGGAAAACACGACCCGTTTTCACGGGTTCATTGACCCGGCACTTGCGTTTTCTCTTCGTGTTTCGGGGAACCACGCCGCGTTGGAGGCCGAGTGGAAAGACCCGGGGTTTTCCCGCTATCACCGTCGGACAGAGTTTCTGTTGTTTGCCGCAATTGCACGCATGCGGGCGCTGACGCAGGTGAAAATCACCCCGATCCAGATGCGGTTCCCGCACACCGTGGGCAGGCACGAGACCGCGTTTTCAAAGCTTGGCGGGTTTCCCGTCATATTCGGGGCCGAAAAGCCCGAGATTATCCTGACGCTTTCTGCGTTGGAGCAAAGCGTTCCCACCTATGATCCGGCATTGCGGCAACATCTGCTGGACCACGGTGAAAACCTGTTGGCACAGGCGCCGTCGAACCGGCAAATGCTGCGCGCAAAGGTCGAAGGGCTGATCACGCAATCCCTGCCCGGAACGATCGTTCCGGCAGACAAAGCCGCCGAACAGCTTGGCCTGAGCGCGCGCACCTTTGCGCGCCGCCTTAGGGAAGAAGGCACCAGCTATCGCGAAATCGTTGAAGATCTGCGATGCGACCTGGCACAGACCTTCATCAAGAACGGGTTGGTTTTGACCGAAATCTCTTATGCGCTGGGATATGCGGATCAGGCCGCGTTTTCGACGGCGTTCAAGCGATGGACGGGTCAGGCACCCAGCGCATTTCGCAAACGCGTCGAACACCCTATCAGCCACTGACCCCTTGGGGAAGCCGGGGGTCATCAGTGTTGCCACCTCGCCCCGACCCGTCCCATGAGTGGACCAACAAGAAATAGCCGACCCGGCCCCCCGCGCCTTGCGAGATCGTGCCAATTGATTTTCAGGTTCTGCCAATCGGCGCGAATGGCGCGCACAGGAAAGAAAAAGGCGCCCCAAACGGGACGCCTTGAACCAATTTACTGATCCAGGAAGGATCGCAGTTTGCGCGATCGGCTCGGGTGCTTCAGCTTGCGCAGCGCCTTTGCTTCGATCTGGCGGATACGTTCGCGGGTCACGCTGAACTGTTGACCGACCTCTTCCAGGGTGTGGTCGGTGTTCATGCCGATGCCAAACCGCATCCGCAGAACCCGTTCCTCGCGCGGGGTGAGCGAGGCCAGAACCCGCGTGGTCGTTTCCTTGAGGTTTTCCTGAATGGCGCTGTCCAGTGGCAGCACGGCATTCTTGTCCTCGATGAAATCGCCCAGTTGGCTGTCTTCTTCGTCGCCAATCGGCGTCTCAAGGCTGATCGGTTCTTTGGCGATTTTCATCACCTTGCGAACTTTCTCGAGCGGCATTTGCAGCTTTTCTGCCAATTCCTCGGGCGTTGGTTCGCGGCCGATTTCGTGCAGCATCTGCCGCCCGGTCCGAACCAGCTTGTTGATCGTTTCGATCATGTGAACCGGAATACGGATCGTACGCGCCTGATCCGCGATCGAACGCGTGATCGCCTGACGGATCCACCAGGTCGCATAGGTCGAGAACTTGTAGCCGCGGCGGTATTCGAACTTGTCCACCGCCTTCATCAGGCCGATGTTACCTTCCTGAATAAGATCAAGGAATTGCAGGCCGCGGTTCGTGTACTTTTTGGCGATCGAAATCACCAGACGCAGGTTGGCTTCGACCATTTCCTTCTTGGCCTGACGCGCTTCTTTCTCGCCTTTTTGAACCTGCTGAACGATGCGGCGGAATTCAGGGATATCCAGACCGATATATTGCCCGACCTGTGCCATGTCGTTGCGCAGCTCTTCGACCTTGTCAGTCGAACGCTCGATGAACATCTGCCAACCCCGGCCCGGCTTGTCCGCCATTTCGGTCAGCCAATTGGGATCGAGTTCGCGGCCGCGATAGGCATCGATGAATTCGCGCCGGTTGATACGCGCCTGATCGGCCAGTTTCACCATGGCACTGTCCAGCGACATGATACGGCGGTTGATGCCGTAAAGCTGGTCGATCAGCGCCTCGATGCGGTTGTTGTGCAGGTGAAGACCGTTCACAAGCTCGACGATTTCGGCGCGCAGCTTCTGATAGGTCGCCTCATCCTTGTCGCTGAACGACCCGTCTTCGTTCAAGGTGGCGGAAATCCGGCTGTCCTGCATTTCCGACAGCATCGAGAAATCGGTTGAAATACGTTCCAGCGTCGTTAGGACCTGATCCTTGAGTGCCGCTTCCATCGCGGCGAGGGACATGTTGGCCTGGTCGTCCTCGTCATCATCATCGTCGCTGGCAATCGGGTTGCCGTCAGCATCCAGTTCCGGACCGGTATCCTTTTCAGGTTTGGCAGCCTTGACCGCGGACGTATCGACAACCGGCTCTTCGACGTCGCCGTCTTCGTCCATTTGGTTGCCAAACGTCGCCTCAAGGTCGATCACATCGCGCAGCAGAATGTCTTCGGACAGAAGTTCGTCATGCCAGATGGTAATCGCCTGGAAGGTCAGCGGGCTTTCGCACAGCCCTGCGATCATCGTGTTCCGGCCGGCCTCGATCCGCTTGGCGATGGCAATCTCGCCCTCGCGGCTCAGCAGTTCCACGCTTCCCATTTCGCGCAGGTACATGCGCACCGGGTCATCCGTACGGTCAAGCTTCTCGGTCGACGCCCCGGCCAACGCGACCTCGCGCGGGCCTTCGGTCGAGACCAGCTCGGTCGACCCTTTGTTTTCTTCTTCTTCGGCTTCTTCGTCTTCGATGATGTTGATGCCCATTTCGGACAGCATCGACATCACATCTTCGATCTGTTCCGAACTGACCTGATCAGGCGGCAGAACCTGGTTCAGCTGATCGTAGGTGATGTAACCTTTCTCGCGGGCCTCGGCGATCATCTTCTTGACCTGGGCCTGGCTCATGTCCAGCGAGATTTCCTGTTCCTGCTCGTCGGATTTGCGGTCTTCGTTCGTATCCTTGGCGGCCATTCAATGCTCCTGCAGGGATGGGTGATTCGTTTGACCCGAATCATTAGCGCGTAGAAGTGATTCGGCCACCCGTTTACCCGTTTTTCTTTTCCAGTGCCTTACGAAAACACCACTTACCGGCGTTTCCTCTCGAAATTGATGCCGGACATAATCGCCTCAAAGGCGTCTTTCTCGTCGCGGTTGATGCGCGCACCGTTGTCGGCAATGTCGAAAACGGCCTTGTCCTCGTTCTGGCTGCGGCTCGTGCGGTTGCGCTCTTCGGCGGCCTGCGCCAGCCGGTATGTCAACGCCTCGTCGGCCAGTTCGGAAAGCTCCTCAGCCGCTTCTGCGATCTCGGCATCCAACCCCCGGAGCGCTTTGATTTTTGCGAGTTCCTCGGCCAACGTCATTTCGGCCTTTTCAACATCGCCCGGTTTATGCACGCAGGGGATCACTGCGACATGGCGTAGGGCCAGCAGGTTTTCAAGAGGTTCAGGCCCCAAAGTTTCAACGATATGGTCCTTCAGATTGTCGGGGTCGTCGATGGCATGGCGCAAAACGGCAGTCCGCAACGCGGCATGGTCGGCGTCGTGACACTCCATCTCTTCCAACTGATGTTCGAATTGCACCACTACCTTGGGGTTCAAAATGGCGATGGCCAGTATTGCCGCTTCGCGCAGTCGGATATCGGCATTTTCGGAGGACGCCAAAAACGAGGCGCGCGCACCGGGCGAGGCCGGTTGCGCCTGTGGCTGCCATTTGCCGCGCGGCTGCCATTGCCGGTTTTGCGTCTGGCGCTGCGGCCGGAACAATTGCCAGCGCAGGTCCTTGATTTCCTGCCCATAATGCGACCGAATCGACGGATCTCGGATCAGCTTGATCTTCTCGCGCAGCGCTTTATCCAGCGCGGCCTTGCGTTCGGGGCTGTCAAAGACCTTGCCGTCAGTCTCGCGCTGCCACAGCAGTTTGACCATGGGAATTGCGCCTTCCAGAACGGTTTGCACCGCCTTGGGACCGTCAGCGCGCAGCAGATCATCCGGGTCTTTCCCTTCGGGCATCAGCGCGAACCGCAGGGATTTTCCTGCCTCAAGCAGCGGCAAGGCCAGATCAACCGCCCGCATCGCGGCGCGCAGGCCGGCCGTATCACCATCCAGTGCGATGATCGGCTCATTCGAAATCCGCCACAGCAACTGCAACTGGTGTTCGGTAATCGCCGTGCCCAACGGGGCAACCGACGCACCAAACCCGGCTTCGGCCAGCGCGATCACGTCCATATACCCCTCAGCCACGATCAGCGGCTGCCCCTTGCCCGCCGCTTGGCGCGCGGGGCCGTGGTTGTACAGGCTGCGGCCCTTGTCGAACAACTCGGTCTCGGGTGAGTTCAGGTATTTGGCGTTGTCATTCGGGTCCATCGCCCGACCGCCGAACGCAATACACCGACCACGCGGATCGCGGATTGGGTACATGATGCGGTTGCGGAACGTGTCATAAGGTTTCTTGCCCTTGTTCGAGGGTTTGGCCAATCCGGCCCCCAGAATCAGGTCTTCGGCCACGTTCTTGCCGCGCAGATGATCCCACAAAGCCTGCCAGCCGTCCGGGGCAAACCCGATTTCCCACCGATCCAACGCAGGCTCATTCAACCCACGACGGGTCAGGTATTCTCGGGCGCTTGCCCCTGCCCCTGTCTTGAGTTGCAGGCGGAAAAACTGAACCGCCTGCTCCATCACCTCGGCCAGTTGCGTGCGGCGGTCCTGTTTTTCCTGCGCCTTCGGGTCGCGCGCGGGCAACGGCATCCCGGCTTCACGCGCCAGAATCTCGACCGCTTCAATGAACGAGACATTTTCGGTTTCCTTCACGAAACTGATCGCGTCCCCTTTGGCGTGACAGCCAAAGCAGTAATAAAATCCCTTTTGGTCATCTACATGAAAAGACGCCGTTTTTTCATGGTGAAACGGGCATGGCGCCCACATGTCGCCCTTGCCCTGATTGGACTTGCGCTGGTCCCACATGACCTTGCGCCCGACGACCTGGGACAGGCTTAGCCGGGTGCGCAGTTCATCAAGGAATCCGGGCGGCAATGACATTTTAGTTTTTCAGATCGTTCTTCAGCGCCTGTATCTGGTCCCAGTTATCGACGCATTGCTGGTACAGGATTTCACCCAGGTCTTTCTTTCGCAGGTCTTTGCGCTTTTGATCATAGACCCAGGACGTCAGCTGAGGAATGGCCTGGCTGTAATTGGCCGGCCAGGTCGGGTTTGACGATGCTATTGTGCTGGCGACATCTGCCTGTTTCACCCGATCAAGCCGCGCCTGCTGAATGGCACGGACGACATCCGCTTGGTAGCCGCAGCTTTCTTCTTTGCTTTCCGCGGCCAGAACCGGCGTCGTCATCAGAACAAGGGCAAACAGGGGGCGAAACATACGGTAGCTCCGGAATCAGTTGAGGTCCCGAAAGCTTACCCTCGTGCGGCGACACCTTCCATCGCCCTTTTCAAATCGTGAACCAGCGACCCGACCATCGACCGGAATACCATGATCTGAAACGCCGTGTCCCCGACAGGTGTGATCGAGGCCGTCATATGAAAAAGCAGGCTGCGCGCGGTATGCCCGCGTTTGAAATGCGCGGGCCGCAGATCAACAGGCACAAGCCGCGCCAGAACGTCCTCGGCCCCTGCGCCCTCAAGCCGAACAACAGCCCAGGCATCGGACTGATCGACGATGGCCGCATGTTCAAAAAGCGATGCATCCGGTGTCGGCCCGACCAGCATGATCGCGGAATGGCCAAACCAAATGGCGCGCGCACCCGCCTTGCCCGTTGCACGGTTGGCCGCCGGGCAGGTCATCCCATGCGCCGACTTCAGCACCTGCGACAAGGCTTCCCGATGGCCCTTGAACGGCGTCACCGAATAAATCGCCCCCGCGTCGACTTCGTGCAACGAGATCGCGCCGACATTCAGCGGCAACAGGCCTTCACAGGGGGTCTTGGCAATCAATTCACCCACGAACGCGCCCTCCTTCCGGGTCAAAGAACACAGGGTTGACCACCTCGCACAGGGTCGTCACACCGCGCAGGTGGTCAACCATCTTGACGACCTCGCCATGCCGGTCCGGCCCGTCCGCCAGAAACGCCAGGCCCAGCATCGACCCCAGGGTCGGGGAAAAGCAGACGGATGTTACATATCCCTGATCGTTCACACGCACCGGCTCTGCCGCTTCGTCATACAGATGCGCCCCGGCCAGCAATTGCCGGCTTTCGCCTATGGGCTTTAGACCGACCAGACGTTCGCGCCCAGGCTGTTCCAGGCCGGGCCTTTCTGACATCGTCTTCCCGATACAGTCCTTCTTCTGCGATACCATCCGCCCCATGCCGATGTCATACGCGGTCGTGCGCCCGTGAATTTCGGCATGGGTGATAAAGCCTTTTTCGATCCGCAGAACGTTCAACGCCTCCATCCCGTACAGGCCACCGCCCAATGCCGCGGCCTTTTCCGCCAGAATGTCAAACAGGCTGGCGCCATATCGGGCCGGTACCGCGATTTCATAGGCATGCTCGCCCGAGAACGAAATACGGAACAAACGCCCCTGAACGCCCATCACGGTGACTGGGCCGCAGGCCATGAATGGCCAGCTTTCGTCGTCGATCGGATGGTCCAGCAAGCCGTTCAGAAGATCTCGCGATTTTGGCCCCGCAACCGCGAATTGCGCCCAATGTTCTGTAACTGAGGTGAACGAGACATCCAGTTCCGGCCGCAACCCCTGATGTACAAATTCCAGGTGCTTCATCACGTCCCCCGCCGCTGCGGTTGTCGTGGTCATCAGGTAGTGCGTATCCGCCAGTCGGGCCGTGGTCCCGTCATCCATCACGAACCCGTCCTCGCGCAACATCAAGCCATACCTGACGCGACCGACCTTCAGCGACGAAAACATGTTGCAGTAAACGAAATCCAGAACCTCGGCCGCATCAGGTCCCTGAATATCAATCTTGCCAAGGGTCGAAACATCGCAGATCCCAACCGCCTCGCGCACCATGGTGACCTCGCGGTCACAGGACTGCCGCCAGGTCGTCTCGCCCGCCTCTGGGAAATAGCTGGGGCGATACCAAAGCCCGGCCTCGACCATCGGCGCGCCCCGGTTCACCGAGGCGCTGTGCGACGTTGTAAAGCGCTGTGGCCTGAAACCCTGCCCCTCGGCCCCGGCGCCCAGCGCCGCGATGGCGATCGGTGCATAAGGCGGCCGAAACGTCGTGGTCCCGGTCTCAGGTATGCCGCGCCCCGTTGCGTCGGCCAGAACCGCAAGCGCCGCCACGTTCGAGTTCTTGCCCTGATCTGTCGCCATCCCCTGCGTGGTATAGCGTTTCATATGCTCGACCGACCGAAAGTTCTCGGTGGCGGCCTGTTTGACATCCTTGACCGTCACGTCGTTCTGAAAATCCAGCCAGGCACGCCCTTTGCCGGGCACCGCCCAAAGTGGCGTTATGACATATGGCGCATCTTCGGCCCGGGGTATGGCCATTTCTGGCCCAGAAAACCCAAGCTCTGTCAGCGTTTCCTCGGCGGCGGTCGCCCCTTGGCGCAAACAAGCCGCCGTCGAAAACGCCCCGTTGCATGCACCCGCCGCAATCATGCCGGGAACCGCGCCCGGCGTGGGAACAAAGGCCTCGATCTCGCGCTGCCAGGTTGGCCGTCCATTCATGTGGCAGGTCAAATGAACCGAAGGGTTCCAACCGCCGGTCATCGCCAGGCAATCCGTTTGAATCCGCTCTTCCCCGCTTGCGCGGCGCACAGTGATTGCTTCAAGCCCCTTGCGCCCGGAACTGTCACAGACATGAGCGCCGCGCAAAACGGGGTAATCGTCCGACAAGGGGCCGTCATGACGGCTGTCAATCACTGCGGCGACGTGAATACCTGCATCCAGCAGGTCGCGTGCGGTGCGGTGTATGTCATCTGTATTTCCAAAAACGGTCACGTTCCGCCCAGGGCTGACACCCCACCTGTTCAAATAGGCGCGGACCGCACCGGCCGTCATTATCCCCGGTCGGTCATTGTTGCGAAACGCCACCGGCCGCTCCAACGCGCCAGCCGCCAGGATGGACCGCTTCGCCACGATCCGCCAATAGGTCTCCAGCGGGGCGCCACCCGTTCGGCGACCAGAGTGATGGCCAACCCGTTCCAGCGCGGCATATGTTCCCTGGTCATACGCGCCGGCAATAGTTGTCCGCGACATCAGCCGCACATTGTCCAGCGCGCCAAGCTCGGCCAGCACCGCATCGACCCAGACAGGCCCCGGCTTGCCGTCCACCTCAAAACTTTCGGCCAAGAGCCGCCCGCCCATACGACTGTTTTCATCGGCCAGAATAACATCTGCACCAGCCCGGGCGGCCTGTAATGCCGCCATCAGCCCCGCTGGCCCGGCGCCAATCACCAGAAGATCACAAAAGGCATAGGCACTTTCATACGTGTCCGCATTGTCCGCACCTGACAAGGCCCCCAGCCCCGCCGCACGCCGAATGACGGGCTCGTACAGCTTCTCCCAAAAGCTCTTGGGCCACATGAACGTCTTGTAATAAAACCCGGCCCCCAGGAAGGGCGAGGCCAGATCATTGACCGCCATCAAATCAAGGCTCAGGCTGGGCCAGCGGTTCTGGCTGCGCGCCACCAGCCCCGGGTAGATTTCCTGCATCGTGGCGCGGACATTCGGTTCCTGCGCGGCACCCGCTCCGACAGTCACCAGCGCATTCGGTTCTTCGCTACCGGCGGTTAGAACGCCGCGCGGCCGGTGATATTTGAATGACCGGCCCATCAGGCGCACACCATTGGCCAGCAACGCCGACGCCAGAGTATCGCCCTGAAAACCAGAATACGTCACACCATCAAAAACGAAAGACACCGGATCGGTGCGATCAATCAGCCCCTTGCCCCCGACCCTCATGCCGAGACCTCCGACGCCAGCTCTGATCCCAGCATGTCATGGGTCACCGTATCCCGCGTCACAACGATCCACGCACCGCACCCGCCCTCGTGATACCACAGCTCACGCGTGACACCGGCCGGGTTATCACGCAGATAGACGAAATCATCCCACGCCGCTTCCCCCGCATCCGGCGCCGGCCTCTCCAAGTCGACCGCCGCACCGCGATAGTAGAATTCACGCCGGTCGCGTTCCCCGCAATGCGGGCACGAAATCCTCATGACGCGCCCCCACGTTTCATCTTTTCACAAATACTCGAACCCGACATCGCAACCCTCAATGCAGATTGTGCTGAGAGCCCGTGCCCTCTTCATCAATAATTCCCTGACCCGACCGGAACCGGTCCAGGCGAAACCCGGTGGCGTTTTCGTGATAGTCGCCCGTGGCGATCAGATGAGCGAATACATTGCCCGAGCCGGGCACCGCCTTGAACCCGCCGTAGTTCCAGCCACAGTTCAGATACAGCCCCGTGATGCCCGTATGATCAATGATCGGCGACCCATCCGGCGTCATATCCATGATCCCGCCCCAGGATCGCAAGACCCTCGCCTTGCCGATCATCGGCATCAGGGCCATCCCCGCCTCCATCACGTTTTCAACCGTGGGCAAGTTGCCGCGCGCAGCGTATGAGGCGTAAAAGTCCAGGTCTCCGCCGAACACCAGCCCGCCCTTGTCAGACTGGCTGATATAGAAATGCCCCATGCCAAAGGTGATGACCTGATCGATACAGGGCTTGAGGCCCTCGGTCACGAAAGCCTGCAGGACATGGCTTTCAACCGGCAACCGCATTCCGGCCATCGCCGCCACCTGCCCCGAACGTCCGGCGGCCACCATCGCCACCTTCTTGGCCCGAATTGGCCCGCGCGTCGTTTGCACGCCGCGCACCGCGCCGTTTTCGATATCAATTCCCGTGACTTCGCAATTCTGGATCAGGTCCACGCCCCGCTGGTCCGCCCCGCGGGCATAGCCCCAGGCAACCGCGTCATGGCGCGCGGTGCCGCCACGCGGATGATACAGCCCGCCATAAAGCGGAAACCGCAGATCGTCGAAGTTCAGGTAGGGCACCATGGCACGCAGCCCGTCCCGGTCCAGCAAGATCGCGTCATCGCCCTGGCTGATCATCATGTTGCCCCGGCGCGCCGCGGCATCCCGCTGCCCGTCAGAGTGGAACAGGTTGATGATACCCCGCTGCGAATGCATGACGTTATAGTTCAGGTCCTCTTCCAGCCCTTCCCACAGCCGCAGCGAATGCGAATAGAACTCGGAATTGCCCGGCAAAAAGTAATTTGCCCGCACGATCGTGGTGTTGCGCCCCACATTTCCGCCGCCGATATACCCCTTTTCCAGCACGGCGACATTGGTCAGACCGTGCTCTTTGGCCAGGTAATATGCCGTGCTTAACCCGTGGCCGCCGCCGCCGATGATCACGATGTCATATTCGGCTTTCGGCTCGGGATCGCGCCAATGCGGCGTCCAACCCTTGTTGCCGGTCAGGCCTTCCCTGAAAACTCGCAAACCGGAAAATCGCATCCAAACCCCCGTGCGGAACTGCCGGCATCAAACCAACTCGGCTCAGCAGTAACAAGGCCCGCCACGCAAACCGCCGCCGTTTTCGACGGAAACTTGTCTGGGTGCGACCAATCATCGGACAGCGCCGCGCCGGGCCCGGCCCCTTGCACAAAAGAAAACGGCCAGCGCAAACACGCAGGCCGCTCCCTTTTGCCCTGGTTTGGGAACGCCTACAGGCCCTTGGCGCGATAGCTTTTCGAAACCCTGTCGATCGCCACGATATAAGCCGCCGTCCGCAAGTCATCGACATCGGCACGATCATGCCAGACCTCGCTCATGGACTGATAGGCAATCCGCATCGTGTCATCGAGCCCCGAGCGCACAAGCTCCAGCTCGTCAGCACCCTTGAGGTATTTGGCCTTGAAGTCCGGAGACATCGACCAGGCATCACCCAGGTACCTGTCCAACCGCTCCAATTCGCTGACGATAAGCTCGTGCCGGGCCTCTTCCTGGCGCCGTTGCATCCGGCCGAACCGGATATGGCTGAGGTTCTTGACCCATTCGAAATAAGAAACGGTCACACCGCCCGCGTTGGCATACATGTCGGGAATGATCACCGTCCCCTTCTTGCGCAGCACCTCGTCGGCACCCGCCGTCACCGGGCCATTGGCCGCCTCGATGATCAGGGGCGCCTTGATGCGGTCGGCATTGGTCAGGTTGATCACCCCTTCCAGCGCCGCCGGTATGAGGATATCGCATTCCTCCTCCAGAACGGGCCCGCTTTCGGCGGTATGCGTCGCGTCGGGATAGTCCCTGACGCCGCCATGTTTGATGATCCATTGCCGCACGGCTTCGACGTCAATCCCGTCGGGATCATACAGCGCCCCGTCCCATTCGATGATGCCCACGATCCGAGAGCCATCCTCTTCGCTCAGAAACTTCGCAGCATGATAGCCAACATTCCCAAGCCCCTGGACAATGACCCGCTTGCCGTCAAGCTTGCCGGTCAATCCAGCCTTTTTGACATCCTCGGGGTGCCGGAAGAACTCGCGCAGGGCGTATTGAATTCCGCGTCCCGTCGCCTCGACCCGCCCGGAAATTCCGCCGGCGTTCAGCGGCTTTCCTGTCACGCTGGCGCGCGCGTTGATGTCGGTCGTATTCATCCGCGCATATTGGTCCGCCATCCACGCCATTTCGCGTTCGCCCGTTCCCATGTCCGGGGCCGGAACGTTCTGGGATGGGTTAATCAGGTCCCGCTTGGCCAGTTCATAGGCAAACCGACGGGTGATCTGTTCCAGCTCATGTTCTTCGTATTTGCGCGGATCGATGCACAATCCGCCCTTGGACCCGCCAAACGGGGCCTCGACCAAAGCACATTTGTAGGTCATCAGCGCCGCCAGGGCCTCAACCTCGTCCTGGTTCACGGCGGTGGCATAGCGGATGCCGCCCTTGACCGGTTCCATATGTTCGGAATGAACCGAACGATAGCCGGTAAACGTGTGCATCTGGCCGCGCAACCGGACACCGAACCGTACCGTATAGGTGGCGTTGCACACCCGTATCTTTTCCTCCAACCCTGGCGGAAGGTCCATCAGGGACGCCGCCCTGTTGAACATCAGATCTACGCTTTCCCGAAAGCTGGGTTCTTTGATGACCGTCATAGAATCCTCCGCGTCATTGGACGACAAGCGTCACGACTTTTTGTCGCACCCTTGGCCGATGGTCGCAATCGCCAATTGCATCTTTTTTCATCATTTTGTGAACAGCGGGTTAAGCGCACCCACAGCGAGTCGCACCGGGAAAAATCCCATCAAATTGTCCCTTGACCAGAAACAAATCGGGACGAAACCGACCCACTACGCGCGATTTCCGTTCAATAATAGCAGCATAGTGGCGATAGCGCCCAAATCTCGCCACGTTCCAAGTCTAAATTATTAAAGTTGCGAATTACTGGCTTCACCACGTTTGGCCAGCAGAGGGATTTCGTTATGCGCAATTTTGATTGGAATTCAAAATCAGGCTTCTTGGCTGCTTTGGCAAAACGCCACGGCAGGACTTCGTCGTTCTGGTCGTCCGAAAGTGGCCTGATGACAATCATGGCCCTGTTTTTCATGCTGATCATCTTTACCGCCGCCGGTTTTGCCGTCGACGTGATGCGATATGATCGCGAACGGGCGCGGCTTCAGTATTCGCTGGACCGGGCTGTACTGGCCGCCGCCGACCTGGATCAGGACTTGTGCCCCAGCGTCGTGATCCGCAGCTATCTGGAAAAAGAAGGGCTGGACCAGTACCTGGTTGGCGATCCGGTTGTCACACCCGACCTCTGCGGCACAAGCGAAGTGACGATCGAAGGCTACCGCCGGGTCGAAGCCACCGCCCAGATGGATATCGGCATGCATTTCATGCAGTGGTGGGAGGTCGACTCGATCACGACCTCGGTGACCAGCGTCGCAGAAGAAGCCATTGACGACGTGGAAATCTCGTTGGTTCTGGACGTTTCGGGTTCGATGAACAGCTATAACCGGCTGGAAAACCTCAAGGACGCCGCCCAGAACTTTGTTCAGGAAATGGTCGACAAGACCGAGGACGGCAAGCTGTCAATCTCCATCGTGCCCTACGCCACCCAGGTCGCGCTGCCCGATTACCTGGTTGATGAATTGAATGTCACCGGTGGCAACGCCTTTGCCAATTGCATCAACTTCGAAAGCTCGGACTTTTCGACGACGACTTTCGACACGGGCGCGACGTATGAAAGCACGCTGCATTTCACCCATTGGGGCGAATACGACAAACGTCCGGACAACGACATCGTCTATAGCGAGATTTGCGACATCGAAGAAAGCCGCGAGGTTGCCGTTCTGCAAAAAGACCCCGACACGTTGAATGCGCAGATCGAGAATTTCCAGGCCGGCGGCAACACCTCGATCGAGCTGGGCCTGAAATGGGGCCTGACATTGCTTGACGAAAGCTTTCAGCCGGTGATGGCAAACCTTGCCGGCACCGAGATCCCGGCCGAATTTGCCACCCGCCCCAGCACATATGCCAGTGCCGAAGCGATGAAGGTCATCGTTTTGATGACGGACGGCGCGAACACAACGCAATATCAGGTCAATCCCGGCTATCGTACCGGATCGTCAGACATCTGGTGGAATGACGACGAAGAAATCTACTCTTACTTCGACGCGGATTCGAACAACTTCGTCTGGGAAGATGTGCCCATCGGCGAATGGGACAGCTATGAACGCTGGTACTGGGCCCGCGAGACCCGCCAGCAGCACGCTTACGGAAACGGAACCTACCGGGTGTACCGGTGCCGGGATTACCGCAGTGGTCGGTGCCGCGATTACGATTACAGCAGGCACGAAGACAGGAACGAGGCCGGATCGGCAACTGAACTGTCGTGGCCCGATGTCTGGATGACAACGACACGCTACAAGATTTATGACATGTATCGCGACAACCTCGGCTCTTCCTTTGCCTATGACTGGTACTACGATGCCGTCAGCAGCGTCGGGTCGTCGACCAAGAACACCCGTGCGCGCGCCTTGTGCGATGCGGCCAAGGCCAACAATGTCATCATTTTCACCATCGCGTTCGAGGCCCCCGACGCGGGCAAGACCCTGCTTCAGGCCTGCAAAAGCGACGATGGCGCCTATTACGAGGCAACCGGCACCGAGATCGTCGATGTTTTTGCCTCGATCGGCTCAAGCATCCGGAACCTGAGGCTGACCCAATGATCACGCGACTTCTTGCCAAAGCGCGCAGTTTCCGGCGCGATGAAACCGGCAATGCCCCAATCGAATTTGTCATGTGGTTTCCGATTTTCCTGATGACCACCTATTCAGGCGTCGAGATGGGCATCGTTGCCTGGAACCATGCCAACCTCGAACGTGCGCTGGATGAAACCATTCAGGACGTGCGTATGAACCTGATCGACAAATACGACACCTCGGCCGACGCCCAGTGGACGCATACCCTGCTCAAGCAGATCATTTGCGACAAGGCGGGCGCCATTCCGGACTGTTTCGCGAACCTCGCGCTGGAAATGGTCACCGTCGACCCCTACGTGGGCAACCCGATGCTCGCCTCGGGGTACGAGGACCCCTATTGCGTCGATACGCCCGAAGAAATTCGTGGCAAGGACGACCAGTTGTTCGAACAGGGAACCTCGAATGAACTGATGGTCATTCGCGCCTGCGTCGAGATCACTCCGCTTTTCTTCGGAACGACCCTGGGCAAACTCGCGCAGCAGGATCCCGACGGTCAATATGAACTGCATGCAACATCGGTATTTGTCCATGAACCGATCTGATAAACCATTCCGCAAGCTCGTCACCGGGTTTCTCCGCCAGTTTTCCCGCAAGGAAGACGGTGTCGTCACCATCGAAGCGGTGATGATCTTTCCCCTTATTTTCTGGGGGATGTGGGCGTCCTACAGTTTCTTCGACGGGTATCGCCACAGCGCGCGCAACCTCAAGGCGGCCTATGCTTTGGCCGACGTCTTGTCGCGCGAAAGCAGCACCGTCGACGCGGATTACATCACCACCCTCTATGACCTGCAGCAGTGGATGATCTCCGACCGTTCGGACGTATCCATGCGGGTTTCGTTTCTGCGCTGGGACGAGCCTGATGACCGCCACTATGTCCTGTGGTCCTGCGTACGTGGCGAAAGCTATGATGAATGGACCGATGCCAGCGTAGGAGACATCAAGGACAAGTTGCCGGTGATGCAAGACAACGGCACCATGATCCTGGTTGAAACCCTCGACCTGTATACACGGCCGTTCAAAATCGGGTTTGGCGATCATGAATTCTCGATGGAGAATTTCATCTTCACCCAACCGCGCGGGTATCACAACATCAACGCGACCGACGACTGCTGACGGTTACTGTCGCTCGGCAAGCAACGCGGACAACATTTCAGACATGAACTTGGTCTGACCGGCGGCTGTCATGCCGCCGACCCCTATCCTGCGCCCCAGGCGCCACCACAGGCCGGGCGCCCAGGCGTTTCCGGTCCTGGCACGGGTGCGGATCAAAAAGCCGTTTGACGGCTTGAACGCAAAGACACCGCGGTCGACCGCCTCGATTTCGGCGACCTCGGCGATCATCTGACCAGAGCCGGTGCGCAGGGATGTCCGGGTCAGTTCGATGCTGTCGGCGGTGGCGTTCCACACACGATAGGACAACCACAGCGCCCCTGCGCCTACCACCATAAGAAACAGTTGCCACCCCAAGGCAGGCGGCGTCGCCATCGCAACGTAAACCACGATCACCCCGATCGCGACCAGCATCGCCACCCCGATGGCGCGCCGGAGCGGTGAGGCCACGACAACCGCCAGCACTTCGTCCTGCATGAGTATCTCCCCGTTTCAACGGCCTCCCATTACCCCTATTCGGCCGGAAACAACAGGCCCTGACAACCACCGCACACTAATCGTGCTCAGACGCAAATTGACCGATTTCGCAAGCCCCCTAGATTGGGCTCACAAAGCCAGGAGGCCAATATGTCCATCAGACCAACCCTAGAAACACGACAGGCCGTTCCCGCCATCGAAGGTGCCGGAGTGAAATTGCACCGGGCGTTCGGTTTTCAGGATCCGACAGAGCTGGACCCGTTTCTGCTGTTCGACGATTTTCGGAACGACCGGCCGCAGGATTTTCAGGCCGGGTTCCCCTGGCACCCGCACAGGGGGATCGAAACCATCACCTATGTCTTGTCGGGTACGGTCGAACACAGCGACTCGTTGGGCAACACCGGAACGCTGGGCGCAGGGGACGTACAATGGATGACGGCCGGGTCAGGCATTCTGCACCAGGAAATGCCCAAGGGCAGCCCAAGCGGTCAAATGCATGGGTTCCAGTTGTGGGGCAACCTGCCAGCGGACCAGAAGATGACCGCCCCGCGTTACCAGGACGTCCTGAGCGCCGATATACCCGAGATCATTGATGATGACGGTACAAAGGTGCGTGTCATCGTTGGGTCGTTCTGGGGGCGCACCGGCCCCGTGGATGGGATCGCAGCCGACCCGCAATACCTGGATATCTCGATTCCGCCCGGTATCACCCGCAGCTTTGGCATCGACACGTATCGCCGCGCCTTTGCCTATGTGTTCGAAGGCCAGGCCGCTTTTGTCGACGCATCACAGCCCACGGGCGTGCTGCTGGAGAAAGAGGTACGCGGGCAAGAGGTCAACATCCGCGACATGTCCGGCAACCGGACGCTGGTGCGCTTTGGCTCTGGCGACGAGATCAAGGTCCAGGCCGGGCCCGAGGGCGTGCGGTTCCTGATGATCTCTGGTGCGCCCATTGACGAGCCGGTGGCATGGCATGGGCCGATCGTGATGAACACCCGGTCCGAGCTTGAACAGGCGTTTCGCGAGTTGCGGAACGGAACGTTCATCCAGCCCGCGCACTGATTCACCGGTGCGGGCTGTTTGGCGGGGGCGGTGGCGTCAGATGGCGACCGCCTTGCGCACCATATCCCAATAAACCTGTTCGACCTGATCCAGCGACAGCCGCCCCTGTGCGCGGTACCACGTCAGAACCCCGTTCAACATCGCGATGACTGCCAGGGTGGCGATTTTTGTATCGGCAACCGAAAACTGCCCCACGCGCTGACCTTCGCGCAAAATGCTCTCTAGCTGGTCTTCATAGCGTCGCCGAAGGGTTTCGATCTCTGCGAAATACTCAGACGACAGGTTGCGCAACTCCATATAGGCGATGAATACCTCGTCCGGGCGCTGTAGGTTGAACCGGATGTGAAACCCCACAAACTTGCGCAGATCTTCAGCCGGGTCAGACCCTGCCTCGACCTCGTCATAGGCTGAAAGCAATTCGTGCATGTGATCGCGCATTAGGCGGTACAGAAGGCTTTGCTTGTCGGGGGTGTAGTTGTACAACGCCCCGGCCTGCACGCCGACTTCGGCCGCGATCTGGCGCATCGAAACCGCCGCATAGCCGTGGCGCGCAAACAGGCTGAGCGCCGCCTTGCGAATACGCGGGCCGGTGATGTCTGAATGTGAGCCTTGTGTTCGTGCCATGAGGCAACCGTATATGAACAAATGTTCAGATAGAAGCCCGCTTGAACAGAACCACCAAAACGTGCATCACCAAGGACACGCGCTTGCGGAAGGTTCGGCATGAAGGTTTTGACCCCATTGGTAGTGATGCTTGTCTGTGCGGGCTGCGCGGACATCCCCGAGCTTGAAGGCAGCGAGGCGCAAGCGGTGCGCAATGCCCCCTACCCCAAGCTGATCCCGTTGCAACAGGCCCTCGGAACCCCCGCCGACCCCGAGGCCGAGGCCGCCGCCGTAGAAGAAGAACTGACCGCCCGAAGCGAAGCCCTGGCCAAAAAGGCGCAGGACTTGCAAAACGCATCTGCGAATTAAGCAAAGCCGCCCCTCCGGAAAGCTTTGAGGCCGCCGGGGGTCGGTTCGGATTGCACCGCTGGCCCGAACCCGTTAAGGCAGCCAGCAACGGGCAAGTCGTCCGAAAAACAGCATATCGAGCGGAAAGGACCACCGGAATGACACAGGCGCTGCGGCTTGGAATTGCTGGCTTGGGAACCGTCGGGGTGGGTGTCGTCAAGATCATTCGTCGCCATGCGGATCTGCTGCGGGATCGCACCGGCCGCCCGATCGAAATCGTCGCTGTTTCAGCCCGGAGCCCCGAAAAGGATCGCGGCGTTTCCCTTAAGGATTACCAGTGGGAAACCGACCCGGTCGCATTGGCGAAACGCGATGACATCGATGTGTTCGTCGAACTGATGGGCGGGGAAAACGGCCCCGCAAAAGCTTCGGTCGAGGCCGCCTTGGCCAGCGGCAAGGATGTGGTAACCGCGAACAAGGCCCTGTTGGCCATTCACGGTCAGGCCCTGGCCGAACAGGCCGAGGCCGCAGGCCGCGCGATCCGGTTCGAAGCCGCCGTCGCCGGGGGGATCCCGGTGATCAAATCCCTGACCGAGGGGTTGGCCGGAAACGAAATCACCCGTGTCATGGGCGTGATGAACGGAACCTGCAACTATATCCTGACCCGGATGCAGTCGCAGGAACTGGGATATAACGCCCTGTTCGAAGAATGTGCCGAACTGGGGTATCTGGAAGCGGACCCCAATCTGGACGTCGGCGGGATAGATGCCGCGCATAAACTGGCCCTTTTGTCGTCGATCGCGTTTGGAACCAAGCCAAATTTCGATGGTATCGAAATTGAGGGCATTCAGCAGATCAGCCTGGAAGATATCCACCAGGCCGCCGATATGGGCTATCGGATCAAGTTGCTGGGCGTGGCCCAGCGCACGCCACGTGGGTTGGAACAGCGTATGCAGCCCTGCCTGGTCCCCAGCGACTCGCCGTTGGGGCAGCTTGAAGGCGGCACGAACATGGTTGTGATCGAAGGCGATGCGGTCGAGCAGATTGTCCTGCGCGGTCCAGGGGCCGGTGAGGGCCCGACGGCAAGCGCTGTGTTGGGCGATATATGCGATCTGGCCCGCGGTCTGCTTATCCCGACCTTTGGCCGGCCGGCTGTTTCGCTGAAGGATGCGGCCCCTGCCCGCACCGGGTTGCCAGCGCCCTACTACCTGCGGCTGGCGCTGCTGGACAAGCCCGGAGCTTTGGCCAAGGTTGCCGCTGTGCTTGGCGATGCGGGCGTATCAATCGACCGGATGCGCCAATACGCCCATTCCGAAAGCACGGCGCCCGTGCTGATCGTGACCCACAAGACAACGCGCACCACGCTGGACCATGCGCTGAACGGTCTGAATGCTACCGATGTTGTGGCTGATGATCCCGTCGCGCTGCGGATTGAACAGGTCTGAACCCTTGCGGCCTGCACCCCGGGCAGGCTATTGCGGTCTTAACGTCTTTGCTGACCAAAGGAATACTTAGCATGAACGCTGCCAAAACCGATTTCAACGACCGTTTGCTGTCACTGGGTCTCGCACGGGTTGCAGAACAGGCTGCGCTGGCATCTGCCTCCCTGGTTGGGCGGGGCGATGAAAAGGCCGCAGATCAGGCTGCCGTGAACGCAATGCGCGAGCAATTGAACCTGCTGGATATCGCCGGTGTTGTCGTCATCGGCGAAGGCGAACGGGACGAGGCGCCGATGCTGTTCATCGGTGAAGAGGTCGGGACCGGAGATGGCCCCGGCGTGGATATTGCGCTGGACCCCCTGGAAGGGACCACCCTGACCGCCAAGGACATGCCCAACGCGCTGACGGTTATCGCCATGGGTCCGCGCGGGTCAATGCTGCATGCGCCGGATGTCTATATGGACAAGCTGGCCATCGGGCCGGGATACCCCGAAGGCGTCGTGACCCTGGATATGAGCCCGCGCGAACGGGTCGAGGCCTTGGCCAAGGCAAAGGGGTGCGAGCCAGCTGACATTACCGTCTGCATTCTGGAACGCCCGCGGCACGAGGCGATGATCGCGGAAGTCCGCGAAACCGGCGCGTCGATCCGCCTGATCACCGATGGCGATGTTGCCGGTGTCATGCATTGTGCCGAAAGCAACGTGACCGGCATCGACATGTATATGGGCCAGGGCGGTGCGCCCGAGGGCGTGCTGGCCGCAGCCGCGCTGAAATGCATGGGCGGGCAGATTTTTGGCCGCCTGCTGTTTCGCAATGACGATGAGCGCGGCCGGGCCGCCAAAGCGGGCATCACGGACCTGGACCGGGTTTATGGCCGTGACGAAATGGTCACCGCTGACGTAATCTTTGCCGCAACGGGTGTCACCGGCGGATCGCTACTGCCGCGGATCAAGCGCGAACCGGGTTGGGTTGAAACCACGACTTTGCTGATGCGGTCGAAAACCGGATCGGTGCGACGCATGTCTTACCGCACCCCGATGTGGCCGCACCTGGATGCGTAACGGCTTGCGCCGTTGCCTCCGACGGGAGTATTTTTGAAAAGATGAAAAGGCCGGGCCCGCACAGGTCCGGCCTTGGTTTTGGAGGCGCATGTGAGTTTTCTGGGCGTAGAGCAATCGTTGACGGGCCGACGCTGGGTTGGGCCTGGGGCGGACGTGGAGCGGGCCACCGAAGTGCTGGTCCAGCAGGCTGATCTTCCGCGCGCGGTTTGCCAGGTTCTTGCCCGAAGGGGCGTCCCAGCAATGGAAGCACGCGGATTTCTGGACCCCAAGCTGAAGGAATTGCTGCCTGATCCGCGCGCATTGTTGGATATGGAAAAGGCCGCCGCCCGCTTTTTGCAGGCTGTGAAGGCCCGGCAGCGGATCGCGGTTTTTGCCGATTATGATGTCGATGGCGGCAGTTCGGCCGCGTTGTTGCTGGTGTGGCTACGGCAAATGGGGTTGCATGCCACGTTGTATGTACCTGACCGGATAGACGAGGGGTACGGCCCCAATGTACCCGCCATGGAGCAGCTTGCCGACGCCCATGATCTGATCATCTGCGTCGATTGTGGGACCTTGAGCCATGAGCCGATCGCGGCAGCGCGCAGGGCGGATGTTATTGTTCTGGACCACCACCTTGGCGGTGAAACGCTGCCGGAATGCGTGGCGGTGGTCAATCCGAACCGGCAGGACGAAAGCGGTGATCTTGGCTATTTGTGCGCCGCCGGGGTGGTGTTTCTGATGCTGGTCGAAGCCGGACGACAGTTGCGCGAAAATGGCGCGAGCGGACCCGACCTGATCCCGTTTCTGGACCTGGTCGCGCTGGCCACGGTTGCCGATGTTGCCCCGTTGATCGAAGCGAACCGGGCGCTGGTCAGACAGGGGCTGAAGGTGATGGCGGGGCGGCAGCGGCCCGGTCTTGTGGCCCTGTCCGATGTTGCCCGGATGGATACCGCGCCGACCAGTTACCATCTGGGGTTTCTGCTGGGCCCGCGTGTGAATGCCGGGGGTCGGATCGGCCAGGCGGATCTGGGCGCCCGACTGTTGTGCAGTGAAACGCTGACCGAGGCCGAACCGCTGGCCCAGCGCCTGAACGAGTTGAACGCCGAGCGCCGCGAAATCGAGAACACGGTCCGGGCAGCCGCCCTTGATCAGGCCGAAGAGCGCGGGCTTGACGCGCCGCTGGTCTGGGCCGCGCATGATGGCTGGCACCCGGGCGTCGTCGGGATCGTAGCCTCGCGTTTGAAGGATGCCGCGAACCGGCCTGCCATTGTCATCGGGTTTGACGGAGACGAGGGCAAGGGGTCAGGCCGGTCTGTTCCCGGTATTGACCTTGGCGCGTCAATCCAGCGGCTTGCGTCCGAGGGGTTGTTGCTCCGTGGGGGCGGTCACAAGATGGCGGCGGGCCTGACCGTTATGCGCGATCAGCTTGAGCCCGCCATGGCGCGATTGTCGGACCTGTTGGCCAAGCAGGGCGCCGGTCAGGCGGGTCCTGCCGACCTGAAGCTGGACGGCGCGTTGATGCCGGGGGCGGCCTCTGTCGATCTGATCGAACAGATCGAACAGGCAGGGCCGTTCGGGGCCGGTGCCCCTGCCCCGCGATACGCTTTTCCCGACCTGCAGGTGCGGTTTGCCAAGCGGGTCGGCGAAACCCATCTGAAGCTGTCCCTGTCGGACGGGATGGGTGGTGGTCTGGACGCAATCGCCTTTGGCGCCTTTGACGGGCCCATGGGCGAAAAGCTCAGCAATCACGGGGGCGCGCGGTTCCATTTCGCCGGACGGTTGGAAGTCAATTCCTGGGGTGGACGGCAAAGCGTACAGTTGCGTCTGGAGGATGCGGCCAGCGCAGGTTGAGCGATGCCTCAAACCCTTTTCTGGCCCGGCAAAAAAACTTTCCGTCGCTGCACTTTTCGGCTTGCGGGGCATCGGTGTAATCCGTAAAAGGCCCTCCACAAGCCAGCGTGGCCCGTTCGTCTATCGGTTAGGACGCCAGGTTTTCAACCTGGAAAGAGGGGTTCGATTCCCCTACGGGCTACCATTCTTGACTTGGCTGAGGCACAGCGTGGCCCGTTCGTCTATCGGTTAGGACGCCAGGTTTTCAACCTGGAAAGAGGGGTTCGATTCCCCTACGGGCTACCATTTTTCCAATCTGCGCTGCGGTATCACCCCCCCCCTGAATGATGGGTTTGGCCCTGCGGAGCGTAACGCCGGGGCTTTCTGGCTGTTGGACCGGGGACCGGGACCGCCGTTCATCGGAACGTCAACCTGGAACTTTCCTGCGGCGTTTTTCCCAATGTTGAAACGGGCTTACAACGAAGCACGAATTTTCCGCCGGGGAAGTCGACTGGTCGCGTGGCCGGTTGCGAAGCCATTTACTAAAAATTTAGTTTGACAGGCGTGCGGAAAATCGCGGATGCTGATCGCCATTCGGTTTGCACCGGATAACCATAATCTTTGGGAGGAGACAGATGCGGAGACATCTACTTTCCGCAGTGGCGGCGGCAGCCGTCATTGCGGGGCACGGTCCCGTTTGGGCCGACGAAGCCGCAGCACAACGTTGGATTGACGACGAATTCCAGCCATCGACCCTGTCGAAAGACGAACAGATGGGTGAGATGAAGTGGTTCATCGAAGCTGCTCAGCCTTTTTCCGGCATGGAAATCAACGTCTTGTCTGAGGGCATACCGACGCATTCCTACGAATCCGAGGTACTTGCCAAGGCGTTCGAGGAAATTACCGGGATCAAGGTCAACCACCAGATCTTGGGCGAAGGAGAAGTGGTTCAGGCCGTTCAGACCCAATTGCAGACGGGTCGAAACCTGTATGACGGCTATGTCAATGACAGCGACCTGATCGGCACGCACTCGCGCCTGCAACTGGCTTATCCGCTGACCGACATGATGGGCGGTGACTGGGCAGCGACGACCTCGCCGACGCTGGACCTGGATGACTTTATGGGCATTCAGTTCACCACCGGTCCGGATGGCAAGCTGTATCAGCTGCCCGACCAGCAGTTTGCGAACCTGTATTGGTTCCGCAAGGACTGGTTCGATGACGAGGCCAACAAGGCCGCGTTCAAAGAGAAGTATGGCTATGATCTGGGTGTTCCGATCAACTGGTCGGCTTATGAAGACATCGCTGAGTTCTTTACCAACGACGTGAAAGAGGTCGATGGTGTCGCGATCTATGGTCACATGGACTATGGCAAGCGCGCGCCTGACCTTGGCTGGCGTATGACCGACGCCTGGCTGTCGATGGCCGGTGCCGGCGACAAGGGCGAGCCGAACGGTGTGCCGGTTGATGAATGGGGCATCCGCATGGAAGCGGGCACCTGCAACCCGGTTGGCGCGTCCGTCTCGCGCGGTGGTGCTGCAAACGGTCCGGCTGCGGTTTATGCGATCCGCAAATGGGATGAGTGGCTGCGCAACTATGCGCCTCCGGGTGCGGCGTCCTATGACTTCTACCAGTCGCTGCCGGCGCTCAGCCAGGGCAACGTGGCCCAGCAGATCTTCTGGTACACGGCCTTTACTGCCGACATGGTAAAGCCGAAATCCGAAGGCAACAACACCGTGGATGACGAAGGCACGCCGCTGTGGCGGATGGCGCCCAGCCCGCACGGCCCCTATTGGGAAGACGGCCAGAAGGTCGGCTATCAGGACGTGGGGTCTTGGACCTTCCTGAAATCGACCCCTGCGGATCGGGCTCAGGCGGCTTGGCTCTATGCCCAGTTCGTGACGTCCAAGACTGTTGATGTGAAGAAGTCCCATGTGGGTCTGACCTTCATCCGCGACAGCTCGGTCAACCACGAGTCGTTCACGGAACGCGCACCCAAACTGGGTGGACTGGTCGAGTTCTACCGCTCGCCTGACCGCGTGGCATGGTCGCCGACCGGCATCAACGTGCCGGACTATCCCAAGCTGGCCCAGATCTGGTGGCAGCAGATCGGTGACGTGAACTCGGGCGCTTTCACCCCGCAAGAAGCGATGGATCGTCTGGCCGAAGAGATGGACATCACCATGGCCCGCATGCAGGCCGCTGATGAGGCCGCCAACGTCTATGGCGGCTGTGGTCCGCGCCTGAACGAGCCGCAGGATCCTGCCTTCTGGCTGGAAAAAGCGGGTTCGCCCAAGGCCAAGCTGGAGAACGAAAAGCCGCAGGGCCAGACCGTCAACTATGACGAACTGGTTGCGCGCTGGCAGTCCCAGTAAGCACAAAACCGGGGGCGCCGATTGCGGCGCCCCCAACCGCAAGACAGTTACGGCGCGATGCGCTGCGGGATCGGAACCCACGGACATGATCGAACTACAAGACACGACCAAACGGGTCGGCAATGTCATCCATATCAAACCAACAACCCTGACCCTGAAGACCGGCCATTTCAACGTCCTGCTGGGCGCGACCGGATCGGGCAAGACCTCTTTGATCAAGATGATGGCCGGGCTGGACCCAATTGCCTCGGGAAAGGTCTTCATGGATGGGCAGGATGTCACAAAGCTGAACACGCAAAAGCGGCAGATCAGCCTGGTCCACCAGTTCTTCGTGAACTACCCTCATATGAGCGTTTTCGACAACATCGCCTCGCCCCTGCGGGTGGCCGGCATGGCAAAGTCCGAGATTGAAGGCCGCGTGGAAGAGGCTGCCGACCTGCTGCAACTGCGCCCGATGCTGCATCGCCGCCCGCACGAGCTGTCGGGGGGGCAACAACAACGCACCGCCTTGGCGCGTGCGATTGCGAAAGAAAGCCGCGCCGTCTTCTTGGATGAGCCGCTGGCAAATCTGGATTACAAGCTGCGCGAGGAATTGCGCGAACAGCTGCCTGACCTGTTTGCAGGACGCGGCGCCGTGGTGGTCTATGCGACCTCGGAACCCGAAGAGGCGCTGCTGCTAGGTGGCCATACCGCCCTTATGGAAGATGGCCGCGTCACCCAGTTCGGGCCGACCGCCGATATCTATCGAAACCCCGAAAACATCGCCGCTGCGCGTGTCTTTTCGGACCCGCCGATCAATCTGGCCCGTATCACCGTATCCGGCGCACAGGCGCAACTGGCCGGTGGCGGCGGGTGGGCGGTTTCTGACCTGTCCGATGGGGACTACACGGTCGCCGTCCGGCCGCACCGGGTAACCCCCTTCCGCAGCTCGGACGCGGATGTCGAACTGACCGGCCGCGTGATCGTGACCGAGCTTTCGGGCTCGGACTCCAGCGCGCATTTTCAGCACGGCGAAGATGCGTGGGTTTCGCTGGCGGCGGGTGTGCATCCCTATCAGGTTGGTGAGGATCACAGTTTCTACATGAACCCGGCGCATTGCCGGTATTTCGGCCAAGACGGCAAAAGGGTGGCCTGACATGGCACAGATCAAGCTTTCCAACCTGCGACACAGCTATATGCCCTCGCCGACAGGCCCCGAGGACTATGCGCTGAAAGAAATCGACGTGACCTGGCGCGATGGTGGAGCCTATGCTCTGCTTGGGCCGTCGGGTTGCGGCAAGTCCACGCTGCTCAACATCATCTCGGGTCTGTTGACCCCGTCCGAGGGGCAGATTCTGTTCGATGACCGCGATGTCACCGCCCTGCCCCCGGATCAGCGTAACATCGCGCAGGTTTTTCAGTTTCCGGTGATTTACGACACGATGACCGTGGGCGAAAACCTGGCCTTTCCCCTGAAAAACCGAGGCGTCGAGCCCGCCAAAATCAAGCGGCGCGTCGATGAGATCGCCGAGATGCTGGACGTCACGGACATGCTGAATACGCGTGCCAGTGGCCTGAGCCCGGACAACAAGCAGAAGATCTCGATGGGACGCGGTCTGGTGCGTGATGACGTGAACGCGGTGATGTTTGATGAGCCGCTGACCGTGATCGACCCGCATCTGAAATGGAAGCTGCGGTCCAAGCTGAAAGAGCTGCACCAAAAAGTGCAAGCAACGATGATCTATGTGACCCACGACCAGACCGAGGCGCTGACCTTCGCGGATGAGGTGGTCGTGATGCAAGACGGCGAGGTCGTTCAGATCGGCACTCCGGTGGAGTTGTTTGAGCGTCCCCAGCATACATTTGTCGGCCACTTCATCGGATCGCCCGGTATGAACGTCCTGCCCTGTGAGGCCAGGGGCGACCGAGCCGTTTTCGAAGGCCATGAGGTGATGCTGGAAGGGCCAACCAAGGGCGACAGTGGCCACACCGATCTGGGTATCCGCCCCGAGTATGTAGGCTTTGGCGACAGTGGCATCCCGGCGCACGTGACCAAGGTTGCCGACATTGGCCGCCATTTCGTGGTCAGCGCCATGGTCGGCAACACCACCCTCAAGGCTGTCACCGAACATTCGGTCCCCGAGCCAGGCTCGCAGGTCTTCCTGCAATTCAAACCTGAACAATCCCGCGTCTACCGCGACGGCTGGATCGCAACCGAGGAGCGCGCCAGATGAGAACGGAAAACCAAAAAGCCTGGTTCTTTGTCCTGCCGGTGCTGGCACTGGTGGCGTTCAACGCACTGGTGCCGATGATGACGGTGGTCAACTACTCGGTGCAGGAAACCTTTGGCAACAACCAGTTCTTCTGGGAAGGGCTGGGCTGGTTCGAGCAAATTCTGCGGTCGGACAGGTTTCAGGCCGCATTGGGGCGGCAATTCCTGTTCACCGCGATGATCCTTGCGATCGAGGTGCCGCTGGGCGTCATCGTGGCCCTGTCGATGCCACGCAAAGGGTTCTGGGTACCGGTCTGTCTGGTTCTGATGGCCCTGCCGATGCTGATCCCGTGGAATGTGGTCGGCTCGATGTGGAACATCTTTACCCTGCCCAAGATCGGCCTGCTGGGGTATTTCCTGAATGATGTTCTGGGCGTCAACTATGACATGACGCAACAGCCCTTGTCGGCCTGGATCACTGTCATCGTCATGGATGTCTGGCACTGGACGTCACTGGTGGTGCTGCTGTGCTATGCGGGTCTGGTGTCGATCCCGGATGCCTATTACCAGGCGGCCAAGATTGACGGTGCCAGCCCGTGGTCGGTATTCCGCTATATCCAACTGCCCAAGATGAAAACAGTCCTGACCATCGCCGTTCTGCTGCGCTTCATGGACAGTTTCAACATCTATACCGAGCCCTTCGTTCTGACCGGCGGCGGCCCCGGCAACTCAACCACCCTGCTGTCGATCGACCTTGTGAAGATCGCGCTGGGACAGTTCGACCTTGGCCCCGCAGCCGCGATGAGCCTGATCTACTTCGCAATCACGCTGCTGGTTTCGTGGGTCTTCTACACCCTGATGACAAAGGACGACGCGCAATGAAAAAGCGGTCTATCATCCCGATCCTCTATATCGCGTTCCTGATGCTGCCGATCTATTGGCTGGTGGCGATGTCCTTCAAAACCACGAACGAGATCCTGTCGGGCTTTTCTCTGTTTCCCCAGACATTTACGCTGGAGAATTACATCACCATCTTCACCGATCCGACGTGGTATTGGGGCTATATCAACTCGATCACTTATGTGACGATCAACACGGTATTGTCGATCTGTGTCGCGCTGCCCGCAGCCTATGCGTTCTCGCGTTATCGGTTTCTGGGTGACAAACAACTGTTCTTCTGGCTGCTGACCAACCGGATGGCCCCGGCTGCGGTGTTCGCACTGCCCTTCTTTCAGCTCTATTCGTCGATCCACCTGTTCGACACCTACTTGGCCGTGGCACTTGCGCATACGCTGTTCAACGTACCGCTGGCGGTGTGGATCTTGGAGGGTTTCATGCGGGGCATCCCGAAGGAACTGGACGAGACAGCTTACGTCGACGGCTATTCCTTCCCGCGCTTTTTCGTGACGATCTTCTTGCCCAACATCAAGGCGGGCGTCGGCGTTGCCGCCTTCTTCTGCTTCATGTTCTCATGGGTCGAGATGCTGCTGGCCAAAACCCTAACAGCTGTCGAGGCCAAACCGATTGCTGCCGTGATGACACGCACCGCATCCAGCGCGGGATATGAGTTGGGCCTGCTGGCGGCCGCCGGAACCCTGACCATCATCCCCGGCGCCATCGTCATCTGGTTTGTCCGCAACTACATCGCGCGTGGTTTCGCGATGGGACGAGTGTGAGGTTCGATATGCGAAAGCTTCTTCTTTCCCTTCCCTACCTGCCCTCCGCCGCATTTGCGCAACAGGCCGGTTGGGGCAGCGTGGGCCAGCAAGAGGAAAAAGGTTTTTCCTGGACCGATCCGCTGTGGCCCGATTTCTGGATGGCCTGGACCCCTGCAACGCTTGCGGTGTTTGTCGGCATCTTTTCAGCCATCGCCCTGATCGGCGTGCTCGAAGGGTTCAAGTTCCGCGACGGGATCGAACGCCGCGGCGTTCTGGGCCTGACCACCACGCTGGGCGACCGGCTGTTCATCACGCTGCTGGGTTCGGCCTATATCTTTCTGGCCTGGCTTGGGCTGGTCGGTCAGCCGGTCTGGACGCCGCTGTTCCTGTCCATTGGCTGGGGCGTCTTCGTGTTCTGGAAAGTTTAGGCTTTGCGAAACGGTGAAAGAATGCTTGTCTTGCTGGATTACTGAATATGGCGACGCCGAGACCGATGAGAAAGAAAAAGACGACAAACCTGCTGACCGAGGTTGAACTGGAGTTCATGAACGAACTTTGGGGCCTGGGGCAAGGATCGGTCCGTGATGTGCTTGACCGGCTGCCGCCGGAACGCAACCTGGCCTATACATCTGGCGCCACGATCCTGCGCATTCTCGATGAAAAAGGTTTCGTGGAAAGCCGCAAAGACGGCAAGTCCCTGATCTATAGGCCGCTTCTGGAAAAAGACAGGTATCAGGCGCGGTCGCTTCAGAACCTGTCTCGCACCTTGTTTGACGACACGCCCGCCACCTTGGTTGCGCGGCTTGTCGACGATGCAGGCCTGAGCGAAGCCGACCTGGAGGAAATTCGAGCACTGGTAGAGAGGAGACTGCAAAATGACAGCGGTTAAACCGGTTCTCGACGCATATATCGAACTGAATCTGGTTCTGGTCATGTCTGCCCTGGTCTGGTCAGGGGCCAGGTTTGTACTGTCCCGGACGGCACTCAGGCACAATTATGTCGTCCAGCTGCGGGCGCTCAAGGCGTTGTGCGTCTGCATTCTGCTCAGCCCGTTTCTGGCCGTTGGGGTCGCAGGTCTGGCTGGTACGCTCTTGCCCGGACAGGCTGTTGGCTTTGGCGATATCGCCGTTGCGGCCTATCTTCGGGGCGACATCGCGATGCCGGCAACCCAGTTCGAAGCCCTTCTGAACACACGCCAGCGTTGGGTCGAGGTCGCATTGTCGGGCGAGTACCCTTTATTGACGGCGACTATTGCAATTGCAGTCCTGATTAGCGCGGGGCTGGCCTTGCGCGTGGGACGCGACGCCTTGGCAATTCATGAGACTGTGCGCACTAGTTTTGTCTGGCGCCGTTCGGCCTGCGTCGACATCCGCCTGTCGGACCGCATTACCGTGCCTTTCGCAGTCCGCGGGCTGCGCCGGCGCCATGTCGTGCTGCCCAGCCACCTTCTGAACACCCCGAGAGATTTGCGATTTGCCCTTGCTCATGAGCTTGAGCATGTGCGCGCGCGCGATGTGGAATGGGAGCTTGGATTCGAACTTTTGCGCCCGATCCTGTTCTGGAATCCAGCCTATCTTGTGTTGAAACACCACTTCAGTCGCCTGCGAGAACTGGCTTGCGACCAGTCGGTCATCACGCGCAAGGGAATTGATGCGCGCGATTATACCGCCTGCCTGCTGGATTATTGCGCGCGCACGGTGTCACGCGGCAGCCCGCGGGTTTTGAATGTCGCCTTGGTCTCTGGCGGCAAAGCAAAGCGCGCGCTGCGCCAGCGCGTTCTCGCCCTGACCGATACCCCCGCCGTACAGGCTCGGCTAACGACCGTCTTTCTTGGGCTGACGGTGCTTTTTGCCTTTGTGCTGGCGCTTGGCTCTGCCTCTATCCGCGAAACCGGCGATTGGAGCCATGACAGGCTGATGCTGTCAACGGTGGTCAATCTTGAACGGCTGGAAGCCCGTAACCAGGGCAACTGAGCGCATCGCCCACCGCGCAGGCACGGTGGGCCGAACACACCCGCCGGGTTCTTGTGACCGGGCAGCCTTAGATAAACGGGTCGTAGGACCATTGCAGCAGCGCCTGTCGCTGCCGCGGACGGCAAAATACGTCGCCCGGATAGCAATTGGCCCGAACCTGCCCCGCGTGGCGGGCAAAACCTTTCCATCGGCCTATCTGTTTGCGATCGATATCATCAATGCGACGCCCCATGAAATAGCGGCAATACCACTGAAACCACCCGCGCGGATCCGGCCCATAGATCCATCCTTTCTCGCGCCAAACCGCCAAGGATTGGCGGCTTTTGACCCCGAATTGGTTCAATTTTTCGTCCGGTTGCGGGTTGATTCGGGCCCGCTCAAACCAATCCGCAGGGAATTCCGCCCGGCAATCGGTCATATAGCAGCCTTCGAAAACGCCCATCTCCAGCATTTCACGCGGGGTGTAGAAGGGTTTGAAATCGATGGCGAACCCCTCGCCCATCGGTTCGGTCAGCACATAGCTGTAACCGTCCTGCATCTTGTCGCTAACAGTGATTTTCCTGAGGCGCGTCATGACGGGACTGAACATCATGTGTGACCGGCTGTCATGTCCAAAACTCGGGAAATCCGCAGATCATCCCGCGATTGTCACGTCGGCGGCAAGCGATCTGGCCGAGACCAGCCGGGCATTGCTCAGGTCATTTCCCCGCGCCCGCGCATTTGCCTGTTCAGGAGGCAGCCCATGCGCCAGCCACCTGCTGACAAGGCGCTGCAACAGGACCGGTTCCGGAACCGCCAATTGCACCGAGAAGTCCCAAAACCCATACAGGTCACGCCAACCCGGCGCATCGTAAAGCAGGTAATTCCCTTCGACGATCACGGTATCGCAATCGTCCGCAACAACTCCGCCCCCGGCGATTGCGATATCTCTGTCGCGATCAAAAACCGGGAAATACACCGTTTCACCGCCCGGCAACGCCGCGACAAGACGCTGAAATCCGCCTTGGTCAAAAGTCTCGGGCGCGCCCTTTCGGGATAACACCCCCCTTTGGGTCAGGATCGCATTGTCGAGGTGAAATCCGTCCATCGGCACGACGACCGCCAGGTATCCGGCGTCGGTCATGAGCCTTGCCATGACCTCTGACAGGGTTGATTTTCCAGAGGCCGGTGGCCCTGCAATGGCAACCAACCTGCGACGGCCCGACCTTGGCGCTGCCATGAGCTGCTCCAGGATGTCTTGCGCAATCGTCGTCACATCGCTCATGGCGCAGACCCTGTCGAACAGCCCAGGCACCGACCCCGACGCGCCGGATTGCGATCGTTGCCAGGGGTCATGTGATCACGTCCGCCTTGTCGCGCCCGGTACGTTCACTGATCCGGGCCAGGCTGTCCGCCGCCCTCAGAACCGGCTCCAACGCGTCGTGAACAACCATGCCATGATCACCGTCCTTCCCGACGTACCGTTCCAGGTAAACTCGCAACGTCGCGCCCTGGGTGCCGGTTCCTGACAGGCGCAGGACCACCCGCGCGCCGCCGTCGAACGAGATGCACACGCCCTGCCCCTCGGTCAGGCTGTGGTCAACCGGGTCGTCATAGGAAAACTCGTCAGCCGCAGCGACACGCAACGATCCCACTTCGGTTCCGGCAAACCCGGCCAGACCTGCGCGCAAACTGTCCATCAGGGCATTGGCAATCTCGGTCGGGATCTCCTCGTAATCATGGCGCGCATAGTAGTTGCGCCCGAAACTGCGCCAGTGATCTTGTTGAAGCTGCACGATATTCCGCCCGTCACGGGCCAGAATGTTCAGCCACAAAAGCACGGCCCAAAGCCCGTCTTTTTCGCGAATATGGTCCGAACCGGTGCCCGCGCTTTCCTCGCCGCACAAGGTCGCCATGCCTGCGTCCAGAAGGTTGCCAAAGAATTTCCAGCCGGTCGGCGTTTCATAGCACGGGATGGCCAGTCGCTCTGCGACAAGGTCGACGGCCTGGCTGGTTGGCATGGATCGCGCAACGCCTGCCAGCTTGCCGGCATAGGCCGGGGCCAGATGCGCATGGGCGGTCAACAAGGCCAGGCTGTCCGACGGTGTCACGAAGGTTCCGCGCCCCATGATCATATTGCGATCTCCATCCCCATCGGAGGCGGCCCCGAAATCCGGGGCGTCGGGACCGTTCATGATACCAACCAGTTGGCTGGCCCAAACCGGGTTCGGGTCCGGGTGCCCACCGCCGAAATCGGGGGAAGGAATGGCATTGATCACCGTTCCTTTCGGGGCGCCCAGAGTGTCTTCGAGGATACGTTTTGCATAAGGCCCGGTCACCGCATGCATGGCGTCGAAACACATCCGGAACCCACCAGCGAACAAGGCACGGATGGCGTCGAAATCAAACAACTCCTGCATCAGTGCTTCGTAGTCCGCAACAGGGTCGATCACGTCGACAAGGGTCTCGCCAACCGTGAAACGACCGGGTTGCCCGACAGGGCACGCCACTTGTTCGGCGATGCTGTATTCGGTGATGCGCTGGGTCCGATCGTAAATTTGGTCGGTGATCGCCTCCGGCGCCGGCCCGCCATTGGGCGCGTTGAACTTGACCCCGAAATCGCCGGTTTCCCCGCCAGGGTTGTGACTGGCCGACAGGATGATGCCGCCATCGGTTCCATACTTCCGGATCAGGTTCGAAACAGCTGGCGTGGACAACAGACCGTTCTGCCCGACGATCAACCGGGCGGCACCGTTGGCTGCGGCCATGCGAATGATGATGTCTACGGCTTCGGCGTTGAAAAACCGCCCGTCCCCGCCGATCACATAGGTTTTCCCCTCAGCGCCTCCCGTTCCGTCAAACACCGATTGGACAAAGTTCTCAAGATACCCCGGATTGCGAAAAACCGCGGTCTTTTTTCGCAACCCGGACGTGCCGGGTTTCTGCCCGTCAATGGGTGCGGTTTGAACGGTCGCGTACGACGTTGCCATATTCCTATTCCAATCCTCTTAATCCAAACTCAGGGTTTTCAAACCGCGCCGCCCCGGGCACCTGAGACCTAGCAGCAAAAGACGACAGTTTTCGCATTCTTTTGGCAAGGCTTGTTTCCTGAGGCCGGTAAGCCTCATTTGTCAAATCGATCAACAGCTTTTCAACTTGTATAGCCGCGCTTTCAGCGCTCGAATACAGTGCGCCCTGTTCTGGAACGGTTCAACAACCACGTTTGCCACATTCCTGATCAGCTTGCAGATGCCATGCGGGGAACTGGCAGATCCTTGCTTGACATCCCTCAAAATTTACATAGATTTTTTTGACAAAAGTTATCGCGCGCAATTTTTAAACTTCGGTACGACAAAAATGACATCTCGCAAAATTCGAAACATGGAAGAATTCGCCGCGGTCAGCGGCATTTCCCGGCCAACGGTATCGAAGTATTTCAACGACCCCGGCAGCGTGCGCCCTTCAACCCGCAAAAGGATCGAAGCGGCGCTGGAGGAATACGACTATAGCCCGAATGTTTTCGCGATGAACCAGAACCGGCGCAAGACCAAGAATATTGGCGTCGTAGTGCCAAACCTGGCCGACCCGTTTTTCTCGGAAATCGCGCGGCGCGTCGAACTTGCCTGCATTGATTCCGGTTACAGCCCGATTTTGCTGAGCTCGCACGGGCGACCGGATATGGAAAAGACCAACCTTGCCTCGTTGCGGTCGCTCAAGGCCGCCGGAGTATTGCTGGCCCCTTTTGGCCGCTTATCGGAAAGCGAGGCGATCAAAGCCTTTGATGCGGATTTTCCGCTGGTTTTGTTCGATGCCAACATGAGCGATATCGGGCAGGCATTCGTGGGCACCAACAATTCCCAAAGCGTCGACCTGATGGTCGAGTATCTGTGCCGCAGCGGCGAACCCCCCTGTTTTTTCGAGATGAAATACCCGACCAACCCAAACGCCAACAAGCGCAGGACGGCCTATATCGAAAGCATGGAACGGCACGGGCAAAAGCCGCACATCTTTCAGGCCGATGGCGAAGGATGGAATTTCGAGGAAATAGGCCGCTATGAAGGCGGGCGCTTCCTTTCCGAAAACGCGTTCCCCACCAATACCGTTCTGTGCAGCAATGACCGACTGGCGATCGGGATGCTGTCTGCCGCCTATGGGCTGGGCTTTCGCGTTGGACAGGGGGCGGGGTGCCACATTCGTATTGCCGGTCATGACGACCACCCGTTCTCGCGTTTCACATGCCCGCCGCTGACGACCATCGCCCAGGACTATGAGGCAATTGCGAATCGTGCCGTGGGCACCTTGTTCGGGATGCTGGAAAGCGAAGAGCGCCTGACTCAGCGCCAGGAAACGCTGTTCGAAGGACGACTGATCATGCGGGACTCTGCCTAACCCCTTAAAAAAGCACCCGTTTTGATTTTTCTTTACGCGCGTTAATTTTTAATTGACTTCGCGTAGCGTCAAGGACTAGGCTTTCTTCCATCATCCAACGAGGAGGAAAATTCAGGATGTCTTTCAAATCAGCACTATGCGCAGCAACGGCCATGACGCTTGTCACAGCCGGCGGCGCGTTGGCAGAGAACCTCGTCATCGCGACTGTGAACAATGGCGACATGATCCGCATGCAGGGCCTGACCCAGGACTTCACCGACAAGACCGGGCACACGGTCGAGTGGGTCACACTGGAAGAAAACGTTCTGCGCCAGCGTGTCACCACCGACATCGCGGCCAAGGGCGGTTCTTTCGACATCATGACGATCGGCATGTATGAAACGCCGATCTGGGGCGCAAATGGCTGGCTGGTCGCGCTTGACGACCTGTCCGAGGAATATGATGTGGATGACATCCTGCCCGCGATGGCCGGCGGCCTGAGCCATGACGGCACGCTTTATGCGGCTCCGTTCTACGGCGAAAGCTCGATGATCATGTACCGCACCGACCTGATGGAAAAAGCCGGGCTCGAGATGCCCACATCTCCGACCTGGGAATTCATCCGCGAAGCGGCTGCCGCCATGACCGACCGCGACAACGACATCAACGGCATCTGCCTGCGTGGCAAGGCCGGTTGGGGTGAAGGTGGTGCGTTCATTACCGCGATGTCCAACTCTTTCGGTGCCCGCTGGTTTGACGAGGACTGGAACGCGCAATTCGACACCCAGCCCTGGAAAGACACGCTGGAATTCTATGCCGGCATGATGTCGGAATCCGGCCCTGCGGGTTACGCGACCAACGGCTTCAACGAAAACCTGTCGCTGTTCCAGCAAGGCAAATGCGGCATGTGGATCGACGCGACCGTCGCCGCATCCTTTGTGACCAACCCCAACGACTCGGAAGTCGCTGACAAGGTCGGCTTCGCGCTGGCACCAAACACCGGACTAGGCAAGAACGCGAACTGGTTGTGGGCATGGGCCCTGGCCATTCCGGGCGGCACCCAAAAAGAAGCTGCGGCAAAGCAGTTCATCGAATGGGCAACCTCGAAAGACTATATCGAACTGGTTGCCGAGAACGAAGGCTGGGCCAACGTCCCTCCGGGTGCGCGGACCTCGCTGTACGAAAACCCGAACTACCAGGCGGTTCCCTTTGCGCAGATGACATTGGACTCGATCCTGTCGGCTGACCCGCAGAACCCGACTGTTGACCCGGTCCCCTATGTGGGCGTGCAATTTGCGGCCATCCCCGAATTCGCCGGTATCGCCACCGAGGTGAGCCAGGAATTCTCGGCCGTATATGCCGGTCAGCAAAGCGTGGACGAGGCCCTGGCCAAGGCTCAGGCCCTGACCAACGACGCCATGGAAGCCGCAGGCTACCGTTAAACGGCCACTCACTGTCCCGGGGGCGCCGACGCGCCCCCGGGGAACCCCATTCTCATTAAATTGCAGCTCCGTTTATGATGGCCGGCAGGCGATCAACAGAGGAGGTATGCCCAATGGCAACTCAACATTCCCGATCAGCGGCTCGACTTATGATGGCGCCAGCGGTCGTCTTGCTTCTTGGCTGGATGCTCGTCCCACTGATCATGACCCTAATGTTCTCGTTCAAGAAATACCTTCCTCTGCGCGGTGGCGATCTTGGCTGGGTCGGTTTTGAAAATTATGTCCGCTTTGTAAGCTCAAGCGCCTTCTGGCCATCCGTCGTTGCGACGCTGACCATCGTTGGCGGTGTCTTGCTGATCACGGTTGTTTTCGGCGTCCTGCTTGCCATCCTGCTGAACCAGCCGATGTGGGGGCAAGGCGTGGTGCGCATCCTGGTCATCGCACCCTTTTTCGTGATGCCAACCGTATCCGCGCTGGTGTGGAAGAACATGTTCATGGACCCCGTGAACGGCCTTTTGGCTCATCTGTGGAAGTTCTTTGGCGCAACGCCGATAGAATGGCTGAGCCAGGCATCGCTGCCGTCGATCGTGATGATTGTCTCGTGGCAGTGGCTGCCCTTCGCAACGCTCATCCTGCTGACCGCTATTCAATCGCTCGACAGCGAACAGCTGGAAGCGGCGGAAATGGACGGGGCGCCCCCGCTCAAGCGTTTCGGATATATCACCCTGCCCCACCTGGGGCGCGCCATCACGGTTGTGGTGCTGATCCAGACCATCTTCCTGCTGGCAGTTTTCGCCGAGATTTTCGTCACCACCGGTGGCGCATTCGGAACGCGGACACTGACCTATCTGATCTTCCAGCGGGTACTCGAAAGCCAGAACGTAGGCCTCGGCTCGGCCGGTGGTGTCTATGCAATCATTCTCGCCAATATCGTGGCCATCTTCCTGATGCGCGCGGTCGGCAAGAACCTGGACGCGTGAGGAGGACATCATGGCCCGCGCAGTTACTCAACAACGCAAAATCATCAATACCGCCGCCGCATGGGGCATCGGTCTGCTGATCTTCTTCCCGATCCTGTGGACGATCCTGACCAGCTTCAAGACCGAAGCCCAGGCCATTGCCGACCCGCCAATTTTCTTGGCATTCGACTGGACGCTGGAAAACTACGCGGTGGTAATGGAACGCTCGAACTACATGCGGTTCTTGTGGAATTCGGTCATCATCGCGGGCGGGTCCACCCTGCTTGGCATTCTGGTCGCCGTTCCTGCCGCCTGGTCGATGGCCTTTGTGCCATCCAAGCGCACCAAGGACATCCTGTTGTGGATGCTGTCCACAAAGATGCTGCCCGCGGTTGGCGTTCTGTATCCGATCTACCTGATCTTCATCAAATTGGGGATCCTGGACACCCGGACCGGACTGGTCATTGTGCTGATGCTGATGAACCTGCCGATCATCGTCTGGATGCTCTACACCTATTTCAGGGAAATACCGGGCGAAATTCTTGAAGCTGCTCGGATGGACGGGGCGACACTGAAGGAAGAGATCCTTTATGTTCTCACCCCCATGGCGGTTCCCGGCATCGCATCGACGCTGCTGTTGAACTTTATCCTGGCCTGGAACGAGGCGTTCTGGACGCTGAACCTGACGGCGGTCAATGCGGCCCCCCTGACGGCCTTCATCGCCAGCTACTCAAGCCCCGAAGGCTTGTTCTTTGCCAAACTCAGCGCGGCCTCGACCATGGCTATCGCGCCCATCCTCATTCTTGGCTGGTTCAGCCAGAAGCAACTTGTCAGCGGCCTGACTTTCGGCGCAGTCAAATAAGGAACTTGACCAATGGGACAAATCAAACTCAACCAAGTGACCAAGCGCTTCGGAGAAGTCGAAGTCATCCCGCCTCTTGATCTTACGATCGAAGATGGAGAGTTCACCGTGTTCGTCGGCCCTTCGGGGTGTGGCAAGTCAACGCTGCTGCGGCTGATCGCGGGCCTTGAGGACATCACCACCGGTCATATCGAGATCGATGGAAACGACGCCACGAACGTGCCCCCGGCCAAGCGTGGTCTGGCAATGGTGTTCCAATCCTACGCCCTCTACCCCCATATGTCGGTGCGCAAGAACATCGCGTTTCCGATGAAAATGGCCGGGATCGACGAGGCCGAACAGAACCGCAGGATTGATAGCGCCGCCAAGGCGCTGAACCTTACCGATTACCTGGACCGCCGTCCGGGCCAGTTGTCGGGCGGTCAGCGTCAGCGGGTTGCCATCGGACGGGCCATTGTCCGCGAACCGGCGGCCTTCCTGTTTGACGAGCCGCTCTCCAACCTGGATGCGGCGCTGCGCGTCGGCATGCGGCTGGAGATCAGCGAGCTGCATGAACGGCTGAAGACGACCATGATCTATGTGACCCACGACCAGGTCGAGGCGATGACCATGGCCGACAAGATCGTCGTTCTGCGCGCAGGTATCGTGGAACAGGTCGGGTCTCCGCTTGAGCTTTACCACACCCCGCGCAACGAATTTGTTGCGGGCTTCATCGGCTCGCCCAAGATGAACCTGATCAAAGGGGCCGAGGCCGAAAAGCACGGCGCCGCAACCATCGGCATCCGCCCGGAACATACCGATGTCAGCAAGACGGAAGGAATGTGGAAGGGCGTCGTCGGTGTCGCCGAGCATCTGGGCTCGGACACGTTTATCCATGTGCATGAAACCGGCCTTGGTGATCTGGTCACGGTGCGGATTACCGGCGACATCCAGGCCAAGCACGGCGACACGATCTATCTGACGCCGCAAATGGACAAGCTGCACAAGTTCGATGCTCAGGGCCTGAGGATCGGCTGATGCAACTGGCTGGCAAAACAGCCCTGATTACCGGCGCCGCCCAAGGGATTGGGCGGGCCTTTGCGCAGGCTTACATAGCCGAGGGTGCCCGCGTCGCCATTGCCGACATCAATATCGGCAAGGCGCGTGAAACGGCGGACGAACTGGGCGCCAGCGCGCTTGCCATTGCAATGGATGTCACCGACCCCGAAAGCATTAGCCAGGCCGTGGGCCAGACAATTTCGGAACTCGGGCAGATCGACATCCTGATCAACAATGCCGCGCTGTTTACCGCAGCCCCGATCGTCGAGATCGACCGCGACGCCTATCAACAGGTCTTTGATATCAATGTCGCCGGCACGCTTTTCACGATGCAGGCCGTCGCCCGCCATATGATCGCACGCGGGAAAGGCGGCAAAATCATCAACATGGCCAGTCAGGCTGGTCGACGTGGTGAACCCCTGGTGGCCGTCTATTGCGCCAGCAAGGCCGCCGTTATCAGCCTGACGCAATCTGCCGGGCTGGACCTGATCAAACACGGCATCAACGTGAACGCAATCTCGCCCGGCGTCGTCGATGGCGCACACTGGGACGGCGTCGACGCCTTTTTTGCACGATATGAAAACAAGGCCCCCGGCCAAAAGAAACAAGAAGTCGGAGCAGCGGTCCCCTACGGGCGCATGGGGACACCAGGTGATTTGACCGGCATGGCCGTTTTTCTGGCCAGTGATGCTGCGGATTACATCGTCGCTCAGACCTACAATGTGGATGGTGGACAATGGATGAGCTGATCTCACTTTCGAATGCAACGCTCGATCACCTTGCCGTCGAACGCCCCCGATATGATCGCAAGGGGCTGACACCGGGCATCGTGCATATCGGTGTCGGCAATTTTCACCGGGCTCACCAGGCCTGGTACCTGCATCGCCTGATGCAGGACGGCAAGGCCCACGACTGGGCGATCATCGGCGCAGGCGTCCGGCCCTATGATGCGGCCATGCGTGAAAAGCTTTTGGCGCAGGATTGCCTGACAACGCTGATCCAGCTTGACCCGCAAGATGTATCGGCCGAGGTCATCGGATCGATGATCGACTACTTGCCGATCGAGGAAGGCAACGGATCGCTGATCCGCCAAATGGCCGATCCCGCCATCCGTATCGTGGCCATGACAGTGACCGAAAGCGGGTATTACATTGACCCGGTCACCAAGGGGTTCGACGCCAGCCACCCCGACATCCAGTTCGACGCGGCCCACCCCGACAGGCCACGCACGGCCTTCGGCGCCATGGTCGCCGCCCTGCGGTTGCGCCGTTCTGCGGGGTTGGGCGCGTTTACAGGGCTGAGTTGCGACAATCTGCAGGGCAATGGCCATATCCTGCATCAGGCCGTAACCTCGCTGGCAAGACTTTCCGACCCGGACCTTGCGGACTGGATCGACGAGAACGCGACCTTTCCGAACTCGATGGTGGATTGCATCGCCCCTGCGACCGGTCCGAACGAGCTGGCCCTGGCCACGCAATTCGGCATCAACGACACGGCCGTCGTCACCCACGAGGCCTTTCGTCAGTGGGTGATCGAAGACAGGTTCTGCGCAGGCCGCCCCGACTGGGACGCGGTGGGCGCGACATTCTCGGACGATGTCCACGCCTTTGAGACGATGAAAATCCGCATCCTGAATGCCGGTCACCAGGTCTTGGCCAATGCGGGCGAGATCCTGGGGCTCGAGACGATTTCGCAATGCATGGAACACCCGCTGATCCGGCCATTCTTTGGCAAGGTTCTCAGAACCGAGATCGCGCCGACGGTTGCACCGGTGCCCGGCAAGACCCCGTCAGATTACATCAGCCTGATCGAATCCCGGTTCTCAAATCCACGCATCGTCGACACCACGCGCCGCGTCGCCTTTGACGGATCGGCCCGCCACACCGGGTTTGTTTTGCCCGTTCTAAGGGATCAGCTTGCGGCAGGTCACTCGGTCGAAGGTCTGGCCCTTGTCGAGGCGCTTTGGGCGCGCATGTGCGCCGGCATCCGTGAAAATGGCACAAAGATCGAAGCAAACGATCCGATCTGGAACGATCTGGCCAGCACCGCAAACGCAGCACGCCACGACCCGCGAAAATGGTTAAGCCAAAGCGGGATCTATGGCGATCTTGAACAATCCGAACAGTTCGCGGAACCATTTTGCCGGTGGCTGGAGATGATCTGGCAGCACGGATGCGAGGCCGCGCTGGCCGAATATGCAACCCAGGGCGCAGGGGCTGCGGCACGCTCGGGCTAAGGGTTCAACCCGCCGTGAAACCCCAAGTGACGCTCGGCCCGGTCAAAGCCCCCGTTCTTACTTGCAAATGGGCAAGACGAGGGGCGGTTGTTTTGGCAAGGACTGCCGCCATTCGTTTATGATGGGCTGCAAGGTACGTTTGGGCCAGAATTTTGGGGCCCCGATTGCCCGCAGGCAGGCGGCGTTCCAGTAAAGCCCGGCCTTGGCAAGGGCGCGTTGTTTTCCAACCGCCTTTGCAACGGCATTGATGTCTCGGGACTCGGGGTAGATATACAGGGTCGTCGGGTTGCCTTCGACCAGGGCCAGTATGTCTTCTGATGCATCTTCGGACCAGGTGGTACAGCCATTGCTGCGCCCGCCGGTATAGTTCACCAGCCTGCCGTAAGGGACATACCCTTCGGCATCGGCATGGGCGCTTTGCGGGTTCTTGAAGCGGCATTGCCATTTCAAAAAGACGGCGGGATGCCCCCCAATGGCCCGCTCGCGCGCGTTTTTCGTTTCGCCTTCGCCATCATACAGCAAGAATGTGCGGTAAAAGGGCTGCCGCTTGCCCGACTGGTTATAGTACCCCTTGAACGACGTTCGTGTTTCGGCCGTGATATAGGACCCGCCAGCGGTCAGCTTCGAGCCCTCGGCGTTGCTGAAGTTCTTGGCGCATTGCCGCCCATTTGCAAAATTCGCCCGCGACAGTTTGCGCCCGTTTCCATACCCGGACGACACTGCGCGAAAGGTCTTGCTGGATTCACAGATAACATAGAACCGACGCCCCGGAGCGCCATTGGCCGATGTGCTTGGACGCGTCGCATCCTTGGCAAGGTAGCACGGGTTCGAAACCTTCCCCTGCCGGACCTTGGTCCGATAAAGTTCACGCGCCCGCTGCAGCACGACGGGCGCAATCTGACCGTCGCCTGTGCCAACATGTTTTTGCAGCCAAGCCGGTACATCGCGTGATTGCGCGTCGGACCGAGCGGGCATCGTTCCGGTCAGGGCAATCCCCAAAAGGACGGCACAGCCAAAGCGAAGCGAATTCAACATCACCTGAAAAGTCTCCTGCCTGATATCCTCGGGATCATCATAGCACAGTTCGCCCCGGCAAGGGTGAACATCCTTGATGTTCAGGTCAGGCCAAAGACGCCCATCTCAGGTATCGGTGCCCGGATTGTCGGGTGCTGGCGTGACCGGGGCGCCAATCAGGTCCAGCCAGGCGTCATGTTGCGACAGATAAACCTTTCCGTTCAGGTCCTTGATGAAATGGGATCGTTCCAGCCGGTCCATCACCGGGCCTTTCACCTCGGACAAGGCCAGACCGACGCCCATATCCGCAAGTCGGCGATTGATCGCCTCAAGACTTTCCAGCGCCGAAAAATCGACCTCGTTCACGGCGGAAAACATCAAGACAACGTTGCGGATTGCGCAGCCCTCGGTCACGCGTCGCTGAATCAACTCCTCAAGAAACCGGGCATTCACGAAATACAGGCTTTCATCCACCCTAAGCGTCAACAACGCGGGGTCGGTTTCGACAGAGTGGCGCAAGACATTGCGAAAATGCTGCGTGCCCGGCACCAGGCCGACTTCGGCGACATGGGGGCGCGAGGTCTTGTAAAGATGCAACAGGACCGAGATCGCGACACCCGAGGCGACCCCCACCTCGACCCCAAGGCCCAGCGTCAGAAGGATCGTCGCCGAAACCGCCAGGAAATCGGCCCGCGAATAGGCCCATGTCTTTTTCAGGATCGACAGGTCCACCAGGCTGAGAACTGCCACGATAATCGTGGCGGCCAGCGTGGCATTGGGCAGGTAATAGACCAGCGGCGTCAGCGCCACGGCCGCGATGGCCAGGCCAAGGGCGGTGAAGGCCCCCGCGGCCGGGGTTTCGGCACCGGCATCAAAATTCACGACCGAGCGCGCGAACCCGCCGGTGACCGGATAGCCACCGGTAAAGGCGGCACCGATATTTGCAGCGCCCAGGCCAATCAGCTCCTGATCCGGGTCGATGCGCTGCCGTTTCTTTGCCGCCAGCGTCTGAGCGACCGAGACGGATTCGACAAACCCGATGATCGAAATCAGGATCGCAGGCACCAGCAGCGCATTGATCAGATCCGGCGTAAACCCCGGCAGCGTCAAGGGCGGCAGGGCCTGAGGGACTTCGCCGACGATCCGCACACCCTGCTTGTCCAGCCCAAACATCCAGACGGCGACAGTCGTAGTGACAACAGCCAGAACAGGGCCTGCCTTGGTCATGACATCCGCCACCAGCGGCGGCGCACCAAGCCTGATCACCAGGGGTTTGAGCGATCTGCGCACCCAAAACAGAAAACCCGTTGCCGCAACGCCGATGAACATGGTCGTTCCATTGACCTCGCTCAGATGCTGGGAAATCGAGTTCAGCATTTGGGGCAAGGTGTGCCCGTGGGCGCTGATCCCCAGAATGTGCTTCAACTGGCTGGTCGCGATAAGGATACCAGAGGCGGTTATGAAACCGGCGATGACCGGGTGGCTCAGGAAATTTGCAAGAAACCCAAGACGCAAAACGCCCATCAGTATCAGGAAGGCGCCCGAAAGAAAGGCCAGTGTCAGGGCGGCCACGGCATACCCGGCGGTGCCCTGATCGGCCACCTGGCCCACGGCCGACGCTGTAAGCAGCGACACGACCGCCACCGGCCCGACGGCCAGAACGCGGCTGGAACCGAATATTGCGTAAAGAAGGATCGGCGCGATCGAGGCATAGATACCGGCCTCGGGCGGCAAACCCGCCAGCAAAGCATAGGCAAGGGATTGCGGGATCAACATGATCGTCACGATCACTGCCGCAACCAGATCATTGGAAAACGTCCTGCGGTCGTAGTCGCGGCCCCAATCCAGCACCGGGACATATCGCCTGAGCCGATCATTCATGGCATTCTTCCCCAAAAGGAAACTCTGCCTCCCATTACGCCCTGCCCCCGGAATAGTCCACCAGACCGCCCTGTGGCAGACAAGGTGCCGCCCCGGCCTTGTGGCCCTATCGGGTCGCAGCGTGGCTGCGGCGCGCGTTCCTATTTGTTTTCCGGCGTTTGCTGACCGTCGCCGTGGGTTCGTAACTTTATGCGTGGGTCAATGCATCTGCACGGGGTCGCATTCGGATTCGGGATCCGCAACAGGATCAAGCACCAGCAGCAGGCGCACCTCGCCCGTGCCCTCGATCGGCGGAGAACGATGCAGCAGACCCGACGCCATGTCAGCGGGCCACAAGGTTCCGCGCAACAGGATCGGCGCCCCAGTCGGAGTGGTAAAGACGCGCCGCGGCTCTTGACCGTCGGTCGAGATGCCATATTGCGTTCCTGTCCCCCGATAGGTGCAGACAAGCCGCGCGGTTACAGCGTCGACGTGAAACCGGCGGCAGGCATTTGTCGTCACGACATCCATACGCAACCGCAACCACTTGGCACGCATCAGATCCGAAAATACCGTTGCAAGCGCCGCAACATCATCCGCCAGACGGTCGCGTTGGGCACACACAGGGGTCTGCGCTGCATCGCACATCGTCAGGAGGGTTGTGCGCACCATTTCCGGGCGCACGATCACGCGCCCATGCGGCAACCGATCCGCTGGCAGGCCATCGACCCATGACTGAAAGCTTTTCTCAGGGCTGCGCCGCCAGATGGCGGCAGCGCAGGCCGGTTGCAAAATCGCTTGCAGGTCGTGCGGCGTTTCTGCGACGGCGACACCAACCGCCGCATCCCTAAGCACCTGACGCTGCATCATCATGCTGCCTGGTCGGCGCGACGCCATGTCGGGAACGGATCGGGTAGAACCGGCAAGTCCTCGGGCCGGCTCGCCTCAGCCTCCGACAACAAGGCGGCATCCAGCCGCGCCTTGAGCAAGGGCCAGTCAATCCCACTGCCGATGAACACGATCTCTTGCCGGCGGTCGCCCCAAGGCTCTTGCCAATGGGCCTTCATATAGGCCTGTGCAGCCTCGTGATCCGGCCGGCGATCCTCGGGGACAGTCGCCCACCAGGTTCCGAGCGGCTTTACCGAAGACAATGCGCCCGCCAGTGAAAACTCGGCCACCCAATCTGGGCGGGTCGCGATCCAGAAATGTCCCTTGGCCCGGATAACACCCGGAAGATCGCCATTGAGAACATCAAAAACCCGTTCTGGAACAAAAGGTTGCCGCGCGCGATAGACGTAGCTGGTTATGCCGTATTCCTCGGTCTCTGGGACATGGTCTGCAAACCCATAAAGTTCCTTGGCCCACATGGGATGTTCATGCGCCTTTTCGAAATCGAACAGCCCGGTATCCAGTACAGCGTCAGACGGGACATCTGCAAAATCTGTTTCAATGATCCGCGCATCCGCATTCAGGCTGCGGATAATCTTGCGGGCCGCGTCAACGCGGTCGGGGCCAGCGTCTGACACCTTGTTCAAGATCACCACGTCTGCAAATTCGATCTGGTCCGTCAGCAGATGCACCAGCGTGCGGTCGTCTTCGTCACCCAGTGTTTCTCCTCTGTCGTGCAGGTAGTCGTGGCTGGAATAATCCTGCAGCAGGTTCACCGCGTCGACAATGGTGACCATTGTATCCAGCCGCGAAACATCCGACAGGCTTTGGCCGTTTTCATCCCGAAAGTCAAAGGTCGCAGCGACCGGCAGCGGTTCCGAAATTCCGGTCGATTCAATCAGCAGGTAGTCAAAACGCCCCTCGGCCGCCAGCCGGCGAACCTCGTCCAAAAGGTCGTCGCGCAGCGTGCAACAGATACAGCCGTTCGACATTTCAACCAGAGTCTCGTCCGTCCGCGACAATTCCGTATCCGCGCGCACCAGGTCGGCATCTATGTTCACTTCGGACATATCGTTGACGATCACGGCCACCCGGCGTCCTTCGCGGTTGTTCAGGACACGGTTCAGCAGGGTGGTCTTGCCAGCCCCCAGAAAGCCGGAAAGAACGGTGACGGGCAAGCGTCCGTTGGTCATTGATTTGCTCCTCTTACGATTGGCCAGGGCGGTTTGATGCGGCAGGTCCCGACATAATGTCAGCCGCCAAAATTCGTTATGTTATTACATTGCTATCAATCTGTGTCCACCATGTATGCGCATCACATCCGGCCAGTTCAGGCCGGGGCGCACAAAGTCACCCGGCGCATGCGGCACGCGTCAGGGGCAGCAATGTGGAAGATATGCGATCGCAGACCCGTTTGGCCGCGGTCAATACCGGCGTGGGTGGCCTCCCCCACCGCGCCTGCAGACGCCCAAAAGGCCTTCACCGCGCTATCTGAAAACGCCGTCAAAAAAGCCAGACAGGCTGTTCAGGTCATCCAATCGCAGGATGTGGGCAACATATTGGTCTGGGCGAACAACAATCATGCATCCAGCGACCCTGTCGATTTTTCGCATCTCGTAAATGTTGCCTAAACCCTTGTGATCGACGCAAAAGACCTTTTCGTGGTCCTGCAGCCCAAGCTTGCCCTTGGTCGGCTTTAACTGTGCAGGCATGTCTTCATAGTTCAGTTGGTCGAAGGTTTCCTGAAATACGACGCGCAGGTCGATCAACGCATCGACATCCTCTTGCCCTTGCCGGAATTTCACCACCGGTGACGCCGGATGCTGCTGCAACCATGCCGCCAGATCGTACACTGCCTGGCGGTCCGTGCCGGCAAAGGCGTAAATTCGCCACCGCCCGTCCGCCAGGGCGACATGTCCCAACTGCATCTGCTTTGCATCCGAAACCCGCACCACGGGCGCGGAATGAAAACGCTTTCCGATCACCTGCCCCGCGGCCAGGGCCTGATGCGTGGGCGCTCCGGTCAGGATGGATTGGTCATATTTCACGGCCAGACCACCGGTGAATTCAAGGTTGTCCTTGAAGGCTCGGACAAAACGCGGCTCATCCCCGGTGTCCAGGGTGCTTTGGCCCGGAGGGGCCGACATGATGCGCGCCCAGGCGTGATCGGTTTCGACCAACCGTTTCGCCTCGACCCACCGTTCGGCGGAATAGGAATGCAACAGGCGTCGATCGCAGCGCCCCTGCAATACATGCGCCAGCTTCCAGCCAAGGTTGAACGCATCCTGCATCGACACGTTCATCCCCTGCCCTGCCTTGGGGCTGTGGGTGTGGCAGGCATCTCCGGCCAAAAAGACACGAGGCGTGCGCGTTGCGGCCTGGTTTTCGGGAACATCGTCAAAACGATCTGCCATGCGGTGCCCGATCTCGTAGATGGACCACCAGACAACTTCTTTCACGTCGATCGTGTAAGGGTTCATGATGCGGTTGGCCGCCGCAATCATATCGATTTGGTTCAACTGCCGTTCGGCCACCCGTTCGTCTTCGCGCAGCTTGTCCAGTTCGACATACATGCGGAACAGGTAACCGCCCTCGCGCGGCAGGATAAGGACATTCCCCTCGTTGGCGGATGTGATCAGACATTTCTGACGCACATCCGGGAAATCGGTGTTTGCCAGAATGTCCATGACGCCCCAGGCCTGATGCGCGGCATCCCCGTGCAGCGACCCGCCAATGGCCCGGCGCACGTTCGAGCGCGCGCCATCGCAACCCACGACATAGTTTGCCCGCACGGTGCGGGTCTGGCCCCAGTCCACGCCCGTGTCCTCAAGCGTGACGGAAACCGGAAACTCATCCGCGCTGGTGTCAACCTGCACGTCCTTGACGGACCAGTTGTAATCTGGCGCAAGACGCGTCGGCGAATTTGCCATCACGTTCAAGAAAAGCTGATGCAACCGCGCCTGATTAATCAGGATATGCGGCATTTCCGACGAGTCATCCTCGACATCCTGAACCCGCCCGACACGCTTGATATTCTGCGGGTTTTCAGGGTCCGGCATCCAGAAACTGGTTTGGTTGACCCAATAGCTTTCGCGCTTGATTGTCTCGGCAATCCCAAAGGCCTGGAACATTTCCATTGTGCGGGTATTGATCCCGTCCGCCTTGCCCTTGTTGATGTTGCGGGGGGCCTGTTCGACGATCATTGTTTCGATCTCGGGGAACTGCGAAAGCTGTGCCGCAAGACAAAGCCCCGCTGGCCCGGTACCGGCAATCAGCACATCGACCTTTTCGGGCAATGGCGCCTGGTCCGACCTGTCCCTTCTATTTGGGGCCGCATTTTTGACGTCAGGATCACCGCCGCGAAAGCCATCAAGGTAATATTGCATCTTATCCCCCAAAAAATTTCTTAACACGCATTACATAAATTTAGTGTGTATACTTATTATTTTAGCGCAGCAACAATAATATGCATACATACCTTATTGCAACTTCCCCACCCCTGCGGGAAACTGCGACTATGGCGCCGGCAAACACAAAGGTCGAAATGAACGCAACCGGAATGGCCGGACACCTGATCCGGCGCTTACATCAAAGGTCTACGCAGGTCTTTTCATCCAAGCTGCAGCAAGCAGGGGTGGATCTGACGCCCGTTCAGTTCGCCGCGCTGGATGCGATCCAGGCCAACCCGGGTGTCGACCAGGCCCATATTGCGACCCTTATCGCATATGACCGGGCGACGATCGGCGGTGTCATCGACCGGCTGGAAAAAAAGGGGCTGGTCACGCGTGACGTCAGCAAAAGGGACCGCCGCGCGCGCGAAGTGCGCATGACCGATGCAGGCCGAGCCCTGTTCGACAAGGTGTTGCCGGTGGTAAGCGATCTGCAAGATGACATCCTGGCGGGTTTGGACGGTGACAGCCGCAGTGCATTGCTGAACCTGATCACAGCCGTCCTGCAGGCGGATCGGGCCTGAGCGGGCTTTGCGCAGTTCTATCCGGCCAAAGGAAAGGCTGCGTAAAGGTGGGCTGAAACGAGTGGCGGGGAGACAGGGATTCGAACCCTGGGGACGCTCTCACGCCCAACGGTTTTCAAGACCGCCGCATTCGACCACTCTGCCACCTCCCCGTTGCGGGCAGGGTCTAAGGCCAAGTCGGAACCGTGGCAAGTCAAAAGGGGAAATATTGCCGAAGCGAAAGCAGCGGTCTTTCCATGCTCAGGCACCCGCGTTATGATCCGGACGCAAGGCTGCAAGGGATTGGCAAAAGAACCAAACGACATGCGGCCGGGGTCCGGATCAAGAGACCCCTTCAGGCAAGGGATGACACGATGACGCGAGCGACAGGGACACGCTTTGAGCCGCAGCGGTTGGTGGTTCTGGCAGTGGCTTTGGCAGCATTGGCAAGTTGCGACGAAGCCTTGATTTCGGGGGATGCCGCGAAAGAAAAGCCGCCTGCCGATGCGCAGGACACCGAGGGTGCGACCGAGCTGTTCCCCGACGTGGCAAACGGATCGCAGCGCGATGTCGAAGCGCCGGATGTTTTTGATGTCACCGAAGCCGGACTTTGGGATGGGCGGCCGTCCCTTGGAGGCATCTGGGTGGCCCACCCCGATGCCAAGCAACCCGAACGTGTTCTGATCAAGAACGCAGCCAACAACAAATCCGTGACCGGCGCGCTGTTCCGACGCGAGCGCAACCTGCCGGGCCCGGCCTTGCAGGTCTCGTCATCCGCGGCTGAACAACTGGGCATGCTGGCCGGGTCGCCCGCGCGTTTGCAGGTCGTGGCGCTGCGGCGTGAACAAGTCAAAGCGCCGCCGCCAGTGGCCGCCGATCCCGACGCAACCGCCGCATCCGGCGCGGCTGAAAGTGCGGGTGCCGAGGCGGATCAGGCCGCCGAAACCGCTCAGGAAACAACCCAGGCCCCCGCCAAGCGAAAGTGGTGGCAGAAGAAAAAACCGGAAAACACCGGCGCTGGTGCTGCTGCGGCTGGCGCTGCTGCAGCCGGTGCCGCTGCTGCGGGTGCTTCGGCAGCCGAAGACAGTGCAGCCGCCGCAACCCAAAGCGCGCCTGCCCCGTCGGGCCAATCCAGCCCCCTGGCAGACCCAACAGTCACGCCGCCGGCTGAAAAACCCGCCAAGAAAAAGTGGTGGCAAAAGAAAAAGCCCGAAGAAATCACCGAAACACCACTGGACCCGATCGAAAGCGCCGCCGCGGCGATCGAAACGGCCGAACCGATAGCCGCCGAGGTCGCCGCAGGCGCCGCTGCTGCCGCCCCGGCTGCGTCTTCATTGACCAAGCCCTATATCCAGATCGGGACCTTCAGCGTCGAGGCGAACGCCAACAGTGCCGCCGACAGGCTGCGCAAAAACGGCATGGCTGCCGATGTTCTTAGCGCCAAAAGCGGCGACAAGAACGTCTGGCGCGTTGTCGTGGGCCCCGCCGCCACCCGCGCCGACCGCAAGGCGCTTTTGCAAGACGTGAAGGACCTCGGGTTCCAGGACGCCTTTACCGCAAGTAACTGAAAAGGAGGCTGACGATGCTGTTCTCACTGCGCTCAACAGTCTTGGCCATCGGGATGGCCGCCATGGCGCTGCCCGCGCAAGCCTATGATACCACGGCGCGCGCCGCCTATGTCATTGACCAAAAGACCGGCACGGTCTTACTGTCCAAGGATGCGGACCAGCCGCTGCCACCGGCGTCGATGTCAAAGCTCATGACCCTTTACGTCGCCTTCGAAGCCCTGCGCGACGGTCGCCTGACGTTGGATGAAACGCTGCCCGTTTCGGAACACGCCATGAGCTACGGCGGCTCGACCATGTTTCTTAACACACAGGATCGGGTCCGGGTCGAAGACCTGTTGCGCGGTATTATCGTTCTGTCCGGAAATGACGCCTGTGTTGTGATTGCCGAGGCGCTCAGCCCGGACGGAACCGAGGCCGGTTTTGCCCGTTTCATGACCCAGCGCGCCAAGCAGATGGGGATGGACAATTCGAATTTTGCAAACTCGAACGGATGGCCGGCGGCCGGACATATGATGTCGGTGCATGACTTGGCGATCCTGGCCGACAACCTGATCACCGACTTCCCCGAATACTATCCTCTGTTCGCCGAGGAAGAGTTTGAATTCGACGGGCGTGCGCCGTCCAATGCCCGCAACAGAAACCCCTTGCTTCGGCTTGATATCGGGGCGGATGGGTTGAAGACCGGGCATACCAACGAGGCTGGATATGGCCTTGTCGGATCGGCCAAGCAGGGTGATCGCCGCGTGATCTTTGTTCTGTCAGGTCTCGACAGCACGGCCCGCCGCGCAGAGGAGGCCGAGGCCGTCGTTAACTGGTCGTTTCGAAATTTTGTCGAGAGGACAGTTGCCACAGCCGAAACGCCGATAGCGCAAGCCAAACTATGGATGGGCGCGCAAAAGACCGTCGGATTGGTTCCGCAAGACGACCTGAGCGTTTTGTTCCCGGTCCTGTCTGATGACGCCGTCGAAGCCGAGGTTGTCTATGAAGGCCCGATCAACGCGCCGGTTTCCAAAGGACAGCAATTGGCGGAACTGGTTATCAAACCCGAAGGTCTGCCGGAAATCCGACGCCCCCTTGTGGCGGCCGAAGATGTCCCGCTGGGCGGCTTTGTCGTGCGCATGATGACCGTGGGCGGCATCGTCCTGAAAGACGTGATCAATACCCCGCTGGAGTCGATGTGACCGAGGGCGGAATGTTTCTGACCTTCGAAGGGATTGACGGTTCGGGCAAGTCCACGCAGGCCCGCCTGCTGGCCGAAAACCTGCGACGTGCGGGGCGGGACGTGATCCTGACCCGCGAACCCGGCGGCTCGCCGGGGGCCGAGGAAATCCGCAGCCTGGTGTTGGAAGGCGACCCTGACAGATGGTCTGCTGAAACCGAGATTCTGTTGTTCACTGCTGCGCGCCGCGACCACCTGGAACGCACGATCGAACCGGCCCTTGCGGCGGGCAAAATCGTGATCTGCGACCGGTTTGCCGATAGCACTCGCATGTATCAGGGACTGTCACGGGGGGATCTGCGCAAAGTTGTGGACCAATTGCACGACCTGATGATCGGGCGGGACCCCGATCTGACCCTGTTGATCGACATGGACCCTGAAATCGGGCTGTCACGGGCCAAGGGGCGTCAGGGAACCGAAGAGCGGTTCGAGGATTTTGGCCTGGACCTGCAGCGCAAGATGCGGGCGGGTTTTCTGTCGCTGGCCGACGATTACCGCGACAGGTTCAGGGTTGTGGATGGCAACCGGGACATGGACAGCGTTGCACGGGATGTGACAGACATTGTTATGCAGTCCTTGCGGTAACCAAACATGAGCGATGACCTTCCAGCCCCGGATCAGGCGCCCGGTGCGCCGCACCCGCGCGAAACCGAAACCCTGTTCGGACAGGACGCGGCCCAAGAGGCATTTCTGACAGCCTATAACTCGGACCGGTTGCACCATGGCTGGCTGCTGACCGGGCCGCGTGGCGTGGGAAAGGCCACCCTGGCCTGGCGGATCGCCCGGTTCCTGCTGGCGACACCGCCAGCTGATGACGGCGGCCTGTTCGGGGCTGGGCCGCAGCCGGGATCGCTGGAAATCGCGCCAGATCACCCGGTGGTTCACCGCATGCTTGCCGGGGCCGAACCCGGCCTTGCCACGATTACCCGGTCGCCAAATGACAAGGGCAAGATGCGGGGCGAAATCGTGGTGGATGACATCCGCAAACTGGGCAGCTTTTTTGGCCTGTCCGCGGCAGATGGCGGACGGCGGGTCGTGATCGTGGATAGCGCCGACGAGATGAACCCCAGCGCCGCCAACGCCTTGCTGAAGATGCTGGAGGAACCGCCTGCACGCACCACTTTGCTGCTGGTGTCCCATCAACCCTCGCGGTTGCTTCCCACGATCCGTTCGCGGTGCCGCACATTGCGCCTGTCGCCTTTGTCAAGCAGCGACATGCGCGCGGCCCTGGAACAGGCCGGAACCGATATGCCCGAGCAGCCAGAGCAGCTGACCGCGCTGGCGGCAGGCTCGGTCGGGGATGCGGTCAGGCTGATCAATCTTGGCGGGCTTGAAATCTATGCCGAACTGATTGCCATTCTTGGCACCCTGCCCCGCCTTGATCGGCAACGCGCTATGGCCCTGTCGCAATCCGCTGCCCAACGCGGCGGTGCAGAACGGTTCGACTTGATGCTGAACCTCGTGGATTTCGCCCTGGCGCGTCTTGCGCTGACAGGGGCTGCGGGACATCCGCCCAGTCCCCAGGCCGCCCCGAACGAGGCAGAAATCCTGTCGAGACTGTCCGGCTCGCCCCTTCAGGCGCGTAAATGGGCGGACGCTTCGGCGGTTATCACGGCCCGGGCGCGCCACGGGCAGGCCGTGAACCTTGACCCTGCTGCGCTGGTCCTAGATACGGTATTCAAGATACAGGAAACCGCCGGTCAGAGCAGATGAGCGACAGCACGATTACCCCGGAAATCACCGACAGCCATTGCCATCTGGATTTCCCCGATTTTGACGGGCAGTTGGACGACGTCATGACCCGCGCAGCACAGGCGGGCGTGACCCGCATGGTCACCATCTGCACCCGATTGCGGAACGAGCCCGGCGTGCGTGCCATCGCCGAAGCATATGACCCGGTTTTCTATGCCGCAGGCACCCACCCGATGAGCGCCGCAGAAGAACCGATGGCAACGGTGGACGACCTGGTCAAGCTGGCTGCGCATCCGAAATTTGTGGGCATCGGCGAAACCGGTCTGGATTACTACTACACTGCCGACAGCGCCGAGGTTCAGAAACAATCGCTTCGTATTCATATCGAAGCCGCCCAGCGCACCGGTCTGCCGCTGATCATTCATGCCAGATCGGCAGACGATGACGTCGCCCAAATCCTGACGCAAGAGCATCAGAACGCCAAGTTTTCCTGCGTAATGCATTGTTTTTCCTCGTCGGCACAGCTTGCGCATGCCGCGCTGGATCTTGGGTTTTATCTGTCGATGTCCGGCATCGCGGCCTTTCCCAAAAGCCAGGAGCTGCGCGACATTTTTGCCAACGCACCGCTGGATCGGATCCTGGTTGAAACCGACGCGCCTTACCTGGCTCCGCCCCCGCATCGCGGAAAGCGCAACGAGCCGGCCTTTACCGCGCATACCGCCCGCAAAGGCGCCGAGGTGTTTGGCGTGGATTACGCCGAATTCGCGGCCCGGACGCAGGCCAATTTCGAACGGTTGTTTGCCAAGGCCGCCGAATACCGGGCGGCTGCATGAACGATCTTAGGTTCACTATCCTGGGCTGCGGATCATCCGGCGGCGTGCCCCGGCTGGGCGGTCACTGGGGCGATTGCGACCCGGAAAACCCACGCAACATGCGCCGCCGCTGTTCGATGCTGGTTGAACGGGACGGCCCCGAGGGCACGACCTCCGTCCTAATTGATACAACCCCCGATATGCGCAGCCAGCTGCTGCAGAGCGGAACCGGGCGGCTGGACGGTGTCGTCTACACACACTCGCACGCGGACCACATGCATGGCATCGACGACCTGCGAATGATCGTGTTTAACATGCGCGCGCGGGTTCCGGTCTGGGCGGATGGCGATACGCAAAACGCGCTGTTGGGGCGTTTCGGGTACGCGTTCATCCAACCCGAAGGCTCACCCTACCCGCCCATTCTGGACCTGAAGTCCATCGACGGCCCGTTCGAAGTGGGCGGCCCCGGCGGGCCAATCCCGTTTCAACCTTTCAAGGTCAACCACGGCTCGATCGATTCCCTTGGGTTTCGGATGAACGATCTGGTCTACCTGCCGGATGTGGCGGACATCTATGACGATGCCTGGCCATTTCTTGAAAACCTCGACTGCCTGGTGATCGACGCACTGCGCCGCTCACCGCATCCGACACATGCGCATCTGGACAAAACGCTGGGCTGGATCGAACGGCTAAAGCCCCGGCGCGCGGTGCTGACCAACATGCATATCGATCTCGATTACGCGACCGTAGAGGCGGAAACCCCTGACAATGTCACGCCTGCCTATGACGGTATGGTCATCGGGCAGACCCTTTAAGTGGTGCTGATGCCCGCATCCCGAACGCCGCGCCCATTGCGGCAGGAACAACACCGGATCGGGGGGCTTGATGCTGCAAAACCTGATTGATGTTGTTCTTCCGGTCTTTCTTGTCATCGGCGCGGGCTATGTTTCGACGCGGCTTGGATACTTCAAGGAAAGCCATATCGACGGGTTGATGAAATTCACCCAAGGCTTTGCAATACCTTGCCTTTTGTTCCTGGCCATTGCCCATCTGGACCTGAGCGCAAGCTTTGACCCACGGCTGATCGGCAGTTTCTATACCGCGGCAGGCTTGTGTTTCATTGCCGGAGTGTTCGGCGCGCGTCTGATATTCAAACGCGAATGGGAGGACTGCGTTGCCATCGGGTTTTGTTGCCTGTTCTCCAATTCGGTCCTGCTGGGCCTGCCGATAACCGAGCGCGCCTATGGCCCGGAAAACCTTACCGGCAACTACGCGATCATCGCCTTTCACTCTCCGTTTTGTTACGGCATCGGCATCACCGTGATGGAGGTGATCCGAAACAGGGGGAATGGCGGCGCGCATATGGCCAGGTCGGTCCTTTCGGCCATGTTCAAAAACGCACTGATCCTGGGCATCGCACTGGGGTTCCTGGCCAACCTTTCCGGTATGAAAATCCCGGCCGTTGCGGACGAAGCGCTGGGTCTGGTGACCCGCGCGGCGCTGCCGGGCGCGTTGTTCGCCCTGGGCGGTGTGTTGGTCAAATACAGACCCGAGGGCGATCTGCGCGCCATCGGATTCGTGTGCTGCGTATCGCTGATCCTGCATCCAAGCCTGGTTTGGACATTTGGAAAATTCACGTCCCTGCCACAGGACCTGTTCCGCTCGGGCGTGTTGAATGCGGCGATGGCACCGGGCTTCAATGCCTATATCTTTGCCAACATGTATGGCCGAGCAAAACGCGTCGCGGCATCGTCCGTCCTGATTGGAACGGCGGTCTCGATCCTGAGCGTCTGGATGTGGCTGACCTTGCTGGGCTAGGCACCGCCGCGCACGCATTGACATTGCGCCACAACGGCGCATCTATCGCTTGAGATACCAAGGGAAAAGCCATGCCCCAGGCCATCATCGTTGCCCATGGTCAGCCGTCTGACCCCCACCCTGCCGAAGCCGCGCTGGCCGCATATGCCGCGCGTGTGAATGCGTTGTGTCAACGGGCAACCGTCAGTTCCGCAACCCTGGCCGCGCCCGGCAAGTTCGAGGCGGCATTGGACAGGGTGCAGGAAAACAGCGTGATCTACCCCCTTTTCATGGCAAAGGGATGGTTCACTACCAGCGCCCTGCCCAAGCGGATCGGTGCGCGGCCCGTCCGAGTTCTTGATCCGCTGGGCACAGACCCCAAGCTGCCCGAACTGGTTGCCCAAAGTGTCCAAAGCCAGATTGCCGATCTGGGCTGGACGCCCGGGCAAACCGATCTGGTCCTTGCGGCGCATGGATCGGGCCGCAGCCGGAACCCTTCGAAAGTTGCAACTGAATTCCTGTCACAGCTATGTGCCCAACTGCCGTTCCAAAATGCCCGGGTCGGGTTTGTCGAAGAAGACCCCGGTATTGATCAGGCCGCCAGCGGGATGGGGCAGACATCCCTCTGCTTGCCGTTTTTCGCCTGCACGGGGGGCCATGTTTTGATGGACGTTCCAGAAGCGTTGGAACGCGCGGGTTTTGCCGGACAAGTCATGCCCGTGATTGGTGAGTTGCCGGAAATCCAGGCCCGTATCGCCGCCCAGATTGACTGCGCCTTCGACGCATGAACGTTGACCGGTTCAATTGTCCGGTGACGTGCGCAGCCTAGTGCTGTGCGCCGGACAGGGCCGAGTAAAACCGGTGGCCCGATCGTCCGTTGCGCTTGGCTTCGTAAAGCGCAAGGTCGGCAGCATGCAGAATTTCGGCGGCCTTAGGGCTTTGGAATTGCGTGGAAAGCGCGGTGCCCAGGCTGGCTGAAATGCGGCACGGGTTTCCTTCGAATTCGATCGGTTCCTGCATCCGGGCAATCAGCCTTGCGGCGATCCCGGACAGTTTGTCTTTGTTCATCAAGCCTTTGAAGATCAAAACAAACTCATCCCCGCCAATGCGCGCGACCGTGTCATCGCCACGGGTTTCTTCCAACATGATGCGGGCGGATTGCTTCAAGACGTGATCACCGGCTGCATGGCCAAGCTGATCGTTTACCGATTTGAAGAAATCCAGGTCCAAGTGCATCAGCGCGAAATCGGCCTTTGACGAAATCAGATGCGACAACAGATGTTCCAGCGCGCGCCTGTTCTTCAACCCCGTCAGCGTGTCGGTATAGGCCTGTTCTTCTGCTGCCAGCATTGCCCCCTGCAACCGAAGGTTCAGGGACCGGGACGCCTCCATCGCGGCTGATTTCGCTTCGACCAGATACAGCAGCTCAATTGCCAGATCCGTGCCGGAAAAATCGGCGCTGGTCAGGGCGTAATCGCGGACCGCATCCAGAATTGATATCCCGAAGGACAGGTTGACCACGGCTCCGCCCTTTCCAGGCAAGGGGGCAACAAGGCCCTTCAACGCGGTCCTGGGTTCATCGTGGAACTTCAGGTGCAGCTTGGCCCCTGCCACAGACATCAACGCAGGAACCGTCGTAACGGCGCGCGGTCTCACAAGTTCAAACAGGTCCAGAAATCCGCGCCCGACCATCTGGCGCCCGGGGCGGAGCTTTTGCAGCGTCGGCCCGACCTGCCGGATACGCCCCTGGTCGTCCAGCAGGACGAACATGGGACAAAGGGTTTCCAACAGGGTCGAGAATTCGGCGGTCTCCATCATGGCTTGCGTGCACCCAAATCAAACTGGCGCCCCTCGGAAAAGGCGCTTTCGATCAATGTGACCGATATGGAATCGACCTGTTCCTTGCGACCTTCATGGGACAGGATAACCAGCGCACCGTAATCATCGGCCATCGCCCGCAAGATGCCGACCATGACGCTGGAATACCCCGGCAAACCCGGATGGCACAGCAGTTCGTATTGGGCCGGCGAATGCTCTTGCAATTCAAGCGCGGGCAGTTGCAGATCGGAAACCGCCAGACGCACCCTGTCGGACAGATCGTCCAGGGAATGCAGGAACTCGACATAGCTTACCCCACCGAACCTAAGCAGACGGCGCAGCCCTTCCATGTTCGGGTGCGATACAAGATATGTCCCCATGTCTTCGAGAAGATCCGCCCGCGATCGGTTCAGATCCGTGCACAGGGCATCCAGAACGTTCATGGACAGTTCGCGGTCATAAATCAGCATGGCCTCGAATTCCGAGAACCCAAGCTCGGCGACCTCGGTCGCGCGCAACCAGCACGCGTGCCCGTATGTCGCACAGACAAATGACTGTATCGCCCTGTTGATCAACCCGTGCATGACTAGCCTCGATCCGCCATCACGCACATCTTGGCCCGGCATCCGTTAACAAATGCCGAACTTATTGCCTCATGAAAGATATCTGGCGCGAAATCGCGTCAGAAATCCGTGGGGGCGCCCCCTTCGGCCTTGCGACGTGCAACAAAATCGGCCAGTTCGTCGCAAATTGCAGCATCCATTGGGGGTGCTTCGAAACTGCTGACGATTTCCTTGAACATGTAATGCGCACGCTCGGCAGTCCAGACGCCGCCGTTGGCCTCCCATGCCTCGTAGTTTTTCCAGTCGCTCAGGAACGGTTGGTAAAAGGCGGTCGTGTATCGGTCCTGGGTGTGCTGGATACCAAAGAAATGCCCGTCATTGCCGACCGACCGTATCGCCTCGAGCGCGATTTCGTCAGGACCGGTCGCACAGATCTGGGGGGCCATATATCGCTGGATTTGCTGCAGCACTTCGCAATCCATGATGAACTTTTCGGGACTGGCAATCAGCCCGCCTTCAAGCCATCCGGCAGCGTGATACACCATGTTTGTGCCCGACTGGACCGCCGCCCACAAAGAGTTCGAGGTTTCCCACATCGCCTGCCCGTCCGGAACATTGGCCGAGCAGACCCCGGACGAACGCATGGGCAACCCGTAAAACCGCGCCATCTGCCCGGTCATCTGGGTTGAACGCATGTATTCCGGGGTTCCGAAGGCTGGTGCACCAGATTTCATGTCCACGTTGGACGTGAAGGTTCCGAACACGCAGGGAATGCCGGGGCGCACATATTGAAACAGGGCAATCGCGCAAAGCGCCTCGGCCAAGGACTGGGCCACCGCACCCGCCATCGTCACCGGCGCCATTGCCCCAGCCAAGGTAAAGGGCGTCACGACAATGGCCTGCCCCCGTCGCGCCAGCCGCAGACACCCGTCGATCATCGGCTGGTCATGTTTTAGCGGCGAGGTCGAGTTGATATTGGTGTACATGCGCGGCGCGGCTTCGAATTCCTCATGGCTCAGCCCGCCGGCGATACGCACCATCTCCATCACGTCCTCGACGCGTTCCTTGCCCAGCGAATAGGCGTGCATGGCCTTGTCGGTCAGAGTGAGCTTGTCATAAAGAACATCCAGGTGCCGGACGCTGGCATGGATATCGACCGGTTCCACCGGGTAGCCGCCTGCGAAATGGATACAGTTGAAATACTGCGTCAGTTTCAACAGGTTCCGGCACATTTCCCGGGTGCCGGCGACTTTCTTTCCGATCTCCATGTCCCAGTAATTCGGCGGAGAAGAGACATTGCCGAACAACAGCGTCCGACCGCCTATTTCAATGCTCCGATCCGGGTTTCGCGGCGTGATGGTGAACCGTGCCGGGGCTTTGGCCACCATTTCCATCACAAAGTCCCGCCCCATGCGAACGTTTTGCCCCTGAATGGTGCAACCTGCCTCACGCAGAATGCCAATCGCCTCGTCATTCAGAAACTCGATCCCGATCTCTTCGAGGATGCGCATTGCGCCGTCGTGAATTGCAGCGATGCCGTCGGGGGTCAACGGTTCAACCGGCGCGTCAAGGTTAATCGGCGGATTCCACGGCATCTGGTCGATGACCTCCCCACCGCGGCGCGCGGCCGCCCCGGCGCGCCCGCCACTTCGACGTTTGCGAGTCGTATTGTCGGCCATCTTCCCCTCCGCTGTGGAACCAGATCATTCCAAGCAAGCACCAAGGGCATGGGTCATGGCCGCTCTGTCTGCGACAGGTTCTGTCGGTTTTCAGATGCCAAGCACCGATTTTTCGGTGTTTTCGCCTCAGGCCGAGGCCAACCACCCCGGTATATGGCCGATATCCGGCAGGACGACATCGGCCAGGGGGGCGAGAGCATCGGCAGTTGCAAGCCCTGTCAGGACACCGATCGTCGTCATTCCTGCGGCGCGTCCCGCCTCCAGATCGTGGCGGCTGTCGCCAACCATGGCAACCCGTGCGGGCGCGATTCCGAGCTGGTCCGCAAAGGCCAGCAATTGACCGGGCCCCGGCTTGAAACCGTGTCCGCTGTCATATCCGGCGACGAAATCGAAAAGATCACGAATGCCGGCAGATTCCAGATGTTGCAGGGCCGGTTCCTCTCCGTCATTTGTCGCCACGCCAAGCTTTCGGCCGCCCTTGCGCAGCTCGGCCAGCAGCGGCGCCAGCGGAACGGCGGGAATTTGCGGCGCGGCCGAGGACTGCGCAATCAAAATGTTCAACAGCTCTGCGTGGCGCAGTCCGTCCAGAAAGGGCGCCAAGGCCTCGACGACCTCATTCAGGGTTCCCGCGATCACCACGCTGTCGCGCGCATATTCCTGCGTCACCATGTCAAATCCGATGGCCCGGCCCAGATCGGTGGCCCGCGCCGCGTCCCCATCGGCCAATTGCAACAGCAAGTCGCGGCCGAACACGCCCCAGGTTGCGGCGAAATCAAACAGGGTTCCGTCCTTGTCGAACAGCAACGCATCAATGGGCATGGTCAGCCTCTTTCTGGTTTGCAACGGATCAGGTCCAATGCATGTCTGCCGCGCCTGACATTACCGCGCGCGCCTGCCCCGGCCGGTCATAGGGCACCGCGGCTGCATCGCAAAACGCAATCACCCACGAATCGTCCATCACCAGGAAGTCCAGGACCGAGACCAGAAATTCCGGCTCGCCGGCCCGGTCCCGCAAGTCTTCGGCGGATGCGCCGGTTGCACCAAGAAAAACAGGCAAAAGGTCGTCATTTCCGACCAACCAGGTCAGCACCTTAAGAGCAAGCGTCTCGGCATTTTCGGCGGAAATTGGCATGAACCAGCCCTGGCTGCTGCATTGGAAAGGGTTTGTTAACCAGAGTCATAAACACTTTGAAACTGCATGCAATCTAACGGTGAGGGTCCATGTCCGTTCAGGGAACCATCCTTGTCTTAGACGGGGTTTCGACCAATCGCATCATGCTGAAGGTTCAGCTGACCGCGGCTTGGTATCACGTCGTGCAGGGCGACAGGCTACAGGGCCTCGGCGCCCTGCTGAGAAGGACACAACCAGACCTGGTTCTGGTCGCCCAGCACCTTCCGGATGGAACTGCGGCGGATGTCAAAACGCTGGTGATGCAAGACCCCGCCATGCGGGATGTACCCGTCGTGGCCATCACACCGCAAAACGACAAGGCCGCGCGTCTGCAGGCCCTGTCGGCGGGTTTGGACGACGTCCTGACCTACCCGTTTCGGGACACGCTGCTGCTTGCGCGGGTGCGCCGGTTCTTGCGCGCTCGGGCCGATATTCAAGAGATCAGAACCACCAGTGACCCGCAATCCATGGGCTTTGGCGAACCGGGCGTTGCCCTGATCACGCCCCCCGACAGGGCGCGGATCGCCATTGTGGCGCAGACCATGCAAACCGGTACGGCGTGGCAAAAAGAACTGTCGGCCCGGCTTGACCATTCCGTGACGGCACATACCCAATCGAACCTGCATAATCTCTTCTCCGCTCCGCCCCCCGACGTGATCCTTTTCGAACTGGGTGCTGGCGGCGTCGCGTTCGACGTGCTGGCCGACGTCAGATCGCGCAGCGCGACAAGACACGCGGCCCTGATCGGTGTCATGCCAGGCGACGACGCCAGAACGACCTCGGAAGCGCTGGATCGTGGGGCCGACGCCATTTGCACCGATGGGTTTTGCTGCACCGAAGTGGCTTTGCGGGTTCGAACCCTTGTCGACCGAAAGGTGCGCGAGGATCGGATCAGGGCGTCCATGCAACAGGGCCTGGCAGAGTCGCTGATTGACCCCCTCACGGGCCTGTACAACCGGCGCTATGCCTTTGCGGCGATGGAACAGATCGCCCAGGGATCGGCTCCTCGGGGCAAGGGTTTCGCGGTCATGCTGGCTGATCTTGATCACTTCAAATTCGTCAACGACCGGTATGGGCACCCCGTGGGTGACCACGTTTTGACCGAAACAGGACGGCGACTGCAAAAGGTGATCGGCCCATCCGGGTTTGCCGCCCGTATCGGTGGTGAAGAGTTTCTGATCGGTTTGCCGGATGTGAACCGCATCCAAGCTGTGCAAAAGGCGATGGAGGTTCGTGATTGCATCTGCAGCACCCCCTACGACCTGCCCGACCGGACGGGCTCGATTTCGATCACGACCAGCATCGGATTGAAGACCAGCGACGCGCCAACTGCCCGCCGGTTCGGCGAAACCACCCCGGTCAGCGAGCTTATGAAATGCGCCGATGCCGCGCTTTATGCGGCCAAACGCGCCGGACGAAACCAAGTGCAGCTTGGCCAGGACGCTGCCTGAGCGTGTCAGTCCTTTGATTTGCGCCCCTTCGGGCCCCGTTGGATAAGCTCGACCAGCCGGTCGGCATAGATTTGGCGTTCGCTGTCAGTCATCGCCGAGATACGCGCCAACCACTGTTCCTGTAGCGCGGTCTGCATCCGGGCCATTGATTGGGCCTGTTCCTGCAACAGGGCTTCGACCTCTGCCGGGTCGAACGGCACCTGCCGCAGCGCAAGGTTCAGAGCGTGGAAATCCCGGTCGCGCGCATCCGCCCCCTTGTCGCGCAGGCCCGACAGGTCGGCCCTCAACGCCTTGCGTTCCGGTTTTGGCAGAGCCCGGAACAGCGCCGGGCCAAAGCCCGGTGGTTTCCGCGCCTCGTCCTCGCCCTTGAACCGCATCGCGGTCCCGAAAACAACGCCTGCAACCAACAGGTTCAACGCCAGCGAAGCCACCAGAAGAACGGGCACCCACCGGCGCTTTGGTTTGGAATTCTCGCTCATTCCGTTTCCTCCAGATAGTCGAAACTCAGCCCAAGATCGGCAACCAGATAGGTCGTGTCCTGCGTCATCAGATAATTCGCCGGATCAGGCAGAAAGGCCGGCGCCGCAAACCCGATCCAGACGCCGGTTACACTTGCGGCCAACAATCCGCCCATACCCTGCCACCCGCCAAGCCCGTCGGCCAGGCGACGTAGAAGCCCCCGCGAACGCTTGACCGTGGACGGTGCAAGCCGGGCCAGACGGACGGCCTCGGCATCTGTCTGCATCCGGACAACCAGGGCGTCCGGTATAGAGGCCCGGTCATTCCGTGCCTGGGCAAACAATAGATCCAGTTCCGTTTCGTTATCAGCCATCGCCATACCCCAGTTCATCTTTTCGCCCCGCCAATATCGCGGTCAACGCCCGTTTTCCCCGTGCCGTCAGGCTTTCGACGGCTTCGATAGATATTCCCATGACCCCGGCGATCTCCGGGTTGGACAGTTCCTCGATATGCCGCAGGATCACGGCCTCTCTTTGTCGGTCCGGCAGCTTTGACAAGGCCACCTGCAGCGCGTCCTTGCGGGCATCGTCCTGCATCCGGTCAACCACACTGGCCGCATCGTCTTCGGGTTCAGCCACGTCGCTCAGGGCGTCGGGCTTCTTTTTTCGCTTGCGGTCCAGACACAGGTTCAATGTAACGCGATACAACCATGTCGAGACCTTGGCCTGTCCCGGCTCCCATGACGGGGCCATTTGCCAAAGACGCATCATTGCATCCTGGGCAACATCTTCGGCTTCGGCGCGATTGCTCAGCATACGAAAAGCGACGGAATAACACCGTGGAGCCAACCTGTCGGTCAACAGGCGCGATGCCATTGCGTCGCCATCCGCAAAGCGCCTCAGCAACGCATCGTCGCTGAGGGTATCCGCGGCAACGGTGTTACCGCGGACGTTCTGCTCCGGAGGAGTCAGGTCTTCCATTCCGGGTTAGTTGTCGTCTTTATCCGCCGGGCCGCGTTTCTTATGCGGCCGGTGCATTTTGTCTTTTGCATCCGCGAATTCCTGTTCCGAGACAGAGCCGTTTCCGTCCGCGTCGATCCGGTCAAACATCTTGTCACCCTTGCGCGGTTTCGGCAACTCGTCTTTCGACAGGAAACCATCCTTGTCGGCGTCGAGTTTCTCGAACATTTTCGACACCCGATCGTTGGCCTTTTTCTGGGCCGATGCCTGCATCTCTTCGAGGCTCAGCTTGCCGTCACCATCGGCATCCGCGGTGGTGAATTTCTGCGCGCGATGCGCTTCCATTTCTTCCTTGGTGATCTGGCCATCGCCATTTGCATCCAACTCCTGAAAGGTCACCGGCGCCCGGTCTCGCGGCCCTTTTGCCAGTGCAGTGGTACCTGTCACGGCAACTGCCGCCAGCACGATCGCCGAGATAAAAGTGGTGCTTTTCATGTCTATTTCCCCTATTTGGGCGGCCTAGCGCCGCTGCTCATACCTCTTCAAACGCCGCATCTCAGGATTTCCGTCGCCCGCCGGTCAGATTTTTTGTAATCTTCGGTTGCAGCAGTCAAATTCCGGGGCCGACGGTTCATAGCGACGCACCCCCCTTTTCTGTCCGCCCAAAGTTCACCACTATCACCAGGATTGAACGCGCGAGTATCACGATGACAGATCAGACCATCACCAATGACACCGGAAACGACCGCCCGACATGGCCCGCCATCGTAAAGGGATTTAGGTGCAAGTGCCCCAAATGCGGCGACGGGAAGCTGTTGCACAGCTATCTTAAGGTCAACGACAACTGCCCCAGCTGTGGCCAGGAACTGTTTCATCATCGCGCCGATGACGGGCCTGCATATCTGACGATCCTGTTCGTCGGGCACCTGCTGGCGCCCGCGCTGCATGTTTCTTATGTGCATTGGCGCCCTGACCCGCTGACCATGGCAATCGCGTTTTCGATCGGATGTGTCGGCCTTTCGCTATTTCTGCTGCCACGGCTCAAGGGCGCCATCGTCGCCTATCAATGGGCGCGCCGGATGCATGGGTTCGAGAAATCCGAATGAACGCCAAAATCAATTCCCCGGGGGGCTGAAGATGGACAAATCTGCCATTCGCAATGCCGCGACCGTTGTCGTGTTGCGCAACCGAAAGGACGATCCGTCTATCCTGATGGGCCAACGGGGGGCCTCGGCGGCCTTTATGCCGAACAAGTTTGTCTTTCCTGGTGGCGCGGTCGATTCCGGTGATGCGGGGGTTCCGCTGATGCAGGGTCTTACGGGTATCTGCCACCAGCGTCTGGCAGAAAAGGCTGACCCAGGACTTCAACACCCGTTGGCCGCGGCCGCCATTCGCGAGCTATGGGAGGAAACCGGTCTGATACTGGGGCACCCCGGCGATTGGTCCGGCCCGGTTCCGGCTGACTGGCAAGAGTTTGCAGAGCTTGGGTTTCGCCCCTCGGCAGAGGCCTTGCAATTCGTATTCCGCGCCGTGACCCCTCCGGGGCGACCGCGCCGTTTCGATGCGCGTTTCTTCCTGGTTGATGCCGACGCGGTTCAAAACGACCTGGACGATTTCAGCCGCGCCTCGGACGAGCTGTCGCACCTGCAATGGATCCGCCTGAGCGAGGCACGCGATTTCGACCTGCCGTTCATCACCGAAGTGGTCCTTGCCGAAATCGCCGCGCGGGTCGATGACCCGACGCCGCCCGCATCAGTGCCTTTCTTCCTCAACAACGAAGAAGCGAGCCTGTTTCAAAGGCTCAGGGGACGGCCCATGCCGCATACGGACTGACCCGGCGGGTCATTTCATCCGGCTGATAACAACCGTGACTTCGGGCTTTTTGCCGATTTCGACCTGCGCGCTTTGACGGACAATCCTGCGCATCGATTCTTCCAGTTTTGCATCGTCGCGCAACGTCTTGACCTCTGCGCGCATCAGGAACTGGTTGAGGTCTTCTTCGAGCACGTCGATCAATGCGGCCCCCGAGGAACCGATTTCCGGCAACCCCATCGTGTCACACCAGGGTTCACCCAATGGCTCGTCATCCTCGTCCAGAATGACCGTCACCATGACATGCCCATTCAGCGCCATCCGGATACGATCCCTGACCACCCCGTCCATCGCGCCGATCTTGACCGAACCGTCCAGATAGGTCCGCCCGGTTTCAACAAAATCGGCAACGCGCGGGGTATCTTCGGTCAGGTCCAACATGGTTCCGTTCACGGCAAGCGTACCGGTACGCCCGCCCGCTTCGGCCAGTTTCACATGTTCGCGAAGGTGCCGGTGTTCGCCGTGCATCGGAATGACCATTTGCGGGTCAATCAGAGCATGCACACGTTCAAGATCTGGCCGGTTGGCGTGCCCGGAAACGTGGTACAGGCCGGACCCGTCATCCACGATGTCCACACCCTTTTCGCTGAGCTGGTTCATAATGCGGATAACACCCCGTTCATTTCCGGGAATGGTCTTTGACGAGAACAGGAACAAGTCCCCTTCGGCCAGTTCGATACCGCGATATTTGCCGCGCGCCAGTTGGGCGCTGGCGGCCCTGCGCTCGCCCTGGCTGCCGGTAACGATCAGCATCAGGTTCTGGCGCGGCAGGTCCAACGCCTCTTCGGCGCTGACCACGCGCGGGAAATCCGACAGGATGCCGGTCTCGGTGGCGGCTTCGATCATCCGGCGCATAGCGCGCCCCAGCAAAACCACCGACCGGCCAGCCCGCTCTCCCGCCTGGGCCAGCGTTTTGACACGCGCGACATTGGACGCGAAAGTGGTGGCAACCACCATGCCGCTGGCGTTCGAGACAAGCTCGGTGATCGCCGGTCCAACTTCTGATTCCGAACGTCCCGGATGGCCGGAAAACACATTCGTGCTGTCACAGACCAAAGCCTTGACACCGGACTTTCCGATCTCGGTCCACAGTTCGGGGTCAAATGCCTCGCCCACGACGGGGTTTTCGTCCAGTTTGAAATCGCCCGAATGCAGGACCCTTCCAGCAGGCGTGTCGATAACAAGCGCGGCGCTTTCGGGAATGGAATGCGACACCGGCAGAAAACCGATGGTAAAGGGCCCCGCCTTGATCTGCTCGGGCCAGGCCGAAGCGGTGCGCACGGCATCTTCGGGCTGGCCGTGTTCGCCCATCTTTCTGCGCGCAATATTCGCGGTGAACGCCCGCGCGTAAACCGGTGCGCCCAGGGCCTCATAACAATGGGCGACCGCGCCGATATGATCTTCATGCGCGTGGGTGATGAAAATCGCCTCCAGACGGTCGGCCCGCTCTTTCAGCCAGGTGATATCGGCATAGATAAGATCAACGCCGGGGGTTGTGTCCATGTCCGGGAAAGTGACGCCCAGATCAACAAGGATCAGCCTTTCCTGACCGGGTTTCCCATATCCATAGACATAGGCGTTCATGCCGATTTCGCCTGCGCCGCCCAGCGGCAGATAGATCAGTCTCTCGCTGCTCATATCGAGCCATTTTCCTTGTTATAGCGATGGATCACGGTCAATCCGTGCATCGTCAAATCATCTTCGATCGCATCAAACCCGACATCGGCCTGGTCAAACAGCGGGGCCAATCCCCCGGTTCCGACAACTTTCATCGGCATGCCAAATTCTGCCTTGATACGCGAAATCAGCCCTTCGATCAGGCCGGAATACCCCCAATACACGCCCGACTGGATACAGCCAACCGTATTTGTTCCGATCACTTTGTCCGGGCGCGTGATGTCGATATGGGGCAATGCGGCCGCACCCTGGTGCAATGCTTCAAGGCTCAGGTTCACACCCGGTGCGATGATGCCGCCAACATAGGCACCGTCTGCCGCCACGACATCGAAATTCGTGGCCGTGCCGAAATCGACCACGACCACGTTGCCGCCATGACGGTCGAACGCGGCAGCCGCATTGGCCAGCCTGTCCGGGCCGGGCACAGTGCCCTCGTCAATCCGGGGCGGTTGCGGCAACAGGCATTCGGGCTTGCCGACAACCAGAGGACGGCAGCCAAAAAAGCGGTCGGCAAAAACACGCAGGTTGAATACGACGCGCGGGACGGTGGATGCGATGATTACATCGGTAATATCTGCCTCGATCCCGTAATGTTTCACCAGCGTGGAATACCAGGTGAAATACGCATCCGCCGTGCGGGCATGGTGGGTCGATGTCCTGAGCGTGCAGAGAAACTGTTCGCCGTCCCAGATCGAGAAAACGGTGTTTGTGTTGCCGCAATCGATGGCCAGAAGCATCCGGGCCCCCCTTAGAAATACACGTCTGCCGCCGGTATGCTGACACGACCCTTGGCGGTGTTTAGGACAAGGTTGCCGCCCGCGTCCACTGTTTCAAAAGTTCCGACCGTCTCGGACGCGGCTGTGCGGGCAGTGATGACCGTGCCCAACCGGGCCGCGCGCGACAGCCACGCGGTACGGATCGGTTCAAACCCAAAGCTGGAAAACTGGCTTTCAAACCGGGCATATGCCGCGGCAAGTTCCGTCAGAAAATCCTGAGGCGTGACCAGAGCACCCGTTTCGGACAAAAGCGAAACAGGGCGTACTGCGCCAGGTTCCACCAGGTCGGCCCCCGGTGCCTCGGACAGGTTAACGCCGATCCCTATTGCCAGATGAGAAACCGCGCGCCCCTGCCCGGTGCTTTCCAGAAGAATTCCGGCCAGCTTGCCACCGTTCAGCAAAACGTCATTGGGCCATTTGAGCGACAGGCCAGCAGACCGCCCCGTCACTGCCACGCAGGCGTCAAACAAGGCCAATGCCGCAACAAAACTGCGCAGGGCCGAGTGTTCGGGCGGGCCTTGTGGCCGCAACAGCAAAGTCGCGGCCAGGTTGCCCTTTGGGTTGGCCCAGGCCCGGCCTCTGCGTCCGCGCGCGGCTGTCTGGTTGTGGGCCAGAATCCAAACCGGCCCCTGCGCCGTCGGCGCGATACGCGCCGCCTCGTTCAGCGTGCTGTCCACCTCCTGCACCTCGTGCAGGCCGTATCCCGAAGGCCAGGAGCTCATGGAAAAAAGGCCGGGCTTTCCAGCCCCGCCCCTTTGTCTGCGATCACGGTCGGATCAGTTGACAAGCGTCGACGCTGCTGCGGCTGCTGCACCTTCGATGCCGAACTGGTAAAAGACACCGATCAGCATCAGGGCAGCCGACCCCATCAGCGCGCACCACAATACAGGCGACGAGCGCGTGTCGATCGGTTCTTCGTTTTCGGCACCGAAATACATGTAGAAGACGATCCGCAGATAGTAGAACGCACCGATGACCGACGCGATGGCCGATATGATGACCAGACCGGTCAATCTGGCATCAACACCGGCTTGCCAGACGCCGAATTTGGCGAAAAAGCCAAGCATCGGCGGCACGCCCGCAAGGCTGAACATCAGGATCAGAACGGCCAGGGCCTTGCCCGGATCCCGCTTGGAATACTGGCGCAGCGCGTCGATATCGGTGATCGGCTTTCCGTCCCGCTCCATCATCAGGATGAACGCAAAAGTGCCGATGTTCATCGTCACGTAGATGGCCAGATACATCAGCATGGCCTTGACGCCCAGAACCGTACCCGCGGCCAGACCGATCAGCGCATATCCCATGTGGGCAATCGAAGAAAACGCCATCAGGCGCTTGATGTCCCGCTGACCGATTGCAGCCACGGCGCCCAACAGCATCGACAGGACCGACAGCAATACAATCACCTGCTGCCAATCCTTGACCGCACCGCCAAAGGCATCGTGCAGAACGCGCGCGAACAGAGCCATCGCTGCAACCTTTGGCGCGGTCGCAAAGAAGGCCGTGATCGGTGTCGGGGACCCTTCGTAGACGTCTGGCGTCCACATGTGGAAGGGCACGGCAGATACCTTGAACGCCAGGCCCGAGATCAGGAAGATCAGGCCGAACAGCAGCCCAAGCGACACTTCACCGTGGTGAACGGTTTGAATGATGCCCGAGAACAGCGTTGTTCCGCTGAAGCCGTAGACAAGCGACGCCCCATACAGCAGCAGGCCCGAGCTGAGCGCGCCCAGCACGAAATACTTGAGCCCCGCCTCGGTCGATTTGGCGCTGTCCCGGCGCAATGCGGCCACCACGTAAAGCGCCAGAGACTGCAATTCCAGCCCCATATACAGGGACATCAGATCGCCCGCGCTGACCATCATCATCATGCCGACGGCGGCCAGCGCCACCAACAACGGATATTCGAACCGCAACAGACCGCGGCGGGTCATGTAGTCCTGGCTCATCAGCAGAACGGCGGCGGCAGAAAGCAGGATCGCCACCTTGGCGAACCGGGCGAACCCATCGTCGACGAACATGCCGTTGAACGCCACGTTGACGCCATCGCCATTGGTGGCAATCCAAAAGGCTAGCAGCGCCATCAGACCAGCTGTCGCCCAAGTCAGGATGGGCGCCAAGGTGTCCTTGGTCGTGTAGACAGCCCCAATCAACGCCGCCATCGCATAGATCGCCAGCACGATTTCCGGCAGGATTACAGTCAGATCAGCCTGGATCATGTCTCCAAAGCTCCCTTAATGCGAGGTGGCAACCTGGGTCGCGGTCTCAGCCGCGGCCAGGGCCGTGTCATAGTTCGAAATCAGCGCAGCGGTGGAATTGCCGATCACATCGGTGACCAGGGAAGGATAAACCCCCAGCAGGATTGTCATCACGATCAGCGGAGCAAAGATCAGCCGCTCGCGCGAGCTCATGTCTGTAATGGACTTGAGGCTTTCTTTGATCAAATCGCCAAAGACCACCCGGCGATACAGCCACAAGGCATACCCAGCCGAAAAGATCACGCCCGTGGCAGCCACCGCAGTCACCCAGGTATTGACCTGGAATGTGCCCATCAGCGTCAGGAATTCACCAATGAACCCACTGGTGCCCGGCAGGCCGACATTGGCCATCGTGAACAGCATGAAGACCAGCGCATAAGCGGGCATCCGGATTACCAGACCTCCGTAGGCTTCGATGTCGCGCGTGTGCATCCGGTCATAGATCACGCCGACACACAGGAACAGCGCCGCCGAAATGAACCCGTGGCTGAGCATCTGGAAAATCGCACCGTCCACGCCCTGTTGGGTGGCGGCAAAAATCCCCATGGTAACGAACCCCATATGCGCGACCGAGGAATAAGCGATCAGCTTTTTCATATCCTCCTGCACCAGCGCCACCAACGAGGTGTAAACAACGGCAATCGCCGACATCCAAAGAACCACATCCGTCATGACTTCGGACCCGACAGGGAACATGGGCAGGCTGAACCGCAGGAAGCCATAGCCACCCATCTTGAGCAGGATCGCGGCCAGAACAACCGACCCGGCGGTCGGGGCCTGAACGTGGGCATCGGGCAACCAGGTATGCACCGGCCACATCGGCATCTTGACCGCGAACGAGGCAAAGAAAGCCAGGAACAGCAGGGTCTGCATGCCACCAACGATATGAATACCCAGCAGGTTGAAGCCCTCGAACGGGAACTGGTGGGTCATCAGCAGAGCGATATCGGTGGTCTTGGCCTCGGAATACATGGCCACCATGGCAACCAGCATCAGAACCGACCCAAGGAAGGTATAGAGGAAGAACTTGAAGCTGGCATAGATCCGGTTTGCCCCGCCCCAGATACCAATGATCAGGAACATCGGGATCAGGCCCGCCTCGAAGAACAGGTAGAACAGTACCAGGTCAAGCGCCATGAAGACGCCCAGCATCAGCGTTTCCAGCAGCAGGAAGGCGATCATGTATTCCTTGACCCGGTCGGTCACGTTCCAACTGGCCAGAATGGTCAGGGGCATGATGAACGTCGTCAGCAGAACGAACAGGACGCTGATGCCATCGACACCCATCTTGTATTTCAGACCCATCAGCCATTCAGCCTCTTCCACCATCTGGAAGCCGGTATTTGCGGGGTCAAACTCGGTATAGATACCAATCGAGACCAGGAAGGTCACGGTCGTGGCTACCAACGCAACCCATTTGGCATTTCGCTGGGCCGCCGCATCGTCGCCATGCAGGAACAGCGCCAGGATGGTTGCCGCGATGGCGGGAATGAAGGTGACAATGGATAGGATATTGTCCATCAGTGAGCGCCTCCGCCGATCGACATCCAGGTGACAAGGGCTGCGATGCCCAAAACCATCCAGAAGGCGTAAGTAAAGATGTAGCCCGTCTGCGCCTTGCCTGCGAGGCGGGTAAAGAAGGGAACAACACCCATGGCGACACCGTTCAGGAAGCCGTCAATCGTGTTGCCGTCACCGCGTTTCCACAGGAACCGGCCAAGCGCCATGGTAGGTTTGACGAAGATCGCGTCATAAATCTCGTCGAAATACCATTTGTTCAGCAAGAACAGGTATAGCGGGCGCTGGTTCGCCGCCAAACGCGCCGGCAACGAGGTGTTCACGATATAGAACCAGTAGGCCACGACAAAGCCCAGCAGCATGGCCACGAAGGGCGAGACCTTGACCCATTTCGGAGCGGCATGCGCGTCGTCCAGCACATGGTTGTCAGGCGCCATGTAAAGCGCACCCTCACCCGGTTTGCCCACAAAAGCATAGTGATGATCGCCACCATGCGCTTCTGCATCCGCATGGCCCTCATCAGCGTGGGCCGCATCCGCGTGGCCATCGGTTGCATGCGCATCTTCGGCATGGGCTTCTTCGGTGTGACCGTGATCAGCCTCGGCATGCGCGTCGGTCGCGGCATGGTCACCAGCATCGGCATGGGCCTCGGCCACGGGGATGCCATAGAACTTGCCCACCTGATCGGCGTGACCGAAGAAATTACCGTACCAGATCATCCCGGCAAAGACTGCCCCCAGCGACAGCACGCCCAGCGGCACCAGCATGACCATCGGGCTTTCATGCGCATGATCATGCGTGTGCTTGTCACCGCGCGGCGCGCCATAGAAGGTCAGGAAGATCAGGCGCCAACTGTAGAACGAAGTAAACGCGGCCGCGATCACCAACAGCCAGAACCCATAGCCCGAACCGCCTGCATAGGCGCTCTCGATGATGGCATCCTTGGACAGGAACCCGGCGAAACCGAACGTGGTCAGCGGGATACCGACGCCGGTGATGGCCAGCGTACCGATCATCATCGCCCAGAACGTATAGGGGATCTTTTTGCGCAGGCCGCCATACTCGGTCATCTCCTGCTCGTGATGCATCGCGTGGATCACCGAACCGGCGCCCAGGAACAGCAGCGCCTTGAAGAAGGCATGCGTCAACAGATGGAACATCGCCGCCGAATACATGCCGACGCCCGCTGCCACGAACATGTAGCCCAGCTGCGAACAGGTCGAATAGGCGATGACGCGTTTGATGTCGGTCTGAACCAGGCCCACGGTCGCGGCAAAGAATGCGGTTGAGGCCCCCAGGACCGTGATGAACCCGGTCGCACCCGGCGCGAACTCCATCAACGGCGACATGCGGCAAACCAGGAATACACCCGCAGTCACCATGGTTGCGGCGTGGATCAGCGCCGAAACAGGGGTCGGGCCTTCCATCGCATCCGGCAACCATGTGTGCAGGATCAGCTGCGCCGATTTGCCCATCGCGCCGATGAACAGAAGAACACAGATGACTTCGATCGCGCTCCACTCGCCCCACAGGAAGTGCAACTGTGTTTCAGCCAGCGTCGGCGCCGAGGCGAACACGTCTGAAAAGTTGATGCTGTCGGTCAGGAAAAAGATCGCGAAAATCCCCAGCGCAAAGCCAAAGTCGCCCACCCGGTTGACGATAAAGGCCTTCATCGCAGCCGCATTCGCCGAAGGCTTGCGATAGTAAAACCCGATCAGCAGGTAGGATGCGACGCCCACGCCTTCCCAGCCAAAGAACATCTGAACCAGGTTATCGGCAGTCACCAGCATCAGCATCGCGAAGGTGAAGAAGGACAGGTACGCAAAGAAGCGCGGCTTATAGCTTTCGCCTTCGCGCCACTGCGGGTCGTGATCCATGTAGCCAAAGGAATACAGGTGCACGAGCGCCGAGACAGTCGTCACCACGATCAGCATGATCGCGGTCAACCGGTCCAGGCGAACGGCCCAGCTTGTCGACAGCGATCCACTTTCGATCCAGCGCATGACCTCGATCTGTTGTGTTACCCCGTCAAAGGTAAAGAACACGATCCACGACAGCAGACAGGCGAGGAACAGCAGGCCCGTCGCGGTCCACATTGCGGCCTTCTCGCCAATGAATCGCCAGCCGAACCCGCAAAGCAGCGCGCCCACCAGCGGGGCAAAGAGGATGGTGGTTTCCATGTTCTCTTACCCCTTCATCATATTGACGTCTTCAACCGCGATGGTGCCACGGTTGCGGAAGAAGCAGACCAGAATGGCCAGACCAATCGCCGCCTCTGCTGCGGCCACGGTCAGCACGAACAGCGTAAACACCTGCCCGACCAGATCGCCGAGGAAGCTCGAAAACGCCACGAGGTTGATATTCACTGCCAACAACATCAACTCGATGCTCATCAGCAGGATGATGACGTTCTTGCGGTTCAGGAAGAGACCGAAGATGCCGATGACGAACAGCGTCGCCGCGACGGTAAGATAGTGTTCAAGTCCGATCATCGTCTCAAAGTCCCTGCCCCGGTTTCACGTCCTTCAACTCCATCGCCTTGGCTGGGTCGCGCATCATCTGGGCGATGATGTCCTGACGCTTGATGTCCTGACGGTGGCGCAGCGTCAAAACGATCGCGCCGATCATGGCCACCAGCAGGATCAGGCCCGCAAGCTGGAACAGAAGGAAGTATTGATCATAAAGGATGACACCCAGTGCCTCGGTATTGTGGCGATCTGCCGGGATCGGCTGCGCCAGGTTGGCGGCTGCGCCCTGCGCGCTGTCCCAGGCCCCAAAGGCCATGACGAACTGCATCAGGATGACCAAACCGATCAGCAGGGCCAACGGCATGTACCGCGCCATCTCGGCCTTGAGCTCGGCAAAATCCACGTCCAGCATCATCACCACGAACAGGAACAGCACCGCGACCGCGCCGACATAGACGATGATCAGCAGCATCGCCACGAACTCGGCCCCCAGCAATACGAACAGCCCCGCCGCAGACAGGAAGGACAGGATCAGCCACAGCACCGAGTGCACCGGCTGGCGGCTGATCACAGTGAACAGCCCGCCGGTGATGGCGCTGATGGCAAACAGATAGAAGGCAAAGACGGTCATTGATCCTCATCCTCGTTATCGCCCAGGACCTCTTGCGCCAGATCCAGCGCGCGGGTCATGGCCGGGATGCCGGCAAAGACCGACATCTGACCGATCGTTTCCACGATCTCTTGTTTCTTGGCCCCGGCCTCAAGCGCGTGGCGCACGGTTTGACGCACCGCCGCATCCGCCTGCGCGCCCTGACAGGTCAGCCCGGCCAATGTCAGCAGCAGGCGCGTTTTGGCATCCAGGCCGTCGGTGTTGACGGCGTTGCCGAACATCATCTCCATGACCTCTTTGGGCATGGTCGGCCAAAGTGCTTCGAACCCCTTGGGCGAAAAGCTCTCCATCGCCGGGTTCAGCGCCTTTGCCATGTCCTGAGCTTGCCGCATCATCAGCTCGAACGGATTTGTCGGGCTGTCACTCATCTGTACGGCGCGTCCATTTCCAGGTTGCGGGCGATCTCGGCTTCCCAGCGTTCACCGTTCGACAGAAGTTTCTCCTTGTCGTAAAACAGCTCTTCGCGGGTTTCGGTTGCAAACTCAAAATTCGGACCTTCGACGATGGCATCGACCGGGCAGGCTTCCTGGCAGAACCCGCAATAGATGCACTTGGTCATGTCGATGTCATAACGCGTGGTGCGGCGGCTGCCGTCTTCGCGCGGTTCAGCGTCGATGGTGATGGCTTGCGCCGGGCAGACCGCCTCGCACAGTTTGCAGGCGATGCAGCGTTCTTCGCCGTTGGGATACCGACGCAGGGCGTGCTCGCCACGAAAGCGCGGTGACAAAGGCCCCTTTTCGTGCGGGTAGTTCACGGTGGCCTTGGGGGCGAAGAAATACTTCAGCCCCAGCTTCATGCCGACCCAGAAGTCCTGCAGCAGGAAATACTTGGCAGCGCGGGTATAGTCGATTTGGGTCATATCAGCCTCCTACGCTCCAACGGGCAAACGCGCCCCAGAACCAGTCGAATTTCGCCGCGAAGGAAACAAAAACCACCCAGACAAGGCTGAACGGCAGGAACACTTTCCAGCCCAGCCGCATCAGCTGGTCATAGCGGTAACGGGGCGTGATCGCCTTGACCATCGCGAAGATGAAGAAAAAGAACGCCATCTTGGCAACCATCCACAGCACGCCGTCAGGCAGGCCGGGGATCGGCGACAGCCAACCGCCGAAAAACAGCAGCGTTGTCAGTGCACACATCAGGAAGATCGCGATGTACTCACCCGCCATGAACAGCAGGAAGGGCGTGGCCGAGTATTCGACCTGATAGCCGGCAACCAGTTCCGATTCCGCCTCGGGCAGGTCGAAGGGCGGACGGTTGGTTTCAGCCAGAGCCGAGATAAAGAACAGGAAGACCATCGGGAAATGCGGCAGCCAGTACCAGCTGAAGAACCCGAACGAGCCATCTTGCGCGCGCACGATGTCGCCAAAGTTCATCGACCCCGTCGAGATGATAATGCCGATGATGATCAGCCCGATGGACACCTCGTAGGAAATCATCTGCGCGGCCGAGCGCAGGGAACCCAGGAACGGGTACTTTGAGTTCGACGCCCAACCGCCCATGATTACGCCATAAACTTCCAATGACGAAACGGCGAAGACATACAGGATTGCGACGTTGATATCCGACAATACCCAGCCATCGTTGAACGGGATCACCGCCCAGGCGATCATCGCCAGAACAAAACTGGTCAATGGTGCGAGGATGAACACCGTCCTGTCAGCACCCGCCGGTATGACGACCTCTTTCACCACATATTTCAACGCGTCCGCCACCGATTGCAGCAGGCCGTAAACGCCAACCACGTTGGGGCCGCGCCGCATCTGGACAGCGGCCCAGATCTTTCGGTCGCCATAAACAAGGAACAACAGCGAGATCATCACAAAGGCAACGACAGCAAGCACTTGCGCCAGAATGATGATGGCTATTCCGCCTGGGGTGTTAAAGAATTCAGCCATTGGTCCTCACACCGTGGTATTTCCGTTTACCGCGCGTGATGCAAAGGCCAGATGCCTGCGCAATCTGCGGCTGGGTCGGCGCGTTGGTGTAAACAGCATCTACCGCCATTACGCCACCCTTAATCGTGGGTTCCACATACAAATCAGACGCGGCGAACTGCCACCCGGCCTCGCCCCTGTCTGCACGTGATATGAAACAGGTTTGGTTCATTCCGCCGCGATCTTTTCGGATTTGCGGGCCTGTGCCTGCGCCGAAAGCTCTGCCATCAGTTGCGAGGCCCGCGCAATCGGGTTGGTCAGGTAGAAATCCTTGACCGAATTGCGGAATGAGGCCTCGCCCAGCGGACCTGCCGCCAATGCCTGAACCTCGTTCTCGATCACCTCGTCGATGCGGGCCAGATGCGGAACCGCCTCGACCAGTGCACTGCGCAGTTGCGCCAGCGAGTCGAAGGGCAGCGTTGCGTCCAGTTCGGCGGACAGTGCACGCAGGATGGCCCAGTTTTCCTTGGCCTCGCCTGGCGCAAATCCGGCGCGCATGGCCAGTTGCGGACGGCCTTCGGTATTCACGAACAGGCCGTTTTCTTCGGTATAGGCCGCGCCCGGCAGGATCACGTCGGCGCGGTGCGCCCCGCGGTCACCGTGGCTGCCCTGATAGATCACAAAGGCGCCGTCGCCGATTTCAACTTCATCCGCGCCGAGGTTATAGATCACATCCGCCGCGCTGACCGCATCCATGCCGCCTTCGTTTGTGGCATCCACATCCATCGCACCAACGCGCGACGCCGCCGTGTGCAGAACAATCAGACCGCTTTCCGTATTGGCCGCAATGGTTTGCGCCGCGGCCAGAACGGCGGCACCGTCCGCTTCTTGCAGCGCGCCTTGGCCAACGATGACCAACGAGCGTTTGGCCTTGATCTCGTCATCCCCGCCCATGTCGAGGACCTTTTGCAACGCTGCGCGATCGTCACCCATGTGGTGATAGGCAAAGGTCAGATCCACCGCCGGACCGACCAGCGCAACCTCGGCCCCATGGGCCCACGCCTTACGGATCCGGGCGTTCAGCACCGGCGCCTCATCACGCGGGTTGGTTCCGATCAGCAAGATGCGCTCGGCACTGTCGATGTCTTCGATCGCGGCGGTCCCGGCATAAGCGCCGCGGTTGCCCGCAGGCAGCTTGGCGCCGTCGGTGCGGCATTCCACAAGGCCGCCCTGCCCTTCGATCATCTGTTTCAACGCAAAGACGGCCTCGACCGGGGCCAGATCACCCACGATACCAGCGGGTTTGTCGGCCCCTTTCAGCGCCTCGGCGGCTTTGGTCAGCGCTTCGGGCCATGTGGCCGGGCGCAGTTTGCCGTCTTCACGGACATAAGGCTTGTCCAGACGCTGACGACGCAGACCGTCCCAGACAAAGCGGGTCTTGTCGCTGATCCACTCTTCATTCACGCCGTCATGGTTGCGCGGCAGGAAACGCATCACTTCGCGACCCTTGGTATCCACGCGGATGTTCGCGCCAAGCGCGTCCATCACATCGATGCTTTCGGTCTTGGTCAGTTCCCAGGGGCGCGCGGTAAACGCATAAGGCTTGGATGTCAGTGCACCAACGGGGCACAGGTCAATGATGTTGCCCTGCATGTTGGATGCCAGCGTCTGGTTCAGGTACGATGTGATTTCGGCATCTTCGCCACGCCCGGTCTGGCCCATCTGCGTGATCCCGGCGACCTCGGTCGTGAACCGAACACAGCGGGTGCAGCTGATACAACGGGTCATTGCGGTTCCAACCAGCGGCCCAAGGTCCAGATCATCGACCGCGCGCTTGGCTTCCTTGAACCGCGAACCGGACAGGCCATAGGCCATCGCCTGATCCTGCAGGTCGCATTCGCCGCCCTGGTCGCAGATCGGGCAATCCAGCGGGTGGTTGATGAGCAGGAATTCCATCACCCCTTCGCGGGCCTTCTTGACCATGGGCGAGTTGGTCTTGACCACTGGCGCCTGCCCCTCGGGGCCCGGACGCAGATCACGGACCTGCATCGCGCAGGACGCCGCAGGTTTCGGCGGGCCGCCGACAACCTCGACTAGGCACATCCGGCAGTTCCCTGCAATCGACAGACGTTCGTGATAACAGAACCGCGGCACTTCGACCCCGGCCTGCTCACAGGCCTGGATCAGGGTCATTGCGCCATCGACTTCGATTTCCTGCCCGTCGATATTCACCTTGCGAAGGTCAGACATGGTCTAGTTCGCCCTCAAATACACGCCAATGGCGCTGTTTCTTTCGATTTCCGCCCGCCCAAGCTTGCAGAACGTATTCGGTTTGTCATAGCTCACCCCGTTTTGCGCCAGGTAAGCCTCGCCCTTGCTGCGCATCCGGTCTTTTTCGGCATCCGATTCGACATATGCCCGAATTTCCTTGTCCGAATAGCCCAGCTTGTTTGCCTTGGACCGCAGCCCCCACATCACCCCGATCGCTTTCATTCGGCGCCCGCTGATCGACGGGCAGTAATCCGAAATCTCATTTGCGATGGCGATGTAATAGAGTTCGTTGTCGATCTCCTTGACATCGCGCAAGGGCGGCTTGGCCTCGGCCATCGCCGGCAACGCCATCACGGCGCACAGAACCGCAGGTTTCACAATAGACATGCCATTTCCTTTCGTCTTGGGTTTCCCAAGACGACATCCGGTCTGGCTGCTATGCAATAACAGCCCCCGGTTCTGGTCATGATATGCGATAGCGCGGGTCATGGTCTTTGGCAGGATCCAGCAAATGTCAGCTTGTCATTGTCGATGCGCAGGGTCTGCGGTTCGCTGTCGGGGCCGACTTTCCAGACAATCCGGGACGAGCCAAAATTCTGGACGCAATACCGCGTACCCTCGTGGCGCCCGGCCTCGCGCGCGCCGTCAAGTGACGCGGACACGCCATTGACGGTCACGGTGAAATCGGTGGGCGTGGCCTTTTTGTCCACGGCCTTGGCGCTTGCGCGGAACGCATGGCCATCGAACAGGATCCGGTCGCTGGATGACCGACCGCTACATGCCGCAAGCAACGCAACAGTGGCCAACACCCCAAGTGAAACCACCCTGGTGCGCGCTGCGCGTTGCTGTTTCTGATCGACCTTGTTTCTCACCGTAATATTCCTCAGGAAACTGCCGCCGCCAGGGCCAAAAGGCCCATCACCGCCATACAGGCCCAGCCAATGACATAAAGGACCGACCGCAGGCCGCTATGGGCGCGGCCAATCCCGCGCAAATGCACGACCAGCATCGCAACACGTGCAACCAACGCCACCGAAGCCAGCCAGTTGACCCAAGCCGGGCCAACCCCCAACAGGATCGCCGCCATCGTGACCGTCAGGAACGCAGGCAGGGTCTCTGTCCCGTTCAGGTAGGCTCGGTTCAAACGATAAGCCCGGTCCGAATAGTCCTGTTCGGGGGTGCCCCCCGGTGCCAAGCCCTTGCCCGCCTTGGACAGCGCCGAAAACGGCGCCAGCAAAAGCACGATCAGGGTAAAGATCACCAGGGCGGCAATCGCATGGGAATATTCGGCAAAGCTCTCCATCCGGTCTACTCCGCCGCAATCGCCGAAGAGCGACCCGTTTTCTGTGCCTTGATGCGGTCTTCGATCTCATCACGGAAGTTGCGGATCAGGCCCTGGATCGGCCAGGCTGCCGCGTCGCCAAGGGCGCAGATCGTGTGACCTTCGACCTGTTTTGTTACGTCAAACAGCATGTCGATCTCTTCCAGTTCGGCCTCGCCGCGCACCAGGCGATCCATCACGCGCATCATCCAGCCGGTGCCTTCGCGGCACGGCGTACATTGGCCGCAGCTTTCATGCTTGTAGAATTTCGACAGACGCCAGATCGCCTTGATGATGTCCGTGGATTTGTCCATCACGATCACTGCGGCAGTACCCAGGCCCGATCCTAGCTCGCCCCGCAAATAGTCGAAATCCATGATCGCATCGCGCATATTCTCACCGCGCACACACGGCACCGACGAGCCGCCGGGGATCACCGCCAGCAGATTGTCCCAGCCGCCGCGAATACCGCCGCAATGGGTTTCGATCAGTTCCTCGAAGGAAATCGACATCGCCTCTTCGACGACGCAGGGGTTGTTCACATGACCCGAGATTGCAAACAGCTTGGTGCCTGCGTTGTTTTGACGGCCAAAACCCGCGAACCAATCCGCACCACGGCGCAGGATTGTTGGCACAACAGCAATGGATTCCACGTTGTTCACAGTGGTCGGGCAGCCATAAAGCCCCGCGCCCGCCGGGAACGGAGGTTTCATCCGCGGCATGCCCTTCTTGCCCTCGAGGCTTTCGATCAGGGCGGTTTCCTCGCCGCAAATATAGGCGCCCGCGCCGTGATGCAGGAACAGGTCGAAATCCCAGCCAGAACCGGCCGCGTTTTTGCCCAGCAGGCCCGCGTCATACGCCTCGTCAATTGCGGCCTGCAGCGCCTCGCGTTCGCGGATATATTCGCCGCGCAGGTAGATATAGCAGGTATGCGCATTCATCGCGAAGGACGCGATCAGGCAGCCTTCGATCAGCGTATGTGGATCGTGGCGCATAATCTCACGGTCTTTACAGGTGCCCGGCTCGGATTCATCCGCATTCACGACCAGATACGATGGGCGCCCGTCGCTTTCTTTGGGCATGAAGGACCATTTCAAACCGGTCGGAAAGCCCGCGCCGCCGCGACCGCGCAGCCCCGAATCCTTCATCGTCTGGATGATCCAGTCGCGCCCCTTTTCGATCAGGCCAGCAGTGCCGTCCCAATGCCCGCGGGCCTGTGCGCCGCGCAATGTGCGCTCATGCATCCCGTAGATGTTGGTAAAGATCCGGTCCTGATCCTTCAGCATCGCGTGTTACCTTCAGCTGTCCTGACGCATGCGCCAGAGTTGAAATATGTTGACGCCAGCATAGATAAATCCCGCCAGGGCGGCGAAATCAAACAGCAGCGCAAATCGCCCCGGCATTCCCAGCGCGGGACCAATGAACATTGTCATGGCAAGCCACAGCACCATGGTCGCAGCGATGACCATGCCGATATGTCGGCCCTTGCGGGCTATGGCCTGTTCCTTGTCCGTGTCCATCTTATCCTGGCACCCCGGTTGGGCACCTGCTTAGTCGTCGTACTTGCCTTCCGACTTTGCCCGCTTGGCAAACTCGGTCTCTTCTCCTGCGGCCAGCTTGGCCGCCTGTTCGATCCAGCCGTCGCGTTCGATCCGGCCTTTGAACTTTAGCCGGGCATCAACCCAGGCCACCTGTTCCGGGGTCCAGGCGGCGATTTGGTCGAAATGATAAAAACCCAGCTCGTTCAAAGTCTGTTCAAGCTTTGGGCCGACGCCTTTGAGCAGCTTGAGGTCGTCGGGCTGACCATTACGCGCGGCAGTCAGGGTCTCGGGCGCATCCTGCTGAACGTCCTGAGGCTGTACTTCGGCTTTCTTGGCTGCCGGCTTGGCCTTGGCCTCGGCGGCCTGCTTGGCCGCCGGTTTCGGAGCGGCAGGCGCCTTGGGCGGCTTCGCCGCGGCCGATGCACCGGCCTGCGTTCCATCCTTGCCCAGCCACGGGGTCAGGACAGGCACCTCGGTCCCGTCGATGCGCTTGACGGTATCCGCCAGCCCGGTCGCCAATTCGACGCTTGCATTGTATTCGGGCTTGCCGGCCTCGTGCTCGGACAGGCTGGTCAGACCTTTCAGCGGTTCCGCCGCATAGCGCCCATTCTGAGGACCAGGGACAGGCACCTTGCCAGAGGACAGATCATCAATGATCTTGCCAAAGCTCTCGGCGGTCAGGTCCTCGTAATAATCCTTGCCGATCTGTGCCATCGGCGCATTGGTGCAGGACCCGAGGCATTCGACCTCTTCCCAGCTCAGCTTGCCATCGGCGGACAGCTCATGCGGCTTGGCGGCGATCTTTTCCTTGCAGACCGCAATCAGATCCTCGGCCCCGCAGATCATGCAGGACGTCGTGCCGCAGACCTGGATATGTGCCACCGAGCCAACCGGTTGCAATTGGAACATAAAGTAGAACGAGGCGACTTCGAGCACGCGGATATAGGCCATGTCCAGCATGTCGGCGACGGATTCAATCGCCGGACGGCTCAGCCATCCCTCTTGTTCCTGCGCGCGCCACAGCAGCGGGATCACCGCACTGGCCTGACGGCCCTCGGGGTATTTGGTGACTTGCGCTTCTGCCCACTGCTGGTTGGCCGCGGAAAAGGCAAAGTTTTCGGGTTGTTCGGGGTGAAGACGGCGGAGCATTAGCGGTCAATCTCTCCAAATACGACGTCCATGGTGCCGATGATGGCGGCGACGTCGGCCAGTTGGTGTCCTCCGGCGACGTGATCCATGGCTTGCAGGTGCAGGAAACCCGGCGCGCGCAGCTTGGCGCGATAGGGTTTGTTGGTGCCGTCGGCGACCAGGTAAACGCCGAACTCTCCCTTGGGGGCTTCGACGGCGGCGTAAACCTCGCCTGCGGGGACGTGGAAACCTTCGGTATAAAGCTTGAAATGGTGGATCAGGCTTTCCATCGAGGTCTTCATGTCCGACCGTTTCGGCGGGGTGATCTTGCCGCGCGCCAGAACATCGCCGGGACATTCGCGGATCTTGGCGATGGCCTGGCGGATAATCAGCAGCGATTGGCGCATCTCTTCCATGCGCACAAGGTAACGGTCGTAACAGTCGCCGTTCTTGCCGACGGGGATCTGGAAATCGAACTCGTCATAGCATTCATAAGGCTGCGAACGGCGCAGGTCCCAGGCCAGACCCGACCCGCGGACCATTACGCCCGAAAAACCGTATTTCTGAATGTCATCTTCGGTCACGATGCCGATATCGGCGTTGCGCTGTTTGAAAATGCGGTTTTCAGTCAGCAACCCGTCGATGTCTTCCAGAACGGCGGGGAATTCGTGGCTCCACGCCTCGATATCGTCCAGCAGTTCGGGCGGCAGGTCCTGGTGTACACCACCGGGGCGGAAATAGGCGGCGTGCAGGCGGGCACCACAGGCACGCTCGTAAAACACCATCAGCTTTTCACGCTCTTCAAAGCCCCATAGCGGCGGGGTCAGAGCACCAACGTCCATCGCCTGCGTGGTAACGTTCAGCAGGTGGTTCAGGATGCGTCCGATCTCGGAATACAGAACCCGGATCAGCGAGCCACGGCGCGGCACCTCGACGCCGGTCAGCTTTTCAATGGCCAGACACCAGGCGTGTTCCTGGTTCATCGGCGCCACGTAATCCAGACGGTCGAAATACGGCAGGTTCTGCAGATACGTCCGGCTTTCCATCAGCTTTTCGGTGCCACGGTGCAGCAGTCCGATATGCGGGTCGCAACGCTCGACGATCTCGCCGTCCAGCTCAAGCACAAGACGCAAAACCCCGTGCGCCGCAGGGTGTTGCGGGCCGAAGTTGATGTTGAAATTGCGGATCTTCTGTTCTCCGCTCAGCGCGTCAGTGCTGCCGTCATCGTATCTTGAGCCGTCCATCAACGCCCTCGTTTCTTCTTTGCATCGGCCCGAACCCGGACCTTTTCCGCCTCAAGCGCCTTGGCCGCGGCCCCTGCCAGCAGGACCCCCAGCGCACCCAACGCGATCAGTTCCCCCAGCAGCATCAGCATCTCAGCGGCGCTCCAACTCTTGCAGTTTCAGCCCGACCCACCACAATAGGGCAATCGTGCCGAATGGAACCAGACACAGCAGGCACCAGTATTTGTTGATCCCGAAAAACGGCAAAATCTTCACCATCGGAATGATGGTCAGCGCAGAAAGGATCAACCACCAGATGCCACCCATTACTCGGTCTCCTGTTTCTCATCCCCCGGCAGAATGTAGTTCGCGCCCTCCCAAGGGCTCATGAAATCAAACTGCCGGTATTCCTGCACCAGGCTGACAGGTTCATAGACCACACGCTTTTGCGCCTCGTCATACCGCACCTCGGTGTACCCGGTTGTCGGGAAGTCCTTGCGCAACGGATAGCCTCGGAACCCATAGTCGGTCAGGATGCGCCGCAGGTCCGGGTGGCCCGAGAACAGGATGCCGAACATGTCGAACACCTCTCGCTCGAACCAGTTGGCCGAAGGGTGTATGTCAGTGATCGAGGGCACCATGTCCTCTTCGCGGATCGAAACCCGCAGGCGGATACGCTGGTTCTGGTACATCGACAGGAAGTGATAGACCACGTCGAACCGTTTGGTGCGTTCCGGGTAGTCCACGCCAGTGATATCGACCAGCGTCGAAAACCGGCACGATTGATCGGATGTCAGAAACTCGACAAACCCGACCAGATTGGACGGGGCGACGTCGATGTTCAACTCGCCATGCGTGACGTCCCACCCCAGAACGCAATCCGCGCGCTTGAGTTCGATCTGTGCGCCAAGTTCCTTGAGTGCTTCGCTCATCCGAGTTCTCCTCAGCGCACGATTGTGCCGGTACGGCGTATTTTACGTTGCAACTGCATCAGCCCGTACAGCAGGGCCTCAGCCGTCGGAGGGCAACCGGGAACATAGATGTCCACCGGAACAACCCGGTCGCATCCGCGTACGACGGAATAGGAATAGTGGTAATAGCCACCGCCATTCGCGCAGGACCCCATCGAGATCACATAGCGCGGCTCGGGCATCTGGTCATAAACCTTGCGCAGCGCCGGGGCCATCTTGTTGGTCAGCGTGCCGGCCACGATCATCACGTCCGACTGACGTGGCGACGCGCGCGGGGCGATGCCAAACCGTTCCGCGTCGTAACGCGGCATCGAGGTGTGCATCATCTCGACCGCGCAGCAGGCGAGACCAAAGGTCATCCAGTGCAAGCTGCCGGTGCGGGCCCAGTTGATAATGTCTTCGGTCGAGGTCAGCAGGAAACCCTTGTCCTGCAATTCGGCGTTCAGGGCCTGGGTGGCGACTTCCTTGTCGACGCCAGCGGTGTTTGCACCCGTCATCACTCCCATTCCAAGGCCCCCTTCTTCCATTCATAGGCAAAGCCGATGGTCAGAACGCCCAGAAACACCATCATCGACCAGAACCCCACATCGCTGATGTCTTTGAAGCCGACGGCCCAGGGGAACAGGAATGCAATTTCGAGATCGAAGATGATGAAAAGAATCGAGACCAGATAGAATCGGACGTCGAATTTCATCCGCGCGTCGTCAAAGGCATTGAAGCCGCATTCATACGCGCTGACCTTTTCGGGGTCGGGGTTGCGGACAGCCAGGACCACAGCGGCAAGAATCAAGACGATTCCAAGCCCTACGGCGACGGCCAGAAACACCAGGATCGGGAGGTATTCCCGCAGCAGGTCTTCCACGAATAGCTCCTTTCCTGCGCATCCATCTCCGGGACGCGCCGTCAATTGGCGTGTTGACTGGACTTTCTGTATCCGCGCCGCGTCAGAGGGTCAACCGAGCACAGGCGCGCACCGGTCCAATAATCCCTTATTTATGCGTCATTGAATGTTTTGGTTTTAAACAAATATCCGTTTGGGCCGCCAATCTAAACCGGAGTTTTCCAGTCAGGTTTTCGTTTTTCGAAAAAGGCGGTGATTCCCTCTTGGGCCTCATCTGTTTCCCACCTGTCGACCAGCGCACGGATGGTCTGGTCAATTACACTGTCGTCGATACGCGGGCCCAATTGCCGGACCAGGGCCTTGGCGCTGGCAACCGCCCCCGGGCCGCAGGACAGATACGGGGCGACCTCGGCCTCGACCGCCTGGGCAAGTTCGGTGGCAGGGACCACGCGGGACAGCAGCCCCAGTGCGGCCGCTTCGGATGCATCGAACAGGCGGGCCGACATAAAGACACGCCGGGCCTGCGCTTCGCCCATGCGGGCGATTACATAGGGACCGATCGTGGCCGGGATCAGACCCAGCCGCGTTTCGGTCAACCCCATCTTCAATGTGTCCACGCCAATGGCCACATCGCAAACGGACGCCATGCCGACGCCGCCGCCAAAGGCGTTTCCTTGCAGGGCGCCGATCAGCGGCTTGGCCAGCGTGTTCATCGCCTGCAACATTTCGGCAAGCTTGCGGGCCTCGACAAACCTGGTTTCGCTGTCTGCGGCCATCTGGTCTTGCATCCACCCCAGATCGCCCCCCGCGCAAAAGGTCTTGCCTGCACCGGTCAGAACAACGGCGCGCACCGTATCATCGGCCGACAACTGGCCCGCAACTTGGGTCAGTTCGGCAATCATACGGGCCGACAGGGCATTGTGTTTCTCTGCGCGGTCCAGGGTAAGTGTCGCAACCCCTCGGGCGTCGATGTCCAGTGCAATGGTTTCGAACATAATCGCTCCTTACTCTGGCCGCATCGCGCGGGCCATATGCGCGGCCTGTTCCAGAACCGCAGCATCCAGACCGGTTTCATATCCCAGCCGGGTCAGATGCGCGTCCACCGCTTCGGTCGCCACGTTGCCAGCCGCCCCGGGCGCGTATGGACAACCACCCAAGCCGCCGACTGCGGCGTCAAACACCCGCACCCCCAGCGACAGCGACGCGTCGATATTGTCGATCGCCCGCCCGTTTGTGTCATGGAAATGCCCCGCCAATCGAGTCACCGGCACCCTGTCCCGAACCGCCAGCAGCATATGCGCGATCTTGTCCGGCGTCGCCTGCCCAATCGTATCGCCCAGCGAAATCTCATAGCACCCGTGGGCAAACAGAGCATCCGCGACCTCGGCCACTTTTTCCGGCGGCGTCGGACCATCATACGGGCAATCCGTCACGCACGAGACATACCCCCGCACCGGCAGGTCAATATGCCGGGCCGCTTCGAGGATCGGCACAAAGCGTTCGATGGATTCCGCGATGGTTGCGTTGATATTCGCCTTTGAGAACCCTTCCGAGGCCGACGCGAATACCGCAATCTCGTCCGCCTTGGCGGCCAGCGCATCCTCGTATCCGCGCATATTTGGCGTCAGCGCCGCATAGCGCACGCCATCGGCCCGCGCGATTCCGGCCAATACCTGCGCCGACCCCGCCATCTGAGGCACCCATTTCGGAGACACAAAGCTGGCGACCTCGATCCGTTTGAACCCGGCCCGGCTAAGGCAATCCACCAGCGCCACTTTCTCGGTCACCGGAATCTCGCGCTGTTCGTTCTGCAACCCGTCGCGTGGCCCGACCTCGAATATCTCGACCCGTTCTTTCATTCCGGCGCCCCTCCCTGACATGTTTTGGTTTCAAATACCGATGGTCTGACTGTGCCATGCAATTCCGCGCCGTGACAGATCAATCCTCTTGCAACCGGACCAGGGCAGCCCCGGCCTCGACCTGGGCGCCCGCCTCGGCCAATACCTCGGCCACCACGCCGTCACGCGCCGCCAACAGCGAGTGTTCCATCTTCATCGCTTCCAGAATGGCCAGCCGGTCGCCCTCTTTCACCGTCTGGCCTGCCTCGGCAAAGACTGCCTTTACCAGACCGGGCATCGGCGCTTCGATGACATTGGTATCGCCCGCGGCGCTGGCATCCCGGTCAAGCGGATCGACGAGATCAAATGCCAGCCCATATTGGTCGAACACGGTGATCCGCGCGCCGGACATGGCAACCCGAGGCATCGGTGCGCCATCAATGACCCAGCCCGTGTTTTGACGCTTTGCGGTGACTTCGGCACCGTTGAGTTGCCAGATCTGCCGATCGGGACCTTCGACCTGAACATCCAGATCAACAACCGCATCTTCGTATGTCAGCTGCACCGCACGATGCAGCGGAGCCCACAATGTGAACCCGGTATGCGCCTTGGCCTTGTCGAGGCCAAGCGCCACCATTGCTGCCGCAACACAGGCGGCGGGGCGCATCTCGGGCGCCCGCACCAACCCGTCCAGATCGCGGCCGATCAAACCGGTGTCGACATCGCCCGCGGCAAACCCGTTATGGCGGGTCAACGCCCCCAAGAAGGCAAGGTTCGTTACCGTCCCTGCAACCTCGGTTCCGCGCAAGGCCCGATGCAGGGTCTCCAATGCAACCGCGCGCGTCGGGCCATGTACGACCACCTTGGCGATCATCGGATCATACCACGGGCTGATCGTATCCCCGGCCCGCACACCGCTGTCGGCGCGGCAATTAGTCGGGAATTGCAAATGTGTCAGAGTCCCCGTCGCAGGGAGGAAGCCTTTAGGGACATCCTCGGCATAAAGCCGCGCCTCAAACGCATGGCCGTTGATCGACAATTCCTCCTGCCGTTTCGGCAGGCTTTCCCCTGCGGCCACCCGCAACTGCCATTCGACCAGATCAACACCTGTAATCGCCTCGCTCACCGGGTGTTCGACCTGAAGACGCGTGTTCATCTCCATGAACCAGAACCGATCCGGGCGCAGCCCATCCGAGGCATCGACGATGAATTCAACCGTCCCTGCACCCTTGTAACCGATGGCCTCGGCGGCGCGGACGCCCGCCTGCCCCATCGCCTCGCGCATTTCGGGAGTCATGCCGGGGGCCGGGGCCTCTTCTATCACCTTCTGGTGCCGCCGTTGCAGCGAACAATCGCGTTCGAACAGATGCACCGCATGGGTGCCGTCGCCGAACACCTGCACCTCGATATGGCGCGGTTTGGCGACATATTTTTCGACCAGCACGGCGTCATTGCCAAAGGCGGTCCTGGCCTCGCCACGCGCACTGTCCAAGGCGGCCGCGAAATCCTCGGACCGCTCGACCAGCCGCATGCCTTTGCCCCCGCCGCCGGCGACGGCTTTGATCAGAACCGGATACCCGATCGTATCAGCGGCCCCCGACAGATGTTCCGCATCCTGATTGTCGCCGTGATAGCCGGGCACCACCGGGACGCCTGCCTGCTCCATCAGAACCTTTGCTGCGTCCTTCAGACCCATCTTGCGGATCGCATCCGCCGATGGCCCGATAAAGGTCAGACCCGCAGCCTCGACCGCATCCACGAAGTCTGGGTTCTCGGACAGAAACCCGTACCCCGGATGGATCGCCTGGGCGCCGGTATCGCGCGCGGCCTGAATGATTACATCACCCTTCAGATAGCTGTCCGCCGGGGCCGCGCCGCCGATATGCACCGCCTCATCGGCCATCTGAACGTGCTTGGCCCCTGCATCCGCATCGGAATAAACGGCCACACATGCAACACCCATTTTCTGAGCGGTTTCCATCACACGGCAAGCAATCTCGCCACGGTTGGCAATCAGGATTTTATTGAACATGGCTTACCCCTTTACCGCCAGATCTTCGACAAGGCGGAACCGTTCGCACAGCAGCTCCATCTCGGGATCAAAACCGCCGTTACGCTCGAAATAACGCTGGTGATCCTGGCGCCATCCTTCAAGCGTTTCGTTCTCACCCTCGGCCAATGCGAAGTCTTCGGTCATGTCACAGAAGCGACAGGTCGATACCGCGACCGTTTCGATCACCAAAGCCGGGCGTCCGTCCCATTCCAAGGCAATATCGCGCCGTCCAACGACCGGAGTGTCAGCACTGCCCTCCGGGTAGTCGCGCAATGCACCGCAAGTTGCCGTTTTGCGACCCGCCCGCACCAAAGCCAGCAGGTCAGCACTCAGCGCCGCGCTGTCGCCAAATTTGAAGGTCTGCGCACCGGGATAGCGGGCCATGACATCATTCAGTGAAACGCTCATCGTCACATCCTGAACACGCCGAAACGTGTCTCCTCGATCGGGGCGTTCAGTGCGGCACTCAGCGACAGGGCCAGCACGTCGCGCGATTTGCGCGGGTCGATGATGCCGTCATCCCACAACCGGGCCGAGGCATAGAGCGGATGGGATTGTTCCTCGAACATATCCAGCGTGGGTCGTTTGAATTCGGCCTCTTCCTCGGCCGACCAGGTGCCGCCTTGCCGCTCGATCCCGTCGCGTTTTACTGTGGCCAGAACACCTGCGGCCTGTTCGCCGCCCATCACCGAGATCCGCGAGTTCGGCCATGACCACAGGAAACGCGGCTGATAGGCGCGACCGGCCATGCCATAGTTCCCGGCCCCGAACGATCCTCCGACCAGCATCGTGACCTTCGGCACCGAGGTTGTCGCCACCGCCGTCACCATCTTGGCCCCATGCCGTGCGATGCCTTCGTTCTCGTATTTGCGACCGACCATAAAGCCCGTGATGTTCTGCAGGAACACCAAAGGGATACGGCGCTGCGAGCACAGCTCGACAAAATGCGCGCCCTTCTGGGCGGCCTCGGAAAACAGCACGCCATTGTTGGCGATGATCCCGACAGGGCAGCCTTTGACATGGGCAAAGCCAGTTACCAGCGTCTCGCCAAAGCGCGGCTTGAACTCATCGAACCGAGAGCCATCGACCAGACGCGCAATCACCTCGCGGATGTCGTAGGGCGTGCGCAGGTCAGCGGGAACAACGCCCATGATTTCCTCGGGGTCATAGGCCGGGTCTTCGGGGCTGGCCCAATCCACCGTCTGCGGTTTGCGCAGGTTCAGCGACCCAACCGCCCGCCGTGCCAATGCCAGTGCATGGGCATCATCCTCGGCCAGATAATCCGCGACGCCGGACAGGCGGGTATGGACATCACCTCCGCCCAAATCCTCGGCGCTGACAACCTCGCCCGTCGCGGCCTTGACCAAAGGCGGCCCGGCCAGAAAGATCGTCCCCTGCTCTTTCACGATGATCGTCACATCCGACATCGCAGGCACATAGGCCCCACCAGCCGTACACGACCCCATCACAACGGCGATTTGAGCGATCCCCTTCGCGCTCATCCGCGCTTGATTGTAAAAGATACGGCCAAAGTGATCGCGGTCAGGGAAGACCTCATCCTGATTGGGCAGGTTCGCACCCCCGCTATCCACCAGATAGACACAGGGCAGATGGTTCTCCTCGGCAATCTCCTGCGCGCGGAGGTGCTTTTTGACGGTCATCGGATAGTATGTGCCGCCCTTCACAGTGGCATCGTTGCACACCACCATGACCTCGCGCCCCTGCACCCGGCCAATGCCCGCGATCACCCCGGCGCAGGGCGCGGCATCGCCATACATCCCATGCGCCGCTGTCGCGCCGATTTCCAGAAACGGAGACCCCGGATCGAGCAGGTTTGCAACCCTGCGTCTGGGAAGCATCTTGCCGCGAGATTCATGCCGCGCACGGGATTTTTCGCCCCCGCCCATACGGGCCGCCTCCGCCACGGCTGAGATTTGCGCCAACGCGTCAAGGTGAGCTGCGCGGTTTGTCTTGAAGCCCTCAGAGGCGGGCATGGCTTTGGATGTGAGTTTCATTGCTTAGTCTCCAAGGCAAGTCGCTGCAAAGATCGCCATTGCACCCAATCGTCGGTTTTCAGGTAAAAGTCGCACCAAGCGTCTGGCGGGATTTCGTCTATGGGCGAGGAATCGCAAAAATCAGAAACATCTTCGACCAATCGCTGGTAACGGCGCGCATAGCTGCGCGCTTGCCAGGTCGTTCCCTTGATGGACTGCGGGATACTGGCCCTGATACTGGTCGATTGCGACACCATGTGCTCTGATAGGTCGGCAAGGCATTTTGGCCACTCGGCTTTAGGGCGACCGGTCATGCAATATTGCATGGCCATCTCCGAACAATTGACATCCATGACCATCCCGAGGGCTGGCTGGGTCAGTTGGGCACACCCATCAAACCACTTCAAGACGTCAACAGCGACCGGCGCCGTTTCTGCGCGAGCCTGGCAAGCGCCGGACATAGAGAGGCACAGCAAAATAAGACTGTTTTTCATGTTCGTCCTTCCCCCGCCGCCAGTGCCTTCAATTCCTTGCGGATCACCTTCCCCGTCACCGTCATCGGCAACGCGTCCAGAAACGCCACCTCGCGCGGGTAAGAATACCGCGCCAGACGGTCCTTGACCCAGTCCTGCAACTCTGACCCTGAGGCCTCGGCCCCCGGTTTCAACACCACATAGGCCTTGACGATCTCGGTCCGCAGCTTGTCGGGTTTGCCGACCACGCCCACGGTCGCGACCGCCGGGTGGGTCAGCAGGCAGTCTTCGATCTCTGCCGGGCCGATGCGGTATCCGGCCGAAGTGATCACGTCATCATCGCGACCCACAAAGCGCAGGTATTCGCCCTCGCGCACACCGCGATCCCCCGTGATCAGCCAGTCGCCGCGAAACTTCTGCGCGGTCTCTTCGGGTCGGCTCCAGTATTCCAGCAGCATCGAGGCCGAGCCGCGTCGGATGGCCACGTCGCCCTCCTGATCCGTGGGTTGACCATCTTGATCAATCACCGCCACCTCATGCCCCGGCACAGGTTTTCCGATACAGCCGGGGCGAACCGGGAAATCCTCGGCGCAAGATGATGCAACCATGTTGCATTCGGTCTGGCCGTAAAATTCGTTGATCGTCAGGCCAAATCCCCGCCGCCCCCAGGCCAGCATTTCCGCGCCCAATGGCTCGCCGCCCGAGGCGACCGACCGCAAACCGGGGATCGCCACATCTGCCGCCTTGAGCATCCGCAACGCCGTGGGCGGAAAAAAGACATTGCGTACGCCGCCACGCGCGATCACGTCGGCGCAGGCCTCGGGCGTGAACTTGTCCAGCGGCGCCGCCACGACCGGAACGCCCAGCGCCAGACCTGGCATCAACACGTCGAACAGACCACCGATCCAGGCCCAGTCCGCGGGCGTCCAGAGGCAATCACCCTGGCGCAGGTGGTTGTGGCTGATCGAAACCCCCGGCAAGTGACCGGTCAACACCCGGTGCCCGTGCAACGCCCCCTTGGCGCTGCCGGTGGTGCCCGAGGTATAGATCAGGACCGCCGGGTCATCGGGGCCCGCTTGGACAAACGGCACCGGGACATCCGACGGCGCAATCCCTTCGACCATTATGGGCTGGGCCAGCCCCGCCAGCAACGCCGCGCCCTCATCATCAGTCAGAACGATCTGCGCGCCCGCGTCGCCAATGCGGGCAGCCAGCGCATCATGCTGGAACAGCTTGAACAAGGGCACAGAAATCGCGCCGATTTTCCAGAGTGCCAGATGGGCAGCCGCGCACCATCCGGACTGGCTCAGCAAAACGCCGACCCTGTCCCCCGGCTGCACACGCGCGGACAAGACCCGCGCAATGCCGTCGGTCAGGCGGTTGAGTTCGCCATAGGTCACGTCACGCCGGGCGCCCTGCGACAACTCGATGATCGCCACCTGGCCTGCGGGCTGCGACAGGCATTGCTGCGCCATGTTCAACTGCGGCGGGACATCCCAGCCGCCATCATCACGCAACCCCGGTATGCGCCTAGCGGGAAGCATGGTGATTTCCCCATGTTTTACAGAGCCTTGGAGCAAGAAACGCATCCGACAATTTCACGGTTTCTTGACACAGATCAGAGCGAACAGGCCACGCCGAATTCAAAACAGTCGTGTTTACAACTCCATAGGCCAAATGATGACAAAGAAACTCGCCGCTTTGACTCTTTCTACCGCTCTCGTGGCGCTTGCCGCCCCGGCCTTCGCCCAATCGCAAGGCGATTGGACCGTCGGTGTCGGTGTCGGTTACCTTGATCCCAAGTCCGACAACGGCACTCTTGCCGGGTTCAGCGCTGAAATCGACTCGGACACGCGCCCGATCTTCACCGCCGAATACTTCATTCGTGACAACCTGGGCATCGAACTGCTGGCCGCGACGCCGTTCAAGCACAACATCACCCTTGGCGGAAGTGTCGACGCAGGCAGCACCAAACAGCTGCCGCCCACCCTGTCGCTCAACTATCACTTCGCGACCAACAGCGCCTGGAAACCCTATGTCGGCGCCGGCCTGAACTATACCATCTTCTTTGACGAGGATTCGGCCCTGGGCGACCTCAATATCGACGACTCGTTCGGCGTTTCGCTGCAAGCCGGTGTCGACTATATGGTCACCGAAAAAGGTGCGGTTCGCCTGAACGTGCGCTGGTTCGATATCGACTCGGACGTCACCCTGAACGGGAACTATATCGGCAAGGCCGAGGTCGATCCCTGGCTTGTCGGCGTTTCCTACGTTCATCAGTTCTGACCCCCACGAAAAATCGCGCCCCGCAGCATTGACAGGCGGGGCGTGCTGCCCTGTTTCAGAGCATCCCACCCATCAGCTCGCGCCCGATCAGCATCCGGCGAATTTCGCTCGTGCCGGCCCCGATTTCCATCAGCTTGGCATCGCGGAAAATCCGGCTGACCGGTGCATCCGCCAAGAACCCTGCGCCACCCAACGCCTGCACGGCCTGATGCGCCTGGACCATCGCCTGCTCGGACGCGAACAAACAGCAAGCGGCGGCGTCCTGACGGGTTACATCGCCGTGATCACATGCTTTTGCCACTTCGTAGACATAGGCGCGTGCGGCGTTCATGGCCGTGTACATGTCGGCGATCTTGCCCTGCATCAACTGAAAGCTGCCAATCGGCTTTCCGAACTGCTTGCGTTCGGCAAGATATGGCATCACCTCATCAAGGCAGGCCGCCATGATGCCGGTCCCGATGCCCGCAAGAACCACACGTTCATAATCCAGCCCGGACATCAGCACCGCGACGCCCTTGCCTTCCTGCCCCAGGACGTTTTCGAACGGCACTTCGACATCCTCGAACACCAGCTCGGCCGTATTCGACCCACGCATCCCCAGCTTGTCGAAATGCGGCGAGGTCGAGAACCCCTTCATTTCCTTTTCGATCAAAAAGGCAGTGATCCCCTTGGAGCCCGCCTCGGGATCGGTCTTTGCATAGACGACCAGCGTATCGGCATCCGGGCCGTTGGTGATCCAGTATTTATTTCCGTTCAGGCGATAGTGGTCATTGCGTTTTTCGGCCCGCAAGGTCATCGAGACAACGTCCGAACCTGCCCCGGCCTCGGACATGGCCAAAGCGCCGACATGGTCGCCCGAAATCAGACGCGGCAGATATTTCGCCTTTTGCTCTGGCGTACCGTTCAGCTTGATCTGGTTCACGCAAAGGTTTGAATGGGCCCCATAGGACAACGAAACCGAGGCCGAGGCGCGGGCGATTTCCTCGACCGCGATCGTATGCGCCAGATAAGACATTCCGGCGCCGCCGAATTCTTCGGGAACAGTCACACCCAAAAGCCCCAGATCGCCCATTTCCTTCCACAACTCGTTTGGAAAGGCATTCGACTGATCAATCTCGGCGGCCATCGGCTTGACCCGTTCCTGCGCCCAGCGATGCACCATGTCGCGCAGGGCGTTCACCTCTTCGCCCAGATCGAATTGCATTGTTGCCATGAACATCCGCGCTCTCCTCCAGCCATCGCGTTAATGAACAAGTGTTCAATAACCAATTAGCAGCGAAAACGCGACGGGTCAACGACTGCGATTGATTGCAGCACATTCAACAGCAATACGCCGCCCAGCGGGCGGCGTATTGCGTAGACCAACAATGGGTGAACCCGGCGCGCCCGCGCCGATCACGACTGATAGACCGCCCCGACTTCGGCGCGGATGATCCGCGCAATCAACCGGCAGTCATCCAGTGAAAATGTCAGCGGCACGCGCATGTCCAGTATTCCGGCAAGAATCCGGTCGCTGTCCGGCATCCGCTCCGCCTCGACATAGCGCCAACTGTCATAGCGCGAGGTGAACCCGCTTGGCTCGGCCCCTCCGAACCACTTCAATTCGACCCCACGGGCGGCACATCGCCGGATCACCTCGGCGATGTCTTCGGGCGACCAGTCCAGCAAAAGAAACTGGATCGAAGACCCGACATAGGTCTCTTCGGCCGGGCGTTCGACCGTGCGCAGCCCAGGCGTTCCTGCCAGCCCGGCTTCGATCTCGCGATAGCGTTCGTTCCAGCGGGCCACCTGTCTTTCCAGATCTCGCAATTGCGGACGCAGAATCGCCGCGCGCAGATTGTCCATGCGCCCCGAAACATTGGGCGTAGTATACTTGACCCGCTCGAACACCTCAGGTGCAGGAGCGGCCAGATGGCGCTCGTACAGCATATAGGACCCCGACAGGATCGTAGCTCGCGCGGCCAGTTCGGCATCATCGGTGACCAGCAAACCGCCTTCGCCGGAATTTACATGTTTGTATGTCTGGCAGGAATAGCAGCCGACGGCGCCCTGCCGGCCCGATTTTTGCCCACGCCAGGCCGCGCCCATCGTGTGTGCGCAATCCTCGATCACCGTCACACCCGCCGCATCGCACATCTGCATCAAGCGGTCCATATCACACAGGTGTCCCCGCATATGGCTCAGCATCAGGACACGGGCCTGTCCCAGCTTGGCGGCCAGATCATCCAGGTCAATGGTCAGCGCCTCGTTCACGCCGACGAACACGGGCCGCGCACCGACCGATGCAATCGCACCCGGAACCGGAGCAAGGGTGAAGGCATTGGTCAGAACCGGGTCTCCGGGCTGTACCCCGATCGCCCGCAATGCCGTCGCCAGCGCATAGCCACCCGAGGCGACGGCCAGACAATATTTGGCGCCGGTCTGGGCGGCAAATTCCTGTTCCAGCAAGGCGGTCTCGCTCAACTCGGTCGGGGCGACGTTGTAGCGATGCAACCGACCATGGCGCAGAACGTCGACCGCCGCCGCGATGGCGTCATCGGGGATCGGTTCCTGCTGGGTAAAACTACCAGTGAATTTCTCTGTCATGCCCTCGTTTTGAGGCCGCGTTTCACCGGGGTCAAGGGCCACTGTCCCCTCAGGCCGCCGCCCCGATCAGGTTCGGCACGAGTTCGGGCAGATCATCAAAATGATGCAACAGAGCCTCGGGGCGCAGCGCTGCCATATCTCCGCCCGATGGACCGAATGTCACCAGAACCGACGGAACGCCCGCCGCCAGAGCCGTGTTTCGGTCGGTATCTGAATCGCCGATCAGGACACATCTGTCAGGGTGACCGCCTGCACGCCGCGCAGCCTCGCGCAGGGGCGCGGGGTCGGGTTTGCGCACCGGCAGCGTGTCGGCCCCCACCAGCGATGCGAAAACATGGCGCACTCCCATCCGCGTCAACAGAAGATCGGCCAGACCCTCGGGCTTGTTGGTACAGATCCCGACGCCATAGCCCGCGTCCTTCAACCGCTCGACCGCCCCGATCGCGCCGGGGTAAAACTGGGTATGCGTATCAATCTCTGCCGCGTAGGCCTCAAGAAGTACGGGGTAAAACGCATCAACCGTGGCCTCGTCATACGCGCCAACCCGTTCCAACCCATGCGTCAGCATCCTGCGGCCACCCCGCAAGGCCACCGCCGCATCCTGACCGTTGACCAGCACGTCGCCATGCCCCATCTGCCGGAAACAGTGGTTCGCCGCGGCCAGTAGATCGCCGGACGTGTCCGCCAATGTCCCGTCCAGATCAAAGATAACCGTGTGCATTCTGTCTCCTGCCTCGGCGGGATTTCGCCATGTCGTGTTGCAAACGGCAATCTTGTTTGATGGCCGAACCGCTTGCGCCTTTGCCCTCAGCGGATAAAACGGTCAGCGACAAAACAAAAGAGAAATCGATTTCATGACCACTGCCCTTGTCATCCTTGCCGCCGGAAAAGGCACCAGGATGAATTCGGATATTCCAAAGGTTCTGCACCCCATTGCCCAAACCCCGATGATCGTTCACGCGATGCGCGCCGGTTCAGTTCTGAACCCCGAACGTACCGTCATCGTCACCGGGCACGGGTCCGAGGCCGTGGCCAAGGTCGCCCTGACCGAAGACGACGCGGCCCAGATCGCGGTCCAGCAAGAGCAGCTGGGCACGGCCCACGCGGTGGCACAGGCCCGGACTGCCCTTGAAGGGTTCTCGGGGGATGTGGTGGTCCTGTATGGCGACACGCCGTTTCTGCAACCCAACACGCTTGAGCGGATGATAGCCGCGCGCGCGCAGAACGACCTTGTGGTTCTGGGTTTCGAGGCCGCCGACCCCGCGCGTTACGGCCGGCTTGTCATGAACGGCGAAACCCTGGAGCGGATTGTCGAGTTCAAGGACGCGACCGAGGCCGAACGGGCGATCACCCTGTGCAACTCGGGGCTGTTGGCCTGTGACGCTGAAACCCTGTTTTCACTGATTGATGCGGTCGGAAACGACAACGCATCGGGCGAATACTACCTGCCGGATGTGGTCGAAATCGCGCGCGACCGGGGGCTGAGCGTAACAGCCGTTGCCTGCGACGAAGCGCAAACCCTTGGGGTCAACTCGCGCACGGATCTGGCCGCCGCCGACCGGGTATTTCAGCAACGCGCCCGCGCCGACCTGTTGGAACTGGGCGTCACCTTGATGGCCCCAGACACCGTGTACCTGTCCGCCGATACCGTGATCGGCCGCGACACGGTAATTGAGCCCAACGTCGTTTTTGGGCCCGGTGTCACCGTGGAGAGCGGCACGACCATCCGGGCCTTTTCACATCTGGAAGGCTGTCACGTCAGCCGCGGCGCAGTCGTCGGCCCCTATGCCCGGCTGAGACCGGGAACGGAACTGGCTGAAAATACCAAGATCGGCAACTTTGTTGAAATCAAGAACGCCGAAATCGCCGAAGGCGCAAAGGTAAACCACCTCAGCTATATCGGTGATGCATCGGTTGGGGCCGCGTCCAATATTGGCGCGGGCACGATCACCTGCAACTATGACGGCGTGATGAAGCACCGCACCACAATCGGCGAAAACGTCTTTGTCGGGTCCAACACAATGCTTGTGGCCCCGGTCCGGCTGGGCGATGGCGCGATGACCGCGACAGGAACCGTTGTCACGCGCGACGTCGAACCCGACGCCCTGGCGGTTGCCCGTTCACGGCAGGACAACAAACCGGGTTATGCGCGTAAATTGTTTGACATGTTGAAGGCGAAGAAGGCTCGCCGCGACAAAGGAGCCTGAAAAATGTGTGGAATTGTCGGAGTTCTGGGGCACCACGAAGCAGCCCCCATCCTGGTCGAGGCCCTGAAGCGGCTGGAATACCGCGGCTATGACAGCGCGGGTATCGCAACGGTCAACGACGGTGCGCTGGGACGCCGCCGGGCCGTTGGCAAACTGGTCAACCTCAGCGATCTTCTGGTGCATGACCCCCTTCCCGGAAAGTCCGGGATCGGTCACACCCGCTGGGCCACGCACGGGGTGCCCTCGGTCACGAATGCACATCCGCACCGGGCTGGTCCGGTCGCCGTGGTGCATAATGGCATCGTCGAAAACTACCGGGACCTGCGCGCCGAACTGGCCGAGCATGGAATCGGGTTCGAGACCGAAACCGACACAGAAACCGTCGCACTCATGGCCGAGCACCTGATGCGGGGCGGTCTGTCCCCGGTTGAGGCCGCAAACAAGACCATCGACCGGTTGCAAGGCGCGTTTGCTCTGGCGTTCCTGTTCGACGGTCAGGACGATCTGATCGTTGCGGCACGCAAGGGATCGCCCCTTGCCATCGGTCATGGCGACGGAGAGATGTTCGTCGGCTCGGATGCCATCGCATTGGCCCCCTTGACCAACCGGATCACCTATCTGGAAGAGGGCGACCGCGCGGTCCTGACCCGCACCTCGTTGGAGATCCGCAACGAAAAGGGCGAACTGGCCAATCGCGAGATGCGCAAGATCAAGCTGGACCACGCGCGCGCCGACAAGGGCGGGCACAAGCACTTCATGGCCAAGGAAATCGCCGAACAGCCGGTTGTCGTGGCCGAGGCGATCCGCTCTTACCTGCCAACCGGCGGCGACAAGGTCGTGCTGCCGGGCGCCGATCTTGACTTTACCAAGCTTGACCGCCTGACAATGGTCGCCTGCGGGACGGCTTTCTACGCCTGCCTGACGGCCAAATATTGGTTTGAAAAGCTTGCCCAGATGCCGGTCGAGGTCGATATCGCAAGCGAATTTCGCTATCGTGAACCGCCGATCACCGACCGAACCCTGGCGCTGTTCGTCAGCCAGTCGGGTGAAACCGCCGACACATTGGCAGCGCTGCGCTATTGCGAGGGCAAGGCAGACAAGATCGTTTCCGTCGTCAATGTCCCCGAAAGCTCGATCGCGCGCGAAAGCGACATAGCCCTGCCCATTCACGCGGGTGTCGAAATCGGCGTTGCCTCGACCAAGGCGTTTACCTGCCAGCTTAGCGTTCTTTTGATGCTGGCACTCAAGGCGGCGGCAGACCGGGGAACCCTGTCAGACGAGGCCCTGGCGGATCATGCGGCCGCGCTGCGCGGGTTGCCTTCGGTGCTGAATGCGGCACTGGACCAGAACCGGGCCATTCGGAAATCGGCCCAACGCCTGTCAGAGGCGCGCGACGTGTTGTTCCTGGGGCGCGGGCTGATGTACCCGCTGGCCATGGAGGGCGCGTTGAAGCTCAAGGAAATCAGCTATATACACGCCGAAGGTTACGCGTCGGGCGAGTTGAAGCATGGCCCAATCGCGCTGATCGACAAACATATGCCGGTTGTCGTCATGGCCCCGCGTGATGCGGTATTCGACAAGACAGTGTCGAACATGCAAGAGGTGATGGCCCGCAAGGGCAAAGTCATCCTGGTCTCGGATGATGACGGGATCGCCGAAGCGGAGGACGGCGTCTGGAGCACGATCCGAATGCCCCATATCCACCCGGACCTTACGCCGATCCTATATTCGGTCCCGGCGCAATTGCTGGCCTATCACACGGCGGTTGCCAAGGGCACGGATGTGGATCAGCCGCGCAACCTGGCGAAATCCGTAACGGTGGAATGAGCCATGGCGCGGCTTTTCCGGCAACACCGCGCCTGGCCCTGCGCCCCGGCTGGGCGCAGTCGTTCCCGGCTGTATAGGTAAGCGCATGCAGACCGATATCTATCTCGACCAGATCAAAGGCCATGCCGACCCCGAACGGGCCGCGCAGATGGCCACATATCACAAAGTGCCGCGCGTATACCTGGGCGTCGGAAACCCGGTCCTGAACGATCTGGCAAAATCCTGGCGTCAGGATCTGGATGTGGCAGGGCGCGTCGCCTTGGCGCAGGGTCTTTGGAAGACTGACATTCACGAGGCTCGCCTTGCCGCCGCCAAGCTGCTGACCCAGGCCCGCATTCGCGAAGATCAACCCGTCTGGGATCTTTTGCAAAGCTGGCTGCCCGATTTCGACGCCTGGGCAGTGGCTGACCATGCCTGCATCGCGATGCAAAAACGCCTGACCGCCGACCCAGAGAGGCTGGACCAGGTTGCGCGTTGGACCGCATCTGACCATATGTGGACCCGGCGTGCGGCCCTTGTGGCCACCCTGCCCTGGACCAAGCAAAGCCACCCCAAACCCCAAGACCTGGAACGGCGCGACAGGATACTGGGCTGGGCGGCAGGCTACGTGTCCGACCGTGACTGGTTCATCCAGAAAGCCGTCGCATGGTGGTTGCGGGAACTGTCCAAACACGATCCCGACAGGGTGCATGCTTTCCTTGACAGTCACGGGCAGACGATGAAGCCCTTTGCAGTCCGCGAAGCCGGGAAATACCTGGCGCGCTAGTTCTGATACACCTGAAGTTCGACCAACTCGTCGAACGGCACCAGCAGGGCTCTCATCGCATCCAAGGACAACCGGCTTCCACCGCCTTCGGGGCCGGGCGCAGGAACCAACGTGACATAAGCCTGCGCGCCAGTGCGCGGCACAACGACCCTTGCGTTGACTTCCACCGACACCAGCGGTGTCTCCAGCCACCTCCCCGGTTTGGTCGGATCACCCAGCGATGCGATCGTCGTCTTCGCACCCTCCCAGCCGGGGGTGACCTGGGCAACCGGCTGCACATCGCCTTCCGGCTCGGGCGGGGGTACGGATGCATCCGCAACCGGTTCGGCATTGCCGAATAACCGGCCCGAAGCCGATTGCACCTGTTCGCATCCGACAAGAAGGAACGACAGAAGAACCAGAGCGTATTTCATAGCGAAAACCTATCGTCCTGCGCGCATCTGTACCAGTCAAAAGCGCAGTTCACCCTTGTCGCATCAGAGAGCGCGCTTTACCTATGGGGCATGACCGCCCCACTTATTGACCCATTCGCGCGCGCTATCACCTATCTCCGCGTTTCCGTTACGGATCGCTGCGATTTCCGGTGCGTTTACTGCATGTCGGAAAACATGTCCTTCCTGCCCAAGAAAGACCTTCTGACGCTGGAAGAACTTGACCGGATGTGCACGACCTTTGTCCAAATGGGTGTCGAAAAGCTGCGGATCACCGGCGGCGAACCGTTGGTGCGCCGCAATATCATGAGCTTTTTCCGTTCCATGACGCGCCATCTCGACAGCGGCGCGCTAAAAGAACTGACACTGACGACGAACGGCTCGCAGCTTCATCGCTTTTCCGACGACCTTTATGCTGCGGGCGTGCGCCGTGTGAATGTGTCACTGGACACACTGGACGACGAAAAGTTCAGCCAGGTAACCCGCTGGGGCCGCCTGAAACAGGTCCTGACTGGTATCGACGCGGCCCAGAAAGCGGGCCTGCGGATCAAGATCAACGCGGTCGCCCTGAAAGGGTTCAACGAAGAAGAACTGCCGCGCATCACCCAATGGTGCGCCGAACGTGACATGGACCTGACCTGGATCGAAGTCATGCCCATGGGCGATATCGGCAACGAGGATCGGCTGGATCAGTACTGGTCGCTCAAGGATGTGCGAGCCGAATACGAGAACCATTATGACGTCACCGATCTTGTCGAACGGACCGGTGGGCCGGCGCGCTATGTCCGGCTTGCGGAAACGGGGCAGAAAATCGGGTTCATCACGCCACTCAGCCACAATTTTTGCGAAAGCTGCAACCGCGTCAGGCTGACCTGCACTGGCGAGCTGTTCATGTGCCTGGGCCAGGAAGACCGCGCCGACCTCCGTGCTGCGCTGCGTGACTATCCCGATACGAACCAGCCGCTCGAAGACGCCATCCGTGCCGCAATCAACCTCAAACCCAAGGGCCACGATTTCGACTATTCGCGCCAGGTGGTTGACGGAAAAATGAGCCGCCACATGAGCCATACAGGCGGCTGACATGCCTCGGGATCAAGGTCACCCAACGCTGCTGTACCGATTGTACTGCGGCCTGACAGCCGTCGTTGCGCCGCTTGCGTGGCGAACGGTTAAACGCAAACTGCAAGCCGCCGGTGTGCCGGAAACCCGACAGCGCGAACGCTTGGGTCTGACCGATGCCACCCGCCCCAAAGGTCGGCTGATCTGGTTTCATGCCGCAAGCGTCGGCGAAAGCCTTTCCGTCCTCAGCCTGATCAACCGAATGGCCGACAGGCTGCCCGATGCAGAATTCCTGATCACCTCCGGCACACCGACCTCGGCCGAACTGATCGAAAAACGCCTGCCGCCACGCACCCGCCATCAATACCCGCCGCTGGACAGCGCCACCCCCGTGCGCCGCTTTCTGGACCAATGGCACCCCGATGCCGCCATTTTTGTCGAAAGCGAAATCTGGCCACGCCTCATTGTCGAAACCGACAAACGCAAAACGCCCCTGGCGCTGCTCAACGCGCGCCTGTCCGAACGGTCCGTGGCCGGGTGGCGCAAACGCCCCGACACGGCGCGTTTCATCCTGCATCGCTTTCGCCTGTTCCTGACACAGAACGACCAGACGGCGGCCAACCTGATCGCAATGGGCGCGCCCGACAAACGGGTTCGCCCAGGCACCAACCTGAAAGCCATGTCCGACCCTCTCCCGGTCGATGACGCAACCCTGGCCGATATCCGCGCCCAGATCGGGAACCGCCCCGTCTGGATTGCAAGCTCAACCCATGCAGGCGAAGAAGATGTCGTCCTGGCCGCCCATAGCCAGCTTTTGCAGCAATGGCCGGACCTGCTGCTGCTGCTGATCCCGCGCCATCCCGAACGCCGGGCCGAGATTGCAGATCTGCTGCGCGACGCAGGCCTGACATTTGCACAACGCAGTTCGAACGACCCGCTCCGCCAGGGCACGCAGGTTTACCTTGCCGACACACTGGGCGAAACCGGTACGTGGTACGCGCTATGTCCGGTCGTCTTTCTGGGTGGCTCGCTCAAAGAGATCGGCGGCCATAACCCCTTCGAACCCGCACAGGCCGGTGCCGCCGTGATCACCGGCCCAGGCTATTTCAACTTCGCCGAAACCTTCGCGCCCCTCGTCCAATCCGGCGGCGCGGTACAGGTGCACTCGGCCCCGGAACTTGCGCAGGCCGTCACCACCTGGCTTTCGGACGACGACGCCCTTGCCTCGGCACGCCAATCCGCCCGCGCCTGCGTCACATCGCAAAAATCCGCACTGGATGCGGTTATCGAAACGCTGTGTTCAGAGCTCGACCTGAATCAGCCAGCGGATCCCGCTTCATCTGGCTGAAAATATCCCGGGGGAGTCGCGCCCGCGGCGCGACGGGGGCAGCGCCCCCGCCCCACCGGTCGCATCAGGCGGCAGGCATTCTTTGCTCGACAATCTCGGCCCACCAGCTGCACCCGGCCGGGATGGCCTCATCGTTAAAGTTGTACTCGGGGTGATGCACCATCGCCGTGTCGCCATTGCCGACCAGAATATAGGCCCCCGGACGCTCTTCCAGCATGAACGCGAAATCTTCGCCGCCCATGACCAGGGGGGCTTCGTCGCAGCCGCCTGCCACGGCGCTGGCAACCTGCGCGGCAAATTCCGTCTGCTCATCGCTGTTCACCATGACCGGATACCCACGCATATACGTGACATTCGCCTTGCCGCCGAACGTGGCCGCAACACCGGCGCAAACCTCGTTGATCCGCTTTTCCGCCAGGTCACGCATCTCGCGGCTCATGGTGCGTACGGTTCCCTTTATCTGGACCGTCTGCGGGATCACGTTGAACGCTTTCGACGAGGTTTCAAACGACGTGACCGAAACAACGACCTGATCCACAGGATCGGCATTGCGCGACGCGATCGTCTGCAGGGACATGACCGCCTGCGCGGCCATCACCGTGGTATCCACGGTCTCATGCGGTTTCGCCGCGTGGCCGCCAAGACCCTCGAAGGTAACGTCAAACTGGTCCGTGGCTGCAAAGAACGCGCCGGGGCGGATTGCAAAACTTCCAACGGGGCGGCCGGGCCAATTGTGCATCCCGTACACTTCCTGGATGTTCCACCGTTCCATCATCCCGTCTTCGCACATCTCGCGCCCGCCCCCGCCGCCTTCTTCGGCAGGCTGAAAAATCACCACGACCGTGCCATCAAAATTGCGCGTCTCGGACAGGTACTTGGCAGCCCCAAGCAGCATCGCGGTGTGCCCGTCATGACCACAGGCATGCATGGCCCCCGGCGTTTTTGACGCATAGTCGAGCCCCGTTGCCTCGTGAATGGGCAGCGCATCCATGTCTGCACGCAAACCAATCACACGGCCCTTGGTGTCGGCCTTGCCCTTGATGACACCCACCACGCCTGTCCGGCCAATGCCGATCACGATTTCGTCGCAGCCGAATTCTTTCAACTTTTCGGCAACCAATGCACTTGTTCGATGTGTTTCGAACAAGATTTCCGGGTTCTCGTGGATATCACGGCGCCATTGCGTGATTTCGGATTGCAGCTCTGCAAATCGGTTCTTTACCGGCATGATGTCTTCCCCTGTGGACTATGTGACGGGCATTCTGCGTTCGACAAGCTCTACAAACCAGCTGCAGCCGGCGGGTATCGCATCGTCGTCGAAATTGTATTCCGGGTGGTGGCACATCGCCGTATCCCCGTTCCCTAAGAAGATGTAGGCTCCGGGCCGTTCTTCAAGCATGTAGGCGAAATCTTCCGACGGCATGATCGGATCAGTATTGGCGTTCACGCTGCCAGCCACGGCCTCGGCCGCCGCCGCGGCATGGGCCGTTTCCTGCACGCTGTTTACCGTCACCGGATACCCGGCATTCCATTTCACCTGCGCCGAGGCTCCAAAGGCCGAGGCCGTGTCTTCGGCAATCCTGCGCACCCGCTCTTCTGCCAGCGCACGGCATTCCGGGTCCAGCGTACGAACGGTTCCTTGCATGCGCACCGTATGGGCAATGACGTTGGACGCCGCGCTGTCGGTTACAAATGTGCCGACCGTCAGGACAACCCGCTTGATCGGATCAATCGTGCGCGAGACCACCGATTGCAGCGCAACGACGATATGAGACGCCACCAGCGTCGTATCGACCGCGTCATGCGGGGCCGCTGCGTGACCGCCCTTGCCCGTTACGACGATCTCAAAATCATCCGACGAGGCCAGCAAGGCCCCGGGCCTGATTGCAAAGGTTCCGACCGCAAGCCCCGGCATGTTGTGCAATCCATAGACCTCCTGAACACCCCACCTGTCCATCAGACCGTCCCGGCACATGGCCAGAGCCCCGGCACCGCCCTCTTCGGCGGGCTGAAAGATCAGTACGACGGTCCCGTCGAAATTGCGCGTCTCGGCAAGGTATTTCGCGGCGCCCAGCAACATTGACGTGTGCCCGTCATGGCCACAAGCATGCATCTTGCCCGCCACGGTCGAGGCATAGTCCAACCCCGTCGCCTCTTCGATCGGCAGCGCATCCATATCCGCCCGCAACCCGATCACGCGGCCGCGCGTGTCTGTTCGGCCCTTGATGACCCCGACCACACCGGTTTTACCGATGCCGGTGGTTATGTCATCAACCTGGAACTCTTTCAGGCGGTCGGCCACAAAACCCGCCGTTTCGTGCACATTATACATCAGCTCGGGATGCGCATGCAGATGGCGGCGCCACCCGGTAATCTCGTCATGCATTTCCGACAGTCTGTTTTTTACAGGCATTCCTGAATTCTCCTAGATCCTAACTGCCCCGCAAAACCAGAGCTATCCTGCGCCGCCGCCAACCAAGGTTCGGACGAGCCGTTGCATGAAATCCTGACCTTGCCGGAACTGCGCAACCGTTATGAACTCGTTCGGCTGATGTGCCTGTGCGATATCGCCCGGCCCGCACACAACTGCGGAATAGCCGGCCTCCTGAAACTGGCCGGCTTCGGTGGCATAGCTGACCACATGCGTCGCGTTATCCCCTGTCAGACGCCGGACCAACGCTTCGGCCTCGCCGTCTGGCTCGGGTGCCAGCGCCGGAACCGCAAACCCTTCGGTTACGTCAATGCGGGCCTCGGGCCTGATGGCCTGCATCCTGGCCTCGGCCTGCCTGACCTGATCGAGATAGGCAGACTTCCAACCTGCGGCATCTTCACCCGGCACCACGCGAAAATCCATCATGAACCGGCAGTCCTTTGCCGTGATGTTATGGGCCGTACCGCCGCTGATTTCCCCGACATGGCAGGTCGTCCAGGGCGGTGCAAAATCGGCCGCCAGTTCTGATGGGGTGGCCGCCATGTTCTTTGCGTTCTGCACATTGGCCCAGTCAATCAGAGGCGCGGCCGTCATGACGGCATTGACCCCGGTCTGGAGGATCGAGCTGTGGACCTCGAAGCCGATCACATGAGTGTTGTACCCATATGCGCCCTTGTGACCCGTTACCGCCCGCATCATCGATGGCTCGCCCACGATGGCCGCCGATCCTTTGGGCATCACCTTCTGCATGGCCGCGATCATCAGGGGTGCGCCGGTACATCCGATTTCTTCGTCGTAGCTCAGCGCCAGTTGCACCGGCCGTGTCACACCCGCATATCGGGCCTCGACCAGGGCCCAAATGGCCAGCGCATCGAACCCTTTCATGTCGCAAGTGCCGCGGCCGTAATATTTGCCGCCGCGTTCGACGACGGAAAACGGATCGCTGTCCCAGTGTTGCCCCTCGATCGGGACCACATCTGTGTGACCCGACAGCACGATAGCGCCATTTTGGTCAGGGCCGACATGGGCAAAAAGGGCCGCCTTGTGCGGCTGTTCCGGGTCGATCCAGCGATGAGCCGTAATACCGTGGCCGTCCAGGTAATCCGCGACCCAGTCCACCAAAGGCAGGTTCGTTTCGCTGCTGACCGTCGGAAACGAGATCAGACGCGTCATGATCTCAAGCGGCGACAGTCTTTCGGTCATTGCGGTCAATATCCGCTGTCAGTGGTCAGGATGAAATGCCCCGGTTCTACCTCACGGTATTCCGATGGTTCAGGCTGATAATTTGTCGGGTGGATCGGCGACGGGATCGGCTTGAAATTCAGGTCTTTCTCGGACTTGCGCTGGTTCGGGTCCGCAATCGGCACCGCTTTCATCAAGGCCTGCGTATAGGGGTGCTGAGGGTTTTCGAATACCCGCTCACGCGGGCCCATCTCGACGATCCGGCCCAAATACATGACGCCAACATGGTGGCTGACCCGTTCGACCACGGCCATGTCGTGGCTGATGAACAGATAGCTCAGGCCCAACTCGGATTGCAGGTCCATCATCAGGTTCAACACCTGCGCCTGAACCGAGACATCCAGTGCGGAAACGGCCTCATCCGCGATGATAAGCTTGGGGTTCAGGGCCAGGGCACGGGCAATGGCAATACGCTGGCGCTGCCCGCCCGACATCTCGTGCGGGAAACGGCGCATAAAGCTGCGCGGCAGTTGCACCTTGTCAAACAGTTGCGCAACCCGGTCCTGCAATTCAGACCCCGAAGCCACGCCGTAATTGCGCATCGGCTCGGCCACCTGGTCGACCAACTGCATCTGCGGGTTGAGCGAGGCAAAAGGGTCCTGAAAGATCATCTGCATATCCAGCCGCGCCTTGCGCAGACCGGCTTGGTCCAGCTTCATGATGTCGACGCCATCCAGCGTGACCTCGCCCGCCATCGGCTCGACCAGACGCAGGATCGAACGACCCGCCGAGGACTTGCCGCAACCGGATTCCCCCACCAGGCTGAGTGTCTGCCCCCTGTTCAACGTGAACGATACGTCTTCGACCGCGTGGACATTCGATATCGTGCGGCGCAATAGCCCGCCCTTGACGGGAAAGCGCGTCGTCAGGTTCTTGACCGACAGCAGAACATCCTGCGTTCCGGGAATGGGGGCGATGTTCTGGCCTTCGACACCCAACAGCTTCATCGGTTCCGGGGCGGATTTGCCCCGCATTTCGCCCAGCTTGGGAACCGCCGCCAGCAATGCCTTGGTATAGTCATGCTGAGGATTCTCAAAGATTTCCTTGACCGTACCTTCTTCGACCTTGTTGCCCCGGAACATGACGACCACGCGGTCGGCCATCTGAGCCACGACCGCCATGTCATGGGTAATGAACATCACCGCCGTGCCAGTTTCCCGCTTCAGCCGATCCATCAGCGCAAGTATCTCGGCCTGGATGGTAACATCCAGCGCCGTGGTCGGTTCATCCGCGATCAACAGGCGCGGTTCGCAAGCCATCGCCATGGCAATAACGACCCGCTGGCGCATGCCACCTGACAGTTCGTGCGGATATTGTTTTAACCGGCGCTCCGGTTCCGGAATGCGAACCTGGCGCAACAGCTCCAGCGCGCGGTCCTCGGCCTCGGCCCGGGTCATATCCTTGTGGATGCGCAGCCCTTCAGTCAGTTGGCGGCCAACCGTAAATACCGGGTTCAGGGCTGTCATCGGCTCTTGGAAGATCATCCCGATCTCGTTGCCACGAATCTTTTTCATCAGATTCTGATCGGCATGTGACAGGTCCATCTCTTCGCCGTCACGCCGGTCGAACAGCAACTCGCCGCCCGCGATCTCACCGCCGCCGAATTCGACAAGGCGCATCAATGACAGCGAAGATACCGACTTGCCCGACCCGGATTCGCCAACGATACAAACGGTTTCGCCGGGATGTACGTCAAACGAGACGTCTTCGACCCCCACGACCGGACCATCCTTGGTCTGAAACTCGACCCGCAATTTCCTGATCTGGGCGATAGGTTGATCCAGCACGCGCGCGCTCCCCTTGGCGGCAAATTTGATTGAATGCCAAACGCTATGGCGGCAACACCGGAAAAGTCAAACCCATTGATACGTTTCCCTAGGGCAAGGCTTGCAATTTTCCAAAACTCTGTTTCGATGCGAGGCGTATCCGTTTTGGGGAGAAGGCGGAAACCACGAATCGCTGAGCATTTTGCGTTTGTTGACAACGCCTTGCTTCCCTATTCGGCAACGCCCAATCCGCAGGCATTGCGGAATTAATCGAGACACGCAGGTGTCCAACATGGAGTGTATGATGAGAATCAAAGCCCTTTTACTTGGTGCGATCGCAAGCACGGCTATGGCCCCGATGGCCTTTGCCGAGCGCGGATCGGACGGCAACGTCAGCATCATCTATTGGCAGGCACCCTCGATCCTGAACCCGTTCCTGTCAGGCGGGACCAAGGATGTCGAAGCATCCTCGTTGGTGATCGAACCGCTGGCACGGTATGACCAGGACGGCAACATGGTTCCGTTCCTGGCCTCAGAGATTCCGACTGTTGAAAACGGTGGCGTCAGCGAGGACCTGACTTCAATCACCTGGAAAATCGCACCCGGCATCACCTGGTCTGACGGCACACCGTTCACATCGGCCGACGTGATCTTTACCGCAAACTATTGCATGGACCCCGAAGGCGGCTGTGCGCAGGTGACCAAGTTCGAAGGCGTCACAAGTGTCGAAGCCATCGACGACCTGACCGTCAAAGTCACATTCGACGCGCCGACCCCCTTCCCCTACGGACCGTTTGTGGGCGGCGAAAGCCCGATCATCCAGGCGGCTCAGTTCGCGGACTGCATGGGCGCGAAAGCCCCGGAATGCACCGAGCAGAACTTTAACCCGATCGGCACCGGCCCGTTTGTCGTCACCGAGTTCAAACCGAACGACGTGATCACTTTTGCAGCAAACGACAATTATCGTGATCCGGCCAAACCGGCCTTTGCGACCGTGACCTTCAAAGGTGGCGGCGATGCGACTGCCGCAGGCCGCGCAGTCATGGAAACCGGCGAGTTCGACTATGCCTGGAACCTGCAGCTGGCGCCCGAAGTGATCGCGCAGATGCAGGAAGGCGGCAAAGGTGTACCGGTCGCAGGCTTCGGCCCGCTGGTCGAGCGCATCATGCTGAACCAGACCAACCCGTCGCCCGATCTGCCGGAAGGCGAGCGTTCGACCGCGGCGCATCCGCACCCGTTCCTGCAGGACCCGGCGGTTTACAAGGCCATGTCCATGGCTATCGACCGGCCGCTGCTGGTTGAGATCGGCTATGGTCAGGCAGGCAAGGTGACCTGTAACTGGGTTCCCGCTCCTGCGGCCTTCAACTCGACCTCGATGACCTGTGATACGCAGGACATCGCAGGCGCGAACGCCCTGCTGGACGAAGCCGGCATCGTCGACACGAATGGCGACGGCATCCGCGAAAAAGATGGTGTTCCGCTGAAAATCGTCTATCAGACCTCGACCAACGCCGTCCGTCAGGACTTTCAGGCGCTGATCAAGGAATGGTGGAGCCAGATCGGCATCGAATCCGAGCTGCGCAACATCAACGCGTCCGTCTTCTTTGGCGGTGACCCGGGCTCGCCCGACACCTTCCAGAAGTTCTATGCCGACGTTGAAATGTACGCCAATACCTTCAACGGCACCGACCCGCAATCCTATCTGGGCAACGGCCTGTGCGACAAGGCTCCGCGTCCGGACAGCCAGTGGCAGGGCGAAAACATCAGCCGCTTCTGCAACGAGGAATTCGACAAGCTGCATGGTCAGCTGGCCGAAACCGCCGGTCTGGAAGCCCGTGCAGAGATTGCGAAAAAGCTGAATGACATCATTGTGGAAAATGGCGGTATGATCCCGCTTGTTCACCGCGGTCGTCTGTCGGCGCACGCAAACACGCTGGGTGGCGTTGTCCTGAACGTTTGGGACAGCGAGCTGTGGAATATTGCGGACTGGTACCGCAAAACCGGTTCCTAAGCGATAGACTTGCAATGCCGCGCCCCGACCCGTATCGGGGCGCGGTCACTTGCAGACCACCCCAAAAAAGAAGACGCATATAAAGGCGCCTCTTAATGCTCAACTTTACCATTCGACGACTGGTGCTGGCGGTACCCACACTGTTGTTCATCAGCCTCGTCATCTTCCTGCTGCTCGAGCTTGCCCCCGGCGACCCGATGGCACAGGTTCCGCTTACCGTCCCCCCCGAAGTCAAAGAGAAGATGCGCGAGGCGCTTGGCCTTGGTCAGCCGATGCATGTCCGGTTCTGGAAATGGATCGTGCAGTTCTTCTGGATCGAACCGCAAGTTCTGGTGGACGCAATCTTCGGCACCACCTTTTCCGAAGGTGACCTGCGTGTGATTTCGTGGCAGACCCGCTCGCCCGTCATGGACATCGTCGTTCAGCGTATTCCGCAAACCTTGTGGGTAGTTGGCACCGCTTATGTGGTGGCCATCCTGATCGCCCTGCCCATCGGCATCTATTCCGCTTACCGCCAGTATTCCTGGTTCGACCAGATGGGGACATTTGTGTCGATGGTCGGCTTTTCGGTCCCGCCGTTCTTCTCGGGCGTGCTGGTGATTGTGATCTTTTCGGTTCAGCTGGGCTGGTTCCCGTCGATCTATGACACCACCCATGTGGTAAATAGCTGGGATAGCTTCGTCGTACAGCTGAAGCAGATGATCATGCCGGTCATGGTCCTAGCGCTGCAGATCACGGCGCAGCTGAGCCGCTTCATGCGCGCCTCGATGCTGGACAACCTCAACCAAGACTATGTTCGTACCGCCCGCGCCAAAGGGCTGAGCGAATACACGGTTGTGATGGTCCATGTCCTGCGGAACTCGATGATCCCGGTGGTTACCGTTATTGCGCTGGGTATTCCGGCTATCTTCGGCGGCGCGATCATCACCGAGCAGGTGTTCAAGGTGAACGGCATTGGCCAGTTGCTGATCGGCGCAATACAGGCAAACGATCTGCCGATGGTGCAAACGCTTACCTTCATCTTTGCCGTCCTGATCGTGCTGTTCAACCTGATCGCCGATGTACTCTATGGCATTCTGGACCCGAGGATTCGCTATGACTGATACCGACAAATCAGACACGCTGGTCCCCGACGAAGGACTGGCCCCTGCCTCGACCGCGCTGCCGACCGCAGGCGTGATGGACGACCTGACCACCCCGCCCCGCAGCCAGTGGCGCGATGTGTGGGATCAGTTCAAAACGCACAAGGGCGCGATGATCGGGGCGATCCTGTTCATCTTTATCGTGGCGGCGGTCTATCTAGGGCCGTTCGTGTGGACAATTGATCCGACCCAGATCGACATCCGGGCCCGGAACCAGGGGCCAAGCCTCGGGCATCCGTTCGGAACCGATCAGTTGGGGCGGGATATCCTGGCGCGTATGATGTCAGGTGGTCAGACATCGGTATCGGTGGGTATCACCGCCATGCTGCTCGCGCTTTTTCTGGGCTCGTTCATCGGTGTGTTGGCTGGGTTTTTCCGACGGCTGGATGGACCGCTAATGCGTCTGACCGACCTGTTCCTTGCACTGCCCCTTTTGCCGCTGCTGCTGGTCATGATGCTTCTGTTCCGCGAGCCCTTGTCGGCCGCATTCGGGCTGGAGCGCGGCATTTTCATCCTGATCGTCTGCGCCATCGGCATTACATCGTGGATGCCAACCGCACGGATCGTGCGCGGTGACGTTCTGGCCATCAAGGAACGGGAGTTTGTTCTGGCGGCCCGGTCCATCGGCACCAGCAACAGCCAGATCATCACGCGGCACATCCTGCCAAACGTGCTGTCTCCTATCATGGTGTCAGCAACGCTGGGGATTGCGACTGCGATCATCACCGAAAGCGCGCTGTCCTTTCTGGGGCTCGGTTTCCCGCCGGATTTCCCGACCTGGGGCCGCCTGCTGTTTGATGGTGTCGATTATCTGCAGCAATACCCCGAGCGCGTGTTCTGGCCTGGCCTCGCTATCTCGTTGACCGTGCTGAGCGTGAACTATCTTGGCGATGGCCTGCGCGACGCGTTGGACCCGCGTATTCGCGGACGCTGATGAATATGTCTTGATCTTTCAGCCGCCTTTCCGGGCGGCTGTTTTCTTTTTGCGAGGCTCTGCCTCGCGCTCCCGGATATTTATTGCCAGATGAAGCAGGGATCCGGGATCATTCTGCCTTTGTTGCGCAATTAACCGGACTGGGTTTCCAACCGGTGGCGAATACGCCGGACAGACCACCAGACAAGGGCGACAACGGGCAAGGTCAGCAGCGCCGTTAACATGCCCTTGCTTATCCCGGCCTTGGTCACCGGATAAAGGAGATAGCTGGCCAGCGATACGGCATAATAGCTGATTGCGACCACCGACAGGCCCTCGACCGTGTGCTGCAGCCGCAACGCCAGATCGGCCCGGCGATCCATGCTTTCCAGCAACGCTTGGTTTTGCGCGCTGCGCTCGACATCGACACGCGTACGCAACAGCTCTCCGGCGCGAATGGCCCGATCGGACAGGGCCTGCAAACGGCGTTCAGTGGCTTTCACGGTGCGGATGGCCGGGTCGTAGCGGCGCATCATGAAATCTGCAAAAGTCTGCCCACCTTGAAACCGTTCTTCCCGCAGAACGGAAATGCGCTGATTCACGATCGCTTCGTAGGCGCCGGTTGCGCCAAACCGGAATGAACAGCGTGCCGACAGGGTTTCCAGCTCGGTCGATGTCGACAAAAGGTCGGGCAGCAATGCGTCGGGATGCGCCGTGTTGTCGGTCATCTGACCCATCAGGTCGGTCAGTTTTCCATCAAGGGCACCGATCCGAGGCGTCAGGGCCTTGACGCGGGCAAAACCCAACATGGACATGGCCTTGTATGTCTCGATCTCGCACAGCCGCTGAATGACCCGCCCGGTCCTGCGTCGCCCCGTGCCTTCGGAAACAAACAATGCAAAGCGCATGTGCCCTGCCGGATCAATGCGGAAATCGCTGGCGCATATGGCCGCGTCATCCAGGACGCAGGACACCGCAAGACTTTCCGGTTCGAACCAATCCGACAACGCGGCCCGGACAGCCTGATCCTGCGGTCGGGAAACCACACGCATCATCACCGAGGTAATGCGCTGGCCCGGGCTGGCCGACAGCCAGTCCTGGGGAAAAACCTCGAAATCCGCAGGGTTGAAGGCGCGGTCGCTGACATTCTGGGTAATGGCGGTATAGGTCACAAATTCGGTATGTTGTTCCCATTTCAACCAGTGACGCCCGATCTGCCCCGCATAATGCGTGGCGTCCGGTTGGGGATGCTGCGCCCCGTGCCGGTCAAGAAGATCCGTCAGATGAGCGATATCGTCGCTTCGGTTTCTGGCAACCGCCGTTTCCGATTTCTTGATCGCAAGAAAGATTACCGTGCAGGGGGCACTGGCCACCGGAAACGGGCGCGCATGCAGTTCATTTGCCAGCGTGTAGCGCAAGGGATGGTCCTGGATCGGTGTCATGTTCGGCTCCGTTTCATCCAAGATACTATACGCCCCTTGGCGACTTCATCAATTCTCTTTTTATTTCATGCACTTACACGGATACCACGGTATACAACACCACTATCTCATTGATTTGGCTGCCACAGCTCGACCGGGTTGCCTTCCGGGTCGTAAATTCTGGCGAATTTTCCGATCGTACTGTCCCACTCAGGGTTGGTTTCCACCGCGATACCGGCTGCCTGAAGCTGGGCGATCATGGCTTGCAAATCATCGACGCGAAAATTGATCATCCATTGTTGCTCGGGCCGCCCAAAATAGCGCGTCCCTTGTGCAAAAGGAGCAAATACCGTGTACCCTTCGTGTTGTTTCCAAGGCGCACGGGTATGGGGGCTGACCCCCAGATGCATCTCATACCATTTGCTCAGCGCCTCAGGGTTTTGCGCGCGAAAGAAAACACCGCCGATGCCATTTACCTTTTCCATCCGCACCCTCCTTTCTTCTCTCCGTTCTGATCAGACTATCACGGGCCACCTGCTTCATCTGGCCAAAAATATCCTGGAGGTCAGGAGGCAAAGCCTCCTGCAATACACAAAAAAGAAAAGGGCGCCAATTGGCGCCCTTTGCAACTTTGTTCGACCCGTCAATTACTCGATCATCGGCAGCAGCTTGTCCAGCGACTGCTTGGCGTCGCCATAGAACATGCGGGTGTTCTCTTTGAAGAACAGCGGGTTTTCGATACCCGAATACCCCGTGCCCTGCCCGCGCTTGGACACAAACACCTGCTTGGCTTTCCAGCATTCCAGAACCGGCATCCCGGCGATGGGGCTGTTGGGGTCTTCCTGTGCAGCCGGGTTTACGATGTCGTTCGAGCCGATGACGATGGCCACGTCCGTTTCGGGGAAGTCGTCGTTGATCTCGTCCATTTCCAGAACGATATCATAAGGCACCTTGGCCTCGGCCAGCAGAACGTTCATGTGGCCCGGTAGACGACCTGCAACGGGGTGAATGGCGAACCGCACCTCTTTGCCCTTGGCGCGCAGCTTGCGGACCAGTTCCGAAACGGACTGCTGCGCCTGCGCCACTGCCATGCCGTAGCCCGGGATGATAATGACACTGTCAGCGTCGTTCAGGGCGGCAGCTACACCATCGGCTTCGATGGCCACCTGTTCGCCTTCGACTTCCATCTGCGGCCCCGAGGTGCCACCAAAGCCGCCCAGGATCACACTGACAAAGTGACGGTTCATCGCCTTGCACATGATGTAGGACAGGATCGCACCGGACGAGCCGACCAGCGCGCCGACCACGATCAGCAGGTCGTTGCCAAGGCTAAACCCGATCGCCGCAGCCGCCCAGCCCGAATAGCTGTTCAGCATAGACACAACCACCGGCATGTCGGCCCCGCCGATACCCATGATCAGGTGATAGCCGATGAACAGCGCCGCCAGCGTCATCAGGATCAGCGGGAAGAAGCCGCCCGAGCTTGTGTACCAGATCAGGCAGATCAGCGAGAGGCCCGCCGCCGCCGCGTTCAGCATATGGCCACCGGGCAGTTTGGTCGCGGCCGAGGTCACCTTGCCCGCCAGCTTGCCGTAAGCCACGACCGAGCCGGTAAAAGTAATCGCCCCGATAAAGATGCCCAGGAACAGTTCCACATGCAAAATGGCCAGTTCCGCCGGGGTTTTCTTGGCAATCAGCTTGGCAAAAGCACCAAGGTCGGACAGGTCGGCATCCTTCGCGCTGTCGGCAATCGCCATGGCCTGCGCCACGTTGCCGATCTCGAAATGCGCGTTGAAGCCGACGAACACCGCCGCCAGACCGACAAGCGAGTGCATCGCAGCCACCAGCTGTGGCATCTCGGTCATCTGGACGCGCTGCGCCACGTATTGACCGATCAGACCGCCGCCCGCGATCAGCAGCAGCGACAGCAGCCACAGACCCGAACCGGGGCCAACCAGCGTGGCGAAGACCGCCAGCGCCATACCGACGATGCCATACCAGACCGCGCGCTTGGCGCTTTCCTGGTTCGACAGGCCGCCGAGCGAAAGTATGAACAGAACAGCCGCAACAACATAAGCGGCAGTAGTGAAGCCAATCATCTACCCGGCCTCCTTAAGATTTCTGGAACATGGCGAGCATGCGCCGGGTTACGAGGAAGCCACCGAAGATGTTGATCCCGGCCATGAAGACGCTGAGCGCCGCCAGCAGGATGACCAGGAACGACCCCGATCCGATCTGCATCAAGGCCCCAACGATGATGATCGACGAGATCGCGTTGGTGATCGCCATCAGCGGCGTGTGCAGGCTGTGCGCGACGCCCCAGATCACCTGGAAGCCCACGAAGATGGCCAGCACAAAGACGATGAAATGCTGCATAAAGCTGGCCGGAGCGACAAGCCCCACCAACAGCATCAGCGCGCCGCCGATCCCCAGCAGGGTGAACTGCAGCTTGGTCTGCGCCTTGAAGGCGGCGATTTCCTGCGCCTTCTTTTCTTCCGGGGTCAGTTCCTTGACCTCGGGTTTCTTCTGCGCCGCGATGGCTTGCACCTTGGGCGGTGGCGGCGGGAAGGTGATCTCACCCTCATGGGTCACGGTTGCGCCGCGGATCACGTCATCTTCCATGTCGTGATTGATCTGACCATCCTTCTCGGGCGTCAGGTCAGTCATCATGTGACGAATGTTGGTCGCGTACAGAGACGACGACTGCGCCGCCATCCGGCTGGGGAAGTCGGTATAGCCGATGATGGTCACGCCATTGTCGGTCACGATCTTCTCATCCGGGACGGTCAGCTTACAGTTGCCGCCCTTTTCCGCCGCAAGGTCGACGATGACCGAGCCCGGCTTCATCGCTTCGACCATATCCTTGGTCCAAAGCTCGGGGGCTTCGCGGTTCGGGATCAAGGCCGTGGTGATGACGATATCCATTTCCGGAGCAAGCTCGCGGAACTTGGCCAGCTGCGCTTCGCGGAACTCATCCGACTGAACCGAGGCATAGCCTCCGGTGGCCGCGCCGTCCTGGCTGTCGTCTTCAAAATCCAGATAGACGAACTCGGCCCCCATCGATTCGACCTGCTCGGCCACTTCCGGGCGCACGTCGAACGCATAGGTGATCGCACCCAACGAGGTCGAGGTTCCGATTGCAGCCAGACCGGCCACACCGGCACCGACGATCAGAACCTTCGCGGGCGGTACCTTGCCGGCGGCCGTCACCTGACCGGTGAAGAAACGGCCAAAGTTGTTGCCCGCCTCGATCACCGCGCGATATCCGGCGATATTGGCCATCGACGACAGCGCATCCATCTTCTGGGCGCGCGAAATCCGAGGCACCATTTCCATGGCGATGACGTTGGCGCCCTTGGACTTGGCCAGCTCCATTCCTTCCTCGTTCCCGGCGGGATTGAAGAATGAAATCAGTGTCTTGCCCTTTGTCAGGCGTTTCATCTCGGTATCTGTGGGGATGCGGACCTTGGCCACGACATCCGACGTTTTCCACAGCGACGCGGCGGTCTTGATGATCTCGACCCCTACGGCTTCGTACGCGGCATCCGAAAACCCAGCGGCCTGACCGGCCCCCTTTTCGATGGCGCATTCATAGCCCAGTTTCTGCAATTGCACGGCAGAATCCGGTGTCATCGCGACCCGGTTCTCACCATCCAGTATTTCCTTTGGCGTGCCTATCTTCACCGGCATGTCCCCCTAATTTTCACTCAGTCCGAGCGGGTGGTCGGTATTGTTTGTTAAAGATTGATGTATCCTGCGCAACATTATTTCGCAAGTGCAGCATGCATTCCGCTGTGTCATGAATTGGTCTACCTCATACCCAGCGCCTTGTCTTCCGCTCATACCGTGCGAAATCCGCACGGAATTTCCGCCGCATCCGGTCCTCTTCGGGCAGGATAAACCGCCGTTCCAGCACCCAGACGAAGACCGGGATCAGGACCAGGGACAAAACCGCGTCAAACCACAGGACCAGCCCGGCCAGGATCAGCACGTCCCCAACATAGATCGGGTTGCGGCTGCGTTTGTAGATCCCCGATTGCACCAGCGCCGACGGGGTTTCATGCGGAATAACGGTTGTCCGGTGGCGCCGGAATTCGACAATCGCAAGCACTGCCGCCAGCACGCCGCCGCCCACCAGAACTCCGGCCAGGAAATCAGTAAACCCGCTTTTGAGGGACAGGCCAAAGGGTGCGAATTTTGCCTGCACCCAAGCAAGGCACGCAAAGGCCGCAAGCCAGATGGGTGGCAGATCAATCCGGCGCATGAACCTTCCCGGTAGTGGCCGCCAAAAGGCAGCAGGTGTCGTTTCTGAGTGACGTCCTACCGTTTTCCGGCACGGATGGCAAAACCAAAGGATGTCGCATCGGCCAACGGCCCGAAATCAGTGTATTCGGCGGCATGGGCGCAACAGTCCCCTGGCGGCAGACCGCCGCAAGGAAAACGCGCGGCCCTGCGATGGACAGAATTGCCCCAATCCGCTAGGCCGTGGGGGACAGCAAAGTTCACCATCAGCGGACAAAACCATGACCGATTTTGCGGCCACCAAGGCCATGTTCGACCTGCCCGCAGGGGTTCTTTACCTGGACGGAAACTCGCTGGGCCCTCTGCCCAAGGCCGCTGTCGCCCGCGTGGGCGACATGATGCGGCAGGAATGGGGTGAGATGTTGATCACCGGCTGGAACAAGGCAGGCTGGATGGGAATGCCCACGAATCTGGGCGATCGCATCGGCGGGCTGATCGGGGCTGAACCGGGCAGCGTCGTGGTGGGTGACACCCTGTCGATCAAGGTCTACCAGGCGGTGGCATCCGCGCTTGATTTATCAAAGGGGCGCCGGGTTGTGCTGTCCGACACCGGGAATTTTCCGTCCGACCTGTACATGGTCGAAGGCTTGCTGCGATCCCTGAACGCGGGTTACGAGCTGCGCGTGGTCGAACCGGCAGCAGTCGCCGACAGCATAACGGACGAAATCGCCGTCTTGATGCTGACCGAGGTTGATTACCGGACCGGGCGCATGCACGACATGAAAAAACTGAGCCAGCAAGCCCGCGCGCAAGGCGTCATCACGGTGTGGGACCTGGCCCATTCGGCCGGTGCCATTCCCGTCGATCTGGCCGGATGTAACGCGGATTTTGCCGTTGGCTGCACATATAAATACCTGAACGGAGGCCCCGGTGCCCCGGCCTTCATCTATGTCGCGCCACGGCTGGCGGCCTCGGTGCGCCCGGCGCTGTCGGGGTGGCTTGGGCATGAAACGCCGTTTGCCTTTGATCTGAACTATCGCCCGGGCGCCGGGATCGAACGGATGCGGGTCGGGACGCCACCGGTAATCCAGATGGCTTCGCTTGCCGCCGCGCTCGATATCTGGGACATGACGACCATGTCGGATATCCGCGCCCGCTCGATCGAACTGACCGAGATGTTCGTGGCGCTGATCGAAGAGACCTGCCCACAGCTGACACTGGCCAGCCCGCGCGACCCTCACAAGCGCGGCAGCCAGGTATCCTTTCGGTTCGAGGACGGTTATGCGGCCATGCAAGCCCTGATCGCGCGCGGCGTGATCGGCGATTTCCGGGCCCCCGACATCATGCGGTTCGGGTTTACACCGCTATATATCGACGAAGACGACGTAAGACAGGCCGCGGCGATCGTGTCGGAAATCATGCAGACCCGGGCATGGGACAGGCCCGAATTCAAGATCCGGCAAAAGGTTACCTGACCTCAAGCCCAGCCCCGATCAGCGCCGCCAGCTGGGCGGTGCGCTTTTCAAACTCATCCGCCCCAGAGGACGTCAGCTTGATCCCTTTGAGCGAGGCCGTGATCGTCCGGGCCGTTTCCTCGGCCCCGTCGGGCAGGTTCACGCGACCGCCCGCATCTTCGCGGCGCAGCCATTCGGCGTAAACCTGGGCCAGCGCCTCTTCGCCTTCGGCGACGATGTCGGCGGCGGTGGATTTGCTGGTATCCAACATTTCCAGCCCGTGAGGCGATGCCAGAATCGCGGCCATACCCGCTGCCTGCGCCGTGATCGCACCAGAGACCAGGTCGCGGATGGTCCCGCCCTGGCGCAGCGCCCCGGCAACGGCGGCTGTCTTGTCCTGGTAATAGGCGCGCGTCAGGCTGCGCACGATCGCATCCTTGTTCTTGTAGTGCAAATAGACCGCCGGCCGGGACATTCCGGCACCGCGTGCTATGTCGTCCATCGAGGTCTTGCGAAACCCATAGGTCGAAAACGCCTGAAAGGCAGAATTCAGGATCGCCTGATGCCGTGGATCTTCGGGTGTGTCGGTCATACAGAAACCCCTGACAGTTTTTGTTCATTTTGTCAATTGACGACATGACATTTTTCGACAATTATGTCAGAACGCAACCCAGCCAAGCGAGGTACGCCATGGCCACTACACTCAGGATCAACGGACAGACACATCAGGTCGATCTTCCGGACGACGTTCCCCTTTTGTGGGTCTTGCGGGATGACATCGGGCTGACCGGAACCAAGTTCGGCTGTGGCGTCGCGGCATGCGGGGCCTGCACCGTCCATATCGACGGCGAGGCGGTCCGATCTTGTCAGGTCCCACTTTCCGATGTCTGGGGCGAGGTGACCACTATCGAAGGGCTGGGGACACCCCAGGCGATGGCAACCATCCAACAGGCCTGGGTCGATCACCAGGTGGCGCAATGCGGCTATTGCCAGTCGGGCCAGATCATGCAGGCCGCGGCCCTGCTGGCGGAAAACCCGGCCCCGTCCGATGCGGATATCGACGAGGCCATGCTGGGCAACCTTTGTCGATGCGGAACCTACCCCCGCATCCGGGCGGCCATCCATGATGCCGCAGCAAGATTGCAGGAGGCATAATCATGGCCCGAGTTGGAAAAATCCTGCGCAGAACGTTCCTGATCGGATCGGCGGCCATTGTCGGTGGCGTTGCTTTTGGCGCCTATTACGTCAGCCGCCCTGCGGCCAATCCCCTGAAACCCAGGGACGGTGAGGCCGCCCTGAACCCGTTTGTTCTGATCGACCAGAACGGCGTGACCCTGATCGCACCACGGGCCGAAATGGGACAGGGCGTGCGGACAACCTGGGCGGCGCTGATCGCCGAAGAACTGGATGTCGATCTGGACCAGGTCACGGTTCTGCACGGCCCCGCCGCGGCGGCCTATTACAACTCGGCCCTTATTGGTGAGGGTCTGCCCAACAAGGGCTACGATATCACGAACTTCCAGCACAACCTGGGCGAAGCGCTTGGGGTTCTGGGCAGGACACTCAGCCTGCAGGTCACTGGCGGGTCGACGTCGATGAAAGACGGGTTCGAACGGATGCGCCAGGCCGGCGCCTCGGCGCGGGAAACGCTCAAGCGGGCGGCGGCAAACCGCTTGAACCTTGACCCGGGTGAGTTGCAAACCGCGTCGGGCAACGTGATTGCCCCCAATGGCGACCAGATCGCGTATAAGGACCTGGCCCGGGACGCCGCCGCGCTGGAACCGGTCGACGTGCCGCTGCGTGATCCGTCGCAATGGCGGTATCTCGGCAAATCCATGCCCCGTCTCGACATGGTGGACAAGGCCACAGGCACCGCCGAGTTCGGCCTGGACGTGCGCCTGCCGGGAATGAAATTCGCCAGCGTTCGCATGTCGCCCAGGCTGGGCGGTGCCATGATCGGTTTTGACGACAGCGCCGCGAAATCCATGCCCGGCGTCGAAAAGATCGTCGATTTGGGCACCGGTGTCGCCGTCATTGCCAGCAACACCTGGCTTGCCAACCAGGCCGTCGAAGCCATAGAGATCGACTGGGGCGAAGCGCCCTATCCAACCGATACCGACGGTATTTTTGCTACCATCGCAACGGCTTTTGACGACGCGCCGAACTCGACAATGCGCGACGACGGTGATGTGGGCACCCTGCCCGATGGCGCAACCGAAATCACGGCCGAGTACCAGGTGCCCTACCTTGCGCATGCGACGATGGAGCCGATGAACGCAACCGCACTTTATACCGGTGACGCGCTGGAATTGTGGTGCGGAAACCAGGCGCCAACGCTGATCCGGATGCGGGTGGCCAAGACCGCTGGCCTGGACACCGAGGCGGTGCAGATTCACACACCCTATTTGGGCGGCGGGTTCGGACGGCGCGGCGAACTGGATTTCGGTGACATCGCCACCCGTGTCGCCATGGCCATGCCCGGAACCCCCATCCAGACCGCCTGGAGCCGCGAAGAAGACATGCGGCACGACTATTACCGCCCCGGTGCGATGGCGCGGATGCACGGCGCAATCAAGGACGGCACGGCCGTGCTGATCGACGGACAGGTCGCTGCCCAATCCTGCACGCAGCAGGCCGTAGGGCGATATACCGGCCTGCCTGCAGGCGGCCCCGACAAGGTTCTTGTCGAAGGTTTCTTCAACCAGCCATATGCGGTGCCAAATTACCGTATGCGCGGTCATATCGCAGACCTGTCGGTTCCCGTAGGCTTCTGGCGTTCGGTCGGGAACAGCCACAACGGTTTTTTCCACGAAACCTTCATGGACGAGATGGCCCATGCGGCGGGTCGCGATCCGTTGGATTTCCGGCTTGAGCTGATGAAAAACGAACATGCGCCCAGCGCGGGTTGCCTTGAGGCGGTGCGCGATATGTCCGGCTGGACTGGGGCCACGCCGGACGGCATCGGCCGGGGCGTGGCGTTCACCTACAGCTTCGGCACCCCGGTTGCGCAGGTCATCGAGGTCATTGACGAAAACGGAACCATCCGTATCAACAAAGCCTGGATCGCCTGCGACATGGGGCTGGCACTGGACCCGGAAAACGTCAAGGCACAGATGTTTGGCGGTATGATCTATGGTCTGTCTGCGGCCTGCTACGGGCAGATCACCTTTGCCGACGGCGAAGTGGAGCAATTCAATTTCCCAGATTATGACGCGCTGCGCATGCACACCACCCCCGAGGTCGAGGTGCGCGTTCTTGAAACCAATCGTCACATGGGTGGCGCAGGAGAGCCCGGGACGCCCCCGTCAATGCCCGCGTTGGGAAATGCCTTGTTCGACCTGACCGGTCGCCGTGCCCGCAGTTTGCCCCTGAATACCGAATTCAACCTGCTGGTATGATGGCTCGTGCCTCGGGGCCATCGGGTGGGTGCCGGGAATGCTCAGGTGAACAGGTGCCGCTGTCACGCGGTCCGAATTTGCGGCGTCGCCCGGGCATTGTCGGCCCAGGCACGCGCCGCGGCGCCAAACGCCTGGAACAGGGGCCGGGAAACCGGGTCGTTGGCGGCGTCCCATTCGGGGTGCCACTGGACCGACAGGGTAAATCCGGGTGCATCCTTGATATAGATCGCCTCGGGCGTTCCGTCAGGCGCATGCCCGTCAATGACGACGCGCTGCCCGACGGATTTGATACCCTGCCCGTGCAGGGTGTTGGTCATGACCTCGGACGCGCCGAACAGGCGGTCGAAAACACCGCCCTTGTTCAGGGTAACGACGTGGCGCAGGGCGAATTTCTCTTCCAGCGTGCCATCCGGCGGCATGCGGTGGTTCATCCGGCCCGGCAAATCACGAATCTCGGGGTAAAGCGTGCCGCCCATGGCCACGTTGACCTCTTGGAACCCCCGGCAGATCCCCAGAAAAGGCTGACCGCGCTCGACACAGGCGCGCACCAATGGCAGCGTTATGGCGTCGCGCGACCGGTCGAACTCACCATGAGCGTCGGTTGCCGCTTCGCCGTATTCCTCGGGGTGGACATTGGGGCGCCCGCCGGTCAGCAGGAACCCGTCACAGACATGCAGCAACTCGTCCACTGACACAAACCGCGGGTCGGCCGGGATCAGCATCGGCAGGCAATCAGACACATTTGCCACCGCGTCCGAATTCATCGTCCCCCCCGCATGGGTGGGGTATTGATCGTTCATCAGGTAGGAATTTCCGATGATGCCAACAACAGGTCGAGACATTGCGTATACCCTGCAACTTTCAATTGGTTGCCAAGTTAGATATCCGCGCCCGGCCCATGGTGCAACTGCACACGCCCTGCGCCTTAGCGCAAGGACGTGTTCGCAAATGCACGCTTCGTTCCACGCAGGGCCCATTTGACGGGAAAGCTTCCCGAAATGACAGGAGGATTTGGGAAATCACCCCAATCCAAGCCGGAATCGAAAACGACTGTGTCAGATTTCGCCGGTCAGCCCGGCTGCTTCAATTCCAGCCATTGCCGCCACCGCATCATTGTCCGACGTATCGCCGGTGACGCCGACCGCACCAATCACCGCACCCTTACGGTCACGCAGCAGAACGCCGCCCGGTACCGGCACGACTTGACCGCCATAAACACCGTTTACGGCGGCCATGAAATAGGCCTGCGCCTCGGCGCGCTGCATCTGTGCCGTTCCAGCCATTCCAAGCATGACCGCACCATAGGCCTTGCCCTGGGCGATCGCGAACCGGCCCGGCGCCGCACCATCTTCGCGTTCGAATGCGATCACGTGCCCGCCCGCATCCAGCACGACGACCGAAAGCGGTTTCAGTTCAAGCGCGCGCCCTTTTTCAAGAGCTTTGCGGATGATCGTGCGGGCCTTGCGGAGAGAAATTGCCATATCATGTCCCTTTCGTTGTCTTGGGGCGTCAAACGCTGGCCTTCAGTTCCAGGCGGCGGGCATGCAGAACCGGTTCGGTATAGCCGGACGGCTGCACCCGCCCTTTGAACACAAGGTCACACGCCGCCTGAAAGGCGATGCCGTCGAAACCGGGCGCCATCGCGCGATAGGAGGGATCGCCCGCGTTCTGGCCATCGACGACGGCGGCCATTTTCCTAAGCGCATCCATGACCTGTTCCGGGCTGACCACGTCGTGATGCAGCCAGTTGGCCAGCGCCTGCGATGAAATCCGGCAGGTTGCGCGATCTTCCATCAGGCCGACATCGTTGATGTCGGGCACCTTGGAACACCCCACGCCCTGATCGACCCAACGCACGACATAGCCCAGGATGCCCTGCGCGTTGTTTTCGATTTCGCGGGTGATTTCTTCGCTGCCAAGGTTGCGCCCGCCCAACAGCGGGATCGTCAGCAGGTCGGCAAGGGTTCCGCGCGCGCCGCCAGCGGCAATTTCATCTTGGCGAGCCAGGACATCGACCGCGTGATAATGCGTTGCATGCAATGTCGCGGCGGTCGGCGACGGCACCCAGGCACAGGTCGCCCCCGCCATCGGGTGACCGATCTTGGCCTCAAGCATCTCTCCCATCCGGTCGGGCATCGCCCACATGCCCTTGCCGATCTGGGCCTTGCCCTTCAGGCCGCAAGCCAGGCCGATATCAACATTGCGATCCTCGTACGAGGCGATCCACGGTGTGTTCTTGATGTCCCCCTTGGGCAGCATCGGGCCTGCTTCCATCGAGGTATGGATTTCATCTCCGGTCCGATCCAGGAAACCTGTATTGATGAAGGCCACACGCGATTTCGCGGCGCGGATACATTCTCTGAGATTGGCCGAGGTGCGGCGTTCTTCATCCATGATGCCCAGTTTCACGGTGTTGCGCGGCAAGCCAAGGATGTCTTCGACCATATCGAAAATCTCGACCGCAAAGGCCACCTCTTCCGGGCCGTGCATCTTGGGTTTGACCACATAGACCGACCCGGCAACCGAATTGCCGCCATCCCGGCCCAGGTCATGCATGGCAATCAGCGTGGTGCACAACGCATCCATCAGCCCTTCGCCAATTTCGCGCCCTTCTGCGTCCAGAACGGCCGGGTTGGTCATCAGGTGCCCCACATTGCGCACCAACATCAGGGACCGCCCCTTGAGCGTGCCCTGCCCGCCCGCCGGGGTGGTAAAGGCAACGTCATCGGCCAGCTTTCGGGTAAAGGTCTTGCCGCCCTTGGTCACCTGTTCGGTCAGGTCGCCCTTCATCAGGCCCAGCCAATTGCCATAGGCCACCACTTTGTCTTCGGCATCGACGCAGGCAACCGAATCTTCGCAATCCATGATCGTCGACAACGCGGATTCAAGCCGGACATCCGCGATACCTGCCGGGTCGGACGCCCCGATACTGCTGGTCGGATCGATCATGATCTGGATATGCAGCCCGTTGTTCCTGAGCAGGAAGAATTCCGGATCGTCGGCGGCGCCACCGAAACCAGCGAACTGCGCCGGATCGGCCAGCGCCGGGGTCAGCGCACCATCCGCCACGCCCAGCCCCGAAACATCGGCCCAGGACCCAGATGCCAAGGGTACGGCCTTGTCCAGAAACGCCTTTGCATGCGCCACGACGCGGGCGCCGCGGGCGGCGTCATACCCGCCTGCCTTCGGCAAATCACCAATCGCATCCGTCCCGTATAGCGCATCGTAAAAGCTGCCCCAACGGGCATTGGCGGCGTTCAGGGCAAAGCGGGCATTGGTGATCGGCACCACCAGTTGCGGACCGGGAGTAAGTGCAATCTCGGGATCAACCTGTGTCGTCTCGATCTCGAATTCATCGCCTTCATCTACCAGATAGCCGATCTCTTTCAGAAAGGACTGATAGTCGGCAGCGTCGAAATCCTGCCCCTTTTGGTCCAGATGCCAGCCATCGATGCGGGCTTGAATCTCGGAACGTTTGTTCAGAAGGGCGCGGTTTTTCGGCCCAAGCTCATTCACCAGACGGGCAAGACCGGCCCAGAAATCCTGTGCGGACACCCCCGTCCCCGGCAGCGCCTGTTTCTCGATGAACGTTGCCAGTACCGGATCGACCTGCAACCCGCCCAGGGTCTGTCTGCCACTCATCTTCACGCGCTCCCTTGATTGTGTGCAACTGTATGCCTTCAATCAATTAGGCCCAAAGTTTCCGATAGGCAACTTCCAAGGTGGGATATCTGCCATTCGGCAATTGGCGAAGCTGCTTCAAAAACCGCAAGGCAATGGCGGGTTGGTTGCAGCCATCGGGGGAAGCCCCTAACGTCGCGCCAGAACGCAACCGAAACGAGGCCCCAGATGCGCGACGCTGCCCCCACCACGATCTATCTGAAGGATTACACCCCGTTCGGCTACCTGGTGGACAGCGTGCACCTGACCTTTGATCTGGCGGCCCATGCAACCCGCGTCACCTCGCGCATTGCGTTTCGTCCCAACCCCGACGCCAGCGACCGCACGTTCTTTTTGCACGGCGAAGACCTGAAGCTGATAAGCGCAACTATAGACGGGGCATCAGTCACACCCGAAGTGACCGACAAGGGCCTGACCGTCGACGCGCCTGATGCACCTTTCCTCTGGCAGGCCGAGGTCGAGATCGACCCGGGCAACAACACCGCGCTGGAAGGTCTTTACATGTCCAACGGCATGTACTGCACCCAATGCGAGGCCGAGGGTTTCCGCAAGATCACCTACTATCCCGACCGCCCCGACGTGATGTCCACCTTTACCGTGCGCATCAATGGCGATCTGCCGGTGTTGCTGTCCAACGGCAACCCCACGGGCAAAGGCGAAGGCTGGGCCGAATGGACCGATCCCTGGCCCAAACCCGCCTATCTGTTCGCGCTGGTCGCGGGCGACCTGATCGCGCACCCCGACCGGTTCACCACCATGTCGGGCCGCGACGTCGAGCTGAACCTTTGGGTTCGTCCCGGTGACGAGGGCAAATGCGCCTTCGGGATGGAGGCCCTGAAAAAGTCGATGAAATGGGACGAAGACGTCTATGGTCGCGAATACGATCTGGACGTGTTCAACATCGTCGCCGTAGACGATTTCAACATGGGCGCGATGGAAAACAAGGGGCTGAACATCTTCAACTCCTCCGCCGTGCTGGCCAGCCCCGAAACCTCGACCGATGCCAACTTCGAACGGATCGAAGCGATCATCTCGCATGAGTATTTTCACAACTGGACCGGCAACCGCATCACCTGCCGCGACTGGTTTCAATTGTGCCTGAAAGAAGGTCTGACCGTATTCCGCGACGCGCAGTTCACGTCTGACATGCGCTCGGCGCCGGTCAAGCGGATCGAAGACGCCATCGACCTGCGCGCGCGCCAGTTCCCCGAGGATAACGGCCCGCTCTCGCACCCAGTCCGCCCCGAGAGCTTTCAGGAAATCAACAACTTCTACACCGCAACGGTTTACGAGAAAGGCGCCGAGGTGATCGGCATGCTCAAACGGCTGGTGGGGGATGAGGCTTATGCGAAGGCGCTGGACCTTTATTTCGACCGCCATGACGGGCAGGCCTGCACGATCGAAGACTGGATCAAGGTGTTCGAGGATACGACGGGCCGCGATCTGACTCAGTTCAAACGCTGGTACAGCCAGTCCGGCACACCACGCGTCACCGTATCCGAGGATTGGGCCGACGGCACATATACACTGACTCTGGCCCAGCGCACCGAGGCGACACCCGGGCAGCCCGACAAACAACCGCAGGTGATCCCCGTCGCGGTCGGTCTGATTGGCCCGAATGGGGATGAAGTCCGCACCACCGAGGTTCTGGAACTGACCGAGGCCGAACAAAGCTTTGCCTTTTCAGGGCTGGCGGCCAAGCCAGTGCCGTCGATCCTGCGCGAATTCTCGGCCCCGGTTGTCCTTGAACATGATCGGTCTAACGCCGAACGCGCCTTTTTGCTGGCCCATGACACGGACCCGTTCAACCGCTGGCAAGCCGGGCGGTCTCTGGCGCAGGATTGTTTGCTGCGCATGGTTTCGGACAATGCGACGCCGGATGCGGATTACCTGGATGGCCTGACGGCGGTCCTGCGCGATGGCACCCTGGACCCGGCGTACCGCGCGTTGATGCTGGGGCTGCCAACCCAATCCGAACTGGCCGCGGCCCTGTACGAGCGCGGTCAGACGCCAGACCCGCAAGTCATCTGGAGCGCCGTTGAAACATTGCGCCAGGCAACGGCCCAGCACATGCAGGACCTTCTGCCCCGCCTGCAGAGTGAATCCATGGTCGACGTGCCCTATCGCCCCGACGCCGCACAATCCGGGAAACGCGCCCTTGGTGGTGCGGCCTTGGCCTTGATATCACGTCTGGATGGCGGCGATGAGGCTGCCAGAGTGTACGCCCGCGCAGACAACATGACCCTGCAACTGACCGCGTTGGGTTGCCTGTTGCGTGCGCGCAAGGGCGAGGCCGAGCTGACCGCGTTCCACGACCAATGGCAACATGACCGGCTGGTCATGGACAAGTGGTTCGGTCTGCAAGTGTCCATGTCCGCACCCGAAACGGCACCGGAAACGGCGCGGTCCCTGACGGAACACCCCGCGTTCAACTGGAAAAACCCCAACCGTTTCCGCGCTTTGCTGGGCGCTTTGGCGGCAAACCATGCCGGGTTCCACCGGGCCGACGGCAGCGGGTATTCTCTGTTGACTGATTGGTTGATCCGGCTGGACCCCGTCAATCCGCAGACAACCGCCCGGATGTGCACCGCTTTTCAGACCTGGAAACGCTATGATCAGGACCGTCAGGCCAAGATTGCAGCGCAATTGACACGCATCGCCGAAACCCCGGACCTGTCACGCGACACAACCGAAATGGTGTCGCGAATCCTCGGGGGATAGGCGTTTGGTATCCGTGCGATTCTGACCAGAATGACAGCTTATAGGTTTACCCGGCGAAATCGATCTCTCCGCGCCATCCTGACCCTGGCCTGCGTGTACGCCGCATTGGCGGCCCTTATCGTGGTCTTTGACGCGGTTTGGTGGGTTGTCACGCCGCTGGCGCTGTGCACGCTGCCCGCGCTCTGGGACATCCTGCGCGACACGACCGCCGGTCTGACACTGGGCCCTGATGACCTGCAATGGCATTCGGGGCGGCGGAGCGGCGCCATTTTGTTGAAAGAGATACGGTTTTTCAGATTTGATACCGGGTGGGACATGGCCGTCCATGTCAGGGTCATTCTGGTTTCGGGCAAGACGATTCGACTTCCGGACGAGGCCACGCCCCCACACAGGGCGTTCGAATCGGTGCTTCAGTCCCATGGCTTCAAGGTCGAGCGGCACCATTTCACCGGTTTTCGAAACGATCGGAACTAGGGCTTTACATTGATTTGAATTAATCAAGTTTCCCTGCTGTTGCCTTGAATTGGACGTAAATCGCCGACAGAATACGAGGCCAGTTTACGCGTTTGTTCAGTTTCGAGTTTCACCATGTTCCGGTCTTTCAGGGCATTTGCTGCCCGTTTTTCCACCCCTGCCAATCCCTCTGGGACCATGTCCCGCCCTTCCGTCGCGCCTGACAGTGCCTTTCGGAATGCCGAAACCGGGCGTCTCAATATTCCGGTCGCTCGGATGGATGCGGGCGATTATCTCGGTCGCAAAACGATCGAGCGTGGCCGGTTTCTGGCCCGGCAAGACCAATGGGACACGTTGTCGGCCGAAATGCACGCAGCCGATGCCGCGCGGGATATGGCGCCGGGTGGTCTGCCAATCGCCGACCTTCTGGCCTTTGGTGCCCGGTCCGATGTCGTGCTTGCCGCCGAGCACGCCCTGTCCGACGGGTCATTGCCCGGCGACACGGACCTGCTTGGCGGGGTCGCCGACCTGGAAGGTGAAATGCGCGACAAGGACGGCGACCCGATGATCGCGTTGATCGTCGCGTTGACCCATATCGACCTGGCCTGGGCCTGGCGCGGCACCGGGTGGGACGCCACCCTGCCCGCATTGAACAGGTCGCGCTGTGCCGCGCATTTCGACCGGGCGGCCAGCATCCTGCCAGCCTGTCGTCAGGCGGCCCCGGACAGCCCGGCAATTGCCGCCGCCGATTGCGCCCTTCTATCCGCCCAGACCAAAAGCCGCGCGCGGGTGGCCGACCGGTATGAGCGGTTGATCTCGCTTGATCCGCGCAACCATCGCCACATGCGCGCCATGGGCAGTCACCTTCTGCCACGCTGGTTCGGAAGCTACGCCGAGCTTGAAGTTCAGGCCCTGCGCAATGCGGCCCGAACACAGGACACCTGGGGCGCAGGCGGGTACACTTGGGTTCAGTTCGATGCGATTGCCCTGGACGAAGAGGCCTGTGCCCGCGTCGATGTTGATTATTTCCTGGAAGGATTGCGCGATATCGTGCACCGCAGACCCGACCAGCAGACGGTCAACCTGCTGGCCGCATATTGCGCGATCACCCTGCAAAACGGGCTTGGTCTGGACGAAAGGGCCGACCTTGCGCGTGTTCAGATTTGCGATGCTGCCAATTGGCTGATCCGCGATCACATGACCGAACTTCACCCGATGATCTGGGCCCATGCAGCGGACGGGTTCAACAACAGCATTCGCATCAGCTCGCCCGAGCGGTTTGCCGCGCGCGGTCACCGGGATGCGCTGCGCACAATCTCGGGGCTGTTCCGTGACGAGCTGGGCAAGGGCCAAAGCGTCACCTTCACGTCCAGCGGGCTCAAGCTCAGGGCGCATTGACCGGATCAAGCGCCGCCCTGAAATCGGGAAACCTCGGCTGCCACCCGGCTGCGCAGAGCCTCCGGCCCGACACCCTCTGCCCAAATGCGACACCGCGGGACAACCCATCGCCCAAGGACATCTCGTCAGGCGAAGCCGTGTGCAGGCGAAACGGGGCATTCCGCCGCGCGCTGAGCGTGCGAACAATCGCGCCAACCGGGACGCCCGCCTCGGCCACCGCATTAAAATGACCTCGCAACCTGTTGTCTTCACATGCTAAAACATAGGCGCACGCCAGGTCTTGAACATGAGCCAGCGGCCAGGTCACATCCGGATGCCCCGGAATGCAAACCGGTCGCCCGGCCCGAATATCATCGTCAAAGCACCGGAACATTCCGCCCGCCTGGCTGTCATAGACAAGCCCGGGGTGAAGAACCGCAAGGTCCAGCCCCCCGCCCCCTGCCAACATATCAGCATTGGCGGCCATCCATGCAAACGCAGGCAGGGGATTGAATTGCGCCTGCTCGTCAACCGTTTGCCCCCTGGTGTCGCCATAAAGCCAAACACCACCGGTATAGACGCAGCGCAGCCTGGTCCTCCTTACCCGGGCGGCAGATTGCAGGGCTTGCATGGCGATGCGGTCGACCTGCCCCATATCGGCGTCAAACGTCGCGGCCACCTGAACGACCACATCCGCCGCGGCCGCGTGATCTGCCCAGCCCAGAGGGGCACGCAAGTCGCCACGGATGACCTGTATTCCGATTCGCTCTGCCGCCGCTTGGGCCGCGTCCGAGCGGCACAAGCCGCTGACGTCATGCCCGCGCGCCACCAGCGCCGCCGAAACATGCGAACCGATCAAACCCGTGACACCCAGTACAAAAATCTTCATGTCTTTCTCCGACCCAGACCATCCACGACATCGCTTTTGCCAGCTAAACCATGGTTGAGATCAAGGGTTACTTTTCATTGCCCCTTGCCCCCTCGACCCAGCGCGCCTAATACGCAGGCTTAGACTTCTGCGGATATGAGGCGCGCCATGCTCGACCTGACATACGAAATGCCCAAACCCAAAACCATTGCCGGGGCCAAGCACGATTGGGAACTGGTGATCGGGATGGAGGTGCACGCTCAGGTCTCATCCAACGCGAAACTGTTCTCGGGCGCATCCACCCAATTCGGGGCCGAACCGAACTCGAACGTGGCTTTCGTGGACGCCGCGATGCCGGGTATGCTGCCGGTGATCAACGAATACTGCGTGGAACAGGCGGTGCGCACCGGGCTGGGCCTGAAGGCGGATATCAACCTGAAATCGGCGTTCGACCGCAAGAACTACTTCTACCCTGACCTGCCGCAGGGCTACCAGATTTCCCAGCTTTATCAGCCTATTGTGGGTGAAGGTGAAGTGTTGGTCGAGATGGGCGACGGCACCGCGCGCATGGTACGGATCGAACGCATCCACATGGAGCAAGACGCGGGCAAGTCGATCCATGACATGGACCCGAACATGTCCTTCGTGGACCTGAACCGGACCGGCGTCTGCCTGATGGAGATCGTCAGCCGCCCCGATATCCGTGGCCCCGAAGAAGCCGCCGCTTACATCGCCAAGCTGCGCCAGATCATGCGTTACTTGGGCACCTGCGACGGCAACATGCAGAACGGCAACCTGCGGGCGGACGTGAACGTCTCGATCTGTTTGCCGGGGGCGTATGAGAAGTATCAGGAAACGCAGGATTTCTCGCATCTGGGCACGCGCTGCGAGATCAAGAACATGAACTCGATGCGGTTCATCCAGCAAGCGATCGAGGTCGAAGCCCGCCGTCAGATCGCCATCGTCGAAGGTGGCGGCAAGGTCGAGCAGGAAACCCGCCTGTATGACCCGGACAAGGGCGAGACCCGCTCGATGCGGTCCAAGGAAGAAGCGCATGATTACCGCTACTTCCCTGACCCCGACCTGCTGCCGCTCGAGATCGAGCAGGCATGGGTCGACGACATCGCCGCCAGCTTGCCCGAGCTGCCGGACGACAAAAAAGCGCGCTTCATCGAAGCGTTCGGCCTGACCGACTATGACGCCTCGGTCCTGACCGCCGAGGTCGAAAGCGCCGCCTATTTCGAAGAGGTCGCGCAAGGCCGCAACGGCAAGCTGGCCGCCAACTGGGTCATCAACGAGCTGTTTGGTCGCCTGAAGAAAGAAGATCACGACATCACCGAGTCTCCGGTCTCTCCGGCGCAGTTGGGTGGGATCATTGACCTGATTTCTTCGGATGCCATTTCGGGCAAGATCGCCAAGGACCTGTTCGAGATCGTCTATACCGAAGGCGGTGATCCGGCGCAGATCGTGGAAGAACGCGGGATGAAGCAGGTCACCGATACCGGCGCGATCGAGGCCGCGCTGGATGAGATCATCGCTGCAAACCCCGCGCAGGTGGAAAAGGCCAAGGTGAACCCGAAACTCGCAGGTTGGTTCGTCGGTCAGGTGATGAAGGCGACAGGCGGCAAGGCCAATCCCAAAGCCGTGAACGAGCTGGTCAGCAAGAAACTGGCGGTCTGACCGGCTCTGACCGGCCTACATCAAAAGTCGTATCCGAATTTCGACCATATTCCGGGGCCATAGGACACCCCGGAATGGGCCGGCAGGTATTTGTCGTTCGAGTTTCGGATGTCTGAAAAGCGGCAGAACTTTCGCTGTCACCTTGCGCCGATTGCGGGACATTTGCCGGCCGCTGTGCCTTGGGGCCTAGGCGATTGAACACCCCCAACTTCTTGAAAATCGGACATCTCCTGTGCGGTCCCGCGCTGTGCGTCCTGTGTAGCCGAGATCGATTCCCCGCAACATCAAAAAACGGCACCGATGGGCTAAATCGTCGGCGCTTGGTCACCGCGATTTCCGGACGCGGCTGTGTCTTTCGTGCCCCTGCCCGGCCAAATCTGGCTGAATGGGGTCCCTTGGGACCCGCTCTGCCGCTCTGCCGACTGGCCAACGCTTTGGACGTTGCTATAACGGGCAGGCAATTGACCGAGGCGACGCATGACCCGTTACGAATACAAAATTGTCCCTGCCCCGCAGAAAGGCACAAAGGCCAAGGGGGTCAAAACGCCCGAAGGCCGTTTTGCCATGTCGATCGAACAATTGCTGAATCAGCTGGGACAGGAAGGGTGGGAATATCAGCGCGCCGAGCTTCTGCCCAGCGAGGAACGGACCGGGCTGACAGGCTCGACCGTGAACTGGCGGAACGTGTTGGTTTTTCGTCGCCTGCTGCTCACGGACGCGGACCTTGAAACCGCCAAACAGGATGATACGCCGCAAGACGTCCCCCTGGCGCAACCGATCCCCGGCCCCGTTAGTGTCGCCGCCCCTGCCGCCATCGCCGAGGCGCCTCAGGACCCGCCGCTGTCGCTTAAACCCGCGGACGCCGCCAAATCCGATGACGCCGCCGACACCGACGACACCCCGGAAGTCGCTGACAAGTCCTGACCGTCAGGTTCCGATATCCAAAGCCAATGCATGGATGCGCGAAACAATGTCGCCCAGCGCCGCGTGAACCGCACGGTGGCGGGCAACCCGCGACTGGCCTTCAAAGGCGCGGGCGCGGATACGGACGTTGAAATGGCTTTGGCCACCGTCGCGGTAACCTGCATGGCCACGGTGGCTTTCGCTGTCATCCACGACGTCAAGCTCATGCGGATCAAAGGCTGATTGAAGGCATGCGCGGATTTCTTCGGTGACGGTCATTTTTTTGCTCTGCGGCAAATAAATTGCCGCCCCCCTCTTCTACTTTCGGCTGCTTAGACTAAACTGCTGCCTCCGAGTCGAAAAGACGTGTTCCTGAGGATTAGAGCATGACGAAATCAGACCCTTTCGGATTTGACATGTCCGTTTCCAGCGCAAAGAAAAAGAACCCGCGCGGGCGTCGGGGGATGTCCGGGGCGTCTGAGACCTCGGTGCGAATCTGTGATCACCCCGGGTGTGAAGAACCCGGCAAGTTCCGCGCACCCAAGGCACCGGACGTGTTGGATGACTTTTTCTGGTTCTGTCAGCAGCATGTGCGCGAATATAACCAGAAATGGAACTTCTTCGACGGCACGACCGAGGCCGAGCTGAACGCCCAGCGATCCAAGGACAAGGTCTGGGAGCGTGAGACCAAACCGATCGGCGATCCCGAGGCCCGCGCCTGGGCCCGTCTGGGCATCGAGGACCCGCATCAGGTGCTTGGCGAGAACGCGACCAAGAACCCGGGCCGGACGTCTGGGGGTGGCGGACGCCGTCTGCCGCCGACCGAACGCCGCGCGATCGATATCCTTGAGGCAAAGGACAGCTGGTCAAAAGCCGAGGTACGCAAGGCGTACAAGAAGCTGATCAAGGTGCTGCACCCCGACATGAATGGCGGAGACCGGTCCCAGGAAGAGCAGCTGCAAGAGGTCGTCTGGGCCTGGGATCAGATCAAGGACAGCCGGAACTTCAAGTAAGGCAGCCCGCCTTATTTGGTTTTCCCGGAATTGCCTTTGCGTATTCCGGGCCCTAGGGGCAGGAGAATGGCACAAAAGTGCTTGCCATGCCCTCACTCATCGTCATCACGGTCAGCATGTCGGCCATCTCAAGCTCGGCATTGCTTTGCGGGCAAACGGGGATGTCTTCGGTGCAGCCGGCTTGGGTGAAAGCGGTGTTTTCGGCGATAAATTCTTCGCTGACATCACTGGCATCGACGCTTCCCAGAGCCCAGTCCCAAGCCTGTTGATACAGGACGCATTTCTGCTCGGTCCAGGTGAGGCCCTCCAAACCTGTCCCATCGGACATCGCGGCCGAAGGGAACACTGCGGCGAAGTAAAGGCTTTGAAGAATGCGGCGGGCGGACATGGAGCGGTTTCCTGTTTCTTTGAACATCTGAAAACGGGTTTTGGGGTAATCGTCTCGGGCCAAACGGTCTGAACTTCTGCGCCTTTAGGGCAGCGCATGTGTACCCAAGGCAATGCGACCGGTGCAAGGTGGCAGAATTCCTTGCCGACTGGCCGGGTTTTACCGGCAGACAGTATATGCCTTGGTGTTACGATCCAAAAGCGCATCGCGGCCGACCACGATACAGCCAGTTCACAAGAAACATCCTGTCAGGTTGCAAAGGTCGCGGCTTTCCCTTGCCCTTGCCTGCAATATGTTGCACCACACACGGGTTCAAACCCGGCGAACGGGGCAAAGGATAAGGACCAGGCGCATGGCTGACGGAGCGATCGACATCAACGCAAAACCCACCGAAGAAATCTCGGTCCGGGACGTGTTTGGAATTGATACCGACATGGCCGTCAAAGGTTTTGCCGAACGCAGCGACCGGGTCCCGGCCATCGACCATACCTACAAGTTCGATCCCGAAACCACGCTGGCGATTCTGGCAGGCTTTGCACATAACCGCCGGGTGATGATCCAGGGCTATCACGGCACGGGTAAATCGACCCATATCGAGCAGGTCGCCGCGCGTCTTAACTGGCCCGCCGTCCGTGTGAACCTCGACAGCCATATCAGCCGGATCGACCTGATCGGCAAGGACGCGATCAAACTGCGCGACGGCAAACAGGTCACCGAATTCCACGAAGGCATCCTGCCCTGGGCGCTGCGCAACCCCGTTGCCATCGTATTTGATGAATACGATGCAGGCCGTGCAGACGTGATGTTCGTGATCCAGCGCGTGCTGGAACATGACGGCAAGCTGACCTTGCTGGACCAGAACGAGATCATCACACCGAACCCGAACTTCCGCCTGTTTGCCACCGCGAACACCGTGGGTCTGGGTGACACCACGGGCCTCTATCACGGCACGCAACAGATCAACCAGGCGCAGATGGACCGCTGGTCGCTGGTATCGACGCTGAACTATCTCAGCCATGATGCCGAGACGATGATCGTGCTGTCGAAGGCCCCGCATTACAATACCGAAAAAGGCCGCAAGACCGTCAGCCAGATGGTCACCGTCGCCGACCTGACCCGGACCGCCTTCATGAATGGCGATCTGTCCACGGTGATGAGCCCGCGGACCGTGATCAACTGGGCCCAAAACGCCGAGATTTTCCGCGACGTAGGCTATGCCTTCCGCCTGTCCTTCCTGAACAAATGCGATGAGCTAGAGCGTCAGACCGTCGCCGAGTTCTACCAGCGTTGCTTTGACGAAGAACTGCCCGAAAGCGCGGCCAGCGCAAGCCTGGGTTAAGCCCGCATGCCGTCCGTCGACTCGACAGAGCCCGCAACCGGGCAGGGGATATTCGAAGGTGTCGTCGACAGGATACTGGTGCTCAGCCTTGATGACGCGGAAGAGCGGCGCAGCCGCCTGCCCGCGCATCCGGCCGATTTCGGGATCACCCGGTTTGAATGGCATGACGCGTTCCGACCAGAGCACCCCAAGGTTCAGGACCTCTGTCAACAAGGGCTGGTGGCCAGCTTCCCCCCTGTTTCCGCTGTGGCCAGGAAACCTGTGACTGCCCCAACAACGTGCTGATCCCGGCTCAGGTGGCGAATTTTGCCAGCCATCTGGATATCTGGCAGCGGGCGGGGGTCCTGGAAATCGGCAATATCCAACACCGTCCGCTCGAGGCTCGGGGCGAGCTCTACGCCGTCGCGACCGTCCAACAGCCCTTCATCCCCGCGGAGCGGCACCTGAACAAAGGTCGTATTGCCCTTGCCCGCCAGCGGATTGGTCCGTGCGGCTTGCATACTGTCCAGCGTGGCGCGTTGGACGTTGTCCAACTGCCCGGCAACCGGATACATGTTCACGATATGCACCAGGTTCACCGGGTCCGGATCGGTATATTTGGGGTCAAACAGATGCAGTATGTCGCTCAGCTGTGTTTTGGATGACTGGCAAAACACATTCTCGGACAACCAGCCGTTGGGTTCCCGGTCGCGGGGTCTTTCGATACCCAGCAGTTTGCGAATTGATCTTCAGAGTCCCATGGCGACAGTCCCGCTATGTATTTCCCTGAACCGCGGCGCAGGTATTTGACCCCTGTTATGCATCGCAACACCGGGATGTCACTGCCATAGCCCCCCGTTTCGCTGCATCTGCGCAAATTGCTGGGCCGACTGTGTTCTTACTGCGCCGCCGCGCCCGAACATTCGGCAATTGATGGTGGCGTCAGGGGGCTGACAAATGGCCTCCAACGCGATCTGCGCCATATGCGCAAGGTATGGGCACCAAAGGGACGTGCCACCGAAAAACAAGCGTTATATGTATATACTGTTTTTATACTTTCAATATTCATGGTATATCTATTCGCATGACCTACCCAAAGCTGAAAGCCTGCCTGTTCGCCGCCTGCGCCTGTGCTGCCACCCAAACTGCCGCGTTGCCGGTCAAGGTTACCGAACGCGCTGAGCTCTTTGCCGTATGTTCAGGACGGTTGGAGGCGCTGGCCGTGCGCCGACGTTCATTTCAGGAAGAAAACGCAGAGGTACTGACGCATCTTCACACTCAGTTCGATGCCATGCTTGAGGCTGTTTTGCCTGACGCCGTGTCCCAGGGGGTAGATGCGGTTCAGGCCCGGCGCTGGCAGAATCGTGGATGGACCGAGGTGGCGTATCTTCTGGCCAATATCGACTATGGGCTGGACCAGACCACGGTTGACCACCTGCAGGGGCTGCTCAACCGCAAAATCTCGGTCTGCCGCGACATCCTTCTTTAGGCAAGCGCTGGTGTGATGGGAATTCGCGACTGGCCCTATGGCCAAGGCCAGTGAATGGTTCTAGGTTGCCCGGATAGAACAAGCCCGGACCCGCCGCCGATGAACAAATCCAACGACAACCCCGCCGACCCATTCAAGAAGGCCCTTGCCGAAGCCACCAAGGTGATGGCCGATGACCCCGAATTGTCGGTAACTTATACGGTCGATCCGTCGGGCATGTCCGGCGAGTCGATGCGTTTGCCGCAGGTGTCGCGCAGGATGACCCGCGAAGAGGTCCTGCTGGCTCGCGGCACGGCGGATGCATTGGCCCTGCAGCGCAAGTATCATGATGACGCGACCCATGCGCGCTATGCGCCGCCGGGTGACATGGCGCGCGATCTCTATGAAGCGATGGAAACCGCCCGATGCGAGGCGATGGGCGCACGGGACATGCCCGGAACCGCGTCAAATATCGACGTAAAAATCGGGCATGAGGCGATCCGGCGTGGCTATGACCAATGCCGCCAACCCGCCGAAGCACCACTGTCCGTGGCCGCGGGATACCTGATCCGGCATCTTGCGACCGGACGAGACCTGCCACCGGCCGCCGACAACGTCATGTCGCTGTGGCGCGGTTTCATCGAAGAGCAGGCCGGTGGTGTCCTTGAAAACCTTGATGAGGTTCTGTCCGACCAGGCCGCCTTTGCCAGGTTTGCACGGCAGATGATCAAGGACCTTGGTTATGGCGATCAGCTGGGGGATGACCCTGACGAGATCGACGAGAACCAGGAAGAACAGGCCGAGGAAAGCGCCGAAGAACAGCCCGACCCGGACAGCACCGGTCAGGATGATCAGGACGAACAGGATGCCGACGCGACGCCTGAGCAAAGTCAGGAAGAACAGCAGGATCAGTCTCAGGCCCAGGTCTCGATGGACGAGATGGCCGAGGATGAGATGGGCGAAGAGGCCGAAATGCCCGAAGGCGAAGCCCCGCTGGAGCCGCCTGCCCCGCCCCCGGCATCCGAAGCCGACCCGGATTACAAGGTCTATCTGAGCGCCCATGATGAAGAGATTGCCGCCGAAGATCTGGCGGAACCGGCCGAGTTGGAACGCCTTCGCGCCTATCTGGATCAGCAACTTGAACCGTTGAAAGGCGCGGTGAGCCGTTTGGCCAACAAGCTGCAGCGGCGCTTGCAGGCGCAGCAGAACCGCAGCTGGGAGTTCGACCGCGAGGAAGGCATTCTGGATGCGGGCCGCCTGGCGCGGGTTGTGGCCAACCCGACCACGCCGTTGAGCTTTAAGGTCGAAAAGGATACCGAATTCCGCGATACGGTGGTGACGCTGCTCTTGGACAATTCGGGCTCGATGCGGGGGCGCCCGATCTCGATTGCGGCCATCTGTGCCGATGTTCTCGCGCGTACGCTGGAACGCTGCAACGTGAAGGTCGAGATTCTGGGCTTTACCACGCGGGCGTGGAAAGGCGGCCTGGCGCGTGAGGTATGGCTGAATGACGGCCGCCCGCAACAGCCGGGGCGTCTGAACGACCTGCGCCACATCATCTATAAGGGGGCGGATGCGCCGTGGCGGCGGGCGCGGCCCAATCTGGGTCTGATGATGAAAGAGGGCCTGCTGAAGGAAAACATTGACGGCGAGGCGCTGGAATGGGCGCATCGTCGGATGCTGGCCCGGCGTGAGGCGCGCAAGATCCTGATGGTGATCTCTGATGGCGCGCCAGTCGATGATTCCACGCTGAGTGTGAACCCGGCGAATTATCTTGAAAAACACCTGCGTGACGTGATCGCAATGGTGGAAAAACGTAAGATGGTAGAGCTGCTGGCGATCGGCATTGGCCATGACGTGACACGGTATTACGACCGCGCCGTGACGATCACGGATGTGGAACAACTGGCCGGTGCGATGACAGAGCAGCTGGCTGCGCTGTTCGACAGTGACCCGCGGGCCCGCGCCCGGGTGATGGGGATGAAAAAGGCCAGCTGAAGCCGGCCTTGCCTCCGGCGGGAGTATTTTTTCAAAAGGTGAAGGGAACAGCCCCTTGCAAGAGGCCCGAGCGCATGAGGTATGAGATGTTTCAGTCCTTTGACGTAACCGCGCGTCCCGAACAGGGCCCGCCGAGGCTGGCCGCGTTGCGCGAGGAATTGAAACGCGACGGGCTTGAAGGGTTCCTGGTTCCGCGGGCTGATGCGCATCAGGGCGAATACGTTGCACCAAGGGATGAACGGTTGTCATGGCTGACCGGGTTCACCGGGTCGGCGGGCTTCTGCGTCGCGCTGCGGGATAACGCAGGGGTCTTCATAGACGGTCGGTATCGCACTCAGGTCAAGGCCCAGGTTGCGGCGGATTTCACGCCGGTCCCCTGGCCCGAGGTCAGCCTGAGCGCATGGCTCAGGGAAAGTCTGCCAGAGGGCGGCCGGGTGGGGTTTGATCCGTGGTTGCACGCGGCAGGTCAGATCACCAAGGCCGCGCAGAATCTGCAGGGCAGCGGCGTTGAAATGGTCCGCTGCGAAAATCTGGTGGACCGTATCTGGCCGGATCAACCAGAGCCGCCGATGCGCCCGGTCAAGCGTCACCCGATCAGTTTTGCCGGTGAAACGGCGCAGAGCAAAATCAAGCGTTTGTCAGCAGCCTTGGGAAAGGCCGGGCATTCGGCCGCTGTGATTACGCTGCCGGACTCGATCATGTGGCTGCTGAATATCCGTGGATCGGATATCGCCTATAACCCGGTGGCCCACGGATTTGCCATTTTGCATGCGGATGCCCGGGTCGATCTGTTCATCGACGCGCGAAAGCTTGAGGGTTTGGACGGGCCGGTCGGCCCGCAGGTCGCGGTGTGGGCACCTCAGACGTTTGAGCAAGCCCTGGATGCGCTGGACGGTGCGGTTCAGGTTGACATGGGCACGGTGCCCCAGGCTGTTATGGATGTGCTTGGCGACAGGGCGACAGACGGCGGGGACCCCTGCGCCCTGCCAAAGGCCAGGAAGAATGCGGCCGAGATCGAAGGCAGCGCCGAGGCGCATTTGCGCGATGCCGCGGCTGTCATCGAGCTGTTGTGCTGGCTGGATGGCCAACCGCCGGGCAGCGTGACTGAAACGCAGGTTGTCAGCCAGCTTGAGATGTCCCGACGCAGGGACAATGCGCTGCAGGATATCTCGTTCGATACCATTGCCGGGACCGGGCCCAACGGGGCCATCATGCATTACCGGGTGACCGAAGAGACAGACAGCCGTTTGGAAGACGGGCACTTGCTGGTTCTGGACAGCGGAGGGCAGTATCTGGACGGTACGACGGACATCACGCGTACAATTGCGATTGGCACCCCCCAGGCAGACGAAAAGGCGTGTTTTACCAGGGTGCTGAAGGGGATGATCGCCATGTCCATGCTGCGGTGGCCCGTTGGGCTGGCGGGGCGTGATATCGAATGCGTGGCGCGTGTGCCCCTGTGGCAAGCCGGGCAGGATTTCAATCATGGGGTTGGACACGGCGTCGGCGCGTATCTGAGCGTGCATGAAGGCCCGCAACGCCTGTCGCGTGTCAGCCATGTGCCGCTTGAACCGGGTATGATCCTGTCGAACGAGCCGGGCTATTACCGCGAGGGTGCCTTTGGTATACGGCTGGAAAACCTGCTGGTCGTCGAAGAGGCCCCGGCCCTGCCCGGCGGCGATGCCGAACGCGCGATGCTGCACTGGCGCACGCTGACCTATGTGCCGATTGACCGCCGGTTGATTGATGTGAGCCTGCTTGGCCAGGCCGAGCGGGATTGGCTGAACGCCTATCACCGGGCTGTGTCTGAAAAAACGCGACACAGGCTGGGCGAAGAGGCGCAACTGTGGCTGGATGCCGCAACTGCTCCGGTGTGACACCGGAGTGTTACAATGACCGGGCACAGGAGAGGCCCTGAATGAAAATGGGAAGGAAACGGGGATGACGGAACTCATCACGATCCGCAAAGCAAGCGGCAAATGGAGCGTGCGGTCCGGCGGCGCGATTCTGGGCGAAACCACCAATGCGCTGGAGCTTGTCGAAGGCGACCTGGCATCTGTGATCTATTTCCCGCGCTCGGACATTGCGATGGCGTTTCTGGATCAGACAGACAAGGTTACCCATTGCCCTCACAAAGGGGATGCGGTGCATTTTTCGATCGTCAACAAGTCGTCTACCACGGAAAACGCCGCCTGGAGCTATGAGGACCCGATTGCCGGGGTTGCCGAGATCAAGGGTTATCTGGCCTTCTATCCCAGCGACAGCGTCAAGGTTGAACAGATCTGACTCTGGCCAGGCAGGCTCGGTTGCGGGCAAAGCGCGGTGGCCACCCCGCGCGGGCCGGGCTGTCGACCGGGCCGAATGCTGCGCCACCGACTGTGGCAACGCACTGCGACCGGTGGCACTATTCCCTGGCCACGCCCAATAAATGTCGAATTTCACTGGTAGAGCAGCGGGATCAGGCGCTATACGCGTCTTGTTACGCATAGTTTACCAGTAAGGGCCGGGTTTCATGCCGACTACCATCTATGGTGCCTTTCGCACCGATTCCACGTTGTCCGACACAGGCGCGGCAGCCGATGCGACCGGAACAACGTTCCAGATTTCCGCTTACAGCCAGATCACCATCGAAGAGGGCGCCGACGGCACTGTGTTCAGTGGTGACAGCGCCTCGAACGAGACGGCAAACGACCCGACCCAGACCTATAATGGCGAAATCATCTACTGGGATTATACGATCGAAGTAACAGACGGAACCAACGTCTATCAGATCGGTCTGTTTGACTATGACATCAACGGCAACGGCAACTCGATCGGGATCGACAGCGAGGACGGCTATTTCATGGCGTTTCTCGGTGGGGCTGTTCCGCCACTGAACACACCATTGACGATCAATGGGATTGTCGACAACGGCCCGAGCATCGACATTGACACGACGGTGCCGTGTTTTGCCGCCGGTACGCGCATCGCCACCCCTGACGGGCCGCGGCAGATTGAAACGTTGCGGGTCGGTGATGCGGTGATGACGCTGGATCACGGGCCGCAAACCGTGCGTTGGATCGGGTCGCGCGCCTTGGACAGGATCGACCTGACAAGAAAGCCGAAGCTGCGTCCGATCAGAATATCCAGGGGCGCGCTTGGCGATGGGCTGCCCGAAAACGATCTTGTCGTTTCGCCGCAGCACAGAATGCTGGTCCGATCACCAATTGCGGCGCGGATGTTCTCCTCGGAAGAGGTCCTGGTACCGGCGAACAAACTGGTCGGAATTCCAGGTATCACCGTCGAAGAAAACGTCCATTCTGTAACGTATTTTCATTTGCTGTTTGATCAGCATGAGGTCGTGTTTGCAGAAGGCGCCCCCAGCGAAAGCCTGTTCACCGGCCCGGGTGCCCTTGCGGGCGTCGGCGCCGAGGCGCGGGCAGAGATTGCTGCGCTGTTTCCAGAAATCCAGGCGCAGTCATACGCGCCGCCATTGGCCCGCGCCACGCCCCCCACGGGCAAGCAAATGCGCGCCCTGGTGGCCCGGCACGTCAAGAATCGCAAACCATTGGTTAGCGATATCCAGCCATAGCGCCTGCCGATAAACGATGTGAACAGACCCGAAACCGGGTCAGGAATGTTCCTCGGCGGCGGTCGCTGCCAGCGCCCGGTTATAAGCCTTTAGCGCGTCGACATGCAGCAAGGCCCCGACGGGGCATTCACGCCCGTTATCGTCTGTAGCGACAACGGGGATGCTGCCAATGTCGCCCCGATCGAAATAAGGCATGGCCGCTTCAAGGGTGTCGCCTGCCCTGACACACAGGCCTTGCTCGACCAGCGCCTGTGCCTCGGCTGCGGTAAGCGATCCGTCAGCCTCAAGGGGGCGCATGACCGAACCAGCCCGCAACATGGCCAGCAAATAGGCCTGTGGCCCTGCGGCCAGGTGCACGTTCCGGCGTTCCAACTGCGTCAGGAAAAAGGACCGGTCCACCAGCCGTGACGCCAGTGCGGTGGACATGGAAACTGACACCATCACCGCCAGGCCGATTTGCCAGTCTCCGGTCAGCTCGAACACGATCAACGTGGTCGAAATGGGCGCGCCCAGCACCGCGGCGGCAACGGCCCCCATCCCGGCAAAGGCGTATAGGGTATGCGTGCCCGACACATGCGGCAGCAAGCCTGTGGCGATCAGGCCGAATGCCAGACCGGTCAATGCACCAATCATCAGGGATGGGGAAAACACTCCACCCCCCATGCGACCGCCCATGGTAATGGCCACCGCGATTGTCTTGATCACCGCAAACAGGATGGCGGTAGTCAGGACCAGGTCACCGCTCAGCGCGCGCATCGTGGTCTCATAGCCGACCCCGATAATATGGGGGAACCAAATCGCCAGAAGCCCCAGCATGGCCCCCGAAATACCCGGTCGCAACCACCCCGGCAAAGACAGGCGGCTTTGGATATGGTTTCCGATATCTTCGGCAAAGAAAATCGACCGCATCAACAGCAACGATACCAGCCCGCAGATCAGCCCCAGCATCAGGAATGCCGGCAGTTCCACGTAGAACTGCAGGGACCCCGGCGTGTTCAGCGCAAATTCGGTGACGTCGCCATATTCCAGCCGGTTGATGACGGTTCCGGCGACCGACGCAATGACAATTGGCGCAAAGGCGTGCACCGCAAAATGGCGCAGAACAACCTCGAGCGCGAACAAGGCCCCGGCGATCGGGGCATTGAAACTGGCCGAAACAGCAGCTGCAACAGCGCATCCCAGAAGGTCCCGGCCAGTGATTCCATCCGCGTGAATCCGGTCGCTGACCCAGGTTGAAATGACCCCGGCCATATGGACGACCGGCCCCTCGCGGCCCGTCGATCCGCCAGAACTGAGTGTGATCAACGAAGCCAGAAGTGACGCGAACCCAGCCTTGGTTTCCACCCGGCCGTCGGTCACAGCCGCACCTTCGATCACATCCGCAACCGACCGCACCCGGCCGTCATCCGTAAACCTGTGCAGGATGACCCCTACGATCAAGCCGCCTATGATGGGCGTAACCAGTATCAACAACCACGGCAATTTCTCGACATGGCTGTGCAGCATCAGGATGTCTTCGGTATCATAGATATAGGCCTGCAGCGCCTGGATGGCCTTGCGAAAGCCAAGCGCCATGAAACCCGCAGCGATACCGATCGCCAGCGCGATGAACCAGAACTGGATCTGGCTGGGCCCCCTGCGGCGCATGACCCGCCAGGCATCCTTGATGGCGGACATGGCCTGATTCAGCTGGTTCCGAAGAACGGTGCCTGTCGACTGGGTCATTTGCCCCCTCGGGTCATCCTTAACCGTTCAGATCGGCCTGCCCCGGTACAAAAACCACAAACAGCGGCAAGACACTGCGCGGAACCGGAGACTCCAGCCTTCATGAACGTCTTAATGTTCTTAGTAAATGACCTTCGATCCATAGAAAAGCCGCATGGCACCTCAGCAAGGGATCAGGCGCGGCAAGTTTGCATCACGGATGCAACAGCGCCCGTGCGGCTGCGCGCGCCTCGTCGGTTATGGTGTCGCCCGCAACCATCCGAGCAATCTCGTCAACCCGGTCATCCGCGGCCAGCGGGACAACCGTTGACAATGTCTGCCCATCCGCCACCTGTTTCTGCACCCGCCAGTGATGCTGTGCACGCGCCGCCACCTGCGGAGAATGGGTGACAACCAGTACCTGCCCGCCCTGCGCAAGCGCAGACAGGCGCCGACCGACCGCATCGGCCGTGGCCCCGCCGACACCGCGGTCGATTTCGTCGAATATCATGGTGCGGGCGCTGCGCTCGCCGGTCAGACAAACCTTGAGTGCCAGAAGAAACCGGCTCAGTTCACCGCCGGACGCGATCTTGTTCAATGGTCCGGATGGTGCCCCGGGGTTTGTTGCAACCGTGAACGCAACCGCGTCGACCCCTTCGGGGCCAGCCTCGGCCGGGGTGATATCCGTGCGAAACACCGCGCGCTCCATCTTGAGGGGCGCAAGTTCGGTCATGACCGCGGCATCCAACTGTACGGCGGCCGCCCGGCGCATGACACTCAGGGCCTCGGCGGCCTCATCATAGGTTCCCTGCGCCGCAGACAGGGCAGCGCGGCGTTCGGACAGATCGGCATCACCTGCATCCAGCCGGTGCAACCGTTCACGCAGTGTTTCAGCGAACGTGCCCAGTGCGTCAGGCGTCACGTCGTGCTTGCGGGCCAAGGCCCGTATCGCAAACAACCGTTCCTCGGCCTGTTCCAAGTCTGCCGGGTTGAACTCCAGCGCCTGCAGGCAGGCATTGACACCATCCTGCGCTTCGCCCAGTTCGATCAGCGCGCGCCCCAACGCTGTGATGGGCTCTTCCAACTGGCCCCCGGCATTGTCGGACACCCCTTCCAGCCACCGCAGAGCATCGGCCATCGCGCCTTCGGCACCGTCACCGCCCAACAGTGCAAAGGCACGGGCGACATCGTCGCGAATACGTTCGGCCCCCTGCATCATGCGGCGGCGCGCATCAAGTTCCGCATCCTCGCCGGGTTGCGGGTCAAGCTGATCGAGTTCGGCTACCGAATGACGCAGAAACTCTTCTTCGGCCTGCATCGCCTGCAACGCGGCCTCGGTTTCCTCAAGCGCCTTCCGCGTCCGCGCCACCTGGCCCCATGCGGCACGCACGGCTGCAATCTGCTCTGCCGCCCCGGCATAGGCATCAAGCATCGCACGGTGCCCTCGTGGGTTCAGAAGGCCGCGGTCGTCATGCTGACCGTGTAGTTCGATCAGGGTATCGGACAGGGCGCGCAATACCTCGCCCGAACATCTGCGGTCATTGACCCAAGCGGTCTTGCGCCCCTCAGCCGTGTTGATCCTGCGCAGGATCAGTTCCGATCCGCCGGGCAGCCCCGCCTCGGCCAGAACGGCATGGGCCGGGTGGTCGTCGGCCAACTCGAACTCGGCCACGACCTCGCCCTGTGCGGCCCCCTGGCGCACCAATTCCGCACGCCCGCGCCAACCCAGCACAAAGCCAAGGGAATCCAGCAAGATCGACTTGCCTGCCCCGGTTTCGCCGGTCAAAGCGTTCAGGCCCGGCTGGAACACAAGGTCCAGCCGGTCGATGATCAGCATGTCGCGGATATCGAGGGCGCGCAGCATCGGGTTACCAGCGTCCCAAGCCAACAGCCATGACGATTACAACCACTCACCCTTGATCGTCTGCCGGTAGATCGTGCTGAGCCAGTTGTCGCCCCGGCTCTTGAGGTCCAGACCACGCGAGGTCAACAGCTTGTAGGCGCTGTCATACCATTCCGAGGATTGATAGTTGTAACCCAGAATCGCACCGGCGGACTGTGCCTCGTTCACCAGACCCAGCGACAGATATGCCTCGACCAGACGATACAGCGCCTCGGCTGTATGGGATGTGGTCTGGAAATCTTCGACAACAACGCGGAACCGGTTGATCGCAGCGGTATAGTGATCCTGACGCAGGTAATAGCGCCCGATTTCCATCTCTTTGCCTGCCAGGTGATCAAAGGCCAGGTCAAACTTCAGCACCGCCGAGGTGGCATATTCGCTGTCAGGATAAACTTCGATCACGGTACGCAAAGACTGCAGCGCCTGAAACGTCAGGCCCTGGTCGCGGCCAACTTCGTCGATTTGGTCATAATAGCTGAGCGCCAAAAGATATTGGGCATATGCCGCATCTTCGTCGGTTGGGTAAAAGTCGATGTAACGCTGCGCCGAGGCGCGGCTTTCCTCGTAATTCTTGTCGGAATGAAAGGAAAACGCCTGCATGATCAGCGACCGTTTGGCCCAGTCGGAATAGGGGTACAGCCGTTCGACCTCGGAAAAATACCATGCGGCATCATCGGCCCGGTTCTGCGCCAACTCATATTCGCCGCGCGTATAAATCTGTTCAGGAGTATAACCTTCAAGGTTCTGGCTGCGGTCAGCACCCTTGTTGCCGAAAAGCCCACCCGCGTTGCCGCATGCCGTCAGAGTGGCTGCCAGAAGAAATGCACCCGCAAGCCTGACTGCCGCTTTGCTGCCAACCATACCGCCCATCCTAGTCGTATTGTCTCTTGGGGTAACCCCGGATTGGGCTTTGGTCTAGCACATAAAATTCCGGTGCAAAACGTCTTATCCGCGCGCAGATGCAATTGTCTGCCAACGATGTTCCGATCAGGCGACTTGCGGGATTTCGTCCATGACAAGCCCCTGCCCCGGCAAGCGGGTAGCCTGGTCGGGCGTGCACAGGATCGGGCGCACCGCCCCCGGTGTTTCAAACAGCTTGCGCAGCAGCTTGTTGGTGGCGGTGTGGCCGGAACGTTCGCCCACATACCGGCCCAGGATCGGGCCGCCAGCCAGGTAAAGGTCGCCGAACGCGTCCAGCATCTTGTGCCGGACCGCCTCGTTCTGGTGGCGCAGCCCGCCCGGCGTCAAAACAGTTTCGCCGTCGACAACCACCGCGTTGTCCAAAGTACCACCCTGGGCAAGACCGTTTTCGCGCATCGCATCAACATCGGCCTTGCGGCAGAAGGTGCGGCTGTCACTCAGTTCGCGCGCAAAAGACCCGTTGGACATATTCAGGCAATAGGTCTGGCGGCCGATGATCTTGTCTTCGAAATCAATCGTGAATTCGATTTCGAAATTTTCCGACGGGATAAGGCTGGCCGTGCCGCCATTGTGGCTGATGCTGACCGGCTTGAGAATCTCGAAGGCCAGAACCGGCGCCGCCTGCCGGCGCAGGCCGGCAGCCATGATGGTACGGACGAACGATACGGACGATCCATCCATAACCGGAACTTCGGGGCCGTCGATCTCAATCAGAACGTTGTGGACCCCGCACCCGGCCAGAGCGGCCATGATATGTTCGACGGTCGAAACCGACACGCCGCTGGTGTTGACCAGACGCGTACACAAAGGAACATGCTCGGTCATGTCATAGGCCGCAGGCACCATCGTGTCGCCAACCTCGATATCTGTACGCTTGAACCAGATACCATGGCCGGCCGCCGCCGGTCTCAGGACCATTTTCGCAGGCTTGCCGCTGTGCAGGCCAAACCCTGTGAACGTGACCGGAGAATTGAGCGTATGTTGCAAAACGAACCTCAGTGAGTGGTGTCCAGCCTGTGTCGGGCTGTGTTGCACCCTGAGGTAAGCGAGGCGAGGCAAAGGCTCAACTCACTCTTTGTAACTGAATGAAACAGTTCTGCGACAGATCGGCAAAACCCTGCTTACCTAGGCTTATACCATTGCAATACAACAAAAAAGAGCCGCCAGACGGCGGCCCTTTGTCATGATTTTGTTACCGCGATCAGTTGGCCTGACGCCGCAAGAAGGCGGGGATTTCAATCCGGTCGTGGTCGGGGTCTGCCTCTTCCTGGGCAGGTGCCGTAACGTCAGTTTGGCGCATTTCCGGCTGCTGCCGGACCGGTTGCGCCGGTGTATCCGCCGCGTGGCCGGTCATCCGGTCGATCAGGCGGTTAAAGCCAAAACGCGGCCGGTCTTCCGCTTCGGGCTGCGGCTGGGCGATCGGCTCTTGCGGGCGCGATGCGGTCAGACGCTGCTTGGATGACGGTACGTTCTGAACGGCCGCCTGCAAGCGCTGCAGGGCTTCGGGCGACGGCGTTCCGGGTGTCGCTTCTGCCGGAGCGGCATATTGCTCGGGCGCAGCTTCGGTCAGATCGGGCTGCGGTTCAAACTCGGCCACGCGCGGCTGATAGGCTGGCGGCGGCAGGCCGTCGTCATCCTGAACCTGCGCCTGACGCGGCTCGTACCGCGGTGCAGGCTCTGCCACCTGTTCCTCGGCAGCCTCAAAAAGCGACGGTTCGCGAACCGGTTCGCTGGGGGCCGGAGCCTCGTCCGCGGCGACCATCTCTTCCGGGGCTGGCTCTTCGGCCGAAACCGTGCGGGTCAGCGGTGCCGCCATCGGGCGGCGGGCGATCGGCGCGTCGGCCTGAACGTCGCTGGCGTCAATGCCCGTTGCGACCACGGAAACGCGCATGGCGCCTTCCATTGCGGTATCAAGGGTCGAACCCACGATGATGTTTGCCTCGGGGTCGACTTCCTCGCGGATGCGGTTGGCGGCCTCGTCCAGTTCGAACAGGGTCAGGTCATGCGACCCGGTGATGTTGATCAGAACGCCCTTGGCGCCCTTGAGGCTGATTTCGTCCAGCAGCGGATTGGCAATCGCCTTTTCAGCGGCCTGAATGGCACGATCTTCGCCGGTCGCTTCGCCGGTGCCCATCATCGCCTTGCCCATCTCGTCCATCACGGCGCGAACGTCGGCAAAATCGAGGTTGATCAGACCCGGACGCACCATCAGGTCGGTCACGCCTTTGACGCCCTGGTGCAGAACGTCATCCGCCATCGAAAACGCTTCGGTAAAGGTGGTCTTTTCGTTGGCCAGCCGGAACAGGTTCTGGTTGGGGATGATGATCAGCGTATCGACAACCTTTTGCAGCGCCTCAACGCCGTCTTCGGCCTGCCGCATGCGCTTGGCGCCTTCGAACTGGAACGGCTTGGTCACGACACCGACGGTCAAAACGCCAAGTTCACGCGCCGCCTGCGCGATGATCGGAGCCGCGCCCGTACCGGTTCCGCCGCCCATCCCCGCGGTGATAAAGCACATATGCGCGCCAGCAAGGTGGTCGACGATCTGTTCGATGCTTTCTTCGGCGGCAGAGGCCCCTACAGACGGCCGCGCGCCCGCGCCCAACCCTTCGGTGACCTTGACGCCCAGCTGCACCCGCGCCGAGGAATGGCTTTGCTGCAGCGCCTGCGCATCGGTGTTGGCCACGACGAAGTCTACGCCGTCCAGCTGCTTTTCAATCATGTTGTTCACGGCATTGCCGCCAGCGCCGCCAACGCCAAATACCGTAATCCGAGGCTTAAGTTCGTCGTGCCCGGGCATCGAAAGATTCAATGTCATGCTCTGTCCGCCTGTATTTATGTTCCCGCAAAGCGGTGTTTTTCTTACCTATCCGCCTATGATTCTACCGCTCTCGACGTCAAACGTCACGTCAAAAATCGCGAAAAACCACAAAATATGGAGGAAATATGGCGAATATCAGCGGCATTTCGCACATCCCGCCAGATATTGCGGAACCGTGCGATATGGCCACTAGGCACACCAAGTTGACGCGGCTGTTCCTGCAGCGCGCACCAAACCGGGCAACCATTAACTCACTTGCGGAAAACTGCTCAGGTCCTGCCGCTGGGCCTTGGTGGCCCTTGTGGATATCTTTAGGGATAAATCGCTGCGCCGCAACCAGTTTCTTCAGCTGATCGGAGTACCAGGGCAGTTCAGATCCCTGTCCGAGATGCTGCGCACCTCTTGTATCTCGCCGTCAAAAAATGTGGCCAGACGCACCATCAAACGGCCTTGGTGTTTGAAGGGCCACCAACAGACCGGAACGCCGTCCGGGTCGTTGTCATACAGGAAACACACCTGGCCGTTGGGCGTAGTTATCTGGCCATATACGCACCCTTCACCTTCTTCCTTCCAAACCGAGACCGTTCGGCTGAGGAATTGCTCGGTTCCGACCAGGGCGCCGGTTCGGATTTCATAGAAGGTCAGCGTATTTCCGGCTGCCGCATCCAGAAAGGCGTCGGGTGTTATGGCAGTCTGCGCCCAGGCCCCGCCGCCCCAACCGAGCGCGGCAAGACCGGCAAGCGCAAGGCCAGACGTTCTACCAATTGTCACGGAACCACCGGACCGCCCGTTTAAAGGGGCGCGCGGCGTAGGTGTCGACCGGAATTTCGAAATCCCACCACTCATCCTGCGGATGCGCAGCAAACAAGCTGAGACCAACGGCCGAGGAAAAACCCGGTCCGGTCGCCGATTGCGGCAGGCCGTGCACGCGCAGCGGTCGGCCAAGACGGACCCTTTGGCCGAGGATGCGGCTGGCGAGACCGTCCAAACCCATGATCTGGCTGCCTCCGCCGGTCAGGACAATCTGCTGGCTGGGCATATGTTCGAACCCGGCCGCATCCAGCCGCGACCGGACCTCTTCAAGGATTTCTTCGACGCGCGGACGCATGATGCCAATCAGCTCGGCCCTGCTGACGGTGCGCCGGTCATGTTCCCAATCGCCGGTATCGCCGCCGATGTCGATCATGTCGCGATCATCGGCACCCGTGGCATGCACGCCGCCGTTGAATGTCTTGATGCGTTCCGCGACCGAGGCCGGAACCCCCAGCCCCATGGAAATGTCGCTGGTCACATGATCGCCGCCCATGCGCACGCAATCGGCATAGATCATGTGCTTTTTCATGAAGATGGACACGCTGGTCGTTCCACCGCCCATGTCGATGCAGGCCGCACCCAGTTCTTGTTCGTCCTCGACCAGGGCAGACACGCCGGATACATAGGCCGAGTTCGCGATCCCGGCCAGTTCCAGATCGCAGCGCTTGATACAGCGCACGATGTTCTGGATCGCCACGGCGTCAACGGTCAGCATGTGCATATCGACCGCCAGAGACTGACCCAATTGCCCGCGCGGGTCGATCAGGCCGGACCGGTTGTCCAGGGCAAAGTTCACGGGCTGTGCATGCAGAACCTCGCGCCCTGCCCCGTAATCGGGCACATCGCAGGCGCTCAGGACCCGGCCGATCTCGGCCTCGGTCACCAGTTGCCCCTCCAGGTCCACCTGCGCGTCCAGACCATAGGAGCGCGGGTTCGCGCCCGAGAAACATGCGATTACGTGATCGACACGGATATCGGCCATCTTTTGCGCCGCCTGCAGGGCCGTGCGGATGGCCCGCTCGGTTTCCTGCATGGCGGTGACCTCGCCAAACTGAACGCCGCGCGACCGCGTCGTGGCCGCGCCAATGACGCGGAAACCGGTCTGCCCGGCCATGGACCCGATCGAGTTATCTTCGCTAAGCCGCCCAGTGCCATCAAAACGCAAAACAAGGCAGGCAATCTTGGAACTGCCCACGTCAAGAATGGCAACAACACCGCGTTGCATCGCTTGCCTGCGCATCTGCCGCATCGCCCGCTGGGACTGATAAAGATCGGTCATCATTGTTCTACTGCCCGTTACCCACTGTCACTTTTGTATTCCACCAGTCTTCGCTGGCAGCTTTGGTCATTCTGATCGTCGGACGCTGACCCAGGCGCATATCCACAACCGCCACGTCGCGTTCCAACAGGTCCTGCACCTCGTTGACGGCCAACACCCGTTCCAGCGCGCGCACCGGTCGGTCCACCGGCAACATGATGCGTTGACCCCGGTCCAGGACCAGGTCCCAGCGCCGCTCGCCAATACGGACCAAACCGCGCACGCGCTCGCCAAGGCTGCGGGAGGTTTTCAGAATTTCAAGCGCCTCACCGACATGAGCGTCGGCGCCGGCCCCGGCAATCAGGGGCAGGTCCGCATGGTCCGACCGGGCGGCAATCGTGTCCACATGCGCGCCCGTTTCGTCCAGCAATTCGATGCCATTTCGGGTTCGCCAGACGATTATCGGCTGACGCTCGACCACATCGACCTGCAAGATCCCGCCTGGACGAATACGCACCGTGGCCGATTTCACCGGATCAAGCCCCGCGATCAGATCCCGGATCTGCTCGACATCCAGGTCCCACGAGCTGAGCGGGAAATCCAGTGGAACGACCTCGCGGATATCCTGGGCCAGCCCGGTTCCCGCGCCGTCAATGGCCATGAGGTTGACCATGAATTCGGGGCGCTCCTGAATCGATCTGCGCAGATCGGAGACATAGGCGGAAACCGCCTCGCGGCGGTCTTCGGCCGCAAAATACATCCCCAGCGTGCCAGCCAGGACAACCATCGGCAACCCAAGCCGCACGCCCAGCCGAATGCCCGGCGTCAGCATCCACCGCTGATACCGATAGCTCAGCCGCGACGGTGCCGGGTCCGACGGCCGCGCTGACCGGCCAAACAGCCGCGCGCCCCTCAGCCGCACTTTTGGCTGAACGTTCAGTTCCTCTGGCTGCACATCTTCAAAACCGGCGTCCGGGCCGCTGGGCAGTTTGCGCCGGTGGATGACCAAAGCCCGCGCTGCGCCTATCGATCGCATGAGGCGTCCTCCACCATCCAGGCGCACATCTGACCGAAGGTCATGCCCCGGTACTCGGCCTGTTCGGGAACAAGCGATGTCGGCGTCATTCCGGGCTGGGTATTGGTTTCCAGCAGGACCAGGCCATCCGCCCCCCGGGCTTCGTCCCAGCGAAAATCTGTCCGGCTGACGCCCCGGCATCCAAGAACCTGATGCGCGCGCAACGCATGACCCAGGCAAAGCTTGGCGATATCCGTCGGGATTTCCGCCGGAAGAACATGCCAGGACCCGCCGGGTTTGTACTTGGCGTCATAGTCATACCAACCGTCTGTCATGATCTCGGTGACGGTCAGGGCGCGGTCGCCCATCACGGTCACCGTCAGTTCACGCCCCGCCACATATTGTTCGACCATGACCTGTGCGGGCATGTCATCGGACAGTTGCGGCGGGCCGTTGGCCGCCTCGTGGACCAAATAGATACCGACGCTGGACCCTTCGTTGTTTGGCTTGACCACGTAAGGCGGTTCCATGACGTGTTTGGCCATGACATCGACCTTGGGCACGATCACGCTGTCTGCAACGGGCAACCCGGCCACACGAAACGCCTCTTTGCTGCGCTGCTTGTCCATAGCCAGGGCCGAGGCCAGAACACCGGAATGGGTATAGGGAATACGCATCCACTCCAGAATGCCCTGCACACAGCCATCCTCGCCCCAGCGGCCATGCAGGGCGTTGAAGATCACATCGGGCTTGATGTCGTGCAGGCGTGCATAAAGGTCGGGACCTGCGTCCAGTTCGACCACCTCAAAGCCTTCTCCCCGAAGGGCGGCTGCGCATTCGCGCCCAGAGCTGAGAGACACCTCGCGTTCCGCCGAGGGGCCACCCATCAATACCGCCACTTTGGGGCTTGTCCTGCTCGACCTACCCACGTTCGTGCGCCTCAATGTCCCCGGACCTTATGTCGTGGTCCGTACTGCGTTTATGCCTTTGATCCGCCGCCTGAATTTGCCTGTTATTGGTCTGACGGATGGGGCTTTAGTCTTTCATCGGGTCACCGACCCGCATGATTTCCCACTCTAGCGTGATACCGCTTGTTTCGTAAACCTTTTTTCGCACTTGCTCGCCCAGCGATTCGAGGTCTTCGGCGGTGGCATCCCCCGTATTGATCAGGAAATTCGAGTGCTTTTCGCTCATTTGCGCGCCACCCTGCCGGGCACCGCGCATACCTGCATCGTCAATCACCTTCCATGCCTTCAGATCGTGCACGTCATCTGCACGCCCGGTCGACGAGAACCCGGCAGGGTTGCGGAAGGTCGAACCGGCGCTTCGGTCCCTGGTCGGTTGCGTCTCGTCGCGCTTTTTCAACTGGGCCTCCATGCGCGCGTGCAACTCGGCCGGGTCGCCCGACGGCCCTTCGAAAGTGGCCGAGATCAGGACCGCGCCTTCAGGCAGGTCGGTCTGGCGGTATCGGAAATTGAGATCTTCCGGGGCAAGCTCCACCAGGTCTCCGGCGCGCGTGACAATGGTGGCTTTGCGCAGCACATCAGCCGTGTAGCTGCCATAGCAACCCGCATTCATCCGTACCGCCCCCCCGACCGAGCCGGGAATGGTGCGCAGAAAGGTCAGGTCGATCCCTGCATCGGCGGCCTTGCGCGCAACATGTGCATCCAGCGCCGCAGCACCCGCGGTCACGATACCGCCATCGGTTGAAATCGTGTTGAAGCCGCGACCAAGCCGGATCACCACTGCCCTCAACCCGCCATCGCGCACGATCAGGTTGGACCCGACACCCATCGGAAAGACGGGGATTTCTGGGGGCAGGTCCCGCAGGAAATCCCGAAGATCCTGAACGTCGGCAGGTTGAAACAAATAGTCCGCCGGACCGCCGACGCGCAGCCAGGTCAGGTCGTTCAGGGCACGGTTTTCAGAAAGCCTGCCGCGAGGAGTGGGAAGAGATGTCATGTATGCTAGATCGCGGAATTGCCCTGCCAAAGCAACCCGGAACCGTCAGGAAGCCGACCGGAACATCCGGCGCATCCAGCGGCCCAGATAGATCACCGGCCAGCGCAAGACCGACATGCCCGCCGCCAGGACCAGCAGCCCAACCCAGGGGCCATTCTGATAGGTGACAAACCCAAGGATCGGAATGCCGACCGCTATCAGGACATAGGCTCGGGTCCAGTGGTTGTCCTTGCTGGGGATCATCGCCAGCACATTCGCGGCCACCCCCCAGAGACCGGCAAGAGCAATAGACCAGTTCACTCGGCCACCTCGCGCGCAATCCATTTGCACCAATAAAAACGCAGCGGCTTTCTGAACATGGACACAAAGGCGGCAATCGCCAGCGTCGCAATGATCAATCCGAAATCCCGCCCCAGCCAGATAACCAGAACCGGCGCGCAAATCAGCAGCACCACACCCGGAGGGAATTGCATCCGCATCGGCAGCAGCGCGACGATGGTTGCGCTGATGACCCAGAGTGCGGCAAAAACCACTGATAACTCCATTCGCCCCTCCGAGGAAACGCGGTACTGACCTTTAGCGTATCACACTTTCAGGTTGTGCGCCATTTGAGGACCGCCGTCAAACAGCCTGTTTTTGCTGCAATCTCTGCGGAAGACCGTTGGCCCAGGTGCTGATCGTACCCGCCCCAAGGCAGACCACCATGTCCCCTGGCCCGGCCTGTTCGCGAACCAGACGCTCAAGGTCGTCCTCGTTCAGCAGGGCACGCGCGTGGCGATGGCCATGGCGGATCAGTCCTTCGACTAGATCATCCCGGCTGGCACCCGGAATGGGGTCTTCACCAGCGGCGAAAATCTCGGCAATTGCCACGACGTCTGCGTCGTTGAAACAGGTGCAGAAATCATCAAAAAGATTGGACAGGCGCGAATAGCGGTGCGGTTGGTGGACGGCGATAACACGCCCTTCGGTGGCCTGCCGGGCTGCTTTCAGAACGGCGGCAATTTCCACCGGGTGGTGGCCGTAATCGTCGATGATGGTGACGCCGTTGACCTCGCCAACCTTGGTAAAACGACGGTTGACGCCGCCGAAATTGGCCAGCGCGTCGCGGATTTCCGCAGCTTTCATCCCAAGGTGGCGCGCCACCGCCACCGCGCTCAGCGCGTTTGACACGTTGTGGTCGCCCGGCATCGGCAGGGTGCAGCCCTCGATGACCTTGTCTTCGTATTGAAGATGGATGTCGAAATGCGCGACGCCCGCCTTATAGGTCAGGTTCACGGCCCGGACATCAGCTTGCGTATTGAACCCATAGGTGCGGACGCGACGGTCGGTGATGCGGCCCACCAGCGCCTGAACCTCGGCATGGTCAGTGCAGCATACGGCCAGACCGTAAAAGGGAAGGTTCGACAGGAATTCGTGGAACCCATCGCGCAGCGTATCGAAATCGCCCCAGTGCTCCATATGCTCGGGGTCGATATTGGTGACGATAGCAATCGTCGCGGGCAGGCGGTTGAACGAGCCGTCGCTCTCATCCGCTTCGACCACCATCCATTCGCCCTGCCCCATCCGCGCGTTGCTGCCATAGGCATGAATGATGCCGCCATTTATGACGGTCGGATCGAAATCACCGGCCACCATCAACTCGGCCATCATGGTGGTTGTGGTGGTCTTGCCGTGGGTTCCCGCAATGGCGATGTTGGATTTCAGGCGCATCAGTTCCGCCAGCATGTCGGCGCGTCGCACCACAGGCAGCCCCCGCGCACGCGCCTCGTCCAGTTCCGGGTTGCCCGGTTTGATCGCAGTCGAAACGACAACAACCGCCGCACCTTCAAGGTTTTCCGCCTTTTGGCCAACAAAAATCTCGGCCCCCAGCCCCGCCAGGCGCTCGGTGATCTTTGACGACTTCAGGTCGGACCCCTGCACCCGGTAGCCCAGGTTCAACAACACCTCGGCAATGCCGGACATCCCGATCCCGCCGATCCCGACAAAGTGAATCGGGCCCACATCCTGCGGCAGTTTGGTTGCTGGGGTCATGTGGTCTCCTTTTGCGCCAGTTCTTCGACCAGGGCCGTCAGGCGCTCGGTGGCGTCAGGGGCACCGACTGAAAGGGCGGCATGGGCCATTTTCTGCGCGGCTTCAGGGTTGGTCAGAACGGCGGTGATTTGCGCGGTCAGCGCGGAAACGTCAAGCGCGTTTTCAGGGATCATGATCGCTGCCCCCGCCTGTACCAGCCCACGGGCATTGGCGGTCTGGTGGTCCCCCGCCGCAGCGGCAAAGGGAACCAGGATCGAAGGCCGTCCGATGACCGAAATATCGGCCACGCTGGACGCGCCCGAGCGCGAGATGACCAGCTGCGCCTCGGACATGCGGCGCGGAACATCCTGAAAGAATGGCTGTACATCCGCCAGGATACCATGCTGTTCGTAAAACGCGGTTACACGGTCATTGTCTTCGTCGCGCGCCTGATGTGCCACGCGGATATGGCGGCGCAGATCCGCGGGCAGAGCCGCAATTGCACCGGGCACGACATCGCTGAGAACGCGCGCGCCCTGCGATCCGCCCATGACAAGAACCGACATCGGGTAATCGCCGGGCGGAATATAGCCCGCCGCCGCGCGGTCCAGCACCGCAGCCCGCACCGGATTGCCGGTGTGGATGCCATCGGCGCCATCAGGCAGGTCCGTCGGCCACACACCGCAGGCCACCCGCGCGACGCGCGTGGCGAACACCTGGTTTACGCGGCCAAGCACGCCGTTTTGTTCGTGAATCATCCGCGGCAAACCCAGCATGGTCGCAGCACCCAGCGCCGGGATCGACGGATAACCGCCAAAACCCACGACAACATCGGGCCGGTCCCGCAGCATCTGAAAGGCCATACCGGCGACACCGCCGGCGATCTTGGGCCCGGCCATCGCCTTGGCCGCCAGTCCGCCGCGGGCAAATGTCGCCGACGAGACCTGTACGATCTCGGTCGTATGGGGAAACCCGCCGGTATAGCGCGCACCGCGGGCGTCAGTGGACAGGCGCACGCGCCAGCCCTTGTTCAGCATCGCCTCGGCCAGCGCCTGCGCCGGGAACATATGCCCGCCCGTGCCACCAGCCGCGATCAACAGATAGGGTACGCCCATTAGCCTCGTCCGCGCAGAATATCGCCAAGTTCGCCCTGGGGGCGGGTTCGTGTAAAGGCCAGCAGCATCCCAACGGCGATGCCACCCGCAATCAGAGACGAACCGCCATAGCTGACAAAGGGCAACGTCATCCCCTTGGCGGGCAGCAGGCGCACGGCCACGCCCATGTTGATCATCGCCTGCACCCCGAACATGCAGGCAAGCCCTGTTCCCGCCAGCCGAATGAACATGTCCCGTTCACGCATCAAGCGCAGCAGGGACCGCACCACGATGATCGAATAAAGCGCGATGATTATCAGCACCAGGATCAGCCCGTATTCCTCGGCCGCGACAGCAATGATGAAATCCGTATGCGCATCGGGCAGCGACCATTTCACTTGTCCCTCGCCGACGCCAACACCAAACAGCCCACCCTCGCGGATGGCATTGGTGGCATAGCCAAGCTGCGTCGTCGGATCGACCTCCTGGTTCAGGAACCCGTCAATACGCCGCGCGAAATGTTCGGAATTGGAATAGGCCAACATGCCGCCCAGCACGACGAACCCGGCCATCCCGACCAGCAGCAGCATCGGCGCGCCCGCCACGAAATACATGACGCCCCAGCCAAACAGGATCAGGCAGGCCTGCCCGAAATCAGGCTGCATCACCAGCATACCGACAATCGCCATGCACAGAGCAAACGACCACAGCCGCCCCGGCGGGCCGTTGATCTCTTGCGCCGAGGCCAGCAACCAGGCGGCAACGACGACGAAACCGGGCTTGAGAAACTCGGACGGTTGCAATGAGGCAAAGCCGAGCGAATACCAGCGCACCGCGCCCTTGCCGAAATCCGTCCCAAAGACCGGCAGGAACACCAGCGCCACGAATGCGGCCAGAAATCCGAGAACAGCCAGACGCCGAACCAGCGTCGGCGACATCATCGACGTCAGCATCATCGCCAGCAAAGCCAGGCCGCCGAACACCGCCTGCCGTTCAACGTAATGAAAAGGGTCGAACCCGTTGCGGCCTGCCAGCGGCGGTGATGAAGCCAGCCCCAGCAAAAGCCCGATGACAAACAGGATCAGAACGCAGGACATCGTCCAGCGATCAATCGTCCGCCACCATTTGGGAAGAATCGGTTCACCGCGCTGGTCCTGGACCGCGCCATACACCATCTCAGTCATGAGATACCGCCACTTACTGCCTCGTCAACGCCCCGTTTTCGGGGTCTGATTGAGACTCTACAGGGATTTTGCAGTTTGGGCTAGCCTCTTCCTCTTGTCATCGGCCCCAATCCGCGCCATGCGCGAGGCATGCGTTTCGATACGATCATTCTAGGCGCCGGTGCGGCCGGCATGATGTGCGCCGCCCAGTGCGGCGGGCGTGTGCTGGCGATCGACCACGCCAAGGCCCCCGGCGAAAAAATTCGCATCTCAGGCGGCGGACGCTGCAACTTTACCAACCTCGATGCAGGGCCGTCGAACTTTCTGTCAGGCAACCCGCATTTCTGCAAATCGGCGCTGGCGCGCTATACGCAGTGGGACTTCATCGACCTTGTCGGTCGCCACGGCATCGCGTGGCACGAAAAGACACTGGGGCAGTTGTTCTGCGACGGATCATCGAAACAGATCATCCAGATGTTGCTGGCCGAAATGCAACGCGCGGGGGCCGACTTATGGGTTCGGACCGAACTGAAGGACCTGCGCAAGACCGAAGACGGCTTTGCGGTGGATGTTGACCGCGAGGGGCAGCGCCTCAGCCTGACATGCACCAACCTGGTGCTTGCGACGGGCGGCAAGTCGATCCCCAAGATGGGCGCGACGGGGCTGGCCTATGACATTGCCCGCCAATTCGGCCTGGGGGTGACGGAAACACGGGCGGCGCTGGTGCCGTTCACTTTTTCCAATGGCGAATTCCGGGACCTGTCAGGCGTGTCCCTGCCCGTTCGCCTGTCGAACGCGCGCATCAGTTTTGACGAGGCGTTGCTGTTCACGCATCGCGGCCTGAGCGGCCCGTCAGTGTTGCAACTGTCGTCCTATTGGCGCGACGGCGAGGCGATCCGGGTAAACCTGATCCCCGACCTTCCCTTGTTCGATGTGCTGCGCGACCAAAGGCAAGCTGGCGGGCGCAAGGCGTTGACCACCGAACTGGCGCGGCACCTGCCTGCGCGATTGGTGGAGTTCCTGGGCCGGACGATCCCGATGGAGGGCAATCTGGCGGACCAATCGGACGCTGCGCTTTCCAATCTGGTTGCGTCACTTTCGGATTGGCGCCTGCGCCCCACGGGCACCGAAGGATATCGGACCGCCGAAGTGACCCTGGGCGGGATTGATACTGATACCCTGTCGTCCAAAACGATGGAGGCCAGGGATGTCCCTGGCCTCTTTGTCATTGGCGAAGCGGTTGATGTAACTGGCTGGCTTGGCGGATACAATTTCCAGTGGGCATGGTCCTCGGGCCATGCGGCTGGTTCCGCAATCGCGGCGCGACCCTGACCCGCCTTTTAAGCGGCGCGGCCTTAGCCGACGACGTTGTAACCGCGGCCACGCATGCAGTTGCGCACAATGACTTCCTGGTTCTGGGTGTTCTGGATGGCACTTGCACCCGCACCGACCAGCGCACCGGCAACGGCTGCGCGACCCAGGTCGCTTGCGCTGTCATCGATGATGGCCTTGGTGCCCGCAGCCCCTGCGGCACCGATTGCGGCGGCACCTGCGGTGTTGCCATCAACGGTCGGCCGCGACCGGGCCAATGCCTGGCAGTTGGCCAGATCAGATTGGTAGTTCGGGCCAATCGGACCATCAATGATTGGCTGGTAATTCGCCCCTACATTCGTACAGGCCCCAACCGCCAGAATGGCTGGCAGGATCAAAGAGAGTTTGCGGTTCGGCATGGTCTTAACCTCGTGTTGAATTCCATCGGAAGCAAAATCAAAAAACATGGCGCGTCAAGCTGATAGCACCCCAGCTTGGCGCAACCGGCAATCTATTGCAACTGCGGGCGCCTACAGCCGCTTGGTAACCTGCGCCACGAAATCGTCACCGCGCTGTTCGAAATTGTCATATTGATCAAAGCTGGCCGCCGCCGGGGCAAGCAACACGGTATCGCCGGGCTCTGCGTCGCGCATCGCCTGCTCAACCGCCTGTTCCATCGTCGTGCACACGCGGGTTTCCGCACTGAGCTGCATGGCAAACCCGGCGGCCTCGCGCCCGATGACATAGGCGCATCGCACTTTTTCCGCGGCGGCGTTCAGAGCGGCAATTCCGCCTTCCTTTTCCAATCCGCCGCAAATCCAGCGCACATTTGAAAACGCGCTCAGCGCCTTGAGGGCACTGTCGACATTGGTCGCCTTGGAGTCGTTGACATAAGTAACGCCACCGGCCTCGGCGATGATCTGGCTGCGATGCGGCAAGCCCGGATAGCTGTGCAATGCGGCCTCGATCACCCGTGGCGCCAACCCCAGGGACCGGCAGGCGGCATAGGCCGCGCAGGCGTTTTGATGGTTATGCTCCCCCGGAAGCCCGCGAATGCCGCGCAGGTCGATCGACGCGGCCTGCCGCCCCTTGCGATATTCGGAAAGGAACCCTTTACGCGCGAAAACCTGCCATCCCGGCCCGGTCAGTTTACGCCCGACAGACACCCGGATTACGCGGTCATCAGATGGCCCCTCGGTAAGCTGGCCGGCAAGAAAGGCGCCTTCGGCCTCGTCCACGCCCACGATTGCCCTGTCCGGGCCGCCTTCGGAAAACAGCCGGCGTTTGGCTGCGAAGTAGCCGCCCATCCCGCCGTGGCGGTCAAGGTGATCTGGTGACAGGTTGGTGAATACCGCCACATCCGGCGTCAGCGCACGGGCCAGTTCCGTCTGATAGCTTGACAGCTCAAGCACGACGACTGACCCGTCCTCGGCCGGGTCGATGTCCAGCACCCCGCGCCCGATATTGCCCGCCAGTTGAACCGAGCGCCCCGCTTCGGCCAGGATATGGTCGATCAGCGCTGCGGTGGTCGATTTGCCATTCGATCCAGTCACGGCAACCACGCGCGGCGCGATGTCGAATTTTTCCCATTCGCCCCCCGCAAAGGACCGGAAGAACAGGCCGATATCATTGTCCACCGGCACGCCCGCATCCAGCGCGGCAGCAACAACCGGGTTTGGGTCGGGATACAGATGCGGAATACCCGGCGACACGATCAGGACAGCGATATCGGTGAGCGCGTCCGGACGACCCAGATCGGTACAGGCAAAGCCTTCGGCCTCGGCCTTTTCGCGGGCCGATGGGTTGTCATCCCAGCACACCGGCAGCGCCCCGCCTGCACGCAGCGCGCGCGCCGTTGCCAGCCCGGACCGGCCCAGCCCCAGAACCGCAACCTTCTGACCCGTAAACCCTTTGACCGGGATCATCGCGCCCACCTTCCTTTGACTTCGAACTGGCCGCCACACTGCACCGAAGATTTTCCCGATGGCAAGGGCAGTATCAGGCCTGCGCCGCGGCGCAAACCAGACCGCACAGGCGGCAGGCGCGCCGCAGGTCAGCCGACCCCGGCAAGCGGACTACCGGACTTTCAGCGTCGCCAGGCCGATCATGGCCAGGATCAGCGAAATGATCCAGAACCGGATAACAATTGTGGGTTCCGCCCAGCCCTTTTTCTCATAGTGGTGGTGGATCGGCGCCATCAGGAACACCCTTTTGCCGGTGCGCTTGAAATACAGCACCTGGATGATCACACTCAGCGCCTCGACCACGAACAGGCCGCCGACAATGGCAAGAACCAGCTCGTGCTTGGTGGCAACCGCAATCGCGCCCAGCGCCCCGCCCAAAGCAAGCGAGCCCGTATCGCCCATGAACACCGCAGCCGGAGGCGCGTTGTACCACAAGAACCCGAGACCCGCGCCGAACAGGGCCGACGTAAAGATGAATATCTCACCGGTTCCGGGCACGTAATGCACATCGAGATATTCTGTAAAGTCGACCCGCCCGACCGCATAGGCAATCACACCAAGGGTCGAGGCCGCGATCATTGCAGGCATGATGGCCAGGCCATCCAGGCCATCAGTCAGGTTTACGGCATTCGCCGCACCGACGATGACCACTATGGCAAACGGAAGATAGAACAGGCCCAGATTGATCAGTGTGTCCTTGAAAACAGGCATGGCCAATTGGTTTTGCAGCCCGTCGGGATGGTGCAGCGTCGCCCAAAGCGCGGCCAGCACGGCAATGATGATCCCCAGCGCCAGACGCATCTTGCCGGACACGCCCTTTGTATTCTGCTTTGACACCTTGGCATAATCATCCGCGAACCCGATGGCGGCATATCCCAGCGTTACAAACAGAACCATCCAGACAAACGGATTGTCCCAGCGGGCCCAGATCAGCGTCGACGTAACCAGCGCACCCACGATCAGCAAACCGCCCATGGTCGGTGTGCCCGCCTTGGACAGATGCCCCTCGGGCCCGTCGTCACGGATAGGCTGACCTTTGCCCTGCTTCCTGCGCAAAACGTTGATCAGCGGCTTGCCAAAGAGAAAGCCGAATATCAGCGCCGTCAAGAAGGCACCGCCTGCGCGAAATGTGATATAGCGAAAAAGGTTCCAGAAATCCCCGCCATCCGACAGCGCGGTCAACCAATACAGCATTTCAAAACCTTTCTCACAGCGGCGTTACGGGTTCTCATGGCTCAAGCGCGCCCCCTTGCCCCATTTTCCGCAGACCGTCAACAATCCGGGCCAGATCCATGCTCAGCGACCCTTTGGCCAGAACAGTGTCGCCATTGCGGATCAGTTCAGGAAGGTGCGCGGCCATCTCGGCGCTGCTTTCGGCCCACTGACCGCGCTTGCCCTCGGGCAGCGCCTTGTGCAACGCCTGCATCAGCGGTCCGATGCAATGAACCTGGTCCACACCGGCCATCGCCGCGACCCGCGCCATGTCCGCATGCATTTCCGTTTCCTGATCGCCCAGTTCCTTCATGTCACCCAGAAAGGCGATCTTTCGCTGTCCCTGCGCATTGGCCAGAACATCCAACGCGGCCTCGACCGAGGTTGGGTTGGCGTTATAGCTGTCGTCCAGCAGTTCGATCCGGCCATCACCCGGCAAGGCGATGAACTCGCGCGCACCCCGCCCCGTGACCGGAGACCAGCGGCGCAGGCCTGCGACGGCCCGGTCCAGATCAACCCCCATCTGGGCACAGGCTACCAGCGCGCCCAGCGCGTTCATCGCGAAATGGGTGCCCGCGGATGCGACCGTAAACACAAGCGCCGTTCCCCGGACCGAGGCCTGCGCCTGCACTGCGTCACCTTGGTGAACGACGTCGTTCAGTACATAATCTTGCGCCGTGCGACCAAACTCCAGCACCGTTGCGCCCGCTGCCTGCGCGCAACCGCGCAGGATATCGGCATGATCGATATCGGCGTTGATGACGGCGACGCCGCCCTCGGACAGGCCTTCGAATATGGCGGCCTTTTCGCGCGCGATTCCGGCAACCGAGTCGAAGGCTTCGAGATGAACGGCGGCCACCGTTGTGACCAGCGCCACATGCGGTTGCGCCTGCCGGGCCAGCGGAGCAATTTCACCGGGATGGTTCATGCCGATCTCGATCACCGCAAATTCGGTGTCACGCGGCATGCGCGCCAATGTCAGCGGCACCCCCCAATGGTTGTTGTAACTTGCAACACTGGCATGCGTTTTGCCTTGTGTTTCCAAAATGCTGACCAGCATTTCCTTGGTCGAGGTCTTGCCGACGCTGCCGGTCACGCCGACCACGCGGGCCGCCGTTCTGGCGCGGGCCGCCTGCCCCAGCGCCTCGAGCGCGGCCTGCACGTCGTCAACGAGCAGAAGTGGTGCGCCGTCGGGCACATCATCCGGGATATGAGAGACCAGCGCCGCACCCGCGCCATTGGCCAAGGCCTGCGCCACAAAGTCATGGCCGTCGCGCGCGGCCTTGAGCGCGACAAACAGATCGCCGGGCTGCAAGGTCCGGGTGTCGATCGAAATGCCGTTTGCCACCCAGTCGGTCGTCGCGCGCCCGCCCGTCGCCTCGGCGGCGTCGGCAGCCGTCCACAGCGTCATGCGACCCTCCCGTCCAGCGCAGCGACCGAGATGCTGGCCTGTTCCACGTCGTCGAATGGCAGGACCTGATCACCTACGATCTGACCGGTTTCGTGCCCTTTCCCGGCGATCAGCAAGGCATCCCCCGGTTGCAGCGCATCAATGCCGCGCAGGATCGCCTCGGCCCGGTCTCCAACCTCGGTCGCATCAGGCGCACCCAGCAGCACTGCTGATCGAATGGTGGCCGGGTCTTCGCTGCGCGGGTTGTCATCGGTTACAAAAACCACGTCGGCATGATCTGCAGCGGCCTTGCCCATCAGCGGTCGCTTAGTCGCGTCGCGGTCACCGCCAGCGCCCACGATGGCAATCAGCCGCCCCATGACATGCGGCCGCATCGCCTTGAGCGCCGTCGCGACCGCATCCGGTGTATGGGCATAATCGACAAACACCGCGGCACCGTTCTCGCGGGTTGCAGCCAGTTGCATCCGGCCCCGCACAGTCGTCAGATGCGGCAGAGTTTCAAACACGCGTTCCGGGTCGTCCCCGGCCGCGATGACCAGTCCGCAGGCCAACAGAACATTTTCGGCCTGGAAACCGCCGATCAGGTTCAGGCGCGCCATGTGGGTCTTGCCCTTCCAGGAAAAACGCAAATCCTGCCCGGTCGCGTCAAACCGCTGGTTCATCAGGCACAGGTCCGCCCCGCCAAAGCCAACCGACAGCACCATTTGGCCGCGATCTTCGGCGATCCGGCGAATGCGCGCGCCTTTTGGGTCGCTCAGGTTGATCACTGCGGTGCCATCCTGCGGCAGGACGCGGTCGAACAGACCGGCCTTTGCGTCGAAATACGCCTCGAACGTTTCGTGATAGTCCAGGTGGTCCTGGGTGAAATTGGAAAACCCCGCGGCGGTCAGATGCACTCCGTCAAGGCGGCGCTGCTCCAACCCGTGCGACGAGGCCTCCATCGCGGCGTGAGTGATACCATGCTCAGCGGCCTGAAACAGGCACCGGTGCAGCGTGATGGGCTCGGGCGTTGTATGCGCCAGCGGCGCGGTCCAGGCGCCTTCGACGCCGGTGGTGCCAAGATTGACAGCCGCGTGACCCAGCTCTGTCCAGATCTGGCGCACGAACGTGGCCACGGATGTCTTGCCATTGGTCCCGGTGACCGCAACGATTGTCTGCGGCTGCGCGCCAAACCACAGGGCCGCGCATCCCGCCAGCGCCTGACGCGGGTCTTCGACCACGATCAGAGCCGCATCTGATTCCGCCAGATCGCTGGCGGCAATTTCGGCACCTTTGGCGTCGGTCAGAATGGCCGCAGCGCCCATGCGCAGGGCGAATGGAATGAACTCACCTCCATGAACGCGGGTGCCCGGAAGGGCTGCAAACAAGTAGCCATCCTGCACGTCGCGGCTGTCGACGGCCAGGCCGGTGATGACCGGATTGACCCCGCCCCGAGCGGTGAGGGCCAGTTGACTGAGTGTTTTTGACTTAGTGCCCATGACCCACCTCTGCCGGACCGTCTAATTCGAGGTCAGCGTTATAGCAGCGCCCGCCTCAGGCTCAAGCCGTGGCCGCAGGCCCAGCAGGGGAGCGACCCGGCCGATCAGTTCTGCCGTTACGGGAACGGCTGTCCAGCCAGCGGTCCGGCGCTTTTCTCCGTAGGCGACGATCGACGGCTCGTCCAGCGTGACAACCAAAACGTATTTGGGGTCATAGTCGGGGAACACCGTCGCAAAAGTCGCGATAACCTTGTCATCGTAATAGCCGCCGCGCGGCTTGGGTTTGTCCGCCGTACCCGTTTTGCCAGCAACGCCATAGCCGGGCACATCGCCAAAGCTGGCCGTGCCATCGGTCACAACCTTGCGCAACATTTTCTGAGCCTGTTTCGCGGCATTCGCCGACATGACGCGCGGGCCGTATTGCGGTCCGCTTTTGCGCAGGATTGTCGGGCTGACATAATGGCCGCCATTGGCAATCGCGGCGTAACCGGCTGCCAGATGCATCGGGCTGGTCGACAGGCCATGGCCATAGGAAATGGTGACGGTGCTCAGCTCGCCCCACTTCTTGGGCTTTAGCGGCTCGCCCCCGGCGGCTTCGACGATCTCAAACGGCGTGGGGGCGAACATGCCCAGCGCTTCAAGAAAATCCTGCTGACGCTGCGCGCCGATCTGCAGGGCCAACCGCCCGGTGCCCCGGTTCGAACTGTGCACAATGACGTCTGCAACGCTGATCTTGCCGTAGTTCTTGCCATTGAACTCGCCGATTGGATAACGCCCGATCTTCATCGGCCCGGACGTGTCGATGATCGTCTCGGAATTGACCAGCCCCAGCTGAACCGCCTGAGCGGCTGTGAAAATCTTGAACACCGACCCAAGTTCATAGACGCCCTGCACATACCGGTTGAACAACGGGCTGTCCGAGGGATCAAAGCCCGAGGTCGGCGGGCGCGGACGGTCGTTGGGGTCAAATGACGGCAGCGACGCGGCCGAGATCACCTCGCCCGTATGCGCGTTCATCAGAACCGCCGACGCGCCTTTTGCGTTCATGATCTTCATGCCGCCGTACAAGACCTGCTCGACCGCGGCCTGGATTGTCAGGTCCAGAGACAATTGCAGCGGCTTGGCGCCATTGGCTGGATCACGCAGATAGGCGTCGAACTGTTTTTCGACACCGGCAACACCGATCACTTCGGCGGCATTTACCCCTTCGCGGCCAAATCCCGCACCACCCAGTATATGCGCGGCCAGCCGACCATTGGGATAAAGCCGCATTTCACGGGGCCCGAAAAGAATACCCGGATCGCCAATGTCGTGCACCGCCTGCTTCTGCTCAGGTGAAATCCGCTTTTTGATCCAAAGAAACTTGCGCTTGCCGGTAAAGTCCTTGATCAGGCGCTCTTTGTCCAGATCGGGAAAGATCGCGACCAGTTGTTCTGCGGCGGCCACCGGGTCGATCATCAGCGGTGGCTGGGCATAAACCGAATAGGTGTCGAGGTTGGTTGCCAGTATGCGGCCTTCGCGATCGACGATATTGCCACGTTGCATGGCAATCGATGCCCCCGGCGCACTGGCCAGTGGTTCTTGCGCCTCGGACGTGGCCAACAGGCCCATACGCACGCCAACCACGGAAAAAGCGACAAAGAAGAACGCCCCCAGAACCAACAGACGACCTTCGGCCCGCGCGCGGGCCCGGTCTTTCATGTCTTCGTGGCGTTTGCGGATGTTCTCGCGCTCTATCGCCTGCGGGTTTTCACCGCGTGCGCGTGCATCAAGGATACGGGCCAAAGGGCGAAGCGGTGTCCGGGTCATGGGATCTGCACCTCGCCCAACGCCTGAACATCGGTAATGGCCTGCAATTCGATCGGATCGACGATCGGCAGGTCGGGGTCTTCGGCATAGGCGATCTGGTCCGCGCGGCCGAACTGCTCGGACCGCAGGGGCAACAGTCCAAGACGTTCGAAGTTCAGGTCCGCAAGTTCCCGCAGGCGGTCGGGCCGGTTCAGATAGGCCCATTCGGCATTCAGCACCGCCAGCCGGGTTTGCGCCAATCCGATCTCACGCTGCAGGGTCCGGGTTTCCTTGAGCACCTGCTGAGTACGATAGTTCTCTTGATAGGCCCACAGCGCCAGGCCGAACACGGCCAGTGCCGTCAAGACATAAAGTACACTTTTCATCGCGACCTTTCCCCCAGTTGTGGCATCCCGATTGCCCGCGCATCAATATCGCCCGCCGGCGCCTCGGTGCGGACCGCGACCCGCAGTTTGGCAGACCGGGACCGTGGGTTTTCCGCAAGCTCGTCGGCGTCCGGGCCCACGGCCTTGCGGGTCTTCAGTGTGAATTGCGGCTGTTCTTGCTGTATTTCCGGAGCGTACCGGTTCGCCCGCCCCGTTTTCCCGGCCCGCGCCTGGAAAAACCGCTTTACCATCCGGTCTTCGATCGAATGAAATGTGACGACGGCCAGTTGCCCGCCCGGCTTCAATGCCCGCTCGGCGGCCATGAGCCCCTGAAACAACTCTTCGTATTCGGCGTTCACGGCGATCCGAAGCCCCTGAAAACTGCGCGTTGCCGGATGAGACTGGCCTGGCTTGGCGCGCGGCAGACAGGATTCGATGATCTCGGCCAGGCGCAGAGTTGTGGTGATCGGCTCCTCGGTACGCGCCCTGACAATGGCTTTGGCGGTGCGACGGCTGGCGCGCTCTTCGCCAAAGTGAAACAGAATATCGGCCAGTTGCGCTTCGGTGGCAGAATTGACCAGATCGGCGGCACTTTCGCCTTCCTGGCTCATGCGCATGTCCAGGGGCCCGTCCTTCATGAAAGAGAACCCCCGCTCGGCCTGGTCCAGCTGCATCGAGGACACGCCCAGGTCCAGCACGACCCCGTCGAGATCCTGCGCATACTCATCCAAGCGCGAGAACACGCCCTGCTGCATCACCAACCGGTCGCCGTATTCCCCGACCCAATCCGCCGCCATCTCGAAGGCCAGCGGGTCGCGGTCGACGCCAATAACGGTGTCTGCCCCGGCCTCTAGCAAACCGCGCGCATAACCGCCCGCGCCAAAGGTGCCGTCCAGCCAGACACCCGACACCGGCGCAACAGCGGCCAGCAACGGGCGCAGCAGAACAGGAATGTGAGGTTTATCCGAAAAGGTCTGAGCGCCGGCCATGCCGTCACCCATCCCCGATGCCGTCGAGATACTGCATCGGATCGAAATCGTCCGGCAGGTCGTCCAGCCATTCTTCGGTCGTGGCCAGCTCTTCGGTTTCGTATGTTTCGGGCTTCCAAATCTGGAACGTGTCACCTGCGGCGATAAAGAACGCCTCATTGTCCAGGTCGATCTTGTTGCGCAGCTTGGCAGGCAAGACCAGACGACCGGTTTCATCCACATTGGTCGGGAAGGACTGGCCGTGGAACAGGCGCTGCAACATCTTGCGCTGCATCGAACCACGCGGCAACGCGTCGATCTTGGAATCAACCTCGTCGATTGCCTGCATGGTGTAACATTCAAGGAACTTCCGGCGATGGTCGCCGTAGACAATCACCAGCTCGGGGCTGCCGCCAGGTTGCCAATTGGGGTCGGACGCTTCAAGCACACGGCGAAACGAGGCCGGGATCGAAACCCTGCCCTTCGTGTCCACCTTATGGTGGCTTTCACCTCTAAACCTGCGCGCCAAGACGACTGTCCCTTTCGCTTGCGCCCCACCTCAAAACTCGTGCCCCCGGATGAAAAACGGCGGGTTGATCTGCTGCCACTGATCAACCCGCCGCATTGACCCGCTTTGCGGGATGTCCAGCTGCGCGCGCCACCTGGGGGGATGTCTGCTCGCCCGCGCGCCGGATCTCTTGTTGATGAAAGCGAGATGCCTGTATGAAACCTGATTTTATTTGGTCGGGGTCGTTTGGTGCCCCATCGCCTCGTCCTCATCGGATGAATAAGGGATGACATGGGAATTCATGGAAATCAACAGGAAATTTTTCAGACCACAATAATAATAATGCCAAAATCCATGCAATGGACGACACATCGAAACCATGTAACACAACAAATAGATATTGAGAACGCAAAACACACCACATATCGCGCAAATTCATCACGCCCCCAAATTTCCCACGATTTCCCACATTTTTTTCGCAGCCAGCCTCATAGGCTTACTTCAAGCCTCCCGCGGGGCTCCAGCACGTCGAATCGACCTCATCCAACGCGCCCTCTCTCCTTATCCGACCGAGTCGTCGACACAGCACGAACCCCTCCCATGAATTCCCACAGCTCTGGCCCTGGCCACTCACCCTCAACAGAACCGCAATTTTCGCTATGCCCAAACATGCCAAAATCACCCTTCGTTAGCGCCCAAACATTCCGCACTGGGAAAACCCCGCCACTGATGTGGCCCAAACACCCCGCCAAACCCAACTCTCAAACCCATGTTTTCTTGGGAAAACCACTCGCAAGAGAAAAAACTCATTCGATCTATGCACTTGCCGCATAGCAGCATTGATCACAAAAACCATTGTGCAATTGCAGCATTTCCTTATCTTCAATCTCAACACAGCGCCGAACACTAGGCGGCAACGTAGAAGAGAACGGGTAACGAAGATGGCAGTAGCAACCACACACTCCGCACTGAAAGGTGCACCAGCATTCGGCTTCGCCTCTCTGATCGAGATGGTGGCAACGAAATTCGCACGCATTCGCCTGTACCGGGAAACTGTAAGCGAACTGTCGGGCCTCACCGATCGTGAACTGGCAGACCTGGGCCTGCATCGCTCGATGATCCGCGGTCTGGCGCTTCAGGCTGTAGAAGACCACTTCGCCCGCTAAAAGCGGCACGAATTTCCGAGATCAGACCCTCCTCCTCCCTTTGGGTCTGTATTTCGGCGGCGGCATCTCTCCTCCTCCCTGATGTCGTCGCCTCTTATACCGGCCCTGGACGCCGGAAACCGATACATCGGGGCTCTCCTCCTCCCTGCCTCGATGTTGAAAGCGCGCGGTGACGTCTTCCTCCTCCCTGACGTCACCGCGTCTTACTCATACCGGGTTAAAACCCGGGTCCGAAAACATCGGGGCTCTCCTCCTCCCTGCCTTGATGTTGCAAGAACGGCGGTTCCCTCTCCTCCTCCCTGGGAACCGCCGTTTTTCTTTTCTCAGAACAAAAAAAGGGGCGCGAACGCCCCCTGCTTCACCTGGCCCAAAATATCCCGGAGCGCGAGGCAGAGCCTCGCTCCGACCTCAAAACGGCACGTCGTCCTTGGCGGTCAGGAACTGGGCAACAACCTTCTTGCTGCCCGCCTTGTCGAAATCGACCTCGACCTTGTCGCCCTCGATACCCGTAACCGCGCCATAGCCGAATTTCTGGTGGAACACCCGCTCGCCCAGCGTAAAGCTGGCCAAGGCGGTTGCATCAATCACCGTATTGCGGCTTTCACGCGGTTGCGACATGCCATATTGCCCCTGCCGCGCTTGCATCCGCTTCCAGCCTGGCGAGTTGTAGACATTCGCCTCGGCCGCGCGGGTTTCGATACCCGCGGTTTGCTGACCTCCGCCATAAAGTCCCGGAGGCGTCAGCACTTCTACATGATCTTCGGGCAATTCGTCGATAAACCGTGACGGCATCGCGTTCTGCCACTGCCCGAAGACCCGCCGGTTGGCGGCGAAGGAAATCGTACAGACCTCTTCGGCGCGGGTGATGCCGACATAGGCCAGCCGCCGCTCCTCTTCCAGACCCTTGAGACCGGATTCGTCCATCGAGCGTTGCGAGGGGAACAGACCATCTTCCCACCCCGGCAGGAACACAGCGGGAAATTCCAGCCCCTTGGCCGCGTGCAGGGTCATGATCGAAACCTTGGCTCCGTCGCCGTCTTGTTCATTGTCCATCACAAGGCTGACATGTTCCAGGAATCCCTGCAGGTTCTCGAAATTGTCCAGCTGGTTGACCAGTTCCTTGAGGTTTTCCAATCGCCCCGGCGCCTCGGGCGTCTTTTCATTCTGCCAATGGGCGGTATAGCCGGATTCGTCCAGAATGATCTGCGCCAGTTCGATATGCGTATGCTCAGGTTCGCCATAGCGGATCGGCGAGAGGCCATCGTCAATGACCGTGTCGTCATCCATTTCGATCCGCGGCCCACGCGTCATCGCATTCCACCGCGCCAACCCTTCGATCAACTCTCGCAAGGCTTTCCCGCCCTTGCCCTTGATCAGGCCGTTTTCAACCGCGATCCGGGCACCTTCGACCAAGGACACCCCGTTTTCCCGAGCCACCACCTGAATCGTTTGCTGCGCCTTGTCACCAAGGCCGCGTTTGGGCGTGTTCACGATCCGCTCAAAGGCCAGATCATCCTCGGGGCTGACCACCAGCCGGAAATAGGCCATGGCATCGCGAATCTCCATCCGCTCATAGAAACGAGGGCCACCGATCACCTTGTAAGGCAAACCGATGGTCAAAAAGCGGTCCTCAAACGCCCGCATCTGGTGCGAGGCGCGGACCAGGATGGCGATTTCGTCGAGGTTCATCGGCCGGACACCGCGCGTGCCGCCCTGCATCGCGTCGATCTCTTCCCCGATCCAGCGCGCCTCTTCCTCGCCATCCCAATGGCCGATCAGACGGACCTTCTCGCCGTCTGCCCGGTCCGTCCAAAGTTCCTTACCAAGGCGGCTTTCGTTACCGCGAATAACGTTCGATGCGGCAGCCAAAATATGTGGGGTTGAACGATAGTTTTGTTCCAGTTTAACTACGTCAGCTCCGGGAAAATGTTCCTCGAAACGAAGAATGTTACCGACTTCGGCCCCGCGCCAGCCGTAAATCGACTGGTCATCATCGCCCACACAACAGATATTCTTATGCCCAGCTGCAAGTAGGCGCAGCCAAAGGTATTGGGCAACGTTTGTGTCTTGATACTCATCCACAAGGATGTAACGGAACCAGTTTTGGTATTGCTCAAGAACGTCCTGATGGGTCTGAAAAATCGTGACCATGTGTAGCAACAGATCACCAAAATCCACTGCGTTAAGTTCACGTAGTCGCTGCTGATATTGGGCGTACAGCTCGATGCCTTTTTGGTTGAAAACCTCCGCGTCGCGCGCAGGAACACGGTCTGGTGTCAGGGCACGATTCTTCCAATCTTCAACGATGCTGGCCAACATACGTGGAGGCCATCTTTTCTCATCAATGTTGTTAACCTTAAGCAGTTCTTTCAACAGACGGATCTGATCATCAGAATCCAGAATTGTAAAATTCGACTTCAGACCAACTAACTCAGCGTGACGACGCAGCAGCTTCGCACAGATTGCATGAAACGTGCCCATCCACTTTAAGCCTTGGCTTACGTTCACAGGGTATTCTTGAACGCGCTTTTTCATTTCTTTCGCGGCCTTGTTGGTAAAAGTAACCGCAAGAATTTGGTCAGACCTTATTTGGCGCTCATCAAGAATTTCGGCAATTCTAGAGATCAAAGATCTTGTCTTACCTGTTCCAGCACCCGCGAGCACTAGCAAAGGGCCTTCCAAGGTCCTCGCCGCCGCCAGTTGCCTTTCATTCAGCCACTCGAGATGCTCTTTCGCGCTTTTTCGTACAGCCATCGCCCTCTGGGACAGCGATGCGCCCTCAAAGGCGTCCATTTCGTCAAAACTGCTCATGGTTTCAAACTACGCCGGATGGGCGCGAAGGGAAAGGGTTTGTTCACGGCTTGTTCACAAGGTTTTTGCCTGACTTGCGCAATCTTTGCCCTGAATTGGGCCTAGGGCCACATCAATGGCATGTCGGCCCCAAGACCCGTTGGGAAAGCCTTGGCATATCCCAACCGAATCGATTTCGGAGGATCAGCCCCTGCGGCCACAGGATAGACGGGCCAAGCCTTGAGTATTTTGACCGCGTGCAGGAAATCCGGCATTGCCACAGACAAAACCCCGAAAAATCAGCAATCTGTGGCTGCACAACGCGGCAATTCTCTGTATTACGACCCCGTTAGCGCCACCACAATTTGCGCAACAATGATGCAACATTTGATGCTGCGCCGCAGCATGTGTAAAAGAAATGCACCATTAGGGGGCGTTTGCGAGCGTTAACATGCCGGTTCTACCCAGAACTACAGATATACGTGACCGTATTGTCCGCCTATCCACTAGGCCAAACCTGACCAAGACCGGGACCTGAAATGACAGACTTCAAGAAAATCCTGATTGCCAATCGCGGCGAGATTGCCATTCGCGTGATGCGGGCGGCCAACGAGATGGGCAAGCGCACCGTCGCGGTCTTTGCCGAGGAAGACAAGCTTAGCCTGCACCGCTTCAAGGCGGATGAGGCCTATCGCATTGGCGAAGGTATGGGGCCGGTCGCGGCTTATCTGTCGATTGACGAGATCATCCGCGTGGCCAAGGAATCGGGTGCCGACGCGATCCACCCCGGTTACGGTCTGCTGTCGGAAAACCCTGATTTCGTGGATGCCTGTGTTCAGAACGGCATCACCTTTATCGGTCCCAAGGCCGAAACCATGCGCGCACTTGGCGACAAGGCCAGCGCACGGAAGGTGGCGATTGCCGCTGACGTGCCGGTGATCCCGGCGACCGAAGTTCTGGGCGACGACATGGACGCGATCCGCAAGGAAGCGGCCGAGATCGGCTATCCGTTGATGCTGAAGGCCAGCTGGGGTGGCGGCGGGCGCGGCATGCGCCCGATCCTGTCCGAGGATGAACTGGAAGAGAAAGTTCTGGAAGGCCGCCGCGAGGCCGAGGCCGCATTTGGCAACGGTGAGGGATATCTGGAAAAGATGATCACCCGCGCCCGTCACGTTGAGGTTCAGATTCTCGGCGACAAGCATGGTGAGATTTACCACCTCTATGAGCGTGACTGCTCGGTCCAGCGCCGCAACCAGAAGGTCGTGGAACGCGCCCCTGCCCCGTATCTTACCGACGAACAGCGCGCCGAGATTTGCGAGCTGGGCCGCCGCATCTGCGCCCATGTGAACTATGAATGCGCGGGAACGGTCGAGTTCCTGATGGATATGAACACCGGCAAGTTCTACTTCATCGAGGTGAACCCCCGCGTGCAGGTCGAACATACTGTCACCGAAGAGGTCACGGGCATCGACATCGTACAGTCGCAGATCCTGATCGCCGAGGGCAAGACGCTGGCCGAGGCCACGGGCAAGGCCAACCAGGATGAGATCCGCCTGAACGGCCACGCGCTGCAGACCCGGGTAACGACCGAGGACCCGCTGAACAACTTCATCCCGGACTATGGTCGCATCACCGCCTATCGCTCGGCCACCGGCATGGGCATCCGTCTGGATGGCGGTACGGCTTATGCGGGCGGGGTGATCACGCGGTATTACGACTCGCTGCTGACCAAAGTCACTGCCTGGGCGCCGACGCCCGAAAAGGCGATTGCCCGGATGGACCGCGCCCTGCGTGAATTCCGCGTGCGCGGCGTCTCCACCAATATCGCCTTTGTCGAGAACCTGCTGAAGCACCCGACCTTCCTGTCGAATGAATACACCACCAAGTTCATCGATGAGACGCCGGACCTGTTCCAGTTCAAGAAGCGCCGCGACCGGGGCACCAAGGTTCTGACCTATATCGCGGACATTTCCGTCAACGGGCATCCCGAGACCAAGGATCGCCCATTGCCGCGCGCCGATCTGAAAGAGGCCAAGGCCCCGTTGCCCAAGGCCGAGCCGCAGATGGGCACCCGCAATCTGCTGGAGCAGAAAGGCCCGCAGGCCGTCGCCGACTGGATGAAGGCGCAACGGCAGCTGTTGGTCACCGACACCACCATGCGCGACGGGCACCAGTCGTTGCTGGCCACCCGGATGCGGTCGATTGACATGATCAAGGTCGCGCCCAGCTATGCCGCCAACCTGCCGCAGCTGTTCAGCGTCGAATGCTGGGGCGGTGCGACCTTTGATGTGGCCTATCGGTTCCTGCAGGAATGCCCCTGGCAGCGTCTGCGCGACCTGCGCGAGGCGATGCCCAACCTGATGACCCAGATGCTGCTGCGTGGGGCAAATGGGGTTGGCTACACCAACTATCCCGACAACGTGGTGCAGGAATTCGTGCGCCAGGCGTCGCAGAATATCGACGTGTTCCGCGTGTTCGACTCGCTCAACTGGGTCGAGAATATGCGCGTTGCCATGGATGCGGTTGTCGAGAACGGCAAGATTTGTGAAGGCACCGTTTGCTATACCGGTGATATCCTCGACCCGGACCGCGCCAAGTATGACCTGAAATACTATGTCGGCATGGCGAAAGAGCTGCGCGACGCAGGCGCCCATGTGCTGGGTCTGAAGGATATGGCCGGTTTGCTGAAACCGGCCTCGGCCAAGATCCTGATCCGCGCGCTGAAAGAAGAGGTCGGGCTGCCGATCCACTTCCACACGCATGACACCGCAGGTATTGCCAGCGCCACCATTCTGGCCGCCTCCGAGGCCGGTGTGGATGCGGTGGATTGCGCGATGGACAGCTTCTCGGGCAACACCTCGCAGGCGACGCTGGGCACCGTGGTCGAGGCGTTGCGCCACACCGAACGCGACACCGGACTGGACATCAAGGCCATCCGTGAGATCAGCGATTATTTCGAGGCGGTGCGCGGCCAGTACGCGGCCTTTGAATCCGGTCTGCAGGCCCCCGCATCCGAGGTCTATCTGCACGAGATGCCGGGCGGCCAGTTCACCAACCTCAAGGCGCAGGCGCGTTCACTGGGGCTGGAGGAGCGCTGGCACGAGGTCGCGCAGATGTATGCCGATGTGAACCAGATGTTCGGGGATATCGTGAAGGTGACGCCCTCGTCAAAGGTGGTTGGTGACATGGCACTGATGATGGTCAGCCAGGGCCTGAGCCGCGCTGACGTCGAAAACCCCGGCACGGATGTGGCCTTCCCTGATTCCGTCATCGACATGATGCGCGGCAACCTGGGTCAGCCTCCGGGCGGGTTCCCCGACGCGATCCTTCAAAAGGTCCTCAAGGATGAGGCTCCGAACACCGAACGGCCCGGCAAGAATGTCGATGCGGTCGACCTGGAAGCCACGCGCGCTGACCTGTCAAAACAGCTTGAGGGTATGCCCGTCGACGACGAAGATCTGAACGGTTACCTGATGTATCCCAAGGTGTTCCTGGATTATATGGGACGTCACCGCACCTATGGTCCGGTCCGCACGCTGCCCACGCGCACATTCTTCTACGGAATGGAGCCGGGCGAAGAGATCACCGCCGAGATCGACCCGGGCAAGACCCTTGAAATCCGGTGCCAGGCCATTGGCGAAACCGATGAAAAGGGCGAGGTCAAAGTGTTCTTCGAACTCAACGGCCAGCCCCGCGTGATCCGGGTGCCAAACCGCATGGTCAAGGCTTCGACGGCGCAGCGGCCCAAGGCCGAGGTCGGCAACCCCAATCACATCGGCGCGCCGATGCCCGGGGTCGTTGCCACCGTCGCAGTCGCGGCCGGTCAAGAGGTCAAGGAAGGTGACCTGCTGCTGACAATCGAAGCCATGAAAATGGAAACCGGCATCCACGCCGAACGTGACGCGGTCATCAAGGCTGTCCATGTTCAGCCCGCAGGCCAAATCGACGCAAAGGATCTGTTGGTCGAACTGGAATAATGAAAAGACGCGGTGGGCGGGGTGTGCGTCACCCTGCCCGTCAGCCGTTCAACACCTCTGAGGTGACGTGCGGCGCTGGCTGCAAAAAGGGCTGCGCATGGCCTTCTGCCCGGATATCGGACTCGGTGACCATCACTGCCAAGACCATCAAAGTCACCAGCCCCGCAATCTTGATGAATTCCAACCGTGCCACTTGCAGTCTCCTTCCGTGCCGGAACGCCCTGTTCAATGGTTAGAACGCCCGGGCACCGGATTTCCGTCGCAAAGATTTTTTCCGCTTTGTGTTATTTTCCTCTTGCAGCTTTGCGCCAGAATTAATACTTCACGCCTCACTCAACGGCGCGGGCGTAGCTCAGGGGTAGAGCATAACCTTGCCAAGGTTAGGGTCGGGCGTTCGAATCGCCTCGCCCGCTCCATTGAGAGGTCTCAGGACCAACAAAGACGTATCTGATGCGGGCGTAGCTCAGGGGTAGAGCATAACCTTGCCAAGGTTAGGGTCGGGCGTTCGAATCGCCTCGCCCGCTCCAGATACTCGGATTTTCAATCAATTCTGGTTTCCTGGCGGATGTTGCGCCATTCTGGGCCTGTTTCGGGAAACAGGACCGTACCATGTCGGATTACACCATTCGCGCCCTGACGGCTGCCGAAGTGCAGGATGCCGTGGACTGGGCCGGCCGCGAAGGCTGGAACCCCGGCCTGCGGGATGCAACCTGTTTTCGCGCCGCTGACCCTGACGGGTTTCTGGGCGGATTTCTGGGCGACAGGATGGTCGCCTCGGTTTCGGCGGTCAATTACGACGACAGTTTCTCGTTTCTTGGGTTCTATATTGTCCGCCCCGAATACCGGCATGCGGGCCACGGGCTTGAAATTTCGCGGCACGCCCTGGCCCATTGCGAAAACCGCAATATGGGGCTGGATGGCGTGGTCGAACAGCAGGACAATTACCGCAAATCCGGTTTTTCCTTTGCCTATAACAACTATCGTTTCAGCGCCAAAATCAAAGACATCCTCCCGAAGCTCGGGCAGGTGATTGGCAACGGAATCGTTCAGCTTGGCGGCATGACGGCAGAATTGAAAACCTATGACAAAGCGATGTTTCCCGCCCCGCGGGACGCTTTTCTGCAAAGCTGGCTAAGTGCCGCGGGCCATGTATCGCGGGCCTATACCGAGGATGGGCAGATAAAGGGTTATGCGACCCTGCGGCCCTGCATGACGGGGTACAAGGTCGGCCCCCTGTTCGCCGATGATGCCGGGATTGCGCAGGCGCTGTTGGCCAGCCTGCTATCTGCCGTTCCCCCGGAACATGGCACACAAGAGGTCTTCATAGACATGCCGCAACCCAACGCGGCGGCCTTTGACCTGGCCAAGCGGCTTGGCCTGGCAAAGGTCTTTGAGACCGCGCGCATGTATTCCGATCATGTGCCGGATATCGACCTGACGCGGGTATTTGGTGTCACCACATTTGAACTGGGCTGACGTCAGAACGCCTTGAACGTCATCGTTGTCAACGACCGCTCGATACCCGGTATCACCAGCAGATGCTCGTTGATGAAATGGCCCACATCCTCGGCTTCGGGGATATAGAGTTTCAGCATCAGGTCGTATTCGCCGCTGGTCGAGTAAAGCTCGGAATGGATTTCCCGCAGGGCGATCTCCTCGGCCACCTTGTAGGTCAAGCCGGGTTTACAACGGATCTGGATGAAAACGCAGGTGGACATGGGGCGTCCCTTGTTGATTGAAGTGCAGGCAGGCTGGCACGGGCCGCGCCGCGGTGCAATCCCCTGCAACAGTTTGACGATGTTTGCCGTATACGGTCTGGATCAAACAGACCAACCACGTCTATAAGCGCGCCTGTAGCAAAAGGAATTCGCCATGCGCACAGCCAAGATCAGCCGCAAGACCGCCGAGACCGATATCTCGGTCGAGGTCAATCTGGACGGCACAGGCACCTATGACATTCAGACCGGCATCGGTTTCTTCGATCACATGCTGGATCAGCTTGCGCGCCATTCTCTGATCGACATGACGATCCGTGCCACAGGCGATACGCATATCGACGACCACCACACGGTCGAAGATACCGGAATTGCATTGGGCCAGGCACTGACACAGGCGCTGGGGGACAAAAAGGGCATCTGTCGTTATGGCGAATGCCACCTGCCCATGGATGACGCGCAGGTGCGCTGCGCGCTGGACCTGTCCGCGCGTCCGTTCCTGATCTGGAACCTGGACCTGCCAACGCCCAAGATCGGCACGTTCGACACCGAGCTGGTCCGAGAGTTCTTTCAGGCGCTCAGCACCCATGGCGGTATTACGCTGCATATCGACCAGTTGCACGGCTTCAACAGCCACCACATCGCCGAGGCGGCCTTTAAGGCCGTCGCACGCGCCCTGCGCTGCGCGGTCGAGACCGATCCGCGCAAGGCGGATGCGATTCCCTCGACCAAGGGCGCGCTGTAACCCGGCAATTGCGTGGGTCCTTGGACCGACCATCAGAACCCATCCTCACGGAGAAACATGATGCTGACAGCCATCATCGACTACGAGAGCGGCAACCTGCACTCTGCCGAAAAGGCGTTTCAACGCATGGCGCACGAGGTGAATGCAGGCGAGGTCGTTGTGACCTCGGACGCGGATGTGGTCGCGCGGGCGGACCGCCTTGTGCTGCCCGGTGACGGAGCCTTTCCGGCTTGTGCCGCCGAGCTGCGCGGCCACAAGGGCATCTACGACGCGATGGTCGAGGCGGTCGAACAGAAAGGCCGCCCGTTTCTGGGTATTTGCGTCGGAATGCAGCTCATGGCCACCACGGGCCATGAATATACCGAGACAGATGGGTTGGGTTGGGTCGCGGGCGACGTGGTTCGGATCGACCCGTCAGACCGGACGCTGAAAGTCCCCCATATGGGCTGGAACAACCTGGTGCTGGAAAGCGACCACCCGGTCTTTGCCGGCGTGGCATCCGGCGATCACACCTATTTCGTCCATTCCTACCATTTCCGCGTGAGCGATCCCGCGCAACGATTGGCCTATGTCGATTACGGGCAAGAGGTCACGGCCGTGATTGGCCGCGACACGATGCTTGGCATGCAATTCCACCCCGAGAAAAGCCAGGATGTCGGCCTGCGCATGATCGGGAATTTCCTGACCTGGGCGCCCTGACGGGCTACTGAACCCGTGTCCAGGTCTGCCCCCGGCAAACCAGACCTCCGGCAACACACCCTTTGACTGTCAGCGTATTCTGACCATCAAGGGTCATTTTCGAACCATAGGTCTTGTCCCGGTCCGGTGCCCAGATCTTGCCGTCGTCATATTTGCCACCGCCCTCGGGAATCATGTCCCAGATGATCTGCTTGCCCAGGTTCTCATAGGACAGTTGTTCGTTGCCCTGCGCATCAAAGGCCGAATCGATTGTGCCGCAGATGGCACTGCCGCAAGATCCGATAGACACATGCAGGTACCCGCCCGTGTCGCCGGGCTGCGTTTTCCACAAGCCGTCAATCGGGTCGGCTGCGAATGCACCGGTTGCCAGAACCGCAAAGCCCGCAGCAAGTGTTAGTCTTTTCATGATGTCCTCCCTGTTTTCCGGCCAGTCTGGCCCGCAAGAGCCAATCCAGCAAGATTGACTTGGCGTCGCGTTGCATCCCCTGCCCTGCCTGTGCGATATCCCGCGCAAGCAACAGTGAAACAGGGCCGTCCGACATGATCCTTTACCCCGCTATCGACCTCAAAGACGGCCAGGCCGTGCGCCTGCTGCGTGGTGAAATGGACAAAGCCACGGTTTTTAACGATGACCCGGCGGCCCAGGCCCGTGCTTTTGTCGAGGCCGGGTGCGATTGGCTACACCTTGTTGACCTGAACGGCGCTTTTGCCGGTGAACCTGTTAACGCGGCCCCGGTCGAGGCGATACTGAAGCAATGTGACGTCCCCGCCCAACTGGGTGGTGGCATCCGCGACATGGCCACCATCGAAACCTGGATCGACAAGGGGCTGGCACGGGTGATTCTCGGGACGGTCGCGGTTGAGAACCCCGACCTGGTGCTTCAGGCCGCGCGTGAATTCCCCGGCAAGGTCGCCGTTGGCATCGACGCGCGCAACGGCATGGTTGCCACCAAGGGATGGGCCGAAGAGACCAACGTACAGGTCACCGATCTGGCGCGCAGCTTCGAAGACGCGGGCGTGGCGGCCATCATTTATACCGACATCAACCGCGACGGCGCCATGCAGGGGCCCAATATCGAAGCAACGGCCGCTCTGGCCCGCGCGGTCGCGATTCCAGTGATCGCCTCGGGCGGTGTATCCTCGGTCGCCGATCTTATCGCCCTGCGCGATTGTGGCGCAGCGTTGGATGGTGCGATCTCGGGGCGGGCGCTCTATGATGGGGCGATTGATCTGAAAGAGGCTCTGGCAGCGCTCAGAGAATAGCCCATTGCCGAATACGCGGGTACAAAGATCCAAACTGCCGGATGGCAGCCGGTTGCGGGAAAGACTGCAAAGCGGCGATTTCCTGGATTGTTTCAGTGTTGCATCCAACATACCACCGCGCCAGGCGGCCGAGATCATCACCGATTTCCCGGCCTGGGCGACCGTGCTGGTCCGGCTGCGCGGCATTCTGGTCGCCCCGTTCGGGCTGAGCGGGACCGGGCCCGAGGCCAAGGACAAGGTCGGCTTGTTCCCGGTTGAACATGATGGTGATACCGAAGTGATCGCCGGATTCGATGATCGGCACCTTGATTTCAGAGTCTCGGTCTATTCCGAAAATGGTCGGGTTTCGCTTGCGACCTGGGTGCACCGCCACAATCTTGGCGGGCGGCTTTACCTGGCCGCCATCCTGCCCTTTCACATATTGATTGCCCGAAACGCGCTTGCGCGCGTCAGGCGCGCAAGCCGCTGAGTTTCCGCCTTACTGCGCTGCGACCGATGTCAACTTACCAAGCGCCCCTCGCATTTTCTCGACAACCGGCGACTTTTCGACATCGTCCAGTTCATCCATAGTTTCCTTGGGGTCTTCGTAGGCCAGCCAGACCTGACCGTCGGCATCTTCGTAAACCTGAACCTTGAGCGGCAGGAAAAGCCCCGCTCGCGGGTCGATCTGCATCGCCGGAGTTCCCAGGGCGGGATTACCAAAGATCAGAACCTGATTGGCCGGTATGGTCTGGCCGACCTTTTCCGCCCCTGCGGCATGATCGATACGGGCAAACACCGTGGCCCCGGCCTCTCCAACCGCTGCTTCCAGCGCGTCCATCGCCTCTGACACCGGTTTGGCGGTATTGACCTTGATGATATCATCCGCCAGCCCCCAGGTCGGTGCCGCTAAAAGAAGTGCTGTTGCCAGAAATAGGTTTTGCATCTGATTGATCTCCTGATGAAACTGAGCCCAGTGTTCACAGCTGTGAAAATTGTGGCAATCACAAGTCTGGCATCGGCGGGGCTTTGCCGGTAGAGGTGCGCCAACAAAGGAAGGCCGATGCTGAAAACCCGTATCATCCCCTGTCTTGATGTCGCCGATGGCCGCGTGGTCAAGGGCGTGAACTTCGTTGGCCTGCGCGATGCGGGCGACCCGGTGGAATCAGCCAAAGCCTATGACGCCGCCGGTGCGGATGAGATTTGCTTTCTGGACATTCACGCCACACACGAGAACCGCGGTACCATGTTCGATGTGGTACAGCGCACCGCCGAACAGTGCTTTGTCCCCCTGACCGTAGGTGGCGGCGTGCGCACCAGGGACGACGTGCGCGCCCTGTTGCTGGCCGGTGCCGACAAGGTCAGCTTCAACTCGGCCGCCGTGGCCAACCCAGACGTCATAGCCGAGGCCGCAGACCAGTTCGGCAGCCAGTGCATCGTCTGCGCCATAGACGCCAAGACCGTTAGCCCCGGCAAATGGGAGATTTTCACCCATGGCGGCCGAAAACCCACCGGCATCGACGCGGTCGAATTCGCCAAGACCGTGGTCGCCAAGGGTGCCGGAGAGATCCTTTTGACATCAATGGACCGCGATGGAACCAAGGCCGGGTTCAACCTGCCGCTGACCCGCGCGATATCCGACGCGGTCGACGTGCCGGTCATCGCCAGTGGCGGCGTAGGCACACTGGACCACCTGGTCGAAGGGGTGACCAAAGGCGGTGCCAGCGCTGTTTTGGCGGCCTCGATCTTTCATTTTGGCGAATTCACGATCCGCGAGGCCAAGGACCACATGGCCGCCGCGGGCATACCGATGAGGCTGACATGAGCATTCTGCATGACCTCGCCGCGACAATCGAAGCGCGCAAGACTGCCGACCCCGAATCGAGCTGGACCGCCAAGCTGCTGGCCAAAGGTCCCGAGAAATGCGCCGAAAAATTCGGGGAAGAAGCGGTCGAAGCCATCATCGAAGCCGTGAAAGGCGATCAGGCCAAACTTACCGCCGAAGCCGGCGATGTGCTGTACCACCTATTGGTGATGTTGGCCGCACGGGACGTTGCGCTGGATGATGTGCTTGATGAACTTGCCCGCCGACAGGGCACCAGCGGCATTGCGGAAAAAGCTGCGCGCCCGGGCAGCTGAACACGGGTTTCGCCTGCGGGATTGGCCATTTATACTCTCGCGTTGACGCGCCCAGGCGCTGCAATCAAAGGACGACGGAATGATCCAGCGCGTGGCCTGTGTGATGGCGTTGATCGCTTTTGCCTTTCTCGGGGCTTGCGCCGCCGCTCCCCCTTCCAGCGACGACGATGTCCACCGCCTTGCGGCCCAGATCCAAAGCCTGGGGCCGGATGTTGACCCCGCCGAAGCGCAACGCGCGGCTAATATTGCCTATTCCTATACGGCACAGTTGGCCCGCGAATACGAAATTACCGATCCGCCGCTTATTCACAACGCCAAGGTCAACAAGGGACTGCGCCCGCGAGGGCTGTGCTGGCACTGGGCCGAGGATATCGAAAAGCGCCTGAACCAGGAGAATTTCAAAACCCTGACCATGCACCGCGCAATCGCCAATGCCGACAATCCGTTCCGGATCGACCACAGCACCGCAATCATCAGCCGCAAAGGCGAAACGATGTATCAGGGTGTGGTTCTGGACCCCTGGCGATATGGCGGCGTACTGTACTGGGCAACCTTGCCGGAAGATACCCGCTATGACTGGGTTCCACGCGCCGTTGTGCTGGAAAAGCGGCGCCAGCAACAGGTCGCCCGGTTGCAGGCGGCGCCAGCGCAATAACGGTCAGAGCTTGGACGAGATCACCCCGGTCGCAAACCCGCCCATGCGCAACTCGCCGAAAAGACGCTGATATTCGATCTTTGGGCAACGGTTCATCACGACGTCCACGCCCTGCGCCCGCGCCTTGGACGCGGCCTGCTCATGCTCGACCCCGATCTGCATCCAGATCGTGCGCAGGTCGGGAAATGCGGCCAGCGCCGCGTCGACGATGGGCGAAACGGCCTCGGAACGGCGGAAAATGTCTACCATATCCACGGGCTCCGATATCTCTGACAGCGATGCCCGAACCGTTTCCCCGAACAGAGTCTTGCCCGCGTGGCCCGGATTGACCGGGATCACCTTGTACCCCTTCAATGCCAGGTACCGCGCCACATAGTAGCTGGGGCGCTCCGGGTTCATTGATACGCCCACAACCGCGACCACCTTGGTGCGTTGCAGGACCGTTTTCAGGAATGCATCGGAATAGTCAGACATGGCGGCACCCTAACCGCGGGCCTCAAAAGAAAAAAGCGCCCAGGGGTACCTGGGCGCAAGTTGTTGGAACGAGGGACAGTGAAATGACCCGCGGCAGTTCCATTCCGCGGTCACTGTGACATTTAAGCATGAGTTTTCGGAAAAAAAGAGGCCGGGCCAAATTTTGTGATGACAATTCACAATAAGCGGAAATTGGCCTGTCAGCGATACAGGATTGCCGGCCAGTATTCTTCGGCCAGACGAATGTTTTCGGCGACATTCCCCTGCCACAGCCGCTCGATTTCCGGCGAATGCGTCAGGTACAGCCGCCCGTCGACGATCTTCCAGGCCTTTGGGTCGGTGCTACTGAGTGCACCATGCGCCATTGCATAGGCACAATATCCGCCGAACTGAGGCGCATAGGCCCGTGGGTTGCTTTCGAAACGCTCACGGTTTTGCTGCGTCGCAAAGAACCACTGCGCGCCTTTCCACGTCACGGCGATATTTTCCTGACCAGGCACAGGCGCCTCGGCGGCGAAATATGACACCGCGTCATACCCGTGAATGGCGGTACCCTCTGTCGCAAAGTACACCGGCTTTTTCTGTGCCCACGCCATTTGCGGCAATAGCATCGCCGAAAGACCGGCCATCAGGGATCGTCTGCTCAGAATTGCCATTGCGGTTTCGGTACTTGCTTGTCGTTAAGGGTCAAGAAGGCATAAAAATGCAGCTTTTTTAGCCGCGCGTAACCCCCGATGACAAGGATGTGAACGCAATTTCGCCCCGAACCCAATTAGTCAAACACATCCTCGATCACATCCAGCGCCTCTTCCAGTACCCGCGAAAACAGGCTCCGCTGCTTTTTCTTCTTCTTGGCCTTGACCGGACGGCGGGTTGGCGCGTGGCGCTCCGGGGTCGGGCGCGGCGTCCTGGTGGATTTGGGTAGCTTTTTGAGATCATGCAATGGCGCGCCACAACTGGAACAGCTCAGCTCGTGCCTAAGGGTCCCCTTCAGCACCAGCGCCGCACGGGTTCCACAGTAACAGCATGTGGCAATTTTAGGTGGGTGATGGGAAATGGTCGCCTCCTGTCAGCGGTACCTGGCTGCGTACAAGGATATGGCGGCGGCATTTGAAACGTTCAATGACCCGAAACCACCGGCGGCGTCAATTTTCACAAGGCGGTCAACAGTTTCCTTGGTCTTTTGACGCAATCCCGGCCCTTCGGCCCCCAAAACCAGGGCAACAGGCCGCGCCAGGTTGCCCTCAAGCGCGGTTTCGATCGTGTCCTGCGCTTCGCCGTCCAGGCCCAGTACAAGAAACCCCATCCCCTGCAACTCGACAATTGCGTCCGCGAGGTTACGAACCCTCAAATAAGGTTGCCGCTCCAGCGCGCCGCTGGCGGTTTTCGCCAAGGCCCCGGTTTCAGGCGCCGAATGATGCCGGGTTCCGATCACCGCGCTGGCCCCCAGAACCTCGGCCGATCGCAGGATCGCACCGACGTTATGGGGGTCGGTGACGCGATCAAGCAGCAGCACGCGCGGATGTTCGCGCCCGATACAGTTTTCTGCCAACCCGCCCCAGGCCAGCGGTTTGACCTCAAGCGCCGCACCCTGATGAACCGAGCCGGAATCGATCGGTGCCGAAAACTTCCTCGCATCCACTTCTTCGGGCTCTATCCCGGAAAACGAGATCGCCTCGGTCAGTTTGTCCCGCGCGTTGCGGGTGACGATCAAACGCAGCTTTTGCCTGTCGGGATTCATCAGCGCGTCACGCACTGCGTGCAGGCCAAACAGCCAAACGGTCTCGGCCGCCGCCGATTTCCGGGCCTGCTCTTTTTCAACGACCCACTTGGGTTTCTTCATTTTGCGGGCCTCCGGGCCGGGGAACATGTTTCCTGCGCCAACGCCGTATTTTCCTGTTGACGCTCCTTAGGAGCGCTAGTAATCACGCCTCCACGTCAGGTGCAACGCCTGACAGTGGGCGACAGGCCGCAAGGTGTGGCAGGGGACTGTAACTCCCTCGCGGAGACGCACGCCTGGTTCGATTCCAGGGTCGCCCACCATTTCTTCATGTGCAAGACAGCTTCGGGATTGTTCAGCCTACGCTGAAACCCAAAAATGGCCGCGCGCCGAACCGACGGCGGCGGATACGGCAAAGCCCGCTTTCAGAAGTATCACCTTGAGAATTGCGTCAGGGCGATTCTGGGGCGTAACGGCGCCGGCAAGACCTCGACCTTGCGGTCAATCGCCCGCACCGGCGACCCCGAGGTGCGCCACGGCGAGATCTGGCTTGATCACAAGCCGTTGCACAACATGACCAGCTATGAGGCCGCCGCCGCGGGGCTTGGCCTTGTCCCCGAAGACAGGCGGATCATCCCCGGCCTGACGGTCGAAGAGAACCTGCAACTGGCGCAAATCGCCCCGCCTATCGGCTGGTCGTTAGACAGGCTCTACGAACTGTTTCCCCGCCTGGGTGAACGCCGCAAACAAGAAGGCATAACCCTCTCGGGTGGCGAACAGCAGATGCTGGCAATTGCACGCGCGCTGGCGCGCGACATCAAGGTACTGTTGCTGGACGAACCTTACGAGGGGCTGGCACCGGTCATCGTGGACGAGATCGAAAAGACCCTGATTCACATCAAGCAACAGGGCATGACAACCATAATTGTCGAGCAGAACGCCGTCCGCGCACTGGAACTTGCCGACCGCGCCATCATCCTTGACACAGGCGGCATCGTTTTTGACGGAACCGCCAACGAGGTCCTGGAAAATGACAAGCTGCGGGAAGAATACCTGGCGATCTGACCAGTAGTGCGGATGTTGAAACCAGACCGGGCCGCGTTTGGCCCGGTCTTTTTCGTTTCCGCGGCCCGCGCGCGCCCCGGCCGCGCGGCCCAGTGCTTGTATCGTCAGCTTGGCAATGTCGGCCATTCCGCGATCACTGCGCCATTGCGCACGGCCAGAACGGTTCCGAACTGGTTCAACACGGCCTCGCTTTGGCTGGGGCGCAGCAATGCCACGTCATCGGGCTGTACCTGCGCTTGGGCCGGACCTGACCAGACCTCCTGATTGCTGGATCGTCCGAAAACGCCGGAATAGGAAAACCCGGATGGATAAACCGGTTGGGCCAGGTAATGCCCGCCCAGGATGGCCAGGCCGGTCCTGCGCCGCAGGTTCAGAAATTCCAGCCCCGGCCAAGGGTTGCCGACCATGACCTTCAGGATGGGCGTTGCGATGAACAGGGCCGCCGAAAACCCAAGGGTCGAGATGTGGTCGAAATCCGACGGCTTGACCAGAACCGAGCCAAAGGCGACCTCGTTGGCCACGCCCCCGGCGGCATAATCCTGGAATGTCAGGCTGCCGCCCGTGTTGCGGCACAGCCCCTGGGCATCTGCCCCCAGCGTCGCGACCGCATTGCCATAGGATTGCGCGTAAATCCGTTTCGACCGCCCGCGAAATATACGCGGCATCTTGGCCAGATGGGCCTCGTATCCCATGACACCCGACAGTTCTGCCAGGGGATGCGCCACGATTTCGTCGACGGCGCGGGCAACCTCTGCTGCGGTCATTCCCCCGCGATGCAGGCCGACGTCAATTTCCAGCGACAGCCGAACGGGGGTATCGCGTTCATCCGCCAGCGCCAAATACCGCGACAAGCGGGCCTGCGTATCGATCAGCCACTGTACCCGCCTGCCCGCGTCCGGGCATCGTTCCAGTACCCGCGCCGCGGACGAGACCGGCAAGGGCTTGCCAAGCAAGTGGTCTGTGTCCGGTTCTTGCAACAGCAGGGATTGCAGCATCGCTTCCGAGAAGGTCATCAAACCTGCCGTGGGCACCAGCTCCCGAATGTGATCCAGCAACGGCAAACACGGCAGGGACTTGGCCACCAACCGGCGCCCCAGCGCCTGATCCGACCCTGCAAGCGCTGTCCGGCAATTTGCGTCCAACCGGTCCAGGTCAACGACGGCCACCGGTTGATCCACCCCGAAATCGCGCAAGGCTTGGGACAAACGTACCAGATACGCCGCCTTCATGGCCTGAACATCCGTGCCAGTGCCGGCGACAGGAACTTGCCTTTAGGGTCAATGTCTTGCCGCAGGGCGCAAAAGCGTTCGAAACCCGGATACAGGGCGGACAACTCCCGGAACGTCAGGCTGTGCATCTTGCCCCAATGCGGGCGGCCACCGGCCTCGATGAAAATCGGCTCGATCGCGTTGAAAAATGCCTGATGATCTTCGCTTGCATCCGTATGAATTGCCACCGAAACCCGCGCACCGCCGGAAAACGGAGAGAGACAGGCATCATCCCCTGCCGTCTGGCGCACCTCGATCGGAAAATAAATATCTGCGTGGTCTTTTTGGAGGCGGTCAATGATCTGCTTCAGAACCTCCTGTGCCGCTTCGGGCGGCAGGTGGTATTCCATCTCTTTGAACCGGACACGCCGGTCGCTGCACAAGACACGCCAGCTTTCGCCGACAAAATCTTCGTCGCTTTGGGCCAATGTCAGCAGGTTCAGCAAGAACCGCCGTAGCCCGGGGCTGGCCCGTCCGGCATTGCGCGCCAGTTTCAGAACCTTGACAGCGACCATATCAAGGTCGCGCGGGGCCTTGGTTTCTTTTGCCGTGGTCATTTCGTGCGTGATCTCGACGGTCTTCCCGGTAAAGGGAATAAAGAAGAACTCGAAGTTCCGGGCATCGGCCCATTTTTCGTGCATGCTGTCCAGTGTATCGGACAGCGCCGAAAGCCGTACGCGCCGCCGCAGATTGTAATGCGGGACCACGTTGATCTGCGCCTCGGTCAGGATGCCAAGCAGCCCCAGCGAAACCTGCACCATGTCCAACGGTATGTCGTCGGTCGTCAGAACCTGCCCTGCTGGGCCGATCAACCGGGCCGCCGTCAACTCGGCCGACAAGCATGGCAGCGACTGCCCCGTTCCATGTGTCGCCGTCGAGATCGCGCCCGACAGCGTTTGCGCATTGATGTCACCAAGGTTTCGAAAGGCCACGTCATGGGTTGCCAGCGCTGGCGAAAGCGCGGCCAGAAGCGCGTTCGGGTTGACCCACGCGGTGCCCGCCTGGACACAGGATACGGCGGGCGCGTCCATGGCCGTCAGGTCAAGAATTTGATCATTGCCTGCAATGAGCGGCGCAAAGGAATGCCCGGCCCCGACAACCCTGAGGGACCTTGCCCGCGCGACCGTTTGCTGCAATTCGGCCAGTGTGGCCGGACGCGCAGCTTGCAAGGGGGACGTTTCGTTACCTGCCCAGTTGCTCCACATGTTTCTGCCCCCAAAGCCTTTCGGATCAGGATTGCAGCCCCAAGCCTGTGGAACAAGCCCGGTATTCAGTGCCTTACGTAGGGTGACGTGGACCTAGGCCGCCGCGGATCGCTGTGCCGTCACACGTTCGACCCAATCCACAATCGCATCCAGCTCTGGTTCCAGGGCCTGCGCGGCATTGTCTGTGAAGGCTTCGAATTTTTCGTGGTTCAGGCCGTTCACCCCGACAAGCACCGGGATATCAAGGGCCAGCGCGTCGCCGATCACCGGGCGAAATCCACGCCCGTCCGCCTCGTGCTTGCCGAACTTGTTGATGATCAGCAACTGCGGCGCGTCCTCCAACGAGGCGCTGACATATCCAACCGCCTGTTCCAGCGCGGCCGGGTCCAACCGGCAGCCCCGCGCGTGTTCGCCAAGGGATTGCGATATCCGGATCGTTTCACCATCGGGCAAAACGCGAAGGTCCATGTCACATTTGGCGCTGTCCACGCAGTCGGTATTGGTTTGCACGACCCCGGCCAGCTTGGCGCCTTTGGCCAACAGACGCTCGGCAACCTGGCTGAGCAGCCTGTCGGTTGCTCCGCGGTCGGTCGTGGTTACATAGGCCAAGTTCATCGATAGACCCCTCATGAGAAGTTCGTGACGTTTCAGATAACATGCATTGATTTGCCCGGCTACACCCCGTTGTCACGGTAACGGAGAGAGCCCGATTACGGGCAAGTGAAGGTGCAAAAGCCCTGCAAACGCCGCGGCTGCGGCGATCCAGACCCAAAGGGACGGCCAGGGGCGCGGTGCGCGCGCAGACAGGCGCGCGGTATAGCGGGTCAGGCGGTGCCATTCAGACCCCATCAGACGGGCATTGCGCCGGTCGATCAGGACCATGCCCATCAGTGCGAAACCGGCAAACAACCCGAACAGGATGACATGTGAAAGGCTGCCATTGGCCAGCAGATGCGCAACCGCCCACAGCATCAGTGCCACAAGGATCGGGTGGCGCGTGGAGCGCAGGATACCGGGGTTTTCGGGGTCAAAGGGTTTCTGCCCCAGCCCGCCAAACGAAAACGGGTTCTGGATTGCTAGCCCGGCAATCGCTAGCCAGCAGACCACCGGCATGATCAACAGCGGCACCCAACGCAACAGAGGCAGCGGCGGGATGACCTCGACATAGGGTGCGTTGGCGGCGGCGATGATCAGCCACCCCAGAACCGCGAGCGAGATCAGCGAATAGGCCGCGAAATACCCCGCACGCCCCAGCGCGCCTATCAGCCATCCCCGCACTGCCGGGCGCGCCGGGATCATGTGGCTGAGCAAAAAGGTTGCAAGTGCAGCGAGGAACAGGCCCCAACCGGTCATGGTGATCTCCGAACAAGTTGCACCCGGTCTAGTGCGGCCTGACGCTTCGGTCTTTGTCCGAAATCAAGTGGGCGCGCGGGGCGGACGAACCGCCCCTGCCCTGTTGTCTAAAGGCCCAGCGCCTTGCGTCGTTCCTCGGCAAAACCCTGCACCATGCGATCGGCGATCAGCGCCAGAATGGCCATCGCAGCGCCCGCCGAGATGCCAAGCCCCACATCTGCCTGCCCCAGTGCCAGATAGATCGATTGCCCCAGACCGGTGGTGCCGATCAGCGCCGCGATTACCAGCATCGCAAAGGCATAGAGGATGGTCTGGTTCAACCCCAGCAGGATCGTGGGCGCGGCATAGGGTGCGCGCACATCGCGCATGATCTGCCATTCGGTCGCACCACTGGATATGGCGGCCTCCATCATCTCGTCCGGTGTGTTCACCAGCCCATGCCGCGTATAACGGATCATCGGGACGACGGCATAGGCGCAGATCGCCAGAAAGGCCGAGAACTCGCCAATCTGGAACACCATCAACACCGGGATCAGGAACACGAACAGCGGTATCGTCTGCAGCATGTCGCAGATCGGGCGCACCACTTTCCAGACCGGCGACCAAACCGCGCTGGCCAGACCGATCAGCCCGCCAACCACGGCACAGGAAAACACCGCCGCGCCGCTGAGGTACAGCGACAGCAGGGCGCGTTCCCACAGCCCCGAGACAAGGATGGTGCACAGCAGGCCCACCGACAGCGCGGCCAGACGCCACCCCCCCGCGACCCAGCCCAGCGCGGCAGCGCCGGTCAGGACAAAGGGCCATGGCAGATTGGCGATGCCGGTTTCCAGCATGCCGATCAGGATCAGAACGATCAGCCCCCCGGTCAGATGCCCGCGCCAGGCCATCAGCAGGGCAATCACGGCACCGGCTGCAAACAGTCCATAGCTCATGCCAGGCGTCCACTGGAAGCCCCATGTGTAGGGCAGCACCGCCTGATCCAGACCAATCCGCAGCGGCAGCAACACATAGAACAGCGAGTTGTTCTTGAGCGCATCCAGCCACGGCCCGTTGGCCTGTGTGAACGCGGTCAGGCCGCTGTCGATTGCGTCGGTCATCGGGTCCAGCAGGGTCAGCTCTGACGGGTTGGGCAGCAGCGCCCAAAAGGCGACGGTGAACAGGACGGCAAACCCCAGAATTGCCCAGACGACCCGACGATCATACCGCTTGCGCTCGGTCGCCAGTGTGCCGCTCATCCGGTCGATGACGACGGCAAAGACAACGATAACCAGCCCAGCTGTCAGCGATTCACCGAACTGCGCCTTGCGCATGGTCAGCAGGACCTCCCACCCGATATCGTTGAAACCACCAATGACGGCGGCGATGATCACCATCGACAGCGCGGCCATCAGGCATTGGTTCACACCGACCATGATCTGCGTCGTGGCGGCGGGGATTTCGACCTGAAACAGTTGTTGAAACCGCGTGCCACCAGACATTACGGCGGCCTCTTTGATCTCGGGTTCGACCCGTTCAAGCCCCAGCATCACGTTGCGTGCCATCGGCGGCGCGGCGTAGATGGCCGAAGCAATCAGCCCCACCACAGGACCAAAGCCAAAGAGCAGCAGCAAGGGGGTCAGATAGGCAAAGGTCGGCACCGTCTGCATCACGTCCAGCAGCGCCTGCACAAATGCCTTTACCCTTGGCACCTCGTTGGCAAGAATGCCTATCGCCCCGCCCATGATCAGCGCCACAGGCACCGATACAGCCACTAGCGCCAGCGTGTTCATGCTTTCGGCCCAATAGCCCGAGGCCAGAACAAAGCCGAGACCAAGAAAACCCAAAGCAGCCATCGGCAACCCGCCCAGATACCAACCCAACGCGGTGACAATTCCGATCAGGATCGGCCAGGGTGTTTTGCCCAGAACAAAATTGGCCCAGTCCATCGGATAGGTCATCAGGTCGGAAAACACTCGCATCACCGGTTTGATGCCGTTCAGAAACCAGTCCAGAAATGCCCCGACCCACTGGGTCGCTGGCAGCTCCCACGCGGCGGGCCATTTAACCAGCCACGGCGCTTCGCCTTCCAACGCCAGACACACCGCACCAACGATCACCGTGATCAACGCCGCCTGCGCCCCTGCGGTCAGGCGCGCCTGCTGCGCAGAGATGTCCGCCACGGCCGTCATGCTTCATCCACCTGCAGGGCCGCCGCCAGATCGGACGGGTGAACAGTGCCAACAACCTTGCCACTGGCATCGCGCACCGGCACGGGTTCATAAAGTTCCATGCAATGTGCCAGCGCGGCGTCCAGTGTCATGCCCGTGGTCAGGCCGGGGTCATCGGGGCCGCATTCGGCCTCGTCCCGCATGACCGAGGCAACCTTGGCGTGCTGGCCTTTGGCCACATCCTTGGAAAACTCGCGTACATAGTCGTCGACCGGGCGCAGCACGATATCCGTGGGTGTGCCGATCTGCACGATCTTGCCGTCGCGCATGATGGCGATACGGTCGGCCAGCTTCAGCGCCTCTTGAATGTCGTGGGTGATGAACACGATGGATTTCTTCAACGTCGCCTGAATACGCAGGAACTCATCCTGCAACTGACGGCGGATCAACGGGTCAAGCGCGCTGAACGGCTCGTCCAGAAACCAGATGTCAGGGTTCACGGCAAGGCTGCGGGCGATGCCGACGCGCTGACGCTGACCGCCGGACAACTGCCGGGGAAAACTGTCTTCGCGCCCCTCAAGACCAACGAGCGAGATCACCTCTTGCGCCCGCGCCAGACGTTCCTTTTTGCCCACACCCTGCACCCGCAGCGGATAGGTCACGTTTTCGGCTACAGTCATGTGCGGGAACAGGCCAAAATGCTGGAACACCATGCCCAGCTTTTTGCGGCGCAGGTCGGTCAGGGCCTTCTTGGACGCACCCATGACGTTCTCGCCATCTACGCGGATTTCACCGCCCGTTCCGGGCAGCAATTGCGAGATACAGCGGATCAGAGTGGATTTGCCCGACCCCGAAAGCCCCATGATGACGAACAGCTCGCCCTCATGAACTTCGAAATTGGCGTCCTGAACCGCGGGAATGAACCCGTTTTCCCGTAGGTCGGTGGCGGCTGTGGCGGCGTCATCCCCTGACCGAGACAACGCGTCGGTCAGGGCTTTGTCTGCGCCCTGGCCAAACACCTGCCAGAGATTCCGGCAGGCGATGGCTGGCGTTTTCGCGTCGGTCACGGGTGTCCGCTCACTGAGTCGCCGCGTCGACAACCGGGCGCCATTTGTCCTCGTTGTCGGCCATCCACGCCGCGACGACCTCTTCGACCGCACCGCCGTCAACGTCGATCGCACCCATCATCGGCTGCTGGTCTTCGACCGCCAGTTGATAGTTGGACAGGATTTCATACGCGGCCGGCCATTTGTCTTCCATACCGCTCCAACCGGCCTTGAAGATGCGCGACGGGGCAAAGTCACAATCGTTCACCGCGTTCGGGTTCGGGCCCCATGCGGGATCGTTAAAACACGCCTCTTCGCCTGCTGGCAGATCGACGAATTGCACGTCATAGGCAGACATTGCCCAATGCGGTTGCCAGAAGGTGATCAGAAGCGGCGATTTGCGTTCGGTCGACGCGCGCAGTTCCGCGATCAGCGCGCCCTCGGAGCCCGCAGGGATTGCCTTGAACGGCAGATCAAGCCCGGTCATGCGATCCGCGCCGGGTGTGCCCCAATCCGCCGGGTAATCGACCAAACGGCCACCGGGCAAGGTTTCCGCAGTGGCAAAGACCTGCGCGCAGTCTTTCAAAGCTTCCCAGGCCGGCAGGCCCGGGCACAGATCGGCCACATGCGCGGGATAGGCAATGCCTTCCTTGGCATCAAGGCCCAGATCGCCGATCTCGACCACGGTGCCTTCGTCGATTTTCTTGGCATACTCATCCGACACGTTCGACGACCAGATCTCAAGCGTTGCGTCGATATCTCCATCGGCCAGCGCCTGGAACTGGTTCAACATCCCGGCGGTTACGAATTCAACCTGGTAACCGGCAGCTTTAAGCATCTCTGCCGCCACATGAGTCGTGACATGCTGACCGGTCCATTCGTTGATCGCCAGCTTGATCGGCTGATCCACGGCACCCATTTCAGCAGAATGGGCCGCCCCGGCAACGGCGATAGCCAGCAGGCTTACACTTAGTTTTTTCATTGTACATACTCCCTGTTTTGTTTTTGCAGCCCGCGTGCCAGCCGTTAACTGCCCCGGGCGGTCCCTGACAAAGGTGTCGAGCGGCAACATGCACAATTTCGGGCAGAAATGGAAAGGGAACAGTACTTGCCCGCCCAAATTTCCAGAACAGCCGGGGGTTTCACACCCCGCGCCCGTGCCGACCATCGCGCCATGACCCCAACATCATTAGCGCCGCAAGGTGCGGGATATTAATTGACCAGTCAATTATAAATCGCAATTCGACGGCAACGGACACAAAATCGCCTTGCCAGACGAGAACAAACAAGAAACACTTGAGGACGACGAGGACAAACCATGCAGCATTTTGATAAAATTTTCGACATCGCCGCCGCCCGTCACGGCGGGGCCGAGGCTTTGGAAGCCAAGCTTAGCAGACCGAAACCCACGGCTGATCTGGTGAACATGCCCGAAGATCGCTGGCTGTCGATCATCTCAAAATGCATTTTTCAGGCTGGGTTCAACTGGAAGGTCATCGAAGCCAAATGGGACGGTTTCGAAACCGCCTTTGGCGGGTTTGATGTCGGGCGGTGTGCCTTCATGGATGATGAAACATTCGACGCCTTGCTGCAGGACACGCGGATCGTGCGCAATGGCACCAAGATTGCGTCGGTGCGCGAGAATGCAGCCTTTTTGTTAGAGCTTCGCGAAGAGGGCGGCGCGGGTCATGTCCTGGGCGGATGGCCTTCGGCCGATTTTATCGGCCTTCTGGCATTGCTGGCCGAACGCGGGTCGCGCCTGGGCGGCGCGTCGGCGCAATATGCAATGCGTTTTGCGGGGCGGGACAGTTTCATCCTGTCGCGCGACGTGACCACCCGCCTGATTACAGAGGGCGTGATCGACAAACCCGCAACCTCGAAAAAGGCCATGACCGCCGTGCAGTCAGCCTTCAACACCTGGATGGACCAGTCCGGCCGATCCCTGACCGAAATCAGCCGCGTTCTCGCCATGAGCCTGTGAATTTCGCTTGCGGCCAATTCACAGCGGCTTAGGCTTGCGCCCATGGTCCGGTTCGTTTTGGTCTTGATTGTTTTGGTCTTTGCTTCCTGCGGTCGCCCGTTGACCCCGCAAGAGCAAGCCTTTGCCGGAAACATCCACGGCGACACCCTGGCCCTGGACCGAGTCCGCCTGGTCGAAGGGGCGCCGGTCGCCGCCATAACCTACAAACGCGAAGCCCGACCGCGTCTTGCCTGCCGCGAGCGTATCCTGCCCCCGGTCAAAGAAGAGATCGTGACCGGCAAACCAGCAGCCGTTGCCCTGTTCAACCGCATCTATTTCACCAAGGACTGGTATCTGGACGACTACATGCCTCAGTACCCCGAGCAGATGCACCTGATTGCGGCGATGTTGCTGGCGCATGAATTGACGCATGTCTGGCAGTGGCAGAACCGCAAGACTACTGGCTATCATCCGCTGCGCGCGGCGGCCGAACATGGCGGGCAAAAGGACCCCTACCTGTTCGACCTCGATACCTCACCCGATTTCCTTGCCTACGGTTTTGAACAGCAGGGCGCGATTGTGGAAGAATACGTCTGTTGCCGGGCCCTGGACCCGGATGCCGCGCGCACGCGGCGATTGCATACGATGCTCAGCCCGCATTTCGACTTGTCATCCCTGCCCGGCACCCGCCGCGAAAGCGATATCGTGATCCCCTGGAGCGGCGCAAAGGTGAACGGGATCTGCAGCTGACTTTCAGCTTGCCTGCAACGTCTCAAGATAGGCGACCAGGTCGGCGATCGGCATACTGGTCAGGATCGGCTGACCCGTCGGTGCCTTGATAGCCGTATCCTGACCTTCGAAATACGGGCCATAAACGGGCATGGGACTGCCATGGCTGACCAAGGGATCGCGCCCGTCAATCCGGGCAACCACACGTGCGGTCGGGAATGTGCCGTCCTGACCGGACAGCTTTGTCAGGTTAGTCGGCTGGATTACAAGAGCCCCGGCCATCGGCCCGTGGCCTGTTGCGTCCAGCCCATGACACGTTGCGCAATGGTGCAGGTACAATTCTGCCCCGCGCCGGGAGTCCTGTGCCTGTGTCGCAGTGGCAAGCATGACGCCTGAACACAAACCTGCGGCAAGTATCGATCGGATCATCGCTTCGCTCCTTCCAGAACGTCAGAAACAGGGTTGCCCGAGGCGGGCTCAGGCGCAATGATCCAGATCAACGCTAAAGGTTCGAGGGACGCGGCGATGACACAATACGCAGCCATCATGTTGGCCGCCGGAATCGGGGTGCCGGTCCTTGCGGCGCTGAACGCTGCGTTGGGCAAGGTGATCGGGTCTCCGACAGTTGCCGCGGTCATCCTGTTTGCCATCGCGTTCGCCTCTTCCGCGCTGGTCATGCTGACCGGCCCCGGAACCGAGGCGATTGCACGGTTGGGACAGGCCCCGAAACACCTGCTTTTGGCCGGTGTCCTTATCGCGTTTTATGTGTTGTCCATCACCCATGTAGCCCCGCATTTCGGCGTCGGAAACGCGGTGTTCTTCGTGTTGCTGGGGCAATTGGTCAGCACCGCGGCAATCGACCATTTTGGGCTGTTCGGGGCGCAGGTGACGCCGCTGACCTGGGTACGGGCCGGCGGCATCGCGGTCATGGCCGTGGGCGTGGCCATTACGCAACTGGCCTGAGAACGCCCCCGTCCAGACGCACCATCCGATCCATCCGGGCGGCAAGATCCAGGTTATGGGTCGCAATCAACGCGGACAATCCCGCCTCGCGCACCAGCGCCATGAGCGCGGCAAAGACCTGATCCGATGTGTCGGGATCAAGGTTTCCCGTCGGTTCGTCGGCCAGCAGCACACGCGGCGCATTTGCCAATGCACGGCAGAACGCGACCCGCTGCTGCTCGCCGCCGGACAAGGCCGCCGGACGGTGTCCCGCACGCGCGGCCACGCCGACGCGATCCAGCAGCGACAGGGCCCTGTCCTGTGCCCGGCTTGCCGATGCCCCGTTGGCCAATTGCGGCAGAACCACGTTTTCAAGGGCCGTGAACTCGGGCAACAGGTGGTGAAACTGATAGACGAACCCCACGTCCTGACGCCGGATCGCGGTCCGGGTCCGGTCGCCCTTGCCGGTTGCGTTCTGACCGCCGATTTCGACCGCCCCCGCATCCGGCGTATCCAGCAGGCCCGTGATGTGCAGCAGGGTCGACTTACCGGCCCCCGAAGGCGCAACCAGTGCCACCGCCTCGCCCGCGCGCAGTTCCAGATCGACGCCGCGCAACACCTGAACCTCGCCCGGCGTGCCCTGAAGATAGGTCTTGGTCAGCCCCTGCAAACGAAGTGTCACATCACTCATATCGCAAAGCCTCAACCGGGTTCAGACGCGCCGCGCGGCGGGCAGGGAAATAGGTGACCAGAAAGGACAACCCCAATGAAAGGGCAACAGCCTTCAGCACGTCCGACAGGTGCAACTCGGCCGGAAGCGCATAGATCCCGCGAATGGCGGGGTCCCAAACACCTCCGCCCATGACGAAATTCACGAAGGAAAAAATCGGGTCGATGTAAAGTGCGAACAAGCATCCCAGAATGACGCCCAGCGCAGTTCCGATGATCCCGGTAAACGCCCCGCAGATAAAGAAGACACGCAGAACCGATCCTTCGCTTAACCCTATCGTGCGCAGAATACCGATGTCGCGCCCCTTGTTCTTGACCAGCATGATCAGGCCCGAAACGATGTTCATGGCCGCAATCAGCACAAGTATGGACAAGATGATGAACATCACGTTGTCTTCGACCTCAAGCGCGCGCAAAAACCCGCCCGAGGCGTCTTGCCATGTCCAGATCTGCGCCCGCTCTCCTGCGGCCTCAAGGATCGGGATCAGAACCGGCCCGATATTTTCGGGATTTTCCACCATAACCTCGATTTCGTCAGCCGCACCTTCCCGGTTGAAAAAGCTCTGTGCTTCGGAAAAAGGCATGTAGACGCGGGTTCTGTCTATGTCATACCGCCCTGCCGAAAAGACATAGACAATCCGATAGGCATTCACCCGGGGCGAGGTTCCAAACGCGGTTTTGACCCCGTTTGGCGAGGTCACCTTGACCGTGTCCCCGACCGTCGCACCAATTGCACGGGCAACGCCCGACCCGATGGCGATACCTTCTTCGAATTGCGCAATGTCCCCATAGGCCTGTTCGCTTTCGGCGATTCCCGGCAAATCGAACAGGTCCTGTGGCCGGATACCGAACACCTCGACGCCGGTGCTTCGGTCACGGTTGGTCAGCAAAACCTGCCCCTTGACCAACGGCGCCGCACGCACCACGCCGGGGACCTGCGCGATATTGCCTGCCATGGCATCAAAGGCGGTGATCTTGCGATCCAGATTGCCCCCTGCATCCACCTCTCCGGCCGAGTAGACCGTCACATGCGCATTGGCACCCAGGATGGTCCCGACGAATTCGGACCGAAAACCCGAACGAACGGCCAGCGTCGCAATCAGCGCAAACACAGCCAGCGTAATCCCGATCAGGGAAATCCAGGTCATAACACTGACGCCGCCCTCGGCACGGCGGGCACGCAAATAGCGCCAGGCGATTTTCCATTCGAATGGGGCAAATGGTGGGGGTGTTCTGGCCATTCCTGCTCCGGCTTTTTGTTTCGCGCGACAGTTTCGGCATTTGCCAAAATGGTCAACCCGTTTGTCGAATCACAACCCTTTACGGGGGTATCATTGCCGGGATGCCAAGGCGCGAACCCGGACAACGGCCTATACCCTTGGTTGTGAAGCCCTTCACAGACAGCGGAAATTGTTTCCTCTATCAAGTCAATGTGAGTGTTCCAGCCAGAACTGAACTCAAATTGCAACGCATCTGGGATAATTTTATTTCGTATTTTGATTATTTTCAGAAACTTTGGCACCCTGTTGATGGGGGAACACATTGTTAAGAGTTAGGGCGGAGGCCGCTCATGGGTATTCAAAAGGAAATGGAAGGATCAGCATTAAGCTGGGCCCCAATCAAGACAACCGAACTGGATTGCGAAACAGCCGCTTTGTTGCGGGCTGCAATGCGCCCAATTTTTTCCGGCGCGGCAAGCTGGTCGAACCTGGCAGAAATCCTGAAAGGCAAAGGATATCGCCTGGCATTCCGAAGCGGACGACTGTGCGTCACGGATCGCACAACCGACGCAAGGGTTTGCGGGTTGAACTTTCTGGGCTTTGAGTTCAGGGATCTGGTTCGTCGATTAGGTCGTCCGATCGTGGTTGCACGCGGCAATAACGCAGATGGCGACATCCTGGCGGAACGGCCAAGCCCACAATAGGAAACCATGCGGGGCAGACGATGGCTAGGATCTCGTTGATCCCTTGTCCAACGGTTTGCTTTGCCCGTGAATGCGTTTCAAGGAAACGGGTCCTGTCATCCGGTCAGATGCCCGACCTAGTCCGAAAAGTAGTCCCAGGTGCGCCATGGCTGAAGCTTGCGTCGCAAGGTCACTTTCAAACTGTGCATGGCCGCCTTCCGCAATTGCGGCCGGTGCCAGGACTTTCGCAACAGGGATAGGCAGAAACCCAGCGGAAGCTGACCTGTCCTAAACCAGTTCAGCATCTCACTTTCGGTATATGTTTTCCCGCCAAAATACGGCGCATAGTTTTTCTGCCAACTCTTGGTCATTTCGCATGCAGTTTTAAACTGGTCCGCAGATACGCCGCCGTGATGAAACACCGAGATTGGAACGGACAGCATCTGATACCTGCAATCCGAAAACAGCATGCGAAGAACCAGATCGTAATCGGCCACAATGCGGAGCTCCACGTCGTGACCGCCAAAACGTTCGAACGTGTTGCGTCGGATCAACATTGAATTGTGGCAAAAAGGAATGCGTTGCAATATTGAATGGACACTCCGTTCCCGCGAAAGACGCCGGGTTCCGTCTTTTTCAACAAAAATAGTGCGCCCGAAACAAAAATCCGGACGCCCTGTCCCGATCTCTGCCCGCGCTTTCAGTACACAGTCCGGCGACACCAGGGAATCATCCGAGTTCAGGAAGATAACGTAATCTCCCGAACATATCCCGACCGCCCGGTTCATGGCGTCGTACAGGTTTTTGTCCGGCAAGCTTTGAAACCGGATCGGCACAAAGCTTGGGCGCGCTTCGATTTCCGCGATCAGCCCTTTGAGCAGCGCAACGGTTCCATCGGTCGAGGCCCCGTCCCAGATGACATGCTCGACTATTGCATCGCCTTGCTCTTGCGCAGCTTCCAGAGCGACCCGAATTGCTTCGGTTCGCCCGTCGTCAATAAGGTTGCGCGTCACGGTTACGATGGAAACCGTAGGAAGGTCGCTGTCGCAGACGACCATATCAGGTGCTAACGGTCAGTTGATAAATCTCGGCAATCCTGGTGACTGCCGCCTCGGGGCTCAGCTCTTCGCTTTCACCGGTACGGCGGCTGGTCAGTTCGACAACACCGTTTTTCAAACCGCGCGGGCCAACGGTGATCCGCCAGGGAAGACCGATCAGGTCCATCGTGGCGAATTTGCCGCCTGCCCTTTCGTTGCGGTCATCATAAAGCGGTTCAAGGCCAAGCGCGGTCAGCGCCGCGTAAAGGCTTTCGCAGGCCGCGTCGGCTTGGTCGTCCCCCTGTTTAAGGTTCACGATCCCGCAATGGAACGGCGTCACGCCTTCGGGCCAGATGATGCCCTTGTCATCATGGCTGGCCTCGATGATTGCCCCGACCAGACGGCTGACACCGATCCCGTGGCTGCCCATGTGAACCGGAACCGGCTTGCCATCCGGGCCTTGAACGGTCGCGCCCATGGCTTCGGAATATTTGGTGCCGAAATAGAAGATCTGGCCGACTTCGATCCCGCGCGCTACGCGGCGGCGCTCGTCCGGGATTTGGTTGAACAGCGCTTCATCGTGGGTTTCATCGGTCCGGGCGTATTTCGAGGTGAATTCTTCAAGGATCGCCTGGCACTGGTCGCGGTTGTCATAGTCGATATCACGGTCGCCAAAGGTCAGGTCAGTGACGGCGCTGTCATAGAACACCTCGGACTCGCCGGTATCCGCCAGCACCAGGAATTCATGCGTGTCGTCGCCGCCGATGGGGCCTGAATCCGCGCGCATCGGGATCGCCTGCAGGCCCATCCGCTCATAGGTGCGCAGATAGCTGACCAGATGGCGGTTATACGCATGCAGGGCGTCTTCTTTGGTCAGATCGAAATTGTAGCCGTCTTTCATGTAGAATTCGCGCCCGCGCATCACGCCAAAGCGCGGGCGGATTTCATCGCGGAACTTCCACTGGATCTGGTAAAGCGTCAGCGGCAGGTCCTTGTAGCTGCTGACGTGACCGCGGAAGATGTCGGTCACCAATTCCTCGGCCGTGGGCGTAAACAGCATGTCGCGCCCGTGGCGGTCCTGCATGCGCAGCATTTCCTGGCCGTAATCATCATAGCGCCGCGATTCCCGCCACAGGTCCGCCGATTGCAGGATAGGCATCTGGATCGCGATGTGCCCGGCCCGCGCCTGCTCTTCATGTACGATGTTTTCCAGCTTGCGCAGCACCTTGAAGCCCAGCGGCAACCATGAATAGATCCCGGCGGCTGCCTGCTTGATCATTCCGGCGCGCAACATCAGGCGATGGCTGACGATCTGGGCCTCGGACGGGTTCTCTTTGAGAACGGGCAGAAAGTAACGGCTGAGACGCATTGTTGTTCCCTGAGCGGTAAAAGTCACTGAAAGGTGATTATGACAAAGCCCCGCCGGGGGCAATCGGCCATTGCCTGTTTTGTGCGCCGCGACCTGTCCGTGTTCCATTTGCACCGATACCGAAGCTGCAGCGCCGAGCATGAGCCGGCACGACCGGTCGCGACAGGTGCGCCGTGCGTGGACTGGAGAGGTTTGGCTGGCACAGCCCCGTCAGGTCAGCCCGTTGATCTACCGATGAAAACACCCCATGAATGGCTTGCATCATGCGTCGGCATGGGCCAAGAACATGTTCAAGAACCGCAGCGAGGAACGGATCGATGGCATTGCCCGTAAAGGACCAGCTAAGGTATTGGGGGCTGGCCGCGGCGATATTCGTCCTTGTTTTGTGGTTGCTCGGGGATGTCTTGCTGCCGTTCGTCATAGGCGGCGCCATTGCCTATTTCCTGGACCCCGTTGCCGACAGGCTGGAAAAGCTCGGGCTGACCCGCGTGGCCGCGACCGCGATTATCACCGTCATTGGCGTCCTTCTGTTCGTGATGATGATCGTGATGGTCGTTCCGACCCTGGTCACGCAATTGATCGACCTGGTCGATGTTCTGCCGAGCTTGTTTAAGGAACTGCGTTCGTTCATCGAACGACAGTTCCCGGCAATTCTGGACGCCGAATCCAACACGCACCAGTTCCTGGTGTCGTTCGGCGAATCGCTCAAGGCAAAGACCGGGGACGTGCTGCAAACCGTCGTGGCCTCGTTGGGGTCGGCGATTAACGTGGTTGTTTTGCTGGTCATCGTGCCCGTTGTGTCTGTTTATCTGCTGCTGGACTGGGACCGCATGATCGAACGGATCGACGAATTGCTGCCGCGCGATCACGCCCCGGTCATCCGGCGACTGGCTGGTGACATCGACAATGTCCTTGCCTCGTTCGTGCGCGGCATGGGAACCGTCTGCCTGATCCTGGGCACCTACTATGCGGTTGCGCTTATGGCGGTGGGCCTGCAATTCGGGCTTGTGGTCGGGTTCATCGCCGGGCTTGTCACCTTTATTCCGTATCTGGGCGCGCTGATCGGAGGAACACTGGCCATTGGGCTTGCCATGTTCCAGTTCTGGGGCGACTGGACGTCCATCGGACTTGTAGCCGGGATCTTTGCGTTGGGTCAGGTCACCGAGGGCAATTTTCTGACACCCAAGCTGGTCGGAAGTTCGGTCGGATTGCACCCCGTTTGGCTGCTGCTGGCCTTGTCGGTTTTCGGCGCCCTTTTCGGATTTGTCGGGATGCTTGTTGCCGTCCCCGTTGCCGCAGCCCTGGGGGTTCTTGCGCGGTTTGGTGCCGCGCAATATTTTGCCAGCCGTCTTTATACCGGGCTGGAAGCGACGGAACTGAAAGACGACTGAATGGCGACGCAGCTCAGCTTTGATCTTCCAGCCAAGACCGCGCTGGGGCGCGAGGACTTTTTCGTATCCCCTGCGAACGCGCTGGCCGTGGCGATGATTTCGGCCAATTCCTGGCCCGGCAACAAGCTTGTCCTGACCGGCCCTGCCAAATCGGGGAAGACCCATCTTGCGCATGTCTGGGCCGCCGCAAGCGGGGCGCGGATCGTTCAGGCCAAGGATATTGACGAGGCGGATATCCCCGAACTGGCCCGGACGCCTGTGGTTGTTGAGGACGTCCCGCTGATCTCCCAAGACGCCAATCAACAAAACGCTTTGTTTCACCTGCACAACCTGGTCCTGGCCGAGGGAAACGCGATCCTGATGACCGGCAGGTTGGCACCCCGGTTCTGGCAGCTTGACCTGCCGGATCTGCAAAGCCGAGTCGAGGGGGCGCATCACGCCGCGCTCGAACTGCCCGATGACGCGCTTTTGGGGGCGGTTCTGGCCAAGCTGTTCCTGGACCGTCAATTGACGCCGGGCCCGGATGTTCTGACATATCTGGTGCGGCATATGGACCGGCGGTTTGAACGCGCCGCCGAGGTCGTCGAGCAACTGGACAGGCTTGCGCTTGCGGAAAAGCGCGAAATAACGCGAAAACTGGCCATGCGCGTGCTGGCGGCATGCGACAATGATCCCGATGCAGACGATTGACCCGAAACCGTCGATTTCGCATCCTGCTGGTGGAAACGCTGGGATGGACATGAATCAAAACGTCGCCTCGAATATTCCCAGTTGGGGGACCTTCGGCAAACCGTTGATCGACGACCCGGAAACCCGCGACCTGTCGCGCGTCGGCGTCGTGGACATCGGATCGAACTCGGTCAGGATGGTCATTTTCGACGGCGCCGCACGGTCGCCCGCTTACTTTTTCAACGAAAAGGTGATGTGCGAGCTGGGCGCGGGGCTGTCCGAGACCGGGCGCCTAAACCCCAGTGGCCGTACACGCGCATTGGCGGCATTGCGGCGATTTCAGCATCTGGCCACGGACCTTGGGCTGCCGGGGTTGCACGCCGTGGCAACAGCGGCCGTGCGCGAGGCCGAAGACGGCCCCGAGTTCTGCGAGCAGGTCAAGGCTGAAACGGGATTGTCGATCTCGGTGATCGATGGCGCGGAAGAGGCGCGCCTGTCAGCGCAGGGCGTATTGCTGGGTTGGCCCGGTGCCTATGGGCTGATCTGCGATATTGGTGGCTCGTCCATGGAACTCGCCGAAATCGGTGACGGTGATGTCGGCGCCTGCGTCACCTCTCCGCTGGGGCCGCTAAAACTGCGGGATATCAAGGGCGGGCGGCGGGCTCGCAAGGCCCATATCAAGCACACGATTGAAACCCTGCGCGACCAGATGGGGCCGCAGCGCGACCGCCTGTTTCTGGTCGGAGGCAGCTGGCGCGCCTTTGCCCGTCTGGACATGTTGCGGCGCGGGTATCCTCTGAACGTCCTTCACGAATACCGGATGACCACCAAGCAGGTCCGTGAAACGATCAAGTTCATTGAAAAGAACGACGTGGACAAGCTGCGCAGTCAGGCTGGCGTTTCCAGTTCCCGTATGGCGCTGATCCCATACGCGATGGATGTTCTGGCAAGGCTGGTCCGCACCTTCAAGCCAAAGGATATCGCGATTTCAAGCTATGGAATTCGCGAAGGGTTGTTGTACGAACAAATGCCGCAGATCCTGCGGGACCGCGACCCCCTGATCGAGGCAAGCCGCTTTTCCGAAGCCAAGGATGCCCGCCTGCCCGGTTTCGGCCGGCATCTGTTTGACTTTGTAATGCCCCTGTTCCGTTCGGCCCCGCCTGCGCGCGTGCGGCTGATCAAGGCGGCCTGCCTGTTGCACGACGTCAGTTGGCGCGCGCATCCCGATTATCGCGCCGAGGTCTGTTTCGACAATGTAACCCGCGCCAACCTTGGCGGGCTGAAACATTCAGAACGGGTCTATATCGGGCTGGCGCTGCAACATCGCTACCGGAACAAGCGTGAAGGCAACCGGTTTGCACCGCTGTACGAATTGCTGGACGAGCGCGACCAGAAGCAAGCCGAAATTCTCGGCAAGGCGATGCGATTTGGCGCAATGCTGTGGATGCAGAACGACACCGCGATGGGCCATCTCAGATTCTATCCCAAAAAGCGCGAACTTGAATTGCTTCTTCCGGCTGCGGCCAAGCCCCTGTTCACCGAAGTCGCCGAGGCCCGCCTGAACTCGCTTGCCAACGCTTTGAAATCGCAGACCCGTGTAATCACGCGGCAGTAACGCAACGGTCAGATGTCTATTTCGCCCTGCGGGTCCTCGGGCGCTGCATCGGGTTCCGGCGCGGGATGGTCAGGCTTTCTGCGAATGATGATGTCACCATTCGGCAAGATTTCGGGTGCCTCGTACTTGCTCCAATCCTGCACCTGTTCGGCCATATCGGCCAAAGCCGGGCCCATTTCCTGAAGAAATGACTGCATGACCGGACCGAATTGCTCGGCCATGCTCATCAGGTCGTCTATCGCGGGCTCCATTTCCTTGCGCAGCCCTTCCAGGAACAGCTCTGCGCCCCTTTCCATCAGGGATTGGCCCTCGCCGTCCTGCGCGTGCGCAGGCAAAACCGTCAGCAAGGAAAAGGCGCAAATCAGAGAAATCTGTTTCATGCGTTGAATATAGGCTGCGCGAGCCGCGCTTGAAAGGTCACAGATCTATGTCCAGCGTCACCGGGAAATGGTCCGATGCCGTCAAAAGCGCGTCGCGCAGGTCCGGCCGCGACCAGCACGCGGCGTCGCGAAAGGGGTGCCAAATCCTCCATTTCGGGCGTTTTGACCGAAGGTCTTCGCTGATCATGATGTAATCCAGCAGCGCCTCAAGAAACCGGCCTTCACTGGGGCGTGCAAACCGCGCCGTCGAAGGTATCGACCCCGGCCGCGGCCCATGGGCACGGGCGGCATGGGGATCATAAAGACCCGCCTGCAACAGGATTTCCACCGACGAGCGCCCGAACAGATGCTCGAATTCATCAAGCCCGGGCCCATCGTTGAGATCGCCCAAAAGCACAACCGCGTCCCCCTGGCCAAGGTGCTGTTCGACCCGTCGCGCCAGCCAAACAGCCTGGGCCAATTGCTTGCGGCGGTTGGCAATCGAGATGCGGATGGCTTCGTCACGGGTTTCGGCCCCATGCGGGGCCTTTGACTTGAGATGCGCACCGATCATGCGAAAGGCCGCACCAGACGGCAATGTCACCGCAAGTTCCATCGGCGGTTTGGAAAACCGAACCAGATCTTCGGTCGCGTCTATGTCGAGGTCAATTCGAAACGCACCATCAAAGCGCGGCGCATCGCGGCTGCCGGCTTCCTTGGTGGCCTGCCCCACCGGATCGTGACGCACGGACAGGACCGCCGGGTCAAACAACAGCGCAAGCTCTTGGTGCGTATCATTGGCAAACCCCATGACCGCATGCGTTGTCCGCAGGTCGAATGTTTCGGCAAACCCCTGCAACGCGCGGACAGTGTTCTGCGACTTGCCGGTGTTCGGAGCTTCGACGATCAGCACCGCATCTGCGTCGATTGCGGTCAGAACCTTGGCAATCGCTTCGACCTGCTGCGCCTTCGTAACATCATGCCGACCGGACCATGTGTCATCCACCTGCACCCTGTCGTCGCGATCAAAAAGATTGGCGAACCATTCGACGTTATAAGTCGCCAGGCGCATCGGATCAGACCCGCGCGCCGTTGATCTCGTCCCAGGCACGGTTGATATCTATCATCTTTTTCTCGGCCAGGCGGATGGCCTCTTCCGGCACGCCGCGCGCAATCATGGCGTCCGGGTGTGTGTCACGTACCAACTGGCGCCACGTCTTGCGAATCTCTGGCAAGGGCATGTTCCGCGGGACGCCCAGCACGACATAGGGATCTTTGGGCGCATCAGGTACAAACCGGGTGCGCAACGCGGAAAATTGCGCCTCGGACTGGCCAAAAATCCGGCTGACCTCTTCCAGGAACTCGTTCTCACTTGGGTGATAGAACCCGTCCGCCATCGCGATATGGAACAGCCCCTCCATCAGGTCGCACAAGGTCGAGCTGTCATCGCCGAACATCCGCGCGATCCGCCTGGCATAATCCTGGTAACCCGCAACATCCGTCCGCGCCATGTTGAAAACGCGCGCGGCCCCTGCCTCGTCATCGCGCGCTATCTGAAACACTTCACGAAAGGCCGTCACTTCGTCCCGGGTCACCTGCCCGTCAGCCTTGGCCATTTTTGCCCCCAACGCGATAACGGCAATGGCAAACGCCACCGAACGTTCCGGCGGGGTGCGCAGCTTTTCGAAAACCTCGGTCAGGCTTTCGCCCTGGGCTAGGGCGCTCAGCGCATCGGATATTCTGGTCCAGATCGACATGACGACACCCTAACCCGCCCTGTCGCGACTGTCAGGTGCGACCAATCATTGCGGGGGCAGAATTTTCTGCATCAGAACAAGATCCAGCCACCGCCCCCATTTGCGCCCCACCTCCGGCATGCGCCCGACCTCGGCAAACCCAAGCGCCGCATGAAAGGCCACCCCATCCGGGTTGGCTGACGAAATCCCCGCAACCATCACATGGATCCCGTCGGCCACCGCGCGCGCCTCCAGTGCGCTCATCAGACCACGACCCAGCCCCTGGCCACGGGCATGAGGTGCAAGCTGGATCGTATGCTCGCAACATCGCGCATAGCCCACCCCCCGGCGAAACGGGCCATAGGTGGCAAAACCGGCAACCCGCCCCTCAAGCTCTGCCACCAGACAACCCGGACCACGTTCCCTGATATCGCTTGCCACGCTCGCGACACTGCGCGTATCGGTTGTAAAGGTAATCAAGCTGTCCTTGATTATCGCGTTGGAAATGGCCGCTATCTCTGCGGCATCACCTTCTCTGGCCTGTCGCAGGTTCATTGCAACAGGCGCCGACCACTTGGCGTATCAAATTCCGCCTGCAACGCCGCCGCGCCGCTTTCGAATTCAACCCCGTCAACAGGCCCCAGAATTGTCATCAGGTCCTGCGCATCCGGGTGCCAGACGACCAGGCGCCTCAGGCGGCAACCGCTTTGCGGTAACATCCGGGCAGGATGCAAATGGCCCTGCCATTGGATCAGCGCGGGAAACAGGTTGTCGAATGGCAATCGTCCCGAATCCGGAACAGCCATGCGCCACCGTAACGCCCCACGCTCCAGTTCGACCGGGTGCCCGGCATCCACCGCAAGATCCGCCAAATCGGCGACGATATCTTCGACGCTGCATATCCAGTTTGTCAGGCGCGGTTCACCTGCGAACCGATCCAGATCGAACCACCGCGGAAACGCCCTGTCGGGCGCGGCAGGATCGACCGCGATTGCCTCCAGGTACAACCCATCCGCCAACCCCAACAATCGGTTATGCGTTCCGAACTTGGCATGCTTGCCGCCATTCTCCAGCTTTACACCCAATGCCTCTTCCACATGGGCCGCTGCCTCCTCAAGCGTTTCCCCCGCAACCGCGATGTGATCCAAAATCATGACGCCCCCTCCGATGCCCAAAGCCTAGCCCACTGGCATGCAGGCACAACCCAAATCGGAGACCGATCCGCGGCTTCATCTGGCCAAAAATATCCTCGGGGGTGAATTGGCCCAATGGGCCAAGAGGGGGCAGAAAGCCCCCTTTTGACGGCTTCACCCCCGTGCCGCGCCAATCAGTTTCAGGATGTCCTGCGCCGCCTCGGGAATATTCGTTCCCGGACCAAAAATCGCCTTGACGCCGTGGTCGTAAAGGAACTGGTAATCCTGCTGCGGGATCACGCCGCCGCAGATGACGATGATATCCTCGGCCCCGGCTTTCTTAAGCTCTTCAACCAGTTGTGGCGCCAGCGTCTTGTGCCCCGCAGCCTGCGAGGAAATGCCCACCACATGCACATCATTGTCCACCGCGTCCTGCGCGGCCTCGGCCGGGGTCTGGAACAGCGGGCCAACATCCACGTCAAACCCAATATCGGCAAAGGCTGTGGCGATGACCTTGGCACCGCGGTCATGCCCGTCCTGCCCCATCTTGACGACCAGCAGACGAGGACGGCGGCCTTCGGCCTCGGCAAATTCCTCGATCGATTTCTGAATGGCGGCAAAGCCTTCGTCGCCTTCGTAGGCGGCACCATAGACACCGGCCAGCGTTTTCACCTCGGCACGGTGGCGGCCAAATTGTTTCTCCATTGCCATGCTGATCTCTCCTACGGATGCACGGGCGCGGGCGGCCTCAACCGCAGCGGCCAAAAGGTTGCCACCCTCGCGGGCAGTTTTGGTCAGCGCGTCCAGCGCCTGCTGACAGGCGGCTTCGTCGCGGGTCGCGCGGATTCGCTCCAGGCGGGCCACCTGCGCCTCGCGCACGGCGACATTATCGACGTCCAGAATGTCGATCGGGTCTTCCTGTTCCTTGCGGTACTTGTTGACGCCGACGATCACCTCGTCGCCCCGGTCAATCATCGCCTGACGGCGCGCCGCGCTTTCTTCGATGCGCAGCTTGGGCATGCCGCTGGCCACGGCCTTGGTCATGCCGCCCATCTCCTCGACCTCTTCCATCAGGGCCCAGGCCTTTTCGACCAACTCGTTGGTCAGGCTCTCAACGTAATATGACCCGGCCAGCGGATCGACCACATCGGTCACGCCGGTCTCTTCCTGCAACACAAGCTGCGTGTTGCGCGCGATACGGGCCGAGAAATCCGTGGGCAGCGCAATCGCCTCGTCCAGCGCATTGGTATGCAGCGACTGTGTACCGCCCAGGACCGCGCTCATCGCCTCGTATGCCGTTCGGATCACGTTGTTATAGGGGTCCTGTTCCTGCAATGACACGCCGGATGTCTGGCAATGAGTGCGCAGCATTTTCGAGCGTTCGGATTTCGCCCCGAACTCGGTCATCACGCGATGCCACAGGGTGCGGGCGGCGCGCAGTTTGGCGATCTCCATAAAGAAATTCATGCCGATGGCAAAAAAGAACGACAAACGGCCTGCGAACTTGTCCACATCCATCCCGGCCTCAGTCGCGGCGCGCACATATTCGCGCCCGTCAGCCAGCGTATAGGCCAGTTCTTGCACCAGGTTCGCCCCGGCCTCTTGCATGTGATAGCCCGAGATCGAGATCGAGTTGAACTTGGGCATCTCATTCGAGGTATATTCGATGATGTCCGAGATGATCTTCATCGACGGATCGGGCGGGTAAATATAGGTGTTGCGCACCATGAACTCTTTCAGAATGTCGTTCTGAATGGTGCCTGACAGCACGGCCTTGTCATGGCCCTGCTCCTCGCCCGCGACAATGAAACTGGCCAGAACCGGAATAACCGCGCCGTTCATGGTCATCGAGACCGAGACTTTGTCCAGCGGGATGCCGTCGAACAGGATTTTCATATCCTCGACACTGTCGATGGCCACGCCCGCCTTGCCGACATCGCCCACCACGCGGGGATGGTCGCTGTCATAGCCACGATGAGTCGCCAGATCGAACGCGACCGAGACACCTTGCTGGCCCGCGGCCAGGTTGCGCCGGTAGAAGGCATTCGATTCCTCTGCCGTCGAAAACCCCGCATATTGGCGGATGGTCCAGGGGCGGCCTGCATACATCGTGGCCTTTACCCCGCGTGTAAACGGCCCAAAGCCCGGCAAAGACCCCATATGCGGCAACCCATCCGTGTCGTCCTGCGTATAAAGCGGCTTGACGTCGATCCCTTCCAGCGTCTCCTTTGTCAGCTCATCCAAGGGACGTCCGCGCAGCTCTTTTTCGGCCAGCGCGCGCCAGTCTTTCGTGTCGGTCATCTGGTTTTCCTCTTGTCAAATCGGATCATGGCGCATGCGTCGCCGCGCTGCATCGTGATCCCCGGATTGAATGAAATCGGCCAAGCCGAACGGCCTTGGGCCTGGAACTTTTTGATCGCCATGCCATTTCGCAGGTCGCATTCGCCCGAAGAGGGTTTATATTCACCCTGACAGGAGACCGCATGACACGCATATTTGCCTTTGTTTTCTCTGCGTTTTTGCCGATTGCAGCCCTGGCTGCGGATGGCAGCGCACCTGACGAGGGGCCGTATATCCGCGCAGCAGATGAAAGCGACCTGAACGAATTTCTCTGGACCCACCGCCCCATTGTCGTTTTTGCCGACACGCCGGCCGATCCTCGGTTCCAACAGCAAATCGACATGTTGCTGGAAGGCGAAGACATGATGCGCGAACGCGATGTTATCGTGCTGACCGACACCAACCCGCAGGCCCGCTCGGCCGTGCGGGCAAAACTGCGGCCACGCGGTTTCCAGATGGTTTTTGTCGACAAAGATGGCGTCGTCAAACTGCGCAAACCCGCGCCCTGGAGCGTGCGCGAAATCAGCCGTTCGATCGACAAAACGCCGCTGCGCGAACGCGAAATTCGCGAACGGCGCCAAGGTGGTTGACCGATGCTGCGGCGCAGCGGCGCCTGCTTGCGCTTTGGCCCCACGGGCCCTATATTGTAGATACGCAAACAAAGGGAAACCTGTGATGGACAAGCTTCGCGTACCAGATCAGCCACGTAGCCCGGTCGGCGGTGAGGAAAACCCGCTGATCTGAACCGGACATCCTTGATGTTGACCCGGTTCATTTGAAATGCCTCAACCAACCCTGAAACGTCTGCGCCTTTAGTGCATCCGCAGCCTTGCGCCCCACTTTTGGCACGGCGCTTTGCATATTGAGATACCGCACCACGCCGGCCTCGCGCCTTTCGCTGGGAAGGGCCGCGTATTCTGCCGTGGCCATACGCAACTCCATACGCTCCAGACGATCAAGCAGCTGAAAAAAGTCCATAACGGGGCGTATCTGGTCTTCACGCAGGATTTCGATCTGCCCGACTAGCCGCCGCAAGGTTCCGAACTGATGCCCGTAATAGACGAATACGTGGTAACGGCGGTCCTTGAAGAATGAGTCCTGTGTTTCCTGGATGACGTCGGCCCAGTTGGCACTGTCTCCATGGGTCACGATCAGCTCGATCTCGGTCAGCGCGGCCTTGACGATATCGCGGCGGCGTTCCTGTTCCTGGGTCGCGGCGCGCCATTCCGTGGTGACAAACCCCACGACCCAACCGGCAGCAACAACCGTCGCCGCAATGATGGCCCGCACTTCGGCGTCCGCCAGACCTTCGATCTGAGTCACCAGGAAAATCAGGCCCGCAGCGACGAACCCGACCGGAAACAGCGCCAGGAACGCCCGCAGAAAAACCGCCAGGACCGACACCCCGGCGAGGTAAAAGTAGAGCCAGGCCAGCCCCATCAGAACCGGCACCGCCCACAGCATCCAGGTCACGGGTTCGGGCAGCATCGGGCTCTTTGCGCCAAGGACGCAAAGCGCTGCAAGCACTGCAGAACCGATGATACCCAGACCGCGCGACATCGGGCTTATTCGAACTCCAGGATCACGTCGTCAACGGCCAGGCTGTCGCCGGGGCCTGCATTGATCTTGGAAACAACGCCCTTTTTCTCGGCCCGCAAGATGTTTTCCATCTTCATGGCTTCGACGGTGCACAGCGCCTGCCCTTCCTGGACTTCTTGTCCGACCTCGACATCGACCTTCACGATCAGGCCGGGCATTGGGCACAGCAACATTTTCGACGTGTCCGGCGGCAGTTTCTCGGGCATCAGCTTGGCCAGTTCCGCCTGCCGTGGCCGGCGCACATGCACCTTGATGTCGGCCCCTCGGTTGCGAATACGGAATCCACCCGAGATCTTGCCCACCTTCAAAACCAGCGCGCTGCCATCGACGTCCAGAACGGCCAGTTGGTCGCCCGGCGTCCAGTCCGAGGCGACGCGCAACTCCGCGCCGTCATCGAACACGACGGTTGCCCCCTGCTTGTCGGCCTGAACCTTGACCGCGAATTCCTGGCCCTGAAGCGCCACGTTCCAGTGTACGCCAACCTTGCGTTCGTGATTGTCCATCCGGCCCGAAACCCGCGTCCGGCGAATTTCTGCAACCCGGTGCATAGCCGCGCACGAGGCCGCGATTCGGCGCAAATCAGCCTCGGGCAGGGTCACGCCCTCGAATCCGTCGGGGTATTCTTCGGCGATGAAAGCGGTTGTCATGTCGCCGCTGATAAACTTCGGATGATCCATAACCGCCGACAGGAACGGCAGGTTATGCCCGATGCCTTCGACTTCGAAGCTGTCCAGCGCGACGCGCATCGCCTCGATCGCCTCGTCCCGGGTCGGGGCCCAGGTACACAGTTTGGCGATCATCGGGTCATAGTACATACTGATCTCGCCGCCCTCAAAGACACCGGTATCATTGCGCACGGCCGCTTTGCCCTGAGGCGCCTCGCCCTGCCATTTGCCATTGGTCAGCATCGGACCCGCTGCGGTTTCCTGCGGCGGGCGATACCGGGTCAGGCGGCCAATCGACGGCAGGAACCCACGATAGGGATCTTCTGCGTACAACCGGTTTTCGATGGCCCATCCGGTCAGACGCACGTCGTCCTGCGTGATCGAAAGCGGTTCGCCCGCTGCGACCCGGATCATCTGTTCGACCAGATCAACACCGGTAATCAACTCTGTAACCGGGTGTTCGACCTGAAGACGGGTATTCATTTCCAGGAAATAGAAATTCTTGTCGCCATCCACGATGAATTCAACAGTGCCCGCGCTGGAATACCCCACGGCCTTGGCCAGGGCTACGGCCTGTTCCCCCATCGCGCGCCGGGTCGCCTCGTCCAGAAATGGCGAGGGGGCTTCCTCGACCACTTTCTGATTGCGCCGCTGGATCGAGCATTCCCGCTCGCCCAGGTAGATACCATTGCCATGACTGTCGCACAGAACCTGGATTTCGATATGCCGGGGCTGGGTGACGAATTTCTCGATAAATATCCGGTCATCGCCAAATGAACTCGCCGCCTCGTTCTTGGATGACTGGAACCCCTCGCGCGCATCTTCGTCGCTCCAGGCAATGCGCATGCCCTTGCCGCCGCCACCGGCACTGGCCTTGATCATCACCGGGTAACCGATCTGCTGACTGATACGAACCGCCTCGTCCGCATCCTCGATCAGACCCATATATCCCGGCACCGTGCTGACATCGGCATCCTGAGCGATTTTCTTCGACGTAATCTTGTCGCCCATCGCCTCGATCGCACCTTTGGGCGGGCCAACAAAAGCAATGCCCTCCGCCTCGAGCGCCTCGGCGAATTTGGCGTTTTCGGACAGAAACCCATACCCGGGATGCACGGCTTGTGCACCGGTTTGGCGAATGGCCTCCATGACATTGTCGATCACGATATAAGACTGATTGGCCGGCGGCGGGCCGATATGAACCGCCTCGTCCGCCATCTCGACATGCAGGGCGTTCTTGTCCGCATCCGAATAGATGGCAACCGTTCCGATGCCCATCTTCCGGGCGGTCTTGATAACACGGCAGGCGATCTCGCCCCGGTTGGCGATCAGGATCTTGTTGAACATGCTACGTCCTTTGTCTTGAAGCTCGGGAAACGCAAAAACGCCGTCACGGGGCGGCAACCCCGAAACGGCGCTTTGCGCAATAACGAACGGGGCAACGTGCGCCCCGAGAAATCTGGGTTAGTTACAGGTGCCCTGCGTCTTGCAGTACAAGACGTTGCCTGCCGCGCCCACAGCGGCGCCGAATATCGGGTCCGCGCTGAGAACCGCAGCACCGACCGCGCCTGCGCCACCGCCAAGCAATGCCTGCTCGCCGGTTGTGTCACCGCAGGCTGCAAGGCCTGCACAGGTCGCCAGTGCAAGGAAAGCTCGTGAGAGTTGCATGTTTTCTGCCCCTTTGAGTTTTTTAACTGCTTTGGGACCAAATGCACGCAGGACGCCCCACTGCGCAAGAAACGATGCAAACCAACCGCATTATGCGCAGGTTTTTGCTGCTTTTCGCCTATGTCCGGGGCAAAGAAAAACGCGGGCAGGACAACGTGGGGAACACATGCCTGCCCGCGGAAGGAAGGGGTACGGAATAGTAGGTGCACATGCGACGCAGGCAAAACAGAGCCGCACAGCCCAGCCACCTTGCACGGCACAATTTTGCCCGCCAACACATGATTGTTTCCATCCGGGATTCCGGCTGAATTCTGCCCATATGGCAAAAACACGCGCAGAATTGCGCCTAGGCGCCGCCCCGAATCCGGGTTTTCGCGCAACAGTTTATGCCCAACCGGACCCGTCATGTTCACGGCACATCCTTGAAAAGGTCAGGGAAGGACTGCCGCGCGGCGGGCAGGTCGATCACCAAAAGGGCGTCATAGCTTGCCGGATCAAACGGATCTTCGGCGGGAACAACTTCGCGTCCAAAAAGCCAGCTCAGGCGCCCGGCATCCAGGTTGCCGCGTTCAAACGGCTGGTCCCCGAACTGGTTCCACAACGCCTCGAGAAACCCGACATCGGCGCGCTTGTCGGCCGGTTTGCGGTCGCGAAACCGTTCGCGCACGGTCAAAGGCGTGACCCCCTTGGGATTTGCCCGCCGGATCGTGAACTGGAAATCGGTTCCGGGTAGACGACCGGGAAACCCGCGATGTTTCAACATGGTTTTACCTCTTGTACCGGACCTGCGGTACATGCATTCAAATTGCGCTGGTCAGCCCCTGCCAACCTGCGTGCCACTATCCGGGCTTGTGTCACCGAACCGGGTTGGGCGTTACAAAGCTTGGCGGGCATGGTCAAAGCCCCTCCCAGATGCACCGGGCCTGCTCAAGGCGATAGGCTTCGAAAAACTGCGTGGCATCGGGCGCCGTGCGGCCAAATTCAACCGCGCGATCCGACATTGATATCACGACCAGCGCGGGCTCAAGTTGATGCTGGGCCACATAGGGAACCGCCAATGTCTCGCACAGATGCGCCATATCTATCGACGCAACATCATAGCCGATCCGCCCTACGGTTGCTCCGATTTTCGGCGCGACGAACCGAAACCTGACCCATAATTCGCCGGGATTGTTGTCCAGCAGAACATCGCTCAGTTCCACATCCTGGCCTGACGGCACCGGCAACAGATTGCCAGCCGTTGCAAAACCGGGCGCGAAACTCAGCAAAACCGCAAAAAACAGGGCGCGACCCCGGACCCACCAGAAGCGGGCTCCTCCATCCGGGGTCGCGGGCGCGGCGATCTTTGCCTGCGCTGTTCTATGTCTATCCGGCCTGAGCATGTAACAGTTTTATGTCAATTGTCCAACCTGCGCTTTGCGAACGCCCCGGTCACCAGGGCAAGTCCGGCTTACAGCGGGATATTGTCGTGCTTCTTCCACGGGTTCTTGAGCTGCTTGTTCCGCAGGCTGGCAAAGGCCCGCGACACCCGGCGCCGGGTCGATTGCGGCATGATCACCTCGTCGATAAAGCCGCGCTCGGCCGCAACAAACGGGTTGGCAAAACGGTCTTCGTAATCCTGTGTATGCTGCGCGATCTTCTCGGCATCGCCCAGGTCGGCGCGATGGATGATTTCGGTCGCGCCCTTGGCTCCCATTACCGCGATTTCCGCGGTTGGCCAGGCATAGTTGAAATCGCCGCGCAAATGCTTGGACGCCATGACGTCATAGGCCCCACCATAGGCCTTGCGCGTGATCACGGTCACCTTTGGCACCGTGGCCTCTCCGTAAGCAAACAACAACTTTGCGCCATGCTTGATCACGCCGCCATATTCCTGGCTGGTTCCGGGCAGAAAGCCCGGAACGTCCACGAAAGTCAGGATCGGAATCTCGAAACAGTCGCAGAACCGGACAAAACGCGCGGCCTTGCGGCTGCTGTCGATATCCAGACACCCGGCCAGCACCATCGGCTGGTTTGCAACGACGCCCACGGTCTGCCCTTCCAGGCGGATGAACCCGGTTATGATATTCTTGGCGTAATCTTCCTGAATTTCATAAAAATCCCCCTCATCCGCCACCTTGGTGATCAGCTCTTTCATGTCGTAGGGGGTATTGGGGTTTTCAGGAACAAGCGTGTCCAGCGAGGCCTCGATACGATCCGGCTCGTCGAAGAACGGGCGCACCGGCGGCTTTTCCTTGTTGTTCAGTGGCAGGAAATCGACCAGCCGGCGAACCTCGGCCAGCGCTTCGACGTCGTTTTCAAACGCGCCATCGGCAACGGATGATTTGCGCGTATGGGTTGACGCACCGCCCAATTCCTCGGCCGTGACCACTTCGTTGGTCACTGTCTTAACCACATCCGGGCCGGTCACGAACATATAGGACGTGTCCTTGACCATGAAGATGAAGTCGGTCATCGCGGGGCTGTATACGGCGCCACCCGCGCAAGGGCCCATGATTACGCTGATCTGCGGCACGACCCCAGAGGCCATGATGTTGCGCTGAAACACCTCGGCATATCCCGCCAGCGAGGCCACGCCCTCTTGGATGCGCGCACCGCCCGAATCGTTGATCCCGATGACAGGCGCACCGTTCTGCATGGCCATATCCATGATCTTGCAAATCTTCTGCGCATGCGTTTCGGACAGAGACCCGCCAAACACGGTGAAATCCTGGCTGAACACATAGACCATCCGCCCGTTGATCGTACCCCACCCGGTAACGACGCCGTCACCGGCAGGCTTTTGTTTCTCCATCCCGAAATCGGTGCAGCGGTGACTGACGAACATGTCGAATTCTTCAAAGCTGCCCTCGTCCACCAAAAGGTCGATCCGCTCGCGCGCAGTCAGCTTGCCGCGCGCATGCTGTGCGTCGATCCGTTTTTGGCCGCCTCCCAGCCGCGCATTCTCGCGGCGGCTTTCCAGCTCGGAAAGGATGTCCTTCATCACGATAGTCCCCTGTGAAATCTGGCTGGACAATACCGGGGCACAGCGGCGGACCAAAGCCTTTTTCGGCAAATTTGCAAAACTTTGAAAACAATCCAATTATAAAGTGCAAATCAGCAAATTTCTTCACCGCAGAACAATGTGCATGGCATTTCCCGATTGCCCGCACTAAGAGTGAACCATGCAGTTCAGTTCGCCCACTATCAGTCGCACACCGCCGACGCTTGCAACACTCGTCCTGTTGTCAGGGCTATCCGCGCTGAGCATGAACCTGTTCCTGCCCAGCCTGCCCTTCATGGCGCTCTATTTCGAGGCCGACTACAAGCTAATGCAATTGTCCATCGCGCTCTATCTGATGGTCAATGCCGTCCTGCAAATTCTGATCGGACCCATCGCCGACAACGCCGGGCGAAGGCCCGTGCTGTTGTGGGGGCTCGGGCTGTTCCTGCTTGCAACATTAGGCTGCATCTATGCGCCCAGCGTCCAGGCGTTTCTGGTCTTTCGCATGTGTCAGGCCGTCGTGGTCGTCGGCATGGTTCTCAGCCGGGCTGCTGTCAGGGACATGTACGACCAGGACCAGGCCGCGTCGATGATCGGCTATGTCACGATGGGCATGGCCGTGGTCCCGATGATCGGCCCGGCCATTGGCGGATTGCTCGAAGAGGCCTTTGGATGGAAGGCCAATTTCTGGCTGCCCTTCGGATTGGCCGCCTTTGCCTTTGCACTCACCTATCTTGATTTCGGGGAAACATCGGCCAAAAGCGGCAAGACCCTGCTGCAACAATTCCGCGAATACCCCGAGCTGCTGACCTCACCCCGGTTTTGGGGATACGCTCTGTCGTCGGCCTTGTCGTCGGGAGCGTTTTTTGCCTATCTCGGCGGCGCGCCCTTTATCGGAACCGAGGTTTTTGGCCTGTCCGCGGCCGAGGTTGGCATCTATTTCGGCGCACCTGCGGTCGGGTATTTCTTCGGCAATTTCATCAGCGGCCGATACTCGGTGCGGTTCGGCGTCAACCGGATGGTGCTGTGGGGGTGCTGGCTGAATGCAATCGGCATCGGGCTTTCGGCAATCTTGTTTCTTTCCGGATTTGGAACCGAGCTCAGCTTTTTCGGCTTCATGACATTTGTTGGCCTGGGCAACGGCATGTCGATACCAAACGCCACAGCCGGGTCGCTGTCGGTCCGCCCACACCTGGCGGCCACGGCCTCTGGGCTGAGCGGCGCGATCATGCTGGGCGGCGGCGCTGCCCTGAGCGCACTTGCAGGCGCCCTTTTGACCCGCGAAACCGGCGCGATGCCCTTGCTTTGGTTGATGCTGACAACAGCGGTCCTGGCGATTTTCGCAATCAGCGGCGTGATCCGGCGGGAACGCAGGCTCGGCCTATAGCCCACCTTGCGCATCGCTATTTGCAAAGTTAGCCTTCCACAACAGGAAAGCTGCAAAGAATCGCGATGCCAACCCAGAAACTCTATGCCGGTGCGAAACTGCGCGAAATGCGCACCCGTCTGTCGCTGACACAAAAGGATTTCGCAACAAAACTCGGTGTTTCGCTGCCGTATCTCAACCAGATGGAAAACAACAACCGTCCCATATCAACGACGGTTGTGCTGGCATTGGCGCAGGAATTCGGGATGGATGTCACCGAGCTCAGCACCGGTGACAGCGAGCGGTTGATATCAGACATGCGCGAGGCGTTGGCAGACCCGGTATTCGCCGACGCGACCCCGCCGCTCGCCGATTTGCGGCTCACCGCATCAAACGCACCGGCGCTGGCACGGGCCTTTATCGAACTGCACAAGGCCTATCGCCAAACCCATGAACGCCTGGCGTCTCTGGACGAGGCGCTGGGGCGCGAGGATGCCCGAATTCAGGCCAGCCCCTGGGAAGAGGTGCGCGACTTTTTCCACTATTGCGACAACTATATCGACGCGGTCGACCGTGCCGCAGAACGGTTTGCCGCGCGCGCCGAAGGCCCCGGAGGCATTCGCCAGGCCGCGCTCAACAGCCTGGCCGAGCGGGGGGTAAACGTCACATTTACCGACGTCGAAACGATGCGCAGCTTCGACGCATCCGGGCGGACATTGCAACTTTCGTCACGCGCCGCACCGCAAACCCAGGTATTTCAGATGTTGCTGCAGGTTGCCCTGATCAGTCAGGACAAACTGCTAGAGGCAACCCTGGACTTTGCCAGGTTCCAAAGTGACGAGGCCCGCGCAATCGCCAAGATCGGCCTGGCCAATTATTTTGCTGGCGCATCGCTTATGCCCTATTCCGCTTTTCTGGCGGCGGCACAGGACGCCCGCCACGACCTCGAAGTACTCAGCAACCGGTTCGGGGCCTCGGTCGAACAGGTCGCGCATCGCCTCTCGACCCTGCAACGCCCCGGCGCCAAGGGTGTTCCTTTTTTCTTCGTTCGGGTCGATCAGGCCGGCACAATCACCAAACGCCACTCGGCCACGCGGCTGCAATTCGCCCGGTTCGGCGGGGCCTGCCCCTTGTGGAACGTCCACCGGGCCTTTGAAACGCCCGGGCATTTCCTGCGGCAACTGGCCGAAACCCCAGACGGGGTGCGCTATATCTCTCTGGCGCGCGACATATCGAAATCCGGCGGCTCGTTCGGCGCGCCCGTGCGCCGCTATGCCATTGCCCTGGGGTGCGAGATCCGTCACGCCGATGCACTGGTCTATGCCGACAATCTCGACATAAACAACGCCAGCGCCTACGAACCGATTGGCATTTCCTGCCGGATATGCGAGCGCCAAAACTGCCATCAGCGCTCGGTCCCGCCGCTCGAGCGACGATTGACCATCGACGCCCATAAACGCGGCACGCTTCCCTACGAAGTCACCTGATCTTCACCTGGCCCACAAATATCCCGGGGGAGTCGCGGCTTGCCGCGACGGGGGCAGAGCCCCCGCTTCTTTTTGTCAGGCCCTGGACAGAATCGCCCAGATTTCATCCTTGAGCACGGCGCGTTTCTTGCGCATCTCGCCCTCGGCCAGTTCTTCCATCGGCTCAACATTGGTTTCCGCACGGTGAACGATGCGGTTGATGTCGTGATACTCATCCGCAAGCCGGGCAAAATGAGCATCGGTTTGCTTGAGCTGGCTCATCAAATCCACCTTGTCCGGGAATTCTTCGGCCAGCTCGTGCGGGGTATGGGACATTCCTGTTCGCTCCTTATTGGTGAATGCGCCCCAACCATACCGACCAGCCCCAAAGACCACCTTGACCACGATCAAAATCACCCTGGGTCATCGCGATTTCACCGCTGCGCATTCGCCCAATCCGGATGTATCCAGGGGCGATCATTCGCCGGTGGCAATGCGCCCCGGTCCAGCAGAAGGTCGGACACTTTTTCCCCAACCATGATCGACGGAGCGTTCAGGTTGCCATTTGTTATCTGCGGAAAGATTGAGCTGTCGGCGACCCGCAACCCGTCCACACCAATCACCCGGGCCTTGGGGTCCACAACCGCGGCAGGGTCGCCCGCGCGCCCCATTCGGCATGTCCCGCAAGGGTGAAATGCGCTTTCGGCGTGTTCGGCGATGAACGCGTCCAGTTCTGCATCCGATTGCACCGCCGCGCCGGGTTGAATTTCGGCACCCGCAAACGGGGCAAAAGCATCCTGCCCGAAAATCTCGCGGGTCAGGCGAATACAGGTGCGAAAATCTTCCCAGTCCTCATCATGGCTCATGTAGTTGAACCGGATGACCGGTGCTTCGGCGGCATCCGCTGATCGCAAGGTCACTGATCCGCGCGACGGGGACCGCATCGGTCCGACATGGGCCTGGAACCCGTGGCCTTCCGCTGCAACCTTGCCATCATAGCGTACCGCGATGGGCAGGAAATGGTATTGAATGTCGGGATATTCGACACCCGCCTTTGACCGGATGAAGGCCGCGCTTTCAAACTGGTTGGACGCGCCAAGACCGGTCTTGGTAAACAGCCATTGCGCCCCGATCAGCCCCTTGCTGACCAGATTCCAGTGTTTATAGAGCGTGATCGGCTGCAGCGACGCCTGCTGAATATATAGTTCGAGATGGTCCTGAAGGTTGGCACCGACGCCGGGTCGGTCGGCGATCACCTTGACGCCGTGCTCGGCCAGATGCGCGGCAGGTCCGATGCCAGACAACATCAGCAGCTTCGGCGAATTTATCGACGACGCGGCAAGGACCACTTCCCGCCGGGCACGTACAATCTGACGCTGAGCACCCCGGATCACCTCGACACCGGTGGCCCGGCCATCTTCGATCACCACGCGCGCGGCCAGTCCACGGATGACCGCGCAGTTTTGCCGCTTCAGCGCGGGCTTGAGATAGGCGTTGGCCGCGGACCAGCGCCTGCCCTTCCAGACGGTCTGTTCCATGGGGCCAAAACCTTCTTGCTTTTGGCCGTTATAGTCATCAGTCACTTGGTAACCTGCCTGGCGACCTGCATCGACGAAGGCCTGGAACAAAGGGTTGGCGCGGGGGCCGCGCGAAACATGGAGCGGCCCATCCGTGCCGCGCCACGCCGGATCACCACCATGGCCGCCGTCATGCCATGTCTCCATCCGTTTGAAATAGGGCAGCACGTCAGCATAGGCCCATCCGTCGGCGCCCATCTCGGCCCATGTATCGAAATCACGCGCGTGGCCCCGGACATAGACCATGCCGTTGATCGACGAAGACCCGCCGATCACCTTGCCCCGCGGACAGGCCAGGCGACGATTATTCAGGTGCGGTTCGGGTTCGGACGAATACCCCCAATCATAGCGGGACATGTTCATCGGATAGCTGAGCGCCGCCGGCATCTGGATGAACGGTCCGGCATCCGTACCGCCATGTTCCACCACCAGAACCGAGGCGCCTGCCTCGCTTAGCCGGTAGGCCATCGCACAACCGGCGGACCCTGCGCCGACGATGACAAAATCTGCTTCCATGGTTACGACTCCCTGGCCCGCCGGGCGTGCAAGAATAGCCTTCGGCGAGAGTATTTTCGAAAAGATGAAACGGTCACTCCCCCCGCGGGTAGCGTTGGCTTTCCTCGACCGTGTTCAGATCCATATGGTTGCGCATGTAGCGCTCTGATGCTTTTTGCAGGGGCTGATAGTCCCAGGGGTAATACCCGCCCTGCCTCAGCGCCTCGTATACGACCCACCGGCGGGCCTGGCTGGCGCGGATATCCGCATCCAGATCATCCAGGTTCCAGTACGCCTGGGACTTGGCTCGCAAGGTTTGCAGCGTGCCCGCGTGTTCGGGGCTTTCGGCGAGGTTGTGCAGCTCTTGCGGATCGGTTTCCAGGTTGAACAGCTGATCAGGGTCAAGGGCGCAGCGGGTGTATTTCCACTTGCCATACCGCAAGGAAACAAGCGGCGCATAAGATGCCTCGGCGGCGTATTCCATCCTGACAGGCGCCGAGCGTTCCCCGCCTTTGGCGAGCGGCACCAGGTCTTCGCCGTCGGTCCAGGGGGCGATCTCGGCCATGTCGACACCTGCAAGAGCCCCAAGCGTGGGGGTCACGTCGATTGTCGAGACCGGCGCGTCGATGCGCGTCGCGGGCAGGTTGGGGGCGCTGATCATGAGGGGCACACGCGCCGAGCCCTCGAAGAAGTTCATCTTGAACCACAAACCGCGTTCGCCAAGCATGTCGCCGTGATCGGAAACGAAGAGGATGATCGCCTCTTGCCGGGTGGTTTCCAGGACCTCCAATATCTCGCCGATCTTGTCGTCAAGGTACGAGATATTGGCAAAATAGGCCCGGCGTGACTTGCGGATATCTTCCTCGGTTATGTCGAAGCTGCGCCAATCATTGGCGTCGAATATGCGCTTGGAATGCGGGTCTTGGTTCTCGTATCCGAGGTCTGGGACCTTGGGCAGCAGGTATTCGCAATCCTCGTAGAGGTCCCAGTATTTTCGGCGGGCCACGTAGGGATCATGCGGATGTGTGAAGCTGACGGTCAGGCACCACGGGCGGTGATCCTTGCCGCGGGCCAGATCGTACAGCTTGGCCTTGGCGTTATAGGCGACCTCGTCGTCATATTCCATCTGGTTGGAGATTTCGGCCACGCCAGCGCCCGTGACAGACCCCATGTTGTGATACCACCAATCGATCCGCTCGCCCGGCTTTCGGTAGTCGGGCGTCCATCCGAAATCGGCGGGATAGATATCGGTGGTCAGACGGTCTTCGAAGCCGTGCATCTGGTCGGGACCGACAAAGTGCATCTTGCCCGACAGGCAGGTGTAATACCCGGCCCGGCGCAAATGATGGGCGTAGGTGGGGATATCGCTGCGGAATTCGGCCGCGTTGTCGTACACGCCAGTCCGTGACGGCAACTGACCTGACATAAAACTCGCCCGTCCCGGCGCGCAAAGCGGCGAGGCGGTATAGGCGTTAGCAAATCGGGTGGACCGGTCGGCCAGCTTCCTGAGGTTTGGCGCATGGAGCCAGTCTGCGGGACCGTCAGGGAACAGGGTTCCGTTCAACTGATCCACCATCAGGATCAGAATATTCGGTTTTGTCATTTCTCAGCCTCGAGCAAGGTATCGAGAACGCGCAGCGCATGGCTGACGGCCAGTTGCGGCTCTTCCGGGGCGCTCAGGGCGGCGCGAATATACAGCCCGTCGATCAGCGCAATCATGTTCTCGGCCGCTTCGGTCGGGTCGCTCAGGTGCGGGCGCAGGGCGTCAACCAGGTTCGAGCGGATCCGCGCCTGGTAGATCCGCCACAATCGCAGTGCGTCTTTGTTGGTTTGGGCCAAGACGTAGAACGTCATCCAGGCGGCAATGACATCCGGTGTAAAGCAAGACGGCGCAAAACAGGCCCGGATGATGGCCTGCGCTCTTTCTTGGGGGCTGGCGCCTTTCAGCTCGGCCCGGGCCTCGGCCCCGAAATCGGACAGGATGCGGCGCATTGCAGCCAGGAAAATCTGGTCTTTGCCGCCGAAGTAATGATGTGCCAACGCGCTGGACATACCCGCCCGCTTCGCGATCTGACTGACCGTCACGTCCAGGGATTTTTTTGAACCCAGTTCGGCAATCGTCGCCCGTACAATTGCGTCACGCCGGATCGGTTCCATTCCGAGTTTCGGCATCTCTGCTCCCACAGCACAAGTATCCCGAAGACGCTACGGAGATTTTATTGACTCGTCAATCAATAACAGAAATCCCAGCCTACAGCTTGGGCGCAATGCTGGGTGGGGTCAGCTGCCGCCGGTTCAGAACTGCTTCGCGCCAGGTGATAAAGCTGACTGCAGCCAGGATCAGCGTCCCCCCGAGGACGACCCAGATGTCGACCCCCTCGTGAAACACGGTTGCACCCAGAAGGGTGGCCCAGATCAGCTGAAGAAAGGTGACCGGCTGCGTCACCGCAACGGGCGCAGCCTGAAGTGCCAGCGTCATGAAATAGTGCCCTGCGGTTGCGAAACAGGCGACCGCGAACAGGACGCAGATGTCCCGGAACGTGGGCGGGGACCACACGGCCACCGCAAATGGGATCAGGGCCAGGGTGGTCCAGATGGACAGATGCGCCACCACGACCGAGGGCCTGACATCCTGAACCATCGCCTTGGCCAGCAAGTACGAACCGCCCAGCATCAACGAGGTCCCCAGCATTGCCAAATGTCCGGGCGACACTTCGCGGAAACCGGGCCTGAGGATGATCGCGGTGCCGATCAGTGCAACCAGGACCGCGGCGATCCTGCGCAAAGCCAGCTTTTCACCCAGAAACAGGGCAGCCCCCAATGTCACGTAGACCGGTGTCAGGTAGTTCATCGCCGTGACTTCGGCCAATGGTATCTGCGTCATCGCAAAGAACCACAGCATGACCCCGATTGCGTGGACAACGCCGCGCAGACCGAAAAGGGCCACGTGCCGCCGTGTCAGATGCGCGGTCAGGATCGCGCGCATGGCGGGCAGCAGAAAGACCAAACCCAGCGCATATCGCAGGAACGCGGCCTGAATTGGGTCCATGGATGTGCCCAGGGACTTGACCAGTGCCGTCATGGCGACAAAGGACAACCCGGCGGCAAACATCCAGAACATCCCGGCAAGCGGGCGCGTTTGGGCAGTGAGTGTAGTCATGGATTGGTTTGAACACACAAAAGATGCGAGGGACAACCCTTCACATGACAACTAGTTTTGCCGCGATGCCCAACATGACGATCCCGATCACGATATCCAAGACTTGCCACGCCCGTCGGCGCGCAAAAATCGGGGAAAGCACAGCCGCCCCGTAGCCCAAGGAAAAAAAGAAAACAAAGCTGGACAGGATAGCGCCCAGCGCGAAACCCAACCGGTCGTCATATTGCGCCGAAATCGACCCGATCAGAACCACGGTGTCCAAATAGACATGCGGGTTCAGCCAGGTAAAGGCCAGCACGGTCAGCAGCGCCGTGCGAAGGCTGCTGCGCGCGCCCCGGTCAACGGACATCGCATCGCCGCCCTGCCATGCCGATCGGAAACTGCGCAAGGCATACCAGACGAGAAATGCAGAACCACCGTATCGCATAACCGGTTCGAACCATGGGGCCACCTGTGCAAGGGACCCGAAACCGGCCACCCCCACTGCGATCAGGATGGCGTCGGATACCGCACATGTCATGCACAGCACAAAAACATGCTCGCGCCGCAGCCCCTGCCGCAGCACAAAGGCGTTTTGCGCTCCAATGGCGAGGATCAGGCTAAAGCCTAGCGCAAAGCCGGCGAATGCGGATGAAGACATGGTAACTCCTTCGATTTGCCTGATTGACTAGCCTGCGGGCATACCTTTATCAAATTAAACAACCTGCACTGGATTAAGCATTTCTAATGCCTCTGGACCCACATTACCTGAACGCTCTGTCGGCCATTTTGCGGCATGGCAGTTTCGAGGCTGCCGCTGACGAGCTGTCTGTAACCCCATCAGCCATTTCACAACGGATAAAGGCGCTTGAAGATCGGGTCGGGGTCGCGCTTGTGCAACGCGGCGCGCCCTGCACGGGGACACCGGCCGGTTTGCGGATTGCCCGGCATGCCGAAGATGTCGGCCTTCTTGAGGCGCAGCTTGGACGGGATTTGACGCTTGGCCAACCCGCAGGGCCAGCGCGGGTCAAGATCGCCGTCCCTGCCGATGTCCTGGCAACCTGGTTCGTGGACGCCATGGCGCGGGTCGATAGCTTGCTGTTCGAACTGGTGATCGACGATCAGGACCATTCGGCAAACTGGTTGAAACGGGGCGAGGTCAGCGCGGCCGTGACAGTCGGCGGGCAGGCCGTCCCCGGTTGCGATGCCATACCGCTGGGCGCTATGCGCTATTTGGCGGTTGCCAGTCCGGATTTCATTCAGCGTTGGTTTCCGGGTGGCGTTACCTCGACGGCATTGGCCAAGGCCCCCTGCCTGACGTTCAACAACAAAGACAACCTGCAAAAGCTCTGGATCAGCACGCAGACCGACCGCAAACTATCGCCGCCGTCGCATTTCATTCCGTCCACCCACGGGTTTATCTTTGCCGCTTCCGCGGGCCTGGGTTGGGGCATGAACCCGGAAACACTGGCCGCACCTGCAATCCAGGACGGAAGGCTGCGCGAGATACGCGCGAACACACAGCTTGATGTTGCCCTGACCTGGCAAGTCGGGCGCGTGCTGTCCCCGGCATTGCGCCCGCTGACCCAGGCCGTCAGACAAGCTGCCAAACAGGGCTTGATCCAGGGCTGATCCAGCCGGATAACAGGGGAAACACCCGGAGTAATGCCATGTTTTCCCGCGAGACGCTGAACTATGACCCGATCCCCCTGCCCGATCGCAGCGACCTGACCGATGCACAGATGGTCAAGGCCGCATCGGGGTTTCTTGACCTGATGCGCCGCAGACATTCGGTGCGCGACTATTGCGACCGCCCGGTGCCCCGCGAGGTAATCGAAACCTGTATCCGCACGGCTGGCACTGCGCCCTCGGGCGCCAACCATCAGCCCTGGCATTTCGCCGCGATTTCAAACCCGGAACTCAAGCAGCGCATACGGGCCGAAGCGGAAGAAGAAGAGAAAAAGTTCTATGAAGGCGGCGCGGGTGACGAGTGGATCAAGGCGCTGGAACCCATCGGGACCAACGCGGTCAAGGAACACCTGACCATTGCCCCCTGGCTGATCGTAGTCTTCGCCCAGCGCTGGGGCCAGTTCGAAGACGGCACGCGCTACAAGAACTACTATGTGCCCGAAAGCGTGAATATAGCGACCGGTTTTCTGCTGGCCGCCCTGCACAATGCCGGGCTGTGCACCCTGACGCACACTCCGAACCCGATGCGGTTTCTGAACACGGCGCTTGACCGGCCAGCCTCGGAAAAGCCGACCATGATCATCGCGGTTGGGCATCCGTCAGAGGCCGCAACTGTTCCCTCCGTTGCCAAGCAGAAAAAACCTTTGGACGAGATTTCGTCCTTCTTCTGATTGGACCTCTGGCGACTTCAGCCGCCCTGCAAATCAGGTGTCGCAGGCTTGGGCAAGGCGACCAGGTAACAGGCGGCGGCTGCGACCAGACTGCACAGCACAATGAACGCAACCGCCAACGAAACCTCATGCATATGCGCGACCGCTGCCAAAGCGGCTGACATGGCAACCGCGGTCAGGCGTGCAATGCTTTTGATCGCGGCAGAGGCCTGAATACGCTGCTCTTTCGGCGCGACGTCCAGAAAGTAAAGCTTGCGCGCACTGCCGATCCCCGTGACTGCAACCGTTGCGATGAACAGGGCAATTGCATGCAGGTGAACTTCGTGGTCGATGTTCAGATAGTGAAGCGCCAAAAGGACGATCCCCGTGATCGCCACCATCAAAGTCCCCGCGACCATGACGGTCCGATGGGATTTCATGTTTAACAGTTGCCACAGCGGGGCCGAGACCAGATAGCCAGACGCCGAAGACACAATCATCGCGGTCAGCCCCTTGGCCGAGCTGTGATGCGCCTCGGCCGCGATCAGCGCGAAAAACGGCACTGACAAGGACACTACGACAAGCGGCATGCGCATGATCAAGTAGCGGCGAAACCAAGCGTGTTCGAACATGTTGAAAATGGAGTTGATATTGGCCTTCAAAGACAGGCCCAAGCGCTTTGTTTCATTTGACTCTGAGCTGTTGGCTTTGCGGATTTCAAACATCGCAAGGATCGACAGGGCAGACAGTAAAAAGAACGTGGCGGACACCGCGATGACGATCGAGTGGCGCGAAAACGGCGGATTTTCTTTGGTCAACTCATGCAACAAAAGCGCCAACCCTATGGCGCCCAGACCTCCGGCCCCCAATTGCAAATACTGCATCATCATTCGGGATTTCGATTGCACGTGATCGCCCAGCAGATCGGTTAACATGAGGTTCTGCACCTCATCGAACAGCCCGATTAAGAAAAAGACTGCGATGAAGGCCATGGCGATCAGCGGCACAATGCCTGTGGCGGCTACACCCATGGCGACCAGCAAGCAGGTTCCGATTGCAATCTCGGTCATCGCGATCCCGCGTTTCTTCTCGGGCCGCGCAGCGATCGGACGCGCCAGAAAGAAATCCGCGATCATGCTGCCGATCATGCGAACCGAGACCAAAGCCCCGGCGATGAACATCGGCAACTCGAATGAGACCGCCAGAAACGGTAAGACCACCGACGGGCTGCCTAAGGTCCACGCGACCTGAGACAGAATGCTCTGCCCGGCCAGAACCGGGACATTGCGTTTTGCCAGATCTGATGGGTCGCGCGCCATTTATCATTCTGGCTTCAAAGCCAGCCCTTTTGTGTTCTCGCCCATTTCCAAAGAGTATTCGCTTGATCGGGATCAGCCAAGCAACACTTCGGAAGCTCAAAAAACAAAAGCCCGACCAAACGGGCCGGGCTTTCAGGTACCAGTTGTCGCGTGCGATCAGAGCTGCGCCATGACCTCATCAGTGGCTTCGAAATTGGTTGTCACACGCTGAACGTCGTCGTCATCCTCCAGCGCATCGACCAGCTTCATCAGCTTCTGCATGTCTTCCAGACCCAACTCAGTGGTCGTGGTGGGTTTCCAAACCAGCTTGGTGGATTCGGATTCGCCCAGCGCCTCTTCCAGTGCATTTGATACGTCGTTCAGGTCGGTATCGGCGCACCAGATGATGTGACCATCTTCCGAGCTTTCGACATCCTCGGCCCCTGCCTCGATCGCGGCTTCAAAGATGGTATCCGCATCACCTGCATCCGCCTGATAGACCACCTCTCCCTTGCGGTCGAACATGAACCCGACCGAGCCGGTCTCGCCTAGGTTTCCACCGTTCTTGGAAAAGGTCGAACGCACGGTCGAGGCCGTCCGGTTGCGGTTGTCGGTCATGGTTTCGACGATCACAGCCACACCGTTGGGGCCGTAACCCTCGTACCGAATTTCTTCGTATTCGTCGCCCTCGCCCGCCACGGATTTCTTGATCGCGCGGTCGATCACGTCCTTGGGGACCGAGTTCGACTTGGCCTCTTTCACCGCCAGACGCAGGCGCGGGTTCTTGTCGGGATCGGGGTCGCCCATCTTGGCGGCAACGGTGATCTCTTTCGACAGCTTGGAAAACAGCTTGGACCGCGCGGCGTCCTGACGTCCCTTGCGGTGCTGGATATTGGCCCATTTGGAGTGGCCTGCCATAGTGCGTCCTCGTGATAGTAATTGCGTGTTTCGCGCACATATAGACGGTTGCGGGGTCAGGGATCAAGGGATCGGCTTGCCCGCCACGACCGGACAGGTATGGTGGCGGGATGACGACCGATCAGATCATTCTATTCACGCTCTTCCTGGCCGTTTTCGGAATGCTGCTATGGGGACGATTCCGGTATGACCTGGTGGCCTTTGCCGCGTTGATGATCGGCGTCGTACTTGGCGTGGTCCCCGTCGACAACGCCTTTACAGGCTTTGGCCACCCTGCCACCATCATCGTGGCGCTGGTGCTTGTGGTTTCCGCCGGGTTGGTCCGGTCGGGGGCCGTATTCCTGATCACCCGGACGCTGGTCGACGCCGCGCGGGGCCTTGGCGCCCATATCGCGCTGATGGGCGGGATCGGAGCGGTTTTGTCGGCCTTCATGAACAATGTGGCCGCGCTGGCGTTGCTGATGCCGGTGGATATTCAGACCGCGCGCAAGGCGGGGCGGTCGGTGGGCCTGACGCTGATGCCGCTCAGCTTTGCCACCATCCTGGGCGGCATGGCGACGCTGATCGGGACACCGCCGAACATCATCATCGCTTCGATCCGCGCGGAAACCTTGGGCGAGCCGTTCAAGATGTTCGACTTCGCGCCCGTTGGCGGAATCGCGGCCATCGCCGGACTGGCTTTCGTCTCGCTGATCGGCTGGCGGCTGATCCCGAACCGAGGCGCGCAAGAAGAAGCCTCCGAGGCGCTGGCCGAATACATCGCCGAACTCACCCTGCCCCCCGAGTCGCCCCATATCGGCAAGCGCGTCAGCGAACTGTACGAGGATGCCGAAAAGTCGGACGTCGCCATCATCGGGCTGATCCGCGACGGCAAGCGTCGTTACGGCCGCGCGGCCAATGCCAGCCTGCGTGAAGGCGATGCGCTGGTGCTTGAGGCCCGGCCCGAAGCCCTGGACGAATTCCGCGCTGCGCTGAACCTGGACTTTTCGGACACCCGGCGCCAGGAATTGCTGAACGCTGCCGGAGAGGGGCTGGAAGTGTTCGAGGTCGTCGTCCCCGAAAGCGCGCGCATCAACGGCCGCACAGCCCAGGGCATCGGCCTTGCATGGCGGCAAAGCACCGTCTTGATGGGCATTTCACGCCAGGGCCGCCGGATCACGAAACAAGTCCGAAAGACCGAGGTTGAGCCGGGCGATATCCTGTTGCTGTTGTGCCAACGCGACAAGGGCCCGGACGTGACCGAATGGTTGGGCTGCCTGCCGCTGGCCGGACGCGGGTTGAATGTTACCGCCAACGAAAAGGCGTGGCTGGCCATCGGTCTTTTTGCGGCGGCTGTTCTGGCGGCAAGCATCGGTCTGACCTATCTGCCCGTTGCGCTTGGACTGGTGGCAATAGCCTATGTTCTGACAAAGATCCTGCCTATTGCAGAAATCTATACCCATATCGAATGGCCGGTTGTCGTGCTGCTGGGCTCGATGATTCCTCTGGGCAGCGCGCTGGAAACCTCGGGGGGAACCGAGTTGATTGCAGCAGGGTTGATCGGGTTGACCGATGGCCTGCCCGCCTGGGCCATTCTGACCGTGCTTATGGTCGTGACAATGACCCTGTCGGACGTGCTGAACAACACCGCCACCGCGATTGTTGCCGCCCCGGTTGGCATCCAGATGGCCCGCACGCTCGAGGTCTCTCCTGATCCGTTCCTGATGACGGTGGCCGTTGCGGCCTCGGCCGCGTTCCTCACGCCCATCGGGCACAAGAACAACACGCTGGTGCTTGGCCCCGGAGGCTATAGGTTCGGTGACTATTGGCGCATGGGTTTGCCGCTTGAGATCCTGATCATAGCCGTTTCGATCCCTGCCATTCTTGTGTTTTGGCCACTTTGACAGGTAAATGCCGGGCATGAAACGATTTCTCATCCTGCAATTGCGCCCTGAAACGGATGCATCTGACGCCGAGTACGCCTCGATCCTGGACAAGGCCGGGCTGACCCCCGACCGCGCCCACCGCATCAGGCTTGATTGCGAAGACCTTCCTGATGGCTTGGATGTAACCGACTTTGCCGGTGTCATTGTCGGCGGCGGCCCCGGTTGTGTCAGCGACGACCCAGCGACCAAATCCGAGGTCGATACCCGCATCGAAAACGCGATCATGGGGCTGATGCCCCAGATCACCGCGCGGGATCACCCTTTCATGGGGTGCTGCTATGGGCTGGGCATCCTGGCGGCCCATCTTGACGGGAATGTCAGCAAGAAACGGTTCGGCGAACCTGTTGGGCCGTCGACCTGCCGGCTGACACCGGACGGCGAAACTGACCCGATAACAGCGGGCCTGAACCCGGTCTTTCAGGCGTTCGTCGGGCATAAAGAAGCGGTACAGGACTTGCCGAGGGATTGCGTGCATCTGGTGGCCTCGGACCCCTGCCCGTTCCAGATGATCCGCTGGGGGCAAAACGTCTACGCCACCCAGTTCCACCCCGAGGCGGACGCGCTGGACTTTGAACAACGGATCAATATTTACAAGCACCACGGGTATTTTCCGCCCCAGGATGCACAGCGCCTGATCGAAATGTGCCACGCGGCCGACGTGACGCAACCCGGCGAAATTCTCCGGCGCTTTGCCCGGCGATACGGGTGACCTAACGGCGCTGTTGCCTGCGCGGTTCGCCCTCGCCTAGGTTGATACGAAATGACTTTGGGAGGGGTTGTTTTGGATCTGCTAATAAATGTCGGGTTGCCGGTATCGCTGGCCATCATCATGCTGTCCTTGGGGATCGGGCTGGAGGTTGCCGATTTTCGCCGGGTACTGAACAGGCGATACCCGTTCGCCATCGGCGCACTTTGCCAGGTTGTCCTGCTGCCGGTGGCAGCGTTTGCGACCGTTAAGGCATTTGCGCTGCCGCCCGAAATCGCGGTCGGTTTCATGTTGCTCAGTTTCTGCCCCGGAGGCGTCACCAGCAATATCCTGTCGAAACTGGCCAAGGCGGACGTGGCCCTGTCGGTCAGCCTGACCGCGGCAATCAGCCTTTTGTCCATCATAACGGTCCCAATCCTGGCGGCGTTGTCAATCCGGCATTTCATGGGCGAGGCCGCGCCCGAGGTTTCCATTGGCGGGCTTGCCGTTGCGATGTTCCTGATCACGGCCCTGCCCGTTTGCATCGGGGTGAGCCTGCGCCATTTCGCCAAACAACTGGCCGACCGGATCGACGCGCCCCTGTCGCGGATTGCAACGGTCCTGTTCGTGTTGATCGTGATCGCCGCGCTGGCTGGAAACTGGCAGTTGTTCGTGGACAATCTTGGCCAAATGGGTGCCGGGCTGATCACCCTGAACCTGAGCCTGTTGCTGATCGGGCTTGGGCTATCGCGTGCGGCGCATCTGTCGTGGAAGGAAAGTAAGACAATCTCGATCGAAACGGGTATTCAGAACTCGACCTTGGGGATCACGCTGGCGGCGCTGATAACCGGCACCGAAAGCGGGTTCAGCCCGCTGGCGCTGCCGTCAGCCGTATATGGCATTACCATGTATGCCGTGGCGATCCCGTTCCTGGCCTGGTTTCGCAACCGCTGAAAGGACGACAGATGACCAATAACACCGCAGATGCAATCGTTGTCGGCGCGGGTCTGGCCGGTCTGGCGGCAGCCGCAGAATTGGGGGATCGGGGCAAATCGGTGATCATTGTCGATCAGGAACCCGAACATTTCCTTGGCGGCCAGGCGTTCTGGAGCCTTGGGGGCTTGTTCATGGTCGACACCCCCGAACAGCGGCGCATGGGCATCCGCGACAGCCACGACCTGGCCCTGCGCGACTGGTTGGGCAGCGCACAGTTCGACCGGCCCGAGGATGCCTGGCCGCGCAAATGGGCGGCGGCCTATGTCGAGTTTGCCGCTGGCGAAATGCGGCCCTGGCTGTACGAAATGGGCCTGCGGTGGTTCCCGGTTGTCGGCTGGGCAGAACGGGGCGGTTCCTATGCAGACGGGCACGGCAATTCGGTGCCGCGTTTCCATATCACCTGGGGAACCGGACCGGGTGTTCTGGAACATTTCATCCGCCGCGTTCGCGCCCATGTCGGCGCCGGGTTGATCGAGTTGAAGTTCCGTCACCAGGTCAGCCACATCATCATGCAGAATGGGTGTGCCAAAGGCGTTTCGGGCGAAGTTCTGGCCGAAGACGTTGCGCAACGCGGCGGCAAAACCAACCGGGACGAGGTTGGCGAATTCGAGGTTTACGCGCCATCGGTCATCGTCACCTCTGGTGGGATTGGCGGCAATTTCGAGATGGTGCGCAGGAACTGGCCGCGCGACCGTCTGGGCGCACCGCCCAAGGAAATGGTGGCAGGCGTTCCCTTTCACGTCGATGGGCGGATGATCGAGATCAGCGAAAAGGCGGGGGGCCAGGTTATCAACGGCGACCGGATGTGGCATTATACCGAAGGTGTCCGCAACTGGGACCCGATCTGGCCCGCCCACGGCATCCGCATTCTGCCGGGGCCAAGCTCGATGTGGTTTGATGCAACCGGAAACCGCCTGGAACCGCCCTGCCTGCCCGGGTTCGACACGCTGGGCACACTGCGCGAAATCCTGAAGACAGGATATGAATACAGCTGGTTCGTTCTGACCCAAAAGATCATCAAAAAGGAATTCGCCCTTTCAGGTTCGGAACAGAACCCCGACTTTACATCCGGCAGCTGGAAAGAGGTCATCCGACAACGCGTCCTGTCCGGGTCAAAGGCCACGGGTCCCGTCGAGGCGTTCAAGGAAAAGGGCGAGGACTTTGTCGTCGCCAATACGCTGACCGAGTTGGTCAACGGCATGAACCACCTAGGCGGCGGCCTGATCGACGAGGCCCATCTGCGCGCCCAGATCGAAGCGCGGGATTCGCAGGTCGACAATCCGTTCTCGAAGGACGCGCAGATGATGGCGATCCTTGCGGCGCGGAACTACCGCGGCGACAAACTTATCCGTACGGCTAAACCGCACCGGATTCTTGATCCCGCGAATGGTCCGCTTATCGCCGTCAAACTAAACGTTCTGACCCGCAAAACGCTGGGCGGGCTGCAGACCAACCTTGACAGTCAGATGCTTGGTGCCGACGGCCAGGTCGTACCCGGATTGTTTGCCGCGGGCGAGGTTGCGGGATTCGGCGGCGGTGGCTACCACGGCTACAACGCATTGGAAGGCACGTTTCTGGGCGGCTGCATATTCTCGGGGCGCAACGCCGGCCGGTCGCGCGCCGTCGCCTGAGAAACCGCGTTACGGGCTGCCGACCAACAGGATGATCGGCGCGCCAGAGGCATCCAGCAACGCCAGGCTGTCATCCTTGCGCGCAAAGGTCGTTACCGATTGCAGCGCTTTGAAAAACTGCCGTTCGATTTCGTCCAACGGCGGAGGACAGGCCATCAGTGTGGCCGCCATATTGTCCGGGAAATCGATGCTGTTGCCCGAGATTTCCGCTTGGCCGCGAAACCGGTTGCAGCCGCCGGTTCCGCCAAAGACGCCGTCGGTTGCAAACACGATTTCAGGCTTCTTTTCGGCATCCAGTGCAACACCGCCCAACTCTGCAACGGTCCAACTCGTGTTATCCAGCATCGCGGCCCCCTGAGATCCGACCTGGACCAAAACCAAATCGGCAGCGTTTCCTTCGCCCTGCGTCAGAACCGGATAGGCCGTGTCGGTCGTGAACCAGAGCCTGTCACCCCGATAGATCGACCCGCGCAAGACATAGCGCATCCCTTCGCGGATCAGCGCATCATCATAATTAAGTTCAAACTGCGCGGGCACGCCCTTCAGCGCGTAACGCTGTGCAGCCAAAACCGTCGCCGGGGCGTCGGCACGCGATACATCCTGAAGCTCGACCACCAGCGTCGCGTCAGGCGGGACAGCGATCCGCTCGCGATATGTGGCCGACCCCTGAACGGTTCCCGCTGCCGCGACGCCGCCCAGCGCAGCGCCAAGGGCCGCTCCGATGATTGGGACCAGTCGAATTCCGGGCATGGGCAGATCTCCGTTGTTCAGCCATTCTGACCCAGAAGATCGTATCGATTGGCTGGTTTGCAAGCCCCGCCCGTCTAGCCGGCGAAACCGCGCCGGTTTCAGAGCGGCCAGATCAACGGGATCAACAGGGATGCCAAAAGACCAACTGTCAGGTTCAACGGAATTCCAACCTTCATGAAGTCAACGAACCGATACCCGCCGGGGCCGTAAACCATCATGTTGGTCTGATACCCGATAGGCGTGGCGAAAGAGGCCGAGGCAGCCACCATCACCGCCACGACCAACGGGCGCGGATCGACGCCGACGGCCTGCGCCAACCCGATGGCAATTGGGGTCACGACCACAGCCACCGCATTGTTTGAGACGAGCTCGGTCAGGACCGATGTCAAAAGATACACCGCCCAGATGATCAGGAACGGCGGCAATTGGCTGAGCCCCGGCGCGACCGCATCAACGATCAACGACACCGCCCCGGAACTGTCCAGCGCGGCGCCGATTGCCAGCATCGAGAAGATCAGCGCCAAGAGCCGGCCTTCGACAAAGGAAAACGCCTCGTCCGCGTCAATGCAGCGGGTCACCAGCACAAGGGCCACCGCCAGGATCGACAGCAGGAAAATCGGTGCAACGCCCAGCGCCGCCAAAAGGACAATGCCGATCAGCGCGGCCACGGCAATGGGCGCATGGCTGCGGCGGTAGGCGCGTGCAGAGGGCTGCGTGACATCAACCATGTCCATATCGGCGGCCAGTTTCTTGATATCCGCCGGTGCCCCTTCCAGCAAAAGTGTATCGCCGACCCGCACCACAAGATCATCCAACTGCCGACCGATATTCTGGTTCCGCCGATGAACAGCCAGAACGTAGACGCCATAACGCCTGCGCAGCCGCAGCGCACCCAGCGTGCGCCCGACCATCCGGCATCCGGGGGTAATCAGAACTTCGACCGTCTTGGTTTCCACGGCCGAAACCTGGTCGACACGCTTGAGTTCGCGGTTGCGCTGAAGGCTCAGCAACTCGGTCATTTCGGTCCGCAGAACCACCCGGTCACCCAGCTTGAGGGTCACGCCCTTCAGGTTTCGCCGCAGCGATTCATCCCCTCGGATCACGTCGATCAGCCGCACGCCGGGACGCTTGAACAACTGCACGCCTGTGACCTCGCGCCCGATCAGGTTGCTTTCCGGGGGGATGACCGCCTCGGTAAAGAACTTCATTTTCGAACGGTCGCTGAGCATCGTCGCCATGCTGTCGCGGTCGGGCAGCAGCCGAGGTGCTATGTATCGCAGATAAACCATCCCATAGATGACCAGCGCGATGCCCAGCGGTGTGACTTCGAAAATGGTGAAGGCCTGCAAACCCTGCGAACGGGCGACGCCATCGACCAGCAGGTTGGTCGAGGTTCCGATCAGGGTCAGCGTCCCGCCCAGGATCGCGGCATAGCTAAGTGGAATAAGCAACTTTGACGCCGGAACATTCAATGTGCGGGCGATCTGTACGAAAACCGGGATCATCACCACCACGACGGGCGTATTCGACACCACCGCAGAGGCCAGAATGACAAAGCCGATCAACAGCCCAATGGCCATCCTCGGGTTGACCTGGGCCTGTTTCTGCGCCGTCGACGTAAAGGCATCCAGCGCCCCGGTACGGACAAGCGCGCCCATGACGATGAACATGGCGGCAATGGTCCAGGGGGCGGGGTTGGACAGGACAGCAAGCGCGCTTTGATAAGGCAGAATACCGGTGACCAGCATCAGGGCAACACCGCCAATGGCCACGACCTCGGTCGGGTAAACCTCGCGCAGGAACATCACGAACATGCCCGCAACGACCATCAACGCCAGTATCGCGCTGCCCGTTTCTGTCAGTTGAAGGAAATGCATTCGTGGTCTTCGATCCGAACCCTATACCGGCCCAAGCGCCTGCAGATCAGTTTCATGCATAGAACGCCGCAGGGCAAGCCCGACGTGCATTTATGGCGCTGCCGGTTCAAGTCGCCCGCCCACACGGATCATGCGGACCGCCTTGGCCTGCCCGTCCCGATCGTCGGTTTCAACGAACACACCCGAAAGAGTGGCCTCGCCATTGGCCGGGGTAAACCGCGATTTCGGCATGCCGGTGATGAACCGGCGCATCGGTTCAACCTTGTCCATGCCGATGACTGAATCGTAGTCGCCGCACATTCCGGCATCAGTCAGATATGCAGTACCGCCGGGCAGGACTTGGGCATCGGCCGTCGGAACATGGGTATGGGTGCCGACAACCAGGCTGGCCCGCTTGTCGCAGTAATGCCCCATGGCCATCTTCTCCGAAGTGGCCTCGCAATGCATGTCGACGATGATGGCCTGCGCCTGACCACCGCGCGGATGGGATTTCAGGACCGGCTCAATCGCCGAAAACGGATCATCGAATGGACGTTTCATGAAGACCTGGCCAAGCACCTGAACCACCAGAACCTTGCGCCCTCCCGGTGCCGTATACAGGCGATGACCCCGTCCCGGCGCGCCTTTGGCAAAGTTCAGCGGGCGCACGATCCTTGGTTCTTTTTCGATGAATTGCAGCATGTCTTTCTGGTCGAACGCATGATCGCCCAGCGTCAGGCAGTCGGCACCGGAATCAAGCAACAGCTTTGCATGATCGGCCGACAACCCCATGCCGTTCGACGCGTTTTCACCGTTGATCACGACGAAATCCAACCGCCATTCGTCCCGCAGACGTGGCAAATGCTGCTGTACGGCGGCGCGACCCGCACGCCCCATGACATCACCCAGAAACAAAATCCTCATATACGCGGTCCTAGGGGCTGCAGGCGGCAATAACAAGGCGGGACCTTGCAATTTTCGAGCCCACCGGCGGGGTTGCATTCCGGCGGGCAGCTGCCAATCTAGACCTGTGCCCCGCAATCCAAGAGGGAATGGCCCGATGAAATCAACCGCAGCGATTGTCGCCAGCCTGCTGGCCGCAGCAACCGTCAGCGCGCAAGGCGCGACCCAGACGACCATGGCCAACCCTGCGGCCACGTTCTGCGTCGAAAATGATGGGACTTACGAAATACGCACAAACGCAGATGGCAGCCAATTCGGCGTCTGCATTCTGACCGATGGAACCGAGGTGGACGCCTGGGACTATCTGCGCGCGCATTTCGAACACTGAGCGCTCAGAACGTCAGTATCCGGCTTTCGGTGATAACCATGTCTAACGGTTGATCGGTATGCTCCAGCGGCAGCGCATCGTCTTGCTGCGCGTCGAATGCGAAACCGATGGCCAATGTCGATCGCTTGGCTCGCAATCCCTGCAAAGTCCGGTCATAAAAACCGCCGCCATACCCCAGCCGCCCGCCTTTCGCATCAAAAGCGACGAGCGGGACGATCAGTATTTCGGGATCGAAAAAGTCATCCTCGACCGGGATCATCGCGCCAAAGGGCCCCTCTTTCAACGCCCCTTCTGGTGTCCAGTTGGAAAAGCGCAAAGGGTGGCCGGCACGTTGGATAACGGGCACGCCGACCGGGCCATAGGCCACCGCTTCGGCCATGGCGGGCAGCGGGTCGATCTCGGTTCTGATGGGCATGTAGCCCGACAGCGGAACCCCGCGAAACCCCGCAAGAACTTCGGACAATCGCCCGGCCAGACCCGGCCCGCGCGCATCAAAGGCCGCCTTGCGCCGTTCAAAAGCCGTTTTGCGTGCGGCGGATTTGCGTGCCGCCAATTCAGAAGGGTCAGTCACAGTAGCACCACGCTTGCAAGCCCAAGGAATATAAAGAACCCCATGACATCTGTCGTTGTCGTCACAAAGGTTCCCGATGCCAGCGCCGGGTCTACGCCAAGCCGGTCCAGCACGACCGGTACTACCGTACCTGCAAAGCCCGCGATAATCATGTTCACGACCAATGCCGATCCGATCACGACCCCAAGCAGCGGAGAGTCGAACCACAGCATGCCGACGGTTCCCAGAACGATGGCGAAACACAGCCCGTTGAGCATGCCAACCAACAATTCCCTGCGAATCACGCGCGCAACATTTGCGCCGGTCAGGTCGCGTGTGGCCAGGGCCCGCACGGCGACGGTCAGCGACTGCGTTCCTGCATTGCCCCCCATCGACGCGACGATCGGCATCAGAATCGCAAGTGCGACCAATTGATCAATCGCGGCTTCGAACTGGGAAATCACCAGCGATGCGCAAATGGCGGTACACAGGTTGACCGCCAGCCAGGGCAGCCGCCTGCGGCTGGTCGCGGCAACACTGTCAGACAGCGAGCTTTCGTCGCTTACCCCTGCAAGGCGCAGGATGTCTTCTTCGTGTTCCTCATCCAGAACCACCATGGCGTCATCGATGGTGATGACCCCGACCAAACGCCCGTCGGGGTCGATTACAGGCGCGGAGATCAGGTGGTATTGGTTAAAGGCATAGGCCACGTCTTCTTCGTCCTGGTCGACAGGTATGACGTGAAACTCTTCTTCTGAAATCGAACTCAGCAGCACTTCGCGCCGGGTTGCCATCAGCTTGCCCAGTGTCACCTGTGCGACCGGTTTAAGGCGCGGGTCAACCAGAACAACATGATAGAATTGCTCGGGCAGATCGTCATTGGCGCGCATGTAGTCGATGGCCTGCCCGACCGTCCAGTGATCGGGCGACATCACCACCTCGCGCTGCATCATGCGCCCGGCTGAATTCTCGGGGTAGGACAAAGCCTGCTGCGCCGCCAGGCGTTCGGCGTCTTCCAGCGCGTCAAGGATCGTTTCCTGCTGCGGCTCTTCAAGGTCCTCAAGCAGGTCGACGACGTCGTCGCTTTCCATCTCTCGGACGGCCTCGGCCAGAACATCCGGTTTCAGGACCGCAATCACTTCTTCCCTGACGGCCTCGTCCAGTTCGGACAGGATATCGCCGTCGAATTCCTTGTCGTACAGACGGATCAGGCGGGCCCGATCATAGGGATTGATCTGCTCAAGAAGGTCAGCGATATCCGCAGCGTGCAGCGGCTCCATCAACTCGGCCAGCTTGTCGCGATCATCGACATCCACCGCATACAGAATGGCCGCGACCGTCCGCCGGTCCAGTGCGTAGGCATCTTCGTCACGGGGCTGTTCGGGTCTGATCTCGTCAGTGCCTGTCGTCATGCGCTGCCCCCTTCCAATCGGTGATTGGCTTCTAAATAGAAGAAGCAGCTACCGGAAAACAATGACAATGGGCCGATTTACCCGCATCTTTCGTCCTCTTATGCTGACCCCTTATGCAGGAATGCGGTTCCAAACATGCGGAGACCAGGGCTGATGTCGCAAAAGACGCTTCTAATGGGACGGGTGCTGAGTTTTGATCGGTCACCTTTTGACGGCGATCCGACCGAGGCTGCCAGCCTGTCCGAGGCAGTCCTTGTCGAGGAAGGCAAGGTCGTGGCAATGGGCGCGGCAGACGACCTGAAGGCCAGCCACCCCGATGCGGCAATCCGCGATGTCGGCGACAAGCTTGTCATGGCCGGTTTTGTCGATCCGCATGTGCATTACCCGCAAACGGCTATGATCGCCAGTTGGGGAAAGCGGCTGATCGACTGGTTGAACAGCTATACCTTCCCCGAAGAGATGAAGTTCACGGACCCGGGCTATGCCGCTGAGATTGCCGAGCGTTATCTTGACCTGACCGCCGCCCATGGAACGACAACCATGTGCAGTTTTTGCACCATCCACCCTGAAAGCGTCGACGCCTTTTTCACTGCCGCCCGGAAACGGGGCCAGCGCGTTGTCGCGGGAAAGACCTGTATGGATCGCAACGCACCCGAGGGGCTGCGTGACACGGCGCAGACCGCCTATGACCAATCAGCGGCCCTGTTGGAAAAGTGGCATGGGGTCGATCGCCTGTCCTATGCCATCACCCCCCGGTTCTCCCCCACCTCGACCCCGGATCAGCTTGAGGCAATGGGCGCCTTGTGGGCGGAACATCCGCATTGCCTGATGCAAACGCATCTGAGCGAACAGACGGATGAGATCGAATGGGTTCGATCCCTGTTCCCCGAGGCGCGCGATTACCTGGACACCTATGAAAAGTTCGGACTTCTGGGGAAAAACGGGGTTTACGGGCATGTCATTCACCTTGAGCCGCGCGAACGCGACCGCCTGCGCGAGGTCGACGCGTCGCTGATCCACTGCCCCACGTCGAACACCTTTATCGGCTCGGGCCTGTTTGACATGAACGGGCTGATGCGGGACGGGCACCGGATCGGGTTGGCGACAGATACGGGCGGCGGGTCCAGTTTTTCAATGCTGCGCACGATGGCAGCCGCGTATGAAATCGGCCAATTGCGGGGGCGTCCGCTGCATCCTGCACAGTTGCTTTGGCTGGGCACGGTGGGCTCGGCGAGATCCCTGCACATGGATGATTGCATTGGCAATATCGCACCGGGCATGGAGGCCGACCTGATCGTGGTGAACCTGGGCTCGACCCCCGCCATTGCCCAGCGCACAGCCCGTGCAGAGGATATTTGGGAAGCGGTGTTTCCCACCATCATGATGGGAGATGACAGGGCGATTTCCGAGGTGTGGATCGCCGGTCGCCCTGTGTAAGTCGGGTTGAAATGCGCCTGCGGCGCATGCCTCCGGCGGGGATATTTCAGGCCAGGTGAAAAGCGGACCCCGCTAGGTGATCAAACGCCGTGCCAACCGGTTTTGGGTTTCTATGGTGCGGGGCAGATCAATGGTGGCGATTTGCCCGTCATTCACGATCTGGCGTCCTTCGACGAAAAGATGCTTGACGCGTGTGGGGCCCGCCAGCAGCAGCGCGGCGGGATCCCAACTGCCGGCACTGTCGATCCCGCCGACATCCCAAATGGCAATATCCGCGCGCTTTCCCGGCATCAGACGTCCGCAATCGGGGCGGTTGAGCACATCGGCCCCGCCTCTTGTCGCGATTTCAAGCGCCTCGCGCGCGGACATGGCATCTGCGCCATTGGCAACCCGTTGCAGCAGCATGGTCTGCCGGGCCTCGGACGCGAGGTTGCCGCTGTCATTGCTGGCTGAACCGTCGACGCCCAGCCCGACCGGGACACCGCAGTCGCGCATCTTGCGGACAGGCGCGATGCCCGACCCCAACCGGCAATTGGAACACGGACAATGCGCGACCCCGGTGCCTGTCCGTGCGAACAGGTCGATTTCATTCTGGTCCAGCTTGACGCAATGCGCGTGCCAGACATCGGGTCCGGTCCATCCCAGGTCTTCGGCATATTGCCCGGGGCGACATCCGAACTGCGATTGAGAATAAGATATGTCTTCGTCGTTTTCGGCCAGGTGCGTATGCAGCATCACGTGCTTGTCCCGAGCCAGAAGCGCGGTGTCACGCATCAGGTCACGGCTGACGGAAAAGGGTGAACAGGGTGCCAGACCGACACGGCACATCGAACCCGGTGACGGGTCGTGAAACATGTCCACCACGCGGATCATATCTTTGAGAATGGCGGTTTCGGCCTCGACCAGGCTGTCGGGCGGCAACCCGCCGGCGCTTTCGCCGATGCTCATCGCGCCCCGGGTCGGGTGAAAGCGCAGGCCGATTTCGGCCGCCGCGACAATAGTGTCATCCAGGCGGGCGCCATTCGGATAAAGGTACAGGTGGTCCGAGCTGAGCGTGCACCCGGACAGCGCCAGTTCAGCCAGGCCGATCTGCGCCGAGACAAACATCTCGTCCGGGCCGAAACGTGCCCAGATCGGATAGAGCGTCTTGAGCCAGCCAAACAGCAACGCATCCTGCCCGCCGGGCACGGCACGGGTCAATGTCTGGTAAAGATGGTGGTGGGTATTTACCAGCCCCGGCGTGACCACGCAGCCTGAGGCGTCCAGGGTTTCTCCGTCGCATTCAAGCTGGTGGCCGATGCGAATGAGTTCGCCGTCTCGGATCAAAAGATCGGCGTCGGTCAATTCGCGCCTGTCTTCGTCCATCGTCAGTATCGTGTGGGCGTTTCTGATGAGCGTTTCGGTCATCGCGTGCACTCCTGCATCCGCCCGCCTCATGCCATGAGTGCGTTGGCCAGTGGAAAACGGGCATAAGAACCGGCCGCCCTCAGGGTAGCCGGGTCCGGTCATTGCGACAACAGGATTCAGTACTGGCGCAGGATTTCCAGTGCTGCGGCGTGAATTTCGGGATTGGCGGCTGCCAGGGCACGGCCGCCATCATAGGCGGGGCCGCCTTGCCAGTCGGTCACGATACCGCCTGCGGCCTCGATCACCGCAATCGGGGCCTGTATGTCATAAGCGTTCAACCCGGCCTCGATAACCAGATCGACCTGACCGGCGGCCAACAGGGCATAAGCATAGCAGTCCATCCCGTACCGTGTCAGCTTCACCTTGTCCGCAACGGCCTGAAAAGCGCGCGCTTCTGCTTCGGTTCCAACCTCGGGGAAGGTGGTGAACAGGATCGCCTGATCAAGGCCACGGAGCGCGCGCGTCTCAAGAGTGGCCCGGCCCAGGGGGCCCGTCATAAAGGCGCCATCCGGGCTGCCGATGAACCTTTCACCGATATAGGGCTGATCGATGACTCCAAGCATTGGACCCTTGCCTTGCCCAAGTGCGATCAACACGCCCCAGGTTGGCGTTCCGCTGACAAACCCGCGGGTTCCGTCGATCGGGTCAAGCACCCAAGTGCGCCCGGAAGCGCCTTTGCTGGCGCCGAACTCTTCGCCCAGTACGCCATCATCGGGGCGGAATTCCGCAAGCACCGCGCGCATGGCCTGTTCGGCCTCGCGATCGGCAACCGTCACCGGGTCGTACCCGGATTGGAGCTTGTTGGATGTTTCCAGGTTGGTCTGCCGGAAAAACGGCAAAATGGCCGCACGCGCCGCGTCGGCCATTTTCTCGGCAATTTCCAGATCGCTCAGACGTGAGTTTTGCATGGGCTACCCGTGCGGAACACATCCTGCGGAGTCAAGGTGTTGTTTCAGGCAACGTCGCTGAGAACACGCGCAAGTTCGAACAGGCGGCGACGCTGATTTTCCGGAATGGCGTAATATGAGCGAACAAGATCCAAAGCTTCTTTGTCGCCCATCAGGTCTGCCGGAACAGATTTCTTGCCGGGTTCTTCCTTTTGCGATTCCTCAAGGCCTTCAAAGAAGAAACTGACCGGAACGTCCAACGCCTCGGCGATGTCCCAAAGGCGCGATGCGCTGATCCGGTTGGCACCTGTTTCATACTTTTGAATCTGTTGAAACTTGATACCAACTTGCTGCGCCAGCTGTTGCTGAGTCATGCCAATCAGCCAGCGGCGATGTCGGACGCGCTTGCCCACATGGACATCGACGTGATGGGTCATTGGTATTCTCCTCTGTTACTCAAACAACCGCTCGGGAAAACGCGACAGGACCCGAGAGCCCGACTATATCGGACCTCTTCTAAAGAACTGTTTAATCGGATCGTGCCCCCCGAAACGGCACCATGGCACAATATTGCGCTTTTTGGGAATTTTTTCAAGAAGGTTGAATCTGCCACATCGCACAATGGTTTGTGGTTGTATCGCGTTGAGACACTACGTCATTGTTTCGTGACCGGCGACAAAGGCATTGCCGGGTCTGGCAAATGCTCATTCGACTGCGTGATTGACACGTCTTGCCGAACGGTGGCCTATGTCGCCCGAACGGAGGAAACAGAATGCTGGCCTATCGAATTCAGTCGGAAAATGCCGCCGCAACCTTGTGCGATATCGACCTGCCGGTTCCGGGCGCGGGCCAGATTCGCGTGGCCATTCGGGCCTGTGCGTTGAATTTTGCCGATCTGCTAATGCAAAAGGGAACCTATCAGGACACCCCGCCCGCCCCCTTCACGATGGGCATGGAGATCGCAGGCGTCATTGACGAAATCGGGCCGGGTGTTGCCGGATTGAAGCGGGGCGACCGGGTTGCAATTTACTCGGGCCAGGGTGGATTGGCGGAGTTTGGCGTTTTTGACGCGCAGCGGGTGATTCTGTTGCCGGAAAATGTCAGCTTTCAAGATGCCGCCGCCATCATGATTGCCTATGGAACCAGCCATATCGCGCTGAACCACCGCGCGCGCCTGCAAAAAGGCGAAACCCTTTTGGTGACCGGCGCGGCAGGCGGCGTTGGCTTGACCGCCGTCGAAATTGGCAAGTTGATGGGGGCGACCGTCATCGCCCAGGCCCGCGGCAGCGAAAAACTTGAGGTCGCCCGTGCCGCAGGGGCGGATCACCTGGTTGATGCAGATGAGGATTTGCGCCAACGCGTTCGGGACCTGGGCGGCGCAGATGTCGTCTATGACGCCATTGGGGGGGACGTCTTCAAGGCGGCCTTTCGCGCAACCAACCCCGAGGGCCGGTTGCTGCCGATAGGCTTCGCCGGTGGCGATGTCCCGCAGATCCCCGCCAATCACCTTTTGGTCAAGAACCTGACCGTTATCGGCGTCTATATCGGCGGATACCTCAAGTTCCGCCCCGAGATCGTGCAGGACAGTTTCGATACGCTTTTCCGCTGGCTGGCAGAGGGCCTGATCAAACCGCATGTCAGCCATGTCCTTCCCCTGACCGACACGGCCCGGGGAATGGCGCTGTTGAAAGACCGGAAATCGACCGGGAAAGTCGTGATCACGCCCTGAAAGGCATTACCCGGCAACCGCGCGCAGGGTCGGGCTGCCCAACATCTGAAAGTTCTGCCTGACCAGGTCCGCCAAAGCTTCGACCACCGGGCCGCGCCCAATGTCACCGCCATAAAGGTTGATCTTATGAGCCGGTAAATCTGGCAGGACACCGCCGCATTCGATTTGTTTGAGATGGGCCGCCTCGGTCCCTTCCAGCACAGCGTGCACGGCAAGGTCGGCGCTGACGGTTGCCTCGATCGTGCGGTCATTTTCCGTTTCCACGGACAGTTCCCACGGGATTCCGGCCTGATCCAATGCCGCAATGATCTGAGGTCGGAACATGCAGCGCCTTCCGACCGCAAGCGGAATGGGGCGGCGGCGCCACGCCGACCCGCCAGGGGCCCCTATCCAGCGCAACGGCAGCTCGGCCACGGTTTCCGCCCCGTCGGCCGTTGATGGTTCGGTGGTCAGGATCAGGTCGCAATCGCCTTTTTTGAACATATCCTTCAACTGCAGCGAATACGACGATACCAGCTGCACCCGCACACGCGGGAAATCGGCATTGAAACGTTGAAGCACCCGCGGAATCGCCGGGTAGACAATGTCATGTGGCACGCCCAGAACCACCTCGCCCTCAAAGGCCTGGTCCGTCAGCTTGGACATGACCTCGTCATTCAGGGCGATCATGCGCCGCGCATAAGTCAGCAACTGGTCGCCCGAAGCGGTCAGGGCGATTGTCCTGCCGCTGCGATCCAGCAGATCAATCCCAAGCAACTCTTCCAGCCGCTTGAGCTGCATCGACACAGCGGACTGGGTCAGATGCAGAAAACCGGCCGCGCGGGTCACCCCGCCATGATCGGCGACGGCAACAAAGGATCGTAGTGTCGTTATGTCCAGATTTCGCATACTTCACATTTCCTGATGACATTGCTCAAAAACATTCATTTTTAAAATATGCCACGCCGCGCCATATAGATCAAGGAAGTTGATTGAACCCCCAGTTTTCATCAGCAAACATGGAAGGAAACGTCAAATGACCCAAGTTACCGTTTCAAGGCCGCTGGCGGCAAAACCCGCATTTCCTGCGATCCGCGTGCTGAACCTGCTGGCCCTCGCCCGCCAGCGGCGGCGCCTCGCCGAATTGGATGATCGTGCCCTGGAAGATATCGGCGTAACCCGCGCCCAAGCCAATGCCGAGGCAAACCGCCCCTTTTGGGACGCGCCTGACACATGGTTGAACACACCGTCCTGATCGACCCGCCCGGGCATTTCCGCGGCTTTCCTATAAAGGCCGTCGGAAATGCCCGAGGTTTTCACGAGTTTTAGCCTTAAAACCCTTGAAACACCTGCCACTCTCTCCGATATTTATAGGGAAATCCGCCCCTATGTGCGGGCTGAATCGCGAATATCGAAGGGAGACCCTTAATGGCACAATTTGACACGATCCGGACAGCAACCGGAACCCGTGCCGCCGAGATCGACGAGGGCCTGCGCGCCCACATGAACAAAGTATACGGCACGATGTCGGTCGGCATGCTGATCACCTTTGCGGTGGCCTGGGCCGTTGGCACCAGCCCACAGCTTTTGGCCGTTTTCCGCGACCCGATCACGCTGAGCCCGAACATCCTCGGCTGGATCGTGATGTTTGCGCCGCTGATCATGGTCTTTGCCTTTGGCGCAATGATCAACCGCCTGTCCGCATCGGGCGCACAGCTGTTTTTCTATGCCTTCTCGGCGGTCATGGGTTTGTCCATGAGCTGGATCTTCGTTGCCTTCACCGGCATCTCCATCGCTCAGGTATTCCTCGTGACCTCGATCGCCTTCGCTGGCCTGTCTCTTTATGGTTATGTCACCAAGAAAGACCTGTCCGGCATGGGCACGTTCCTGATGATGGGCGTGATTGGCCTGGTCGTTGCCATGGTCATCAACCTGTTCCTTCAGTCCCCGGCAATCATGTTCGCCGTGTCGATCCTTGGCGTACTGATTTTTGCGGGCCTGACGGCTTACGACACGCAAAAGATCAAGACGACCTACCTGCAAATGGCACATTCCGGCGATCAGGAATGGCTCGGCAAGGCTGCGATCATGGGTGCATTGAACCTGTATCTCGACTTTATCAACATGTTCATGTTCCTGCTGCAATTGCTTGGAAACCGCGAATAACGCTGACTTCGCGATTGAATGACCGGGGCGGTTCCTCACGGAGCCGCCCTTTTTCATGGCGCTTCCGGTGACACTCCCAAGAGGACCGGACCCGCCGCAGCGCCCGTCACACCGGCACAACAAAAAAGCCCCCGCCGATTGGCAGGGGCCTGTCTGGAAAAGCTGTCCTTAGTTTCAGCTACAATTCAGCGGCACTGCAAATCCCGAACTTCTGGACGATCCGCCCTTGCGATAAACGTCACCTGCGGGCAGGCACCCCGTGAACCGTTCGGTTTCGCTGCCAAAGGTTGCGCCGACAGAGTTGTCTACCTTGACGCTGTTGTTCGGCGTGCGCAGAACACCGAACAGCGTTCCGTTGACCCTGACGGTGCTCAGGAACATATCGGTGCTGCTGCCGGACAGGTGGACCGCACTGGTATCGCTGCGACCGCCATTGTCTATGGCAACGCCTGCGATTTTTTCGAATTCGACCTTGTCTGACTGCACGTGAACCGTGGGCAGTTCGGCCAGTTCCGCGGGCACATTGGTGGCTGGCGGTACAAAGGCCACCGCGCCTTTGACGTCGGAAACCGTGCGCGGCTCGCCGTCGATCCCGGTAAAGCCGACACCTTCTCGGTTGAACGGATCTTCACAGGCCGAAAGGCTCAGAACGGCGATTGCGGGCAACAAGATTTTTTTCATGGCGGTCAACATTTTGCATCGGGTTGCTGAAGCGTAGCGGCAGGCCGCCTGAAAATGCAAGCCACAGGCGCGCAGATTGCCTGCGGGGCTGATGCGCCACTGCAACGGCTCAAACGCCGGTGGCCCCAGAAATTGCGCAAAGACGAAACGTTACCCGCGCAAGAAAAAAGGGCTCTGCCCGGCAGAACCCTTTTCCCGAAGTCTGTAACTTGAAAGCAGATTACTTGATCTTGCCTTCCTTGTACTCGACATGCTTGCGAGCGACCGGGTCGTATTTACGAACGGTCATTTTCTCCGTCATGGTGCGTGCGTTTTTCTTGGTCACGTAGAAGTGGCCCGTGCCCGCGGTCGAGTTCAGACGGATCTTGATTGTCGTCGGCTTCGCCATGGTTATCTCCTGCGTCCGAAAAGGCAGGGGCCTTTCGGTTGAATCCTCTTGAGCGTGCGCTTTTACGCGCTGCACGGCCCGTGTCAAGACCAATCGGCCGCAAGGACCTTCGGAAATGACCCGTACCTTAGGTCGAGAGTTTGGGCGCGCCCATATACTCATGAATCTGGTCGCGTTCCGCGTCGGACAGGCCCAAAGCCGTTGCCAGTTGCAGCAGATAGGCTGCCTCTTGCTGGTTGTCCAACCGAATCGCGGCCAGAGATGTGGCATAGACCTGGGTCTTCAATGGTGCGCCGGCCTCGGCCGCCAATCCCATCACGTCGACCGGTGCTTCGAGCTGGTCCAGCACAAAGGCGCGCTCGTCATCGCTGATGTCTTCGCCAAGCTCACCGATGATGGTCTGTTTCTCTTGCTCGTCCAGTTCACCATCCGCCTTGGCGGCCTGGATCATTGCGCGCAGCATCAGTTTGGCCTGCTGTTCAATCGCGGCCCCGGCGGGTGTTCCCTGAAAGACGGTATCCATCATGTCTGCGGTTTGCTGGCTGCCAGTTTTGGCGGCCCCCTGCATGGCGTTCAGCAATCCGCCCAGCCCGGCGGCACCGGCAGCGCCCCCGCCCAACCCCATTTTTCCGAACATATCCTGCAGACCTGATGCGCCGCCCGGCATTCCGAATTGTTCCGCCATCTTGCCAAGCTGATCCATTCCCATACTGCCGCCCGAGCCCTGCAACATGTCCTGCAATCCGGCCATACCGCCCATTTCCTTGTATTTCTCAAGACCTTTCGCCGCTGCGAAACCGACAGCGACCGACGCCAATGCCTTCATGAAACTCATAACGCTCCTCCCGGGTTTGAGGTTTCTGTGGGGCAGCTTAGCATTTGAACCGATACACGGGTACCGTGGGATTTTCGGTGCGGGGCGAAGAGGCTGGAAGTATCTGCGCGGAGGGCCTGTAAGCCGGATCCTGTTCCGGGGTTACCCCCTTTGATGACCATTCCTCTAGGCCGCGCATTGCTGCGCGGCTCAAGCTGCCAACCCGGTCCCTCTCGGCCAAGACGCGCTTAGCGGTGGTATCGGCTTGCACCGACCAACCCGCGCGGGGACCCTATTTGGCATTGCTCCCGGTGGGGCTTGCCGTGCCGCCCCTGTTGCCAGGGGCGCGGTGGGCTCTTACCCCACCGTTTCACCCTTACCTTTGACCAAGGTCGCAGGCGGTCTGATTTCTGTGGCGCTTTCCGTCGGGTTGCCCCGCCCGGGCGTTACCCGGCACCGTTGTCTTGTGGAGTCCGGACTTTCCTCTCGGGCCGTTTGGCCCCAGCGGTCATCCGGCCCTCCGCGCCGGGTTTGGGTATGCGTCACGCTGTGCCGCGTCAAGGGTGGAAAGGCAAAGGGGCCAGCCCCTTCTTGGCCTTTGGCCAATTCATCCCCGGGATATTTTCAGCCAGATGAAGAGCGGATCAGGTTCGCCCTGAGCCAACCGACACTGCGACCAGATCGGCCTGATCAAGCGGACCGGTTCCCCAGGGCCGGTAACGCGCGCGCGTTGCGGCCAGAAGGGTCTCGTCGGGCACGTCAGTGCCATAGCCGCGTTGTTGCGCCAGTGCGCGAAACCTGTCCATTGTTTCGGGGTCTTGGGCCGGAGGCGTGCCACGGGGGGCCGCCAGGCCCTGCCGTTCGAGCCTTTGCCAGTCAAACCGCAAGCCGGGGTCAATTTTTCGGCCCGGCGCCATGTCGGAATGGCCGATGACACCCTCGGCGTGGATTGCCCAGCGGTTCATGAGGGACACGAGCAGTTCTTCCAATGTTGCCATTTGTGGTTCGGAGAAAGGATGGGCGCCGGTGTTATCAAGCTCGATCCCGATGGACCGGGAATTGATGTCTTCCATCCCGCACCACGTGCCTGCACCGGCGTGCCAGGCACGGTCCTGTTCGCGCACCATTTGCCACAGGCATCCATCATTTCCGATGAGGTAATGGGCCGACACCTCGGCGGCGGGGTCGCACAGGCGCCTGAGCGCTGATTCCGCATCACCCATAGCCGTATAGTGCAGGACCACCAGCGTCGGTTGCAGCCCGTCCCGCCGTGGGCCGAAATTCGGCGACGGGTGCCAGATCGGCGTCACGGGTTCAGTTGCTGACAGCACTTCGGAACGGGCTGGGGTCCCAGGCGCAGGCAAAACCGTCGCCGTCGGGATCCAGCCCCTTGCGATCGCGGTCTGGCCCGCCATTGGTCAGGAATGCGATCTGGGCCTGATCAGGAGACGGGTACCTGGCGCAGTTGCGTTGCGCCTTGGCCTGCAGGTTGAAGCCCGCGCGGCTGTATAGTTGGGTGCCCACGGGGTTGGTCGTGGACAGCGCATATTGGACGATATTCGGCTGGCCGTCCTGACCGCGCTGCGGTACGGCCGTGGGCGCGACAACTTCGTAGGTCTGGCGGTTCTGTTCGATCCGCTGCGCATCTGTTTCGATGCTGCGCCGTTCCGAGACCGCTGCAAAATCCTGTTCGTCGGATATCCCTGGATTGGTCGGCGTTCCGGGCACCGGTGCGGGAACGGTCGATTGCGCCGAGGTGCTGGCCAGCGCCGCGGCGGTCTGGTCGGCAATGTCGGATGCCGTGCCATCGCCAGTGGCCGACAGCGGGGATTGCGAAACCGTGGCGGGTGGCAAAAGCAGATCACCCGTCGCCCCCTGACCCGCCAGTTGCGCCTCGCGTTGGGCCTGGTAGGCGGGTGTGTTGAACCCTGTTCCTGCAACCGGTGCGACCGTGTCGCATGCCGCCAGCAATCCGAATGCGGGGATCACAAGCATTTTGCGCATTTCGCTGCTCCGTTCTGCTTTGCCTTGCTTGCCGCGAGGCTTACCACCATTTGCCGGGTTTTGCCACAAAGCCCGCGGCGTTTTCCAGCGCGTAGGCGGTGTTGAGCAGATCGCCCTCTTGCCAGGGACGCCCGATCAGCTGAAGCCCCAACGGCAGGCCGTGCCCGTCCAGGCCCGCAGGTACGGACACACCGGGAAGCCCGGCGAGGTTCACGGTCACGGTGAAGACGTCGTTCAGGTACATCTGAACCGGATCGGCCTCGGTCATCTCGCCCAGGCCAAAGGACGCCGACGGTGTGGCCGGGGTCAGGATCGCGTCAACACCTGCGGCAAAGACATCTTCGAAGTCTTTCTTGATCAGGGTACGGACGCGGCGCGCGCGGTTGTAATAGGCATCGTAGAAGCCCGCGGACAGCACATAGGTACCGACCATGACGCGGCGCTGCACTTCGTGACCGAACCCTTCGGCGCGGGTCTTTTCGTACATCTCGGTGATGCCATCGCCCTGCGCCAGTTGCGCCCGGCGGCCATAACGCACACCATCATAGCGGGCGAGGTTCGAGGACGCCTCGGCCGGTGCAATCACATAATACGCAGGCAACGCATATTTGGTGTGCGGCAGCGAGATATCGACGATCTCGGCGCCCGCAGCCTTTAGCATCTCGGCCCCATCGGCCCAGAGCTTTTCGATCTCGGCGGGCATACCGTCCATACGGTATTCCTTGGGGATACCGATCTTTTTGCCTTTGATGTCGCCGGTCAGCATCGCCTCAAAATTCGGCACGGCCAGTTCGGCACTGGTGGAATCCTTGGGATCGTGTCCACACATGGTTTCCAACATGATCGCCGCGTCGCGCACGTTCTTGGTCATCGGGCCAGCCTGATCCAGCGAGGAGGCAAAAGCCACGATACCCCAGCGCGAGCAACGGCCATAGGTCGGCTTGATGCCGGTGATGCCGGTGAACGCGGCAGGCTGACGGATCGAGCCGCCGGTATCCGTGCCGGTCGCCGCCAGACACAGGTCAGCGGCCACGGCCGAAGCCGAACCACCCGACGAGCCGCCCGGTGTCAGCTGCGCGTCATCATTGCCGCGACGCCACGGGCTGACCGCGTTGCCGTAAACGGATGTTTCGTTGCTGCTTCCCATGGCGAATTCGTCCATGTTCAGCTTGCCCAGCATCACCGCACCGGCATCGGCCAGTTGCTGCGACACGGTGGATTCGTATTCTGGCTTAAAGCCTTCGAGGATTTTCGAGGCCGCCTGCGAAGGCACGCCCTTGGTGCAGAACAGATCCTTGATGCCGATCGGCAGACCGCACATCGACGGCGCGTCGCCCGCCTTGATCCTTACGTCCGCCGCCCTGGCGCGTTCCAGCGCGATCTCGGGCGTTTTGTGGACAAAAGCGTTCAGCGCGTCGGCGTCATCAATGGCCTTGAGGCAGGCTTCGGTCAGCTCAACCGAGGTCACGTCACCGGCGCGCAGCGCGTCGCGGGCCTCGGCCAGGCCCAGTTTGTTCAGATCGCTCATGTCTTACTCCACCACTTTGGGGACTGCGAAAAAGCCCTCGCGCGCGTCGGGGGCGTTGGCCAGAACCTTGTCCTGCTGGTTTCCGTCGGTCACCACGTCCTCGCGACGCTTCAGGCGCATGGGTTCAACCGAAACCATGGGCTCGACCCCGTCGACATCGACCTCGTTCAGTTGCTCGATAAACCCTAGGATGGTGTTGAATTCGGCTGCCAGAGCAGGCAGCGCTTCATCCTCGACCTTGATCCGGGCCAGTTTGGCCACTTTGGCGGCGGTGCTTTGGTCAATCGACATCGGAAAACCTCATAGACGCTTAAGCAGGGCGTTTACCCGTCTGCCGCCGCAGTCGCAAGACCGGCAATCCCGAACCGGGCAGACATACGCAATGAAGGCCCTGAAATTCATGCTTTCGCAGCGCGCGCAGCCTGGGGGCGGGTTATCCCTGCGTTGCCAATCAAATTTGAATACCCGCTATGCAATCTGATGAACCGAATAGTTCACTTTTTGCATTGAATGCGCCGCATCCTCACCCCACCTAAGTTGAACGAAACAGTTCAGTTTGGAGTATCCCCATGAAACCCCTGATGATCGCCCTGTCATTCTCGTTTGCCGCCCTTGCAGCGCCCGCGATGGCGCTGGGGGTTCCGGGCACAAACCTTATCCCGTCGCTGACCTTCCCGGATCAGACCGCTGAACCGGTGACCAAAGGCCTGACCCCCTCGCCCAAGTGACCGGAAGCGGTGACGGGCGGGCTGGACCGAGGCCCCGACCATCGGTCCAGCCCACCAAACCTGGGCGTTTTCACGAAATGGTCAGACGATGCGTCACATGAGAAATTCCAGGCGTGCGCCGGGGAAGTGCGACAATGCCGGGTCAATTTGGTCAGATTGCATCAGGCACAGCGCCGTCGACAACCCATCTGCCACAGCAGCTCGGGGCGCAGAGACGGATACAAGCTGATGCCGGGCCACCTGCCCGCCCGGGCCGACGATGTGGCCCTGGCTGGCAGTCAGCATGGTCCCCGCAGGCGCGGACGTAGCCACCGCGCGGTCTTGCAGGGTGATCCTTTGCCGTACTATCCCGTCCGGGCTGGACAGGCCGACTTTCCAGTTCGTGCGATCGGCGCGCAGGCCCATCGCGGCAACCTCGCCCATGTCCACAAGAATGTCCCGCAGCCCATACCCTTTGAGCAGCGCGACAATCCGGTCGGTTATTTCGCCCTGCGCGATACCGTTCAGGGTCAGGGCCGACTGACCGGCCACGCCCAGGTCGATCCGGTCGGGCCGGACTGACACGGCCCGCCAACCGACAAGCAACCGCGCTTTTCGCAGGTCTGCCCTGTCTGCGCCCATTGCCGCAGCCTTCCACAGTGGTTGCACAGTCGGGTCAAAGGCCCCACCCGTGGCATCATGCAGGGCTGAACACAGGCTCAAAACGCTCAACAATTCCGGCGAAGGGGCATTCAGAAACCCCTGACCATTCAGCCGGGTCAGCTCGGACTCTGTCCTGTACAGGCTGAAAATCAGCTCCAGCCGTTCAAGCTCGGCCTCGACCGCGGCAATGATTGGCGCGGCCTGGGTGTCCGTCAAACCTTCGAGGCGCAGGCTTGCCGATGCGCCCAAAGCTGTCCCCTGCCATCGGGCCGTCTGGGCAGAGGACGGGATGGCGGGCAACGCCGCGCAGGCGGCAGAAACTGTCAGGAAACGGCGGCGGCTCATCCGGGTCATTCGGGGGTCTCCAGTTTCAGGTCCAGATCGACGGGGCCAAGCACCTCGTCTTCCGGGATTTCCGGCAGCGGCATGGTCGATCCGCCGTATCGGTCGGAAAATGCAATAGCGGCGTCACGATCCGCGAAGGGTACGATTTCTGGGGCACCCATGCCGCCAGCCACGTTCGAGCCAACGACAAAGATAGCACCGTCAGCATTGATCCAATTGGAAATACCGGGTTGGTTCCAGTTTGAGGCGGCCCCCATGTCACTGACATAGATCGCGGTAATATCGGCATCACGCTCGGGGCTTTTGAGGTAAGCCACCATGTCGCGCACCTGGGCAAAGAACAGCGGGACGGGGTGGCCCTTAAGATGGATCTGCCCTTTTGGCCCGCCATGCTCGGCGATGTTCATCTGGCAGAAATAGCTCAGCGCGTCCGGGGTCAGGTCAACGGGGTCCGGGGCCTCGGCCACGTCTTCCTTGCAGGCCGCCAGTGCGACCAGCGCGATCAGGCACAGGCGCTTCATGGCTCGACCTTCCGGAACGCCAGCCGGGCAAGGGCAAAGCCCAGCACCGGCCAGATCAGCAGCGAGGCGGGCGCGGCCCAGACCGGCAGCGCCTGCGCGGCCCCGGTCATGCCCGAAGTGATGGCGACACCCTCGGTTGCGGCAATGTTCCACAGACGGAATGCGTCGGCCGGGTTGGCTACCATCACCCATGGAAAGACGGATTGGGTGAAGGTGCCGCCCTTGTCCATGACGACGGCCCCCAACAGGCCCAGATCATAGAGGACGACAAAAACCAGCCAGAGCCCGGCCGACAAACCTGCTGCTGCCGTGGCTCCCCTCGCCAGGGCGGACAGCAGGTATCCCAGCGCCAGAAAGACGGCGCCCAGCAGGATGGATGTGAGTATGAGGCGGACTAGCGCCATCAGGCTTTCGGGGCCCGCACCGCCAAAGAACGCGGCCACCGCGCCTGCGGTGCCAAAACCGATGGTCATGGCAAAAGCCAGCGCGGCCAGATGGGCGGTGAACTTGCCCAGCAGGATTTCTCCGCGCCCCGCCGGATAGGACAGCAGCAATGACAGGCTGCCCCGGTCCACGTCGCCTGCGATGGCATCAAAGGCGATCATCAGCGCCAAGAGCGGCGCGAGATAGACCGACAGCGTGGTCATCGACGCAACCGAGACGGTCAGCATATCGACGCCCAACGTGCCGGTTGGCGCGCTGCCTGCAAAGGTCAGCGCCAGCGCGAACAGCACCATGATCAGCGTCGCGACCAGCAGCCAGCGGTTGCGGCGCAGGATCAGCATTTCTGTGCGGGTGATGGCGAGGAAGCGGGTCATTGCAAATCCTCCTGTGCGTAATGGCGATAGAGGTCTTCCAACTTGGGCGGGGTCATCTCGACATCCGCGACCGCATCGCCCAGTCCGGCGATCCGGCGCAGGGCCTCCATTTTGTCATCGGGGGAACACAGCAGTTCCACCGAGGCCCCGTTGATCCGGTTGCCGCCCAACTCGGCGGCCAAGGCATCGGCGTTGGCACTGGCACGGACCCGCAGTCGGATGGGCAGACCCGCCAGCGCCGAAAGGCTGCTCAGCGTGTCATTGGCGACCATCCGGCCTTTGCGCATGATTGCGATGCGGTCTGTGCGGGCCTCGACCTCGGTCAAGGCATGGCTGGCAATCAGGACAGCGGTGCCTTGCGCCGCCAACTCGTCGATGATGGCATACAGGTCCTGTCGGGAAATCGGGTCCAAGCCTGATGTTGGCTCATCCAGCAGCGCCACTTTCGGCTGACCCAGCAGCACCTGAGCCAACCCCAGACGTTGCCGCATCCCCTTGGAATAGGTTCCGATCCGACGGTCAAGCGCGTCGCTCAGACCAACACGATCCAGCAGGCCGGGCACATCGGCTTTGGCCCCGGAAAGCTTGGCAAACAGGGTCAACTGCTCGCGGCCGGTGAGGGCGGGATGGAATGAAACCGCCTCGGGCAGATAGGCCGTCTCGCGCCGTGCCTGCGCGCTGCCGGGGGTGGCATCACCAATCAGAATGGCGCCGTCCTGGATCGGCGTCAGGCCGAGGATGGATTTGATCAGCGTCGACTTGCCCGCGCCGTTATGGCCCAGCAGCGCGACGCGCTGTCCGGGGGCAAGTGACAGGGTGATATCGTCAAGAACGCGGGTTTTCCCCCGGTTCTTGCAGACGTTGTTTATCGTCAGGGCCTTATCCGTCATGAGGCACCTTTTTCATTGCTGGGGGTTCAGGGGCTTGCATTAATGGGTTGCTGTCCATCACCCCCCCCGGCAACAGTGCCGGAAAGGCCGATTGCGACCAGCGCACCAGCTGCACGGCAGGCGAGCCGAGCAACAGTTTGGCTGCGGGTTGGGTCCACAGCACATGGTCCATACTGTCATTGGGGCGATAAGGGGCATCGGCAATGCCGTTGCCGTCCACATCATAGGCGGCAAAATCGGACCAGTAATTGCCGCGCCCGTCTTCTGACCACTCGACCCATTTGGTCGAGACATATTTTACCTGCGTCCGGTTGCCGATGAAGGAATTGCCAACGATGCGATTGCGCTCACTCCCAGCGGTAAAGTGGATACCGATACCGCAGCCTTCGAACCAGTTGTCGCTAAATTCGTTCTTGTTGGAGTTATAGAGAAAGGTGCATTTCTCCTTGGCACCTTTCACCACATTGCCGGTAATGACGCTCTTGTTGGCATAGTTCAGCATTACGCCATGTTCGCGGTCATTGATCGAGACATTGTTGGCCACGGTCACATTGGTTGTGAACATCACCGCATAGCCCAGATCGTTGCCGATCGAGACATTGTCGCTGACCACCGAGTTGTCGGCATACATATAGTGCACGGCAAAGCGCAGATCGCGGAACAGGTTGCCGGTGAATGCGTTCTTTTTGGACGAGTTCACAAAGATCCCGTCGCGCCCGTACCGGATGTCATTGTCTTCCACCCGCGCACCCGGCGCGTTCCAGACATAGACACCATTGCCGCGGTCATTCATCCGCTGGTCCTGGCGGCCTTCGATCCGGTTGCCACGTACGATGCTGTCCTTCGCACCATGGATGTCGACGCCATAAAGGTTGCCCAGCAGCACGTTATCCTCGACCACCGGCGCATGGGCCGTCTTGGTCAGCTGGATGCCGCTGTCGATCCTGTCATGGCTTGAGCCGGAACCGATCACTGTCAGACCGCGCACAGTCACGCCCGGCCCGGTCACGGTAATGACGCTGCCCTCACCTTGCCCGTCGATGGTGGCCTGCCCCAGCCCATCTAGCGTGATGGGCCGGTCCAGAACCAGTGTTTCGGTGTAGACACCGGGGCGCAGGCGGAGGGTGTCCCCATCCGCCGCCTGCGCCAGTATTTCGGTGATGGCCCCCGCCCGGTTGGGCACATCCCAATCCGCCGCCCAAAGGGGCGAGCCGAGCAGGAGCGGTATGAGCAGGGACCAACGCATGGCTTAGGCGCTCCGCGGCTCAACAAACATGCGGCCGCGCATCTCCATATGCAGCGCGTGGCAGAACCACTGGCAATAGAACCAGTGCACGCCCGGACGATCCGCAATGAAGGTGACCGAGGCGGTCGCCTGCGGCGCGACTTCCATCGCGACACCGAAATTGGCCATGCAGAAGCCATGGGTCACGTCGTCCACATCATCCAGGTTGGTGACATAGACCGTGACCTCGTCCCCCTGCTTGACGGTGAACTTCTCAAGGCTGAAGGTCGGCGCGACCGAGGTCATATAGACCCGGACCTTGTTACCATCCCGGATCGGCTCATCCGCGCCATATTCCAGGTCTACACCATCGGCCTCGGCCTGTTTACGCGCGTCTTCCCACGTCGGGTCGTTGCGATCCCAGACATTGACCGGGTTGACCTTGGACCGGTGCACGATGATCGAGTCATGCGGTTCCGCAAAAGTCGGGCCGTCATGGACCACCTTCATCTTGTCGCCCGAGATGTCGATCAACTGCTCGTTTTCAGGCTTGAGTGGCCCGACATTCAGGAACCGGTCTTTCGAGAACTTGTTCATCGAAATCAGCCACTTGCCGTCAGCCTCGGCGGTTTCACCCATCGAGGTCGAGTTGTGGCCCGGCTGGTACTGCACGTCGACCTTGTCAAGGATCGGATCAACATCTGCACCGGCATAGGCTTCGATCGCCTTGGCGATGTCCCATTTCACCACCTGGCTGTCCAGGAACAGGGTGGTATAGGCGTTGCCCTTGCCGTCAAACGCAGTGTGAAGCGGGCCAAGACCCAGCTGCGGTTCCGCCACGATGGCCGAGCGCGGATCGGCGTTGTCGGCAAACAGTGCGTCGACTTTTTCCACATCGATCACGGAAACGGTCGGCGACAGCTTGCCGTTGATCATGATGTGTTTCTTGTCGGGTGCTGCGTTTACACCATGCGGCGAGTTCGGGATCGGGATATAGCGGGTCAGGTTGCCACCTGC
>JAUHXK010000020.1 GCA_030427405.1 Alphaproteobacteria bacterium | reverse complement strand
TGAACCCCGAAACCTATGACGTCCGGGCGGACGGGGAACTTCTGACGTGCCAACCAGCAGAAACCCTGCCGATGGCGCAACGGTATTTCCTGTTCTGATGACGCTTCCTGTTTGCCATAAGATCGAACACAGCCACCGCGCGGATGACCGCGTCACGCTGGATTACGAAGACCGCTTCCTGCGCCGAAAGGTGCTGACGACCGACAGCGGCGTCAGGTTTCTTGTCGACCTCGACCAGACCACCTCGGTCAATCAAAACGACGCCTTTGTTCTTCAGGACGGCCGATTGATACAGGTGGTGCCGGCCACCGAAAACCTGCTGGAAATCAAAGGGGATCTGACCCGGCTCGCCTGGCATATCGGCAACCGCCACATGCCCTGCCAGATTGAAACCGACCGGCTTTTGATCCAGCGCGATCACGTGATCCGGGACATGCTTGGAAAGCTCGGGGCAGATGTGAAAGAGGTGCGCGAACCCTTTACACCGGAAGGGGGCGCCTATGGGCACGGGCGCACACATGCCCATGCGCACTGACCAGATCCTGACCCTGGCCCAGTGGCTTTCACCCGCCTTCCCTGTCGGGGCATTTGCATATTCTCACGGGTTGGAAGCAGCGGTGGATCAGGGCTGGGTAAGGGACGCGGCGGGGCTTGAAGACTGGCTTGCGGACGTGGCCGAATACGGCGGGGGATCGTCCGATGCGCTTTTTCTGAATGCGGCTTACCGCGCAGAAGACCACCAGGCGCTTCATCACATAGATGCCACCGCCCGCGCCTTTGCCCCATCGAAGGAAAGGTTGCTTGAGACCGACGCACAGGGGCGTGCATTCTGCGACGTGACCTCGGCCATCTGGGGCGACATGCCCTTGCGTCTGACATATCCCGTGGCGCTTGGTTTCGCCGCGGCGCGCGAAGGGCTTCCCGCAACACAAACAACGCAACTGTATTTACAGGCGTTCCTGTCCAACCTGATAGCGGCAGGGCAGCGGCTGTTGCCTGTCGGTCAGACCGAGGGGCAAGCCATCCTCAAGCGATTGACGCCGCTTTGCATGCGTGTGGCGAACGCCCATACCCATGGGGAGCTGGATCGCCTCAGCAGCATCGCATTCCTGACGGACATCGCCTCGATGAAACATGAAACCCAATACTCAAGGAGTTTTCGCACATGACCAGCCCGAACGGTCCCCTGCGTATCGGCATCGGAGGCCCCGTTGGCGCGGGAAAGACAACCCTGACCGCCGCGCTGTGCGAACGGTTGCGCGACCGGCACTCGATCGCCGTGGTCACGAATGACATCTATACACAGGAAGATGCCGAAGCGTTGATGCGGATGCAGGTCCTGCCGTCGGATCGCGTGGTGGGGGTTGAAACCGGGGGCTGCCCCCATACCGCGATCCGAGAGGATGCGTCGATCAATCTTGCCGCCATTGCAGACCTGAAGGACAGGCATCCCGATCTTGAGATTGTCCTGATCGAAAGCGGCGGCGACAACCTGTCGGCCACGTTCAGCCCGGAGCTTGCGGATTTGACGATCTATGTGATCGACGTGGCCGCAGGCGAGAAAATTCCCCGAAAAGGCGGACCCGCAATCACCCGATCAGACATTCTGGTCATCAACAAAACGGACCTTGCACCGCATGTCGGCGCCGACCTGGCGGTGATGGCGCGGGACGCCACGAAGATGCGCGGCACACGTCCTTTCGTATTCTGTGATCTCAAGAAGCGATCCGGAATTGAAGAGGTGCGTTCGCTGGTGTTGGCACTGTCTGGCGTATCGGAAAGCTGAAGCCACAGCCCGATGATTGTGCGCGTTCCCTTATCGCTGCTTTGGTGC
>JAUHXK010000017.1 GCA_030427405.1 Alphaproteobacteria bacterium | reverse complement strand
CGCAGCGAATGTCAGCAATGCGGGCTGCGATCGCAGCATCTCGACCAGTCGGTGAATGGCAGGAATGGGCCGGTTGCGTTCCTTGAGGTTAGTTAATCGAAAGTCTGGAAGGTCCCGCACAACAGAAGTTTGGTGACAATTTGCGTATGTCGGGTTCACGACTAAACCTGACATGTCAATTGCGTTCGGCAACGGTGGTTGCGCCCTCCCGCAACTAAAATCAAAAAGCCCCTTCGATCTACAATCAGTCCAATGATCCGGGTGATCAGGGGAAACCAAGCCGCTTACCCAAAAACACGGGTAAACGGCCTCATTGCATAGGATTGCAGCTCTTGGACAGCAGATGACGCCGGCGGCGGCCGATGTGAAGGGCAATCCTCAGATCGATTATCCAGTTATCAACAATGATAAAATTGCATTCCAATAAGCACCGGTGTTTAGTCGGGTTGGATAGTTATTGAATGCAGGCTGGTTAACAAAAATGTCCGAGTATCTGATCCCTTTCCCCAAAAGTTCTCCTGGGGACAGCATCGAAATCGTTGCCGTGTTTCACTCGCAGGGGGCGAAGTTCGCGCAAGGTGACATCCTTTTTGTAGCTGAAACGCCGAGCGGTGAGCGCCTGGAGGCGACCGCGCTGACCGATGGCGCGGTTCTGGACGCACCGATCAAAGGGCCAGTTCGGAAGAGTGAGGTGATTGGTCGTTTGGATGTGGCGCGCCCAACAGTGGAGCCTGAGCCGAGCGAGCTTGCCAAGCATGTCGGGCTTCCGGGTTCTCTGGACGCCACAACTGTCACGATCGACGATTTCCTGCTTCCCCTGTACCAAAGATTCGAAGCAGACGCGGCTGTTGTCGAGGTTCGGACACCGGACGGCGGCAAACATTTCGTCGGCGCGCCCGAGCCCGGTTGGGTGGTGAGAACAACGCCGCGCGGGCAATCGGTGACCCGGGGTGAAGTCTTGTTTGTCTTCGAGCCGGCGTACAGAACGCGAAAGCTTGGATACACCAAAGGCAAGTTCCCCATCCAAATCCATCGCCTTGAGGCCAAGGATGGGCAACCAGTTCAATCCGGCGACCCGATCTGTGTCATCCAGGACTATTCGGGGAAAAAAGCCCGGATGAGAGCACCGGAATCCGGTGTCATTCAAACCCTCGGGTTTTCAGAGGGAGATATCATCCAGTCCCCGCAGGCACTTTTTCATCTTCTTGTCGAACGCCCCATAGAACACCCTGTTACCGACGAATCCCCTGCCATTTCCTGGACTCTTAAACCGTTGGAGAAGGCCCCGCCTCGATCCGTCGAGACCGCCGCGCCGACAGCCGCTCAGAACCCGCAACAGCTGTTGCCAGAAGCGGGTTTGATGACCTTCCACCCGAGCGCTCCTTCCCTTTCCGAGGCCGCGAATAACCTTGCGCGCGACGGCGGCTCGGCTTCACAGCCCCCCCGCAAGACACGCGAGACCAGCCAAGACAGTTCAGGCTCGGGAAATTGGTTCCTGTTCTTTTTCTTGGCATTCATATTGGGTGGTGGCGTTATGATCGCCGCATTTATGACGTTTGACTGGGATTGGCCAGGTTCAAGAGACCCTGAACAATCTGGCGGTGCCAAAGCGCTTGTTAATGACGAACAATTCGAAGGATCAGTCGAAGATTTCGGTTCGTGGAGGGTTGGGCGGAGCACCGTTGTCGTCGATGGCGTACGCCGTTTGAACAGGTGCTACCTCAGTTCTCCGTCCTCGGACGGTCCCACCTTCGGAAACGAATTCAAAATACTCTTTGACCCCCTGCACGACGGTTCCGGCAAAGGCAGCGTGACGTTTAATTTGTTGTTGAAACCCGAAAATCACCCGGAACTGAGAGGCAAGGATATCGGCGTGACGATTAAGGGCACCAAGATCCCTGGGCATACGCCAGACGGATTGCGGATAGATTTGAAGCCCACGCACGAAGCGGATGAAGGCCAAACATATCTGTACTACGGGTACGAGGCCGGGCTTTCGACAACAGAGCTCAACGCGTTTTGGCAGGAGGTTCAGAGCAGAATGTATATCCGGGCCTTGTACGGGGACTATCTGCCGGCCGCCGAGTGGCTTGGAAGTTGGGTGGGATCGGGCGTCAACGAAGCTTGGAAGGGGTTTGTCACCTGCATCAGGGATCATAGCTAAGATCGCCGCACCCGTGACTGCTTGTTGCGCAACCCGTCAAGTGGACCAGATAAAATGCCAGGTACGGCGCCCATAAATGCTGTTTGCGGCCGACAAGGCCGAAGCGGCAAAAAAGGATGCGGGCTACGCGGTTCTGCAGGTACGTGGCCCGGCCTTAAGGCAGGTTTTCCTTGCAAATGATATCAAGTTTCAGGGGATTGGGTGGTGCCTCCGGCTGGGATAGCGTTTGGATGGCCCGATCTATCAAGACATCAGGGTCCTGATCGAACACCGCATCCATTGTACCATCCAGTAGCGCTTGGCGCGTATCGGCGGTCAACCCATGGCCGACGAACACCACGTCGTCGCGGCCCTGTTCACGCAGCGCCCGCGCGATCCCGCTTGAGGATCCACCAACATTGTAGATGCCGACCAGTTCCGGTTCCTGCTCAAGCAGCGCTTTCGTATGGCGGTAGTTTTCACCGGCGTCGTCGTGACCCTCGCGTAGCCCGATCAGGCGGAGCGCGGGAAACATCTCGTCAATTGCGCTCAGGAAACCGGCCTCGCGATCGCTGTGCGCACGGTAATTTCGGCTGCCGGCAACAAGCGCTACTGACCCCTCGCGCCGTCCTGCCAGCCGCCCGACAAGCCATCCGCCCGACCGCCCGACCGCATGGTTGTCAAGCCCGACATGGGCCACGCCCGACCTCTCGCCAAGGTTTGAAACGATCGTAACCAGCCTGGTGTGTCGAGCCGCGACTTCGGCGGCCGCCGCGCGCACTTCGGGGTGTTCGATGGCAAAAAACGCAATACCGTCCGCCCAAGCCGCGCATTTCCGCAAGCCCTGCGCCAGGACCCCGGCGTCAAAGCTTTCGATGAAATAACAACGAAGTACAGGGTCGCTTGGCCCGGACCGTCCGACGCGGTCACGCACACGATCCCCCAAGAGCCGCAGGTAAGGGTTCATTCCTGCAGGAAGCAAAACGGCGATGTTCAGCCGTCGGACCGCGCCGATGCTGGCGGCTTCATCCGCGCCGAGATAGCCGACTGCGCGTGCTGCCTCTAATACCCTGTGGCGCGTCCGCTGTGCCACGCCCTTGCGGCGGTTTATGACCCGGTCCACTGTTGCCAGCGATACGCCCGCCCGCGCGGCGATGTCCACAAGAAGCGGCTTGTCCTGCTTGTCTGCCATGATGGAGACACCTCAAAAACCATCAATTCAATTGTCTGGACCGATCATGCCTGACATTACTAAGTTCGTCAAAGCCGCCGTGTTTGAAGAGGGATCGCGACGGTTGTCACGAGAAACACATCAAAACACGTCATAGGCTCTGGGAGGAGAAAGATGAAGAAACCGTTAAATCCAAACCGCCGCTCTGTCCTTGCCCTGGGGGGCGCGGCGCTTGCGGCGCCGTTTACCCGACGCCCCGCATGGGCCGCCACAACCCTGCGTTATGGTCACAATAACGAGGTCGCCTCTGTCGCCGGGGCACAGGCTGATTGGTTCGCCGACGCGTTGGGCCAGACATCTGGGGGCGAGATCGAAGTGCAGGTCTTCCCGAACTCGCAACTCGGCAAGCTGCAAGAGCTTGCAGAGGCTGTCTCGCTTGGCACCATCGCGTTCTCGCACAATACTGCCGGTGCGCTCGGGTCGCTCTACCAGCCCTTTGCCGCGCTGGACACGCCCTATCTGTACCGCGACGTCGATCACCTGATGGCGGTGACGGATGTGGAAAGCCCGGTGATGCAAGAACTGAACAAAGGCCTGATCGAGGCCGCCAATGTTCGCGTGATCTACGCGCATTACTTCGGACGCCGCAATCTGACCTGCAACAAGGCGGTCATGGGCCCCACTGACCTGCAAGGCACCAAAATTCGCGCCGTGCCCTTCCCGATTTACACCACCGCTGTAGAAGGCATGGGCGCGGTTGCTGTTCCTGTCGACTGGTCCGAGGTTCCGACCGCACTGGCCACTGGTGTTGTTCAGGGACAGGAAAACCCGGTTAACGTGGTCCTGAACGTAAAGCTCTACGAAGTGCAAAGCCACCTGATGCTTACCGGCCATATGTCCAATGCCGAAGTCGTCGTCATGAACGAGGACGTTTGGCAGGGCATGTCCGCAACCGAACAGGATGCCGTGCGCGAAGCAGCCAACCTGACCCGCGAAAAGGCGACCAACGCCATTCTCGACAACGAAGCCGGTGAAACCCAGCAGCTTCGCGATCTGGGCATGACCGTGATCGGTGAGGAAGACGGGTTGGACATCGCAGGTTTCCGCGCCGGTGTGTCGCAACTGGTCGATGAGCGGTTCGGCGCAGAGTATGGCGACCTCTACGCCAAGATTGCGGCGGTTGGTTGATGTCATCCGAGGTTTCAGCGTTGCGCGCCGCCATCGCGCGGGTGGCCGGGGTCGGGGTCGGGCTTGGTCTGACCCTACTGGCCCTCATGGCCAGCCTTGTGGTCTTGCAAGTGGCGGCGCGCAACTTTCTGGACCTCGGGTTGCCCTGGGCCGATGAACTGGCCCGGTTTTCCGGGATCGGGCTGGTGTTTCTGACGGTACCGGCACTGGCGGGGCGTCAGGTTCTGGTCTCGGTGACCCTGCTGCCTGACCTTCTGAAACCCTCGGCGGCCCGTTGGCTGGCCCTTCTGGCCGATATCGCCACGCTCGCGTTCGGCGTGTTGCTGCTGTGGAGTTTTGCCGAATTCCTGCCCCGTGCCGGCAAATTCCTGACGCCCGCCATGCGCGTCCCGAACTGGTTTTATTACTCGCTCGCCCTGGCCGGGTCGGCGTTCCTGACGCTGGTCGCGCTGGACCGCATTGTGGCGACGCTGCGCGGTCACAGGCCGTCAGCGCCCTATGGTGAAGCTTCTGAGTCCGAGGCGCTGGAGACCACATGACCGCCCTTCTTCTGACCATCTTTGTCCTCCTGCTGGTTGCGGGCGCGCCGATCGCGGTTTGCCTTGGCCTGTCCTCGGCGGTTGTTATCGTGACGCAAGGGTTGCCGGTCTCGGTTCTTGCCCAACGCAGCCTGAACGCGCTGGACAGCTCGCCTCTTTTGGCCGTGCCCTTGTTTATCTTGGCCGCTTCGCTTCTGAATGCGACTGGGGTGACAACCCATTTGTTCGACCTTGTGCGCATGATCCTTGGGCGCATTCGTGGGGCCGTGGCCCAGGTGTCGATTCTGGTGTCTTTGATATTCTCGGGCGTGTCCGGCGCGGCGCTTGCCGATATCGGGGCCCTGGGCAAGATTCAGATCGATCAGATGACCCGTCAGGGCTATAAGCCAGAGTTTGCCTCGGGTCTTACCGTGGCGGCCGCAACGATCGGGCCGATCTTTCCGCCCTCGATCCCGATTATCATCTACGCCAGCGTCGCCAATGTTTCCGCCGTCCAGCTTTTGCTGGCCGGGATCGTCCCGGCGCTGCTGCTGACGCTGTTCCTGATGATCCAGGTTGCAATCATTGCCCGCACCAAATCGCTGCCGCGCGATGACATCGCGGCACGCCCCGCAGAGGTCGCGAAAAAGGCCGCTATTTCCTTTCCTGCCTTGCTGGCGCCGGTGTTGTTGATCGGGGGGCTGATGTCGGGGTATTTCGGACCGACCGAGGTTGCAGGCGTCACGGTCGCCTATGCCATTCTGATCGGTATCTTCGTCTATCGAAGCCTGACCCTGCGCGGCCTTGTTGTGGCGCTGCGCGACACCACCGTTGCGACAGCCAATATTCTGTTCGTGGTGGCGACCGCAGCTCTATTTGCCTGGGTCCTGACCCTCGATCAGGTTCCGATGAAGGTTTCTGGCCTGCTTCTGGGCCTATCCGAAAACCCACTGGTACTGCTGTTGCTGGTGAACTTGCTGTTGCTGGTTGTCGGCATGATCCTGGAATCCATCGCGGCGATCCTCATTATCGCGCCCATCGTTGCACCGGCGCTGACCATGGCAGGAGTTGACCCGCTGCAGCTTGGGATCGTGTTCGTTCTGAACCTGATGATCGGGTTGCTGACGCCACCGGTGGGCATGTCCCTTTATATGATTACCATTATCACGAAGATGCCCATTACCCGCGTCATCGCCGGAGTAATGCCCTTTTTCCTTCCGCTACTTCTGAGCTTGCTGGTCGTAACCGCCGTTCCGGCTTTGTCCACTTGGCTCCCTAACATCTTGATGAATTGAGGTCCCCATGAGCAACCTTCTCGGTCCCATTCGCCAATTGGGTATCGTTGTGGACGATATCGAAGCGGGTATGAAACACTGGTCAAACGTCATGGGCGTGGGCCCCTGGTTCTATAACCCGAAGGTGCCGATCGTGGATTACACCTATGACGGTCAAAGTTATGAGCCGCATAATTCTGTCGCGCTGGCCAATTCCGGCGAGATGCAGGTCGAACTGATCCAGACCCGCAATGACGTGCCGTCGATGTATCGCGACTATATGCAGAAAGGACAGCGCGGGCTGCAGCATGTCGCCTTTTGGACCACCGAATTTGACGCCGATCTTGTCATGATGCAGGCGCGCGGCTTCACTGTGAAAATGTCTGGTTGCGTCGGGGAAAACGGACGCTTTGTCTATTTCGCGCAAGAGCATCACCCCGGCACCTGCATCGAACTGTCCGAGGTCATGGGCCCCAAGGGGCGCATGTTCGATATGATCCGGGCCGCATCCGTTGGCTGGGACGGCACCGATCCCGTCCGATCGTTCCCGGATCTGTCGGTTATCTGACATGGACCGCGTTATCGCAGATTACCTGCTGGAAACACCTTTTCCCCTGGTCGATGTCGCCGCGATGATGGCAGGCGAACAATCCTGTGGCACTTTCGTCCGCGTCGCCGGCGAAACCGACGAACTGCGCGCGCGTTCGGCAGCCGAGGTTCTGAGTATTGAAGACCTGGGTGAAAGACCTGAGCCAGCGCTTGCCTCGGCCTATGTCGATCGCAAAGGCGCACCCGGACCGATCCGGCGCGCCCATGTGCGCATCGCCTTTCCCACCGGCAACATTGGGCGCAACCTGCCGACTTTGGCAGCCACCGTGTCGGGTAACCTCTATGATATCGGCGAGATTACCGGGCTGAAGCTGCTGAACGTAACGGTGCCATCGGCATATCGGGCCCGGTTTGCGCACCCCGTTCAGGGTGTTGCTGGCACGAGAAGCAGTGCAGGCGTTGCTGGTCGCCCGATCTTTGGCACGATTATCAAGCCCAATGTGGGCATGACGCCCGACGCCATCGCGGCGTTGGTTTCGGACCTCTGTGCTGCGGGTGTGGATTTTATCAAGGATGACGAGGTTTGTGCCAATCCCGACATCGCCCCTATTGCGCAGCGTGTGCCGCGTGTCATGGATGCCATCAAACGAGCCGAAGATGTTTCGGGTCGTCGCGTTATGATGGCTTTCAATATTACCGACGAAGTGGATGCGATGCGCCGTAATGCTGACCTGGTGGCCGCGCATGGCGGAACCTGCGTCATGGCTTCGCTCAACTGGTGCGGCCTGTCGGGGATGGAAAGCCTGCGCAACCACACCGACCTGGCCATCCATGCACACCGCAACGGCTTTGGCGCCATGAGCCGCCACCCGGCCCTTGGAATTGCCTTTCCGGCCTACCAGGCGCTGTTTCGGCTGGCCGGTGTCGACCATATGCATGTTCACGGGATTGGCGGCAAATTTGTCGACACCAGGGACGAGGTGACCGAGGCGGCGCGGGCCTGTCTTGCCCCGTTGGCACAAGGGGTGGACGACCGGGTCATGCCTGCGTTTTCTTCGGGGCAATGGGCCGGTACGCTGCCCTCTGCCATGGAAGCGGCGCTAAGTTCCGACTTCATTTTCATGTGCGGCGGCGGCATCCTTGCTCATCCCGATGGTCCTGCAGCGGGCATCGCCTCGCTTCGCGACGCTTACGCGGCACTGGCCGCTGGCGAAGACCTGGCGACCGCAGGCAAACGCCACGCCGCGCTTGGCCGCGCGCTTGACTTTTTTGGCACGCGTTGATGGGCGCGCGCATTGTATTCATCGGTGACGACTTCACGGGGGCCTCGGATAGCCTGGCGTCCTATGCGCGCCGTGGCCTGCGCACCCGGCTTGTCACGGGGCATACCGCCCCGCGCAACGGTCTGGATGTATTGGGCATTGCCACCGACCTCAGGTCTCTTGGCCCCGCGCAGGCGAATGCCGCGCTTCACGAATTGTGGCCCATGATCGAGGCCGAAGACCCCGAAGTCATACATTTCAAGGTCTGCTCGACCTTTGACAGCGCCCCACAGGTGGGCTCTATCGGGGCCGTGGCAGGTGAAATCCGGCGGCTGTTCCAGCCCGAAACGTTCGCCGTCATCGGCGGACAACCAAGCTTGGGCCGGTATTGCGCCTTTGGCAGTCTTTTTGCCCGAGGGCCAGACGGGCTTGTGCACCGCATTGATCGCCATCCGGTCATGGCGCGCCACCCCGTGACCCCGATGACCGAGGCCGATCTGGGGCGCCACCTGGCCGCGCAGGCGCTGGACCTGCCGGTGCGTATCACTGCGCCTGACCTCGCAGACCCGACCGATGTGGCGGCCCGGCTTGGCCAAGGTCCTGCGTTGCTGGATGTCATGTCAATGCGGGACCAGGCCCGAATTCGCGATGCGCTGGATCGCCTGACCGGGCGAAAGCTCATCGTTGGGGCCAGTTCGGTTGCCGAGATCCTGGGCGGCGAACTTGTCGACCCGCCTGCCGTCCCGGCGGCATCGCGCCAAGGGGGTACGTTGATCTTCGCCGGATCCCGGTCCTCGGTCACGGCCGCGCAGGTTGCAGCAGCCAACCGGTTGGATCATGTGACCCTTTCGCCGGATATCCTGTCCGATCTGGGCGCCGCAGCGCGGATTGCCCAAAGTTTCGGGCCGGAAGCCGATCTGATTACCCATCTGGACCCGAATGCCGACTATGGCCGCGATCCGGCCACGCTTGCTGATGCCTGCGCCGCATTCGTGCAGGATTTCGTGGCCCTGCGACCCGTGCGGGCGCTGGGGCTTGCGGGTGGAGACACATCCAGCCGCATCGTCGCCCGCCTTGGGTTCGATGCGCTTGAGTTCCACCGGGATCTTCGTCAGGGCGCCTGCGTATGCCACGGACGTCACCCGGATCACAGGTTCGACGGCCTGCCGATCATGCTGAAAGGCGGGCAGATGGGGGCCATCGACCTGTTCGACACGTTCACACTCCAATATCGATAGACCCCCGGCAAGATGGTGCCGCGGCCATACCATATCCGTCTGAGCCGCGTACGGTTCTACGGACCAGTGGTCCCGGCTTGCGTCCAGCACCGTTCGGGCACCTGCTGAAAGACATGCCAAAACCGATCAGTGCCAAAACCGCCGGGCCCGCCCCAAATTGGCACCGGTTGGGACTCAGTTGCCGCATAGCGCTGGTCAAAAGTCGCCATTTCGCAACTTTGGTCCTGTGAGCGGCGCGATTTCGGTACATTTTCCCTGTTCAACAGGTAGCAAAACAGCGCCAAACCCAATAACTAAGGCGCACGAGTCCATCAGGCAGAAAACAGATCCGTGTTCGACCTACCTGCGCAGCGCGCTTATCTCTCCGAAAAGTATGACCTTGATCCGTCGCCACAGCTGGCGGCCAGCATGGGTGACATCTATGCGCGCATGTCGCGGGTGGTGACCCCGGCCGACTGGGCGATCTATGCGCCCTATGTCAAAGCGATCAATGATCTCAAGCGAAAGCGGAACGCGGTCATCCTGGGGCATAACTACATGACCCCCGAGATTTATCACGGGATATCGGATTTTGGTGGCGACAGCTTGCAGCTTGCCATCAAGGCAACTGAAGTTCAGGCAGATGTGATCGTGCAATGCGGCGTGCATTTCATGGCCGAGACCTCCAAGATCCTGAGCCCCGAAAAAACCGTTCTGATGCCCGATATGGAGGCCGGTTGCTCGCTGGCCGAATCCATCACCTCCGAAGGCATCGCCGAGATGCGCCGCCGCTATCCCGGTGCTCCGGTCGTGACCTATGTAAACACCACAGCCGAGGTCAAGGCGGCGTCGGATATCTGTTGCACCTCGTCGAATGCGGCGCAGATCGTCGCGGCGCAGGACAGTGACACGGTCATCATGACCCCCGACCAGTATCTTGCGCAGAACGTTGCACGCGACGTGCCGCACAAGAACGTGGTCTGGTGGGAAGGGTCCTGTATCGTTCACGAGCAATACAGCGCCAGCGATTTGCGCGACTTCCGTGAATGGAACCCGGGCACGCGGCTGATTGCGCACCCGGAATGTCCGCCGGACGTTGTGGCCGAGGCCGATTATTCCGGCTCGACCAGCGGGATCATCAGCTATGTCACAGAAGAAAAGCCTGAAAAGGCGTTGCTGATCACCGAATGCTCGATGGCGTCCAACATTGCCGACGCCTTGCCCGAGGTCGATTTCGTCGGCCCCTGCAACATGTGCCCCTATATGAAGAAGATAACGCTGGAAAAAGTGCTGTATGCGCTGGACACCATGACCGGTCAGGTAGAGGTCGACGCGCAGGTTGCCGACAAGGCCCGCCTGTCGGTGCAGCGGATGATCGACCTGTCGCGCAAGCTGGGTCTTTGATCGCGGCAATGCAAGGTGTTTCCACCTCTCGGGTTGTAATCGTCGGCGGTGGGTTGGCGGCGATTTACACCGCCCTCAAACTCGTGCCGCATCCCGTGGTCATGATTTCGCCCGAACCTTTGGGGGCGGGGGCAAGCTCGGCCTGGGCGCAGGGCGGCGTCGCTGCGGCGATGGCCCCGTCCGACAGTCCCGAAGCGCATGCCCAGGACACGATGCGGGCCGGGGCAGGGTCCGTTCTGGCCGAGGTTGCCGAGTTCGTTACCCGCGCGGCGCGGGATCACATCCTGGACCTGTCCGATCTGGGAACCGGGTTTGACCGTTCGGCTGATGGCGGGTTCGTGCAATCGCACGAGGCGGCCCATTCCGTGGCGCGGGTTGTGCGGGTCAAGGGCGATCAGGCTGGGGCCGAGATCATGCGCGCCCTGATAGCCGAGGTTCAGCGCACGCCGTCGATCCAGGTGATCGAGGGCGTTCAGGCCGTCGGTCTGCAAAGCGACGGAACCGCAGTCAGCGGCGTCTTTCTGGCCCCGGCCGGGGCACCGGATGCGCCCTCCGTTCTGCTGTGCGGGGCGGCGCATGTCCTGGCTACGGGCGGTTCGGCCGGGCTTTATGCTCACACCACGAACCCGGCCCGGATACGGGGGCAGGGGATCGGCATGGCTGCCCGTGCCGGGGCACAGATCGCCGATGCCGAATTCGTGCAATTCCACCCAACAGCCATTGATGTGGGCGAAGACCCCGCGCCACTGGCAACAGAGGCCCTACGCGGTGAGGGCGCGGTTCTCATCGACAAGACCGGCGACCGTTTCATGACCGCCATTCACCCCGACGCAGAACTGGCCCCGCGTGACATCGTTGCGCGTGCAGTGTTCTTGCGGACCCGCAAGGGGGATGCGCCCGCCCTGGACACGCGGTCCGCCATAGGGGCCGAAATTGCCCGGCAGTTTCCAGCCGTGACGCAGGCCTGCATGCGCAACGGGATTGATCCGGCTTTGCAGCCCATTCCGGTGGTCGCAGCGGCGCATTACCACATGGGGGGCGTTGCAACCGATCTTGCAGGTCGCAGTTCCCTGACGGGGCTGTGGGCCTGTGGTGAGGCAGCGTCGACCGGATTGCACGGTGCAAACCGGCTGGCATCGAACGGCTTGCTGGAAGCGTTGGTTTTTGCCCGGTCCTGTGCCCGCGACATAGCCGGAACAATCGCACAGGCCACATCGGCGCCGCAGGTTGAAATTTCCCTTTCCCCGCAGGAGGAAACCTCGCCGCTGCGGGCCGTACAGACCCTGCGCCAGATTATGACGGAACATGTCGGCGTGGTGCGTGATCGGGCCGGGCTGCAAACGGCGTTGCGCCAGATTGCCGGGCTGGAGGCCGAAAACCCAGGCACCCGGACCTTTCTCAACATGACGGCAACCGCCACCCTGATCGCCGCCGCGGCACTGCTTCGCGAAGAAAGCCGGGGCGCTCATTACCGGTCAGATTTCCCGAACCTCTATTCTGATCGCGGTCGCCGTTCGAGCCTGACACTGAACGCGGCGATGGCGGTTCGCGACACTATCGCAAAGGAACCTGCATGACCCATCCCGCCCTGCCAAACCTGATCCTCGAACCCCTGGTTCGGGCGGCGCTGATGGAGGATCTGGGCGCCAATGGCGATATCACGACCCTCACCGTCGTGCCGCCGGATGTGACATATTCCGCGCGTCTGAATGCGCGCGAGGATGCCGTGGTTTCGGGTATGCAAATCGCCGAACTGGCTTTTCGGCTGGTTGACCCGACGCTTGAGGTTTCCTGCCACGTCGCGGACGGGCAGCGATGCCATGTCGGCCAGACCCTGATGGACATCCACGGCAACGCGGCGTCGATCCTTTCCGCCGAACGCGTTGCACTGAACTTTGCCGGACGGCTAAGCGGTGTGGCAACGGCAACGGCGGCGATGGTGCAACAGACGCAAGGGACCGACGCCCGGATCACCTGTACGCGCAAGACGACGCCGGGTTTGCGTTTGGTCGAAAAGCAGGCCGTCCTGCATGGCGGAGGCTTCAATCATCGGTTCTCGTTGTCGGACGCCATTCTGATCAAGGACAACCATATCGCCGCCGCAGGCGGTGTCGCTGCCGTTCTCAGCGCCACCAAAGCCCGCGCATCGCACATGATGAAGGTCGAGATCGAGGTTGACCGGCTGGATCAACTGGCCGAGGTGCTGACGGTTGGCGGTGCGGATGTTGTCCTGCTGGACAATATGTCCAACGATACCCTGACGCAGGCGGTTGAAATGGTCAGCGGGCGATTGGTCACCGAAGCTTCGGGTAATGTCACGCGGGACAGTGTGGCGGCCATTGCAGCGACGGGCGTCGACTATATCTCGTCCGGGGCGTTGACCCATTCCTACCGGACTGTGGACCTGGGTCTCGACTTCTGATCGGGTGGGACCGGTCGGTGCGACCTAGCCGTTTTCGCGAGGTGAGCCTAGCCAGCAGGGCGTGATCAACCCCTTTCCCTTGACCCAAACGGGCCCGCGTTCTTTGCATTGGAAATGGGGTTTGATGGTCTTGGCAAGCTGGGGGGTGATCTGAACCCTGCCGGGCTCGCCGTTGCTTTCCATGCGCGAGGCGATGTTGACGGTATTTCCCCAGACATCAAAGAACGGGCGGTCACCGCCGATAACCCCGGCAATGACCGGCCCTTGATGGATGCCGACGCGCAAGGAAACTTTGGGGTCGAGGTTTTCCGAAACCCTGGCAACTGCCGCAACCATGTCCAACCCCAAAAGGGCCATCCGAACCGGGTGCGCATCGGTGTCCGGCGCTGACGGGTCCAGGCCGCCCGCCACCATATAGCTGTCGCCGATGGTCTTGATCTTTTCCAACCCATGTTTCGCGACCAGCTTGTCAAATTCGGAAAACACCTGGTCCAACAGGGAAACGGTTGCGCGGGCCCCGTTGTCTGCCGCAAATTCCGAGAAACCGGAAAGATCGGCAAACAGGATTGTTGCGCTTTCATACCTGTCGGCGATCAACTGGCCGGGATGGGTTTTGATCCGTTCAACGATGCGATGGGGCAGTAAAGCGTCCAACAACTGTTCGGAAACCGCGAACTCGCGCTCCAGCGCCTCTTCATACCGTTCGACCGCCACATTGGCCGAATAGGACGTGAAATAAAGCGCGGAAACGATGCCGAATATCAGCACCATGAACAAGACATCCTGGGGGCGCTGTGTCAGCCCCTTGTCAAGCGGCAGGTGCCGCAGGTCCCAGACGGTGTCGCCAGGCGGGACATGCAGGGGAACGAACAGGGACACATAGATAAACAGTATCGCGCTGAACACCGTGACTGCCGTGATCCAGCGCCAGTAGGCCGATCCCAGAAAATAAAAAAGCAGGGGCGGCCCGACCAAAAGCAACAGGTGGTCATCGCCATTTTTGCCCCAACTCAGATCATGGGCCAGAAACACGAACAGCCAGACGGTTATGTAGGCGACCTTGATTTCCAGGCCGAACCGATCCAGCGCGAGTGTCAGCAGGACCGCCACCCCCAAACCCAGATTGACGCAGGCCAGATAGCGCCAGTCAGGCCCCAGTTGAAACTGGTAAATCGCTGTCAGGCCGAACCCGACCGCAGCAATCAGCGCGGCGATGTTGACGACGCGCATTTTGCGCCCGGTCTTCATATCATCGACGGTTGGACCAAATTCCAAAACATGTCTCGGCAAAGCCCCGCGCCCCCTCGCGCCAACTCTGTCAGGTCTTACGATACCCTTGCCGGTTTCAACTCCCGGCACCGGGATGCTGCCGGTTCGTGGTATCGGCTATTTCAAGTGATCCGGTTTGAACCGGTTCAGGTAATGGGTCCTGCGACGCCGTGCCGGTGTCTGGCACGTTTTGCAAAAGGATACCGGGCGGGGCGTCCTGAAACGCTGCAAGCTTGCCCTGCATGATCTTGGGCGACTTTCGTTCCAGGTAATAGGCGATGGTTTCCACGCGAATGCGAACCGAACCGGCGGGTTTCGTTTCGTCCAGATCCTGAAACACGAAGAACAGGGTGCCAAGCGATTCCGCGATTGCCTGAACCGGCGAATAGGTCGGCTGATCCATCCCGCATTCATAGCTGGAAAACCGGATGCAGCATGTGATCCACGGCATAAGAGAGCCATAGCGCGCTGCCCACAAAAGCTCGTTTGTGTTGGCGCTGTGCGAGGTCTTCCAGATGTCCGAGATGTCAAAGGGGTTGCGGATGCGCCCGGCCCGGATCAGGTCCTTGTAAAGCCAGTCCAGAACCTCGGGGTGCAGTGGCAGATATTGTCCCCAAAGGATAGGATAACCAAAGGCCTGCAGCTCGTTTTCGATGGCGTGTCCAATGCCTGAATCCATGTGATAAGGGCGGCCAAGCGCAAGAATGCAGGGCCGGTTTCCTGAGGCGCAGGATGTCAGAACTTCAAGGCTCTGGTCGCGCATTTCGCTGTCGAATTCGTGCAATGCACCATAGGCCCGATCGACTGCGCGCTGCATTTCGGCCGGGGTCAGCCCGTCCAGAATACCCTTGAACGCGTTAAACAATTGCCGGGCCGCCAAGGCGGGCTCGGCCAGCGAAACCGAGGGCGAAACATAGGTCACACCCTTTTCTGCGAACGTGTCCTTTTCGCGCTGGAAACCTGCGCGGGTGCTTTCGGGGCCGGCGATCACGCGCGGGCAGGCCATGTTTTCGCGGACATTTCCGCAAAGGAAGGAAGGAACTGTCAGGATGATCGGCGAGAAGAGGATGTCGATCGGGCGTTTGAGCCCATCCAGCAACTCACCGTAATGTCCGATCATGCACTTTACCGGGTAACAGCAATCAACTGCCCCTCGGCCTTTGCCGAATTTGAGCTGCTGTGCCTCGGATGTTTCTGACGAATAAACGATGTCGCGGCGGCCAATTCCAAGCTCGACAAAAAGCGTCGTCCAAAAGCGATGCGTCGACCATTGGTTCAGAACCCGGGGGATGCCGATCCGCAAGGCCCGCTTTTGCCCTGCCGCCCTAGCGGAAGGCGCCTTGGCGAACGCTTTCTGCAATATTGGGATGCGCATTCAGGTCCTCGTCGATTTGTTTTTTCCGTTCCTTCATCTCGGCCGCGTCCTCGATCAGACCCTTGGAACAGGAGTTTCCGGTAATGACACGCTGCCAGCCCTCGGACAGCGGCACCTTGCTTTTGGGGCGGCCCTTTCCGCCCGGCACCTGCACGTCGATAAAGGCGCGACTGCAATGCATTGCGCACCAGTGGCAGGTGGTCTTCGCATTGGTCGTGCTGACGTAATCCAGGTCGTCAATCCGGTCGAATCCGACAAACCGGGATGCGCCGTTGTGCTTCCCGTGTTCGGCAGCCAGCAGCGCGGCCCCCAGCGCGCCTGCCTCGCCCGCATGGGGGTGAACGATGATCTCGGCGTCGGGTATCTTGTCCTTGATGAAATCGATCTGGGCTTTCACAACCGCAAGGTTTCGGTGCGTGCCGCCCTGCAGAATGAACTTTCTTCCCACGGATTTCAGGTTCTGAAACTGACCCGCATAAACCCAGACATTCAACGGCAAAACGGCGGCCAGGCTGGCCATGATCTCTTCGGCAGACCAGCCCTTGCGCTGCTGGTTCACAATGTCGGACTGCAGGAACACCCCGCACCCCATCATCAGGCGCGGCATCCGCGTGGCGCCAAACGCCTTGTCCGCATAGTCTTCCAGGGCGATGTCGTAGCGTTCGGCCACGCCCTGCAAAAAGGCCCCGTTTCCGGATGAGCATTGCGAATTCAGCCTGAAATCGACAACCGCCTGTTGTCGAAGCAGCATGATTTTGACATCCGTTCCGCCTACGTCGCAGATCGCATCTGCATCCGGATCCACATGCAGCGCCGCCGAGGCATGGGCCACCGTTTCAACCACCGGGACATCGGCGCCCAAGATGTCTTTCAGCAGGTCCTTGCCGTACCCGGTCAACCCCAAGGCGCCGACGCCCCCGACACCGGCCTCGCGCAACTGGCGGAATATCAGCTTTGCGTCCTCGATCGGGTTTCCCCGGCTGGGCTGATAGACCGAGGCCCGGATAGCCGCGTCGCCATCTATCGCGATTGCCTTGACGGTGGTGCTGCCGAAGTCGCACCCGACAAACAGCCGGTCATGGGTGCCCTGGCCGGGTGCCGCCGCTGACGGCACGGCATAGGTGCGCAGAAATCCCGCCAGTTCATCCTTGCTGGCCAATCCCGTCTGTCCGGTGTTGGCCTTTTCTTCGTGCTGGCCGGTTTCGACCCACCATTTCAGATTGTCCGGCCCTGAATAGACTTGCGGTTTCCCGTCTTCGCGGCGGGCAATCTGAACGCAGCCCAGGCTGGCGTAATACAGCGCATCATCGGGGACGAGGATCACGTCGCTGACCAAGGTTTGCGCGGGCAGGGTGATATTGCGTTCGTCCCACAGCGCGCCTAGGTGGTGTTCCCATGCCTGCCGCAGCCCGTGGAAAAACATGTTCGGCCCGCCCAGCAAAAGAACGGACGGCATAGGCGTGTTGCCTTTGGTTAGGGTGGCCAGGTTCTGCCGGACCACGGCATCGAATAGGCTGGCGATAATCTCTTCTTTCGGGACCCCGGCCTTGACCAGGCTATTGGCATCGGTTTCTGCGAATATCCCGCATTTCGCGCTGATGCGGTGCAGGGTCTGGTCGAAATAGGGCAGGGTCGCCAAGGCGTCGGGCGGGATTTCCAGCTTGCGCGCAGATTTTTCGATGAAGGTGCCGGTGCCGCCGCTACAGGCCGATTGCATATAGACCTGCTTGGCCTTGCCGGCAGGCGTTGGGGTGAAGAACAAAGTCTTCATGTCCTCGCCACCGATTTCGGACACGAAATGAACGTCGGGGTGTACCGCTTCGACGGCGGCAGCTACGGCGACGACTTCCTGGATCGTGCGCCCGTTTACCCGCGCGGCCAATGTTCCTGCGCCCGAGCCCGTAAACGTGGCCACGTCGCGCCCTGCGGTCAGGCCCGCCTCGTCCTCCATCCGGGTCAGGAGTTCGAGTGTCTTTTCGGCCTGTTTGGTCTTGTGCCGGCCATAGGCCTTCCAGATGACATGTCCATCCTGAACAACCACACCTTTCACTGTGGTCGAGCCGATATCTATCCCGGCGTATTTCAAAGCGACGCATTCCCAAGCTCAAGCACCACGTTGGCGGCCGTGCCCGCAGCCCCGCGATGCGGAACTTTCCAGAACGGAGCGTTCACCTCGGGCCGGTCAGAGGCGCGGCGCCTTGCCTCGTCCAGCGTCAGGCCAGCGGCGGCCAGCGCGGCCTGGAATTCATCCTGGGCCCGCGTCTTGGCTTCGGTCAGGACCATCTGGCAACGGGACAGCGCGTGTACGTCGCTGTCGCCCTTCACCTCGATCGGGGCGTATAGCATGCCGGGATACGCGCCCTGGACCGCGGCCATCGCGCCGATGCTCATGGTGTTCGGCAGGCAGGCATAGGGCGAGAGTTCGCAAACCATATGCGCCTTTTTGCGTGTATGCGCCCAGATTGCCTTGCCGATCAGCAGGTCGCCCTCGCCGCCATTGATCATGTTGTCAAAAAACGGCGCGGCCAGTTTGCGCAGTTCGTCCTGATCCGGCATCGGGCGCGGAACGCCCCCCAAAGCCTTGCGCATCTGGTCGTATTTGGCGCGAAAAACCCGCTGTCCAAGTTTGAGCATCGCGAAGTTTCGGCGGGCATTCTTGTTGACGCCAAACCGCTGTTCCAGCTTTTGACCGCCGTACCGCATCAGGTAATCAAACCAGACGACCATCGGCGCTGGCTGAACCTCGGCGCCTTCGGATTCCAGCCATGAATGCATGTTGTAATTCTGGACGCCCTCGGCTGTGGCCAGATAAAATTCACCGGTGATCTTGACCATGGGTTTCACCCGCAGACGGTCCAGTTGGATGCCCTCGAAATACCCTCGGGCGCGGCGCATGGCCCCGGTGAACCGGCGCGTGAACAGGTGCCAGCCGACAGACCGCCATTTCGGCAGGGTTTTCGGGCGGCCCAGCATGGCGTCATAGATTTCGGTCACGGCCTTTTGGGCGGCCTTGTTGGTTGCCCCGGGCTGAACTTCGTAAGGGCGCAGTTGATATTCCAGATCCTGTATCGCGTCCGCCGCCATCATGCCCAGGGCCGTGCTGAGCAGCAGATGGATATCGGTCTGCAGCCCGGCATCGCTTGCCTTGGACTGGTCGATTTCGTGCTGTTGCACGAGAAACAGCCGAAACGCCTCAAGCCCGAGGTTCTTCAGCGCCAACTCATAGCTTTGGTGATATTGCCCGAACCGGCAGGACCCGCAGGCCCCGGCCGTTACATACACGTATTTCTCGGCAACCTCCTGTGGCCCTATCCGCTTGGCCTCTTGCTTGAGAAAGCTTGACAGGTTGCCCGTGGTGAACGCGGTCGGACAGCATTGCCCGACATCGGCCAGTTCGCGGCCAAGAAACAGGTCTTCGACTGTAACGTCGGGCAGGCGCTGGGCGTTGTATCCGGCGCTTTTGAACAGACCTTCCAACAGCTGTTCGGCACGCCAGGTCACACCACCAAAAAGTAAGGTAACGTCCTTGCGTTGATCTGCCGTAAATGGCCGCGGTTCATAGGCCCTGTAGGTGTCGTTTACAATTCTATTCATTAAAATGGCCCCCGATGAACATAACATGTTTTTTCAATGCATGTAATTGCCTAGATTATTAAATTGACTGCGCTTTATCGGTCGGCCCCTGAAATCCCGCATACAGGCGGCCCTGCAACACGCCGATCTTGCCGGTGCGATCCAGCGCCAGAATGGGGCGCGAAGGGGTCGGAAATCGTTTAGGAATTCAGGAAGCTTTCGGCATTTGTCTTGAAGAATAAAGGCGCGAATTGCTTTAGTTTGGAATGGTCGAAAATATCGTACCAGGCGTTCAGATATTCGCGGGTTCTTCCGATCATTTCCGGCATGGACCAATCGGACCCGTAGCAGATCTTGTTCTGAATTGGATACGTCCCGTCTGCTGTCGATTGATCCTCGATCAGACGGATCAAACGGTCACGAACGCGGTCGCGTTGCTGCGGATCGAACAGGCGCAGGATATGGCCCATACCAAGATAGACATTCTGGTATTCCTGCGCCATGCGGATGGCGCGATAGGCAAAGGACTTTTGAAAATCGCTGTCGGTTTCTGCCGCCCAACCATACCAGTCAACGTCAAGCGCACCGCCACCATGGGCCAGAAACAACCGCAGGTCCGTGTGGCCGGAGTCTTCGATCGCCTGTCGCCAATGGTGCGGGTCTGCATAGATGCCATAGCCTTTGCGAACTTCGAACCCTTTCGGGTTGCAATGTGAAAACAGGCGCAGCTTTTTTTCCCCGAAATAGTCGATGATTTCCTTCATCGCCTTTTTCGCGTGTTTGTGGGGCGCCGGGTTTTCTGCGCGTTTGATGTATTCGCTGGCATCTTTGGCGTTGGGGTTGACCGGGGTTACGTTTCCCTTGGACTCAAAGGCCCGAAAGCCAAGCGGCGGATAGATCTTAAAGTTTTTGATGCCGTGCGTGTTCAGCGCGTAATCGACATTGCTTTGCCAATGCGAACCGCGAAACGGGTCGACGGCGGCAAAGGTGATCAGCTGCCCTTCCTTCTCGGCGGCAAGCTTTTCCATTCTGTCGATCTGTTTTTTGAACCGGATGTCGGGCCGATCCAGATTGTTGCCATAGCGGGCCTCATAGGCCCCGTTCATGTCCAACAGAATTCCGACATACTTGTCAGCGCCCTGAATGTCTGCCGGATTGTCGGACCGATAGTCCAGTTCAAGCGCCTTGTACCGGTTCCGTTCGGACAGGGCCATGATGACGAAGAAAACCAGCAACTTCCCGACGCTGGGCAGATTGTCGGGATACAGCCCGGCCCGCAGCAGAGCATCACCTGTGCCTTCATCGAACGGCTCATGGCCATGCATATGCACGGCCTCTTCGAAAAACTCGTTGCGGGTCAGAATCCGGGCGGCGCGGGCAAAGGCGGTGGCCAGCAACGCATCAAGGGCGTCCACCGGCTGATCCTTGTCTTCAAAAACAGACCGTGTGCTGGGCAGGCCGTTATGGCGCAACCGGTTGCCGATGGGGCGGATATCGCCGAGCTCGGGGTAAATTGCCTGCTGGATATCGTCGAGCGCGCTCAGCAGCAGGTCGAAAGTTTCTGTGTCTGCGTCCGAACGCGGCACCCGGGCATCGGCAACCATTTTGCGTATCCGCCGGATGAGCACATGCATAAGAAGGTCAAGATCGCGCTCTTGCAGCGCATCCAGCATGTCTTGCTGGTCGTTTTTGGGGGCTGAATCAAAGTCGCTTTTGGCCGTCAGCGAAACGGCAAGGCGGGCCAGACCGCGGGCCAAGCGTGAGAAGAGTCCATAAGATCTGAAAATCCCGTGCAGCGGCAGGTAACGGGCCGTGAACAGGTGGATATGCATGTCGATAAAGTTGTGTTGGGTGGGCATTGGCGAACCTCCAAAATGGTGGCCTGGCTGCTGAAAACGGCTTTTGGTTCAATCGAAATCACCGGCCACACCGCGAAATGGGTGGCCGAACTGCCCGCAGTAAATCTACTATATTTTGGGAAAATCGCCAAACCTGACCCGGAAAGGTACAGGATTGATCTTGTAAGGCGCTGAAAACAAAAAAGGCCCGCCATCAGGGGCGGGCCACAGTCTTCGCGAGTGGGATCAGTCGTAAAGGACTGCTGCGATCTTGGGATCGTCTATGTTGGACGCGTCATAATAGTAAAAGCCGGTGTCGATCAGCGGCGGAACCTCTTCGCCCTTCATTGCCGCCACAGCGGCCTTGACGGTTTCATACCCGATGCCGACCGGGTTCTGGGTGATCGCGCCTGCCATCAGGCCGCTTTTGATTGCGTCCTTCTGCGCCTTGCCGCTGTCATAGCCGATGATCACCAGACCTTCGGTGCCCAGCTCCTGTACGCCGTTCACCACGCCAATCGCCGAACCCTCGTTGGTGCCGAAGATGCCGTTCAGGTCCGGGTTCGCGGTCAGGATCGCCTTGGTCACCTCGGTCGACTTGAGGTGGTCGCCTTGGCCGTATTGAACGGTGACGACTTCGATGTCGGGGTACTTTTCTGCGATGCGGTTCACGAAACCGTCGCGGCGGTCGATCCCGGTGCGGCTTGTCTGGTCGTGCGCAACAACTGCAACCTTGCCTGTGCCACCGATCATTTCGGCCATCTTGTCAGCGGCCAGCCCTGCTGCGGCCAGGTTGTCCGTGGTTGCTGTGGAAACCGGAATGTCACTGTCCACGCCGCTGTCGAAGGCAATAACCGGGATGCCGCTGTCATTGGCCTGTTTCAGCAAGGGGATGGCCGCCTGGCTGTCCAGGGCGGCAAAGCCGATTGCCTTGGGATTGTTGGCCAGGGCGGCGGCCAGCATGTCGATCTGGCGATCAACCATGGTTTCGTTGTCGGGGCCTTCGAACGTGATCGTAACACCGTATTCGTCCGCGGCCTGTTCCGCGCCGGATTTCACCGCCTGCCAGAACTGGTGCTGAAAGCCTTTGGAGACCAGCGGGATGTAGATTTCCTCTGCCGCGGCCATCGAGGCCGGCCCGGCCAGTGTGGCGGCGCTCAGCGCCCCCAGAATGAAACGACGTGAAAACATGTTTTTTCCTCCTCTGAAACTGTCATGTTCGTGGTCAGTTGCGTGAATTCATCCGGATTTCCTGCGCCGCGCCATATCGGCATAAACGGCCAGGATGATGATCGCTCCGGTGACGACCGTCTGCCATTCCTGCGCCACGGACAGAACGCGCAGGCCGTTGGTCAGGACCGCCATGATCAGCGCCCCGATCAGGGTGCCCAGGATCGTGCCCCGCCCGCCGGACAGGGATGTTCCGCCGATCACGACGGCCGCGATCGCTTCAAGCTCATAGCCAAGCCCCAGGGCTGGTTGCGCCGAATTCAGCCGCGAGGCGATCAGAATGCCCGCGATCCCGCAGATCGCTCCGGCCAGCGCATAGATGCGCATTTTCCACATGTCGGTATTTACCCCCGACAGCCGCACCGCTTCTTCATTGGACCCCAGCGCAAAGGTGTAGCGCCCCAAGACCGTACGGCCCAGGATATATGAGGCCGAGATAGCCACCAGGAACAGGATCAGCACGCCATTGGGGATCGGAAGGGCCGGAAAAACCTCTCCGATCAACGAGCCGCGAGAGATCTGGTCAAACCCCGGAGTGTCGTTGAAATAGATCGGCCGGGTGCCGGAAATGACCAGCGATAGACCCTTGAGGATAAGCATCATCCCCAAGGTGGCGATAAAGGGTGGGATCTTCATCTTGGCGACAAAGGTGCCGGAACAAAGGCCGCAAAAGGCGCCCGCGGCAATGGCGGCGATGACGCCAATCAGCAGGGGCATCCCCAGGTAGGTCAGAACCACACCGGCAATCACCGCGCAGAAGGTCATCAGCGTGCCGACCGACAGGTCGATGCCGCCGGTGATGATCACCAGGGTTGCGGCCACGGCAAGTACCCCGTTGACCGATGTGGCCTGCAGGATCGCGATCATGTTCGAGGTCTGCATGAAATTGGGCGATGCAATGGAAAAGCCGATCAGCAGGGCGATCAGGCTGGCAAAGGCCAAAAGCTTTTGATAGGCGCCGCTTTCCGACAATCCGGCCAGCGGGCTTTTCTTTTCGATATCCGTTGCTGAGGTCATTGTTCTGTCCCTGTAACCTGCATCGCCGCCGCCCTTTGGGTGGCCAGATGCATGATGTCTTCCTGAGTGGTGTTCTTGCCGCCGGGCAAAATCCCGGTCAGCCGCCCTTCGCACATCACGGCGATCCGGTGGCTCAGGCGCATGATCTCGGGCAGTTCCGACGAAATCACGATAATCGTCTTGCCCTGTTCGGCCAGATCTTCCAGCAGCTTGTAGATTTCAGACTTGGCGCCCACGTCGATGCCGCGCGTGGGTTCGTCAAAGATCAGGATGTCGCAGTCGCGCAACAGCCACTTGGCGATGACCACTTTTTGCTGGTTGCCGCCCGACAGCAACCGGACTTCCTGCATGTCCGATGGGGTGCGAATGCCCAGCCTTGAGATGTAATCCCTGGCGTTGCTGGCCATGTCGGCATCGTTCAATACGCCGCCGGTTTGCGTGAACAGGTCCATCGAGGCCAGCGCGATATTGTCCCTGACGTTCATGCCGGTCGCAAGGCCGAAATGCTTGCGATCCTCGGACAGGTATCCAATGCCGGCGCGCACGGCGTCCCTGGGCGACCTGATCCTGACGGGCTGTCCATGCACGCGAATGTCACCGCTGTCTTTCGGGTCGGCGCCGAAGATGGCACGGGCGACTTCGGTCCGCCCGGCCCCCATCAGCCCGGCAAACCCGAGTATCTCGCCTTTTTGCACCGAAAAGCTGACATCGCGAATGTCATGGCCGCGCGACAGGTTGGACACCTCCAGCGAGGTTTCGGCCCCGGTGAGGTCGGGAACATCCAGCGGTTCTTCGGTGACCTCGCGGCCGACCATCATCGCGATGATCCGGCTGATCGGTGTTTCTGCGGCGTCGACGGTGCCGACATATTCCCCGTCGCGCATCACGGTCACGCGGTCCGCGATCTGCTTCAGTTCGTCCATCTTGTGGCTGATATAGACGATGCCCACACCCTCGGCCTTGAGACGACGGATGATCACGAAAAGCTCGGCAATTTCGGCATCGTTCAGGGCCGCTGTGGGTTCGTCCATTATCAGGACCCGGGACCGGTAGGACAGGGCCTTGGCAATTTCGACCATCTGCTGCTTGGCAATTGTCAGGTTGCCGACCGGCACCTTGGGGTCCAGCGCAAGGTTCATCGACGCAAAGATTTCGGCCGTTTGCGCATTCAGCTGGGCATCGTCCAGCCGCCCGAACCGTTTGCGGGGTTCCCTGCCGATAAAGATGTTCTGCGCGACGGTCAGATCGTTCATCAGGCTCAGTTCCTGGTGAATGATGCCGATGCCCAGATCCTGCGCCTCACGCGGGGAGGTGGGGCTGGCCTCCTGCCCGTTTATCCTGAGCGTACCGCCGTCGCGTTGATAAATACCCGAAAGGATCTTCATCAGCGTGCTTTTCCCGGCGCCATTCTCGCCCATCAGCGCGTGAACTTCGCCCGGAACAAGGTCAAATTGCACGGCCTTGAGCGCATGAACGCCCGGAAAGTGCTTTTCGATCCCTGTCATTTCGACAAGCTTTGTCATGTCTCCTCCCAAGTGCCCCTCAATCGCCGGGCCGCGTCCTGTTCACATCACCGCCCCGATCTGCCAGGGAACAAACTCGACCCCTCCAAAGCCGAGCTGTTCGCTCTTGGTCTTTTCACCCGAAGCGACGCGGATCAGGATTTCGAACAGTTCCTTCCCCTTGTCTTCGATGCTGACGCCTTGGGTGACGATGTCGCCGCAGTTCAGGTCCATGTCCTCGGACATGCGCGCATACATTTCGGAATTGGTCGCCAGTTTGATGCAAGGTGTGGGTTGATACCCCGAAACCGATCCGCGCCCCGTTGTGAAGACGATCAGGTTCGAACCGGACGCGACCTGTCCGGTAACTGAACAGGGGTCAAAGCCGGGGCTGTCCATAAAGACAAACCCCTTTTTGTCGACGATCTGGCCGAATTCATAGACGTCCTGCATCGGGGCCGTGCCGCCCTTGGCGACGGCGCCCAGCGATTTTTCCAGAATGGTCGTCAAGCCGCCCCGCTTGTTGCCGGGGCTGGGGTTGTTGTCCATCTCGCCGCCGTTGCGCTCGGTGTAGGCCTCCCACCAGCGGATGCGCTCGATCAGCTTTTCGCCAACCGCGACCGAGGCGGCCCGGCGGGTCAAAAGGTGCTCTGCGCCATAAACTTCCGAGGTTTCGGACAGAATCGTGGTGCCGCCATGCCGCACCAAAAGATCGGATGCGTAACCAAGCGCCGGGTTGGCCGTTATTCCCGAATACCCGTCAGAACCGCCGCACTGCATGCCGACCGTAATTTCGCTGATCGGTGCAGGTTTGCGGCTTGCTTGGTTGGCCAGTTCGGCGATGCCGCGCACTTCTTCAAGGCCGCGTTCTATGGTCCGGCGAGTGCCGCCTTCGTTCTGGATGGTCATGTACCGCAGCGCACCGTCGGGGCGGATCGGTCGACCACCGACAAGATTGGCCACCTGCATGACTTCGCACCCCAGTCCGATCAGCAGGATACCCCCGAAATTCGGATGCTGGGCATAGCCTGACAGCGTGCGAAACAGCGCGGCATAGCCTTCGTTTTCGCCCGACATGCCGCATCCGGTTCCGTGCACGATCGGCACGATGCCGTCCACGTTGGGGAAGGCGTCCAACACCCCCGATTTCTCGGCGGCTTCGGCGATGAAGCGGGCGACCGAGCCAGAGCAGTTCACTGTTGTCAGGATGCCGATATAATTGCGGGTTCCAACCTTTCCGTCCGACCGGTGATAGCCCTGAAAGGTGCGGGAATGGCTGATCTCGTCCAGCGCGTCATTGGCTGTCGCATGGGCATAATCCTGTTGATGTTCGCCCATTCCCAGGTTGTGCACATGAACATGCTCGCCCGGCGAGATATCGGACTTGGCCTGGCCGATAATCTGCCCGTAGCGGATCACGTTGTCGCCCCCGGCGATCGGTGCGGTTGCGATCTTGTGTCCGCGGGCGATGGCCGCGGGCAGCGGGGCGGGAACGCCGTCGGGATGCTCTCCGGCGGTCAGGTCCCGCAATGCGATCACCACATTGTCGTCCGGGTTCAGGCGCACAGTGTCGCGCGTTGGTCCGTTCGGACCGGATGTATTCTGGTTTGCTTGCATTGCATTCTCGCTTGCCTGCCTCAAGGTGCTAAGGGCGCGAACCCCACTTGTCAACTAACATGTTAGTATGATAGCTCGGGAACATGAGCAAGTATCAGGACATTGACGCAACCCTTTTGCCGGATATCGGTGCATTTGAGGGGTCGCTGGCCCAGCGGGTCTATTTGGCTGTCAAGCATGCCATTTTGGCGCTGGACTTTCCGCCGGGGGCGATCCTCAGGAAAGCGCCCATTTGCGAACGGCTTGGCGTGTCGCGTGCGCCGGTTGCGGATGCAATTACGCGCCTGGGCGCCGAGGGGCTGGTGGATGTGGTGCCGCAATCGGGCACCCGCGTTTCCTTTTTGTCGGTGTCTGAAATCCGCGAAGGCGTCTTTTTGCGCGAAGCCCTGGAATTGGCAGCCGTCGCCAAGGTTGCGCGCGATCTGACGGAAGATCAGCGCAGGATGCTTAGCCGCAACATGCGGTTGCAGGCCCTGTTGATCGAAGACGGTGACGTGCCGGGGTTCTATCAGGCAGATGAAGAGTTTCACACGCTGTTGATGAAATTCACCGGCTTCCCCCACCTGGCGAATGTGGCGCAGACCGTGTCGCTGCAGGTCAGCCGTGCGCGGATGCTGCTGCTGCCGACGCCGGGGCGAGTTGCCGAAACGCTGGTCGAGCATCGGGCGATTTTCGATGCCGTGCTGGATCACGATGAAAAGGCGGCGCAGGATGCCATGCAGCGCCATCTGGGTCAGCTTATGCCGCGGATCGAGACGCTTGAAAAAGAAAAGCCGGATCTGTTCAACGCCGGTTTCCAGACAGAAAGCGCCACAGGATGACCGCTGACAGGACCGAACTTTTAAATCGACGCACGGCCCGGCCCGTTGCCCTGACCCGGATGGGCTTTGGCGGGGCGCCGCTGGGCAATCTGTACCGCAAGGTGACCGATGCGGATGCGCAATCGGCGCTTCAGGCCGCGTTTGACGCAGGCATCCGCTTTTTCGACACCGCGCCGCAATACGGGCTGGGTCTGTCCGAGCAGCGGTTCGGCCGGGCGATTTCCCGGTTTGGGCGCGACAATATTCAACTGTCGACCAAGGTTGGCCGGTTGTTGCTTGATTGCGCCCCGCACGAGGTCACGCCCGAGGCTTTTGTCGATGTTCCGCAGAAACGCATCGTGTTCGACTATAGCTATGACGGGGTCATGCGGTCCTATGAGGACAGCCTGACCCGGATCGGAACCCAAAGCGCGGATATCTTGCTGGCGCACGACGTCTGCGCCTTTAGCCAGGGCAGCCAGGCGGAATCGGACGCCAAGGTGCGCGAGTTGTTTGACCAGGGCGGATACCGAGCGCTGACCGAATTGCGGGATTCAGGCGAGATTGCCGCGATAGGGGCCGGGGTGAATGAATGGCAGGTTTGCGAACGGTTGCTGGGGCTTGGAGATTTCGACGGTTTCCTGTTGGCTGGCCGATATACCTTGCTTGAACAGGATGCGCTCGACAGTTTTCTGCCTCTGTGCGCGCAGCGCGATGTCGGGATCATCCTGGGTGGGCCTTACAACTCAGGCATCCTGGCGACGGGGGCGGTGCCGGGTGCAAAATACAATTATGATGATGCGCCTGCCGATATCATGAACCGGGTCCGCCGCATTCAGGACGTTTGCGCGTCGCATGATACGCCGCTGATTGCTGCGGCGTTGCAGTTCGTTCTGGGCCATCCCTGCGTCAAGACAGTAATTCCGGGGGCGGTCAGCGCCGCCGAGGTGCAGGCCAATGTCGCGCTGCTGGATTATTCCATTCCGAACGGGCTTTGGTCAGACCTGCGCGACCAGGGGCTGATCCGTTCAGATGCGCCTGTGCCAACGGAGACCACCAATGCTGCGTAACCTCGACCCGATTCTGTCGCCCGAGTTGCTGTATGCCCTGCGGGCCATGGGACATGGCGACGAGATCGTTATTGCTGATGCGAATTTTCCCGGCACAAGCCTTGGGCCGGATTGCATTCGCGCCGACGGGTCCTCGGCCAGTGCGGTGCTGCGGGCGGTTCTGTCGGTCATGCCGCTGGACAGTTTCGTGCCCGACCCGGCCCTGACAATGCAGGTCGTCGGCGACCCGGATGCCGTGCCCGAGGCGGTGGCAGATTTTCAGCGCATCATAGATGAGGTCGCCGACAACCCTGTGCCAATACAGGCGTTGGAGCGGTTTGCCTTTTATGACCGGGCGGCCACGGCCTTTTCGATCATCCAGACCGGTGAGCGCCGCCTGTACGGCAATATCATCCTCAAGAAAGGGGTGATCGGGTGAAGATCGACGCCCATCAGCATTTCTGGTCCCTCAGCCGCAAAGACTACGGCTGGCTGACGCCCGCATTGGGGCCGATTTATCGCGACTTTCTTCCTGACGACATTGCACCTCTGATGCAGCGGGCCGGAATTGACGGGACGGTTCTGGTTCAGGCGGCCCCAACCGATGCCGAGACGGCTTTTATGCTGTCCCTGGCGGAGCAGCACGCGTTCATCAGGGGTGTTGTCGGCTGGGTCGATTTTGAAGCGCCCGACGCGTCCGACCGGATTGCCGCACTGGCGGCAAATCCTGCGCTGGTGGGGTTGCGGCCCATGATCCAGGATATCGCGGATACGAATTGGATGCTTGGCGAACAGCTTGCCCCGGCCTTTGCTGCGATCACCCACAATGATCTCGTGCTTGATGCCCTGACGCTGCCGCGCCATCTGCCAAACCTGCATCGGCTGTTGCAGCGGCATCCGCAAATGCGGGTGGTTGTCGATCACGGGTCGAAACCGCAGATACGGGACGGGGCGATGGATCAATGGGCCAGCGACATTGCGGCCATTGCCCGCGACACGGATGCATTTTGCAAGCTGTCGGGCCTTGTGACCGAGGCTTCTGAGGATTGGTCAGTGGACGACCTGCGCCCCTATATCGACCATCTGCTGGATGCGTTTGGCCCGACCCGGCTGATATGGGGCAGCGACTGGCCCGTCTGCACCCTGGCCAGCAGTTATGAACGCTGGGTCGAAACGACCGAGCAGTTGCTTGCGGACCTGCCCGCATGTGACCGTGCGGCCATATGGGGCGGCAACGCGCTGCGGGCATACAAACTGGGAAATTGCACATGATGGGCCTGACATTGGACGCGGCTGGTACCTGGATCGGGCGTATCGAACGCCCGGGGATCGGGCCGAGTGTGGTGACCGTGCGTGACGGGATGCTGGTGGATATCACCGACCGGGCCGCGCCCACCTGCCGCGACATTCTGGAACGCGACGACGCGGCCGAATACGTGCGATCGGCCCCCGGCGCTACACTTGGCAGGGTCGAAGACGGGCATTGCTGGTTGGCGCCGTGTGATCTTCAGGTGATCAAGGCCTGCGGTGTGACCTTTGCCGGGTCAATGGTCGAACGGGTGATCGAGGAACAGGCAGCAGGCGACCCGGACAAGGCTGATGCGATCCGCCAGCGGATCGCCGCGCGGATTGGCGACAGTCTGACAGACATCACCCCCGGCTCGTCAGAGGCCATGCAAGCCAAAGAGGCGCTGATGGCCGAGGGGCTTTGGAGCCAATACCTTGAGGTCGGGATCGGGCCGGATGCCGAGGTTTTCACCAAGGCCCCGGTTCTGTCTGCCGTTGGGTATGGTGCGGATGTCGGGTTGCTGCCCACGTCCACATGGAACAATCCCGAACCCGAGATCGTGCTGGCCGTTTCTTCACAGGGGCAGATCAAGGGGGCCGCGCTGGGCAATGACGTGAACTTGCGCGACATCGAAGGGCGTTCGGCCCTGTTGCTGGGCAAGGCCAAGGACAACAATGCATCCTGTGCCATCGGCCCGATGATCCGCCTGTTCGACGCGACCTTCTCGCTGGATGACATACGTGCCGCCGACCTGACCATGACCGTCGAGGGGACGGATGGTTTCGTCCTGAACGGGCATTCCTCGATGGCGCAAATCAGCCGGGACCCGGTCGATCTGGTGCAGCAGACAATCGGCCGCCACCACCAGTATCCGGACGGGGTGATGTTGTTTCTTGGAACGCTCTTTGCCCCAACACAGGACCGGGACACGCCCGGTGGCGGCTTTACCCACAAGCTGGGCGATGTCGTGACAATTGCGAATGACAGGCTGGGCGCGCTGACCAATACGGTGCGTTTGTCGACCGAGTGCCCCGAATGGCGGTTTGCGGCCTCTCATCTGATGCGAAACCTGGCCGGACGTGGCCTGATTTGAGAAAGACCTGATGATGCTCAGCGGAAAACATCTGATCGCGGGGTCGTGGACTGGCGGTGACGAAACCTTTGCCTCCAGCCCGGCACGCGGGGCCAGCCACAATTTTGCGCGGGGAACGTCCGCATATGTGGATGCGGCTGCCCGCGCGGCCGAAGACGCTTTTGCCAGTTTCGGCTGGTCAACCCGCGAACAACGCGCGGTTCTGTTGCGCAAGATTGCCGGAGAAATAGACGCGCGCGGCGAAGATATTACTCGGATCGGGAGCGAAGAAACCGGGTTGCCTGCTGCGCGCCTTGAGGGCGAGCGCGGGCGCACCGTCGGACAGCTGCGCCTGTTTGCCGATCACATCGAAAAGGGCGATTACCTTGATGCACGGCATGATCCGGCGTTGCCGGACAGGGCGCCCTTGCCGCGCCCGGACCTGCGCATGATTCAGCGCCCACTTGGGCCGGTTGCCGTGTTCGGCGCTTCGAACTTTCCGCTGGCGTTTTCTGTGGCGGGTGGCGATACGGCCGCAGCGCTGGCGGCGGGGTGCCCGGTGGTGGTCAAGGGACATCCGGCCCACCCGGGCACTGGCGAGATCGTGGCACAGGCGATCGACGCGACGTTAAAGGCGACCGGCACGCATCCCGGTGTCTTTTCGTTGATACAAAGCGATGGAATTGATGTTGGCACCGCGCTTGCACAGCATCCCCTGATCCGTGCGGTGGGGTTCACCGGATCGCTTCGGGCGGGCAGGGCGCTTTTCGACCTTTGTGCCGCGCGCCCCGAGCCGATCCCGTTTTTCGGCGAGCTGGGGTCGGTCAACCCGATGTTCCTGCTGCCCGGTGCGCTTGCGGAACGCGCGGGCGAGATTGGCGCCGGATGGGCCGGGTCGCTGACAATGGGCGCGGGGCAGTTTTGCACCAACCCCGGAATTGCCGTGGTGACGGACGGCCCCGATGCGGATCTGTTTCAAGCCGCCGCGCAAGAGGCATTGGCCCAGACCGGCGCGCAAGTGATGCTGACCGACGGCATTGCCGATGCATACCGGGCAGGGGTCGCGCGGATGGCCTCTGCGGATGGCGTCAGCCAGCTTGTGGAAAATGACAGCGCGCCCCGCAGCGCCGCGCCCAACCTGTTTGCCGTATCTGGCGATGCCTGGCTGGCCGATGAAAGCCTGCATGCCGAGGTTTTCGGCCCGGTAGGCATCGTGGTGCGCGTGCGGGATGTCGATCAGATGCTGGAAATTGCTCGCGCTCTCGAAGGGCAATTGACCTGCACCTTGCATCTGGATGCCAGCGATGCCGCAACCGCGCGTCGGCTGGTGCCGGTTCTTGAGCGCAAGTCCGGCCGTGTGCTGGCCAACGGATTTCCAACCGGTGTCGAGGTTTGCGACAGCATGGTGCATGGCGGACCTTATCCGGCATCGACAAATTTCGGGGCAACCTCTGTCGGAACCTTGTCGATCCGGCGGTTCCTGCGGCCCGTTTGTTACCAGAACCTTCCATTGGATTTGCTGCCTGAAAACGTATGAGGTCAGATATGGCGACACAGAACAACTCGAACCGCCTGCAGGGCAAGACGGCCTTCGTCACCGCCGCAGGCCAGGGCATCGGGCGCGCAACCGTCGAACGGTTTGCCGGCGAAGGTGCCCGCGTCATTGCAAGCGACATCAACCCGGACGCGGTGGCCGAGCTTGGCAACATCGCCGGGATCACGGCGGTTCAGCTGGACGTGACCGATGCCAGCGCCGTGGGCGCGGCGGTTGTTGATCTGCCGCCACTGGACATCCTGTTCAACTGCGCGGGCTATGTGGCGGGCGGTACCATCCTGGAGTGTGACGAAGCCGATTGGGATTTCAGTTTTGATCTGAACGTAAAGGCCATGTACCGGCTGATCCGGCTTGTGCTGCCAAAGATGCTTGAGAATGGCGGAGGGTCGATCATCAACATGTCCTCGGTCGCGTCGTCGATGACGGGTGTTCCCAACCGGTTTGCCTATTGCGCGTCCAAGGCGGCGGTGATCGGGCTGACCAAATCGGTAGCCGCCGATTTCGTAACGCGCGGCATTCGCTGCAATGCCATCTGCCCCGGTACCGTCGACAGCCCCAGCCTGCACGAGCGTCTGCGCGCCACAGGAGACTACGACAAGGCGATGACCGATTTCATCGCGCGTCAACCGATGGGGCGTATCGGAACCGCCGACGAAATCGCTGAACTGGCCGTATACCTGGCCAGCGACGCAAGCCAGTTCACCACCGGCCAGCCATTCGCCATTGATGGCGGCTGGACAATCTGATTCCAGGAAGGAAACCAATATGAAATTGCTGCGCTATGGCCCCGTGGGTTTTGAAAAACCGGGGTTGCTGGATTCTGCCGGCGTTATCCGCGATCTGTCTTCGGTCGTCGACGATATCTCTGGCCAGGCGCTGGGCGATGATAGCCTGGCCAAGCTGCGCGATCTGGACCCCGAAAAGCTGCCGCAGGTTGATCCGGATACGCGCATCGGTGCCTGCGTCGGCAGCGTTGGCAAGTTCATCTGCATCGGCCTCAACTATGCGGACCACGCCGCCGAAAGCGGTATGGAACTGCCGCAAGAGCCGGTTATCTTCTTCAAGGCGACTTCGGCGATCATGGGCCCCGACGACGCGGTGGAAATCCCGCGCGGTTCCGTCAAAACCGATTGGGAGGTCGAATTGGGCGTGGTCATCGGAAAAGAGGCGAAATACGTCTCTGAGGTCGAGGCGATGAACCATGTCGCCGGGTACTGCGTCGTCAATGACCTGTCCGAGCGTGATTTTCAGCTGCATCGTTCGGGCCAATGGGTCAAGGGCAAGTCCGCCGATACGTTCGGGCCGATTGGTCCCTGGCTGGTGACCCGCGACGAGATTGCGGACCCGCAGGACCTGCCCATGTACCTTGAGGTGAACGGCCACCGGTACCAGGACGGCTCAACGAACACGATGCATTTTGGCGTGGCCACCGTGGTCTCGCACCTGTCGCAGTTCATGTCGCTTCAACCCGGTGACGTGATTTCGACCGGGACACCGCCGGGCGTTGGCATGGGGCAGTCGCCGCAGACATACCTGAAGCCGGGTGACCGTATCGAGTTGGGCATCGCCGGATTGGGTGTGCAAAAGCAATCGGTCGTCGCCGGATAGGCAGGGCAAAGGCCCGACAGCGGGCCCGGCCTTGGGCTGCGGTGCCGCAAAGCCGTGATATTTCGGGCAAACCCGGCCGCGGGCCGGGTTTGCCCAACCATCGCAACGGGCCGCGGGTTCGACCGCAGCAAGAATTGCGATGACTTTTGGTGAACCTTAATCTGAATCAAATCCAGACGGTGCATTTGTCCTCTAAGCTTTGTCAGGCCGGTAATCGGCCATCCGGTGCGACCGGACCAGCGACAAGGGGCAAAAGCGATGACAACAGCCAGACGATCGTTCTGGGCGTTTTCGACGGCGTCCTTGCTGACATTTGGTGCCATGATGCCGGTCCACCCGGTCTGGGCGGATGAACCGGGCCCGGTGGGGGCCGTTGCCTTCGACCCGGCCAAGGCCGCCCTTGGCAAGCGATTGTTTTTTGACCCACGCTTGTCTGGCGATACCGAAACGTCCTGCGCCAGTTGCCACCAGCCCGAGCACGGGTTCACCGATGGCAAGGCGCTGTCGGACGCCTATGCCGGCAGTCTGCATTTCCGCAACGTGCCGACCCTGATCAACAGCGCCAAACGCGCGGCGTGGTTTCATGACGGGCGGATCGGCACCGATCTCAACGACGTAACCCGCGAAAGCATTACCGAAACCTATGCGATGAACATGGATATGCGGCTGATGCAGGAGCGCATCAAGCAGGATCCGGTCTATGTCGAGATGTTCAAGGCTGCGGGCCTGGGCGAACCCTCGAACGGTGGTGTCCGCAATGCAATCCCGGAATACCTGAAAACGCTGATTTCGCGCGGGGCTCCGTTCGATACCGGCGAGATGTCCCAAGACGCACAGGCCGGGTACCGGGTGTTCAAGGCCAGCGGGTGCAATGCGTGCCATTCCGGTGAGCGGTTCACCGACGACCTGCCCCACAACCTGGGGGTTCCCGATAACCCCGAGATTTGGGCGACGCCCGAACGCCACATCACCTTTGTCGCCATGATGAAATTCCTCGGCGTAGAAAACTATATGAACCAGCGCGCGGATCCCGGCGCATATATTCGCACCCACACTGCCGACACGTTCGGAACCTTCCTGACCCCCACTCTGCGCGAACTGAGCTTTACCGCGCCCTATATGCACAACGGCACGCTGGCCACGCTAGAGGATGTCGTGGCCTTCTACGATGCGGGCGGCGGCAATGATGCAAACAAGGACCCGCGGATCAGGCCGCTGGGCCTGTCCGCGACAGAGCAAGCGCAGCTGGTGGCCTTTCTCAGGGCGCTGTCCGGCGTGCCGCTGACCGGCCCGGATTTCGTCCCGGAACGTATCGATACGGACTATGCGCCGATCGAAAACTGGCAAGATGCCACGAACTGAGGAGCGGCACGATGAAGGACAAAACCCCTTTCTTGCCCGGCGCCGTCTTTGCCGCCGCTGTCCTTACGGTCCTCGGGTCGCAGGTTCTTGCCGCGGATGGCAGGGTGATCGAGGCCGGTGCCGGTGGTGCCGATCCGGACCCCGATGCGCCGCTGGTTGCGCTGGGCCCGCCGCCCATTCCGTTGGACAACCCGCAGACCGAAGCCAAGATCGAACTGGGCAAGATGCTTTTCTTCGATCCGCGCCTTGGTGGTAACCCCTCGACCCCCTGTTCGGCCTGTCATAACCCCTATGTGGGCTGGGATGTCGAGGCGCAGGTCTCGTTCGGTTATCCGGGCACGACACACTGGCGCAACAGCCAAACCATCGTGAACGCGGCCTATTACGGCAAATTGTTCTGGGCGGGCGCGTCCAAAAGCCTTGAAGACCAGGCCAAATCTGCGGCTGGCGGCGCAGTTGCCGGCAATGGCGAGGCTGACATGATGGAGGCACGCCTGGCCTTTGTCCCCGAATATGTTGAACGCTTTAACGCGGTGTTTGGCGACCGCTGGCCACGCATCGGCAATGCCTGGCGCGCCATCGCCGCGTTCGAGCGCACAATTGTGCAAACCGATACACCGTTTGACAGGTATCTGCGTGGGGATGATGACGCGCTGAGCGAGGAACAGAAACGCGGGCTGGCCCTGTTTACCGGCAAGGCGCAATGTTCCGAATGTCACAACGGTGCGCTTCTGTCAGACGAAAAATACTATAACACCGGGGTGCCGCCGTATGATGGCTGGCAAGACGAAGGGCTGGCGCAGGTCACGTTTCGGTACGAACTTTATGCCAAGGGCGTGACCGAAGAAATGTATCGCCACACCAAGGACGACCCCGGATTTTACTTCCGCACCAAGGAAAAGGCGGACAAGGGCAAGTTCCGCACGCCGTCGCTGCGCTATACGCTTTATACCGAACCCTACATGCATAACGGCATGCTGGCGTCGCTTGAAGATGTGGTGGACTTCTACGACCAGGGCGGTGGCGAGAACGAGTTTGCCGCAAACAAATCACCGCTGATCCAGCCCCTTGGCCTGACCGAAGAGGAAAAGGCCGATCTTGTGGCTTTCCTGAAATCTCTCTCTGGCGAAGAAATACTGGTCGATGAACCGGTCTTGCCGGATTACCAGCCGCTCCCGGCGGCAGCAAAGGAGTAGGTGCCATGAAAGATCACACCGCGACCGGGTGCAGCTGTTCGGGCGAGGCCAAAAAGGCCTGCACCGTGAACCGCCGTCAGTTCCTGTTTGCATCAGGTGCCACGACGTTCACTGTCATGGTGGTGATGCCCACCCGCCACGGGCAGGCGGAACAGGTGCCCGCCCTTGTGTCCACCTATCCGCGCAAGCTGATCGGCAAATTGTCCGAGTTGGAACAGGACGTGCCGGTTGAATTCTACTACCCGGACGAGGGCGACTATTCGGATTCGATCCTGGTCAGGACAGGCGTCGAATGTGGCGGTGGTATCGGTCCGCAGCGGGACGTAGTGGCCTTTAACCTTACCTGCACCCATCAGGGCGGGTCGCTCTATGACACGTACAAGGCCGATCACAAGGTTCTGGGACCATGCCCGCTGCACCTGTCCACCTATGACGTGACGCGGCATGGAATTCTGGTGTCCGGTCAGGCCTATCAATCGCTGCCGCAGGTGCTTTTGGAGCTGGAGGGCGACGACATCTATGCCGTTGGCATGTTCGGGCTGATCTATGGCCGTTACGACAACTTGATCGCTTAGGGGGAAACAGAAACATGGCGACCCCGTATTACGTTCCCGAAACCAATGTCCCGCTGCCGCCCAAAGGGGCCGAGGTCATCTCGACCGCCTGCGATTATTGCATCGTCGCCTGTGGCTACAAGGTCTATCGCTGGCCGGTGACGGCTAAATCCGGTGGTCCGTCGGCGGATGAAAATGCCTTTGGCGAGGATTTCCCCGTGGCCCCCTTGGGCGCATGGGTGGCCCCGAACCAGCACAATATCGTTCTGCACAAGGGGCAGCCGCACCATGTGGTGATCATTCCCGACAAGGATGCAAAACACGTCAATACCGACGGTGACAGCTCTTTGCGGGGGGGATGCATCGCGCAGAAATGCTATAACCCCCAGACACCGACGCGCGACCGCCTGAAAACGCCGCTGATGCGGATCTATGGCACGTTGATGCCGGTTCCCTGGGATCTGGCGCTGGATGTTGCAGCCGAGGTGGGCAACCACGTCATCGCCAAGCACGGCGCCAATGCCTATGGCGTGAAGACGTTCAGCTATCAGTATATCGAGAACACCTATGCGATCTCGAAATACGCGCTGCGCCATATCAACACCGCGAACTTCACCTTCCACGACACGCCGTCCGATGTAACCTCGACCCCCGGGTTCCGGGATGCGGGCTTTGACAATTTCGGCCCGTCATATGAGGACTGGAGGGATGCGGAAACCCTGCTGGTCTGCGGGACCGACCCGTATGAGACCAAGACCATCCTCTATACCCAGTGGATGATGAAGGGGATGCAAAATGGCCAGCGCGAGATTTATCTGATCCCGCGCCGGTCGGCCGGTGTGGCCCATGCGGAAAAGATGGGCGGTCTGCATATAGACGTCCTTCCTGGCACCGACCTGCTGGTCGTGAACGCCATTGCCCGCGTCATCGTGGAAAATGGCTGGGAGGACAGCGACTGGATCAAACAGTGGGTCAACAACAAGTGGGAAAGCTCGTCCGGCTTTGGTCAGGGCACAAGGAACACCCCGTGGCAGTGGCGTACGACCTGGGGCAAATTCCAGACCAAGGGTTTCGAGGATTGGAAAGAGTGGCTGTTGTCACAGGACGAATTCGCGCCTGAGACTGCTGCGGCCATGGCCGAGATTGACGTGCAGAAAATCTATACGGCTGCGGAATGGCTTGCCAAACCCAAGGCGGATGGCACACGGCCCAAAACCTCGATCATGATCGAAAAAGGGTTCTATTGGTCGAACAATACCGGCAACACACAGGCGATTTCCGCGCTGGGCATCATCTGTGGTAGTGGCGGGCGTCCGGGTCAGGTCATTGGCCGGGCCGGTGGGCACCAGCGAGGCGGCGTGAAGGGCGGGAAATACCCGCGCAACAAATCGCCCGAGAAACTGCCGGGGCGCCGTCGCCGCGCCATGGATACCGACCGGTATCTGATCGCGGGCCACACCCGTATGGCGCATGTGATAGGCACCACCTGGATTCAGTCCATGTGCGGATCGCAGCAGCTGGCCGACAAATTCGAAGACCTGACCGTCCGCAACGCGCACCAGATCGCCAGCTTTGACAAGCAAGAGATGATCGACACGCTGAAAGCCCGCGCCGACAGCGGCGGTATGGTGGTGATCAACCAGGACATCTATCTGCAGGATCCGATCGGAAACCGTTACGCCGACATCGTGTTCCCCGCTGCAACCTGGGGCGAAGAAGATTTCCTGCGCGCCAATGGCGAACGCCGTCTGCGCCTGTACCAGAAATTCTATGACGCGCCTGGTGCTGCGAAACCTGACTGGTGGATCATCGCACAGCTTGCCTCGCGCATGGGATTTGACGGGTTCGATTGGCAAAACGCGAACGAGGTCGCCGAAGAGGCGGTGCGTTTCACACGCGGGTCGCGCAAGGATTTTCACGCGGTCTATCGTCTGGCCGGGAAAGAGGGCAAGACCCTGCACCAGAAGGTCCGTGAATTTGGCACCGACGGTGTGCAATGCCCGGTCATGCTGGATGCCGATGGGGTGACGCTGATCGAAACCAAGCGCCTGCACGACACTACACGCAAGCTGCCCGATACCGGTGCGGCTGGTGCGGATGTGTTCAACAAGAAACTGACGCATTTCAACACGCAGACGGGCAAGTGCAACATCCAGAAATCGCCCTGGGGCCTGTTCTCGGACTATTGGGAATGGCTGAAGCCGGACAAGGCCCAAGGCGAGCTGTGGGCGACATCGGGCCGGATCAACGAACGCTGGCAATCTGGTTTTGACGACCGCCGCCGCCCTTATATCGTGCAGCGCTGGCCTGAGAACTGGGTCGAGGTTCACCCCGACGATGCAGCCGAACGCGGCATCGAAAGCGGCGATTATGTGATGGTCTATTCGGAACGCGTTCCGGGCAACAAGCATACGCTGCTGGGTGTGGAAGGCGACGATTTCCAGTTCTCGAAACTGATGGAAAACGGGCATATCGAACTGACCAAAGCGGCGATTACTGCCGTGGCCATGGTCACGCCTGCCATCAAGAAAAGTGTTGTCTACATGGATTTTCTGCACATGCAGCAACCCGCAAATGCCCTTGAAGGGCGGATCGTCGATTGGATCAGCGGCAACTACAACTACAAGATGGGCGTCGCCAAGCTGCGCAAACTGGGGCCAAGCCCTTACAAGACGTCGTTCCGCACGATGTCCTTTGCGCCACGCGATATCGCCTGACATGAACATGCGCTGTGATACCTCGCTGCGGGACGCGGCCATCTGCAGGTTCTCGGAACTGGCCGGGTCTGAATACGAAGTGATCCGCCTGCGGGCCATTCAGGCCCTGGCAGCGATTGGCGCGGGCGACGCCCCGGCACTGGTCGGGGCCTTGCAGGACGAAGACGAAGATGTCCGTCAGGATGCCGCACAAGCGCTGGGGGACCTGGGCGTATACCAGGCCGCACCTCACCTGTTGGAAAACCTGATCCACGATCCCTGCGGCGAGGTGAAGCTGGCCTGCGTCAACGCGCTTGCCGCGCTTCAGTACAAAGAGGCCGCGCCTTATCTGCGTAGCCTTGTGACCGGGCGCGGCGAACAGTTCACATGGGACGAGGACGCGCTGTATCAGGACGAATGGGATGACTGGCTGGACATCCAGATTGCTGCCATCGGGGCATTGGGCCAGATGGGTGATGCCGCCGCAATAGAACCCATTGTCATCGCCGTGATGGATGAAGACGGACAGGCGCTTGCTGATGTGGCCTGTCAGGCCCTGGGCCGGATTGGCGCGCCCTCGGTGCCGACATTGGGCGTATTCGCCCGATCGGCGAGCCGCCGGCTGCGCCACTGTGCCTTGCGTACACTGGCCGGGGTCGGGGGCACCGAAGCCTGGGCGATTTTGCGGGTTGCGCTGGCTGACGCGGACGCTCAGATCAGGCTGCTCGCCTATCAGGCGCTGATGCCGCAAGACCCCGATTTGGTTGCGCAGGCACTGACCGATCCCGCCGAAGACATCCGAATTGCCGCGCTGAACCATTCGGGTTTTTCCGAACCCGAATTGCTGGACCGGATGATGCGCGATCCTGGCGCAAAGGTGCAATTGGCGCTGATAGGGCGGCTGAGCCATAGCGTGCCAATCACCGACCAAGGTGACCTGCGCTGGCAGGTTCTGGAATTCCTCGCCGGCGGTCACCAGCCCGAGGTCGCGGCGCAGGCGCTGGGTGCGTTGGCCGCGCTGGCCCCTGATCTGGTAGGCGACCGCCTGAACACGCTGTTTTCCGCGCGCGGCGATGACCCCGGGGCCGAGCGTATTCAGTGGGCCGTGGTCGATGCCCTGGCTTCGTCGCACCGGTATGAGGCAATTGAATGGTTGCGGTGCGCCTGCCGCGCGCCGTTCAGGTCCGTGCGGTTGAAGGCTGCCGGCTCGCTGGCGATGATCGTGACCGACCCCAACAGCCCGCAAAAGAACCGCCAGTTGGGACGCGAGGTGCTTTTGTCCCTGGCGATGGCGCAGGTTTCCACCGCCGAAGGTCCGCCCCAGGCGGGCGACCCACAAACCGATATCGAATCGCTCAGGGCTGCGGGTCTGGATGTTTCTGCGGGTGACGAAAGCGGCCCGACCTCAAGCCTGGGGGCGATTTTGGGACATGATGCCCTGGCGGTGCAGATGTCGCAGGAGGCGGCAGACGCCGAAGTCCAGCCCCTGTCCGCGCAGGAACAGGCACTGTTGGCGCGGGCAACCCGCCACCCAAGGCGCCGCCGCGTGACACTGGACGACACAGAGGCGACGCCCGAGCGGGACACCCGCATGTCAGCGATCCGGTTATTGGGCGACGTGGCGGGCATGCAGGGTAGTTTGGCCCAAATCGCGCAGGACCCCGAGGTCGAAATTGCGCAACAGGCGCTTGCAGCGCTGGCCGTGTCGATCACCCGATGGGGCCTCGAACTTGAGGTGGACCAACTGGCCGGGCTGATTGCCAAGGGGTTGTTGCATGCGGATACGACCATGTCGCAACAGGCGCTAAAGCTGCTGCGGCAGGCGGGTTTGCCACCGCAGGAAGCCATGCGCGGCAAGCTGCGTGCGATGTCAAAGACCGGCGACGCCGCGTTTCGCATCGACGCGATGCATGTCCTGACCCGGTGGGACGGAACCCCGGACCTGGCGCGCAGCTTTCTGGACGATGCCTCGGCCCCTGTGCGACAGGCGGCGATGCGGCTTTTGGCGGACATTGCGCCCGATCAGGCAAGCGCGGCCATCGTGCCCTTTTTGTTGGCCAATCCGGAACAGCGGATCGTGACCTATGTCAATGACACCGCTCCTGCCCTGGGATCAATTGGGCGCGAATTGATGACCGAGTTGCGAAACCCTGACAAGCAATCACAGTGGCCGGTTCTAGTAAGCGCGCTGGCCGATTTGCTTGCGGGCACGGCCCATTCGGTCTGACGCAGGAGAAATAGATGCAATACTCGCGCAGGCTTGTCGCCGGAATGCTGGTCGCCGCAGCGGCCGGGGCCGCCGTGACCACGATGGCAGAGGACCTGCCCCAAGTGTCGGTGGTGCACCAGATTATCGACCCGAGTGCCGACACGCCGGCCCATGCCTTTCGGTTCGAACCCCGTTACCTTGAGGTTCCCGAGGGCGCGACGGTCCGGTTCAAAGGTTCAACAGGGCGGCACACGGTGACGTCGATCCCCGCGATGATCCCGGATGGCGCGCGTGCCTTCGAAATTCGCGGAAAGCCGGAATTGGACCTGACCTTTACCCAGCAGGGCGTCTATGGAATCCGGTGTCGGGTGCATGGCCGGCACGGAATGGTCATGCTGCTGGTCGTGGGTGACCCGGCTGCCAATCTCGCGGCTGCGCAGGCGTATTTGCCCAAGCTGGCCGAGGCGGAACGGGTCGAGTTCGAAAAGCTGTTTGCACATCTGGAGGACCAGCATGGCTGACGGGTGCGGATGTGATCGCTTGGCCCAAACCTACCTGCCGGTTGATGAGGCCCTGCGCCGCGGACTGGCCTTGGCCAGACCGGTCGATGGTACGGAAACGCTGACGCTGCCTCAGGCAACGGGGCGGGTTCTGGCCCGGGATTGCACCAGCAAGATCGACCTTCCGGCCTTCGACAATTCGGCCATGGACGGGTATGCGATCCGGCTGGCGGATCTGGACGCGCAGGGCGATCCTGCGGTCTTTGCGTTGCCTTTGGCCGGGCGCGTTGCGGCCGGTGATACCGGTGATCTCGCCGCGCCTGCGGGCAGCGCATTGCGCATCCTGACGGGGGCCCCGGTTCCCGACGGGTTTGACGCAGTGCTGATGCAAGAGGATTGCGACGTCACCCAGGACACAATCCGTTTCAAACGACGCCCCAGGCCCGGGCAACATATCCGCCGTGCGGGCGAGGATTTGCCCGCCGGTGCGCCCCTGCTGAAACGGGGCCAGGAAATTGGCCCGCGAGAGGTCGCGGCCCTCGCCGCCTCGGGGCATGGGCACGTCACGGTGTTTCGAAAGCTGAAGGTCGCATTGTTTTCGACCGGAAGCGAGTTGCGTCAGCCCGGCGAGCCCCTTGCGCCCGGTCAAATCTACAATTCGAACCGGTACATGCTGGCCGCGCTGTTGGAAAAGCCCTGGATTGACCTGGTCGATATCGGCCCCGTCGAAGATAACCCCGACCGTCTGCGTCAGGTCCTGCGCGAGGCGTGTGAAACCAGTGATCTGGTTGTCACCACGGGCGGTGTTTCCGTCGGCGACGAAGATCATATGCCGCGCGTGTTTGCCGATATTGGCGGCACGCTTGACGTCATGAAGGTAGCCATGAAACCGGGCAAGCCGATCATGTTCGGGTGCCGGGGTTCGGCCTTGTATGTCGGGCTGCCGGGCAATCCGGTTTCTGCCTTCGTGACATGGCAGGTGATCGGCGCACAGATGATGCGTCGCTGCGCGGGCCTGCCCGATATTCCGCTTGCGACCGAGCAAGCCGTCATGGCCGAGCCCTTGACGCGCCACGCTGGCAGGACCGAGTTTCGCCCTGTGCAGATCGAAGGGCGCGCGGCGGACGGAAAGCCCCGTCTGCGACTGATGGCGGCATCCTATAGCGGGCGGCTGGCCCTGCTTGCCCAGGCGGATGGGTTGGCCATAATCCCGGCCGACGCGGATGCCTTGCCAGACGGGCACCCGCTTTCCTTCCTGCGGTTCTGACCGCAGGCCCGAGGCGCGATGGGGTATGGCCCGAGACCTGCGCGCGGGTTATCGCAAGGGCTTGAACATATAGGTCGTAGGCTCAAGCTGTTGATCAAAGGGGTTCACGCAGTAATCTGGGATCTCGCCTGCGACGCTGAAGCCCATCCCCCGGTACAGGATCAACGAAGGGTCCGTGCTGCGCGTGTCCAGAACCAGCAGCGACTTGCCAACAGATCGCGCCCGGTCTTCCAGCACACCCATCAAACTGCGACCCAGCCCCTGGCGGCGGGCATCCGGATGGACCAGCAATTTGGCGACATCGGCGCGATGGGGTTGGTTGGGCATCCGTGACGGGACAAGCTGAACGGTCCCGACAATCCGATCCCCATCCCGCGCGACGAACAGGTCCAGCGCTCCGGATCGCACCGCCGGAAAGACGCTGTCGGTCCAGAATGCGGCGGCGTCGCTTTGCGAAAACGGCAGGATGAATCCGACGCTTGCGCCCGCGTGGACGCAGGCGTGCAAAATCTCGGTCAGGTCGGCGAGGGCCGCGTCACAGTCCGCTTTGGTCAGTTGTGAAATCATATCAGCACCAGGATATATCGCGCGCCCCGTTCGGGGCTGGTTTCAAATTTTGTGGGTCCGGCCAGGTGATAGCGCAGGCAATCCCCGGCGCTCAGGTCATGGGGGGTGTTGTCCACGGTCAGCGTAAGCATCCCATCCAGCACGATCGCGTGATGTTCCTGCCCGGTTCGGGGCGGCGCGTCATAGGCAATTGTTGTTCCCGGCGGCAAGTGGCATTCCAGCACCTCGCCGCTTAGTCCTGATGCCGGGGGCGAAACTGAGCGGCGGGTGAACCCTGTCTCGGGATCGCGCCATTCGCCCTGGCGTTCAAAGGGGATCTTGGGCACGAAACTGTCTTCGACCATCATAAGAAGGCGCGACATGGGCAAGCCATAGGCGGCGCACAGCCTGCCCAGGTTTTCAGCCGTCGGGCTGACGCTGCCATTTTCCATGCGCGACAGGGTTGCGCGACTGATACCGCTATGTGACGCGAGTGTATCCAGCGACCAGTTGCGCACCTGACGAAGCTCGGCCAGGCGATTGGCAAGGCGCAGCGCGAGATCGTCAGGCATACTCAGATACGGAAAAGATTCTCATATCAGAACGATAGATATGATTTTAAACAGGTTCAACAAAAAGGGTGCAGAAATTCTGCACCCTTTCACTGCTCGGCCTGTCTGTGAATTACTTCCAGCCGACCTCATCGAAAATCTTCTGCGCCTCGGGCAGGTTCTGCGCAACTTCGGACAGGTTGACCTCGTCACCCTTGAAGTCGCCCAGCTTTGCAACCGACTCGGCCAGCTCTACGGTCGCAACCGCCGGATATTCGTCATTGCCGTACGAGAAGTATTTTTGCGCCTGGTCGCTTGCCAGGTATTCAAGGAACAAAATCGCGTTTTCTTTGTTCGGCGCATTGGCGGCGACCCCGGCACCGGACAGGTTCATATGTGCGCCATAGCCGTCCTGGTTGGGAAAGACCCAGCCGATCTTGTCCAGGCTGTCGGACACGCCTTTGACGTCCTTGCGATTTGCGCGGGCGAAGTAATAGGTGTTGGACACCGCGATTGCGCATTCGCCTGACACGATGCCGCGCAGCTGGTCTGTGTCGCCACCCTGGGGTTCGCGGGCCATGTTGTCGACAACGCCTTGGGCCCAGGTCTTGGCAGCTTCGGCCCCTTCATGGGTGATGATCGACGCCAGAAGGGTCTGGTTATAGGTGTTGCTGGACGAGCGGATGCAAACCATGCCCTTGTATTCCGGCGCGGCAAGATCGGCATATGTCGCCGGCGGGTTGGCGACTTTGTCCTTGTCGAAAAAGATGATCCGGCTGCGCTGCGAGAACCCGAACCACTGGTTGTCGCTGTCCTGGAGGTTCGCAGGGATGCGATCTTCGAGAACCTCGCTGTCGATGGATTGAAGAATGCCCGCGTTCTTGGCGCGCGTCAGGCGCGACGTGTCGACGGTTACCAGGATGTCGGCGGGCGAATTCTTGCCCTCGGCCGCCATACGGGCGATCAGCTCGTCCGCCTTGCCTTCGATCCGGTTGATCGTGATTCCGGTTTTTTCCTCGAACTCACCATAGAGCTTGTCATCGGTGTCGTAATGGCGCGACGAGTACAGGTTCAGTTCGCCGTCGGCATATGCCGAGCTGGCAAGCAGGGCCGTCAGAGCGGCGGTGGTGAAGGCAGAAGATTTGAGCATGACTTTTCCCAATTTTGTAACTGGCCCCGGATGAGTATCCGAGTAAAACGGTCAATTAAACGAATCTGCGGGAAAAGCAAGAGCCATGCGCATCTCATTCCAACAAGAGGTTCGGTGCGTTGTCGCCGTAGGTCTGCGCGCAATCCAGGAATTGGGCATAAAAAAACCGCACCCGAAGGCGCGGTCTTTAGATTGTCTTGTCAGACGTTCTCAGCCCTGGCGAGCTTTGAACTTGCGCTGCGTCTTGTTGATCACGTAGACGCGGCCTTTGCGACGCACAATACGGCAATCACGGTGCCGGTTCTTGAGCGAGCGGAGCGAGTTCTTGACCTTCATGGTCTGTCTCCAATCTGCGGCGCCTTCATCAAGGACGTGGCCAGCGCCTGGGTTAGTCGGGTGCCCCGGAAGCCCGAGGCAATGAATCATGGTGGGCGGTACAAGGATCGAACTTGTGACCCCTTCGATGTCAACGAAGTGCTCTACCGCTGAGCTAACCGCCCATGAGACCTTTGCGAGACTTGCCCCATAACGAAATGGGGCGCGGATACCCGCGCCGGTAGCGGGGTCTATAAAAGGAGTCGTTGGGGGGATCAAGGGGTTTGGAAGAACAATTTTCCGGTCTATGTTCAATGCGAACAAGGAGACACCATGCCCAACGCTGCCTTCACACTGGAAATGCCCGAAAAACGCAGTTCGTGCCTGGTGTTCTCGTCCCCTCATAGCGGCCGGGCCTATCCCGAGGCAATGCTGAGGCAGACAGTGTTGAACCCCAACGTGATTCGATCCTCGGAAGACGCGTTTGTCGATCGGCTGTTCAGCCCAGCGGCCGAATTTGGCGCCCCTTTGCTCGCCGCTTCGGTTCCGCGGGCCTATCTGGATCTGAACCGCAGCGCGGATGAACTGGACCCGGCCTTGATTCAGGGCGCGCGCAGACATGGGCATAACCCGCGGGTCGCGTCCGGGCTTGGGGTGATTCCCCGCGTGGTGGCAAATGGGCGCGCAATATACCGGGGCAAGCTGACAATGGACGAAGCGCGTCTGCGCATCGACACCTATTGGCGCCCCTATCACGCGAAACTGAAGGCGTTGCTTGCCGAATCGCACGATGCGTTCGGACAGGCGATCCTGATTGATTGCCATTCGATGCCGCGCGAGGCGGTGGCCATGGCGGGCAACGCGCATAGCAAACGCCCCGATATCGTGCTGGGGGACCGGTTTGGCGCCTCGGCCGCCGGGGAAATCGTGGATCAGATCGAATCGTCACTGGTCGCGGTTGGTCTGAACGTCGCCCGCAACACACCCTTTGCCGGAGCATACGTGACGCAGACATATGGCCGGCCTGGTCGGCATCAGCACGCGATCCAGATCGAGATTGACCGGTCCCTGTACATGGATGAAGCCCGAATCGAACCGAACGAGAATTTCGATGCCTTTCGTGCGGCCCTGCGGCAGGTAATCTCGGAAATTGCCTGTATCGGTGCTCCGCCCGCCCGGTTGGCTGCCGAATAAGGTCAGCGCAGCGCGCGGCCTTTCACGATGGCGTCGGTGCCAAATCTCTTGCGGATTTCGTCCGTGGCACGCTCGGCCTGCGATCTTTGGGTCGCGCCGGGGTCCAGCAGGTCACCCGAAATGTCGGCCTGATCGCCAGGGCACAGATCAGACAGCCCGCAGCCCAACAGGCGATACGGGCCCTGTTCGCCGACCTGATCGAACAATCCCCGTGCGGTGCGATAGACGCGATCGGCAATTTGCGTGGGGTCCCGCAGCGATACCCGGCGGGTCAGCAGGCTGTGATTGGCGCGCTTCAGCTTGAGCGTCACAACCCGACCCGCCAGACCCTTTGCCTTGGCGCGGTCGGCAACCTTTTCGGCCATACGCCACAGGTGCCCGTCCAGAATATCGGGATCGGCGGTATCCTCGAAAAAAGTGGTTTCGTTGCTTATGGATTTCATCGGCTCATGCGCCGAGACCTTGCGTTTGTCCTGCCCGCGCGCAAGGTGCCACAAGCGATAGCCCATCGAACCGAACCGGGCGGTCAGCGCCTCGCGGTCCCATCGCAAAAGATCGGAGAAGGTGCGAATCCCGGCGCGATCCAGCGCGTCTTGCGCCGCAGGGCCGATGCCCCAGATAAGGCGCACTGGTTTGTTGTACAGGAAATCTGCGGTTTCGGCCTGACCGATCACCGAAAATCCACGGGGTTTATCAAGGTCCGATGCGACTTTGGCCAGGAACTTGTTGTGGCTCAGACCGATTGACCCGGTCAGGCCCAACTCGTCTTTCATACGCTTGACCAGCCTGGCCAGCATGACCGCCGGGGGTGCCCCATGCAGCCGCTGGGTGCCCGACAGATCCATGAAGGCCTCATCCAGTGACAGCGGTTCGACATCCGGCGTCAGCTCATCCATCATCGCGCGGATGTCGCGCGACACTTCGGCATAAACCGACATGCGCGGCTTGATAACCACCGCATCCGGGCAAAGTGTCAGGGCTTTGAACATTGGCATGGCCGAACGCACCCCGCGGATACGCGCCACATAACAGGCGGTTGATACCACGCCGCGTTTGCCGCCTCCGATGATCACGGGCTTGTCCGCCAGTTCAGGGTTGTCGCGTTTCTCGACCGACGCATAGAAGGCGTCGCAGTCCATGTGCGCGATGGTCAGATCGAACAGTTCGGGATGCATCTTTACCCTTGGGCTGCCACATTCGGGACAGCGCCGATGGTCGTCAAATCGGGTCAGGCAATCGCGGCAGAGACCGGGCATCCAATCCATTCCAATGCGGGTATGGGCGGTTTCGAAATTCGGTGAGCCGATACTATATCATCCGCTGCTGCGGGCAAAAGACCGATCGGGCGCGGGGCTTCTGCAAAGAAAGCCCCCCGCTAAGTGGCGGGGGGAAAGGTAACGAACCTCAGGAAGAAACGGTCCGTCGGGGAGTGTATCCCGTCCAGAATTCCCGAAAATTTGCGTTTTCGATAGGGCCAAGGCCGCGCGCGTGAAACTCGCATTTTGTATGTGTATTTTGGGGCACAGCGGCAATTTGGCACCTCGCAGAGCCCAAATTGCCGTAACGTCAAGTGGTTGTGCGCCAAAGCTCGGTGAATTTGCCGCCTATTTTTGGTGTTTCGGCCGCTAGCCGTTCAGGGAATTCAATTCGTCCAAAACCGCCTGGGCTGCGGCCTTGGGGTCCTGCGCCTGATAGATCGGGCGACCGACAACAATATGATCCGCGCCGTCCGCGATGGCCTGCGCAGGTGTTGCCACGCGCTTTTGATCGCCAAGGGCGGCGCCGGACGGGCGTACGCCTGGGGTCACGATCAGGCGATCATTGGCCTGGGGCAGGGCGCGGATCAGCGCGGCCTCTTGCGGGCTGGCGATGACGCCGTCGGCGCCGGCCTCAAGGGCGCGGGCGGCCCGCTCGACGACCAGATCCTGCAGGTCGCCCTCTTTCAGCAGGCTGGCGTCCAGATCGTCGCGGTTCAGCGATGTCAGGATCGTCACGCCGAGGATCTTCAGGTTCGTTCCCGCCGCCCCTTCCTTGGCCGCGCGCACCACATGCGGGTCGCCATGCACGGTCAGGAAATCCAGGTCAAACTGCGCCAGTCCGCGCACCGCGTTTTCAACGGTGTTGCCGATGTCGAACAGCTTCATGTCCAGAAAGATGCGCTTGCCGTGATCCTGTTTCAGCTCATTGGCCAGGGCCAGCCCGCCGCCGGTCAGCATACCCAGCCCGATCTTGTAAAAAGAGACGCTGTCGCCAAGGCGTTCGGCCATAGCCAGGCCTTGCAGGGCATTGGGGACATCAAGGGCAACAATCAGGCGGTCGTCGGACATGGGGGCGCTCCTTTTTGGCAAACGTCTGCGTCCTAACGGGTTCAGGCCAACCTGTCCATCTGCGAAGTCCGAAGCGGGGCGTTTCATTTTGTGATACCATGCCTGGTATTGACGCAGATATTTCAAAGTAAGGGACAGAAAATGAAAAAGCTGGTTTTACTGGGCGCTCTTGTTGCGCTGTCATCCTGTGACGAAACCCACACCGCCGGACAGGAAAGCGGCGCGGCACCGGTGCCGACCAATGACGATCTTCGGCTGGTTGGCGGGTACCGGTCCGAGGATGACTGGTGTCAACTGACGGGTGAGACAGCCTTTACCGGCAACTTCCTTGACCACACCGCGGATCTGGTTTCGTGTCCGACCGGCAGCGACGCGGCGCAATCGCTGGTCAATACATATGACGCGCAGCAAGTGGCCGAAACTGGCGGCTATACCGTCTACACGATTCCGCGCGAATAGAGGCGATTTCTACGCCTTAGCCTCTTGAAGGTGCGGAGATATTTCCCAAATTGAATGTGAGGCCTCAACCGACCTGTGCCGCCTGGCGGGCATGTCACAACGGGGCGCTTGGAAAAGGAGAGACCAATGGACTTGAACAAGTTCACCGAGCGGGCACGGGGATTCGTGCAAGCGGCGCAGACCATTGCGCTGCGCGAGGGGCACCAGAGGCTGGAGCCCACACATATACTCAAGGCATTGATGGATGACGATCAGGGGCTGGCCAGCAACCTGATCACACGCGCGGGCGGCGCGCCGGGCCGCGTGGTTGAATCGCTGGACACTGCGATGGGCAAGATCCCGAAGGTCAGCGGCGACAACAGCCAGATCTACATGGATGGTCAGACCGCCAAGGTTCTGGACGAGGCTGCAAAGATTGCCACCAAGGCCGGCGACAGCTTTGTGCCGGTCGAGCGCGTGTTGATGGCTCTGTGCATGGTGAAATCCAAAGCCAAGGAGGCTTTGGAGGCCGGTGCCGTATCTGCCCAGAAATTGAATGAGGCGATCAATGACATCCGCAAGGGGCGCACTGCGGATTCTGCGTCGGCGGAAGAAGGGTATGACGCCCTCAAGAAATACGCACGCGATCTGACCGAGGCTGCGGCCGAGGGCAAAATCGACCCGATCATCGGGCGGGATGAGGAAATCCGTCGCTCGATGCAGGTTCTGTCGCGTCGCACCAAGAACAACCCGGTTCTGATCGGGGAACCCGGCGTCGGTAAAACCGCGATTGCCGAGGGTATGGCCCTGCGCATCATCAATGGTGACGTGCCAGAATCGCTTAAGGACAAGAAACTGCTCGCGCTCGACATGGGCGCGCTGATCGCAGGTGCGAAATATCGCGGTGAGTTCGAGGAACGCCTGAAGGCGGTTCTGACCGAGGTTACCGAGGCCGCCGGGGAAATCATCCTGTTCATCGACGAGATGCACACGCTGGTCGGGGCCGGGAAATCCGACGGCGCAATGGATGCCGCCAACCTGATCAAGCCCGCGCTTGCCCGGGGTGAGCTGCATTGTATCGGTGCGACCACGCTGGATGAGTACCGCAAATACGTCGAAAAAGACGCGGCCCTTGCGCGCCGGTTTCAGCCCGTGATGGTGCAGGAGCCGACAGTCGAGGACACGATCAGCATCCTGCGCGGCATCAAGGAAAAGTACGAGCTGCACCACGGCGTGCGCATCTCGGACTCGGCGCTGGTCTCGGCGGCGACCCTGTCGCATCGCTATATCACTGACCGGTTCCTGCCGGACAAGGCCATCGACCTTGTCGATGAGGCAGCGTCGCGGTTGCGGATGGAGGTAGACTCCAAGCCTGAAGAGCTCGATCAGCTGGATCGCCAGATTCTGCAGATGCAGATCGAGGAAGAAGCGCTGAAGCTTGAGGACGACGCGGCATCCAAGGACCGACTGGAGACCTTGCAAAAGGATCTGGCCGATCTGCAGGAGCAATCCGCCGAGATGACCGCCCAATGGCAGGCCGAGCGCGACAAGCTGGCGGGTGCGCGGGATTTGAAAGAACAGCTCGACAAGGCGCGCGCTGATCTGGAGATCGCCAAGCGCGAAGGTAACCTCGCGAAAGCAGGTGAGCTGTCCTACGGCGTTATCCCCGAGCTTGAGAAAAAGCTGACCGAGGCTGAAAATGCCGAAAGCAACGCCATGATGGCCGAGGAAACCGTGCGCCCGGCGCAGATCGCGTCCGTGGTTGAACGCTGGACCGGTATCCCGACTGCCAAAATGTTGGAAGGGGAACGCGAAAAGCTGCTGCGGATGGAAGACGATCTGCATTCCCGCGTGATCGGTCAGGATGCAGCCGTGACCGCGGTTGCCAATGCCGTGCGCCGTGCGCGTGCGGGTTTGAATGACGAGGGTCGCCCTCTGGGCTCGTTCCTGTTCCTCGGGCCGACCGGCGTGGGTAAGACCGAGCTGACCAAGGCCGTGGCGAACTTCCTGTTCGACGACGACAACGCGATGGTGCGCATCGACATGTCCGAGTTCATGGAGAAACACGCGGTCGCCCGTCTGATCGGGGCCCCTCCGGGCTATGTCGGGTATGACGAAGGCGGCGTGCTGACCGAAGCCGTGCGGCGGAGGCCCTATCAGGTTGTGCTGTTTGATGAGGTCGAAAAGGCGCACCCGGATGTATTCAATGTTCTGTTGCAGGTTCTCGATGATGGCGTTCTGACCGACGGTCAGGGCCGCACCGTGGACTTTAAGCAGACGCTGATCATTCTGACGTCGAACCTCGGGTCTCAGGCGCTGAGCCAGTTGCCCGAAGGGGCAGACAGCGCCCAGGCGCGGCGCGATGTGATGGACGCGGTCCGGGCGCATTTCCGGCCGGAATTCCTGAACCGTCTGGACGAAACGATCATCTTTGATCGCCTCAAGCGGGCCGATATGGATGGCATCGTGGATATCCAGATGGCGCGTCTGCAAAAACGTCTGGCCGCCCGCAAGATCGAGCTTGTTCTGGACGAGGGCGCCAAGGAATGGCTGGCCAACGAAGGCTATGACCCGGTCTTTGGTGCGCGTCCGCTGAAGCGTGTGATCCAGCGCGCCTTGCAGAACCCGCTGGCCGAGGCGTTGCTGGCCGGTGAGATCAAGGATGGTGAGACTGTCCCGGTCACAACGGGCGCTGATGGGTTGATCATCGGCGACCGGTTGGGCACGTCCGAGAGGCCAAGGCCGGATGATGCCGTGGTTCACTGACCACCAAGAAATAGCGTAAGGCCCGCCCAGTCCGGCGGGCCTTTTTCTAACGCCTACAGCTAGCCGCCTTTTTGGCGGCTTTTGCGCAGGGCACGCAATTCTTCGGCAGACATGCGCGCGCCGGATTGCACCGGGGGCTGCGGCGCGGCCGGACCCGGGTCGGTATCAGGTTGCAGCGGTTGCGGGCTTGTCCGCAGCCCGAGATAGGCAAGCACCGCACCCGCGCATTGCAGGCTAAGTGTCCATAGGCTGATCGCGATATAGCAGATGACAAGCGCAATCACCGTCCAGGGCGGTTGGAACGTCCTGGTGCCCTGAACCATCTCGTCGATTTCGCGCAATTCCGCCTCAAGCGCGCCGCTTGGTATCAGAAAGAAAAAGGCGGCGAAGGTTGCAATATAAAGGAACAGGGCCGCGACATAGCTTAGCGCCACGGTGACAAATAGCGGCCAGAACGCCGCGCCGAAGTTTCTGAACGGTGTATAGGGCCGGTCATCGGGGTCGCGGCCTATGGCGGCGGACGCCACCGGAACCAGAAGACAGGCGCGGACGCCCGAAGCGACTGCGACGCACAAAGCGACAAGGCCGCCAACCGCAAGCATCAGGCCCGGCCCCACGGCTGATAACGAGGCGTCCACGGACAGGCTTGCGTCATCTGCCAGATCCGCGAGGGCCGGTGCGAAATACAATAGCGCCAGCCAAAAGGCCGGGGCCAGAAGCAGAAAGATCGCCACCATCTCGGCAACTCCGTAGGCCAGCGCTGGAACGATCAATTTGCGCAGGCCGATACTGGGCCGGATATGGCGGGCCTGAAACCCCAGCCTGGCCCCGACCAGGATCGGGATCATGCTGGATGTGGTGCTGACCAGAGTCGTGGCCAAAACCGAGGCGCCCGGAATTATGAACCCGATCAGCGCACCCACAAGCCCGCCCGCAAACCCGAACAGAAACAGCCCGATCAGAAGAAACGGGAAGGTCAGCAGGTACCGCCACAATATGGACAGCGAAAAGAAAATGGCTCCGGAAACACTCACAGGTCAGGCCTTTTGTTCTGCTTTCAGGTGTGTCCCGCGATAATAAATACCGGACCAATTGCCAACACATTCATTGCCGGGGTGCGGCAAATCAGGCCATCACAAGATGTTCCGGGGCGCGGCACGTTACAATCCGGTCGCTCAATCGTGAGCCAGTTTGCCTTGGTGCTGTGGTAGGAACGGGTTACCTCGGAACCGGGGCGACGGAATACGGAGATTTAGATGGCGCATCGCTGGACCAACACTTTGACACATGCCGACGTCACCCCAAGGGGCGCGTTCTTGAACCGTCGGCAGGTCATTGCCGGAATGGCCGGTGCCGGTCTTGCGTCTGCGGCCGGGTCCGCGCTGGCGCAATCTGAACTTGAACCGAACAGTTGGGAAGAGATCACCTCTTACAACAACTATTATGAATTCGGCACCCGCAAAGAGGACCCCGCCCTTTATGCAGGGTCGCTGACGACCGAGCCGTGGAGCATCGAGATCGACGGTCTTGTCGACCGCCCGGGGACATATGATTTTTCCGCCATCCTGTCCGAATTGACCATCGAAGAAAGGATCTATCGGTTCCGCTGTGTCGAGGCCTGGTCGATGGTGGTTCCCTGGAACGGGTTCGAACTGGCGGATTTGCTGACTATGGCCGGGGTCCAGGATGGCGCAAAATATGTCGCCTTCGAGACCGCGTATCGCCCGGACGAAATGCCCGGTGTCCGGTATCCCGTCCTTGAATGGCCCTATCGCGAAGGATTGCGCCTGGATGAGGCCCTGCACCCGCTGACGATCATGGCCACCGGCATTTACGGCAAGCCCATCCCCAACCAGAACGGGGCACCCCTGCGGTTGGTGGTGCCCTGGAAATATGGGTTCAAGTCGATCAAGTCGATCGTGCGGATTACCCTGACCGAGGCCGAGCCGCCGACCAGTTGGAACATGGCCAACCCGCGCGAATACGGGTTTTACAGCAACGTAAACCCAGAGGTGGATCACCCCCGCTGGTCCCAGGCGACGGAGCGGCGCATCGGTGGAGGTCTGTTTGCCAAGCGAGAACCCACGTTGATGTTCAATGGCTATCAACAAGAGGTCGCAGGCCTTTACGCGGGAATGGATCTGTCCAAAAACTTCTGAGCTGATGGAGTGCCTGAACAAGATACTGCGCCGCATTCCCGTCTGGGTCGTCTACCTGGCGCTGTTCCTTCCGGCGCCCTGGTGGTTTTTTCATGGCTTGACCGGGGGTCTCGGCGTGGACCCGATCGAGTCGCTTGAGCATGCCTATGGAGAGCTTGCCCTGCAATTGCTGATCGTGGTTCTTGCCGTTTCGCCCGCGCGGCGGCATCTCGGTCTCAACCTGACCAAATTCCGGCGCGCCTTGGGGGTCATGGCATTCTGCTATGCCGGCCTGCATCTGTTGGTCTGGCTGGTTCTGGATGTTCAGATCCCTGCGCAGATTTGGGCGGATATCGCCAAACGGCCCTATATTACCGTTGGAATGGCCGGGTTTGTCCTTCTTTTGCCGCTTGCCGTTACATCAAACAACTGGTCGGTTCGGCGCTTCGGGCCAGCGTGGCGAAAACTGCAGCAATTGATCTATCCCGCGGTGATCCTGTGCGCCGTGCATTTCGTGATGCAGGCCAAAGGGTTTCAGATCGAACCGCTGATCTATCTGGCGCTGATCCTGGGCCTTCTGGCCCTGCGGATTCCGGGGGCCGCGTATTTGGCGCGCTGGCGCCGGGTTGATTCCGCCTGACTCGCATCCGAGTCGGCAGGTCTCTGCGCGCAGACTTTCAAATTGCACGTTCCCGGCGCTGAATTTCAGATGTCGTGAACCAATGCAAGTCAATCAACAGATTGTTTTTATTTGATAAAAATGAAATGTCTGGAAAAGTTCAGGTTTTCTGATTTTTCTGCTTGCGGTGTATTGTTGTAATGCTTAGAACGCCCTTCACCGGCGCTTGAGAGGCGCTGGAGACGCGCTGGAGAGACGGTGGGCATCTGAGGTTTAGGGATGGGCG
>JAUHXK010000016.1 GCA_030427405.1 Alphaproteobacteria bacterium | reverse complement strand
CGCAATCTCGTCGAACGGGTTCATCGACATCTTCACATTGGCGAGATCAACACCGCTACCGTCCGCTTTCACACGGACCTTCACATTATAGTCAATCACGCGCTTGACAGGCACGAGTACCTTCATTGGAATGCTCTCCAAGTTATTGTATTTGATTAGTAAAACGCCTGAAGCCCGGTGATTGCGCGCCCCAGGATCAGGGCGTGAACATCATGGGTTCCTTCATAGGTATTCACGGTTTCCAGGTTCATCATGTGCCGGATGACATGGAATTCTTCGGAAATACCGTTGCCACCGTGCATGTCGCGGGCGTGGCGGGCAATGTCCAGGGCCTTGCCGCAATTGTTGCGCTTGATCAGCGAGATCATTTCAGGGGCGGCGTGACCGTCCTGCATCAAGCGCCCGACGCGCAGCGCGGCTTGCAGGCCAAGCGCGATATCCGTTTGCATATCGGCCAGTTTCTTCTGGAAAAGCTGCGTTTGGGCCAGCGGCCTGTTGAATTGTTTGCGATCCAACCCGTATTGGCGCGCGGCCTGGAAACAGAACTCGGCCGCCCCCAAGACGCCCCAGGCGATCCCATAGCGCGCACGGTTGAGACAGCCGAACGGGCCCTTCAGACCTTCGACACCAGGCAGCAACGCGTCCTCTCCGACCGCGACATCTTTCATCACGATTTCGCCCGTCGTCGAGGCCCGCAACGAAAGCTTGCCGCCGATCTTGGGCGCCGACAACCCCGGCATCCCCTTTTCAAGGATGAACCCGCGGATCTTGCCATCATGGGCTTCGGATTTGGCCCAGACGACGAAGACATCCGCGAACGGCGCGTTGGATATCCACATCTTGGTGCCGTTGAGGACATAGCCATCTGCTGTCTTTTTAGCGGTGGTCTTCATGCCCGCAGGGTCCGACCCCGCGTCCGGTTCGGTCAGGCCGAAACAGCCGATGAACTCGCCCGTAACCAGCTTGGGCAGATATTTCTGGCGCTGCTCTTCCGTTCCGTAGGCGTGGATCGGGTACATCACCAGCGACGATTGCACCGACATCATCGACCGGTATCCGCTGTCGACGCGTTCGATCTCGCGCGCGATCAGGCCGTAGGTCACGTATGAGGCGCCCAGTCCGCCGTATTGCTCGGGGATGGTGACGCCCAGCAAGCCCGCCTCGCCCATTTCGCGGAACACGCCGGGGTCGGCGGTTTCCTCGCTATAGGCTTTCATTACGCGGGGCTGAAGCCGGTCCTGTGCAAAGCTGTGGGCCGCGTCACGCAGCATACGCTCATCCTGGTCAAGCTGGTCTTCGATGCGGAACGCATCCGCCCAGTCAAAGGGGCCAAGGCTGGGGCCGTTCGTGTCTTTTGCCATCTGTCTCATTCCTCTGCTGCAGAGTGGGCCAGCTGTTCCGCGAAAACCGAAAGCAGCTTGTGTTTCAATATCTTGCCTGTCGGCGCGGCCGGAAGCTGCGTTGTCAGGATAATGCGGGAGGGGCGCTTGTACCCGGCCAACCGTTCGGCGGCAAAGGCGGCCAGCGCCTCTTTGGTCAACGCCGCCGGGTCAGCGCATTGAACAAAGGCAAGGATTTCTTCATCGCCGTTGACGGAATTGCCGATCACCGCCGACTGGATGACGTCCGGGTGGTCATTCAGCGCGGCCTCGACCTCGGGCGGATAGACGTTGAACCCGCCGCGAATGATAAGCTCTTTGCAGCGACCGACGACGTGCAGGTTCCCGTCCGCATCGATTTTTCCAAGGTCGCCGGTTCTGAGCCAGCCGTCGGCATCTATGGCGCGGGCAGTTTCCTGCGGGTTCCTGAAATAGCCCTTCATGACCTGCGGACCTCGGGCCAGAATTTCTCCGGCATCAGGGTCGCCCTCTGCGCCGACGGACGTATCCAACCGGATCTCTGTTTCAGGCAGCGCAAAGCCCGCGCTTATATCAGGCGAACCGATCGGGTTGCGGGTACTGCAAATTCCGGCGGTGCTTTCCGTCAGACCATAGCCGTTCTGCAAGGGCAGCCCATAGAAGGCTTCGGCCTTGCGTTTCCACGCAGGATCCAGCGGCGCGGCCCCCGAGGACACATAGCGCAGCTTGCTGTTTTCCAGATGCGTAAGCCCCCGGTCCTTGGCATATTGCATCAGCAGCGCGTGCATCTGCGGCACCGCCGGCAGAACGGTCGCCTTGTCCATCAGCGCCGCATACAAGGCGTCAGGGCGGAACCGTGGTTCAAGCTGAACGGTCGCCCCGATATCGCAGGCCGCCATCAGCATTGAGGCAAGGCCAAAGACATGGGTCAGCGGCAACACGCCATAGATTGTGTCATCCTGCCTCATGCCGCGCAGTTTGGCCGAGGCCCTGCCTGCAAACAGCAGGTTTGCATGTGTCAGCATCACCCCTTTGGGATCGCCCGTGGTGCCCGTTGTATACAGCAGGACAGCGGTTTCATCCGGTCCCGCTTGCACCGGTTCGGGATCACTGGCGCCGGTAACGGCGATGGCGAAATTTCCGAACGGTGTTTGCTGGGCTGTGGCACTTGCGCCCTCAGCATGCGCGGCGGCTTCCTTGGACACTTCGGTCGTAAAGACCGTCGCACGCGGCGAAGCATGAGACATCACCCGAGCGATCTCGGCCCCGGTCATCCGTGCGTTGATCGGCAATGCGTAAGCCCCGACAGTGCTGGCGGCAAACACGAAGACAGCGGTCGTGATGCAGTTTTCGGCCACGATGGCCACGCGGTCGCCGGGCTGCACACCCCGGTCCAGCAGCAGCGCTGCGGCCAGTTCGGTCGCGGCCTGGTACTGAGCATAGGTGATCTGGCGCCCGTTGCCGTCTATCAACGCGACCGCATCGGGAAAGCGATGTGCGCTTTTCGCCACGAGATGGTGAATCCGGAAGTCGTTTTCAGTCATGACATCAGTGCCTTTGCACGTTGCGTTGCATGGGTGTGGGGACGCAGCCGCGCCAGCGCGACGCCCGCCTCTTGTTCCAGTTGGGCCACGATGTCCGCCAACGGTGCGATACTATCGGTCAAACCCAAGGCCTGCCCTGCCGACAACATGCCGCGTGACACATCACCGGATTCATATGCGCTGCGGCCAATCGCGCCCGACACATGCGGCATAAGCTCGGCAATACCGACATCAGGGTTGTCAGCCTCAAGCTGCTGCACGATCCGGGTCGTTTCGTTGCTCAGGGTGCGGATCGTATTGCGCACGCTGCTCATCGTCAGCGTGGTATCGCGTTCGTTCGCATCAACCAGGGCCTGCTTGTATTGCGGGTGGGCCGAGATTTCCTCGGCCACCAAAAAGCGCGTTCCGATCACAACGCCCGAAGCCCCCGACGCCAGGGCCGAGATGATCTGGCTGCCGGCACCGATGCCGCCGCCAATCAGGAACGGCACATCCAGGTGCCGCTCGGCAAGGGCCTGATTGACCATGCTGCCGATCAGATCAAGGCCGGGATGGCCGCCGCATTCGGCTCCGACGATCGAGACCATATCGACACCGACCTGTTGCGCCTTCACGGCATAGCGCACGCTTGGAACCTTGTGCAGGACCTTGATACCCGCATCCTTCAGGATCGGCAGGAACGCCTCGGGATTGCGCCCCGAGGTTTCGACAAAGCGCACGCCTTCATCGGCGATCAGGCGGAAAATGTCGGCAATCCGCTCGCCCTCGACAAGTTTCGGTAACATCGAGACGTTGACACCAAAGGCGCGATCTCCGCACAGGTTCCGGCATTTCGCGATCTCGGCCCGCAGATCGTCCGGTTCAGGAAAGCTTGCCGCTGTAATAAAAGACATGATGCCCGCATTGGCACCCGCCGCGACATAGGTTGCGTCGGACAGCCACATTAACCCACCTGCGACGATGGGCAGGCGGCATCCAAATGTACGGGTCACGGCGGTATCGAAAATCGGTTCGGTCACGACAGGCCTCGCGTCTTGGAGAACTCTGCGCTGCGTTTTTCGCGAAAAGCCGCGATGCCCTCGGCAGCTTCGGCATCCGCGACCGCATCGGCCATGGCATCGCGTTCAGCATTCATCTGGTCCGGCCACGCAGATGTTTGCGCGCTGTTGACCAACACCTTGATGCGACCCTGCGCGCATGATGGCCCGGCGGCAAGCCTGTCGGCAAGCGCAAGCGCGGACGGGATTACATTGCCCGCCGGTTCGATCTGGGAAATCGCCCCGAGATCGAACAGGTGTTTTGCGGTGACCGGTTCACCCAGCAAGGCCATTCGCATCACTGTCGCGCGGGGCAATTGCGACGCCAGCATGCTGGTCAGCCCGCCGTCGGGGACAAGCCCCGCCTTGACATAGGCGACGGAAAAGGTCGCATCCCTGTCGGCCACGATCAGGTCACATGCAAAGGCAAGCGAGACCCCGGCTCCTGCCGCCCCACCCTCAACAGCGGCAATCACCGGTTTCGGGCAATTCAAAACGGCGCGGATCACGTCATGCAGCTCTTCTATTCGGGAAAGGCGCTGATCGCGAGGCAAGTCCCGGCGGGTCGCCAACATGTCAAGGTCGCCCCCGGCACAGAAATACCCCCCTTCGCCCCGCAGAACGACCGAGGTGATGCGCGGTTCGCTGGCCGCAAGCGTTACCGCGTCGCTCAAAACGCCGTAGAGGTCGGGCGACAGCGCATTGCGCTTTGATGGGTTGGCGTTAACGACAATCAAGCGATCGCCGTGATCTTCGCAATAGGCAAGCCGTTGGGTCAATGCGTTTCTCCTCGGGGTCCGTCCAGCTGGCTCGGGGGGACACGTTTGAACACACCCGTCGCCGTCGCGATTAGCCTGTCCGCCTCGTCCCGAAGGGTTCCCTGGACAAACAACAGCGACCGGCCGCCGCCGGTGATCTGGCCCGTTGCGGTCACGACCGATGGGCCGCTGGCTGCGGCGACAAACTGGGTCGTAAGCGAGATGGTCAGGAACGGAGCGCGCCCCGTCGGGTCCACCGACAGGCTGGCAGTTGCGCCCATGGCGCTGTCCAGCAATGTGGTGGCGATACCGCCATGCAGAACCTTGTGGCGATTGAGGTGTTGATCCGTCAAAGACAGAAAGCAACGTGCGCGCTTGTCGGGCTGGGTCACGTCCAGGACATAGCCCATCAGGCGCTGCGCACCCGTTTCGTTCTCGATCAGATCCCGCAGGGCCATGGGTCAGGCCACCGCCAGGGCGATAAACCGTTCAAGGTGATAGATCGCATCACCGAACCGGTGGTCGACCATGATCAGTCTTTTGGCCAGGTGTCCCAGCTCGTATTCCTCGGTCATACCGATCCCGCCATGCATTTGAATGCTTTCTTCGGCGACCAGTTTCGCAACATTCCCGATCAGGTTCTTGGTCGCACTGACATGCTTGTCGCGGATGTCCGCCGGCGCATCGATATGTCCGGCAAGGTTGATGACCGCGGACCGCGCCTGTTCAATCTCGATCAGGACATCTGCCATGCGGTGTTGCAAGGCCTGGAACTTGCCGATCGGCTTTCCGAATTGTTTTCGGGTCCTGAGATAGTCTGTGGTCAGTTCCCGGATGCTTTCCATAAGGCCCAGCGCCTCGGCCGAGATCGCCAGCGTGGCACGGGCCTGAACCCGCGAGATCGCCTCGAAAGCACTGCCCTCGCCGCCCAGCAATGCAGCCCGGTCCAGCCGGACGTCATCAAGCAGGATTTCCGCGGCCTCGCCACCGGACACCAGCGCATAGCCGCGCAAGGTCATGCCCGGGGTGGATGTCGGCACAAGAAACAGGCTGATCCCGTCCTGATCCGCGACATCGCCCGAGGTGCGGGCGCTGACCAGGATGTGGTCAGCAGCCGGAGCGTTGATGACCACCGCCTTGCGCCCGTTCAGAACAAAACCGTCACCATCGCCGGTGGCCGTGGATTCGACATGCGACAGATCAAAGCGGCTTGCCGGTTCGCCATGGGCCAGGGCAAGCTGGATCGAGCCGTCAATCACCCCTTCGACATTCTGTTTTTGCGTGTCGTTGCCAAGGGCGGCGATCAGGCCACCGCCAAGAAGGGCGGTATCAATCAGCGGATCGACGGCACCGACCCGGCCAAGCTCTTCAAACACCACCGAGATGTCGAAACCCGCGCCCGCAAAACCGCCGTCATCTTCGTCGAACAGGGCGCCGATAACGCCCATTTCCGCAAGCCCCGACCAAATAGACCGTGAAAATCCGGCGTCCTGTTGTGCCAGTTCGGCCCGCAGGGTTGGCGTATAGCTTTCCCGCAGGAACCGGCGCAGGCCGTCCTGCAGCATCTGGCGTTCTTCTGTCAGTTCAAAATTCATGATCTTTCCTCACAGTTCCAGAATGGCTTTGCTCAGGATCGAGCGCTGAACCTCGTTCGACCCGCCATAGATCGACAGCTTTCGGTTGTTGAGGTATTGCGCCGTGGCCGTTTCGGCATAGGCGGGGCCTACCGGGCCCAGGTTACTGCCATCCTCAAGCGCCTCTGATGCGAATGGCATCGCATAAGGCCCTACCGCGGTGCGGGTCAGCGCGTTGATTTCCTGACGGATAATGGTGCCCTTGACCTTGAGCATCGAACTTTCGGCGCCCGGTGCCTGCCCTGCGGCGGCCTTGGAAACGACGCGCAGATTGGTTGTCGACATCGCCATGAGATCAATCTCGACCCGTGCGATCCGCGCCGCAAAATGCGGGTTTTCGATCAGCGGTCGCCCATTTGCACGTTCGGCGCGGGCGATACGTTTCAGGTTTTCCAGGCCCGCATTTGCAAAGCCGACGCCCGCAATATTGGTGCGTTCGTGGGTCAGCAGGTACTTGGCATAGGTCCAGCCCTTGTTTTCTTCGCCCACGCGGTTTTCAACCGGCACCCGGACGTCATCAAAGAACACTTCGTTCACCTCGGGTTCACCGTCGATCAGGACGATCGGGCGCACCTTGATACCGGGGCTGTTCATGTCGACCAGCAGGAACGATATGCCTTCTTGCGGCTTGCCTTCTTTCGAAGTGCGCACCAGGCAGAAAATCATGTTGGCGTGCTGGCCAAGGGTCGTCCAGGTCTTTTGGCCATTGACGACATAGTGGTCTCCGTCGCGCTCTGCCGTCGTGCGCACTGAGGCAAGGTCCGACCCCGCGCCGGGCTCGGAATAGCCCTGGCACCACCAGTCATCGCCGTTCAGGATACGCGGCAAATAATGGTCCTGTTGCGCCTTCGACCCGAATTTCTGCAAAACCGGCCCCAGCATTGCCAGACCAAACGGGACGATGCGGGGTGCGGCTGCGCTGGTCATCTCGTCTTCGAAGATGTGGCGCTGGACAGCATTCCATCCGGCCCCGCCAAACGCCGTGGGCCAATTCCCGGCCAGCCAGCCTTTTTCGTTCAGGATGGCGTGCCATTCCTCGTGGTCCTGCTTGGTCAGTGTCTTTCCGAACTTGACCTTGTCTGCCAGTCTTGAGGGCAGATTTTCGGCCAGAAAACTGCGCACCTCATCCCGGAACGCCTGCTGTTCTTCGGTGTAATTCAGATCCATGGGGCGATCCCTCTCAATAGATTTCAAACAGGCCAGCGGCACCCTGGCCGCCGCCGATGCACATCGTCACGACACCCAGCTTTGCGCCACGGCGCGGGCCTTCCATCATCAGGTGCCCCGTCATCCTGGCGCCGGTCATGCCAAACGGGTGACCAACAGCGATCGAGCCGCCATTGACGTTGCAGATGTCGTTGTCGATACCCAGCGTATCGCGGCAATAAATTGCCTGGCTGGCAAAGGCCTCGTTCAGTTCCCAAAGGTCGACATCTTCGACCTTTACGCCCTGGCGTTCCAACAGGCGCGGCACTGCCAGGACCGGTCCGATACCCATTTCTTCGGGTTCACAGCCCGCAACCGCAAAGCCGCGGAAAGCCCCGAGCGGCGTCAGCCCAAGGCGCTCGGCCTCTTTGGCGTCCATCATGACCAGGGCCGCGGCACCATCGCTTAGCTGCGAGGCGTTGCCCGCGGTCACGAACTGATCGGGCCCGCGCACCGGTTCCAGCTTTTGCAGCCCTTCCAACGTGGTCGCGGGGCGGTTGCATTCATCGCGCGAAATGGTGGTCTCGACCTGCGATACCTCGCCGGTTTCCTTGTCCTTGCGCGCCATGTTGACCGTGATCGGCACGATCTCCTGGTCAAAGCGCCCCGCCTCTTGCGCGGCGGCCGTGCGCTGCTGGCTTTGCAGGCCAAGCGCGTCCTGTGCATCGCGGCTGACCCCATAGCGCCGAGCGACAATGTCGGCGGTCTCGATCATCGTCATGTAAAGCTCGGGCTTATGCGCCTCGATCCAGGTATCGCGCGCATGGCGGACAGGGGGCTGAACCATCGAAATGCTTTCGATACCGCCAACCAGAACGGCCTTGGCGCCTTCGGTGTTGATCAAATGCGCGCCCATGGCGACAGCTTGCAGGCCGCTGGCACAAAAACGGTTGACGGTGGTCCCGGCGATGCTGACGGGCAAGCCCGCGCGGATCACCGCCTGCCGGGCGATGTTGCCGCCGGTGACATATTCCGGATAGCCACATCCCCAGATGCTGTCCTCGATCAGTGCCGGATCAATGCCCGCGCGTTTGACGGCCTCGGCCGCGACGTGACCGCCCAGCGTTGCACCATGGGTGATGTTGAACGAACCGCGCCCGGCTTTGCCGATGGGCGTGCGCGCGAAAGAGACGATAACTGCGTGTGACATGATGGGTTCCTTTCAGCGCTGGTTCAGGCTGTCGAAATTGCGACCTTCGGCCACCAGCTTTTGCAGCAGCGGCGCGAGGGACCAGAAATGATCGTCGGTTTCAGAGAATGTGCGGATATCTGCCAGAATGGCGTCGAGGCCGCGCTGATCCGCGTATTTCATCGGCCCGCCACGCCAACGCGGAAAGCCGTAGCCATAAAGAAACACGACATCCACATCCAACGGGCGCTGCGCGATGCCCTGGTCGACAACGCGGGCTGCTTCGTTGACCATCGCGGCCATGTACCGGCGCACGATCTCGTCATTGGTAAAGCTGCGGGGGGTAATGCCCGCCCCGGCGCGGGCCTGCGCGATAATCTGCTCGACCTCGGGGTCGGGCCGCCCTTTGCGGTCGCCCTTGTCATAGATGTAATAACCATGACCGGTTTTCTGCCCCAGCCACCCTTTGTGATACAGGGCGTCAGCAAAGGTCGGGTACCGGTCGCGCGGATGCGCATCGGCCGCCTTGCGTTGGCGCGTAGCAAAGCCGATGTCCAGCCCGGCAAGGTCCGAGACCTGATAGGGCCCCATGGCAAAGCCGAAATCCGTCAGCGCCTTGTCAATCTGATAGGGGCTTGCCCCATCCAGCACCATGTGATCGGCCGCCGTGCGGTAATGGGACAGGATACGATTGCCGATGAACCCGTCGCAGACACCGGCGCGCACGGCGGTTTTCCCCAGCCTCTTTGCCAGCGCAAAGGCCGTTGCCACAACATCCGGCGCGGTCTTGCCCGCTACGACCACCTCAAGCAGTTTCATGATGTGGGCGGGCGAGAAAAAATGCAGACCGATCACGTCTTCGGGCCGCGAGGTCGCGGCGGCGATTTCATCGACATCCAGATAGGACGTGTTGGTCGCCAGGATCGCCCCGCGCGGCAGGATGGCATCCAGCTTGGCGAACACATCCTTTTTCACGTCCATGCTTTCGAAGACGGCTTCGATTACCAGATCGGTGTCGGTCAGCGTGGCGTAATCCGTGGCTGTCGCAAGCGCATCCGCCAGGATCGCATCGCGCCGTTCCGCGTTGAGCTTGCCGCGTTTGACGGCGGCATCCAGATTGCGCGCAATGGTGGCGCGGGCCTTGTCGGCGGCATCTTGGTCACGCTCGACCAATGTCACGGCCAAGCCATTCAGCACGGCCGAGGTCGCGATGCCCGCCCCCATGGTGCCGCCACCGATAACCCCGATGCGGGCGACATCCCGCGGCGCGATGCCCGCGATTTCCGGCAGCTTCGCCACGGCACGCTCGGCAAAGAACGCATGGATCAAACCGGCGCGCTGGGGTGTTTCCATCAGTTCCATGTACAAGCGCCGCTCTTCGGTCAGCCCTTCGGCAAAGGACATAACAACCGCCGCGCCGACCGCATCGACCGCCACCAGCGGAGCCACCTCACCCCGCAGCGATGCGTTCAGCCTTGCACGCCAGTTCGAAAGCGCGCTGTCTGTATCCGCCGGTTGTGGCAGGCCGCTGACCGGGCGCGCCGGGGCGTTTTCCGCCAACAGCGATTGCGCATAGTCCAACGCCGCCTGGCGAATATCCGTGCCCTCGCAAACCCGGTCGATCAGCCCGGATTTCAGCGCATCGCCTTCGGTCACGGGGGCCCCGCTTGTGATCATCTTCAGCGCCGGATCAACGCCGATCAGACGCGGCAGACGTTGCGTCCCCCCCGCACCCGGCATGATGCCCAGCTTGACTTCGGGCAACCCTAGCCGCGTTCCGGCCAGCGCAGCACGGTAATGCGCGCCCATCGCGACCTCAAGCCCGCCACCCAGCGCAGTTCCGTGGATCACGGCGACAACCGGTTTGGTGCTTGCCTCGATCCGGTTGATCACGTCAGGCAAGCTGGGGCTTTTTGGCGGTTTTCCGAATTCGGAGATATCTGCGCCGCCAATGAACATCCGGCCCGCCCCGACAATGACCGCAATGTCGGCAGCGCCATCTGCATCGAAACGATCAAAGGCCTCTGACAGCCCGATCCGGATGGCCTGAGACAGCGCGTTGACCGGAGCATTGTCGACGGTCACGACCGCCACCCGACCAACGTTTTCATAGGTTACCGCTGCCATTTATCTGCCCTTCTCTAACCTGGAACCTTGATAAAGGGTCCGCCTACTAATTTCAATATGCAATATTGAATTCCACATTGTAGAATTTACAACATCACAGCTCTCGAATGGCCTGGGAAAACCCCTGCCCCATCATCTGTTCAAGCTCCTGCACCGTTTCACGGAGCCTCGGCCCGACTTCGGTACGCATTCGCGGCACCGACAGCACCTCGGGCAGCGCGCCGCAGGTGAAAATCACCGGCTCGCTCAGGTCACGCGAATGGAACGGGGTCGCAACAGCGTGAATATTCGCGGTGAAATACTCGCTCGGGTCGGTGACGACAAACCCCGTGGTGACAAGCTGATTATGCGCCTGGCGACGCACCTCGGTCGCGCGCTCTTCTGTTAGCCCCCGGTCACCATCCGCGGCGGCAATGATCTGCCCGAACCCCTCCTCGCTTGTCGCTGCCAGCAGCGCATGACCCGAGGATGTGCCATTGAAGGGCAAGCGATGCCCGACTTCGAGCCACAGCGAGGCCACGCCCCGTGGCCGCCAGGTTTTGACAATCAGCAGGTTGCTGTCGTCACGCACCAGCAACAGGGCAAGGGTTCCCGTCTCGTCGGCCAGTCGCTGCATCAGTGGCGACGAAAGATCGACGAAAGATATGGACGCGCTGGCCATGTTCCCAAGCGCCAGCAACGCAGGACCCGGCCGATACCGGTCATGCCGCCGGGCATGAGTAAGATAGCCGAGCTTTTGCAGCGTGAAGGTCAGGCGAGACACGGTCGATTTCGGGATGCCCGTCCGTTCCGAAATATCGGCATTGCCCAGACCATCGTCAGAGGGCCGGAAAGCCCGCAGCACGCTTAGCCCCCGCGCCAGCGTCGTTGCAAACCTTCTATCTGTCTCTATCTCTTTGGGCATGGCATTTTCTATCACGTTTCTGGCCCCAAACTACATCGAATTCGGGATGAGAAGCGATATGATCGGGAAGACCATGATCAGGATCAGAACGATCACGTCAACCGTCAGAAACCGCAGGATGCCCGAGAATATCCGGTCGATCGGAACGTCCTTGCCGACGACATTTGCGATGACGAAGACATTCAACCCAACAGGCGGCGTGATCAGCCCGATCTCAAGCAGTTTGATCACGACCACGCCGAACCAGATCAGGTCGAACCCGTATGTTTCCACCAGCGGAATCATCAGCGGCAAGGTCAGCACCATGATTCCGATCGGATCCAGGAACATCCCCAGCACCAGATAGATCACCGCGATGGCGGCCATCAGCATAACCGGCGAAAGCTGTGCCTCTGTTACGGCGCTGACGATGGAAGGTGCCACGCCTGTCAGGGCCACGAAGGCCACAAATATCTTTGCGGCGGCTGCAATCAGAAAGATGCTGGCCGTCTGAACGCATGTTTCGCGCAAGGACTCGATCAGCCCCCGCAGATCAAGCTTGCCCTGGACAAAGCCGATGGCGACAGCAGCCGATACGCAGATTGCCGCGGCTTCGGTGGCCGTGAAAATGCCGCCATAGATGCCGCCCACAATGATCACAAACAGGCTGATGGCGGGCCAGGAGTCAAGCGCGGCCCTGCCGCGGTCACGCATCGTAATGCGACCCTCAAACCTGGGCGCGGCTTCAGGCGTTCTGTGTACCCAGATGAAGATCACCAGGACAAAGCCCAGCAACGAGATGATACCCGGCAGAATACCCGCAAGGAACAGCGCGCTGATCGAGGTTTCCGTGAAGATGCCGTAAATGATGAAAAGGACCGATGGGGGTATCAGCGACCCAAGCGTCCCGCCCGCGGCGACGCTGGCGGTGGCAAGCCGTTTGTCATAGCCCATGCGCAACATTTCCGGCGAACAGATGCGCCCCATGGTCGAAGCACAGGCAATGGACGACCCGGTAATTGCCGAGAACCCGCCACACCCCACGACCGAGGCCATCGCGACACCGCCCGGCACACTTGCCAGCCAAACCCGCGCAGCCTGGTAGATTTTGGTCGTGATTTCAGCCCTGTACGCAATGTGACCCAGCGCGATAAACAGCGGGATCATGGACAGGTCATAGGAATGGATCAGGTCGAATGAGTTCGAGAAAACCAACGATGTCGTAGGCTTTAGCGCCCGTTCCGGGGCAAAGGCCCCTGTGCGAAAGGCAAAGACCACAAAGGTGCCCACCGTGGCAACACCGGCCAGCGCAAAGGCGATGGGTACCCTGACGGCAAGGAGACCGATGACAGAGGCGAAGGCGACGATGCCGATAAGGGTGCCGTCCATCAGACGCTCTCCTCGTGTTCATGTTCGGGGGCGATTACGCTGCCACCGGCACGGATGGTGCGGATGTCGCCGATCACCATCAGCAACAACCTAAGCCAGCAAAAGGAAACCCCGATCAGGAAAACCACCCGGCCCGGCCATTTGGGCAGGTTGAGCTGACCAAAGAAAAAGGACCCGCTTTCGATCGTGTGGACGGCCTCGCGCCAGCCCGCATAGATCAGGGGGGACAGGGCAAACAGACCAAAGACTCCGCCCCAGACAATCAGCCAGTCCTGCACGCGTGGCGGTAACTTATTGCTCAGGAATTCCACGACGATATGCGCCCGATCAAGGGTCGCCACGGCCAGCGGCAGAACAATCGCCACCACCATCAACTCGCGCACGATCACGATCGTATCCGGGATGCCGGAATTGAAAGTGGCCCGCAGCAGCACACTTGCAGTGATCAGGACACCAAGCCCGATAACGGCAAAGACGGCCAGGTCGAGCAGAAGTTTTTCAACGCGACGCAACATCGGTCAACTCCGTCCAGTAAGGAAAGACAAAGGCGCCGCGGCGTCGGTCAAACGCCGCGGGCTTGATAGCAACAGGCGTCAGCCGCGGGCCCAGGGATACCCTTGGCTGTCGCGTTCCGCGGCATATTTCTCCAGCAGAGCCTGGAACTGCTCAAGCAGAGCCCCACCGTCCAGCCCCGCCGCATTCGCACGTTCGACCCATACGTCAATGTATTGCTGACCTTGCTGCACCAGCTTGTCGCGCTCGGCCGCGGGCAGGTCGATCACCTCGATACCGGCATCTTTCATGGTCTGAACGGCAGCATCGTTGGCGGCCGTAATCAGTTCGCCCAGCTTATCGGCCATCGCGACACCGGCCTCGCCCAACGCAGTTTGCGTTTCGGGGTCGAGCGCGTCATAGGCGTCTTTGTTCATGAATACACCCAAGGCACCGACCTGGCCCCAGTTCAACAGGGTATAGCTTGTCATGACTTCCTGCTGCTTCAGCGCCGTTACCGCGTAAGAATAGCCCTGCGAGCAGTCCAGCAACCCGGTGTCGAGACCCTGATAAGCATCATAGATCGGCATCGGGACCATATTGGCGCCAAAGTCCCGGAACGTGTCGCCATAGGCGCCGACGCCGCGAACTTTCAGGCCCGAAATATCCTCGACTGTTCGGATCGCCGCATCCTTGCAGGCAATATTCACCGCCGATGTCGTGAAGGTGCCGATATATACCAGGTTCTGATCCGCCAGGCTTGCCGTGATCGTGTCAGAGCTGCGCATCAACTCATCGGTTGCGCGCATCCCCACCCAGGCATCGTCATTGAGCATCGGCAGGTCGGCGAAGCCATAGCTCAGCATCTCTTGCGGAAAATACACGGCAATGACCGTCCCGAGGTCGGCAACCCCGTCAGAGACGGATTGCGCTGCCGCATTGGCCTTGAACAGCGCACCACCCCATTGGATGTCGATCTTGACCTCTCCATCGGTGCGGGCAGTGACGTCATCGGCAAAGGATTGCAGCGCAGCAGCCCGCGCCCCCCGATTCGGTCCCGCTTCGCCCAGGATCAGGGTTGTTTCGGCGCTGGCGACGGTCGCTGCCGCCAGACACAGCGCGGCGGCGGTGCTTGCTCGTAGGGATTTCATTGGGTCTCCCCCCGTAATTCCACTATGCGGTTTGTAATTCCATTTATACGAACACTAGTGCAGCCATCTGAGAAAAGTCAAGCAGCGTGTTTTCCCAACGGCGCCACGATCAAAATGACGCCGATCACAACTTCGAAGATGAACAGACCCGAAACCACGGCAAGACCAATGCCCGCCGCAAACTGCGGTCTGCATCGAACACACCGCGTCGCCCCATCCGGCAAGCCAATTGCCCTGAACAAAGGGCCCCGCGGCGCATCCGCGCAAGTTTCGGGGCCGCAATCAACTGCCCCAAACGCAGGGCCGAATTCAACTTGTCAGAAAAAATGGTGCCCCCACACGGACTCGAACCGCGGACCTACTGATTACAAATCAGTTGCTCTACCAGCTGAGCTATAGGGGCGCAGGACGTCGATTACTGAGTCTGCAAGCAGACTGCAAGTCAGATTTTTTGCCGACCTTCGAAAATCCTGCCGGTTCCGAACCCGCCGGGACGCGGGAAATCGGCGGGTTCCCAATTTGACTGTACCCGGTACAGGTTGTACCCCCGACACTAGTAACTTCGGGTTGCAAGGATTCTGAACAACATGCAAGTGGTCATTCACGCCGGTGCCGCCTTTACGGACCAAGGACTCTTGCTGAAATCCCTGCGGGCAAACGCCAACATGCTGGCCGAGAACGGCATTTCCTTTCTGGGGCCCAAGGTTTTCCGGCAAAGCTTTATGGCACCTCTGGCGGGTCTGCATGCGGCGCCGCTTGATCCGCTTCAGCATGCGGCGATGCGGGATGTCGTACCCGATGATCCGGCGGCGAGACGCGTTATCCTGTCTGCGCCGGGCTTTTTGGGTGAGCGCAACGCCATCATTCAGGACGGTCAGTTTTGCCCGCTGGCCGGTCAGCGGGTGGCCTATTTGGACAAGGTATTCGCCGAGCATGAGGTCGAGCTGTGCGTTGCGCTGCGCAACCCCGGCAGCTTTATCCCCAAGGTCTTGATGTCCCTGCACGAAAGCACGCGGCAAGAGGTTCTGGACACCACCGACCTGAGCTGTCTGAGCTGGCTGACAATGATCGAGGACATAAGAGACCTGGCCCCTGATGTCCGCGTCACCTTGTGGAGCAACGAAGACACGCCCTTGATCTGGGGCGATATTCTGCGAACGCTGGCTGGCCTGCCCGCCAATACACCGATGCAGAGCGAGTATGCGCTGTTGTCGTCGCTGGTATCTGACATCGGGAAACGCGAAATCCTTGCGCTGGTCCGACAAGACACCGCAAGTGCGGATGACGCGATACGGGACAAGCTTGCCGATATTTTCGACACGCATGCCAAGCTGGATGAAATCGAAGAAACACTGGACCTGCCCGGTTGGTCCGAAGAGATCGTCGCCGCCTTTTCCGAGATTTACGAGCAGGACCTGGCACGATTGCAGACCATGCCGGACATACGCGTCATCAGACCTTGAGGTAGCCGGCCCGGTCAGCCCTACATCCCAAGCGCTTCCTTGTACATTTCCAGAACCGCCTCTTCCTCGGCGATATCGTCCTTGTCACGCTTGCGCAGGGCGATCACCTTGCGCATGACCTTGGTGTCGTATCCGCGGGCCTTGGCTTCGGCCATGACCTCTTTTTGCTGTTCGGCGATGTCCTTCTTTTCTGCTTCGAGACGCTCGAACCGTTCAATGAACTGCCGCAGTTCACCAGCGGTAACGCGATAGTTGTCAGAGGCCTGGTTTTCGGTGATGTCTTCCATCTGCGTCCCTCTCAGAATTGGTATTTTTGCGCTGTGCCCCGGGGGCAATATGGCGGATACATCGCCGGCGCGCTGGCCGCAAGCGGTCAATAGCTGCGCCGTGGCCTTGTGCTGTGGGGTGCGATCGGCTAAGCGCAAAGCCAACTTGGATGCCAGGGGCGGAAACCCATGTTCGACTTTATTATCTGGGGGGGCGCTACCCTGTCACTGGCCGGGCTTTTGGGCCTGGTGTGGTGTATCCTGCGGGTGATGAAAGCGCGCAAGTCGAACCTTTCGGATGACGAGCTGCGCGCCTCGGTTCAGGCAGTCCTGCCGTGGAACCTGGCTTCGCTTTTTCTGTCGGTCATCGGTTTGATGATGGTCATCCTTGGCGTTTCCCTCGGATGACCACCCCGGTCAGACCGGCATGTTGTCAAACTGCGCCTCAACCGCGTCTTCGCACAATGCGGCATCCAGCCGTCGCAGGCGCGGCGGAACCTGCACGCCTTGCGCTTTCATCCGGTCGATAACCCTGCTGACGCTTGGCTGAAGGGCCAGACGGGTGTTTAGACATGCACCACGCAGCCGCTGCTCAAGCTGCTCGGCTTCGGTGTAAAGATCTTGTACGGTCATTGCTTCCTCCCAGTAATGCCAGTCTGCCAGATATAGGTAACGACATTAAGACCAACTTGAGACTTGCTGGCCCCCTGCGGAAAGTCGCCTGTCATTTACGGGAAAAAAGGCAACCCACCGCAGGTTGCATAATTCATAGGCCATTTTGGCCAAAGCCGCCTTGACAGACATCAAGTTATGCATTGGAACTTGAATCATATTCCGTTATCAATATATGAAACGGACGACATGCGGGAGACCTCCATGACACCTCTGGTAAAAGCCTTTTTCGATCCGCAGACCTTCACCGTATCCTATGTGGTTCAGGAACCCGAAGGCAACGCGTGTGCCATCATCGACAGCGTCCTGGATTTCGATCACGCCTCTGGTCGCACCGATACCAGCTCGGCCGACCAAATCGTGGACTACGTTCAAAAGGCGGGGCTGAGGGTGGACTGGATCCTGGAAAGCCATGTCCACGCAGATCACTTGTCGGCGGCGCCGTATCTGCAACAAGAACTGGGCGGCAAGATCGGGATTGGCAAGAATATCATCCTGGTGCAGGACACGTTTGGAAAGGTGTTCAACGAAGGCACCGAATTCCAGCGTGACGGCAGCCAGTTCGATGCGTTGCTTTCGGAAGGCGACAGTTTTCATATCGGCCAGTTGCGGGGGGATGTCCTGCATACACCGGGGCACACCCCGGCCTGCCTGACCTATGTCATCGGCGATGCCGCCTTTGTCGGGGATACGTTGTTCATGCCCGATTTCGGAACGGCGCGCTGCGACTTTCCGGGGGGGTCTTCGGCCCGCCTGTTCGAGTCGATCCAGAAAATCCTGTCGCTACCGGATGAAACCCGGATCTTTGTCGGCCATGACTACAAGGCCCCGGGCCGCGACGACTATGCGTGGGAAACGACCGTTGGCGAACAAAAGGCGCTGAACATTCACATCGGTCAGGGCCGCAGCATCGAAGAGTTTTGCCAGATGCGCGACGCGCGCGACGCGACCCTGGCCATGCCGCGTCTGATCCTGCCGTCGCTTCAGGTGAACATGCGGGCCGGGCAGATGCCCCCGGCCGATGACGACGGAAATGTCTTTCTGAAAATACCGGTCAACAAGATCTGACAGGACAACTTTGGGGTCAAAAGGAATTCATAAATGAACCCGGAATGGATTTGGGGATTGGTCGGCGGATTGCTGATCGGCTTGGGTGGCGCGGTGTTCCTGCTGGGAAATGGCCGGGTCATGGGCGCCAGCGGAATCCTGGGCGGCCTTGTGGATGGAACCGGCAAAGGCAACCTGGGTGAACGGCTGGCCTTTATTGCCGGTGTGATCGGCGCGCCCCTGGTTTTGCGGCCACTGATCGCGCCGCAATCCGAAACACATCTGACGGCGGACCTGGCCGTGGTGATCGCCGCTGGCCTGCTTGTCGGGGTCGGGACGCGCATAGCCAACGGGTGCACTTCGGGGCACGGCGTGTGCGGAATCTCGCGGTTTTCGTTGCGCGGCATTGTCGCGACCGTGTTCTACATCCTGGCAGGCGGCATGACGATTGCCCTGTTCCGGCACGTATGGGGAGTGATCTGATGCGGGGCGTTCTGGCGGCCTTGGCGGGGATTTTGTTTGGAACCGGCCTTTTGATTTCGGGGATGACCGACACCACCAAGGTGCAGGGATGGCTGGACGTGTTCGGCCAATGGGACCCGACACTGGCCTTCGTGATGGGCGGCGCAATCCTGCCCATGTTGATCGCCTGGCGTTTCACCCGAAATCGGGAGCCATTGGTTGGGGGGCAGTTTCCGGCCCCGCCGCGGCCCGAACTCGACCGGCGACTTGTAGCGGGATCGGTCCTGTTTGGCATGGGATGGGGGCTGGCGGGACTGTGCCCGGGGCCAGCCATGGCATCGCTCAGCTTCGGCGGCACGGGCGGTGTGATCTTTCTGGTCGCGATGGTCGCGGGGATGATCGCGGCCCCGAAGGTCGGGACACAACTGGACAGGATCGCAAACGCGACCTAAGCAATTCATATGGAGATTCGCCAAATAACCCCCCGCTACGCCGTCTCGCCCCAGATCTGCGTCGATGACGTCCCGGCCATTGCTGCGGCCGGATTTGTCAAAGTGATCTGCAACCGCCCGAACTCCGAGGTTCCTGCGGATTTGCAATCTGATGCCATTGGCCAGGCCGTCCGGGCCGCAGGGTTGGAATACGAAGTGTTGGAGCTGACGCACCAGACAATGACCCCCGACAATGTTGCCCTGCAAAAAGACCTGGCTGAAAGTTGCAGCGGGCCGGTTTTGGCGTATTGCGCGTCGGGCACACGCTGTTCCGTCATCTGGGCCCTTGGGCAATGCAACGCGATGACCACTGACGAAATCCTCGATGCGACCGGCAAGGCCGGTTATGCTCTGGAAAACCTCAGACCGACATTGGACCAGATCCGCCACTCGGGCGGCTAAAGGTGTCACCCGTGGGCGTCGGTTTCACCCGCTGCCCCGGTCAACCCGGCCAATTGCGAGATTTCTTCGGCGATACGTTCTGAGCTTCCTTCCGGCAACTCTTCATCCGGCATTATCTGCCCGTCCAACGACTGTGCGATGTCGATGGTCGGTGGTGTAGCCTTTGCCGGGCGGGTGACGGGCATCGGATCGTCCGGAACAGGCGCCGTGGGGCTGGCTGCGGAAAATTCAGGTTCCTCCGCCGCCAGCAGAACCGCCGCTTGCATCTGCTCGTTGATACGCACGGCCCGCATCCCGCCGCATTGACCCAAGCGTCCGATGGCCACCCGCGCCTTGTCGACGGTCAGGGTTTCGGTTCGATCCAGCCGGGCCCCCGCCAAGGGCACCATGTCCCCTGCCCTTAGCTGCGAGAATTCGGAAAGCGGAACAACCAGCCTGCAGATGACCGCGTTCAGCTCGGCCCGTATCACGCCGCTGGCCTGTTCCAGATCGGGCCCACCATCCGCAGGGTCCGGGGCATCTTCGTCCTGGGCGTTCTGTTTTTGCGGCAGCAGCAGGGTTACCTGGCCCTGCTGAGCGCCGCCAGTCAGTTCGACGGTCAGGTCAAACGCCTGGTACGCGTCGTCACAAAGCGCCAGCGACAATTCATGCAGATCCGCGGCGCGGCCGGCATATTCGAAAGGGTCCAGATCGACCGAGCCATGCGGATCAACGACCTGTTCGGGCGCGCGCGACAGCACGTCCTCCATCAACGGGGCGACCATTGCCGCATCCGTATCGGTGAAGGGGCGCGCAGCGGGTGCGCCCGGCAGGACCTCACCCAGCGTTTGCATCTGAACGATGGCCGAAACACAGACCGGGTCCAGGCAGGCCGACGCCACCTGCCCCCCCTCGGCGACAAATGTCAAAAGCAGCCAGGTCTCGGCGATCCCGGCCGTAAGGTCATCCTGCCTGCGCGCGGCCTGTCGAATGCCAATAACCGACAGCGGCAGGTTCAACCGCTCGCTTGCGGCCTTGGCCAGAGTCAACCGCAGCGCCCGCAACAAGGTACGCGGCCGTTCGACGGTATCGCGTTGCCCAGCGGCAAGCTTGCGTGCGAGGGCCGCGTTCACATGTCTGGTCATCGTAGCCAACCACCGGATTTGACAGAACTCAGATCAGGTTTAACCCGCCGACCCTTACCAATATCTTTATGGTCATTCCGTTATTGCGCGGCCTGCCGGTAAGCCAGCGGCAAACTGACCCGGAACGCCGCCCCGCCCTGCCCCGGCAAATAGCTGATTTCGCCGCCCAGCCGCTGCATAATCTCGTCACAGATCGCAAGGCCCAACCCGGCGCCGCCCGCCTTGTCGATCCCGACCCGCGCGAATTTCTCGAACACCATGGATTGGGCCTCGGGCGGGATGCCGCTGCCATTATCGACAAAATCGACCACAGCCTGCCCGCCGACATCATGGGCCGTGATCGTCAGCACCGGTTCAGCGGCATCACAGTATTTCTGCGCGTTCGAGATCACGTTGATGAAAACCTGCCCAAGCCGGTCCAGATCGGTGTGCAGTGAAATGCGTTCAGACACTTTTGTGCGTTTGATTTTCAATGGACGCTCGGCCCCGGCCAGCGCCGTGGAACTGGCCCTGTCCAACACGGCATGCAACGTTGCCTCGCCCATGTTCAGACTGACCTGGCCGCTTTCCAGAACGCTCAGGTCCAGAAGATCGTCCAGCAGGCGCGTCAGGCGCAGCGCCTCGTCATGAATGATCGCCGCATAGCGCGTCTTTTCCTCGGGGCTGAGTTCTTCGGTGTCGCGCATGATCTCGGAAAATGCCCGGATCGAGGTCATGGGCGTGCGCAATTCGTGGCTAACTTGGCCAAGAAACGCATCCTTCTGCATGGAAATTTGCGTCAGTTTCGCATTGGCATCACGCAATTGCCGGGCGGTTCGGCTCAACTCGGCAGATTTCGCTTCGAGTTGGCCCGAATATTCCAGCAATTGCGCGGATTCGTCCGCAACGGCCAGCAGGTCTTCGACCGAAACAGACGACCCGCCAACGATCTGCCCGATCATCGCATGGGCGGTCGCCGCCCCCACCGACCCGCTGAGTTCACGTTCGAGCCTTTCAAGAAACCCCGGTGTCGGTTCGGGCAGCCGCCCCCTGCCGCCCTGCTTTTCGGCCTCGAGCTGAAAGAACTCCTGCGCGGGCGCGGCGCCCAGGATGCGCTGCGTCATGATCATCAGGTCTTCGCTTTGGGCCACCGATCCGCTCCATCCGCGCGGCGCGACCGAATGATCGAAAACATTGACGAACTGCGCGCCTTGCAGACGTTCCAGCGGGCTTGGAAAGCTCAGCAGTGAGGTCACGCAAAAGGCGATGGTATTGAGCGCCAACGACCACAGAACCGTGTGCGTCATCGGGTCGATCCCTTCCAGCCCGAACATGGCCTGCGGGCGCAGCCACCCGATCCCGAAAGGCCCGTTTTGCAGAACCGTCTCGGGCATCACCCAGCCGCCCATTCCGGGCAGCAACAAGGTATAGATCCACAACCCGAACCCCACGCTCAACCCTGCCAGCGCCCCTGTGCGCGTCGCGCCGCGCCAGAACAGGCCACCAACCAGGGCCGGCAAGATTTGCGATATCCCGGCAAAGGCCACCAATCCGATTGACGCCAGCGCCGCGCCGCCCCCGGATAAGCGGTAGTAAAAGAACCCAAGGCACATGATCACCGCAATCGAGATCCGGCGCGCCAGCAGGACGATGGTTCGCACATCCCCCGAGACCGAGCTTTTGCTTTCCTGCATGCTCAGCCAGATGGGCATGACAAGATGGTTCGACACCATGGTCGACAGGGCCATCGCGGTGACAATCACCATCGACGTGGCGGATGAGAACCCTCCGATAAAGGACAGCATGGCCAGCCAGTCGTTGCCTTGCGACAGGGGGACGGTCAGAACGAACAGGTCTGGGTTTGAACCGGCTGGCAACAAGTCCAACCCCACCACCGCGATTGGAATGACGAACAAGCTCATCAGCAATAGATACAGGGGAAAGGCCCACGCAGCCGTTCGCAGATGCCCCTCGTCGTCATTTTCGACGACCATGACCTGAAACATGCGCGGCAGGCACACAAAGGCGGCTGCGGACAAGAACGTGATCGCGGTCCAGCGTCCTCCGTCCACCTGCCACTGCCCGATTTCCGAGGCGTCGATACGATCCATTATCGGCCCGATTCCACCGGCGACGCCCCAGACCACAAAGATGCCAACGGCGAGCAGGGCAAACAGTTTGACCACGGATTCCACTGCAATCGCCGTGACGACACCGTGGTGACGTTCATTCACATCCAGGTTCCGGGTTCCGAACAGGATCGCGAACACCGCCAACCCGGCGGCGACCCAGAACACGCTGGACCCCTCGCGGTACAGCCCCGATGGGTCTGCTTCGGCGAAGATCGAAAACGACAGGGTAATCGACTGAAGCTGAAGCGCGATATATGGCGTCCCCCCCAGAACGGCCAGGATGGTGACACAAATCGCCAGCGTGTTTGACTTGCCATAGCGCGACGAGACCAGGTCGGCGATGGATGTCACGCGCTGGCTACGACCGACTCGCACCAGTTTGCGCAGGCCCCACCACCAGCTTATCATGACAAGCGTCGGCCCAATGTAAATCGTCACGAATTCCAGGCCCGACCGCGCGGCGTTTCCCACCGCACCGTAAAATGTCCAGGCCGTGCAGTAGATTGACAGGGACAGCGTGTAGATCAATGGCGATCGCAACCACCTGCCCCGCCCTGCTGCCGCCAACCGGTCAGCCGCAAAGGCCACGCCGAACAGCAGCACGACATAGCCGAGGCACACCAGAATCAAGACATTCAGCGTTGCCATTTCTCGGTCTCCGGCCCGGTGTCTTCGCGCCCGCTCATGCGTCGTGCGGCAAGGCCGAACAAAAAGCTGCACAGGATCAGGCCGACCCAGCAAATAAAGATGTAATAGATTGCCGACGACAATGGCACAGGCGCTTCGTCAGAACTCCCGTCGGGCCAAAGCAGGGGCAATGCAATCAGCGCAGCGCCCAGAAAAGGCAAAAGCCGCGCCGCATCGGCTAGTCGGCGCCTGCGATAGCTTTGACGTTCCAGGAACAGCGATTGCCGCGCAACCGATGGCCGAGGTTCATCGCCTGGATCGGTTGTCATGACTGCGACGCCTGCGCGTGAAGATCACGCACAGCGGTCAGAACCTCGGAGTTCGAGAATGGTTTGGTCATGAAACGGCTGACACCGGCATTTTCCGCCATCTCGCGGTCGCGCGACTGACCACGCGCGGTCAGCATAAGAACCGGCAAGCGGGCCATGTTTTCATGCTCGCGCAGGTCCCTCAGGACGTCCATACCGCTTTTCCCGGGCAACATCACATCCAGGATCACCAGGTCGGGTTCGGCGGCCAGGATCACCTGCACCGCATCCGTGCCCTCGGCATGTGTTTCGACCTGCCACCCCTCTCGGGTCAACAGGAACCGGATCGCCTCGGTGATATTGGGCTCGTCCTCAATCAGCAGAACCTTGCGGCTCATATACATATTCCTCCCCATGGCCGGTAATACACCTGGCCACCCACAAGGAACAGATTAATCGGACTGAAACGAAACTGTCAAAAACCTTCGCTCAGAATCGACGGCTCGCGTCGCGTTTCACATTGGTTTCTGGGGCAGATACGACAACTTGTTCCAACCTCTGACGCGTCGGACCGCGCAGGCAAGGCAGACTCCGTTGGCAGCACAAGCATGACAGACCGGTAAACGGGGTCTGCATCGAATCCGGTTACTGCCTGTGGCCAGGCGATGGCGTAACACTCAAATTCGGCAATCGTCCGGCCAAGCTGCGTAATCCGTTTGCGAAGCGGAACAAGTGGCCGGTTGAGGGCGGTGAAAAGCGGCCATAACGGACATGCTTCGCCATGGCGCGGCAGCGCAAACCCCGGCACGGGCTTATAGAACAGGACACTGCCGGAAGCATCGCAGATCGCCAGACCTGCGGGTTGTGGCAACAGGTCCTTGGGAAGGAAAGCCAAACGGCGCAACACGGTAGGCAGATCGACCGAAAACCGAGCCGCCAGCTTTAGCGGATCAACCTCTTGCCCGGCCAAAGCGTCCCGCAATTGATCCAGCGGCATGGCCGCCGCGTCCGCCGCATAAACGGCAAGCATTTCCCGCGCCACCGTCTTGGCCGCGCCCGAATCCAGGTCGTCCAACGAAATCTGCCCGGCATCCTGCCCCTGTTCAATTTCCGGGAAATGATGCCCCTGACCGGCAAAGAACGCCTCGGCCTCTTCCAACGGAATGCCGCTTTTGTCGTCGGCGCTTTCGCTATCATCCAGATATGCGACAAGCGCCTTGGAGCTTTCGGCCAAACGCTCTGCATCCTGGTGCAGGTTCTTGTGAAACCGGTCGCGCCACTCAGCGCCGATTTCCCCCGGCTCGGCCAGAATCGCCGCCGTCGAGCGAATTGCCGCGGCGGTCGACAGAACTTCGTGCATCGACGCCGCGATCTGCGGGTCATGCGTCAGGCGGTCGGCCAGTGTTTCCACGGTGCGTTCCAGCGACACGACCCGGCTGTGCATTTGCGCAAGAACGCCCGCCCAACCCGGAAAGCGACCTGCAAATTCATCCAGGCCGTCCACCTCGGCCTTTTGCCCGACGGCATCGGCCGCAGCCTCGCGCAGGGCCGAGATCAGCGTCGCCTCGATCCCCTGGGTCAAAACCGATGGCTCGACCGCCAGGGCAGCGGCGATATCAACCAGCAGCTTGCCCCCAATCCGGCGCCTGTTGTGTTCGATCAGGTTCAGATAAGACGCCGATATCCCGACCTGGCGGGCCAGCTCCGCCTGCCGCAGCCCGGAAATCTGCCGCCTTTCGCGAATTCTGCTGCCAGTCAGCGTGTCGCGCACCCGATGTTTCCTCCGCCCTGATCAATCCCGCACCCCTCGCAATCGAGCGCCCCGGTTTTCAGATTAACGCTTGGATTATCGTATCTTGCGAAGATATTTTCAAATACCGTTTACAGAATTAACAACCTTTTTGCCGCAACACCGCCCGTCATTGCAGACTTGACAGACCTCGCGGTCGTATTTGCCCATGTCCCAAAACCATGTTTCTGGGGCCAGCCCCTTCTATTTTGCCGCAATACCCGTCACGATAGGTATATGAGCGATCCGGCCTTCGAATATGCCCCAATCGGGCTTGTCGAACTCGAAAACCGAGTGATCCGGCGTTGCAACCTGCAGTTTTCGCGCACCTTCGGCGGCAGCGAAGAAGATTATCGCAATATGCCGCTGTTGCATCTCTATCCCTCGGTGGCCGACTGGGAACGGATTGGCCAACGCAGTCTGCAAGTCATGCGAGACACGGGCTATTACACCGACGAACGTGTCATGCGACGTCGCAACGGCGATTTGTTCTGGTGCCGCGCGCGCGGCAGGTCGCTGACCCCGGACGATCCGTTTCGCCACGGCATCTGGAGCTTTTCGGACATTTCCGAGGAACGGCCGCTGGTTGAGTTGACCCAAAGGGAACGCGAGGTTGCGATCCTGTCCTGCCGAGGGTTGTCGGCTAAGGAAATCGGCGGTGAGCTGGGGCTGAGCTATCGGACGATCGAAGCCTATCGCGCCCGGCTGCTGGAAAAGTTCGGCGCGCGCAAACTGCCCGAACTCGTGGCCAAGTTATCCGGGATGCCGCTGTAATCGGCCCGACCGGTTGCGTTTTGCGTCCAAACCCCTATTTCAACGGCCGAGACTGCGCTTTTCATGGCCGACCGCATGGCTTATAACGCTGCGTAATCAGACCAAAGCCCGCGCCAGACAGACGGGCCCTAGGGGAACCTTCGAGGACACTCATGACAGATACCAAACACGAATCGGACGTGGCGTTTATCAAGGCACTGGCCGAGTTGCTGCGTGAAAACGACCTGACCGAATTGCAGGTCAAACGCGAGTATGGCGAAGAAGACAGCCTGAATGTGCGCGTCAGCCGTGCCGTTCAGGTTGCCGCCGCTCCGGTTCAGGTGGCGGCCCCGGCCCCGGCAGCCCCTGCCGCAGCGCCTGCCCCGGCTGCGGCAGCAGCCGAAGCCCCGGCCGCAAGCGATGACCCCGCCAGCCACCCCGGCGCCGTTACTTCGCCGATGGTTGGAACCGTCTATATGCAGCCCGAACCCGGCGCGCCGTCCTTTATCAGCGTCGGCGCATCCGTTTCGGAAGGCGACACGTTGCTGATTGTCGAAGCGATGAAAACCATGAACCATATCCACGCCCCCAAATCGGGCACCATCAAGCGCATCCTCGTGGGCGATGGCGACGCCGTGGAATTTGGCACCCCCCTGGTCATCGTTGAGTAAGGCGGGCCCATGTTCGACAAGATCCTGATTGCCAACCGAGGCGAGATCGCCCTGCGCGTCATCCGCGCCGCGCGAGAGATGGGGATTGCCACGGTCGCCGTCCATTCGACCGCCGACAGCGATGCGATGCATGTGCGCATGGCCGACGAATCGGTATGCATCGGCCCCCCGCCCAGCCCAAGCAGCTATTTGTCCGTACCCGCGATCATCTCGGCCTGCGAGATTACCGGCGCGCAGGCGATCCATCCCGGCTATGGCTTCCTGTCCGAAAATGCCGAGTTCGTGCAGATCGTCGAAGACCACGGCATCACCTTCATCGGCCCCACCGCCGAACATATCCGCGTCATGGGTGACAAGATCACCGCCAAGGACACCATGAAGGCGCTGGGTGTGCCTTGTGTTCCCGGATCGGACGGCGGCGTTCCGACGCTGGAAGACGCCAAGCGCATCGGCGAGGAATTCGGCTATCCCGTCATCATCAAGGCGACCGCCGGCGGTGGCGGGCGCGGCATGAAAGTCGCGCAGACCGCAGAAGACATGGAAAGCGCCTTTATGACCGCGCGGGCCGAGGGCAAAGCCGCCTTTGGCAATGACGAGGTCTATATCGAGAAATACCTGACCACGCCCCGCCATATCGAGATCCAGGTCTTTGGCGACGGTAAGGGCAAGGCGGTTCACTTGGGCGAACGCGACTGTTCGCTGCAACGCCGCCACCAGAAGGTGTTCGAAGAGGCCCCCGGCCCCTGCATCACCCCCGAAGAGCGCGCCAAGATCGGCAAGATATGTGCCGACGCGGTTGCCAAGATCAACTATATCGGCGCGGGCACCATCGAATTCCTGTACGAGAATGGCGAGTTCTACTTCATCGAGATGAACACCCGCCTGCAGGTGGAACACCCGGTGACCGAAGGCATCTTTGGCGTCGACCTCGTGCGCGAGCAGATCCTGGTCGCCGCAGGCGAGGACATGTCGTTCGGCCAGGACGATCTGGAGATCAACGGCCACGCCATCGAAGTTCGGATCAACGCCGAAAAGCTGCCGAACTTTTCGCCCTGCCCCGGCAAGATCACGGCGTTTCATGCACCTGGCGGCCTTGGTGTCCGGATGGATTCGGCCCTGTATGACGGGTATTCCATCCCGCCCTACTACGATTCCCTTATCGGCAAGCTGATCGTTCAGGGGCGCGACCGAAACGAAGCACTGGCGCGCCTGAACCGTGCGTTGGGTGAACTGATCGTTGATGGCGTCGACACGACCGTCCCCTTGTTTCACGCCCTGCTTCAGGAACCGGACATTCACAGCGGCGACTATAACATCCACTGGCTGGAGCACTGGCTTGCGGAGAACATGGCGCAATAAGACCGCTTGGCCGAAGTGGAACCCCACTTCGGCCAGCAAATCTGCCACATGAGCCTGTCACCCGAACTGTTGATGCATGGCTATTCCATCGGCATTTTTCCGATGGCCGAAAACCGCGAGTCCGACGAGCTGTTCTGGGTCGACCCGAAACTCCGAGGTGTTTTTCCCCTGGACGGGTTCCATATCTCGCGCAGCCTGGCGCGGCGGATCAGGAATTGCGGGTTTCAGATAGCGATCGACCAGCAGTTCCTCGGCGTCGTCGATGGGTGCGCAGATCGCCCGGACACGTGGATAAACGCCGAATTGCGGGACCTGTATCAACAGCTCTATCGCCTGGGTCACGCCCATTCGCTTGAGGTTTATGATGGCCCTGAACTGATCGGCGGTGTTTTTGGCGTCGCGATCGGTGCCGCGTTTTTCGGCGAAAGCATGTTTTCGCGCCGGCCCGATACATCCAAGATCGCGCTGGCCTATCTGGTCGACCGCTTGCGCCAGACAGGGTTCCGGCTGTTTGACACCCAGTTCCTGACCGCGCATCTTGCGTCGCTGGGCGCAATCGAGATTTCGCGAAGCGCCTATCGTCAGGAGTTGCAGGAGGCCGTGAATACCGCAGCGGACTTTTCAGCCATATTGGTACAGTCGCCTCAAGGCGTGATACAGCGGATCACCCAGACGTCGTAACGGGCATGGTCCAGCGCATGCAACGCTGGCGAGGTCGCAATCATCCAACCGTCAAACAACTGTTCTGACTTGCCCTGTTCCCAGATGGTCAGATAGGCGAATGCGTCACCCGTTGGGTTGTCGACCGGGTAACGACAATCCCCCAGCGCGACATCCAACCCGAACACGGTCTCTGTCTGCCCCGATTGAAGCTCGATATCCACGGTCTGGCCGCTGACCTTGTCCAGCCCCCGCAACATGGCGCCCGGACCCGACTGTACCTTTTGTTGCGCCGTGGCCGCCGTCGCCGTCAGTGCAAACGCCATCACAGCAAAGCGCATCATTCGCCGCCGTCCCCGGCCACGAATTTCACCAGCAGCGAAATCAGGCTGACCGCGCCTTGCGTATCCTCAATCTCGTCCCCGGCCTCGAAATAGAAAGGGGACCCGCCAGGCATGACTTCAACAAAGTTGCCCCCCAGCAATCCCTCAGAAGAGATGATGATTGCTGAATCATCGGGGATCAGAACCCCGTCCTTGACGGAAAAGGTCGTATCAGCGCGATAGGTGTCAGGGTTAAGGTCCACGTCGGTTACGGTCCCGATCTTGACCCCGGCAAGGCGCACATCGGTCCCTACGCCCACCCCTTCCAGCGAGCGGAAAGATGCGGCAAGTTCGTACCCGCCTGCGTCCCGCGTCAGCCCGGCTGACTGGCTGGCATAGACGCCAAATGCGACGGCACAGGCCAGAACAACCCCGCCGACAAGGACTTCGGTCATATTGTGGGTGGACATCCTTAGCCTCGCTTATTCCGGGCTCCACGCCTCGTAATCAGACCGCTCGACCGGGTCCACCCGGCGCAACGATCCAGCGGGCGCATATGCAAGCGCGGTTCCAGTCAGGTTTTCCTGGTGCGGTTTTTCCCACGGCTTGTGCATCAATGGCTTGTCCGTCGGCGGTTCGTCCCATGTCCGGTGCAACCAGCCATGCCAGTCGGGGTCGATCCGGCTGGCCTCGGCCTCGCCGTTGAAAATCACCCACCGCCGGCTGTCATCGGCTGTCCGATAGAAAACGTTGCCCTCGTCGTCTTCGCCAACCTTGACGCCCTTGCGCGCAGTAAAGATCTGCGTGTTCAGGGTTGCCCCGTTCCACCACGTCACGGCGCGCAAAAGAGTGTTCAGGATTCCCATCGGTTGCCTCCGGCATTTCGCTCCTGCAACGGTATGGACCAAAGGTGCGCCAAGGTCCAGTACCACAGGGCGCTTCTGCGTCACTCCGGCAGATATGCGGTGACTTCGATCTCGATCCGGTACTTGGGGTCGATCAGGCCGCATTCAATCATCGTCGCCGCCGGCGGGGCGGCGCCGAATGTTTCTGCCAATACCGGCCAGCACGGCTCAAACTCGGCACGGTCCGGCAACATGTATGTCACGCGCACGACATGCTTAAAACCTGCCCCGGCCTCGGCAAGCGCCTTTTCGATGATCGACAGCGCCGAGCGGCACTGGGCAACGACATCCTCGCCCTGCCCCACCGTCCCGGCAACATGAATCCAGTTGCCCGCAACGACAGCCCTGCAATAGCCGACTTTTGCCTCAAATTCTCCGCCAGAGGAAATGCGTTTGATTGTCATTGTGTTTTCCATGTACAATTGACCGGCCCGGTTTCTGGTCAACCATGCGAGGCTCTGCCTCGCGCTCCGGGATATTTTGGGCCAGATGAATAAAGGATCCGGACTTCATCTGGCCATAAATATCCCGGGGGAGTCGCGGCTGCAGGCCGCGGCGGGGGCAGCGCCCCCGTTAGTAAGCCCGTTAACCCGCCGACGCGGATTCCGGTGCGGCGTCTGCGTAAATGATCAGGGGTTGCTTGTCGGAAGAAACCGCCTCTTCGTTTACTACGACTTCGGTTACGTTTTTCATGCCCGGCAATTCGAACATGGTATCCAGCAAGATGTCCTCGAGGATCGAGCGCAGGCCGCGCGCGCCGGTTTTGCGCTCGATCGCCTTGTTGGCAATCGCTTTCAGAGCATCGTCGGTAAAGGCGAGTTCCGCATCTTCCAGTTCGAACAGGCGCTGATACTGTTTGACCAGAGCGTTCTTGGGTTTGGTCAAGATCGTGACAAGGGCATCCTCATCCAGATCTTCCAGGGTTGCCAGAACCGGCAAACGCCCCACGAATTCTGGGATCAGACCGAATTTCAGAAGGTCTTCGGGCTCGAGATCCTTGAAAATCTCTCCGACACCGCGGTCATCATTATCCCGCACATCGGCGCCAAAGCCCATGGCAGACCCTTTGCCGCGCTGCGCGATGATCCGGTCCAGACCGGCGAAGGCCCCGCCGCAGATGAACAGGATATTGGTGGTGTCCACCTGCAGGAATTCCTGCTGCGGGTGCTTGCGCCCGCCCTGTGGCGGAACGCTGGCCACTGTACCTTCCATCAGCTTCAGCAACGCCTGCTGCACCCCTTCGCCCGATACATCACGGGTGATCGAGGGGTTTTCCGACTTGCGGGTGATCTTGTCGACCTCGTCGATATAAACGATGCCGCGCTGGGCGCGTTCGACATTGTATTCGCTGGCCTGCAGAAGCTTGAGAATGATGTTCTCGACGTCTTCGCCCACATACCCGGCCTCGGTCAGCGTTGTCGCGTCGGCCATGGTAAAGGGCACATCCAGAATGCGCGCCAGCGTCTGGGCCAGCAAGGTTTTGCCGCACCCGGTGGGGCCGATCAGCAGGATGTTGGATTTCGCCAGTTCGATATCACTGCCCGCTTTCTGGGCATGATTGAGGCGTTTATAATGGTTATGCACGGCAACCGACAGAACCCGTTTTGCAGTAGCCTGACCGATCACGTAATCATCCAGAACCTCACAGATATCCTTGGGCGTCGGTACCCCATCCGAGGATTTCAAGCCGCTGGCCTTGGTTTCTTCGCGGATGATATCCATGCACAGTTCAACGCATTCGTCGCAGATGAATACGGTTGGGCCGGCAATCAGCTTACGGACCTCGTGCTGGCTTTTGCCGCAGAAACTGCAGTAGAGCGTATTCTTGCTGTCGCCGCCTGAATTCGTCGCCATGATCTACCTTTCGGGCTCCATCCCTGCGGCCCGTTTCGCGCCGCGTTTGCCGTCTGTTGATGCAGCTTAGGCCAGCACCGGAGCAGCTACAATCTCAAAATGTGCCCCGCACCTATCGCGCGGGGCGCAGGCCTCAGGCCTCGTCCGTGTCCATTTTTGCACGGTTTTCGACGATCTCGTCGATATGACCCCATTCCTTGGCCTCTTCCGGGCTCATGAAATTGTCACGATCCAGCGCCTTTTCAACCGCCTTTTTGGTCTGCCCGGTATGACGTACATAGATATCATACAGGCGATCTTTCAGTTTTTGCGTCTCGGCCGCGTGGATCATGATGTCGCTGGCCTGGCCCTGATAGCCACCGCTGGGCTGGTGCACCATGATCCGGCTGTTGGGCAGCGAAAAACGCATTCCCTTTTCGCCACCGGCCAGCAGAACCGACCCCATCGACGCCGCCTGGCCGATCACCAGGGTCGAACATTTCGGCTTGATGTACTGCATTGTGTCATAGATCGACAAACCGCTGGTCACGACGCCGCCGGGCGAATTGATGTAGATCGAGATTTCCTTGTTCGGATTCTCCGCCTCAAGGTGCAGCAACTGCGCAACGACCAGATGGCTCATACCGTCATGAATCGGGCCGTTGATGAAGATGATCCGCTCTTTCAAAAGGCGCGAGAAGATATCGTAGGCACGTTCGCCGCGGCTGGTCTGTTCGACCACCATCGGGACGAGCGTATTCATGTAGGTGTCAACTGGATCGAACATGTGGAACCTGCCTGCTTTGCGATGGGTCGGGATATTACCCGAAGAAATGTTACATGAGTCTTAGTGTCGGCGCAGAAGGGCCGCAAGGGGGGACGCCCGAGTTCGCTGGCCGGACCTTGAAATCAGTTTTGCGGTTGGGCCCCAGCGTGGCCCTTGCTTGGTTCGGCAATGTGCTGCCCGCGCTCAGATTGTTTGGCGCGGCGCCGCAAACCCGCCCGCAAGCTCTCTCAAAATACTGGCTCCGATTTTGGAAAGGTGCTACCGACAGGAACGATCGAGTAGTATGGGAGATACCTGATGATCCGCACAATTCTGATTGGTCTGAGCTTGTTTGCGCTGACCGCCTGTGAAACCGCCAAGGGTGCCGGCAAAGACATCGAGCATGCCGGCGACGCCATCCAGGACGCGGCCACCGACGTGCAGCAGAACCTCTAAGACTTAACTGCATATTGGGCCCGCGGCACAGCGACGGGCAATATATAGTTGCCCCAGCCGCCATTGCGGTGTATCATTTGCCCACAGGTGCATAGACGCGGCACTGCATCATCCGAGCATCAATTGACGCTCTTGCGGGGTTCTTTTGTTCACGCAAAAGAACCCCGTTCCCTTTTTCAGAGGGTGGAAAGTGGTAGCCTGTATGAACCCGGAAGCCGGCAAAAGAAAAAGGCGTCAGGTGCGCAGACGCGGTCTTTGCATGCATCCTTGCGGACACTCCTGACGCCTTGCCGGTTCGACACGCCCGAGGGCGTTTCGACCCAGTTGCCCCGGCCACAAGGGCCGCAGCCGCTGCCATGAACCCTGAGGTCCACCGCAACACGCGCTAGCTGAAAGAACTGACCTCGGCCGCGCAGGATGCAAGACCCCGAAACGCCCGACTTCAACCTCCAAACCGTTGCGAAACAAAACAAATCCTAAGATCTGACCTCTTCCGCAGCCTAGCTTGGGCCATTGCGTCCCGCTTGGGCTCGTGTGAACCTTAGCGGTAATGAAACTGTTACATCGACGCGGTTCCCGGACAAGAAAATAGCACCGCAGCATGAAAATTACCGGGGGACAAATCTGTTGGTATCTGCCGGGAAAGCCTTGTGGACAACTCTGAATTCCGCACAACGCGGCAGGGTTGTTGGGGGATAAGTCCAGACATGAAAATCCACCCCGATTTTCATCGCTTTCTGCGCCTGCAAAAGCCGCGCGCGCCGCGTTAGGGGGAAATTGTCCGAGTTGTACAACCCTCAGACCCCCGATCTTTCGAATCGTACAACCGGAGATTCGCCCATGCGTCTGACCATTTCCCAAGCCCGCGCCCGCCTGGGAGAGTTGGCCACCCTGTCACAAGACCCCCGTCAGGTGATCGTGCTGACCCGCTATGGCAAACCGATTGCCGCCCTGGTCTCGATGACCGAGGTAGAGCGCATTTGGGCCCTGCAGGATGACGACTGGGTCGGACCAAAACACCCGCTCAGCATGCTGCGCGGGTGGTGGTCGAAAGGGCGCGGCATTCCGGGAATGGAACCGGGGCCGGACGGTTCATACGTCACCGCACGCGATGCCGCGCTGAAGGTCCGCGAGATCCAGATGACCCGTGCCGAGGAACGCCGCATCCTCAAGCGCGGGGGCCTGGACCCTGTCGCGGGCGGCGAGATTGCCGCCCGGCCCGTCGCCCCCCTGTGGAGACGTGTGTTCCTGAGAAGCGCTCCGACCCGGCCGGGGTAACCACTTACCTTGCCGCGGAATTTCACCGCGACCACATGTACCCCCTACATCCGGGCGGGCCGGAGACGCTTCGGTTCGCCTGCCGGTCGGGAACGGTGCTGTAGGTCGCCCCGATCCGCAGGCTACGGAATACGGCAAAAAAACCTGCCGTTTTCATGTCGGGCATCGCTTGATGCGCTGACCGGTCGCCTGCGGCACAGACCAACTTGGCCGCCTGCGAACTGCAATGCCCGTGGCCTTTGGCTTCCCCCTTGCCGCCATGGCCGTGGAGAACAAATCGGCAGAGCGCGGGGCAATTGCAACTTATCTAAGGGAAACTTCATCCGGCGTTCATGTTCGCGCTGGGTGCAGGCGGCTCAGGTTCGGCGGCCTTGACACGATGCTGCGGCGCAGCAGAAGCTGAGGTATATTTTATCTATTGGAGATTTGACAATGTTTGGCCCCTTTTCCGTCTGGTCCCCCGAGTTTCGGTTTCCGCTGAGCGGGGATGTGCAGCAGGATATTGACCCGGTTCTGGCGGGCACCATCAAGGGCATCCCGGCAATCGAGACCCGCGTCCAGCGGGACGTCGCAAGCTATGGCACGCAACTGGGCAAGGTGCTTGAGGCGCTGCAGGCGCTGTCCAGGGCCACCTGGGTGGAATTGGCCGAGATCGACACGCTGGTCGACGGTGTCGAGGCGGTCAAGGTCGAGTGCAAACAGGCCCTGCGCGACCACGCCGAGGATGCGCTGCGCAAGTTGAAACAAGCAGATCCGGAGGGGTTTAAGGCTGTGGTGGCCGAGAACCGCCCCGCGCCAACCTAGTGACAGTGGTAGGGCTGAGACCCAGCATGACAGCACTGCCCCGGCGGAGAGCTTTTTCGACATCCTCCGCCATGGGCAAAGGCGGTGGTTGCCCCAAAGATCACAACCAAGGTCACCAAAAAGAGTTTTCGCACGCAAGGACCTCAATCGTATAAAAACAATATGTTAACCAAGGTCAACAAATCGGGTTGAAGCCGAAAGTCTCATTTTGATCTAGTGATGGGTGAACAATGTCGGGGCCAGTACTTGTGCCCCCCGACGAAGATGCGTGGCCCAAAGGCTCGGGCCACGCTGTAGGCCATCAGTTCTTACCGATGCCCACGCTCGCGCCAATGCCCAGGCCACCAACGCTGGCGCCGACGCCCGCGCTTATTCCGCCGCCGCCAACGCTTGCTTCGGCTGTGGCGCCGATGCCACCCGAGCCGCCACTGCCAGAACCACCGCTACTCGAACCGCCACTGGAACCACCGCTACTCGAACCGCCGCTGCCGGAGCCGCCGCCGCTGGAACCACCGCTGCTTGATCCGCCATTGCCCGTACCGGTGCCGCCGGTTGTGCCCGATCCGGCCTCTGATCCGCTTGTGCTGGCAACACTTGTGCCGTCACTTGCGTCCCCTTTGCGTGGCATCAACTGATCGCTTAAAACTTTACCGGTTTTTCCGTTAATTACCGTTTTGCGCATATAGGTGTCATTGTACGAATAGATCGACACACGCCCATTCCAATGTTTGCGCATCTTGGTCACGGTGAAACCTTCGTTCCGAACCTGAACAATTACCGGGTCCGCTGGTCCGAAATTTGCCAGGACGGGCTCTGCCAGTCCCATAGACAAGATCAGCGCGGCGCCTCCAATAGTTTTTGACCACATGGTTAATTCCTTTCTATGTTAATAAAAGGAGCCTGTAATTCAGACGCCTATCAATTGGCCGGTCGCCATGGCCCAATTGCGCCATTTCTTATGGCGGACAGGATAATTTCTGCCCAGGCAGCCCGCGTTAAAACCTGCACCACATCAAATTCCCCTCCCCCCCTTGGACAGCAGGCCCAATAATGGGTGATTTTCATGGCAGGTATAGCTGCGTCTACCCTTCCGGTATTGCGAATCAGGCTCACACGCAAAAGTGGTAAAACTGTGGCTTTATTTTGCGACTATGCCGCAGGAATTAACAAATGCTTTCAATTCTCAGGGGGCACGATGCTCAGACCCACAAAACTCCAAAGCGTATCCGTTTTAAATTAAACGAATTTTCACCACAGGGGCCGGGGATCGCCACTCAATTCCAAAAGGAGCAGATTCTTGGAGAGAAATTGGATCGATTGCCAATTTTACCGCGCGCAAAATAGCTTGGGTTCACGCGGCAATAATTGCCAGTAATTGACCATCCATTAGCGCTATAACTGCAACCCGGTGCCACACGCGCTCGAACTAAAATGGACTAGGAATCCATTTTTAAGGCGCTAATGAACGCCTCCTGCGGGATATCGACCTTCCCGAACTGGCGCATCTTCTTCTTCCCCGCCTTCTGCTTGTCCAGCAGTTTGCGTTTCCGCGTGGCGTCGCCTCCGTAGCATTTGGCGGTCACGTCCTTGCGGAGGGCGGACAGGGTCTCGCGGGCGATGACCTTGCCTCCGATAGCGGCCTGGATCGGGATTTTGAACATGTGGCGCGGGATCAGGTCCTTGAGCTTTTCGCACATCGCCCGGCCGCGCATCTCAGCCCGGTCGCGGTGAACCATGGTCGACAGCGCATCAACGGGTTCGTCATTCACCAGCACCGACATCTTGACCAGATTGTCCTCGGTATAGCCGGTCATCTGGTAGTCGAAGCTGGCATAACCCTTGGTCACCGATTTCAGGCGGTCGTAGAAGTCAAAGACAACCTCGTTCAGCGGCAGGTCATAGACGACCATGGCGCGGGTGCCGGCATAGGTCAGGTCCATCTGGATGCCGCGGCGGTCCTGGCACAGTTTCAGCACGTCGCCCAGGTATTCGTCAGGCACCAGAATGGTCGCCTTGATGCGCGGCTCCTCGATATGGTCAACCTTGGAGGGGTCGGGCATGTCGGCGGGGTTGTGCAACTCGATCATCTCGCCGTCTTTCATATAGACGTGATAGATCACCGAGGGCGCAGTGGTGATAAGCTCGATATCGTATTCGCGTTCGATGCGGTCGCGGATGACCTCAAGGTGCAGAAGGCCGAGGAAGCCGCAGCGGAAGCCAAAGCCCAGCGCGGCCGAGGTTTCCATTTCGAAGCTGAACGAGGCGTCGTTCAGCGCCAGTTTGTCGATCGCGTCGCGCAGGTCTTCGAATTCGGCGGAGTCCACCGGGAAGAGACCACAGAACACCACCGGCTGCGCGGGTTTGAAGCCCGGCAGGGCGTCCTCAGTCCCGTTGCGGTCATTGGTGATGGTGTCACCCACGCGGGTGTCGCGGACCTGTTTGATCGAGGCTGTGAGAAAGCCGATCTCACCGGGGCCAAGGCTGTCCACCATCTCCATCTCGGGGCGGAAGACACCGACGCGGTCGACATGGTGCAGGGTGTTGTTCGACATGAACTTGACCCGCATCCCCTTTTTCAGCGTGCCGTCCATGATGCGGACCAGAACGATGACGCCCAGATAGGCGTCGTACCACGAATCCACCAGCATCGCCTTGAGCGGCGCGTCCAGATTGCCCTGCGGTGCGGGCAGATGGGTGACGATGGCCTCAAGCGTCTCGTGAATGCCCTGCCCCGTCTTGGCGCTGACCTGAATGGCGTCGGTCGCGTCGATGCCGATCACATCCTCGATCTGTTCGGCCACGCGGTCGCAGTCAGAGGCCGGCAGGTCAATCTTGTTCAGCACCGGCACGATTTCATGGTCGGCGTCGATGGCTTGATAGACGTTCGCCAGCGTCTGCGCCTCAACCCCTTGGGTCGAGTCCACGACCAGCAGCGAGCCCTCAACCGCGCGCATCGACCGGCTGACCTCATAGGCAAAGTCCACGTGGCCGGGGGTGTCGATCAGGTTCAGCACGTATTTCTCGCCATTATCGGCGGTATAGTCGATGCGGACCGTGTTGGCCTTGATGGTGATGCCCCGCTCGCGCTCGATATCCATGCTGTCGAGCAGCTGTTCCTTCATGTCGCGATCCTTGACCGTTCCGGTCTCTTGGATGAGCCGGTCAGCAAGGGTGGATTTGCCATGGTCGATATGCGCGACGATGGAGAAATTGCGGATATGAGCGAGGTCTGTCATGGATTTGGGATATGTAGAGGAATCGTGGGTTGGTCAAGCGGCACAGAGCCTTGCACAAGGCAATTCTGCGCATCACCCGTTTTCGAAAGGCGCCGAACGCGGGCTTTGACCAGCCCGAGGCGTTCTGCGGCGGTAAAAAAGACGTGGCGCATACGCCCGTTATTGGGAGTTCGGCCAAGCGCGCCGCTGCTTCCCCTGTGCCTTTTGGTGCTTTGGGCAAATTGGCAAACTCGCGGCTTTCGGCATCACCCGGACCGCTGCAAAGTGTTGCGAAGGCAACGAAGGGCGTGTTTCCAACCCGTGCAATCACTTTTTCGAACCACCCGATTGATCCTGATTCCACTTTGATTCATACTCCCGCGCAGACCGAGAGGGGCGCGAGACCCGTCCGGGACAGGCAAAAACGAGGCGTGAGCATGAAACAGTTCCTCTTAATGGCATTTTGCGCGGCATCGCTGACGGCGGCTGCCCCGGCAGCCGACGCAGCTCAGATCAAGCGGGCGTGTCTTGCATCGGACCGGTCGGCGGCGACGCGGGATCGGTGCAATTGCATCCAGCGGGTGGCCGATCAGGCGCTGACCCGCAGCGATCAGAAAACAGTCGCAAAGTGGTTCACCGACCCCCATCAGGCGCAAGAGCTGAAGATGTCGCAGACGGCGCGCGATGATGCGCTGTGGGATCGGTATCAGAACTTTGGCCAGATGGCGCAGGCGATCTGCAGCTAAGCCATTTCCAAACCTTGACCTGATGCCCGCTGCGCCTCAGAAAAGGCGCAGCGAAAGGTATGTGTGATGGTGTTGAAAGGGCTGACCCTGCGGGGGCTCGAGGTGTTCGAGGCCTTGGCGCGAACGGGATCGGTGGCGCAGGCCGCCGAAATCACCGGGCTCAGCCAGCCGTCGGTATCCCAGCAATTGCGCAACCTTGAAAAGGCGCTGGGCACCGATCTGGTCGATCACGGGCGTCGTCCCATGCGGCTGACACAGGCCGGGCGCAGCTTTCTGGCCCGCACCGAGGCCATTCTGGCCGAGTTGCAGATGGCCCAGGGCGAATTGTCGGTCATGGATCTGGGGCACCTGACGACGCTGTCCATCGGATTGATCGACGATTTCGACAATGACCTGACCCCCAGGCTGGCCACATTGCTGGCCGACAGCCTGACCCGGTCGAAATTCAAGCTGATTACCCTGCCCAGTCTCGAAATTTTCGAGGCGCTGGCATCGCAGAGCCTGCATCTGGCGGTTTCGGCCCATAGCGGCGAAGTGCTGGAAGGCGTGGTCGAATACCCGTTGGTTCAGGACCCGTTCATCCTGGTTCTGCCCAAGGGGGCCGCATCCGGCGCCGAAGATACCGGCGCGGCTCTTCAGGACCTGCCCTTTCTGCGCTATGCCCGCGAGCAGTTGATCAGCCGCCAGATCGAAAGTCACCTGGCCCGCCACCAACTGAGTTTTGAGGAGCGGTTTGAAATCGGGTCTCATCTGGCCTTGATGGCAATGGTGGCACGGGGGCTTGGCTGGGCGATCACAACCCCGCTGGGATACATGCGGGCGGCGCGTTTCCACGATCAGCTGGATGCGTATCCCGCCCCGTTCGGCGAGTTTTCCAGAACAATCTCGCTGTTTACCCGGTCGGACTGGTCTGATGACGTTCCTCGCGAAGTGGCGGGTATGCTGCGCCGCCTGATGCAAAGCCAGATCGTGGACCCTGCGATTGCGCGCCAACCCTGGTTGGGCGGGCGGTTGAAGGTTATTGGCGGCTAAGCCTCAAGATGTGCACTCAGCCCGTCCGTGGCCGTGTCGATCAGGTCAAGCGTTCCGTGAAAGTCCCGCGTGTAATAGGGGTCAGGAACATGATCCATGCCGGATTGCGGGGCGAAATCGGTCAGCAGGCGAACCGACGTGGCATTGCCAGGCGGGCGCAGGGCTTCGATGGCGGCGACATTGTCCCCGTCCATTGCAAGAATAAGGTCGAACCTGTCGAAATCGGCGGCGACGAACTGGCGCGCGCGCAGATCGCTCAGGTCCAGCCCGCGGTCCTTGGCGGCCTGTAGCATGGGGCCATAGGGCGGCTCGCCTATGTGCCAGCCCGAGGTCCCGGCGCTGTCGGTCACAAGATATGGCAGACGGGCCCTCAGGGCGCCTTGGGCGGCAGGAGATCGGCAGATATTGCCCAGGCAGACAAACAGGATACGGTGTGACATGAGCCATGTTTATCCTGCGGGGAGCCAATGGAAAAGATCGTCATCCTGACCGGGGCCGGAATTTCTGCGGAAAGCGGCCTGGGAACGTTCCGCGACCAAGGCGGTTTATGGGCGCAATACCGGATCGAGGATGTCGCGACACCCGAGGCGTTTGCCCGCGATCCGGCCCTGGTTCAGGGGTTTTACAATGCCCGACGGACCCAGGCGGCGGCGGCCCGGCCAAATGCGGCCCATCAGGCCTTGGCGCGCCTGCAACGGAACCGGCCCGCAGAGGTCACGATTGTCACCCAGAATGTTGATAGCCTTCACGAAGCCGGTGGCGCGCGCGACGTGCTGCACATGCATGGCCGCCTGGACAAGGCACTGTGCGCGGCATGCGGATACCGGTGGGAGGCCCCGTTGGAAATGCAGGTCGCAGAGCCCTGCCCCGACTGTCGCAGCCCATCTGCGCGCCCCGACGTGGTGTGGTTCGGCGAGATGCCCTATCACATGCCCGAGATCTACGACCACCTGGCAAGTGCCACGATCTTTGCGGCGATCGGGACATCGGGTCAGGTTTACCCCGCAGCCGCCTTTGTCCACGAAGCGGCCGCAGCGGGCGCCCGCACGATCGAGATGAACCTCGAACCGTCGGCAGGGGTTTCCAGCTTTGATGAGACCCTGCCCGGGATGGCCACCGAAACCGTACCGCGCTGGGTTGAGGGGCTGCTGGCCCGGCGGACAACTTGACCGCCCGTGATTTGGCGCAGAGACTGGCGGTTGACCCCCTTTGCACGGGGCGCATCAGTTGACGGTCGGAAGGCAGACATGACGGAACAGACACCCAAGAGCGGCGAAATCGTCGATGACCCCCATATTGAGGCCCGCGATACCCTGAGCGCCAACCTGGCCGGTTTGTGGTGGACATTCCTTCTGCGCGGTGTGCTGGCGGCGGCTGTGGGCATCGCCGCGTTGTTCTGGCCAAGCGGCAGCATTTCCCTTTTGCTGCGCCTTGTGGGCGCGTTGCTGGTTTTCGACGGCGCGCTGACGCTTTTGGGATTTGGCCGGCGCGGTCTGGTCGGCGGCGCGGGCGCAGGCGCCATCCTGATCGGCCTGGTCCTGCTGATCTGGCCCGAAGGCGCGGCCCGGATCGCCTTTTTCCTGCTGGGCGCCTGGATCATGATCATCGGTGTCGGGTCCCTGATGGCCCTGCAACAGATGCACGCACAGGACCCGGAACGGCCCATGGTCCGAAATTCGGGCATCGTGGCGCTTGTTATTGGTCTGGTGCTGATCTTCTGGCCCGGAAGCGGGCTTGTCGCGCTGGGCTGGGCCATTGCTTTTGCGGCGCTCGCCCTGGCGGCGGTCATGGTCTTTCTTGCGATGCGGTTCAAACGCGCAAGTGATCGGGTCGAGATGCGGATTATCAACCGCTAGACCAAATGCGGGCCTTGCCAATCGTCGCGCCCGGCCCAAAAACGTCAGGCCGGGAAAACCCGGCCTGAACTTGAAAGGCGAACCGGCCCCTGGATCGGCCCAAAAACCGGCAGGTCATATTAGTGCGAGTGTTTGTCCGAATGGCCGTGGTCATCCTTGCGCTCAAGGTCCACGGGGATGTCCACCGTCACCTCGCCCGCATTTTCGAACACCAGGATGACAGGAACAGTCTCGCCCTGTTCAAACGGTTCGGTCAGGCCCATGAACATGACGTGATCGCCGCCACGTTTCAGCATATGCGCCTCGCCCGCGGGAATGGCGAAGCCTTCCTCGACCTCGACCATCTTGGCGACGCCGTTGCCATCGACCAGGTGCGTGTGCAGCTCGACCCGAGCGGCGGCGTCTGACTTGGCCCCGATCAGGCGGTCGGCCTCATCCCCCTGGTTCTGGATGACCATGAAGGCCGCGCCGGCCTTGGCGGATTTGCCCGAGGACCGCGCATAGGCGTCTTCGACCACGATTGCGCTGTCGGCAAGGGCGGCGGTGCCCAGAGAAAGGGCTGCAAACGTCGTGAGAATGGTGGATTTGAAGGTCATTTGCCTTCTCCTGTATTGTAGCTGATTGATAAAACTATGGAAAATCAGACAAATACAGGCGGGCTGCGCGCGGGGGTATGCGGCACAGGATCGGCGATCAGGTTCGTGCCTTGCCGCACTGGCCCCGGCAATGACCGGGGCGGCGGTGCCGGCGTTGCGACCGCATCGACCTGAACAGCCCCCAGCAAGCTGAGCGCATGATCCGGGCAGTAATGGGGTGGATGTGTCGGTTGCCCCGTATCGTCCACATAAACCATGACGGGACCGGTGCCGGTGCACAGGACCATCTGCCCAACGGCCGCATCCACGCCGCGCGATGCCGCAACGCCCTGACCGGTCAGGCACACAAGCAGCGAAAGCACGTAAGGCAGGATATTTCGAAAGGCAGTCCTCATCCTGTCCCGAGGTATAGGGGGCCGCTGATCAGAGGATCAAGCGCAAACGCCAGCCTGAGACAGTTTGGCCACCGGAGCGTGCGAGGATCGCTGCCGGTGGCCACTGGGGAGAATGCTTACATGCGGTTGGACCGCGCGCCGCTGCCAGGTTGTGACCGCAGGCTAGTATGCAGGCGATTGACCCGATGCTGAATCCGGGTGCACCGGTCTACCGCTTCGACAAAAATTGCCGAGATTACCGAAATAAAACTTGTTACTTTCGCAGGCATTTTAAAGCCTCCACACCACAATATGCATATCCATATTGCGCTTTCCGCGCCATGTATGTGAACAATTTCACGCAAGCGTAGATTTTATCGCCAATTGGACAACAATACCCGGACGTCAGGCAGAGCGTGGCGCATCTGGTGTGTCGGGGCGCAAAAGAAAAACCCCCGCATCCAGGGATGCAGGGGTCGGGAATTCAGAATTTGAAATCCGTTACGCCGAAGCTTGTGCCTTGGCGATTTCTTTTTTCACTTTCAGCGCGTTGGCCGACAGTTCGTCGTCCTTGGCTTTGGCCAGGAACGCGTCCAGACCACCGCGGTGATCAACCGAGCGCAGGGCAGCCGCCGAGATGCGCAGCTTGACGCCACGGCCCAGGGTTTCCGACTGCAGGGTAACGTCGTTCAGGTTGGGCAGAAAACGACGACGAGTTCTGTTTTTGGCGTGGCTGACATTGTTGCCAGTCATCGGGCCTTTTCCGGTCAGTTCGCAACGGCGCGACATGGTTTCTTCCTTTGTTTCTGGAGGCCGGGCACAAGACCCTCGGCCAAATCACAAGGGGCGCAACCCGAAGTCGCGCCCGAAAACTGGTTGGATGCGTGTAGTGGGAATCGCCGGAAGGGTCAAGACAGGGGATGCGAAATCTTTCCGCCTTTTGAACATGCCCTGCCGTGGCTTTTCATTCGGCGCATCGGCGGTGGGCTCAGAACGCCTGTAGCAGCGGTTTGTCATTGCGTAAATGTCTGGCAATCAGCCTGGCCTGCTGTCGGCCTTTGGGGATATAGCGCGCCGGATCGGCCCCCTGCGGCGAATTCGCGAGTTCCGGGAAGATATCGAGGATTTCCCTGCGGGCCTCGGGACCAAGCGACCGAAGTGCCTCGGGGCCGGTAAACAGGCTTTCGGTCGGGGTGTTCTCGGCATGGATGATCTCGTGCCGGTCGAACAGCAGATGATAATACTCGACCGCCGCCACGCCTTCATCGACATAAACGCCCGGCAAGGCAGTCAGCTTGATCGCCGGAATAAGAACCTCGGCCTGGCCAAACATGCGCAGGGCGATCCTGGAGCACACCAGCATCCGGTGCTGGCGCGAAACCAGCAGGTCCCGCGCGGGCAGGCCCGCGCCCAGCGCGCCGGCCATTATGCGGACAGGAAACCGTTTGGGGTTCGAATGCAGGTCCGCCGCCTGGAATGTCCGGCGACCGATCCATCGGATGGGCTGCACCCCGTTTCCGACCGTCGGCACCCTGTCACCCACGGCAAGCGCCTGCACAGAGGTTGCACCATGTTCGGCCTGAATCAGCGTGTCGCGGGTAAAACAGGGAAACCCTGTGCCGTTCTCGAAGCTCAGATAGGTGACCGTCTTGCCGGATGGCAGGGTGAACGAACCGCTGGACAGGGAATATCCGACCCCGCTGGCGACCGTAAATGTCCCGAAGGTATCATCATTGACCACCGTGCCCACCGGCAGGTTCAGGCTGTCGGTTCCGCCATTGCCCCGAATGTCGCCGGTGACATCCGTGCTGCTGAAATTCAGGGTGTCGTTGCCACCCCCAAGCCTGATGCGTCCAACGGATGATCCGCTGACAGTGACCGTATCGGACCCGGATCCGGCATGAAGCACCCCGCCCACGGTGCTGTTGAGCAAGGTAACCTCGTCATTGCCGGCATTGGCCCGTACAGAACCCGAAATGGTGCTGTTGGTGATGGCGATGTCATCATCACCCGCCAACGCGCTCACCTGGTTGATTGGCGTTCCCTGCGGGACACCGTTGAGTGTCCCGTTGTCATCGGTGACTTCGATCTCATCGTCGCCGCTGGTCCCGGTGATATCGGGCATGAGAAACGGTTCCTGTCGGTTCGGTCCAGCGGGCAGAGCATTTTGCAGACCGGTCCCGCCACGTGGCAAACCCATGCGATCCGCGGCGCGCACCCGCGCATTGCGGTGAATTTACACCAAGACGGAATGTCCCGCCAGATGCGCGAACCGTTCAGGCCGTGACCTGTTACCTTTCGGACAATGCCGCCAGCATGCGGCCTGCGGCTTCGGATGGGCTGATGGCCCCGGTGCCGACCTCGGCGCTCAACCTGTCCATTTCGTTGCGCGCCGCCGGTGTTTCCAGGCGCGCCAAAAGCGCATGGCGGACCTCTTGATCGAACCAGTACCGGGCCTGTGACGCACGGTTGGCGGTCCAATGGCCATTGTCACGGCGCCAGGTCGTCAGTGCCTGCATCTCGTCCCAGGCCTGTTCCAGCCCCTGCTCTTCCACGGCCGAAACGGTCATCGCCCGAGGATAGCCGGGCGGGTCCTGCGGCCGTTTGCGCAACAGGCGCAAGGCCCCCGCATAATCGGCGCAGGTCCGCGTGGCCGTCGCCCTGAGGTCGCCATCTGCCTTGTTGATCAGGATCATGTCCGCCATTTCCATGATGCCGCGCTTGACGCCCTGCAACTCGTCCCCTCCGGCGGGCGCCAACAGCAGCAAGAACAGATCGGACAACTCGGAAACAACCGTTTCCGATTGCCCCACGCCAACGGTTTCGATCAGCACCACGTCAAACCCGGCCGCCTCGCACAGCGCTATTGCCTCGCGCGTGCGGCGGGCAACGCCGCCAAGGTGGCTTTGACTGGGAGAGGGCCGGATAAAAGCGTTCTTGTCCCGGCTCAGGCGCTCCATCCGGGTTTTGTCACCCAGAATCGAACCGCCCGAGCGCGCCGAACTGGGATCGACGGCCAGAACGGCGACACGCAGACCCTGGCCCGTCAGCATCATGCCAAAACTCTCGATAAAGGTGGACTTGCCCACGCCCGGCGTCCCGGACAAGCCGATGCGCAGGGATTGCCGCCCCGACTTGGCCAATTGAGACAGCAATTGGGTGGCCTGCGCCCTGTGATCGGCGCGCCCGCTTTCGACAAGCGTGATTGCGCGGGCCAATGCGCGCCTGTCTCCGGTCAATATCCTGTCACCAAGGCCTTCTGTCTGCATGGCACCCTCAATCCTGCGGCACACCTACTTGCCGCCCCTGTGGGGGATTTGTCCAGAGGTCAGCGCCGCAAATTTCAGGGGAACTGGACCTCTGCCAGCAGTTGGCGGATAAGGGCGCGATGACATTGCGCCTGCCCATAGATGACGCCATTCCCGGTTTGCTGGACGCCCTGCGCGCCCATGGCAGGGCCGTTTTGCAGGCCCCGCCCGGCGCTGGCAAGACAACCCGCGTGCCGCTTGAGATCCTGCAGGCCGGCTTGTGCCCTGGCCGGATCGTCATGCTGGAGCCGCGGCGGCTGGCGGCCCGTGCCGCCGCCGAACGCATGGCGGAAACGCTGGGTGAAAAGGTGGGCCACACGGTTGGTTACCGTGTGCGGGGTGCGGCGAAAGTGTCGAAAGCCACGCGGATCGAGGTTGTTACCGAGGGCATCCTGACCCGGATGCTGCAATCGGAACCCGACCTGCCCGGCATCGGGGCGGTGATCTTTGACGAATTCCACGAACGGTCCCTGAATGCCGATCTCGGGCTGGCACTGTGCCTCGAAGTCGCCGGGGCGCTGCGGGACGACCTGATCCTGCTGGCGATGTCCGCAACCCTGGACGCCGAACCGGTCGGGCGATTGATGGACGCGCCGCTTGTCACATCGCAGGGCCGCAGTTTCCCCGTCGAAACCCGCTGGCTGGACCGACCATTGCCTGCACAGGCCCGGCGGCTGGACGCCCTGGCCGATCTTGTGGTGCGGGCCGAGCGGGAAACCACCGGGGGGATGCTGGTCTTTCTTCCGGGCGAGGGCGAGATACGCAGGGCACAGGCGGCGCTGAGCGGGCGGCTGCCGGGCAATTGCGTCCTGCGCCCGCTTTACGGGGCCATGCCTTTTGCCGCCCAGCGAGACGCGATTGCGCCGGTGGATACTGGCCGAAAAGTGGTGCTGGCGACGTCGATTGCCGAAACCTCGCTGACGATCCCGGATATCCGCGTCGTCGTCGATATGGGCCAGGCAAGGCGGGCGCGGTTCGACCCCGGGTCCGGCATGTCCAGGCTGGTCACCGAACGGGTGACGCGGGCCGAGGCCACCCAGCGCGCCGGGCGCGCGGGGCGCGTGGCCGAGGGCGCGTGCTACTGCCTTTGGTCCAGCGGCGAAAACGGGGCGTTGGCGGCCTATCCACCAGCCGAGATCGAGGCGGCGGACCTGACCGGGCTGGCGCTGGAACTGGCCCTGTGGGGGGCCGAACCGGAGGACCTGGCCTTTTTGACACCGCCGCCCGAGGGCACGATGGCCGAGGCGCGCACCCTGCTGACGATGCTGGGCGCATTGGACGGCAAGGGGCGGATCACCGATCATGGCCGCGCCCTTGCCGCCCTGCCCCTGCATCCGCGTCTGGGGCATATGCTGGTGCAGGCCGGACCCGATGCGGCGACGCTTGCGGCCTTGATGGCCGAACGCGACCCCCTGAGGGGCGCGCCGGTGGATATCTCTCTGCGGCTGGAGGCGCTGCGCGATGTGCGCGCCTTTCAGCGCAACCGGGTCTGGCAGGTCAATCCCGGCGCGCTGGACCGGATAAGGGCCGAGGCCAAGCGGTTGCGGACACAATCCCGACCCGCGAGCCTTAGCACGGCAGCCCAGGCGGCGCTGGCCTATCCCGATCGCATCGGGCAGCGCCGCAAGGGCGACGTGCCAAGGTTTGTACTGTCAGGCGGCAAAGGCGTTGTGCTGGGCGCCGACGACACGCTGGCCGCGGCACCCTATCTGGTGGTCACGGACACCGACGGGAACCCCCGAGAGGCCCGCGTCCGGATGGCGATACAGATATCCGAGGCGGATATTCGGGACCTGTTCAAGGACCAGATCGCTTGGGTTGCGACCTGCGAATGGTCCAAACGCGAACGCCGCGTGGTTGCACGGCGGCAGGAACGGTTTGGCGCGATCACCCTGGCCGATCGCATCTGGAAGGACGTGCCCGATGATGCCGTCGCCATGGCCATGCTGGACGGGGTACGTGATCTGGGCCTGCGTCTGGACGGCGCGGCGGCGCGGCTGGCCGCGCGGGTGGAGCTGGTCCGCGCCGCGGGGGCGGACTTGCCGGATTTCTCGGCCCAGGGGCTGATGGACACAATCGAAGACTGGCTGTTGCCCATGCTGTCCGGCGTTCGCAGCGCCGACGACTGGAAAAGGTTCGACTTGCTCCCTGCCTTGCGGGCCAGCCTGAACTGGACCCAGACGCAAGAGGTCGACCGCCGCGCGCCTGGTGCGTTCGAAACACCGTTGGGCCGCAAGGTGCCCATTGATTATGGCGGCGCGGTGCCCGAAATCGCGGTGCGCCTGCAAGAGATGTTCGGGGTGACGCGCCATCCGGTGGTTGGCGGCGAGCCATTGAAAATCACTCTGCTTTCGCCTGCACGCCGCCCGATACAGATCACCCGCGACCTGCCGGGGTTCTGGACCGGCTCCTATGCGGATGTGCGCAAGGACATGCGGGCGCAATACCCGAAACACCCCTGGCCCGAAGACCCGACACAGGCCGATCCAACCTTGCGGACCAAACGCAAGATGACCTGATCCGGGCCGCGCGACCGCAGTTGGGTTTTGCCGCGATTTTCCCCGCAAACTGAAAATCTTCGATAGTTTGCGGGCAAATTCGCTCTAATTTCATCTCTTTTGGGTACATCAATTGAAGATTTGCGACTTGGTTGTTATGTCACGCGGACATAAAAACCTGAAAAAACGGGAAAAACCTGCAGGCCAGAAATGACAAAATGGTTGCGAAATATCTGGGAAGAGGTCGCCCGACCGCTTTTCCTGCGCCCGCGCCGGGTGCAGTTCGCAGCCTTGTGCACAAGGTCCCGTGATGCGCAGACCGAAGTTTTGCTGATCACCAGCCGGGATACCGGGCGCTGGATCATTCCGAAAGGGTGGCCAATCGACGGGTTGAGCGGGTCGGAAACCGCCCTGCAGGAAGCGTGGGAAGAAGCCGGTGTTCAGGACGCCGATGCCAGCGACGACCCGATCGGGTATTATTCCTATGACAAAAAGCTGGATAACGGGTCGCTGCAACCGGTTCTGACAAGCGTCTACCGCGTGCGGGTAACGAAAACCTCGGACACGTTCCCCGAAGCCCATGAGCGCGAGCGATCCTGGGTCTCGCCGCAAGTCGCAGCCGAACGGGTTCAAGAGCCCGAATTGCGCGACCTGCTGCTGAATCTCTAGCTTTCCTTTCGGTTTTCCGCGAAATCAGCCTTGTTCCGCAGGCCGGAAGCCTCTAGCGGAGAAAGTCTTACAACCAACCACCGGACAAATGACCAAGCCCCGATCGAAACCCCGCTGGCAGGCCCTGGACGGAGACCTGCACCGCATCACCAGCGTCGAGCATGCCAACACCCATGTTGCGCGCCCGTTGTTGGCGCCGGGTATCGCCTTGGTCTTTGTCGCCTTGGCCGGGCTGACGGCCGCGGTCCTGTTCGGACATGCGGATGGGGGGTTGATCGTCGTCGCCGGCGCGATATTCGGCGCCTATATGGCGATCAATATCGGGGCCAATGACGTGTCCAACAACATGGGCCCTGCTGTTGGCGCGAACGCCCTGACCATGGCGGGTGCAATCACGATCGCTGCGCTCGCAGAAAGCGCAGGCGCGTTGCTGGCCGGGGGCGACGTGGTCTCGACGATTTCCCGAAAGATCATCGACCCGAGCTCGGTTGCCGACGCGACCACCTTTATCTGGGCAATGATGGCATCGCTGATATCGGCGGCCCTGTGGGTCAACCTGTCGACATGGGTCGGCGCGCCGGTTTCGACGACCCATTCGATCGTCGGCGGTGTCATGGGCGCCGCTATAGCTGCGGCCGGCCTGCATGCGGTCAACTGGGAAACGATGGGGGTCATCGCCGCAAGCTGGGTCATCGCCCCGATCCTGGGGGGCGTAATCGCGGCCTGTTTCCTGGCCCTGATCCGCGCAAAGATCCAGTCACGCGACGACAAGATTGCGGCCGCGCGGCGATGGGTTCCGGTTCTGGTGGCCTTGATGGCCGGCGCATTTGCGACCTACATGGCGGTCAAGGGCCTGAGCCATGTTCTGGCAGTCCGGCCGGACATGGCGCTGGTCATTGGCGCCGGTGTGGGTCTTGTAGTATGGGCTGCAACCGTGCCTTGGGTCAGGTGGAAATCCGCGGGGATGGAGAACCGCACGCGGTCGGTCAAGTCGCTGTTTCGGATGCCGTTGGCCGTTGCGGCAACCTTTCTTAGTTTTGCCCATGGCGCAAATGACGTGGCCAACGCGGTCGGTCCGCTGGCCGGGATCGTTCATGCGACGCAACATCACGATATGGCGACCGAAGTCGCCATTCCGCAATGGGTTATGATCATCGGGGCGTTTGGGATCTCCTTTGGTCTGTTCCTGTTCGGTCCCAAGTTGATCAGGATGGTCGGCAAGAAGATCACAAGGCTGAACCCGATCCGCGGGTTCTGTATCGCGCTCTCTGCCGCGACGACCGTGATTGTGGCCAGTTGGCTGGGCCTTCCGGTAAGTTCGACGCATGTCGCGGTTGGCGCGGTCTTTGGCGTCGGCTTTTTTCGTGAATGGGATCAGGAGCGCAGGTGGAAGCGGACGTCACGCGACAGGCCCCAGGAATTGGGCTTTGCCCCCGAAGAACATCGCCGCCGAAAACTGGTCCGCAGGTCGCATTTCCTGACAATCGTGGCAGCCTGGGTGGTTACGGTCCCGGCCGCCGCGGCGCTGTCGGCGGCTATCTTCTTTGTCCTGACGGCCTTTTCATAGCGCGCGCAATGCGTCACCGCGCAATCTGATCCGGTGTCAGCGGCGCATCCGGTGCGTCCTCGATCAGGCCCAGTATCTTTTCACATAACGGCGTTGGAACGCCCGCCATTTGGCCTTGCCGGATGATTTCCCCCTGCAGGCTGTCCACTTCGGTGACCCGTCCGGCCATCAGGTCATAGGCCATGGAGGTGCGCGCATTCGGATCGATCGTCAACATGCGCGCCGCAATCCGCGAGAAAAGCGGCGTGGGCAAGCGCAGGATGTGCGGCGTAGCCCAGGCAGGCAGCGGGGTCATCGAGGCGACCGGGTGACCCGCCGCCTTCAACACGCCCAGCGCCTCGGCCATCTGATCGGCCATCAGGCGGCGCCAGCTGCGATCCAGCAGTTGTTCGCGCAAGGTCAACCCGGACAGAGCGTTCAGCGCGTTGTTCAGGTTGACCACCAGCTTGCCCCATTGCACAGCCTCGATTTCGTCGCTTTCAACAACGGGCAGATCCGGCGACCCAAGCGCCTGCCCCAACGCGCCCGGCCCGCTGGCGATCACGATCTCGCCCGAGGTGGCGCGGTGAAAATCCGCCGGGCCGGTCGGGACAACGTTGAACGGGACCATGCCTGCCCGAACATCGAAACCGGGCAGCATCGCGCCAAGCGTGCGGGCGCTTTCCATTCCGTTCTGCCAGGACAGTACAGGCGCCGTCCGGGGCGCGTATTGCGCGATCAGCGCGGCCATGCCTTCGGTCGCCCCAGTCTTGACCGTGACGATGACCGCGTCCGCTCCGGCCAAACAGGCCGGGTCCTCGGACAGGGACAGGTCTTGGGCATCAACATGGCGATGCAGGCCGGAAAAATCCGTGACCGTCAGCCCCTTTTGGTTGATCGGGTCAAGGATACGGGCCCGGCCCAGCAATGTAACCGCATGCCCCGTGGCGGCCAGCAACGCGCCGCAATAACATCCGATACTTCCGGCGCCGGCGATTACAATCTTCATGGCGATCCTCCGCTGTTCAGACAGGATCACCGGGAATGGCCGGGTGGGCAAGCCGTGGCGCAGGTTTGCGACGCTGCGTTTACCGCGCCAGCCTTGGGCGTGTGCGTTCCAGTTCGGGCGAGATTGGTATGAATTCCTGATCATCGCCCGGCGGCAGGTGAAACGCGCCGTTCGCCCAATCGGCGGTTTTCCATTCGCGGGTGGCGTTTTCGATCTTATCCTTGGAAGATGAAACGAAATTCCACCAGATATACCGCTCTTCGTTCATTGTCGCCCCGCCCAGCAACATCATGCGCGCGCCCTGAGGCCCGGCCGTGACCGACAATTTGTCGCCGGGGCGGAAGACCATCATCCGGCCAGCTTCGAAAGTGTCGCCTGCGATTGTGATCGCGCCTTGCGTGACATAGACGCCCCGGTCTTCGTGGTCGTCCGGCAACGGCATGCTTGCGCCTGCCTCAAGTCGCACGTCCAGATAAAACGTGTCCGACAGCATCGTCACCGGAGAGTGTTCTCCGTAGGCCGTCCCAAGAATCAGACGGGCACTGACGCCTGCGTCCTGGATATGAGGCAGCGCGGCCTGCTTGTGATGTTCGAAATCGGGGGCCATATCCTCGTGCGCCTCGGGAAGAGCGATCCAGGTCTGGATGCCGAACAGGCTGTGGCGCGTGGCGCGGGTGGCGGCGCTTGTGCGCTCGGAATGAGTGACGCCGCGGCCCGCGACCATCCAGTTGACCTCGCCGGGATAGATCATCTGATGGGTGCCGATGCTGTCGCGATGTTCGAACTCGCCCTGATAAAGATAGGTCACGGTGCCAAGGCCGATATGCGGATGCGGGCGAACGTCAATGCCGCCATCGGTGATGAACTCTGCCGGCCCCATCTGGTCGAAGAGATTTATTCGACAAACGATTTAGGGCCTATCAAATGGCACGAAAGCAACGGTTTTCATGGCTGAACCCAAGCATCCGGTGTACCCGGTGGGTGCCCCGCAAGAATACCCCGGGTGTACTGAGGGGGGTACGGGGGTATCGGGGGAAGGATCGCGTATTCATAACTCACACGAATTTTTCACACAAAACTCAAAAGGCTCAAACCTTTCTTATGCCCAACTACTCACCACAGGTTGACGATCTGAATGCCATCTGATCAACATATAGAAAAAAACGGCAGTACAACGAAAGCATTGCATTGATCTCTTGCTCTAACAAGAACGCTTATTTAACCAGGGCGTCCCATAAATATTCCGCAATTGATCTTCAATAGTTGTACGTAACAAGAGGGAGTGAATGTGACCAAGCCAACCTTTATCTCATTGTTCTCTGGCGCCGGCGGCTTGGACTTAGGGTTTGAGCGAGCCGGTTGGCGGCGATGCTTTGCATCCGACTTGGACGAAGATGCAGTCAACACACTCCGAAGCAACTCGAAGGTCGCGGATCAGGCTTTCATCTCCCAAGACGACATTCGACTTTTGACAGCGGAGGGAGTTCTTTCCCAAGCAGGAGGACTCCAAAAGGGTGAATTGACGGCCATCGTCGGTGGTCCACCGTGCCAGTCTTGGTCGAGTGCAGGTCACCAAATGGGGTTATCCGATGAACGGGGCCAATTGTTCCTCCATTTCATCAAACTTGCCAACAAACTCGATCCACGCTTCATCATTATGGAAAACGTAAGGGGATTACTCACGGCTAGAGGGCCAGATGGTGAGCCTGGCTCTGCTCTTCGGCTACTTCGGGAAGACCTGCGTCAACAAGGTTGGCAAACGAGCGTGAATCTGATGAATGCTGCCGACTTCGGAGTTGCACAGCGCAGAGTTCGGTTGTTCATCATCGCTCATCGTTTAGGCGATCAACCAGAGTTCCCGGAACCTACGCACTCCAAAACCCCGAGGAAAGGTTTTCGAAAATGGGTGAGCTTGCGTCAGTGCCTATCGCGGATACCCGGAGCGCTAGACGGCGAGATCATTCGACCTACTCCGAAGCTTGCAAAGGAGCTTGAAGGGTTGGAACCGGGCAACGGTGTCAAATCACCCGGAAAAGCGGAGGCGACACGGCCAGGTGGGCATTGGGGTTACAAACAGGGTGCATTCATAGCTGACCTCTCAATTCCGGCGCGTACTGTTACAGCCAGCACTGCTCAAGACTGGATAATCGATCCGCGTCTGGGCCTTAGACGGTTGTGCCCGCGCGAATGCGCTGCAATCCAATCATTCCCTTCAAGTTGGAAATGGGTTGGCAAACGACCCTCAGTGTATCGACAAATTGGAAACGCAGTGCCCCCTAAGCTTTCTGAAACAGTTGCCAAGACACTGATCGAATACGTCCACAGCGATAACGCTAAAACCGATACCCGCTCGACAGTGCACGAGTTGGCTCCGCTAGCGCCAGAACTCATGGCTGCAATTGCATACACAAAACGGGACGAAGCACGAAACGGCGCATCGAGAAAAGCGGCACCATCGTTGCGAAGTCGTAAGGCGAATTAATTGACTAGTATTGACCCGAAGAATGAGCGTAACGCAGAGATAGCTCGCGAACTTTACGTAAATGGTGCTGATGCGGCAGGAGAAGCCAGTGATTGGGCGCGTTCGCTTAAAGCCATTCGCGTCAGGGTTGATGAGGCGCTGATTGAGTCCAATAATCTGACCGATATGGCGCTCGCGCTTACCCGAAACGGTAAACACATGTTGGTGTTTCGACACCTACTTGCGCCCCCCAAAAGCCAAGACCAGTTCAAGCTTCTATGTGACTCTTGGCCAAAATCATCTGAAAAATCGCAACGCCCTCTCAAACCTGATGTCGCCGGGAGTGTTTCTAACCTCCTTTACTCTTGGATGGACCGAGATATCGCACCTTGGCTCAACCTAAATCGCCCGCCATCAGATATCGAACGCAATCTCTTGATTGAAAGGGTGATTTCGTTCATCGCGCCAAAACAGACCGAGACCGAGAAACGCAATCGACTGAGTTTGGCCCAAGAAGGCGCAGTGGTCGATCTATTGAAGAGCATGGGGTGGATACAAAAACCTAGTGTGGTGCTCGATACTCGCGCCGCAATCCCTCCTAAGCATTTCATGCATAAAACGAAGTTTGCCACCGCCACAACAACGGCACAGGAAGTTGACATCGCTTGTGGTCTGACCGGTTCCTATGTGGCCGCCATGGAATGCAAAGTTACTAATGACGCAACAAACTCAGTAAAACGCGTCAACGATGTCTTGAAAAAGGCAAATGCTTGGAAAGCTCACTGGGGTAGCTTCGTGGAAACTGCAGCATTGCTGCAAGGGGTGATCAAACCTGTAGATGTACAGCGCCTTACTGATGAAGGTGTACAAGTGTTTTGGTCACACGATTTAGACGAGTTCGCCGGTTGGTTGAATAGCCGCGTCTGAGTATCTGAGTGGCAAAACTGCTTGGATCAAATCAACCAATTTGCGCCATTCCTACTACGATTGCGAGTATCACCGCAGAGCCGATAACCATTTCGACGTTAGGATTTCTGTTGTTGACCTTAGCTGCCTGGTCGATGAGCCTCGACGTTTCACCGTTCAACTTGGCAATCATTTGATCGAACTGCGCTTGGTCCACTGCGCCTACTCCCAATGTGGTCGCACCCCTTGAGCATATTGGATTTATGCAACGCTGTCACTGAAGGGGACTGTAGGATACTATAACTTCGCTGCCCGCCCGGATCAGATGTGCGCCCCCGCGCACACCCTGAGCATCTCTAGGGGTTCACTCTTCTCCCATTTGCACCATTCTTGGGAGTAGTGCCAAAGGAGTACGCCGCATGTCTTGGAACCCTGCGCTAGACCCCCACTGCCCCACAGGTGACGCCGTGGACGCCATTGAGACCGTCTTAATCCCCCGCGCCCGCGATCTGGGTGGCTTCGAGGTACGCCGCGCCCTACCCGCGCCGAGACGCCAGATGGTCGGAAGTTTTATCTTTTTCGATCAAATGGGACCCGCTGAGTTTCTGCCAACGAAGGGGTTGGATGTACGCCCTCACCCACATGTCGGATTAGCGACGATCAGCTATCTCTACCGTGGCAGGATGCACCACCGGGATAGCCTTGGGACAGACTCATGGATCGAACCTGGGGCAGTCAATTGGATGGTTGCCGGTCGAGGCATCACTCACTCAGAGAGAACCGATGATGAAACCCAAGTGGACCCTATGCCGTTCTTTGGTATCCAGACTTGGGTTGCGCTGCCGAAGGACCACGAGGACCTAGACCCCACCTTTGAACACGCCCCCTCTGATGCTCTTCCGGTGATGGAAGGTGAAGGCAAAGAGGTGCGCCTGATCCTTGGCAACGCCTACGGGGAACGTGCACCGGTCAAGACCCCCGCAGAGATGTTCTACGCAGACGCTGTACTTCAAGCCGGTGCCAGCATTCCCCTGCCGGATGACCACGAGGATCGCGGGGTATACGTTGTAGAGGGTTCCGTGATGGTCTCCGGGGATACCTTCGAAGCGGGTCAAATGATGGTATTCCGCCCCGGTGATCGGGTGTCGATGAAAGCCGGTGACAGGGGCGCACGGGTGATGCTTCTAGGTGGCGAGACGCTCGAAGGACCCCGGCATATCTGGTGGAACTTCGTGGCGTCATCCAAGGAGCGCATTGAGGAAGCCAAAGAGGCTTGGCGAGCTGAGGCGTGGGACAGCAACCCCCGGTTCCATCTACCGCCAGGAGATGATCAGGAGTTCATCCCGCTACCAATGCGATAGCTTATTGGCAGAGCGACCTTTGGCTTGAATTTTTCCAAGAGTTCGGAGCGAAGCGATGTGTCGCTGTGTCATACGATTTGTTACGCATGGCTTTCTGAAAGTGTTAAGCCGGGTTGGATTTATCTGATCAGGATCATATTGTTGTTCGAGCTTGGTTGACGAGAGAGTTCAAATGGCCGTTCCAATAATTGCTGGCTTACTTGGTCAAGCGATACTTCAGGCAGTGTCGAAGCCGTGGCCCTGGCTCACACTGCTTGGTTTTTTTGCAGTATCCCAATTTGACCTAGGCGTTTTTGCCGAGGAAGTCAGAATAACCATTTGGGGATTGTGGCCTTTTGTAGTTCTCGTCATCTTAATGTGGTTCGCGTTGCTTTTCTTCCGATCTTACCTAGAGCTCTCAAGCCAAAAGAAGAAGCGATGAAGATGGGTCGGAAGGAAGAGCGGTTTGCACATCGCCTTTTGGTATTGTCCACCGTCGCGATTGTAATGGGAATTGGGGCGGTAGTCGTCAAAGATAGCGCCGAAATGCAAAAACTTGTCGAACCATCGGCGGCTCGCGACCTATTGCTGCTATTTGCGCCACTTGCCGGTTTGGCTATGACTGGTTACTCGCTAACAAATAGGACATTTTCTTCTGGTGGTTTACTCAGCGAGTTCATTGCGTTGAGCGGGGCTTACTCATTGTTTTTGGCTGTGGCGTTGCCATCGTTCATAAAACGTGAGGTCACCTCTGCGGAAGAATGCCGGATGTGGCAAATATTTTGTGAAAAGACCCTTTCGGTAAGAGATCTTAGATTGACGCTGCTCTTTGGTCTGCTGGCCATTGTCCTTATCTCGGCATCACTCTTGCATGCTAGCGTTTTGCAAGTGCGTCGAAAGGACGAACCCTAGACTCCGAGTATCCTCTCGAGGAGAGTGCTTTGCGCTGATGTGTTTGTGGCAAAGCAAAACCTTCTCCAGATGGCGAGTGCGATTAGCCGCAATAACCTGCGCGTCTCAACCGAGATTTGGCCGCAGATGTCTCCAAGTGCCTGTATCGCCCCCCCCCCGAGTACCTCGCGCAATCCAGAGCATGCCCCGCCGCAATCACGGCAGCACCGATGTCTTGTCCGTCCGCATAACAAACGCCCACCCAACGATCATAGGTGCGCTCACCATTGAGTTTGCACTCGATGCTCTTGCCGCGAAGAAAGTTCACCATCCAGCGTTTAGCATCCTGACCAGAACGTGTGCCAAGCTGAGCAGCCTCATCTGACTGGTCCAAGTTGATTGTTAGTGCATCATTGGCCTGTAATCCATCGGGATGATGGTTTCAGGTGCTGGCGGGCGATAGCCCAGTGCACTGTGG
>JAUHXK010000003.1 GCA_030427405.1 Alphaproteobacteria bacterium | reverse complement strand
CACGATGTAGACGAGCGCGATGTAGGAGATCGTCGCCGGCAGGAAGGCGTGCTTCACCACGTCGAAATACGGGATGCCGACATATTCGACCATGAGGAACGCCGCGGCCCCCATGACCGGCGGCATGATCTGACCGTTCACCGAACTGGCAACTTCGACCGAGCCCGCCTGTTCGCTGCTGAAACCGACACGCTTCATCAGGGGGATGGTAAATGTGCCGGTGGTCACGACATTGGCAATGGACGAGCCCGAGATCAGACCGGTTGCGGCCGAACCCACAACGGCCGCCTTGGCCGGGCCACCGCGCAGGTGGCCGAGGGCCCCAAAGGCCATCTTGATAAAGTAGTTCCCTGCCCCGGCCTTATCCAGCAAGGCGCCGAACAGAACGAACAGAAAGACAAATTTCGTCGACACACCAAGCGCGATGCCGAACACGCCCTCGGACGTGATCCACATATGGCTCATGGCCTTTTTCAGGCTTGCCCCTTTCCAGCGGATAACCTCGGGCACCCATTCGGATGAGCCAAAGAACACATAGGCAAGGAAGATCGTCGCAATGATCGCCATTGCCGGGCCTAGCGCACGACGCGCGGCCTCGAACAGCAACAGCAGACCGCCCAGTGCGACCCATTTATCGGTGTCGTCAGCCAGACCGCCCGCATTCACGATCTTGGTATAGAAGAAATACCCGTAAAGCGCGATGGCCGCGCCCAAAAGACCCATGATCCAGTCCTGCACCGGGATATAGTCACGCGGGCTGGATTTGAGTGCGGGATAGGCCGCAAAAGCCAGGAAGATCGCAAAGGCCAGATGGATCTGGCGCGCGTTGTTGACCACGCTGCCCGGCAAAACCGCATTCGAAATCGGCGACGCCAGCAGGACCTGGAACACAGACCAGATCGCCGCAACGATGGCCAGGAACACCCCGACCTTGCCGATGGGGTTGCGTGCCCCCGCATCGGATGAGGCCACAAGATCCTGAAGCTCTTCTTCGGATAGAGGGCGATTGCCTTGGGTATCGGAACTCATGAAGATGTCTCCCCGTCGCCAGCCTTTTGCGGCTGTTTTTAACGCCACCCGTTTACCGGGTTTGTGCAGGGCGCCAGATGGCGCCCTGCGTCAGGTCAGGCTTATTGCAGCCAGCCTTGTTCCTTGTAGTACTTCTCGGCGCCCGGATGCAGCGGTGCCGACAGGCCGTCCGCAATCATTTCCTCGGGCTTGAGGTTGGCAAATGCCGGGTGCAGCTTTTTGAAATCATCAAAGTTTTCAAAGACCGAGCTGACGACGGCATAGACCGCATCATCGGACACACCCGCCGAGGTCACGAAGGTCGCGCCGACGCCGAAGGTTTCGGTGTCATTGTCCGACCCCCGGTACATTCCGCCCGGAATCGTCGCCGAGCGATAGTACGAGTTGCCGTCAATCAGACCGGAAATCGCGTCGCCCGATACGTTCACCAGAACGGAATCACAGGCGGTGGTCGCCTCTTGGATCGAACCCGACGGGTGACCCACAGTATAGATCATCGCGTCAATCTGGTTGTCGCACAGAGCCGCCGACTGCTCGGCCGCTTTCAGCTCGGACGCCAGTTCGAAATCGTCCAGGGTCCAGCCCATCGCTTCCAGAACAACATCCATTGTGCCGCGCTGACCGGAACCCGGGTTGCCGATGTTCACACGCTTGCCCTTGAGGTCCTCAAAACTGCTGATGCCGGCATCCGCACGGGCAACAACGGTGAACGGCTCGGGGTGAACCGAGAATACGGCGCGCAGGTCTTCGAACGGCCCGGCCTCTTCGAATTTCGATGTGCCGTTATACGCGTGGTACTGCCAGTCGGACTGGGCCACACCAAACTCCAGCTCGCCCTCGCGGATGGTGTTGATGTTGTAGACCGATCCACCGGTCGATTCGACCGAGCAGCGCACGCCATGTTCCTTGCGGCCCTTGTTCACCAGACGGCAAATCGCGCCCCCTGTCGGGTAATACACACCGGTTACCCCACCGGTACCGATCGTGATGAACTCTTCGGCGTAGGCGGCCGGAGCCATCATCGCCGCGGTAACAAACGCGCCAAGGCTCAGTTTGCTGCTGTTTTTCATTTGGAAACTCCCATTATTATTGTTCGGAAGACGACACCGCAGTTGATTCCCGGAACCGGAAACCAACCCAAACAGCCAACCGAATGCGCGTCGCATTCCGCAGGACCAGACGTGTTTTTCAATATCTCCCAACACGGCAGAGGTTTCATTCTGACGCAATCGTTGTCAAGGCCAGAGCCCGACCGCGCACCAAATATGACGAAACAGACCGCAGTTTCCCCCTCTGAACCCTTGTGGAGAGTCGTTCCCTCCACCCCCTTTAATGCATATTTTATTATTTATTGTGAGATACTTACGGTCTTTCGAATGTTGAGGTCATACCTTGGGTCGTGCCGAATGGTCAGCACAAAAAAGGATGTTCGGAAACGAAGATGTGGTGCCCAAGGAGAGACTCGAACTCTCACGATGTTGCCATCGGGGGATTTTGAATCCCCTGCGTCTACCATTCCGCCACTTGGGCCACGGGCATTGGATTAGCGCCCCGCGACGGGAAGGTCCAGAGGCAAAAAACACCCGAGTTCAAGAGCGCGCAGCAGTAAGGGCGGTTGACGCTCTGGCAGACCCGTGATTTGGCTTGTCCCGTATTTCCTAGGGGCGCCGGTACGGAATGTTGCGATCTTTGTATGACTGGACCATTCGTCTGGCGGACCATCCGCGTGCCCTTTGGGCGCTGGCCTTTGTCGCCTTTGTCGAAAGCTCGGTCTTTCCTATCCCACCCGATGTGTTGATGATTCCGATGATCCTGGCGCGGCCATCGCGTGCCTGGCTGATCGCAACCGTTGCCCTTGTGGCCTCTGTGCTTGGGGGCATGCTGGGTTATGCAATCGGTGCGTTTTTCTATGAAAGCCTTGGCCAGCCCATTCTCGAAGCGATGGGCAAGGGTCACGCGATGGAAGAGTTCAACCAGCGGTTCAACGATTTCGGGTTCTGGGCGGTACTGACCGCCGGGGTGACGCCCTTCCCCTATAAGGTGATCACCATCATGTCCGGCTGGACCGGAATGCCGTTGGGAACGTTTGTTGCGACCTCGATCCTGGCGCGGGCGCTGCGGTTTTATATCGTGGCCGGGCTTTTGTGGGGGTTCGGCGAACCCATTCGCGACTTTATCGAAAAGCGGTTGGGGCTGGTCTTTACCCTTTTCATTCTTCTCCTGACCGGAGGGTTCATGGTGGTACGTTTTCTATGACAGCGCGACGACGACTTATCGCCCTGGCGACAGCGGGCTCGGCAGCCCTTCTGTTGGCGGCCTGGGGGTTTCAGTATGTGGGCGGCCTTGCGCCGTGCAAAATGTGCATCTGGCAACGCTATCCACATGGCGTGGCGGTGGTGGTCGGGCTTGTTGCGCTTGCCCTGCCCGCTCAGCGGCTGTTGCCAATTCTCGGCGCAGTGGCAGCGTCGGTGACAGCCGGGATCGGGATGTACCACGCAGGCGTCGAGCAAGGCTGGTGGCAAGGTCCGTCCAGCTGTACCTCAAGCGATATCAGCGGGCTGTCGCCGCAACAGTTGATGGACCAGATCATGGCCGCGCCGCTTGTCCGCTGCGATGACATTCCGTGGGAATTGTTCGGCATATCCATGGCCGGATGGAACGCCTTGTTGTCTGCCGGGCTGGTTCTGGTCTGGGTCGCAGCCTGGCGTCAGCGCTGAACGGCGGTTTGCCGCAGGTTACTGCTGATCCAGTTCCGCGTCCCAGTACAGGAAATCAATCCAGCTGTCATGCAGGTGGTTTGGCGGAAACTTGCGGCCGATATTGCGCAGCGCCTCGGCATCCGGTTGCCGCGGCGGCTTGCGCAGGGTCATCCCGGCCTGCCGCAGCGATTTTGACCCTTTGCGCAGGTTGCAAGGGCTGCAAGCCGCAACCACATTCTGCCAGCTGGTCACGCCCCCCGCCGCTCGCGGCACGACATGGTCAAAGGTCAGATCTCCGCGGCTGCCGCAATACTGACAGCAGAATTCGTCGCGCAGAAACAAATTAAAGCGCGTGAAGGCCACGCGCTTTCTGGGTTTCACATAGTCTTTGAGCACGACAACCGAGGGTATTCGTATCTCGGTGCTGGGGCTGCGGACCACCTCGTCATATTCGGCGACGATATCCACCCTGTCCAGCCACGCCGCCTTGATCGCCTCTTGCCAGGGCCAGAGTGACAGCGGGTAATATGAAAGCGGCCGGTAATCGGCGTTCAGAACCAATGCCGGATGGTGCCTGAGTGCACCGGGTTCCCTGACAAATTCAGTCCTGAAATCTCCGTCCATACCAGAATCGCTCCTCGCTCTCAGCTGCCCGTTTGTGACACCAGAGCGGGGAGCACCCGCCCCGGTCTTTATTCAACTATATATCGTGGTTAAACTCTGGCAAGCCCTGAGTTTCCACAATATGTCGCAGTCTGGGTAAACCGAATCCGTAACAGGGGCATGACAGTTATCCACAGCTTGCGCGGACCGGGTTGGCAAGCTATTGGAGCGCCCATGTCGTGGTTCATTCGCTTCAACAAACCTTTTGACGTGCTGCCGCAGTTCACCGACCGCGCCAATGCGGACGGTCCGCGCAGCACTCTGTCCGACTTTATCGACCTGCCAGGCGTTTACCCGGCGGGGCGGCTGGACCGTGACAGCGAAGGGCTGATGCTGTTGACGGATAACGGCAAGCTGCAGGCGCAGATATCGGACCCCAAGCACAAGATGGCCAAGACCTATTGGGTGCAGGTCGAAGGCAGCCCGGACGGAGCCGCGCTGAAGGCGCTGCGCGACGGGGTTGACCTTAAAGAAGGGCCGACGCGCCCGGCAAAGGCGCGATTGATCGACGAGCCGGCGGACCTGTGGCCACGCATCCCGCCGATCCGCGTCCGCAAGAGCGTGCCCGACAGTTGGATCGAACTGACAATCCGCGAAGGCCGCAACCGGCAGGTGCGCCGCATGACGGCCGCGGTCGGTCACCCGACCCTGCGCCTGATCCGCGCGCGTATCGGGGATTGGACATTGGACGACCTCGCCCCCGGCACCTGGGACAGCCTGCCGATGCCGACGCTAAGCAGCGCACCAACACGCAAACGCGATCGCAGGCGTTAATTCGGGCAGTACGGTGCGACGACGCTCTTTATGCCTCCCGCTGCGATCAAGCCGCGCGGGATGGAAATGGGCCGCCGGTACGCCCGCACACCGTCGGGCGAACCGGGGATAATCGTCAGAGGCTCAGCTTATCCCGCATAAAGGCAAGCGCCACGCTCAGACCGTCAGGGGCAATGCCGTGGCCGGTGCCCTTCATCACATGCGCATAGACTTCCTTGAAATCCGCAGCCTGCAAAGCCTCGGCGGCCTCGGGCAGCGATTGCGGGGGGACAACATCATCGGCATCGCCATGCACCAGCAGGACGGGCATCCGGCTGATGGTTTCGTCCGGCAACAGATCGGGTTCAAGCAACCGACCCGAAAAGGCCACGATCCCCGCAACCGGGTCTTCGCGCCGGGGCGCGACGTAAAGGCTCATCATCGTGCCCTGGCTGAACCCGAACAAAACCACCTGTTCTGGCAGAACGTCCTCGTCCACCATAAGGGCGTCAAGGAAGGCGTTGAAATCCTCGACCGCCATTTCCATCCCGCGCCGGGCTTCTTCTTCGGATGACCCGTCGATCCATGGGATCGGAAACCACTGGAAACCGTTCGGCATTCCGGGGATCTGCTCGGGCGCATCGGGTGCCACGAACAGCGTATCGGGCAAGTGCTCGCCCAGGGGGTCGGCCAGACCCAGCAGATCGGCCCCGTTTGCCCCATAGCCATGCACGAAGACCACGACCGACCGCGTGTCGCCCGAAACCGGCTCTTTCCTGAGCGCATTCAAAACCCGTGTCATCTGATCCCTTCTCTTTGCTTGGCAACCCGGTAATAGGCCCACAAAACCCGCGCCGCAACCGACCGCCAGGGCGACCATGCCTCGGCCATCTGGCGCAATTGCCTGTCGGTGGGACGCTCAGGCAGGTCATAAAGGATGCGCGCAGCCTCTTGCAGGGCTAGGTCGCCCGGCGCGATGACATCGGCGCGCCCCAGGGAAAACATCGCGTAGATTTCCGCCGTCCAGACGCCGATCCCCGGCACCTGCGTCAAAACCTCGACGACACCCGCATCAGGTAGGTCGCGCAAGGCTTTGTAATCTATGCGCGCTTCGGCCAGCGCGCGGGCATAGCGGATTTTCTGGCGGCTCAACCCCACGGCCCGCAGGTCATCATCGGTTGCCCACAAAATCTTGCGCGGCCCGGTCAGCCTTGCGGCCTGCATCTTTTTCCAGATCGCATTGGCCGAAGCGACACTGACCTGCTGGCTGACAATCGCGCTGAGCAATTGGGCAAACCCGTCGGGCTGACGCCGCAGTGGCAAGGGTCCGGTCTGGCCCATCGCATAGGCCATGCGCGGACAGGTTCCGGCCAGCCACGCGGCCCCTTCGGCCACACAGTCCGGAGTTTCGATAATGCGTCCGACAGGCATGGATTCTCCGTGGTGGTGGCCCCGCGCAGGTTAGGCGCCTTTGCCGCACATGCAACCCGCTTGTGCAGGATGGCTTTCGCCGATACGCATGGCGGCATGGATGCGATCACCCCCCCTTCTGACAACCGCCAGGCCAAACGTAACGTTGCCGTGCTTGTGGCCGCGCAGGCGATCCTGGGCGCGCAGATGCCGATGATCTTCATCGTGGGCGGGCTGGCCGGACAATCGCTGGCGTCCAACCCCTGCCTGGCGACGCTGCCGATCTCGCTGATCGTTCTCGGGTCGATGCTTGCGGCAACGCCGATCTCGGCGATCATGCAGCGTTGGGGCCGACGCGCGGGGTTTCTGGTCGGTGCGACTGCAGGGGCCTGTGGCGGGGTGATCGGGGCCTATGGGCTGTACCTGGGGTCTTTCCCCGTCTTTCTGCTGGGCAGCCTGTTGACCGGCATCTACATGAGCGCGCACGGTTTCTACCGCTTTGCCGCTACTGATACCGCCTCGGATGATTTCCGGCCCAAGGCGATTTCATATGTGATGGCCGGCGGGCTGGCGGCAGCAATCATCGGCCCGCAGATCGTCAAACTGACCGCCCAGGCCTATGTCATACCTTTTCTGGGGACCTATCTGGCGGTGATTGCCGTGAACATTATCGGATCGGCGCTGTTCTTCTTTCTGGATATCCCGACACCGCCAAAACCCGATGCCGATGCCCCGCGCGGCCGTAGCCGGCTGGAAATGCTGCGCACCCCGCGCATCGCGGTGGCCATCATCTGCGCCATGGTGTCCTATGCGCTGATGAACCTGGTCATGACCTCGACACCTTTGGCCGTCGTGGGCTGCGGCTTTTCCGCCAATGACGCGGCGGATGTGGTGACCAGCCATGTTCTGGCAATGTATGTCCCAAGTTTTTTCACCGGCCAGCTGATCGCGCGTTTCGGTGTCGAGAAGATCGTGGCCCTTGGGCTTGCCATTCTGGGGGCCGCGGGTGTCGTCGCCCTGCAAGGGGTCGAGCTTGGGAATTTCTTTGTCGCGCTTGTTCTGCTGGGGATCGGCTGGAACTTTGGGTTCATTGGCGCCACCAGCATGTTGGCGGCTTCGCATGAGGTCAGCGAGCGGGGACGGATGCAGGGCTTGAACGACCTTCTGGTCTTTGGCGGCGTGACGCTGGCCTCGCTGGCCTCGGGCGGGTTGATGAACTGCTCGGGCGGATCCGCCGTTGAAGGCTGGACCGCGGTCAACCTGGCCATGATCCCGCTGCTGACCCTGGCCGGAGGGGCCCTGTTGTGGCTGATCCTGCGGCCCGCAGACGACCGCGAAACAGTCTGATCCCGCTCGGCTTTACCAGCGCCCCGAAGCGACCGTCCACATCAGGGAAATCCGCCGCCTGATCTCTCCCTCGGACAGGCCCTTGTTTGCAACAATGTGCGGGGCCGCGGCCACGCGCCGCAATATCCGTTCGGTCTGCCATCCTGCAAACAGCGCCGGACGTGCCGCCAGCGACACCGCCCCACGGTTGGCCCGCGCCCGTTGCAGCCTGTCCAAGGCGCTGTGTGCCAGGTCCCTGACACCGTCCGGCGTGCCGTCCAGCAACGGGATGCGCCCGCGCGCCTCAAGGTCCGGGATGGCGCGGAACCAGTTGGCCACCCCCGTGGCGTATCCGAAATCCTGCAACACATCCTGATCCGCAGGCCCCAACGCCTGAGCCGAGACAACCATCAAACTGCCCGCGCTCTGGGTCAGGTAGGTGTCGAAATGCTCCTGATCCTCGAATGGGTCCCGGTAGATGTCCCAACGCCTGACGGCGACGTATTCATCCAGCAGCGATGCCAGATGCGGTGACAGGACCCGCGCCAGGGGCGAAACAACCTCGTGCCGCCGCACGGTTGGCCCTTCTGCGATTTCTTGCAGGGCATCGCGCCACCACTGCAGGCGCATTTCCGCGATCATGGGTTCTTGCGTCACCCAAGGGGCACGCGCAACCTCGACATTCAGGGCATAAAGCGGAAACAGAACCGCCCGCGCCGCCACCGGTGCGGCCATCGCCGCCATGAACCGGTCCGGGTCTGCGCGATGCACCAATGCCGCGCAGGCCTTGATGTCTTCATCGAACTCCACGATCAGCCTGCCGCCGCAGTTCGGGGGCCGCAATCGCGCACCAGTTTCCATTGAATCGCATCCAGCAGGGCGTCAAAGGACGCATCCACTATGTTCGCGCTGACCCCAACGGTGGACCACCGGCGGCCCTGCCCGTCCTCGCTGTCGATGATGACACGCGTGACGGCCTCGGTGCCGCCCTGGGTTATGCGGACCTTGAAGTCCACAAGGTGCATATCGTCAAGCACCTGCGAATATTGCCCCAAATCCTTGGACAAGGCCCGTGCCAGCGCGTTGACGGGACCGCGGTCGCTGCCGCTTTCGTCCAGGGATTCACTGACCGACAGTTTCTTTTCGCCGTCCACCTTCACGACGACCACGGCCTCGGACAGGCTGACCATCCGGTTGTACTTGTTCTTGCGGCGCTCGACGGTGACCTTGTATCTCTTGACCTCGAAGAAGGACGGCAATTGCCCCAGCTCATCCCGCGCCAGCAGTTCGAAGCTGGCCTGGGCAGTGTCATAGGAATACCCTTCGGATTCGCGCTGTTTGATCCGGTCAAGGATGCGCCCCAGCGCGGGATCACCCGCCTCGACTGTCAGCCCGGCCTCGGCCAGGCGCTTGCGCAGATTAGACTGCCCCGCCTGGTTGGACATCGGAATGATCCGGGCATTTCCGACGGTCGCCGGATCGACATGTTCATAGGTGGCGGGGTTTTTCAGGATCGCACTGGCGTGCAACCCGGCCTTATGCGCAAAGGCCGAGGCACCGACATATGCCGACTGCTTGCTCGGCACCCGGTTCAGGATGTCGTCCAGCATTCGGCTGATGCGCGTCAGACCCGCAAGAGCATCCCGCGTGACGCCAATCTCGAAGCGCGAGGCATAGGGTTCTTTCAGCAGCAAGGTCGGGATCAGCGCGGTCAGGTTGGCATTGCCACACCGCTCGCCCAGGCCGTTCAGGGTGCCCTGAATCTGGCGCGCGCCGGCATCGACCGCCGCAAGCGAACAGGCAACGGCGTTTTCGGTATCGTTATGGGTGTGAATGCCCAGCCGATCCCCCGGCAGCCCGGCGGCGATGACCTCGGAGACGGTGCGGGACACTTCGGCGGGCAATGCGCCACCATTCGTGTCACACAAGACCACCCACCGCGCGCCCGCATCCAGCGCCGCGCGGCAGACCCGGACGGCGTAATCGGGGTTGTCCCGGTAGCCGTCAAAAAAATGCTCGGCATCAAACAGCGCCTCGCGCCCCTGCGCCACCAGATGCGCGACAGATGCACGGACGTTTTCGATATTCTCGTCCAGCGAAATGCCCAAGGCATCGCTGACGTGGAAATCATGCGACTTTCCAACCAGGCATACCGCGCGGGTTCCGGCATTCATCACCGCGGCCAGGACATCGTCATTTTCCGCGGACCGGCCGGAACGCTTGGTCATGCCAAACGCCGCCAGCCGGGCCGAGGTTTCGGGTGCCGCCTGGAAAAACGCGCTGTCGGTGGGGTTGGCACCGGGCCACCCGCCTTCGATATAGTCAACGCCAAGCTGGTCCAGCGCCTGCGCGATCTGCACCTTTTCCGCGGTCGAAAACTGCACGCCCTGCGTCTGCTGACCGTCCCGCAACGTGGTGTCGTAAAGGTAAAGGCGTTCCCTGGTCATTGCTTGCTCCCGCTGGCCTTCGGCTTACTGTCGTGAAAGGGCGTTATGTGCCGCGCGTCGCCGCGACATTACACGCCCTCCAGCTTGGATGGATCGAAACCGGCGCCCGGCACCAGTTCGACCCCGTTCTTGCTCATGCGGACCTCAAGCCCGGCCGCGACATAAACCGATTTCAACCTGTCCACTTCGGCAAAGTCTTTGCTTTCCATGGCCTCCTCCCGAGCAAGCGACAATTGTTCCGCATGGTGCTGCAGATCGACGTCGCCAACGCCTGTCCAGCCAGACAAAGCATCTGTCAACAGCCCAAGCACCCGTGCGCTTGCAAGCAACCCGGCGGCGTCTCCGGCCGCGGCCAAACGGTGCAGTTCTGCCACCGCGCCCGCTGTGTTCAGGTCATCCGACAGCGCCGCGATTACTGCGGGCGCCGCGCTGGCGGCGGGCTCGATGCCCGTCGTCAGGGCCCGCCATTTGCGCAACGTGCCCTCGGCCTCGCGGGCCTTTTTCTCGGTCCAGTCCATCGGCTTGCGGTAATGGGTTTGCAGGAAGACAAAGCGGATCACCTCGCCCGGCACACCCTGTTCCAACAAGTCATGTACGGTAAAGAAATTGCCCAGCGATTTGGACATCTTCTTGCCTTCGACCTGCAGCATTTCGTTGTGCATCCAGACACGGGCAAACTCGCCCTCGGGGTGGGCGCAGCAGCTTTGGGCGATTTCGTTTTCGTGATGCGGGAACATCAGATCATTGCCGCCGCCATGAATGTCAAAACTTGCTCCCAACAACTCGTAGCTCATGGCAGAACATTCGATATGCCAGCCCGGCCGCCCCCGGCCCCATGGCGAATCCCACCCCGGCAGCGCGTCCGTCGAAGGCTTCCACAACACGAAATCCATCGGGTTTTTCTTGTACGGGGCGACTTCGACCCGTGCGCCTGCGATCATGTCGTCGACCGAGCGTCCGGACAACGCACCATAGCGGTCTTTCCAGCTGTCGACGGCAAACAGAACATGCCCCTCGGCCGCATAGGCATGGCCCTTGGCAATCAGGTCTTCGATCATGGCGATCATTTGCCCGATATAAGCGGTCGCGCGTGGCATCTTTGTGGGTTCCAACGCGCCCAACGCGCCCATGTCGTGCAGGTACCAGGCGATGGTTTCATCTGACCGGTCCTGAACCAGCCGTTCCAGCGTGCCCGAGGCCCCGGCCTTTTGGCGCGCCAGGGCGGTTGCGTTTATCTTGTCGTCGACATCGGTGAAATTTCGCACATAGGTGACGTGGTCCGCCCCGTATACGTGACGCAAAAGCCGAAACAGCACATCAAAGACCACCACCGGGCGCGCATTTCCCAGATGCGCGCGGTCATAGACCGTCGGCCCACAGACATACATCCGCACGTTGTCGGGATCGATCGGAACGAAGTCTTCTTTCGTCCGCGTCCGGGTATTGTGCAGCTTGATCGTCGTCATCGGTCGGGCTCCTAAGAAACAGCATGCGCTTGCGCGTTGGCGCGGGCTTAGCAACTTGTCTCAGGGATGAAAACGAAAGAAACCGGCCCGCTTGAAGGTTCAGCAGGTAATGCAGCAAATAATGATGCAGGTCATCCGGTTCATGCCCGTTCGTTAGCACGATAACCCGCCCGAGCCAAGGCTTGTGTTGAAACCCCAAACACGCCACCCTGCCGTCATGGACAGGGAACAGGTCAACGCCATGTGCCGACAACTGCCCGGAGCCGAGGTTTCGGACCCCTGGGGCGGCGGGCATGACGCGTGGAAAGTTGGCGGCAAGATGTTTGCCAGCATCGGCACGCTAGGTGACGGTGTTTCGGTCAAGACGCCCGATATCGAAACCGCCCAGATGCTGATCGATGCGGGCATTGGCACCAAGGCGCGCTATTTCCATCGCAGCTGGGTCCACTTGCCCTGGACCACCGACCCCGACGAAATGCGCCACAGGCTGTTTGCATCCTACGATATCATCCGCGCATCCCTGACCAAAAAGGCGCAGGCCGCGTTGCCGCCACGCGGCTGATTGACAATCCCTTTGCGCTCTGCCCCATTCTGACTGCCAAACGTCAGGAGATACCGGCCATGAGGTTGTCACAACACATCACGCAGCTGACCGGTAACGGCTCTGACGGATGGGAGGTCTTTTATCGCGCCCGTCGCATGATCGCCGAAGGGCATGCGGTGACTGAACTGACGATCGGGGAACATGACATTCTCACCGATCCCTCTATCCTGGCCGAGATGGACAGGTCAGCCCGTGGCGGCCACACCGGATATGCCATGGTTCCGGGCACCGACCTGCTGCGCGATACTGTGGCCGCGCGGGTCCAGACGCGCACCGGGGTTCCGACGACCCGCGACAACGTGCTGATCACCCCCGGAGGTCAGGCGGCGCTGTTCGCGGCGCATCTGGCGGTCTGCGATCCCGGTGATGTCGGTCTGTACCTCGACCCCTATTACGCCACTTACCCCGGTACGATCCGAGGCGCCGGGGCCATCGCGCGGCCTGTCCGAACCCTGCCCCAGGACGCATTCCACCCGCGGGCCGAGTTGATCGAAGCCTGCGCCGAGGGTGCGGTCTCGTTGCTGATCAACACGCCCAACAATCCGACCGGCGCGGTTTATGGCGCGGAAACGCTGACCGGCATTGCCGATCTGTGCCAGCGGCGGGACATGTGGCTGATTTCGGATGAGGTATACGACACCCAGGTCTGGGAAGGGCACCACCTGTCGCCGCGCGCGTTGCCGGGTATGGCCGACCGGACACTTGTGGTCGGGTCGATGTCGAAATCCCACGCCATGACCGGGTCGCGATGTGGTTGGATCGTCGGCCCGCCAGAGGCGATCGGGCATCTGATCAACCTTGCAACCCACACCACATATGGCGTGCCCGGTTATATTCAGGACGCTGCCTGCTTTGCCCTGGCGGCCGGGGAAGCGCTGGAAGCACAGGTCGCCGCACCGTTCCGTCGGCGACGTGCCTTGGCCATGCTGGTGTTGGGCGGGCAGAATACCGTCGGTCTGCTGCCCGCGCAGGGTGCGATGTACCTGATGCTGGATATACGACCCACCGGCCTCAGCGGTACAGGTTTTGCGCACGCCCTGCTTGACGCGCATGCAATTGCCGTCATGCCGGGCGAAAGTTTCGGTGCCGCTGCGGCCGGTCATATTCGGGTGGCCATGACCATCGACGATGCCCGGTTCGAAACCGCGCTGCGGACGATCTGCGACTTTGCAACGACGTTGGCCGGACGGAACGCCGCCGAATAACCCGCTGCACCCGCGGGTTCGGGGTCAGAACCGAAATGTCGTGCGCAGGTTGAACGTGTTGGTATCCAGATCACCGTTCGACCGGGTCACATTGTCGAAATTCTGACGCAAGGCCTCGCCGCTGATCACGAACTTGTCGCCGATGGGATACGCCACGCCAATTCCATAGACTGCGGCGGTGTCACTGTCGCCCGAAGTATCCGCCCGCGCGGCCCCCACGACCACATAGCCCAAAGCTGGACCGAAATCATATCCGCCCCTGAGTTTCAGCCGCGACACCGAATCCAGGCTGCCCTCACCCGCGCCGAGATCGAGGTTCAGCCGGTCATATTCAAACTCACCGCCCAGAACGAAGTCGCCGAAATCATAGTCATACCCGATATGGGGCGCAAAGCCGGTGTCATGGCCACCTGCGCCGGCCGGCCCGTCCGCGTCGGTATAGCCAAAGCTGAACCCTGCATAAGCCCCTGTCCAATCCTCGGCTGCGACCGAGGTTGAGCTTGCCGAAAGCAAGGCAGTCAGAAGGACCCAATGCAATTTCATCCGCGCCTCCTAAAGTGTTTCACCGGGAAAATGCGGCCCGGCGGACCTGGAAACCAACTGGTTCAAATGATGGGGCCACCCGGCCCCGGTTTCAATTCGGGCGATGCTCCAATCGACAGTAAGTGATGGTATGTTAACAGAATACTATCAGAGCGGGAAAATTTGTTTTTTGGCTCACACCGCACAAGAATTGGCCAAATCGCGCCGCGGACCATGTCGTAAACAGGACAGATTCGGTCGCATGTCACAGGCAGGCTCGGGACAGTTGCCAGGGGTTCATATGCAGAGCGACAATTGGAAAATCTGCCTGATCAGCCGCACCATCGGTGCGGATCGCGGTCGTGCCGCACGGGGCAGGCCACAGGGTTGAATTCAACCTGAACAACCCTTTTCAACGCACTGGATTACAACATGAATGATCAATCACGCGCCACATCTCGTAGCGGCGGTCGTGCGGCGCGTCGCGCGGCCCGGGCCACGGCCCTGCCGGACCACCTGCGCCCGGTTCGCCCCGGGCTCGAAGGCGGAACGCTCAAACCGCTCAGCCAAACGGATATGGAGCGCATCCACGAGGCGGCACTGACGGCGCTCGAGACAATCGGACTGGCCGACGCCCCGGAAAGCGGGATCGAATACCTTGTCTCGGCGGGCTGTACGCTGGGCGAAGATGGCCGGATTCGGTTTCCGCGCGCGCTGGTCGAAGACACCATCGCACGCGCCAACAGATCGGTCACCCTGTACAGCCGCGACGGCAAAACCGACCTGGAACTGAGCGGCGCGCGGGTTCATTACGGAACCGCAGGCGCCGCGGTCAGCATGGTTGACGCCCAGGGACGGAACTATCGCGACTCGACCGTGCAGGATCTGCATGACGCCGCGCGGATCTGCGACCAGTTGGACAATATCCATTTCGTTCAACGCCCTATGGTCTGCCGCGATATCACCGACAACCGTGAAATGGACCTGAACACGATCTATGCGTGCTGTTCCGGCACGTTCAAACATATCGGAACATCTTTCACCGACCCCTGCTATGTCGCACCAGCGATGGAAATGTTGCACATGATTGCCGGGGGCGAGGACGCGTGGCGCGCGCGCCCCTTCGTTTCGAACTCGAACTGCTTTGTCGTGCCGCCGATGAAGTTTGCCACCGAAAGCTGCCAGGTGATGGAAGAATGCATCAAGGCAGGCATGCCGGTCCTGTTGCTGTCGGCCGGCATGGCCGGGGCGACGGCGCCCTCGACCATTGCCGGTGCAATCACCCAGGCCACGGCAGAATGTCTGGCCGGATTGGTTTATGTAAACGCCGTAAGCCCTGGTGCTCCGGCCGTTTTTGGCACTTGGCCCTTCGGCCTGGACTTGCGCACTGGCGCCATGTCGGTGGGGTCAGGCGAGCAGGCCCTGCTGAGTGCGGGATGCGCGCAGATGCACAAATTCTATGACCTGCCCGGCGGTGCCGCCGCAGGTGCATCCGATTCAAAACTGCCCGACATGCAGGCTGGATGGGAACAGATGTGTTCCAATGTGATGGCCGGGTTGTCGGGGTTGAATATGGTCTACGAAGCGGCGGGTATGCATGCGTCCCTGCTGGGGTTTTGCTTTGAGTCCCTAATTCTGGGCGATGACCTGATCGGCCAGGCATTGCGTTGCGTGCGGGGGATCGAAGTCACCGATGAAACCCTTGCGTTGGACCAGATGGCAGATGTCTGCCTGGATGGGCCGGGTCATTACCTGGGGACAGAGGCCACTCTGGCGCGGATGCAGGCCGATTACGTCTATCCGACACTCGGCGACCGCACCTCGCCCAAGGAATGGGCAGAGTTGGACAAGCCGGATCTGATCGAAAAAGCAACCGCGCGGAAAGAGATGATCCTGTCTTCGCCACCGAAAGCCCGGTTTGAACCGGCGCTGGACGCGGCGTTACGCCAGAAGTTCAACATTCACTTGTCGGCGTAACATACTGAAATCAGGCGACCCGAACCAGGCCGGGCCGCCTGCCGTCATCGGTTACCCGTTGCTGGGCGGCAGCACGCCTGCCTCTTGCGCGGCGGCAATTTCGGCCTCGTCCAAGGCGCCGTCACCGTTCACATCCAGAACCGAGAAACCATCGGCATCCAATTCCGGGATCACGGCCTGAACCTCTTCGATGGTCAGGACACCATCACCATTTGCATCGACGCTTGTGTCGGCAAAGGCGATTGCAGGGGCGGCAATTGTGACTGAGGCCAGCACGGCCAGGTTACGCAGTTTCATTGTCGTTTCTCCTTACAGGGGTTGGTTCGTGGTAGTCCGTCAGGACACGCACCACAGACACCACCCTGCCCCCGCCTGTCACGACACCCGCCCCGAAACGGTCGATTCGCGCCAAACCCCGCCCGTTATCGCCACCAATCCCTGCAAGCTATTGCTGAGCCAAACGCCCCTATTGGGTTTCGGCAGAACTCCCCCGACGCCTCACCGCAAATCCGGCAATCGACCGCTGAACTGGCAGATTCTGCACGAGACAAAAAGAAAGGGGGCCGAAGCCCCCTGTCAGTTTCGCCTTCCAGGCTCATTTCGTTGACCGCCCGGTGTTTTTTTGCCTGCGGCCTGGACTGCGCATGGAACGAGCGCACCCGTTCCCTGAGAGAGTGGGAGGGAGCAAATATTCCGCCCCACCCTGTTGCCGGTCGACACGGGCATGTCGACCGCGTGGAACAAGGCATCGATGGTAAGTCTCAGCGCCTTGATCCGTATTCGTCGGGGTCGGTACCTGTGGCAGCTATCCGACCCCTGCGCCCCGGGGTGCCGGGGCGTTTGGGTCAGCTACACCCGCTTGTCGCCCCGCAGGTGTTGCACTTCATGCAGGTGCCGTTGCGCACCAGCGTGTAGTTTCCGCATTCGCCGCAGGGATCGCCCTCATATCCTTGCATCTTTGCCTTGGTGCGGGCGTCCATTCCGGTGGCAACCGCCGTTTCGGTTGGCGCTTCGAAAGTGGCTGCGGATTCGGCCATGCCGGTCACGTCGGACTGACCGCCATTGAACACCATCAGGTCCTGGGGCAAACGCTTGCGCAGATACCCGGTCGAGCTGATTTGTTTCAGCACTTCCAAAGACTTGGAGGCCGCGCTGTCGCTGATCTCAGACACGTTTGACAGCCCATCCTCTTCACCGCGACCCAGATCGTCAAAGGTCGCGCCTTCGGGTTTGACATGGGCCAGATCAGTTCGGTCCAGATAGGACACGGCCAGTTCGCGGAAGATGTAATCCAGGATCGACGTCGCGTTCTTGATCGAGTCGTTGCCCTGCACCATCCCAGCCGGTTCGAACTTGGTGAAGGTAAAGGCATCCACAAACTCTTCCAGCGGCACGCCGTATTGCAGGCCGACAGAGACCGCGATGGCAAAGTTGTTCATCATCGCCCGGAAGCCAGCGCCTTCCTTGTGCATGTCGATGAAGATCTCGCCCAACTGGCCGTCTTCGAACTCACCCGTCCGCAGATAGACCTTGTGGCCACCAACGATCGCCTTCTGGGTATAGCCCTTGCGGCGATGGGGCAGTTTCTCGCGATGGCTGCGGATCATTTCCTTGACCACAACCTTTTCGATCACCTTCTCGGCCAGAACGACAGCTTTTTCCTGCGTCGATCCGCTTTCCAGCACTTCGGCTGCTTCGTCGTCATCCTCAACCAGCGCTGCGGCCAAAGGTTGCGACAATTTCGAGCCATCACGATAGAGCGCATTGGCCTTCACACCCAGCGACCACGACAGTTCATAAGCCTTCTGGCAATCCACAATGGTCGCGTCATTGGGCATGTTGATCGTCTTCGAGATCGCGCCCGAGATGAAGCTTTGGGCAGCGGCCATCATGGTGATGTGGCTATCAACCCCAAGGAAACGCTTGCCTTTCTTGCCACACGGGTTGGCGCAGTCGAAGATCGCGTAGTGCTCTTCCTTCAGATGCGGCGCACCTTCCAGCGTCATGGTTCCGCAGACGTGGTCGTTCGCGGCGTCAATATCGGCTTTGGTAAAGCCCAGATGGCGCAGCAGGTCGAAGGTCGGGTCGTTCAGCTTGGTCGCCGGGATGCCCAGAACGCCGGTGCAGAAATCCTCGCCCAGTGTCCACTGGTTGAAGACGAACCGGATGTCGAAGGCGCTTTCCAGCGCAGCGTCCACTTTCGCCAGCTCATTGGGGCCAAAGCCATGGCCAGTCAGCGAGGTGTGGTTGATCCCCGGCGCGTTGCCGATGGTTCCGTGACCAACCGCATATCCCACGATCTCTTCGATCTGCGCCGAGGAATAGCCCAGCTTTTCCAGCGCCGACGGAACCGAGCGGTTGATGATCTTGAAATAACCGCCACCGGCAAGCTTCTTGAACTTGACCAAGGCAAAGTCCGGTTCGATCCCGGTGGTGTCACAATCCATAACCAGTCCGATGGTGCCCGTGGGCGCGATCACGGTTGCTTGCGCGTTGCGATAGCCGTTTTTCTCACCAAGGTTCAACGCTTCGTCCCAGGCCGACATGGCCAGATCGACCAGACGTTTGTCCGGGCAGTTGCCGTGGTCCAGAGGCACCGGCTTTACGGCCAGCTTTTCGTAGCCCTCGGTTACACCCTGCGCAGCGCGGCGGTGGTTGCGGATGACGCGCAGCATGTGGTCGGCGTTGCGCTCATAGCCTTTGAAAGCACCCAACTCACCGGCGATCTCGGCCGAGGTCGCATAGGCCACACCGGTCATGATCGCAGTCAGCGCGCCGCAGATCGCCCGACCCTCATCCGAGTCGTAGCTGTAGCCCATGTTCATCAGCAACCCGCCGATATTGGCATAGCCCAGACCCAGCGTACGGAAGTCATATGACAGTTGCGCGATTTCCTTCGACGGGAACTGCGCCATGGTCACCGAGATTTCCAGCGTAAGGGTCCACAGACGCGAGGCGTGCATATAATCGGCGGCCTGAAACTCACCATCCTTGAGGAAAGTTAGCAGGTTCATCGACGCCAGGTTACAGGCCGTATCATCGAGGAACATGTATTCCGAGCACGGGTTCGAGCCGCGGATTTCGCCATCTTCGGGACATGTGTGCCATTCGTTGACGGTATCGTGGAACTGGATACCCGGATCGGCGCAGGCCCATGCGGCGTGGCCGACCTTTTCCCAAAGGTCACGCGCCTTGACGGTCTTGGCGACCTTGCCATCGGTGCGATTGATCAGTTCCCAATCGGCGTCTTTCTCAACGGCGGTCAGGAATGCGTTGGTCACACGGATCGAGTTGTTCGAGTTCTGACCCGAAACCGAGCTGTAGGCTTCCGAATCCCAGTCCGTATCGTAGGTCGGGAATTCGATGCTGTCGTGACCCTGCCGCGCATAGTCCAGCACGCGCTTGATGTAAGTCTCGGGGATCGCGACCTTTTTGGCCTCACGCACCGCTTTTTTCAGGCTATCATTCTTATTGGGATCATACGCATCGTCTTGCGCGCCGTCCCAGCTGCGGATGGCCTCGAAAATGCCGTTCAGCATCTTCTCGTGCATCTTCGATCCGGCAACGATCGAGGCCACCTTCTGCTCTTCGATCACCTTCCATTCGATGAATTGCTCGATATCGGGGTGATCTGCATCGACGATTACCATCTTTGCTGCTCGACGGGTTGTCCCGCCTGATTTGATCGCGCCAGCGGCGCGGTCGCCGATCTTGAGAAAGCCCATCAGGCCCGAAGACTTGCCGCCACCGGACAGTGCCTCGCCTTCTGCACGCAGATGGCTGAAGTTGGTTCCCGTTCCGCTCCCGTATTTGAACAGGCGCGCCTCGCGCACCCACAGATCCATGATGCCGCCTTCGTTTACCAGATCATCATCAACGGACTGGATGAAGCACGCATGCGGCTGCGGATGTTCGTATGCGGATTTCGACTTGGTCAGTTTGCCGGTTTTATAGTCGACATAGTGATGTCCCTGTGCTGGGCCGTCGATCCCATAAGCCCAGTGCAGACCGGTGTTGAACCACTGCGGGCTGTTCGGCGCGGCGCGCTGGGTCGCCAGCATATAACGCATCTCGTCAAAATAGGCGCGCGCGTCTTCTTCGGTCGAGAAATAGCCACCCTTCCAGCCCCAATAGGCCCAGGCACCTGCCAGACGATCGAACACCTGCTTGGACGAAGTTTCCCCTTCGAATTCAGCACCTTCTGCGGGGACCGAACGCCACAGGAACTCGGGTACGTCCTTCTCCTTGACCTTCTTCAGGTTGGTCGGAACCCCGGCCTTGCGAAAATATTTCTGCGCGATCACATCGCTGGCAACCTGGCTCCAGCTGGCGGGGACTTCGATATCATCCAGGCGGAAAACGATGGTTCCATCAGGATTGCGGATTTCCGAAGTCGCAGACACAAAGTCGAGCTCTGCATACGCATCTTGCCCTGGTTTGGTGAATTTTCTGTCAATCTTCATGTCCGCCGCCTTCGATTCAATCAGCCCAATTTTCGTTCCCGGCACCAAATTTTACCCGCGGGGTACCGCCCGCCATGCTTGAGTATTGGGCGCAAGTCTCTGGCCGCTGCCATATACAGCGCCAAGCCGATCAAACGGCTGCACGTTACTGAATTGTGCTTTCCGACCCTCGCCCGTTGCCACCCCTGGCTTTTCCTACCAGATTTAGTGGCAATTCACTCGGCCCATACAATCTGGCGTATCTTGCCATAGTTGGTCAACGCCATTTTCGATCATTTTCAGAATCTTTTCTGTTGACCGGGTGGCCCAAAGTGATCGCCGTACGGAGGTTTTCGATTCCTCCACAGGCCGACCACTGGCAAATCTTCGCCTATGCCCCGCGTCGGCAAAGCCATTTCACGTTTTTGTCGGCATAGTTATCAGCAACTAATCAACCAGTTCCCTGTAACCCGGTGCCAGAGAATCATTGCCGTCATCCACAGGCCGGCTGACATTCAGAGGGGATTGAAAAAACTTTGGGGTCCGTTGTGAACTTGCCGCCACTTCGATTGTTCTGCGCCGCCCTCTTGCTGTCAGCTTGCACCGCGCAGGAACAGCCCGCGGCGTCGCGCAGCGCACAGTTTCCCGACTATCCTCAGAACCTGTTCGATACCTTCAAGGTCAGTTGCGACGGGCCTGATGAAAATTTCACCAAACTTGGGCAGGACGAGTTCGAATGTCGCGAACTGCTGCCACCAAAGACCACCGCGTTCCTGATCCTCAATTATGACGGGTTTCCGCAGAACCTGCCGACCAGCATCCGCCGGCTTTCGTCGACTCGCAATTCCGACGGGTACCGGGTCGATGCAGATATGTTCTTTCTGATTCCCCAAAAAAACGGAACGTCGGTCAAAGTGCCGGTCGAAAGCGACATTCTGGATCAACAGATCACGCGCCTGTACCGCTATTTCGGGGGGACCCCGATCTCAGCGGGAAACCCCAAGAATTAAGGCTGAGAAGAAAGTGGTCGGGGCGGCGAGATTCGAACTCACGACCCCCTGTACCCAAAACAGGTGCGCTACCAGACTGCGCCACGCCCCGGACCGTGCGCCTTCCTAACGGGGCCGTCTGGGTTTGAAAAGCCCTAACAGGGCCAAACAGCGGGCCCACCCGAAAAAACTTCGTGCCGCATGACGGTTCCCGGCGCGATGAAATAGCGGGCGGCCAGCCCGGCGTTGATCTCAAGCACCGCATAAACCGAATCGCCGCCCTCGATCGGCGTCAGATCCCCCGGTATCGCCCCCTGATGGACATGGGTCACCGTACCCGCGCGGTCGAGGAAGATAATGTCCAGCGGGATAAGCGTGTTCTTCATCCAGAACGCCACCGGCTGCGGCGGATCGAATACAAATAGCATTCCCGACCGTCCGGGCAGCGTTTCACGGAACATCAGGCCAAGTGCCCGTTCCTGTGGCGTAATTGCCAATTCGATATCGAACCGGATTTGCGCCCGATCATTCCTGATATCGACGCGATCATCGCTGCAGGCTGCAAGACCGATTCCCGGCCAGATCACATATGCCAGGAAAAGGAGTGCAAGTTGCTTCATCAGAGGTGTTCAGTCTGCCAGGGCCGCTTCCCAGGCCAGCACCTGTGCCGCCATCCGTCCGCGTTTGCCGTCGATGACGCGCATAGCCAGCGCCTCGCCCGGTTGCAGATCGGCCAGACCGGACCGGCGCAGAACCTCAATGTGCAGAAACACATCTTCGTCCCGACCAAAGACATTCGCAAACCCGAACCCCTTGCCCTTGTCGAACCACTTGACCCGAGCCGCCTGAAGCGGCGCCTGCGAGATAACACCGGGGTCCAGTTCCGCAAAGTCTGCCAGTAACATCGAGTCGGTACGCTCGGGCGGGTCGATGCTCAGAACTTCGACCGCCTGCACGCCGCGATCGGTGCGATGCGTCATGATCTCGATTCCGGCGCCATCAGCGACTGAGCTCTGACCGAAATTGCGCAACACATTTACATGCAACAGGATATCCGGCCCGCCAGAATCGGACACGACAAAGCCGTACCCTTTGGCAGGATCGAACCACTTCACGTGACCGCGTATGCGGTACATGTTGCTCAGGTCGTCTGGCACGGTATTCCTATCACCATTTTCAGCGCTCATCAGAGGTCCGATGTGTATGGTATTGGAGCGCAAATTCAAGTCGAAAAAAACCTGCAAAATCGGCGTGTTGCATTTCACGATACGCGAGTGTCATGGATTTAACCTCTGCACGTCCCATTCCTGATCCGGTTGAACACGGCGCCAGCGGAACCGATCATGCAGCCGGAAAGCCCCGTCTGCCCAGAATTCGATTTCGACCGGACACAGCCGGTATCCGCCCCAAAACGGGGGCCGCGGCGGGTTCGATCCGTACTTGGCGGTCACCTTCGCAACCTCACCCATCAGGGCGGTCCGGCTGGACAGGGGGTGCGACTGGTGCGACGCCCAGGCGCCCAACCTGCTTTTGAGGGACCGCGACGCATAATATTCATCCGCCTGCGGCCCGTCTTCGCGTGTAACAGAGCCGCGCACACGGATTTGTCGCCGCAGCGATTTCCAATGCATTACAAACGCCGCCTGGCCGGCAGTGTCCAATTCGGACGCTTTGGCACTTTGGTAATTCGTATAAAAAACAAATGCGTCTTTTTCGATTTCCTTCAACAATACCATTCGAACATTCGGCAAACCTTCCGGGTCCACGGTTGCCAGGGCAATCGCGTTCGGGTCGTTCGATTCCGTCTTCTCGGCCTCTGCCAGCCACCGCCCCGCTATTTCAAACGGATCAGCGCCGGCGAATATGCCGTTCCGCTCACTCATTTCCATCCCCTGGAACGAATTGTTAACGACCCTAAGGCGAGAACCCGCTGCGGGCAAGACCAGACGGCCTTGATGCAGGGCAATCAATGGCATAAACCAACCCAACACATCGCGAAGACAGGCGGAGAACCGAACATGTCAAATCAGTTGATGGCCGGCAAGCGCGGCCTCATCATGGGACTGGCCAATGACAAATCAATCGCATGGGGAATCGCCCGCGCCTTGTCCGAAGCCGGGGCCGAGCTGGCCTTTTCCTATCAGGGCGACGCGCTGAAAAAGCGTGTTGATCCGCTTGCGGCGCAGCTTGGCAGCGAAATCGTCCTGCCCTGCAACGTCTCGGACGAAGCCTCGATCGACGGTCTGTTCGCGGCGCTTGAGGAAAAATGGGGCAAGCTGGACTTTGTCGTCCACGCCATCGGTTTTTCCGACAAGAACGAATTGCGCGGCCGGTACGTGGATACGTCGCGCGCGAATTTCAACCTGACGATGGATGTTTCGGTCTATTCCTTCACGGCCGTCATGCAGCGCGCCGAAAAGATGATGACCGAAGGCGGCAGCGCCCTGACCCTGACCTATTACGGTGCCGAGCAGGTCATGCCGCATTACAATGTCATGGGTGTTGCGAAAGCGGCGCTTGAGGCATCGGTAAAATACCTGGCCGAGGATCTGGGCAAGGATGGCATCCGCGTCAACGCGATCTCGGCCGGTCCGATCAAGACCCTTGCGGCCAGCGGTATCGGTGATTTCCGCTATATCATGAAGTGGAACGAATATAACTCGCCGATGCGTCGGAACGTGACCATCGATGATGTCGGAAAATCGGCGCTGTACCTGTTGTCCGATCTCAGCAGCGGCGTGACTGGGGAAAACCTGCACGTCGACTCGGGTTATCACATCGTCGGCATGAAGGCCGTCGACGCACCGGATGTGGAAAAAGGGTAACGCGATGAGCGCAAAGGACCGTCTGCCCCACGAAAAAGGGTTTCACATCAGCTGGGACCAGATTCACCGCGACTCGCGCGCTTTGGCCTGGCGCCTGGATGGGCAAGGCCCGGATGACGGCGCATGGCGCGCGGTGGTGGCGATCACGCGTGGCGGCATGGCCCCGGCCATGATCGTCAGCCGCGAACTGGACATTCGCACGGTCGACACGATCAGCGTCCGGTCCTATCACCACCAGGAACAAGGCGAAGCGCAGGTTCTCAAAGCCCCTGACAGCGCCTTGATGGGCGATGGCGAAGGCATCCTGATCATCGACGACCTGGTCGACAGCGGCAAAACGCTGGAACTGGTCCGGGACATGTATCCAAAGGCCCATTTCGCAACTGTCTATGCCAAGCCCAAGGGCCGCCCCATGGTCGATACATTCATCACCGAGGTCAGCCAGGACACCTGGATCTTCTTCCCGTGGGATATGGCGTTGCAATATGTCGAACCCTATCGCGGAACAGACTGACCCGCGGCAAATCCCGCATCGGAAACCCGCCATGCGCCGGACTGCCCCGCGCACATATCGGCGCGTTCCGTGACCCGGCCCCGCACCGCTGCCGCTTTTCCGCCCCCGATCATGGAGGCGCGCACCTGGCTGGACGGCGTCACCTTCGCACCGGACCGACCGCTGATCAATGTCAGCCAGGCCGCGCCCGTCGCGCCGCCTCCGGTTGCGCTGCGCCAGGCGATGGCTGAATACGCCCTGCATGACGACAGCGCCCACCTTTATGGCCCCGTTCTGGGCAACGATGCGCTTAGATCCGCGTTGGCAGATCAGGTGGCACGCCAATACGCGAGCGGACTGACCGCCGATCAGGTTGCCATAACCTCGGGCTGTAATCAGGCGTTTTCCGCCGCGATTTCCGCCATCTGCGGCGAAGGGGACGCGGTCATTCTGCCGACGCCGTGGTATTTCAATCACAAGATGTGGCTGGACATGACCGGGGTGCAGGCCGTGCCGCTGCCGACCGGTGACACGCTGCTGCCTGACCCGCAAGAGGCGCAACGCCTGATCACAGATAAAACCCGCGCCATTGTCCTGGTCACGCCCAACAATCCCGGCGGCGTTGAATACCCCGCCGCGCTGATGCGCGCGTTTTACGATATTTGCCGCGAGGCCGGAATTTGGCTTGTGGTCGACGAAACCTATCGCGATTTCGACAGCCGCAACGGCCCGCCACATGACCTGTTCCGCCAGCCGGACTGGCCGGACACCCTGATACATCTGTATTCGTTTTCCAAAGCCTACCGCCTGACGGGTCACCGGGTCGGTGCCATCGTCACCAATGCGGGCCTTCTGGCCGAAACGGAAAAGTTCCTTGATACCGTCACGATCTGCCCCAACCAGATCGGCCAGTTCGCGGCGCTGTGGGGCCTGCAAAACCTGACCCCTTGGGTGGCCGAACAAAGGTCCGAGATCCTGGCCCGGCGCAAGGCGATCAAAGACGGGATGCCACGGCTGGAATCGCAGGGCTGGCGTCTATTGGGGCTGGGCGCCTTCTTTGCGTATCTGGAACATCCGTTCGACATGGATTCGGACGCGCTGGCCCGATTGCTGGTATCCGAGGCGGGCATTCTTTTGCTGCCGGGAACCATGTTCATGCCAGCCGATGACCCGGCGGGGAAACGCCAGGTTCGCATAGCCTTTGCCAATCTCGATCGGGGCGGTATCGAACAATTGTTCAGCCGATTGCAGGCACTGGCCATCTAAGCTTGCCCCCCGGCGGTGCGCAGCGTATTCAGGGCCGCAACCGTCAGGGCAGACACCTGCCGAACCAAGCAAGAGGGCACCATGGCCGCAGGCATGAAAAACCTTTCCAAGACCTTTGTATGGATTCTCATGGGCCTATTGATGCTGGGGCTTGCCGGATTTGGCGCCGTCAATCTCAGCGGCACGGTACGCACCGTGGCGCAGGTCGGCGACGAGGATATCTCGGTCGATGCCTATGCCCGCGAATTGCAGCGCGAGATCAGGGCGGTCGAGGCGCAGACCAACCAACCGCTGCAGATGTCCCGGGCCATGGAACTGGGCCTGGACCGTTTGGCCCTGTCGCGCCTGATCGCGCTGGCCGCGCTGGATAACGAAGTCGGGCAGTTGGGCATCTCGATCGGGGATGAAAACCTGCAAAAAGAGATCGTCGCAATCCCCGCCTTTCAGGGGGTCGATGGCACGTTCGACCGCGAATCCTATCGTTTTCAGTTGGAACAGGTCGGCATGACCGATTCCGAATTCGAAGAGGACCTGCGCAAAGAATCTGCCCGCACGATCGTTCAGGGCGCAATCATGAGCGGCGTGAACATGCCCGACATCATGACCCAAACCCTGGCGCAATACGTTCTGGCCCGGCGCAGCTTTACCATGGCCACATTGGCCGCTGACGCGTTGGAAACGCCGGTGCCCGCACCCACGGATGCCGAAATTCAAGCCTATTACGACGAGAACACCGACCGGTTCACCCTGCCGCGCACCAAGCAACTGACCTATGCCATCCTGTCGCCCGAGATGATCCTGGACTCGGTCGAGATCGACGACGACGCGCTGCGGCGCCTGTATGACGATCGCGCCGACCAGTACCAGCAACCCGAGCGGCGCCTGGTCGAGCGACTGGTCTTTGCCGACGAATCTGCGGCGACCGAAGCCCTGGCCCAGCTCGAAGTCGGCGGCACCGATTTCGAACAATTGGTCAAGGACCGTGATCTGGACCTCAGCGATATCGACTTGGGCGACGTCACGCGCCAGGATCTGGGTGCTGCCGCAGACGAAGTTTTCGCGGCCGAGATCGATGATGTGGTCGGTCCCCTGCCCTCGGACCTTGGCCCGGCCTTGTTTCGCATCAACGGCTCATTTGCTGCCAACAACGTGACCTTTGAAGAGGCGATGCCCGAACTGCGCGAAGAGCTTGCCGCCGAACGCGCACGCCGCCTGATCGAAGCACAGGCCGAGGATTTCAATGATATGCTCGCCGGTGGTGCCACCCTGGAAGAACTGGCAGGCGAGACCGAAATGGAACTGGGTACAATCGATTGGACCGCCCAGACCGTTGACGGCATCGCCGCGTATGACGGGTTCCGCACGGCGGCACAGGCTGTGCAAAAAGGCGATTTTCCCGAAATCGCTTTCCTTGAGGACGGGTCGGTCTTTGCGCTGCGCCTGAACGACGTCTTGCCCCCGCGCCCCGAGCCGCTGGACACCGCCCGCGATGCGGTCGTCGCGGCCTGGACACAGGAACAAACGGCCAAGGCGCTGCAGGATCAGGCCAACACGGTTCTGACCCAACTGGCCGCAAGCGGCGATTTCACCGAAACCGGGCTGCCGTTCCGGGTGGAAAACGCCCTGACCCGCACCGCATTTCTAGATGACGCCCCGGTCGATTTCATGACCCGCGTCTTCGAGATGGAAACCGGCGAGTTGCGTGTTATTCCCGGTGAAGGCACCGCCTTCATCGTGCGGCTGGACGAAGAACTGCCGCCCGCCGATACCGATGAACAGCAGCAAATGCAAGAAGCGCTGACCGCGCAACTTAGCCAGGCGCTGGCCCAGAACATCTTTGATCTTTACGTGCGCGATGCCCAGGCCCGCGCCCGTCCGGTTCTGGATCAGGCCGCGCTGAACGCCGTGCAGGCGAATTTCTGAGAAAGACCCCAAGATGGCCCTGATCCCCGAGTATGAGAGTTTCGCCCGCGCCTATGAGGCGGGTGAAAACCAGGTGATCTACACTCGCCTTGCCGCCGATCTGGATACGCCGGTTTCACTGATGCTCAAGCTGACCGGCGCACAAAAAGACGCGTTCATGCTGGAATCGGTCACCGGCGGCGAGGTACGCGGCCGCTATTCGATCATCGGGATGAAACCGGACCTGATCTGGCAATGCAGGGGCAGCACGTCATCTTTGAACCGGACCGCCCGGTTCGACGCCGAGGCGTTCGAACCCCAGACCGGCGATCCGATGGACAATCTGCGCGCCCTGCTGGACGAAAGCAGGATCGCCCTGCCCGATGATCTTCCGCAGGCGGCGGCAGGTCTGTTCGGGTATCTCGGCTATGACATGGTGCGCCTGGTCGAATACCTGCCGAACGTAAACCCCGATCCCCTTGGCCTGCCGGATGCGGTGATGCTGCGCCCATCGGTCGTTGCTGTGCTTGACGGGGTCAAGGGCGAAGTCACCGTTGTCTCTCCTGCCTGGGTCAGTGACGGTCAGTCGGCCAAGGCGGCCTATGCCCAGGCGGCTGAACGGGTCATGGATGCGGTGCGCGATCTTGAACGTGCCATGCCTGCTGAAACCCGCGATTTGGGCGATGCGCATGAAATTGCGCCGCCGGTGTCGAATTTCACCAAGTCGGGCTATATGGAAGCCGTTGAAAAGGCCAAGGAATACATCCGGGCTGGCGATATCTTTCAGGTGGTGCCCGCACAGCGTTGGACACAGGACTTTCCACAGCCGCCCTTTGCGCTGTATCGTTCGTTGCGCCGCACAAACCCCTCGCCGTTCATGTTCTATTTCAACTTCGGCGGTTTTCAGGTCGTCGGCGCAAGCCCCGAGATCCTGGTGCGTGTCTTCGGCAACGAAGTCACCATCCGCCCAATCGCAGGCACACGTCCGCGCGGCGCAACGCCCGAGGAAGACAAGGCCAACGAAGTGGACCTGCTGGCCGACAAGAAAGAGCTGGCCGAGCACCTGATGCTGCTGGACCTGGGCCGCAATGACACAGGTCGCGTGGCCAAGATCGGCACGGTGCGACCGACCGAAGAGTTCATCATCGAACGCTACAGCCATGTGATGCACATCGTGTCGAATGTGGTCGGGGAACTGGCCCAGGACAAGGACGCGCTGGATGCGTTTTTTGCCGGGATGCCCGCGGGTACCGTCTCGGGCGCGCCCAAAGTGCGCGCGATGGAGATCATTGACGAGCTGGAACCCGAAAAACGCGGCATTTACGGCGGCGGCGTCGGCTATTTCAGCGCGGGTGGCGATATGGATATGTGCATCGCGTTGCGCACAGCGATCGTAAAGGACCAAAAGCTGTACATTCAGGCCGGGGGTGGCGTCGTCTATGACAGCGACCCCGAGGCGGAGTATATGGAGACCGTTCATAAGTCGAATGCCATCCGGCGCGCCGCGTCAGATGCCGCGCGGTTTACGGGCTCTGGAAACAGCTAAACAGGCGGGGCCGTGTTGGCCCCGCGTTCCGCCTGCGACGCCGGGAACTACTGAACGTGGTGCTTCATGACAGCCGAGATCGGCGCCATGGCGACACGGCTGCCGCGGTCTTCCAATCCCCATAGCAGCAAGGCAGAAATCGTTTCGGGACGCACCCGCCCCAGCATCACAACGGCCCCTTCCTGGCTGGCGCGAAAGGCCGCTTGATCCAGGAAACGACGCATGATTTTCGGGTCCTGGCGGGCGCCGTCGATATCACGGAAAACAACGCCAGAAGGGGTTCCGTTACGCGCGGCCAGTTTCTGAACCGTGTTCAAACCGTTATCCTGCGTGATCAGTCCGCGCCCGGTTCCGGCGGCAATGGCGGCAACCTGATCGGCCAGTTTGCGGTTGCCCTGAATACCGGTGTCGACACCTTCAAGGATACCCACGGTTTCCGGCAGCGTTTCCAGCCAGACCGACAAGGACACCTCGGCGTCTTGTGCGCTGGCGGCCTTGGGCAGATCAGCCAATGCCAAAACTTCGAACCCCGCCGCACGGTGGCGCGCCATCTTTTCGGCCGCACCCGGATCGGACGGGTTGACGGCAAAGCTCAGCGGATAGGGAAAGTCCTGCAACGCCTCGGCCCCGAACGCGTCGGCGTCATCGATCAGGATGATCGACATCAACGGTTTGGCCTCGGGGTTATCGAATGCCGCGGCATAAGCCTCGATCGGTTTGCCGACCGCAGGCTGCGCCGCAACCTCGGGTTCTGCGGGTGTGTCGTCGCGTTCGGTCAGCGGTACCACCCGTTTGCCCACGATAGTTGTCGAGGTCTCGGCCTGTTCGCCGCCGATCTGCGGCAGCGCCGCGATACGGGCGCGTTTGCGCGGCAGCACGTCCTCGTCGCCTTCAACCGCAATCGGACTGTCCTGAATCGACACCTCTTGTTCGTCGGTTTGGCCCGCCGGGTTTGATGCAGGGGGCGTTTCGTTGGGCTGCAACGCGGCGATGTCCTCTTCCTGAGGTTCAGCAGGCTTAGCCGGCGCCGCATCCACGGTGACCGGCTGCACCTCGTCCTCGGGCGATGCGGGAACGGGCGCAGGCGCCGGAGGGGCCGCCGGTGCGTCGGTTTCCACCGACACCCCGGTCCCGTCGGCGGTACCGGGCGTCTGCAAGGCCTGTGATACATCCGACACCTCGGGGCGGGCATCTGGTTCGGGGGCGATCCCGGCCAGACCATCAAGCGTATCGGGTTCATCCTCGACGGGCTGCAAAGCGCCGGGGGCAATTTCAACCAGATCGGAATCCGGTCCCGATCCGTCAAGATCTGCTTCGGTGCGGGGCGCGTCCACTGCTGCGCTGGTCGGGGCCGCGGTTGCAACATCGGGTTTCCTGGCCAGCGGCGTGTTCAGCGACAGGACCGCGCCCATCGCCACCACAACAACCGCACCCGCGATCATTCCACCGTAAAAGCCGCCCATCTGTCCTCGCCTCTTGCCGTTCGTCCTGCCTTGCTGGCCAGTGTGCCGTCTGCTGCGACACTCCTGCGCGTGACCGTTTGGGGCGGGATGCACCCTTGACGCTGCCACGCAAGCCTGAGCATGTATGTCCCCGACACCATACCGTGGCTCAGGGTTGTATCGCCAGCCTGAAATGCCCAAACGAAGATAAGTACAAAATGCTGCTGCTGATCGACAACTATGACTCGTTTACCTACAACCTCGTCCACTATTTGGGCGAGTTGGGCGCCGAGATGGTCGTGCGCCGAAATGATGCGCTGGACGTCCAGGAAGCCATGGCAATGAACCCAGCGGGCATCCTGCTCAGCCCTGGCCCCTGCGATCCGGACCAGGCCGGGATTTGCCTGGCCCTGACCGAGGCCGCCGCCGAAACCGGGACACCGCTTTTGGGCGTATGCCTGGGGCATCAGACCATCGGCCAAAGCTTTGGCGGCAAAGTCATCCGCTGCCATGAAATCGTGCACGGCAAAATGGGCACGATGCACCACACCGGTAAAGGTCTGTTTGCCGGGCTGCCTACACCGTTCGAGGCCACGCGGTATCATTCGCTGGTGGTGGATCGCGCCACCCTGCCCGATTGTCTGGAGATTACCGCCGAACTCGAAGACGGTACGATCATGGGGCTTCAGCACAAGGAACTGCCGATACACGGCGTTCAGTTTCACCCCGAATCCATTGCGTCCGAGCATGGCCACGCCTTGCTCAAGAACTTCCTGAATGAGATGAAAGTCCCCGCATGAGCGATGCTCTGAAACCGCTGATCGGTGTCGCCGCCGACCGGCCCCTGACCCGCGCCGAGGCCGAGCAGGCCTTTGGTATCCTGTTTGACGGCGAAGCCACGCCCAGTCAGATCGGCGGCCTGCTGATGGCCATGCGGACACGCGGCGAAACCGTGGACGAATACGCCGCAGCAGCAGCTGTCATGCGCGCAAAATGCAACGCGGTCCGCGCGCCCGAAGGCGCGATCGACATCGTGGGAACCGGTGGCGATGGCAAGGGAACGCTGAACATCTCGACCGCGACCGCCTTTGTGGTGGCAGGCGCAGGCGTGACCGTGGCCAAGCATGGCAACCGCAATCTCAGTTCGAAATCCGGTGCCGCTGATGCGTTGGGCCAGATGGGCATCAACGTCATGATCGGACCGGACGTGGTCGAAAACGCCCTGCGCGAGGTCGGGATCGGCTTCATGATGGCGCCCATGCATCATCCGGCGATTGCCCATGTCATGCCGACCCGGCAAGAACTGGGAACCCGCACGATCTTTAACATTCTGGGACCACTGACAAATCCGGCGGGCGTCAAACGGCAACTGACCGGGGCGTTCAGCCGCGATCTGATCCGCCCGATGGCCGAAACCCTGGGCGTTCTGGGCTCGGACCATGCCTGGCTGGTGCATGGCTCGGATGGGACGGACGAACTGACGATTACCGGCGTCAGCTGGGTTGCGTCGCTAGAAGATGGTGCGGTGCGCGAGGTCGAACTGCATCCCGAAGACGCCGGCTTGCCCGTGCATCCGTTCGAAGACATCCTTGGCGGGACGCCGCAAGAAAATGCCGTCGCCCTGCGCGCGCTGCTTGATGGCACACCGTCGGCCTATCGCGATGCGGTCCTTTTGAACGCCGCCGCAGCCCTGGTGGTTGCCGACGTGGCAGGTGACCTGCGCGAAGGCGTCGCCATGGCCGCGGAAAGCATCGACAGCGGCAAAGCCAAGGACAAGATCACCGCTCTGGCCCGCATCACACAGGAAACCGCATGACCGAAACCGTTCTGGACAAAATCAAGGCCTACAAGCTCGAAGAGGTTGCGGCGGACAAGGCGCGCAAATCGCTTGACGAGCTGGAGCAAAAGGCGCGCAACGCGTCCGAGGTCAGAGGCTTTGCCAAGGCGTTGCAATCCGCAAGCAGGCAAGGCTATGGCCTGATTGCCGAGGTCAAGAAGGCCAGCCCGTCCAAGGGGCTGATCCGTGCCGATTTCGACCCGCCCGCCCTGGCGAAAGCCTATGAGGACGGCGGCGCGGCCTGTCTTTCGGTTCTGACCGACACGCCCAGCTTTCAGGGCGCAAAAGAGTATCTGACGGCAGCTCGCGACGCCTGTGCGCTGCCGGCGTTGCGCAAGGACTTCATGTATGACCCTTACCAGGTTGTCGAAGCCCGCGCCCTGGGGGCCGATTGTATCCTGATCATCATGGCCTCGGTTGATGACGGTCAGGCGGCCGAACTTGAACAGACCGCCTTTGACTGGGACATGGATGTCCTGATCGAAGTCCATGACGAGGCAGAGCTGAGCCGTGCGGCCCAGATGAAAAGCCCACTGATCGGGATAAACAACCGCAACCTCAAGACGTTCGATACCTCTCTTGATGTAACGCGGACCCTGTCGAAGCTGGTTCCCGAGGATCGGACGATCGTCTGCGAAAGCGGCCTGAACAGCCCGCAGGACCTGGCCGATATTGCCCGCTATGGCGCCCGGTGTTTCCTGATCGGCGAAAGCCTGATGCGTCAGGATGACGTGGCAGGCGCCACGCAGGCCTTGCTGGCCAACCCGCTGATACCCGGTGTGATGTGATGCCGCTGACCCATTTCGATGCCGACGGCCAGGCCCATATGGTCGATGTGTCGGACAAGGCGACCACAGACCGAATTGCCGTTGCCGAAGGTTACATAACCATGGCAGCACAAACCTTTGAAATCATTTCAGAAGGTCGCGCAAAGAAGGGCGATGTTCTGGGCGTTGCCCGGCTGGCCGGGATCATGGGGGCGAAGAAGACGCCGGATCTGATCCCGCTGTGTCACCCCCTGCCGATTACCAAGGTTGCGGTGGAACTGACCCTCGACCCCGACCTTCCGGGTGTTCGGGTCGAGGCAACCGTCAAGACCACCGGCCAGACCGGGGTTGAGATGGAGGCCCTGACGGCCGTGTCGACTGCGGCGCTGACGGTTTATGACATGACCAAAGCCGTGGACAAGGCGATGGAGATCAGCGGCATACGCGTCGTTCTGAAAGATGGTGGAAAATCGGGACGTTACGAGGCGACATGATCTCCGTCGATGAAGCGCGTGCGCTGTTGTTTGACCTTGTGGCGCCTGTTTCGTCGGAACAGGTCCCACTGACCGAAGCCGCTGGGCGCGTTTTGGCCACCGAGATCGCCGCGACCCGCAACCAGCCTCCGTTTGCCGCATCGTCGATGGACGGCTACGCGGTGAATGCAGCAGAGGTCGAACTGCATGCGATGTTCAAGGTCATCGGCGAAGCCGCTGCGGGCCACCGGTTTGACGGCCCGTTGCGTGCCGGCCAAGCCGTTCGGATATTTACCGGCGCGCCGATGCCGCAAGGCGCTGATTTTGTGGTTATTCAAGAGGATGTCGACCGCCGGGGAGACCTGATCACCATCGCGCGTGCGCCCGGTAGCAAATCGAATGTTCGCCCGGCCGGTGTGGATTTCACCACGGGAACGACAATTTCGGCCCCGCGCCTTTTGCGGCCCGAGGACATTGCCTTGATCGCGGCAATGAACCACGCCCAGGTCCCGGTTGCGCGCAAGCCCCGGATCGCGCTGATTTCCACCGGGAACGAGCTGGTGATGCCGGGGGACCAGCCCGGCCCCGACCAAATCATCGCCTCGAACACTTTTGGCCTGAAGGCGTTGCTTGACCGCGCCGGAGCCGAGACCCGCATTCTTCCGATCGCGCGCGATACGCTGTCATCGCTGGAAACCGCGTTTGGCCTGGCCCAAGGGGCCGACATCGTGGTGACGATCGGCGGCGCTTCGGTTGGCGATCACGACCTAGTCTCGGATGTGGCACAGCGCCTGGGCGTCGAACAGTCCTTTTACAAGGTGCGCATGCGCCCGGGAAAACCCCTGATGGCCGGGCGTCTTGGCAGTTCCGCCATGGTTGGATTGCCTGGAAACCCTGTCAGTGCAATGGTTTGCGGATATTTATTCCTGTTGCCCATGGTGCGCCGCATGCTAGGGCTGGATGTTGCGCTGCCCGCCTTTCAAAGCGCGCCATTGGCGGCACCAATTGGGCCGAACGGTCCGCGCGAGCATTATATGCGCGCCGAATTTGGCGCTGATGGGATCCGCGTATGCGACGATCAGGACAGCTCGCTGCTCAGCGTTCTGGCCCAGGCCAACGCCCTGGTGGTGCGGCCACCCGGTGACCCGTCCCGCGCGGCGGGCGAACAGGTCCAGTTTCTGCCGATCTGACCACTTTGCGGCAAATCCGTTGACACAAAACGTGAACATGCGTAGAACAAAAGAAAACGCATGAGCGACGAGGTTTGAGCAATGCTAACCAAGAAGCAATTGGATTTGTTGGAATTCATCCACAAACGCGTCCAGGCCGATGGTGTTCCGCCCAGTTTCGACGAAATGAAAACCGCATTGGACCTAAGGTCGAAATCCGGCATTCACCGGCTGATCACAGCGCTTGAGGAACGCGGCTTTATCCGCAGGCTGGCGCATCGGGCACGGGCGATTGAAATCGTCAAGCTGCCTGAAAGCCTGGGCGGAGAGCCTGCAACCGGGTTCACGCCCCGTGTCATCGAAGGCGACAAGCCCAGCGGTCCGCGGCCTGCGAACTTTGAACCTGTGACTGTCGACGCGATGGAACTGCCGGTCATGGGTCGCATCGCGGCCGGTGTTCCAATCGAAGCGATCAGCCATGTTTCGCATCGCGTGGCGGTGCCCGGTTCGATGGTTTCGGGCAGCGGCGAGCATTACGCGCTTGAGGTGCGTGGCGACTCGATGATCGACGCCGGTATCTATGATGGCGATGTGGTTGTGATCCGGGAGACATCCTCGGCCGACAATGGCGACATCGTTGTCGCGTTGGTCGAAGATCAGGAAGCCACGCTGAAGCGGTTCTTTCGCCGCGGCCAGGCCATCGCGCTTGAGGCTGCAAACCCGGCCTATGAAACCCGCGTTCTGCCCGAGGACAAGGTCAAGGTTCAGGGGCGGCTGGTTGGCCTGATCCGAAGCTATTGATCCTTGCCCGCCGCAGACCTGCCGGGTGACCACAGGCGCGGCCCGGAAATCTGGGCCGCCGAGATGATCTTGCCCTGATTTATGGCCAGGCTGCCCATGACGCCAAGTGCGCCCACGTCAAAAAGACCGCAATCGCCGCGCAAATCCAGGGCCACCGGCGCCACGATCACCTGCCCCGCTTTGCATTCATCAAACCCGCTTGCCGCCCGTTTACCCGTCAGGTGAACCACCTCGGTCGGGCCGAGGTGGAACCTCTGTATCCCGTCCGACGCGCCCGGCCACCGGGCCGCGGCCTGCACCTGATCACCTGCGTCGCCGTCGTTTTCCAGCCAGACCCCGGCCACGAAACCGCTGCCTTTCTGTTTACTGAGCGCACGGCCGGTTTCGGTCATCACGCCGACCAGCCCGCCGGTTTCGGCGATCAGAACCTGCGGGCGCGGCGCTTGCCCCCACATCAAAAAGGCGGCACAGGCCGGAACTGCCCCCAGGCACCGGGCCCGGCCCTGCCAAAGGATCGCCCACAGGGCCCCCAGCGCGGCAACGGGCAGGACATAATCCGGCGGGGCGGGAACATGACCCTGAGCGCCCTCAAGGTTCGAAACCCAATCGGCGACCCCAATGATCCAGCGCAGCCCCAGCCCCATCACCCACAGGGCGACCCCTTCAAGGCCGACCGGCACAAGCAGCGCAGCCACTACGGCTGCGGGGACAACAAGTGTACCCATGACCGGCACGGCCAGCAGGTTGGCCAAAAGACCGTAATGCGACGTGGTGTTGAAATGCGCAGCCCCGATTGGCGCGGTCGCAAGGCCCGCGATCAGGGACGAGGCGACCAGCCCACCAGCAGCGCGAACCCATTTCGGGCCCGGCATGGGGCCTCGGTCACGTAGCGCGCCAATTACCGCGACCAGGGCCGTGGTCGCGGCAAACGACATCTGGAACCCCGGGCTCAGCAAGGTTTCGGGGCGCAGGAACAGCACGATCAGGGCGGCCACCCCAACCGCCCGCAACGAGATGGCCCGCCGGTCGATCAAAACCGCGCCCAGCATGACCGAAACCATGATAAACGCCCGCTCGGTCGCAACGTTTCCACCCGATAACAATAGATAGGCAAGCGCCGCCACAAGGGCGGCCAGCGCGGCCAGTTTCTTGACCGGCATCCGCAGCGCCAGGCCGGGGATGGCGGCCAGCCCGATCCGGCTGCCGACAAAGACAAAGCCGGTCAAAAGCCCCATATGCAGCCCTGAAATTGCCAAGAGATGCGCCAGGTTGGACTTGCGCAACGCCTCAAGCGTCGCCTGCCCCATGCCGCTGCGGTCGCCGGTTGTGACGGCGGCGGCAAACCCGCCAACTTCACCCGGCAGCACATTGCGCACATACCGCGATATCGACATGCGCACCGCGGTGACGCGGACCCCTTCCCGGCCCTCTGACGCCGGTGCGATGGTCAGAACCGGAATCCGCGTGTAGCCGACGGCACCCAGCCGCTGAAACCACGCATGGCGGCGAAAATCGAACCCACCGGGTTCGACCGGCCCTTGCGGCGGTGACAGATGCGCGGTGGTCATGATCCTTTGCCCCGGTTCCAGAGGCACCGTATGGCCGTGAATGGAAAGCCGGACGCGTTGCGGTCTTTGATCGGCGCGCAGATCTTCCAGCCGCACCCGGTCCAAAGTCACACGCAGCGCATCCGACGCCGACCGGTCCAACGCCACGACCCGCCCCTCGACCGGGCCGTAATAGCGCCATTGAAGAACCGGTTCGGCAACCAGATGGGCGCGCAAGCCCGCCAGGACAAACCCGCAGGCAATCACAGCAACGCCCGTCATCACCGGAGCCCAGGCAGACATCCCGCGCACCCCCGCACAGCCCGCGCAGATTGCCAGCGCGATAAGACAGGCATACCAAGCGGCCCCCGGTTCAAACCGCAGTGCGAAATAGGCCCCGATACCGACGGCCAGACAGACCGGGGACCAAGGCAGAAGGTAGCCCCGCTGGTTCAGCAACGCGGCATTGAGCCCTGCAAGAACACGCATGGTTGCCCCCGTCCTTCCGGCTCGTTAGACAGGCGCCAACACTAGCGCCGACGCGGTTACCAAAAGGTTAACACTCACCATGCCCGAACAGGTCGTCACTCGATTTGCCCCCTCTCCAACCGGCTTTCTGCATATTGGAGGCGCGCGCACCGCGCTGTTCAATTGGCTTTACGCACGCGGTCGCGGAGGCAAGTTCCTGTTGCGCATCGAAGATACCGACCGGGCACGTTCAACACCCGAGGCAACCGCCGCGATCCTCAAGGGGATGGAATGGCTGGGCCTGGACCATGACGGCGAGATTGTCAGCCAGTTCGACGGCGCGGACAGGCACGCCGAAATTGCCCGTCACCTACTGGACCAAGGCAAGGCTTATAAGTGCTTTGCCACTCAGGACGAAATCACCGCCTTTCGCGAAGACGCGCGGGCACAGGGCAAGTCGACCCTGTTCCGCAGCCCCTGGCGCGACGCGGATGACGCCGACCACCCCGACCTTCCCTATGCCATCCGCATCAAGGCCCCGCAGGACGGTGTGACCGTCATCCGGGATCAGGTTCAGGGCGATGTTACCATCAAGAACGATCAGTTGGACGACATGATCCTGCTTCGCTCGGACGGCACCCCGGTCTATATGCTGGCGGTTGTGGTCGATGACCACGACATGGGCGTGACCCATGTGATCCGCGGCGATGATCACCTCAACAACGCCGCGCGCCAGATGATGATCTATGAGGCGATGGGCTGGGATGTCCCGGTCTGGGCGCACATCCCGCTGATTCACGGCCCCGACGGCAAGAAATTGTCCAAACGCCACGGCGCGTTGGGTGCGCAGGAATACCAGGCGATGGGATACCCTGCCGCCGGGATGCGCAACTACTTGGCGCGCCTGGGTTGGAGCCACGGCGACGACGAGTTCTTTACCGACGCCCAGGCGAAAGAGTGGTTTGACCTGGACGGAATCGGCAAAAGCCCTGCGCGGTTCGACCTGAAAAAGCTGGAAAATCTGAGCGGGCAGCATATTGCCATCGCCGAGGATGCTGCATTGCGGCACGAGATTCAGGGCTATCTGGACGCCGCGAACCTGCCTGACCTCACGGAAACACAGGCCGCTGATCTGGAACGTGCGATGTATTGCCTCAAGGATCGCGCCCGGACCTTCCCCGAACTACTTGAAAAAGCGCAGTTTGTTCTGACGCAGCGGCCGATTTCCCCGGATGAGAAGGCGCAGAAGGCGCTTGCATCTGTATCCGATGGTATACTGAATGAATTGACGCCGCAGTTGCAAAATGTTAGCTGGACGCGGAATGATCTGGAGGAAGCCCTGAACGCGTTTGCCGACGCCAACGGGGTCAAGTTCGGCAAGCTGGCCGGGCCCCTGAGGGCCGCACTGGCGGGACGCGCCGTAACGCCTTCGGTGTTTGACATGATGCTCGTGCTGGGGCGGGATGAAACCCTAGCGCGACTGTCGGATGCAGCGCAATAGCCGGGTTTCACATTCGGGTAACGCTGCTCAGTTACACGACGGATTGCGCGACCACGCGCAACCGTTGCCCGCAATGCCGGAGCTCGCACCGGCATACGAACGATTGAGGAAGGGATACCCATGACCGAGAGCCCAAAAACAGCCACTTTGACTGTGCACGGCGATACATACGAGTTGCCGGTACACTCGCCGACTGCAGGTCCCGATGTCATCGACATCCGCAAGCTTTACGGTCAGGCAGGTGTGTTCACCTATGACCCCGGTTTCACCTCGACCGCAAGCTGTGACAGCACCATCACCTATATCGACGGGGAAAAAGGTGAACTGCTGCACCGCGGCTATCCGATTGACCAGTTGGCTGAGAAATCGCACTTCCTCGAAGTATGCTATTTGCTTCTGTACGGAGAGCTGCCGGCGGCCAAGGATCTGGAGACCTTTGAAACCACCATCACCCGCCACACGATGCTGCACGAGCAGATGCAGTATTTCTATCGCGGGTTCCGCCGTGACGCGCACCCGATGGCGATCATGGTGGGTGTTGTTGGCGCGATGTCGGCTTTCTACCACGACTCGACCGATATCTCGGATCCGCGCCAGCGCGAGGTCGCCTCGCACCGTCTGATCGCCAAGATGCCGACCATCGCGGCCTGGGCCTATAAATACCACACCGGGCAGCCCTTCGTGTATCCGCGCAACGATCTGGACTATGCGTCGAACTTCCTGCGCATGTGCTTTAGCGTTCCGGCCGAAGACTACGAGGTCAACCCGATCCTCAGCCGTGCGATGGACCGTATCTTTACCCTGCACGCGGATCACGAACAGAACGCATCGACCTCGACCGTGCGTCTGGCGTCGTCTTCGGGTGCCAACCCGTTCGCCTGTATCGCGGCTGGTATCGCCTGTCTTTGGGGCCCGGCGCATGGTGGCGCCAACCAAGCCTGTCTTGAGATGCTCGAAGAGATCGGCAGCGTTGACCGCATCCCCGAATACATCGCCCGCGCCAAGGACAAGAACGATCCGTTCCGTCTGATGGGCTTTGGTCACCGCGTCTACAAGAATTTCGACCCCCGCGCCAAAGTGATGAAGCAGTCGGCAGACGAAGTGCTTGACCTGCTTGGGATCGAGGACAACCCCAAGCTTCAGGTCGCCAAGGAGCTGGAACGCGAGGCGCTGGAAGACCCGTATTTCACCGAGAAGAAACTGTTCCCGAACGTGGATTTCTATTCGGGCATCATCCTCGAGGCGATGGGCTTCCCGACATCGATGTTCACCCCGATCTTTGCGCTTTCGCGCACCGTCGGCTGGGTCAGCCAATGGAAAGAGATGATCGCGGATCCGCAGAACAAGATCGGCCGCCCGCGCCAGCTGTATCTGGGCGAAACGCTGCGCGATTACGTGGATATCGAAAACCGCTGAACCTGCCAGGGTATCGCCGGTACAAAATGACCAAAGGGTCCCGCGATGCGGGGCCTTTTTCGTTTTGGGCCAGTGTTACCAAACAGAAGCGATTGCAGCAAAAATAACGGCCAGGGGGGCTGTGTCCTTTTCCCAGATGTCCGGGAGGGTATTCTGCGCGGATCAAATCCAGGCAGAATCACAATGAAATCCACTTTCCTGTTGCCTTTCCTCTGCCTGCTGATCCTCGGCGGCCCTGCCCTTGCGCAAAGCGGGCTGGAAAACAAGTTCAAGGACCTGCAGCGCGAAAACGCTGCCGGGTCGCTGGCTGTCATGGGGCTGGCCGGAATTCCCGATGACTCGGCCAGTGCGATATCGCTGCAATCCAACACCCGGAACCGGGACTATGATTTCAAATCCGCCCAATTGGGCGGAGGCTTCCGGCTGAGCGAAGGCGTGCCGATCTATCTGGAAGGCTATATCGGCTATGCCCGGTATGATCCCGTCCTCAGCTTCAGCGGCTCGGGCCAAACCGCTGTTTTGCCGTTGAAATGGACCAGCGCCGCTGCGACCGGAGGTATCGGGTACCAGTTCGACCTGAACGACCACTGGACGCTGACGCCGATGGCCCATATCTCGATTGGCCGAACCCAGTCTGATGCGTCGGTGGTGACACAGGCAGTTGCCAACCGACTGGGGCTGGACCGCGACTTTGTCCAAAGCGGCGGGCTTTGGGCCGGCGGCGCCGGGGGATCGTTCACGCTTGCCTATGATCGGCCGCTTGAAAACGATCGCGAATTCGAGATGAGCTTTCGCTATACGCATATCGAGTACTGGCCGATCGGCGATGACAAGGACCTGCTGGTTCAGTCCACCGCAGCAAATGCCGTGTTGTGGACCCGCTACAGGTTTCCCACCGGCACACGCATGTTTGGCCGTCCGGTGCGCTGGGTTGGGGACCTGTCCTTTTCATACCTGATCGGCGATCAGTCTCTTGTGTTGGGCACCGACTGGCTGGCCCGTGTCGGCGGCGGTATCGAGGTTGACCTGTCGGACACATGGGTTCCCTGGGTGACCACGACGCGCATCATGGTGCGCTACTATGGCAGCGACACGGTCAATGGGTTCACCGCCGGGATCGGGATCAGCTTCTGATCCGGCATCAGAACAGGTTCAACTGATCGCCTGGCTGCGGCGGTACGGCAAACGCGGCGCAGTTCAACGGCGATGTCCTGTGCGTGAGCCCCAGTTGGGAACAGGCCCTGTCAAACCTTTGCGCAATCAGCGCGGCATAGGGCCCCTGACCGCGCATCCTCTGCCCCCAACGCGGGTCATAGTCCCGGCCGCCATGCATCTCCCTTAGGTGGCTCATGACCTTGCGCGCACGCGTTGGCTGGTGCTTGTCCAGCCATTCCTGCCACAGGCCCGACACTTCGCGTGGCAGCCGCAGCATGATCCAACTGGCCGCATCGGCCCCCGCCGCGTGCCCGGCGGCAAGCAGGGTTTCAAGTTCGTGATCCGTCAGCCCCGGTATGACGGGCGAAGTCATGACCCGTACCGGCACCCCTGCCCCGGTCAATCGCCGTATCGTTTCAAGGCGGCGCCGCGGCGCCGGGGCGCGCGGCTCCATCCGGCGTGAGAGGTCGGCATCAAGGGTTGTCAGCGAAATACCGACCCGCACAAGCCCGCGCCGCGCCATAGGCGCCAGAATATCCAGGTCACGTTCGACCATGGTTCCCTTGGTCACAATGGCCACCGGGTGGCCAAAATCGTGCAAAACTTCAAGGCAGGCCCGGGTAATCCGGCGCGTCTTTTCGACCGGCTGGTACGGGTCGGTGTTTGTGCCCATTGCGATCGGCGCAACCTTATAGGTGCGGCGCGACAATTCACGCCTCAGGACTTCGGCCGCGTTGGGCCGGGCAATCAGGCGGGTTTCAAAATCCAGACCCGCAGACAGGCCGAGATAGGCATGGGTGGGACGCGCAAAACAGTAGATGCACCCGTGTTCGCATCCCCGATAGGGGTTGATCGACCGGTCAAACGGCAAATCGGGCGACGTGTTGAAGGTGATCACGCTACGCGCATGTTCATCCCGCACATCGGTGCGCAGCACAGGCACGTCCTGATCATTGTCCCAGCCATCGTCGAACGCCTCAGGCACATACCGTTCATAGCGCCCCGCCGCATTCGACACGGCCCCCCTGGCCAATGGCTTTGGTTGATTGCGCATTTTGTTCCCTGTTTGTTCTGGCACCTTCAACCTAGTTAATCCCACGCCATGTGGCAACCACCCCCGGTTTTTGCCGCCATCGCGCCAAACCGGCCGCGGAACACCCATATTCGCCGCCGTTGGGCGCATTGGCCCGCAACCTGAGCCAAATACACGATGATCATGCAAATTATTCCGTCGAGCCCCCGCGAATTATCCCCTATAGGTCGGTCTCGGAACGACTGAGGTCGCAATCGTCAAAGTCACCCTGCGGCGAAATGGCCACAACGTAATAAATCTCGCCACCACGGGCCCCGGCCCAAACAGCTCAGGGAAACGCGCATGTCTGACGAAGAAGACATTGTCCTGTCGGAACTCAACGACGATGAACTCGTCGAGCAGATGTTTGATGACCTTTACGACGGTCTGAAGGAAGAAATCGAAGAAGGTGTGAATATCCTGCTGGAGCGGGGTTGGGCGCCTTACGACATTCTGACCAAGGCTCTGGTCGGCGGTATGACGATCGTCGGGCATGATTTCCGTGACGGCATCCTGTTCGTACCCGAGGTTCTGCTGGCCGCCAACGCGATGAAGGGCGGGATGACCATCCTCAAGCCCCTGCTGGCCGAAACCGGCGCGCCACGCGTCGGCAAGATGGTCATCGGCACCGTCAAAGGCGACATTCACGACATCGGCAAGAACCTTGTGTCGATGATGATGGAAGGCGCCGGGTTCGAGGTCGTGGACCTGGGGATCAACAACCCCGTCGAAAACTACCTTGAGGCGCTGGAGACAGAAGAGCCCGACATTCTGGGCATGTCCGCGCTGCTGACGACCACGATGCCCTACATGAAAGTGGTCATTGACACATTGGTCGAACAGGGCATGCGCGAAGATTATATCGTGCTGGTCGGCGGCGCGCCGCTGAACGAAGAATTCGGCAAGGCCATCGGCGCCGATGCCTATTGCCGCGACGCCGCCGTTGCCGTGGAAACCGCCAAGGAATTCGTGGCGCGCAAACACAACCAGTTGGCTGGCTGACGGCGTCCCACTGAACTGACAAAAGGCCGCCTTTCGGGGCGGCTTTTTTCTTGCGGCCACGCCCATTCCGGGCCTGTTTACCGTTTCTAAAACGGTCTGCGGGTAGAAACCCTTGTGCAATAGCCGAGGTTTTCCGTGCCCCAGACTTTTACCGCCCTGTACCTGGGCAATCTTGCCGATATCGACACGAACGACGGCAACAACACCGCCGAAAACGCCGCCGCCCTGGTCGGGCAGACCTTTGGTGCGCCGGGTGATGCCCTGTTGAACAGCGCCGTGAGCTGGAGCGCGGTCAATGTCTCGGGCGCGGTCTATGACATGGACAACACGCGGGCCGAGCAGTTTTCGATCAACGGCGGACCGGCGCAGACATTTGACGCAACCTCGATCTACAAGGCCACCCTCACCTTTTCCGATGGCAGCACGGGAAACATCTCGGCCGTGGTCGCGCAGGACACCGACGGCAACACTTACCTGATGCCAGAGTTTTCCAACAATCAGGACCAGGCCGTTCTGCAATCGGGGCCGATACAGTCGATCACCCTCAACAGCCTGCTGGGAAACCGCTATTCCGGGCTGACCGCCAGCCGCGAAACCTGGGACCTGGTGACGTGCTTTACCGCGGGTACGCGTATCGCCACCGACAGGGGCGAACGACGTATTGACGACCTGCGTATCGGCGACAGGGTTCAGACACTTGATAACGGACTGCAATGCATCCGCTGGATCGGCCAGAGAACGGTCCCGGCGCAGGGGGCGTTTGCTCCGGTGCGGATCAAGGCCGGCGCTTTCGGCAACCGTCGCGACCTGTTGGTTTCCCCGCAACACCGGATGTTGGTCCGCGACTGGCGCGTTGAGTTGAACACCGGCCACCCCGAGGCGCTGTGCCCGGCAAAACACCTGTTGGGCGGCCCGTATGCGACCCTCCAAACCGGCGGAAACGTTACCTATTTCCACCTGTTGTTCGACCGGCACGAATTGATCTGGGCCGAAGGCAGCCTTAGCGAAAGCTTTCACCCCGGTACCCTGTCCTGGTCCACGCTTACGGCCGACGCCAGGACTGAAATCCTTGCGCTTTTCCCCCAGGTTGCGGATCACGGTCCGCAGGCCTATGGCCCATCCGCCCGCCCGTCGTTGAAGCGGTTCGAAACGCTTGCGTCGGTGGCCTGATACGGCATGTCGGAAACGGGGGTTGCGTTCGGTGGCCGTAAGGCGTCTGCTATCGGGGCAGCCATTGGGTCAGAGCCATGCACAAGAACGACATCCCCGACGATGAAAGCCTGACGCGGCACGGCTATGCCAGCCTGGACGCGCGGCAAAACACGCTGCTGATTGCCTGCGGCGCATTGGCTCGCGAAATCCTGGACCTGAAAACGCGCAATGGCTGGGATCATCTGGCGCTGACATGCCTGCCCGCCATCCTGCACGTCCACCCAGAAAAAATCACGAAAGCCGTCGAGGATGCCGTCGCAAAGCACCGCGACCATTATGACGCGATCTATGTGGTCTATGCCGATTGCGGCACCGGTGGCCTATTGCAAAGCGCCTGTGACAGGCTTGGCGTTGAAATGATCAAGGGACCGCATTGCTACTCGTTCTTCGAGGGGAATCAGGTGTTTGCCGAACATGGCGAAGATGAAACCACCGCGTTCTACCTGACGGATTTCCTGGCCCGCCAGTTTGACGCCTTTGTCTGGAAACCCCTTGGCCTGGATCGCCACCCCGAGCTACGGGACATGTATTTCGGCAATTACACCAAGCTTGTTTACCAGGCACAGACCGACGACCCGGCGCTGACCGAAAAGGCGCGCGACTGCGCCAACCGGATGGGGCTGGCGTTCGAACGCCGGGTTACCAGCTATGGTGATCTGGAAACAACCTTATCACGCTGGGCAAAATCAGAGCCTCAGGGCTAATGCCCCTGCCCCACGCCGATCAGGCGTATTCGCGCGCCACGTCGCGGATTCGTTCGACCATTGCGCGCAACCCGTTCGACCGCTGCGCCGACAGGTGATCGTGCAGGCCCAGACGCGCCAGTTCGGCCCCTGCGTCGACAGCGGCAACCGCACCCACGGGAAGGTCATTGTACAGCGCCCGCAATACGGCGATCAGCCCCCGCACAATCAGCGCATCGCTGTCGCCGTCAAAACGGAACGTGCCGCCATCGACCACCGGATGCAGCCAGACCTGGCTGGCACAGCCATCCACCTTGGTTGCCGGCACCTTCAGCGCATCGTCCAATGGTGCCATCGCCTTGCCCTGTTCGATAACGTGGCGATACCGGTCTTCCCAGTCTTCCAGGAACTCGAAATCCTCTACGATATCTTCAAAGGCGGGCGTGGCCATGGCGTGGCGGTCCTTGCGTTGCGATCTCAAAACTGACCTAAGTTGCCCGACCTCGGCTGTCCACCCCCAAGCGCGGCTTTTCAACCCGCCGGTTTTGCGGTAACCCGTTGCAGACAATAACGCACAAGGTCATGGGTCCATGCAAAAATCTCTGTCCGTTCTTTTGGTCGCCACCCTGACCCTGTCCGCATGCAGCAGTTGGCGCAATTCACGCGCAAACCCGTCCAACTGGTTCGGCCCCCCGCCGCCACCGGCCGAGGCCACCGCGCCGAATGATGCGGACGCGCTGATTCCCGCACAGCGCGGCGGCACCGGGCTGTTATCCCGCCCTGAGGAAACGGATACCAGCGTTCCGATTGCCGTGATCGACGAATTGCGGATCAACCCGACCCCGACCGGCGCAATCATCTATGCGACAGGCACGGCCATCCGCCAGGGCGCTTATAACGCCCGACTGGTTCCGGTTGTTTCGTCAGAGAACCGCGAAGACGGCGTTTTGGAGTTCACATTCCGCGTGAACTACCCCCGATATGCCACGCAACAGGGACCAGAACGGTCACGCATGGTGTCGGACGCGGTCAATGTCAGCGATCAGGATCTTCAGAATGTGCGCCTGGTGCGAGTGATCGGCCAGCAGAACAAATTGGAATCGCGCCGCCGCTGAGCGATCTACAAGGATACGGCCTGAACCGACTGGCCGTTGGCCGCCAGCGCGATTTTGCCCTCGCACAGTTTCAGCGCGTCTTCGCCAAATACTTCATAGCGCCATCCCGTCATGGCCGGGACGTCACGCTCACCGGCAGCAATCTGGTCCAGATCGGCGCTGGTGGCGATCAGCTTGGCCGCCACGCCCGAGCTTTCGGTTTTAGACTTGAGCAAAACACGCAACAGGTCGGCCAATGCCGGATTGACCTTCAGCTTGTCGCGGCTGTTGTCCACCTTTGGCATGTCCTCTGCCGGACAGTTCACCCCGCGTTTCACCGCCGCCAGAATACCGTCGGCAATCACGCCTTTCCGGGCCTCGCGCAGCAACAGGCGCGACCCGCCCAGATCGGCAGGGGTCTTGGGCTTGGTCGAGGCCAGCTCGATCAGCGCATCGTCCTTGAAGACCCGACTGCGCGGCACGTTGTTCGATTGTGCATAGGATTCGCGAAACTGCGCAAGCTCGCGCACGACCGCCAGAAACTTGGCTGAATTGGTCCGCGTCTTGACCCGGCGCCACGCATCCTGCGGCTGGATTTCATAGGTCGTCGGCTGGGTCAAAATCTTCAGCTCTTCGGCAACCCAATGGCTTCGCTTGGTTTTTTTCAACTCAGCGGCCAGGTATTCATAGATCTGCCGCAGATGGGTCACATCAGCCAGCGCATAGGTTTTCTGCGCATCGCTGAGCGGACGGCGAGACCAGTCCGTGAACCGCGACGTCTTATCGACACCCTGCTTGCAGATCTTGCGCACCAGGGTTTCATATCCCACCTGCTCTCCGAAGCCGCAGACCATCGCGGCGACCTGCGTGTCGAAAAGCGGTTTGGGGAACACGCCCGCCTCGACCCAGAATATTTCAAGGTCCTGCCGCGCGGCATGGAAAACTTTGACGACGTCTTCGTTTGCAAATAACTCGTACAGGGGGTCAAGCGACATATCTTCGGCCAACGGGTCAACCAGAACGGCGCTGCCCTCATCGTCCGAGGGAACCGCGATCTGAACCAGGCAGAGTTTGGAATAATACGTCCGTTCGCGCAGAAACTCGGTATCTACGGTGACGTAAGGGTAGTCAGCGGCAGCCTTGCAGAAAGTGGCCAGCTCTTGGGTCGTTGTCAGGATTTTCATGCGCGGTTTAGTCTTGCTCTTGTTCTTGTGATCGCTCGATTATTTGACCTCGTACCGAGCCATGGAGGCAACCATAGGACGAATGACCGGCATGTGTAAATCACCCTGATCGGTTCAGGGCAGAAGAACCGGCGTTCGGTCCCCGGAGGCAAAGCGCCAAAGCACCGCCGGATACAGCTTGTGTTCCCAGGTCAAAACGCGCGCGGCAAGGGTATCGGGCGTGTCATCCGGCGCGATGCTTAACCGCGCCTGACCAAGAATTGGGCCGTCATCCAGCGCTGCCGTGACCTCGTGCACAGAACAGCCATGTTCTGCATCCCCGGCCTGGATCGCGCGTGCATGGGTATTCAGGCCCTTGTATTTGGGCAGCAGCGATGGGTGGATGTTCAGCATCCGTCCCTGAAAGCGGGAAACGAATTCGGCCGTCAGAACCCGCATGAACCCAGCCAGGCAGACGATATCGGGCTGCGCCTGTTCAAGCGGTTTCAACAATTCGGCCTCGAACGCGGCGCGATCTGTACCAAAGGGCCGGTGATCAACGGATGCGGTCGGGATGCCGCGCGCGGCCGCCTTTTTCAACCCGCCCGCCTGCGCGTCATTGGACAGGACCAGACAGGGTCGCGCCGGATGATCCCCGCCCATGCTGTCGACCAGCGACAGCATGTTCGACCCCCCGCCTGAAATCAGGATGGCGACGCGCTTATGGCTCACAGCAACCGGCCCGAATAGGCAACGCCTGCGGTGTCGGTAACGGTTCCAAGTTGCGTAACCGTTTCGCCGGCTTCCGTCAGCAAAGCGCTCAGCGCGTCCGCGCGGTCCGGGGCGCAGACGACGATCATGCCAATGCCGCAGTTGAAGGTCTTCAACATCTCGGCCTCGGCGATCCCGCCGGTTTCGGCCATCCAGCGGAAAACGGGTGGCAAGTCCCAGGCGCTCAGGTCAATTCCGGCGCCCAGCCCCTCGGGCAGAACCCGCGGAAGGTTTTCGGTCAGGCCACCACCGGTGATATGCGCCAGCGCGTGCACGCCACCGGCGCGAATGGCCGCCAAAGCAGGTTTGACATAAAGCCGGGTCGGCGTCAGCAGCGCCTCGCCCAGTGATCCCGTGCCAAAGGGCGCGGCATCATCCCAGCCCAGCCCGGACAGATCGACCAGTTTGCGGACCAGCGAATAGCCGTTGGAATGCACCCCGTTCGACGCCAGCCCCAGCAGGACATCACCCTGCGCGACATCTGCCGGCAATGTCTCGCCACGTTCCATCGCGCCGACCGAGAACCCGGCCAGATCGAAATCGCCATCGGGGTACATTCCGGGCATCTCGGCAGTTTCGCCACCGATCAGCGCGCAGCCCGACTGGGCGCAGCCGTCAGCAATGCCTTCGATGATCCGGGCGGCGGTATCGGTGTCCAGCTTGCCGGTGGCAAAGTAGTCGAGAAAGAACAGCGGCTCGGCGCCCTGACAGATCAGGTCGTTCACACACATCGCCACCAGGTCCACGCCGACCCCGTCCACGACGCCGGTATCAATCGCGATCCGCAGCTTGGTGCCCACGCCGTCGGTCGCGCCAACAAGAATCGGGTCCGTGTATCCGGCCGCCTTGAGGTCGAACAATGCGCCAAACCCGCCAAGCCCACTGGCCACGCCGGGACGGTTTGTGCGCTTGGCTGCTGGTTTGATCCTGTCCACCAGCGCATTGCCTGCATCGATATCAACGCCCGCGTCCGCATATGTGATGCCGTTCTTGCCCGCTGTCATGGCCATTCCCTCATGAGTGCTTTGCGGGCGGGTTAGTCGATTGTGCGCCTTGTTGCAACGGTCAGGCTTGACGCGGTCATTCATCGTGATACGCAAGGCGCTCAGGCGGGCCTGTAGCTCAATTGGTTAGAGCAGAGCGCTCATAACGCTTTGGTTGGGGGTTCGAGTCCCTCCGGGCCTACCAGTCAATCACCGCCCAATGATGATATCGGCACACAAACCGCCCAGGCGTTCGCTTTGGGCCAGCCGCAATGTGCCGCCATGGGCGCGGGCGATATCGGCCACGATGGCCAGGCCCAGCCCGACGCCGCTGCCCTGATTCTGATTGCGCGCGGGGTCGAGCCGGGTAAAGGGCCGTACCGCCTCGGACCGTTGCGCCACAGGGATTCCAGGGCCGTCATCCTCGACCCGGATTCGCACGGATTTGGGCGTCGATGTCAGGCTGATTTCAGCCCGGCTGCCGTATCGGACGGCGTTGCCGATCAGGTTTTCGACAGCGCGCTTGATGGCCGATGGGCGCAGCATCGCGGTTCCGCCACCTTCGACCGACACCAGTTGAACGGCGCGCCCGGCACGGCGCGAATCTTCGGTGATATGGGTCAACAGTATTTCCAGGTCGATCTCTTCGGCCTCGCCTTCGGCTGCGCCGCGTGAAAAGTCGAGGAAAGCGTCCAGAAGGGACTGCATTTCCTTCACGTCTTCCAGCATCGGCGCGGCCTCGTCTTCGGGCAGCATGGCCAGCCCAAGCTTGAGCCGGGTCAACGGCGTCCTCAGGTCGTGGCTGACGCCCGACAGCATCAGCGTGCGCTGCTCGATCTGCCGCTCGATACGCGCGCGCATGTCCAAAAAGGCGTTCCCCGCCGCCCGCACCTCGATTGCGCCGCTGGGCGAATAGGGCACCACCCTGCCCCGCCCAAAGGCCTGCGCCGCATCGGCAAGCCGCGTGATCGGACGCAGTTGGTTGCGCATGTAAAGAAACGAGATCGACGTCATGAGCACCGCGAAGAAGACCATTGTCACAATCAGTTGGTGCGGTGCCGCCGGGGACAGGCGACGCCGGTCAAAGGTCAGTTCAAGAACCCCAAGGTCGGTATCCAGAAACAGGGTCGCCACGCGGCTGCTGGGTAACGAAATATCTACGAGCCGGGGCAGCAACGCGTACATTTCCTCGGCCACTTGCGGCGCGATGAAATCATACCAGCGGCGCGCGTCTATCCGCGGGGATTCGTTTGCATCCAGAAAACGGGCCTGCATCTCAAGCGCCGACAGATCTGGCCGCGCGGCAGCCAACGCTTGCTGCTGCGTTTCCGCGCCCTTCATGACCCCGGTCACCAGAAGAACCTCGCGCGAGGCCGTCCGGGTCATCTGCGCCGTCACGTCCTCGAGATTCTTTTGCAGGAATGCCACCGAAACGACCAGCAACACCACCACGACCGGCAGGACCAGGATCAATGCAGCACGGGCATAGAGGCTGCGCGGCATATAAGGTTTGAGCCATCGCGAAGACATGCGCTAAACCTAGCGGGCTGCCCCGACAAGAGGAAGAGCCCAGAATGAACGCCCCTGACGATTTCAACCCTGTTGCCGGGCAGGCCGTGGAATTGCAGCCGGGTCTGCGCCGCATTCTGGCGCCGAACCCGTCGCCAATGACATATCGCGGCACCAACACCTATTTGCTGGGCACACGCGACATTGCCGTGATCGACCCCGGCCCCGCAAGCAAGCCGCATCTGACCGCGATTCTCGAAGCGCTGACGCCGGGACAGAGAATCAGCCACATCTTTGTCACCCACTCCCATCTTGACCATTCGCCCCTGGCCGCCCCCTTGGCCGCCCACACCGATGCGCCGATCCTGGCCTTTGGCGGGCCACAGGCTGGGCGCAGCGCAGTGATGACCCGCCTTGCCGCCCAAGGTCTGGCCGGGGGTGGCGAAGGCATCGATACTGCGTTCCGGCCCGACATCGAACTGGCCGATGGCGAGGCTATTGAAACCGAGGACTGGTCTCTGGAAGTGATCCACACCCCCGGCCACCTGGGCAATCACATCGCGCTGGCCTGGGGGGATGTCTGCTTTACGGCCGATCACGTCATGGGCTGGGCAAGTTCTCTGGTCTCGCCGCCGGACGGAGACCTGACCGATTTCATGGCGGCCTGCCACCGCCTGCGCCGCCGCGACTGGCGCGTCTTTCACGCCGGACATGGCGCGCCGATTCAGGACCCCGCCGGACGTCTGGATTGGCTGATTCAGCACCGAATGGGGCGCGAGGCGCAGATTCTTGATGCTCTGGACCAGTCCAGCGGCACCGCGCGCGACCTGGCCGCGCGCATCTATACCGAAACGCCACCCGGCCTATTGCCCGCAGCCGAGCGAAATGTCTTTGCCCATCTCGTTGATTTGGCCGGAAAATCCAAAGTCTCGGCCCAGGGCGATCTGTCCGCCGAGGCGGTGTTCAAACGGATTGCCTAGTTTCGCAAAATTTTCACTTTCGACGCGCTTCCCCTCTGGACGTCGAAAATCCGGATTGTTATACGCCCCGAAAGTTCCGGCGTAGCTCAGCGGTAGAGCAGTTGACTGTTAATCAATTGGTCGTAGGTTCGATCCCTACCGCCGGAGCCAATTTTCCCCAAGATTGTCCTGTTGTTTCAAAGCACTAGCCGTGTATCTTTGAAAAACTTCGGGGACCGGCAAAAAATGTGCCGCGCCCTCTGGACGCGGCTGGGTCTGGTTGCTATACGGCGCGAACCGTTCCGGCGTAGCTCAGCGGTAGAGCAGTTGACTGTTAATCAATTGGTCGTAGGTTCGATCCCTACCGCCGGAGCCATAAAAATCAAGCACTTAGGCCGATTTTCGTGGTGCCCCTCGGGGCCCAAGCACAGAATAAGTACAGTATTCTGATCAAAGCACGTTCTCGTCCAAGCGGTTGAAGCCACAAGGCTTTCTACCAGCACGGCCTTCGCGGAGACGGTGGAGGCGACGTCACGGGCCCCAGATGACCTCGTAAGCTAGGTATTCGCTTATGACGCCCCTCACCATCGCAGACCCGGCGCCCACCGCCATGTACCTGTAGCGGCCTTCCTGGACAGTGCACCAGCCGCCAGCGAAACCGGCCCCGCCCTCCACTAGCCTCAGCATCGCCCGGCTGCCGACCTCCGGCCACACACCGGTGTCTGGTGGCGTCTCGAAGTGCTCGCGTTGGTCGTTGGTCAGGCTCACCAGCGGAACGACCAGGAGATGGTCCGGGTCCTCAAGCTGCGGCTCGTTGAGCTCGTAGGCGGCATGGCATCGTGCGAGCTTCAGGATCACCCGGCGCACGCGCTCCTCCTCGGGCGTCCACGTCAGTAATCGCCCTCCACCCAGCGCCTCGGCCTCGCGCCGCGAACGCTCGATCCGCCCGCGAAGGGCCGTGTTCCTGCGAAGGGCCTTGGCCACCTTCTCGCGCCTCAGGCAGTCGGGGTCGGTTGTGCCATGCACGACGCACTCGATGAGTGCGGCGACATACTCCTCGTCGTCCGAGAAACTGTTGTTGCAGCCCCCGCAGCTTGGAAGCGTCGGCTTGGTCAGTGGGTATGGCTGGTCGAGGAAGACCTTCGACGGGGCGTGGTCCTTCGTCTCGGTTGGCCCCCCGCAGTGTACGCAGAATTGTGTCTGTCGGACGTCTCCGAAGTTCGTGAACTTTGCCATTCCAGCGCTGTGACCCTTCGGACTCGCTTTCGCCTTGCCCACGATTACCCCCTTCCTAGAACCGTTAACCCCCTGTATGGAACAATAATAGAACATAGGAATCGGGCTGACAAGTTCGATGGCACAGCCTACACAAGGTGATGGGACGGCAGGAAGGAGCACATCAAGATGTTGACCTCGGTTGAGCTTTGCGCAGGAGCCGGCGGACAGGCCCTCGGGCTGGAACAGGCTGGCTTCGAACATGAGGCACTCGTCGAAATCGACGCCCATTGCTGCAACACGCTGAGACACAATCGCCCTGAATGGAAGGTTATCGAAGACGATCTCCGGCTCTTCAAGGAACGTGCCTCTGATTTTGCCGGAGTAGATCTAGTTGCCGGAGGTCTTCCCTGCCCGCCGTTTTCGGTCGCCGGAAAACAGCTAGGCGCAAAAGACGAGCGAAATCTGTTTCCGGATGCGCTTGAGATTGTTGATGCGGTCCGCCCTAAGGCCGTGATGATAGAGAACGTTCGCGGTTTCTTAGACGCAGTGTTTCACGACTACAGGGAGGGTTTGAAAAAGCAACTCTCGAAGCTGGGCTACAAGACGGACTGGCGACTCCTCAATTCCTCGCACTTTGGCGTCCCTCAACTTCGTCCCCGCGTGGTGATCGTGGCTATCAAGATGGAACATGCTGATGGCTTTGAATGGCCCGAGGAGCAGCACACGAACCCTCCGACGGTGGGTGAAACGCTTTATGATATGATGGCTTCACGAGGCTGGCCAGGAGCCAAAGCTTGGCGGGACCGAGCAGATGAAATCGCGCCGACCATTGTCGGAGGTTCAAAGAAACATGGCGGCCCAGACCTCGGACCAACAAGGGCAAAACGCGCGTGGGAAACGCTCGGTGTGAATGGCAAGACGATTGCAGAAGAAGCTCCTGATCCAGACTTCGTGGGGATGCCTCGACTCACGGTTTCTATGGTCGCTCGCATTCAGGGCTTCCCGGATAGCTGGCATTTCACAGGCAGAAAGACCAACGCCTACCGGCAGGTAGGAAATGCGTTCCCGCCGCCAGTAGCTCAAGCAGTTGCAGAACGAGTATCCGCAGCTATTCAGACACGGGCTCGATTGAGAGCCGTCTAGACTCTTGCATCGGCGACTGCGACACTCACTTCGATTGTATATCGTGGTGCAAGTCGTTGAAGAAAAAGATTCCTCCCAGTGTAGTCGCACCTAGCCATCCAGACTATGAAGTGTTGTCGAGCATCGCCGCCGACCTGAATCGGCGGGCAATGACCCGGAAACCAAAAGACCGGGCCGGTCCTTTGCAAGACATTTTGCCGCCGCTCTACCGAGTAGAGATTGACGGAGTAATTCGGACGCCGCTTACCGGCCGACGCAGCTACGCCCAGCTTGAGAAAGTCGAGCGCACCTATATCGGTATGCTGGTAGAAATGATGCTGCGCGCCGAACTCGAACTCCCGCGTGGTCAAAAATTGGACACTCGCCTTTGCGGTCATGAAGTGGACATAAAGCACACAATGGGAACGGGGTGGATGATCCCTGGAGAGGCGGTCGGGCACCCGCTGATACTGAGTGCGGCAGATGAGAAGACTTCCTTGTGCTACCTCGGCCTAGTGATAGCGAGACCGCAGTATCTGCGCGGAGGCAAAAACCAAGACAAGAAAACCAGTCTGCTTGCTGACGCTTGGGAACACATTCTTTGGCTCTACAGGGAGCGTCCGTACCCTCCAAATTTTTGGCGTAGCCTGAGCGATGTGCAAGCAGATTTCATCATGGCAGGAAGCTCAGGCAACGAGAGAATGAAACGCCTGTTTCGCACCGTGCAAGGGGTTCCAATCATGCGAGAGACAATCGCAGATGTTGCAAAGCAGAAGGACCCGACCAGAAGGATTAGAGCTGATGGACCGCGAGGCACCCGGAATACTCTGCTTGCCGAAGGCATCCTAGTTCTTTCGAGTGCCTACGATGCCCCTCTGATGCGCACTTTGGGACTTCCAGAGGGCGATTTCGTTTCTTACACGCCCAAAACTGCGGTTGAATTAAATGCCGCTCGCCAGGCAGGCTGGCCGGTCTAGTGGCCGACGAGATCACTCCCGAGAGTCGCAGCGAGAACATGCGGCGCATCAAGAGTAAGGGCATGAAGCCCGAAATGGTCGTACGCCGCTAGGTCCATGGTCTGGGCTACCGGTACAGCCAGCACAGCAAGGAACTGCCCGGCAAGCCAGACCTCGTTTTCGGACCGAGGCGTGCAGTGATATTCGTCCACGCCTGCTTTTGGCACCAGCACGACTGTAGAGACGGACGAGTGTCCTCTTCCAACCGGGGATACTGGGAGCCCAAGCTTGCCCGCAATGTCGAACGGGACGGATAAGCGCGGCGAGCGCTGAAAGCCATGCGCTAGCGGGTGCTGGAGGTGTGGCAGTGTGAAACAAAGGATTAGGCGACCCTCGCGGATCGCCTCCTGGCCTTCTTGTGCAAGAGATCCCCAACCTCAAAATAAGGACGGCACGTAGGATCGCTGTCGGGACCTCAGTCTGGCGAATTGAACTTCCGGCGTATCGGGACGTCAACACCGTTCTTTCGCATAACAGCCGCAACAGATGCGACTGAGCGCGTTGTGGTCTTGGCGTCTGGGAACTCTGCCACGACCTGATCCACAATCGCTGCGTAGGCCAAATACTCGTCCATAAGCAGCTTTTCAATAAAGCGGCTGATCGTCAGCTTTGGCCGATCGGTCTCGGCAGCATCCTCAGCCTCTTGGGTGGCTTGCTCGGCGTCCTCGGCAGCCTCGGCCTTGGTCTCGTCGGCCTCGGTCGTACCGAGTTCTTTGACCTCGACAAAGATACTGCTCGGATGCTCGCCTTGCTTCCTTTGGGCGAGATCAAGACGACCGCAGAAGCCCACTACTGTCCAACCGTCTTTGCTTTCCAGAAGAACAGCATGAGAATAGGTCCGATCAGTCTTGCGGGTATGTTCCGATCCGTCAGGGGCAATTGCAACATAGGTGGTCATAGCAGGTCTCCTTTTTGGATTTGGTCATCCTATGCTGTCGGGAAGCTGGGACCCCGCGAGCCCCCGGAAATGATTTGGCGAGATGGAAATTCTGGTTCTCAGGCAGAAACCGCTCAATCCCGCATTGTAATCATTGCGCTACTAGGTACCATCTGCGCATTTGGAGGCTCCGAGTGCCAAGAGCAAAACACTACCAATTTAACATGCGGCTTCTCCGTCCGGGACGAACCGCAGAGACCGCATTTGGACCAAGCTTTGCACCGGGAGAGCCCCGCGAACTTGAACAAAGGCCTTGGGAAGACATTGACGGCGCGACCCTCTACGTTGGTCAAATTTACAATAACCCGCCAGGCTGGACAGATTTTATTCGAACTGGAAGCCCTGATCTTCCTGGCGACCTGTTTGCCAGTGGTGCTGGTGCCGTGCTGTTTGTGCCGAGTGGGGGAAGAATACTCGCGATCTGTTTCGGCCATGTGCACATCGCATTAAATGATGACGCGTTCGTTAGGCAATTCGGCCTGAAAGTCACGCTAAATGCAGTTTCACGCGAGCAACTACGAAGTTTGGACACGGCCACACCAGATGCTGTGACTGTTCAAAAACGGGTTCAAACCAGCAAGGATAGCGACTTGCAAGCATTCGGTGTCAATATGTATCGAGACCTTGCAAGGGTGGCGGCAGGCACACCTAAAAGCAAGGACTTCGCGCAATTTGTGGCGGGTAAGGATGCTCTCAAAGTGATCGCAAAGGACAAGCCCGACGAAGTTCAGGCGTTGTGCGACAGAATTTTGGCAATGTACGTGCGAGAGGACTACAAGGCAGATTTCTCCTGGGTTGACCGTATGCAGATGGTCTCTGAGAAAGACGTGATCGCCCAACTAGATGGAAAACTATTTGAAGCGTTGGGAAAATTGCGCGCGGGAGAGAACGCTGACCTCCATATGTCGCCTCCAGAAATTGTCAATTACACAGAAGGGAATCAACTGCACTACAATGGCTTCGGAAGTAACGGCTCCGACTTTGAAAGCCTCTCAATTGAAGACTACGTTGCGGAGTTAAACCGGTGTGACTTTGACGGCGAGGTAATCGAACTCAAAGAAAAACACTACATCTCAGCCAAGACGGACAACGAAGAGAAGTTCGATCAAAAATGGAAGGTTTATGATTGCTTCATTTGCGAAACCTCGCTTGGGGAAGATGGCAGCGAAAAACACTACGTTCTGTTTGCGGGGGGGTGGTATTGTGTCGATCAGGACTTCAAGGCCGAAGTAGATGAGGCATACGATGCCTTGGAGAAGATCAACATCGTAGGACCAACCACGTGCCTCAATGAAAGAGACCTAATCGAAGAACTGGTAAATACCCGAGACGATCTCCTGAAGCTGGACCAAAAAAAGATCAACCCGAAGGGCGTTAAGTACGGAAACCTTGAGCCTTGCGATTTCTTTTCGACATCGCGCGAGTTCATCCATCTCAAGGATGGTCATTCATCGGGGTCAATTAGCCACCTTTGGTCTCAGGGGGTAGTGAGCGCCGAGGCGTTCGTTTCCGATCATGACTTTAAAGTGAAATTACGGAGAATCGTAAAAAGTGAAAGCGACAAGAAAGCATCTGGCAATGCGTTTGAAGATCTTCTGCCAATGGCAGCTCAAAAACCAGTCCGCACAGATTTCAAGGTAGTGTATGGTATCATGCGGAAACCGTACAAAGACGGAACCCTAGGTCTACCATTTTTCTCTAAGGTTAGCCTGCAGGCTGCCGTAAAGCGATTGGATGAGTTCGGCATCCCTGTTGCTCTAGAACTCATTCAAAAACCCGCTTCAGATGCAGAGGCTGGTGAAGAGGAGTAGAAGATACTCGCACATCTTGTTTTCGTTCAGTCGGTGTGGTCTCGCTAGTATTATGTTTTTTCTTCCAGATTCTTTAGCGTTTTTTGTGGGTACCGTGAGGAGTACAGTTTTTCTCTATGATGCAAACGCATAGAGAAAAAAGACGTGCAGTACGGAACGCTAAAGGGAGTGCTTTGCCGCCGCACCCGCTGGTCCAAGGCGGACCAGGGGCTGGCGACGAGGCCGAAGGGCGTCGTGGCGCCCTCCATTCCCAGCTAGGAAGCCTTCCGGCGCCGCTCCTCCGCAGCGATCTCCGCTCCACCAAGGAGCCTTTCCTCGTTTAGCAGCCACTCTCGAGTGTACGGGCTGTCCACCATCAGACACGAGAAACGTAGTTCCCTCAGCAGCAACGAAATCGTCTCCTCCCTAGCGGCGAGCCAAGCTGCCTCGTTGCGGTCTGCTGGTCCCTGTCGCCCTTGACCCTCGAGACGTCCACGTTGTTCACGAAGCTTCCATGCGTAACCGTTCAGTAGACCGTACATCGTGGACGGTCGGAGGCGGGCGACCGCCGATAGGACGGCGGGAGCAGCCCCGGCGACGAGCAAGGCGTCATAGTCGACGGGATCGTCGCCCGACACGAAGACGTCGTCCATGTCCATTGGTGTAGAGTCGTCTGGCACCGCAACGCGGCGTTCTACGAACCCGTCCATTACGACCTTGGACATCTCAGACCATGGGACAGTCGCAGTCAGGCGGACGCCGCCAGGCGCTCCGTCGGCCCCTGGATTGACACGTTCGATTTTCAGTTCAGTCTTTGCCATGTTGGCTCTCCTTCTCATAAGGGAACCCCGGTCGGGGCACCTGCAAGGGAGAGTCTCACACCGTCAACCCCGCAGCATACCCTCATTTGAGACCGCTCGGACGGTTAACCTAATGATAACCAACGGGAAAGTGTGCCGAGAAGGCCCGCGCCTCCGACAGGAGACACAGGCCTTGAGATGGTTATGACGGAGACGATGGTCGTTCAGACCAGAGCCCAGACACCTTGGACTGTGGAGCCTGAGGCAAGGACCTGCTCGAACTCGCCGAGGAACGGCACGCCGCCCGCGACGGCCACGGTCAGGGGCCGGCCGTCGATGACCACCGTGATGTTTCCTGCGGTACCGACGTGCAGGCCGCGTGTCTCCTCGGGACAGTCGGTGTCGGAGGCGACCGTCGCGCCCACTGCGGCTATCTCGACGTAGCGCGTGGGTACACGGAGCTTCTTCGTATGTGGGTCGGCCATGTCAGCCCTCCATCAGGTTCTTGCGGACCTCTTCGAGGTCCATGCTCGTCACGCCGCCACGCTCAAGTTCCTGTGCGTCATCGCGCGCTCGCATGATGGTCTGGCCCATCTCGCTGTCCAGGGCCCGGTCGTATGCCTTGTGGAAGCTCTCCCCCTGTCGTTGCATCTGCTTGGCCAGTCGGTCAAGCTGCCGTTCTGCGGCCTCCCGGTTCGTCGCGGCGGCCTTCCGCACGTCGTCGTTCTTCGTCATCTCGTTCTCCTGTGAAAGTGCGGCCGCGCGGGCCGTCTCCACGTGTTGTTCGAGCTGTTCCACTTGCTGGACCAGCTCCATGATCTCCTCGGCGTCGGCCTCGTCGCGTGCCAGGCGACCGAGGGCGTCCTCGAGCTCCTGCTTGCGATCCTCCAGCCGCTTCAGTTCGGCCGCGTGTCGTTGACCCTCCTTGCTCATCTTCCATGTTCCTCCAGTTCGCGTCTTGCCTGCTTGGCGATGTTCGGTTGCGGGCTCTCGGCGCGGACGCGCAGGAGCTCGGTGCGGAGGGAGGCAGCCACCCTCTCCTCGGCGGCGGCCAGGCTGATGGCGTGGCGCTCACGGATGGGCGTCTCGACGCCGAGGGCTCGGGCCAGACCCATGCCGTCAGCGTTCACGAGCGCACGGACCAGGACGTCGTTCTGCCGGTTGGCGACCAGGCCGCGCTCGACCGAAGCGACGTCGCCGTTCGCGGCCGACACCGACCCCAGGTCCTTCCGCAGCGCCTCTTGGTAGGCGGGCCAGGCCGTCGCCAGGGCCGTCAGCGCGTCGTCCACGGCACGGGCGAGCTCCAGCCGCGCGGCGGTGGCCTCCAGCGCCCGTTCGGCGCGCACGGTCCGCGCACGCCGTTCTGCGCTCGCTTGCGCGGCACCCATGCGTTGTCCGAGTTCGGCGAGGGCCTCGTCCACGACGGCGATGCGGGTGGCGATGGCGACCGAGCCCTCGCCCGGCTTCCTGCCCTCGATCAGCGCGTCGCGTTCCTCGGCCTTCGCCTCCGCCAGCTCGTCGGTCAGGCGTCCACGGTCAGCGCGTAGCTCCTCGATCCTCTTCTCAAGTTCGTCTTTCTTCATGCGGTTTCCTCTGCCTCCGATTGTCGGGGGTGGCGGCCGGTCCATGATCGATCCGGCGAGGTCGGACCGGCCGCCGTGTGCCCAGGAGAAGGAGGCTCTTTCGAAGCGACCAGACACCATGCAAGGATGCCGCGTCGGCCCGGAGGAAGGTGCCAGCGTCTGCGTCATCGGCGACGAATGCTGGCACAGTGGTGGCGGTCGCCACCATGACTGGGCCCGCTCAGCTCAGTTGACCTCGACGTCCTGCTCGATCTGAAGCAGCAGGTCTCGGGGAACGCCCCGCATACCCATGAAGTAGGCAGGGCTGTCGGCCGTCTTCGACCGATACCACCGGATGCACTTCTGGTTCGGGTGAGGTGCACCGGCAGCCCGGCAGGCGAGCATGACGGCCCGCACCCAGCCACGCGGCAGGGCGAGCGTCCCCGAGGCGTACCAGCACCCGACGATCATCCTGACGGCGTTGTTTGCGGGCGGCAGGTCGGGGAGCGGTCGGAAGCGCCCGTCCTCGGCGGCCTCCGCGACCAGCGCGTCGGCCTCGCGTTGCGTCGCGTGGAAGGTGTGCCGCGGCAGTGGCGGGAGGTCAGTCATCCAGCACGTCGCCCATCTCGGCGAGGCGGGTCCTCTTCCGGCGGATCACGTCGAACCTCTCCTCCTGTTGCCGCTCGACCTCATCGAAGGTCCGCTCCAGTTCGGCGAGCTGCTGCCTCTCGCGGGTGACGATACGGTTGGGTGTGTTGTCCTGCATTGCGTCTCTCCTTGTGCTGGGATGGGTTCCGCCGCATCGTGTCGCGACGGGGTGACGGAGTACGCCCGCGAGTGCGCGCCTGACAGACGATCAGGAGGACCGGCGACCGAAGACCGCTCCGGATCAGGGGCTTAGGGCGGTTCGGTCAGGACGAGCACAGCGCCGGGCACAGGACGACGCCTCGATTTACGCCCTCAGCCCTCGTAGTACGGAGAGGCTCCGACCCACTCCAGTAGGTCGGCCCTGACCTCGTCCTCGACGTCCAGGCGCGTGCGGATGGCCTCCAGGGCCTCTTCGCGCACCCGCTCGTTCTCCCAGGGCACCGGCTCCCTCCGCTCCCGCATCTCGGTCAGGACGCCCTCGTCGCCGAACAGGTAACCGAGGGTGACGCGCATCGTCAGGTGCGTCCCGTCGGCGAAGGCCCTTGTGAGCACGCCGCCCGGCGACACCAGGGTGACGTGTGGATACGGGTCAGGCATCGTCGCCTCCCTCGGGCTCGTGCGTCGTCCCCTGGATCACCTCGGCGTCCTCTACGCCCGGACGTGCACCCGGAGCCTCGGGGTCGCCCAAGGGTCTCCGTATGGACCCGGTGGTGCCGCCGACGAGCTTGGGCTTCCGGGTCGGCAGCTCGTTGTGGACGTTCGTCTGGTTGTTGATCTGGACGTTGGTCTGGGCGGGGCCGTCCACGGAGCTCATGCGCAGGGCCAGCAGCTTGGTCAGCACCCGCGGGTCCACGTGGGAGGTCTCGAAGCGGTGGACCACCTCGAAGTCTTCGTCCAGCTGCGGTTCGCCCGTCTTCGGGTCGATTACGGGGACCCACCGGCCGGTGCCCATCTCGAGGGCCGTCTGGACCACGCGCTGCGTGAGCTCCTCCTCGAAGGCGGTCACGGCATCGTCCCACGCCTCGGCGAAGTCGGGGTTCTTGGCCCGCCGGTCGTAGAATGTGCGCCGGGTCAGGCCGGTCATGTTGGCGGCGTAGGTGACGTGCCCGAACTGCCTCAGGTAGCCGAGGAACTCGTCGCCCTTCTCGCCGTACACCTGGGCCACGACCGGGGCCAACTGGCTCCGCCTGTGCGGATCGGGTGCGGGCCTGATCCTGTTCATCCGCATGATGCTCATCTCGGAGGGTCTCTTCTGTTTCCGGCACTGTGTTCGACGAGGCCGAGCAGCCCCCAAGCCCTTGACGTCATATCCCTTCCCTCTGTTGGACCCCCTGATCGACGATCAGAGGGGCAACGCTCGGCGGGATGACGGGTGGGCGTCGAGGTTTTTCTGGCGGCTCTCGCCTCACTGTTCGAGGTCAGGTTGCCACGTCCCGTCGGCGAAGTACGCCAGCGAACTCACGTGTGAGCGATCCCACCTCTCACTGGCGTGAGGTGAGGACACAGAGGGGGCTGGGCCTCCGTTCGTCCTAAGCGTCATAGCGTCCTGGAAGCGTCCTTCCGTATCTTATTGTTTTTATTATCCAAATGACACTAGGACACTTAAGACACTAGATATTGCTTTTCGGCTTTCTGAACGACCAGGCGAGCCGCACCGAATTCGGCGAAGGGAGCCACCAGAGCGAGACGCGAAAAGCCACGCAACCAGAACCTAAGCGTCATAGCGCCCAAGCGTACTTTTCGCTTCCGAAACATGCACTTAGGCCAGGACGCTTATATTCAGCAAGCGTCATAGCGTCCTGAGGGGTGGCCCTGGGACCTCACACTGGCGTGAGGTCGGGTGCTCGTCCAGGTCAAACACAACGAGAAAGGAAGCCCGACGGCAAGATGGGACCGCCCGCCATAGCGGTCCCCAAGCCAATCAGTCGAACAGCTCGGAGGCGCCTGAGCGTGCCTCGAACGTGGCCCTGGCGTCGTCGAGGGCGGGCAGTTTCCAGGTGCGTTCTGCGCCGCCTTCCCGCTTGCCGGTCGTCAGACCCACGAGCCGCCTCCCCTCGTTGACCAGGGCCCGGTGCGTGGCCCTCTCGCTGCGGAGCTGGTTGCGGCGGAGGAAGCGGTCAAACGCCTCGACGGTCGCGTCCTTGTCCTGTGGGCCGAACACCACCGCGCCAGCGCGCCAGTCGATCTCGTTGCCCTCGGCGTCGAAGGTGATCGGCAGCTCGCCCGAACCCAGCAGCTCGAACCAGAAGCGCGCGGCGGGCTTCATGCTCCTCAGCTTCTGGTCGGCAAGCGCCCGTGTCTGCGGTATCTCCATCGAGGGCCGCCAGCCGCGCAGGTCCATCGCCAGCAGGTCGTGGGCCATGCCCGCGAGGCCGCCCCCATCCATCTGCCGACCGAGCCTGCAGAAGTAGTCGTGGTCCTGGCGCCGCCTGTCCGAGACGTCAGAGACGAAGAAGCGCCTCGCCTCTGGTCCAGCGGGCACGATCCACTCCTCGTTCGAGGCCAGCATCATGTGTACCATGTTCCTGCCCTGGGTGATGTCGCGCCCCTTGGCCTCGTAGGACAGGATCGGCTCGGTCACGAGCTGCTTGAGCACGCCCTCACCCTCCTTGTCGCCGGGCCAGACCGCCTCGTCGGCGAACAGGAACACGCAGTTGCGGAGGTGCGAGTTGAAGCGCCCCGCGAACTGAGATCGGTGGGAGACCGTCAGGCCGTGCTGGCCGGCGATGCGCATCAGCGCCCTGCCCAGGGTGCCCTTGCCGGTGCCCTCCTCGCCGCGGAACGCGATGGCGACCTCGGGCGTCTCCCAGGGCCTCTGGAGCATGTAAGCGATCCAGCGGAGCACGTAATCCTCAGAGGCCGCGTCGCCGTCGCATAGGACCTCCCCGATCAGCTCGCGCATCATCGACCAGTTGCCCGGCGCGGGCTCCACGGCCCACCCCTTCCAGAGGTTCAGCTTGCCCGCGTTGTGTTCCAGGCCCTGCGGGTCCATCACGATACCGGGGTACTTGCGACGGTGCGGGCTCGACAGCCAGAGGTCGGCCTTGCTGATCCGCTTCTTATCGCCGACCTGGGCGATGGTCTCGTCCTCGAAGAAGTGCCGGAACGCCTCGCGGCTCATCCTGGTCCAGGCGGTGCGACCCTCGAAGATCGGGTCGGGCTCCTCCATGAAGACCTGAAACTGCCCACCGTCGAGGACGGCACAGAACCGCTCGTTCATCTCCTTCACGACGAGGGTCATGGGGTTCCCGCCACCTTCGGGCTGCGCACCCTCCGGCAGGTCGGCGTCCTCTACCACGTCGTCGAAGTCGTGGGCTATCCCGGCCTTACGGGTGGCGAGGTAGTCCCGGGCGATCTTCTCGACCTGGGCTTCCAGCCTGTCGCCGTACTTCTCGACGGCGAAGCCGCAGTGCTCGACGAGGACCGAGAGCGCCGAGGCAGCCGAAAGGCCGCGGGCTAGGAGCTGCCAGACCAGGGACGCGACGGCCTCCGACCGCTCGCCCGAACCGACCGGCTCCACGATGCGATCACGCAGGCCCTCGGGCAGTTTGTCGAATTCCACGTCGGCGCCGTCGTCCCAGTCCAGGACCACGCCGGATGCGTCCGCAGCGCCCCCGCTCGTCCTGATGCCAGCGAAGGCCACCGGGGACAGACGGGGGCCGTCTCGCATCCTGCCCTCCCCGACGGCGCGGGCGAGCAGCCTAACCGACTGCGCGTTCAATCGAACCTGCCCACCGTGTGTCCTGAGCTCGCCCTCCGCCTCGCCCTCAATCGGGTCCTCGACCCGGAACTTCCAGTTGCACACGGCGTCTGCGGCGTCGCACCGGACCCAGACGTGGCCCTTACGGGCGCTGCCGGATGACGATGGGGTGGTGACGGCGTGTGCATCCCCGGCCCACTCGACCGCGACCTCGGGCCCGTCGCCTTCGTCGCAGTCCAGCACGACGCAGCCCAGGGATGCGGGCTGCACGCCGACCGAGTTCCTCGGAGATCGCCCCAGGTGCTCCAGCACCTCGGCGAGCGTCGGGCGCAGGTTCTGCCAGCCCTCCTTGAACGCCCGCTTTTCCCTGAGGAACACGTAAGCGGGCTCTATCCCCGCCTCACGGCAGGCGGCGTCGAACGATCGCAGGCCCGTCATCTTGTCCTTGGATTGCCCGGCCATGGCTCAGCCCCGCTTGCCAGCGAGGTACGCCCGGACGGCATCGCGGGTGTAGAACACCTCGCGGCCGACCTTGACGAACTCGGGGCCCGCGTGAGGCGAGCGGCCGGTGTTGCGGCGGGAGCGGTAGACGGCCAGCACCGTCTCGGGCCGCCCGGTCATCTCACTCACCTGCTTCGGCGTCAGGAGGTCGGCGAACGAGGGTATGGAGGGGGCCGTCGGCGCGGCATACTCGGGATCAGACATGCTCTACTTCTTTCGTGTTGTGGGTGTGTTTGGTCATGTGGATCTTCCTGTCCTGTGGGATGGATCACTGAGCCGGCCGCGGGAGGCGGTCCTTGCGGTCGGCTTGCTCTCTTCGAACAGTGTCGTGACGGTCTGGCGTCGTAAGCCAACGTGGGCGCAGCTGCGCTCCAACGCTGGTACGCTCAGACGCCCCAGTCCGTGTAGGGCTCGCCGTCCAGCGCGCGTCTACGGAACGGCCGAGCCGCCCGCCTACGAGCGAGGTCGACCATGTACCGCTCCTCCCAGAAAACCGGTGTCGTGGAACCGACGAGCGCGTCCTCGGGCTCGCCCCATAGTATCCTGCCGTCGTCGTGGTGCATCATCGGGAAACGGTCACAGTGGACAGCCACCGCCCAGACCGTGTTCGGGTCGTCGGGGGGCCAACCCGCATCGTTCTCAAGGATGAGGACGAGCAGTTGCAGGAAGTGCCACTCGTGCTCCTGCCCCTCGACGATCGTCAGCGCGGTGCGCGTGGCGTCCTGGATCGTCGCCCAGTCCTGTTCGTCTGCGGGTTGGCTGACGTACAGGCTCATGCCGCGCCCTCCATCATGAAGGCGTCTAGGTCGTCCCGGTGGTATCGGACCATCCGGCCGACAGCACGGTATTGGGGTCCGTTGCCCTTGCTGCGCCAGTTGGCGAGGGTCCCGGCGGACACGCTGAGGTAGGCCGCGGCCTGCTCGGTCGTCAGCCACGGGCTGGTGAAGGTCTGGGGTTCCGCTTCGGCGGTCATGACACATCTCCTCGTTCGGACGCCGTGCGTCCGTTAGGGGGGTGTGCCGTTTGATCTATCTATCTCTCTGGGGTGCCCACTTGCCGGCGGCAGCGTTTGAACCGACAGGACCCGACGGCCCGGGGTGTGCCCGGACGGTTTTGTGCTTTCAGGTTATCGTGTGTGGACCAAGATGGTGACCAACGAGTTAAGCCTGCGTTCCATCGTTCACGCAACGCCCGCCCTGTCGAGGACGAGGTCCTCCAGGGCCTGTGCGTGCGGCCTCAGCGCCTCGACCAGATGCGTCTGGTGCACATAGCCGCCGCTCGCGCCGGGTAGACGCTGCCCGAGGAGAAGTGCGCCTTCGGCGTAAGGGACGCCCGCCGCGATCATCATCGTGCGGCAGTGGTGGCGGAGCGCGTGGGGCGATGGCACGCCTGCTCGTCGGGGCTCGATCAGGTGGCCTGACGAAGCGCTCGGCGATGGCCATAGCCAAGGCGAGGCGAGCGGCTCGTCCTCTTCCATGCGAGCGACCAGCGTGGCGGTGAGCCAGCGCCCGGTGGGGAAAGACCACGATCCACCTGTCTTCATGTGTGTGAAGGTCAGGACGCCTCGCTCGGGATCGAAGTCCTCTCGCCTAACGCCGAGCAAGGATGTTCGTCTGGCCCCGGTCAGCAGGAAAGTCCGTTGGACGTCGCGCACCATCGGCGGCATGGCCCCGCTCGTGTTCCAGAACGCGGCCACGTCCAGTTCTCCGACCTCCCGCTTAGGCGTCGCTGGCACGCGGATGGCGTCGACGGGGTTCGCACCGATGGTCTCGTCGTGCCTGCGGGCTGTGTTCACGAGTGCCCGGACCGTGCGCATGACAGAGCCAGCGGTGGTCTTGCCGTGTCTGCGCGCGAGCGTGTCCATGAGTTCCCGGCAGTCCTGTCGCGTGATGTCGGCCACGGCCCGACGCCGGAGCCGCCCGAGGTAGTTCTCCATGTGGTATCGGTAGTTCCTTACGGTGGCCTCGGAAAGGTCACGTTCGGCGAGGTGCTCTTCGAGGGTCTGTTCCAGCGTGATTCCGGTGGACTCGGGTCCTGCGGTCGGGTCCACGCCCGACTGGATGGTCGCCATGAGACGCCGCGCCTCGTTCCGCGCGTCACCCAGCCTCATGTGGTCGGTGCGTCCGATCTTCACCCTCACGGTGCGAACGTGGCGCTTCTCCCTGCGGACGTCGCCTTGTACGGCGTAGGTCCGGGTCGTCTTGTGACAGATGCACATGAGGCCCTTGACCTCCGTGTCTCTGTGGATGCCGGAGCCTAGCTCCAGGGCCCTGACGCGGGCCTCGGTGAACTTGAAGATGGCCATGATAAGTACAGTCCCGAGTACAGTATTTGCGGTTGATCCTGATGAGACAGGATGAAGCTATCGGGACCATGTTGCCTTATTTTCAAGGGGCCGTACGCCCTAAATGAACCAGGATGATCCCAAATTTACTATATTTTCCAGACTGTTAATCAATTGGTCGTAGGTTCGATCCCTACCGCCGGAGCCATTTTCCCCAGATTTTCGGCCCTCACCCCGTCAGGGCATCCCTGAAATCTTCGCGCAGCGTCCGTTTGAGAACCTTGCCAGTAGCGTTCAAGGGCAAGGCATCGACAAAGACGACCTTGTCGGGCACCTGCCAGTCGGCGATTTTGCCGCTGAAGAACCCAAGCAATTCGCTTTCGGTCGGGGATTCTCCCTCGGCCCGGACGGCAACCAAAAGGGGCCGTTCGTCCCATTTGGGATGCGGCACGCCGATGACAGCGGCCGCCGCCAGCTTGGGATGTGCCACGGCGATGTTTTCCAACTCGACCGAGCTGATCCACTCGCCGCCAGACTTGATGATATCCTTGGTTCGGTCGCGGATCGTCATGTACCCGTCCGGGTCCAATGTGGCCACGTCGCCGGTGGCGAACCAGCCATCTTGCAGAATGTTCTGGTCCTGCATCTGGAAATAGCTGTCCAGAACCCAATGACCGCGCACCATCAGGTCGCCCTGCGTCTGCCCGTCATTGGGCAGTTGGGCACCATCATCGTCAACGATCTTCAGCTCTACGCCGAAGGGCGGGCGGCCCTGGCTTTCGCGGATCTTGTGCTGTTCCTCGGGCGGCAGATTCATATGCTTGGCCAAGGGGTAGTTGGTTGTGCCGAGCGGGCTCATTTCGCTCATGCCCCAGGCATGAACCGTATCGACGCCATAGTCTTCGCGGAAGGTTGCCATCATGGATGGCGGGCAAGCCGCGCCCCCGATCACCGTGCGGTCTAGACTGGCCAGCCGGGTCCCTGATTTCGCCGCATGGGCCAAAAGCCCCTGCCAGATCGTCGGCACCCCCATCGCAAGGGTAACGCCATAGGTGTCGATCAGGTTGACCAGCGCCTCGCCATGCAGATCCGGGCCGGGCAACACCATCCGAGACCCCGACATGGCGCAGGCATAGGGTGCCCCCCAGGCATTGACGTGGAACATCGGCACGACGGGCATGACGACATCCATCGCCGAATACCCGATCACGTCGCGTGTATTGGATGCAAAACTGTGCAGGACGGTCGATCGGTGCGAATACAGTACCCCCTTGGGATGTCCCGTCGTCCCCGAGGTATAGCACAGGCTGGACGCGGTGTTTTCGTCCAGGTCGGGCCAGGTAAAATCCTCGGCGCCGGTCTGGATCAGTTCATCATAGAACGCAACACCCGGCAGCTGCGCCAGAACATCGTCATCGCGCGGCCCCATCAGGACAAAGTGGCGGGTCTCGGTCAGGTGCTCGCGGATCGCAGCCACCAGCGGGACAAACGTGGCGTCAAAGAACAGAACCCGGTCCTTGGCGTGGTTCATGATATAGACCAGCTGTTCGGGAAACAGCCGGGGATTGATGGTGTGGCAAACAAAGCCCGCGCCAGAGGCACCGTAATAGATCTCAAGATGCCGCCGGTTGTTCCATGCCAGCGTCCCGATACGGTCCTGCGGGTCCAGCCCAAGTTTGGTCAGCGCCGACCCAAGACGGCGGGCATTTGCAGCAATCCCGGCCCAGTTGGTGGTCACCGCGCGGCCATCCGCCTCGACCGAAACAATCTCGGTTTCACCGTGGTAGCGTTCGGCATGGTCAATCAGCGACGAAATCAGCAATGGCTGCGTCATCATCTGTCCCAGCATGGACATCCTCCCTGTGTCGGTGCCCTGGCGGTTGGGCCGGCACCTGTTCGCACCCGCGACCGTGACGCCGTGCCAGGGCACGACCTGTCGGTTCGGGTAAGTTCTTCCCCGAACCTGCCAAGCATTTAATTGTCTGACAATAAAAGAATGACCTGCCGCGCAGCGACAGGTCAATTTCTTTGCCTCGTGTTTTGTCCCGGTCTTTTCCCCAAGGGCCGTCCGTGGCGCCTGTTGGTCAGCCCCTGTGACGCAGGGCATACCCTACTAGCGCCGCGGTTGATCCATCCTTGCCGCTTGTATCCTGATCGCCATCCACGATCGGCCCCAGCGAGGTGGCCAATTCCTTGCCCAGTTCAACGCCCCACTGATCGAACGAATTGATGCCCAACAGAACGCCTTCGACAAACACCCGATGTTCGTACAGGGCAATGATCTGGCCCAGAACGAACGGGGTAAGCTTGGGATAGATCAGTGTCGTGGAGGGCCGGTTTCCGGCGAATACGCGGTGGCGTGCCTGGCGATCCAGTTCTGCGCCCGTCAGGCCCTTTTCAGCCATGCGCGCGCGCGCCTCGTCCAGCGACCTGCCCCGCATCAGCGCCTCGGATTGGGCCAGGCAATTGGCCAGCAACAGACGATGGTGATGGGCCAGTTCAGGCTCATGCCCTTCGGCCGCGACCATGAATTCGCACGGGATCACATCCGTACCCTGATGGATAAGCTGGTAAAAGGCGTGCTGACCATTGGTCCCCGGCTCGCCCCAGACAACCGGACCGGATGGAAGGGTCAGCTGCGCGCCGTCCTTTTGCACCGACTTGCCGTTCGATTCCATCTCGAGCTGTTGGAAATAGGCCGCCAGCCGCAGCAGTCGCTGATCATAGGGCAATACAGCGCGGCTGGCATGGGTCAGCACCTGACGGTGCCAGATGCCGACCAGTGCCAGCAGGACCGGCAGGTTCTCGGACCATTCGGCGGAACGGAAATGCAAGTCCATGGCCTGACCGCCCCGCAAAAAGGCATCAAAGGCGTTGGACCCCACCGCGATCATGACCGGAAGGCCGACCGGCCCCCAGACCGAGTAGCGCCCACCAACCCAATCGGCAAAACCGAACACGCGCGACGCGGGGATGCCAAAGGCCTGCGTTTTGTCCAGCGCGCTTGAAACCGCGGCAAATTGCCGAGCAGGATCGCCGCCCCCTTCCTGCATCCATGCGCGCGCGGTGCGGGCATTCGTCATGGTTTCAATCGTGGTAAACGTCTTGGACGCAACGATAACCAGCGTCCGGGTCGGGTCCAGCAGCCGCAGCGTATCGGCGATATGGGCGCCATCGACATTCGAGACATAATGCACCCGCGGGCCGTCATGGTACGGTGCCAACGCATGGGTCGCCATCACCGGCCCCAGATCGGACCCGCCAATGCCGATATTGACTATATCGGTAAAGCTGCCCCCTGCCCCCTTTGCCGCGCCTCCGCGGATTTCTTCGGCAAAAACGCGCATCCGTTGCAACGTATCCAGAACGTCAGGCATGACGTCCTGACCATCGACATGAACCGGGCCACCATCGAGGTTGCGCAATGCGGTGTGCAGCACGGCGCGGCCCTCGGTTTCATTGATCTTTTCGCCCGCAAACATCGCGGCGCGGCGCGCGTCCAGACCGGCCTCGTCGCACAGCCCGATCAGCGCATCGCGGATGTCATCGTCGATGCCGGTCTTGGAATAGTCGAACAGCATGTCACCCGCGGTGGCCGAAAAGCGGTCGGCCCGCTGGGGGTCCGCGGCAAAAAGATCAAGGATATGGCGGTCGGCTTGGGCGGCGGCCAGGGTTTTGAGGGTTTCCAGTTTCATTTCACTTACTCCGCCCAATGTACGGTCATACCGCTGAGAACTGCACCTATCGGGGCTTCTTCGGGTGGCAGGCTCAGCGCACGGTCCAGTGCGTCACGTTTGGCCTCGCCAAAGATGACAAGGTGTTTGGACAGGGCCCCGTCCAGAACCGGACCCGAAAGAGAAATCCGCGGTTCCGGCTGAACCTCGGTCCGGGCCACGACCAGAGGCGGCGCGTGACTGTCCAGCGCCGCCGCAAGGCCGTGCATCCCGGGAAACAGCGATGCGGTATGCATGTCTTCGCCCATGCCCAACACCAAAACCGACAGCGGCAGAACCGGCGCGATCAAGGCCTCGATCTCGGGCAGCGCGTCTTCGGGCGCGGTGCCCGGCAGGTAAAGCGGGATATATTGCGCCGTGGCTGCGCGCCCGGTCAGCAGGCGTTCACGGATCAGGCGCTCGTTCGACCGGTCACTGTCTGCGGGCACGCACCGCTCGTCGGTGGGCAGCACGCGCACCCGGTCCCAGTCCAGGTCAGCGGCGCACAGCCCATCGAAAATCGGGCCGGGCGTGGTTCCGCCGGGTACGGCAAATGCCACGGTGTCGTGATGCAACAATGCCGCTTCGAGCTGGCCTGCCAGAACATTCGCCACATCAATGGCCAGCATGTCCCGGTCGGCATATTCCACAATATTCATGGCTTGATCCCTTGCCAGTGGCGACCGTCGCGTTTCATCAGCAGCTCGGCGTCGCCGGGTCCGGTGCTGCCGCTGTCATAGGGTTTCGGCACATCGCCGCGCGCCTGCCAGCCGGCAATGATCGGATCGACCCAGGCCCAAGCCGCCTCGACCTCGTCGCCGCGCATGAACAGGGTCTGGTTGCCCCGGATCACATCCATCACCAGCCGCTCATAAGCGTCGGGCGGCGTGTCACTGTCGGGGCCGAGGGCCTCGGCAAAGCTCATGTCCAGCGGCACATCGACCAGGCGCATACCGCCAGGGCCCGGCTCTTTGATGGTCACCTTCAGGGTGATCCCTTCGTTGGGTTGCAACCGGATCGACAGGGCATTGGCATGCCGTCCGGCCGCCGCGCCAAAGATCGAATGCGGGGCGTCCTTGAACAGCACGTTGATGACCGAGGACCGCGCCACCAGACGCTTGCCTGTCCGCAAATAGAACGGGGTTCCTGCCCATCGCCAGTTGCTGACATGCGCGCGCAGCGCCACATAGCTTTCGGTTGCAGACCTGGGGTTTCCGACAACATCGCGATAGCCGGGACCGTCTGCCCCCGCACCAAACTGGCCGCGCACGATATGATGCGGCTCGACCGGGTCCAGTGCCCGAATGACCTTTAGCTTTTCGTCCCGCACCGCGTCCGGGTCGAACTTGGCCGGTGGCTCCATCGCGATCAGGCACAGCAGTTGCATCAGGTGGTTCTGCATCATGTCACGCATGGCACCGGCGCGGTCATAATAATCTTCGCGCCCGTCGATCCCGACCGTTTCGGCAACCGTGATCTGGATATGATCCACATACTGGCTGTTCCACAGCGGTTCGAACAGCATGTTGCCAAAGCGAACCGCCATCAGATTCTGCACTGTTTCCTTGCCCAGGTAATGGTCGATCCGGTAGATTTGACTTTCGCGGAAATGCGCGGCCAGGGTTGCGTTCAGCGCGCGAGAGCTTTCAAGATCGTGGCCAAACGGTTTTTCGACCACGATCCGCGTCTTGTCTGTCGCCAGGTTATGCGCCTGTATCTTGGTGGCAAGCGGCGCAAACAGCCCCGGCCCGACCGAGAAATAAAAGGCCCGGACCCGCGCATTGTCCAAAAGACCGGCCAACTGGTCCCATCCTGCATCGGACAGCGCGTCCAGACGCACAAATCCAACCCGCTGCAGAAACGCGTTCAAAGCATCGCCGTTGCGGGCCAGATCGGACGCATAGCTGCGCAACGACTCGGCGACGACGGCTTGAAACCCGGCACGGTCAAGATCGCCGCGCGCAGCCCCGATCACCTGGGCGTCTGCAGGCCACTGACCGGCGCAAAACCGGCGAAACAGCGCCGGCATGATCTTGCGCTGCGCAAGATCGCCCGTTCCGCCGAAAATGATCAGGTCGAAAGGATCGACCGGGATGACACGAGAAACCATAGCCCGTCCATATCTCTACAGCGTGCGCATGTCCAATGTTAGCGCAATCATTTTTCATTTCCCCGCGAAAACACCGCGGCGTTCAAAACTCTGTCAGCACCGTCCTGCGGACCTTAACTTGTCTGCGCCCCGCCGCTAAGTGTGTCCTGTGCGATCAGGAAACCGGACGCGGATATGAAAGACAACGCCCCTCAGCCCGCCAATATGGGCAAGTTTCAAAACAGGTTGGTGACAGCTGACGGACAGGCCCGCGCCTCGGTGCCGCTGCGCGACGCTCAGACGCTGTGGTTCAACACCGGAACCCTGTGCAACATCACGTGCCGCAACTGCTATATCGACAGCAGCCCCAGCAACGACGCGCTGGTTTACATCACAACGCCCGAGGTCACCGATTTTCTGGACCAGATCGAAGCCCGCAACTGGCCGGTAAAAGAGATCGGCCTGACCGGGGGCGAGCCGTTCATGAACCCGGATATCATCGACATGACCCGCGCCGCCCTTGGGCGCGGCTATTCGGTTCTGATCCTGACCAATGCGATGTCACCGATGATGCGCCCCCGGATGCGTGACGGGTTGCTGGACCTGCACAAGACCTTTGGCAACCGGCTGACGCTGCGCATTTCCGTCGATCATTACCGGCCCAACCTGCATGACGAAGAACGCGGCGGAGGAAGTTTTGCCAAGACCTTGACGGGGATGAAATGGCTTCGGGATCATGGGATCAACATGGCCATTGCCGGGCGCACGGTATGGGGCGAAACCGAGGCCGAAAGCCGGGCGGGCTATTCTGCGTTTTTTGCCGAACACGGGTTCGAAATTGACGCGCAAGACCCCGGTCAGACGGTCCTGTTCCCTGAAATGGACGAAACCGTCGAAGTCCCCGAGATCACCACCGCCTGCTGGGACATACTTGGAAAATCCCCCGATGCGGTCATGTGCGCAAATGCGCGCATGGTGGTCAAACGCAAGGGCGCGACCCGCCCCGCGGTTCTGGCCTGCACACTGCTGCCTTATGATACGGCGTTTGAAATGGGCAGCACCCTGGCGGAGGCCGAGGATGACGTGTTTCTCAACCACCCGCATTGCGCAAAATTCTGCGTCCTGGGCGGAGCAAGCTGTTCTGGTTAATTCACCCGGAACTCACCCACCATGTTCCGCCACTCGCCCGGCGCGATCATCTTGCGATGCGTATACCGGACAGAATGCAGCGGGCCGTCGATTTCCCGCTGCCAGAATTCAATGAAATCAAACAGCTTTGGGTGGTCGGGCGCCAGGTCGTATTCTTGCCAGATAAACGTATTCAGGACATGGACATAGTCCGGCATGTGATAGAAGAATTCAGCGGTGGTCAGCCCATAGCCTTTGAGCATAAGTTCGGTTTCGCTTCGCTCCATTCAGACCTCCAATTTTTCAAAAGGTCTCTTCAGGGTAACACCGAAAAACTCTAACAGTTATATAACAATATGTTACCAGTCGGTTGCCCGGCGATTGCGCAACAAATCTGCTGCTTGCTTGCACCTTATGTGCCGGGTCTGATAAGGTACATCCACAAGATATAGAGTCTGCACAAAGAACGGGCAGTTTACGTGAGCGATACGCCAGAAATCCCCGAAAACATGGATGAAACCCCGCCAGAGCGCCCCGTCTATGACGGTCCGACGGTGTCTATCGAATCCGAGATGCGCACGTCCTATCTGGACTATGCCATGTCGGTTATCGTCAGCCGCGCGATCCCCGATCTGCGCGACGGGCTGAAACCGGTGCACCGGCGCATCCTGTACGCGATGCATGAAACCGGGAACACGCATGACAAGGCCTATCGTAAATCGGCGCGTCCGGTTGGCGATGTAATGGGTAAATACCACCCTCACGGTGACAGTGCGATCTATGACGCGCTGGTGCGGATGGCACAGGATTTCTCGATGTCGCTGCCGCTGCTGGATGGTCAGGGCAACTTTGGCTCGATGGACGGCGATAACCCGGCGGCCATGCGGTATACCGAAGTGCGGATGGACAAGCCCGCGGCTGCCCTGCTGGCCGATATCGAAAAAGAAACGGTTGATTTTCAAGACAACTATGATGGCAAGGACCGGGAACCGACGGTCCTGCCCGCCCGTTTCCCGAACATGCTGGTCAATGGCGCCGGTGGTATTGCTGTGGGTATGGCCACGAATATCCCTCCGCACAATCTGGGTGAGGTGGTCGATGCCACACTGGCGCTGATCGACGATCCGGATTTGACCTCGGAACAGCTGATCGAATACGTCCCCGGCCCCGACTTCCCGACCGGCGGCGTGATGCTGGGCCGGTCCGGCGCGCGCAAAGCCTATCTTGAGGGGCGCGGCAGCGTCATCATCCGCGCCAAGACCCGCGTCGAGGAACTGCGCAAGGATCGTTACGCGATTGTCGTGGATGAGATCCCCTATCAGGTAAACAAGGCCTCGATGATCGAAAAGATCGCCGAGGCGGTGCGTGAAAAGCGGATCGAGGGCGTGTCCCACGTTCAGGATGAATCCGACCGGAACGGTGTGCGTGTCGTGGTCGAGCTGAAACGGGATGCAACGCCCGAAGTTGTTCTGAACCAACTCTATCGCTTCTCGCCGATGCAGACATCCTTTGGCTGCAACATGTTGGCCCTGAATGGCGGCCGGCCCGAGCAACTGACCCTGCGCCGGTTCCTGACATCCTTCATCGACTTCCGCGAGGATGTCGTCGCCCGCCGCACCGCATACGATCTGCGCAAAGCGCGCGAACGCAGCCACATCCTGTGCGGTCTGGCCGTGGCCGTGTCGAACGTGGACGAGGTGGTTGCCACCATCCGGTCGTCGGCGGACGCGGCGCAAGCGCGCGAAAAGCTGATGACCCGCCGTTGGCCAGCATCCGAGATCGAAGGCTATCTGCGCCTGATCGACGATCCTCTGTCCAAGATGAACGACGACGGCACCTATAACCTGACCGAGGTTCAGGCCCGCGCGATCCTGGAACTGCGCCTGCAGCGCCTGACGCAACTGGGCGTCAAAGAGGTCACGGACGAGCTGGAAGAACTGGCCGCCAAGATCAAGGAATACCTGGATATTCTGTCCTCGCGCGAACGCATCATGGGCATCATCGCGGATGAGCTGCGCAGCGTCCGCGAGCAATTCGCCGTGCCCCGCCGTACGCAGATCGTCGACTGGTCCGGCGACATGGAAGACGAGGACCTGATCGAGCGGGAAGACATGGTCGTGACCGTCACCTCAGGCGGTTACATCAAGCGCACACCGCTGGCCGATTTCCGGGCGCAGAAGCGTGGCGGCAAGGGCCTGTCAGGGATGCAGACCAAGGAAGAGGACGTGGTCACCACCCTCTTCGTGGCCAATACGCATACCCAGCTTTTGTTCTTCACCACCGACGGGATGGTCTACAAGCTCAAGACCTGGCGCCTGCCGCAATCGGGGCGTACCGGCAAAGGCAAGGCGATCGTCAACATCCTGCCGATCCCGACCGGTGTTTCCATCGCGGCCATCATGCCCGTGGACGTGCCGGATGAAGAATGGGAAAACCTGCAAATCGTCTTTGCCACCAGCGCAGGCGATGTGCGCCGGAACGCGCTGAGCGATTTCACCAATGTCAAACGCAACGGCAAGATCGCAATGGACCTGCCCGAAGGTGTGGAACTGGTGAACGCCCGTATCTGCTCCGAAGAGGACGACGTGATGCTGGTCACCAATTCTGGCCGTGCGATCCGTTTCCAGACGACAGCTGTGCGGGTCTTCAAGGGCCGTAAATCGACGGGTGTACGCGGCATCAAGCTGACCAATGGCGACCGGGTTGTCTCGATGTCCGTGATCCGCCATTTCGAGGCGACCTCGGACGAGCGTGCCGCCTATCTCAAGATGCGCCGTCTGATGGCAGGCGTCACCGACGAGGCCGAGGGCGATGAGGATGAAGGCAATGCCGACAGCGTGCTGCCTCAGGAACGCTATGCCGAGATGTCGGCCGCCGAGAACCTGATCCTGACCATCACCACGGGCGGCGCGGGCAAACTAAGCTCCAGCCACGATTACCCGGTCCGAGGACGCGGCGGCATGGGCGTTGCGGCAATGGACAAGGCAATGCGCGGCGGTGAGCTGGTGGCCTCGTTCCCGGTCGAAATCGACGACCAGATCATGCTGGCCACGTCCAAAGGGCAATCGATCCGGGTGCCGGTTGATGGCATCTCGTTCCGGTCGCGCAGCGCGGGCGGCGTCAAGGTGTTCAATACCGGCAAGAACGAAGAGGTCGTCAGCGTCGCCTGGATCGCCGATCAGGGCGATGAGGACGAGGCCGAAGAGTAAACTTGGCCGAAAGAAAATGTTGGACGGGGGCAGAAATCTCTGCCCCCGTTCGTTTTTCTAACTCAGGTAATTGTTGAAGAAGGCGATGGTTCGTTTCCAGGCCAGCTTGGCCGCCACCTCGTCATATCTGGGTGTGGTGTCGTTGTGAAAACCGTGATTCACATCCGGATAGAAATGCACACTGAACTTTTTCTGGTTTGCTTCCAGCGCCTCGGAATAAGCGGGCCAACCGGCATTGATCCTTTCGTCCAGACCTGCGTAATGGATCAGTAGCGGCGCCTGGATCGCGGGCACATCTTCGGCTGCGGGCTGGCGGCCATAGAACGGGACCGAGGCCGCAAGATCCGGGTAAGCCACGGCAAGCGCATTGCAGACCCCGCCGCCATAACAGAAACCGACCGCACCGACCTTGCCAGTCGATCCTTCAAGATCGCGCAGGTATTCAAAGGCCGCAAAGAAATCGGCCATCAGTTTTTCGCGATCCATCGACCCCTGCATTTCGCGCCCCTTGTCATCGGTGCCCGGGTAACCGCCAAGCGGCGACAGGCCATCCGGTCCGAAAGCCAGGAACCCGTCCTTGGCCGTGCGCCGGACCACGTCTTCGATATAGGGGTTGAGCCCGCGGTTTTCGTGCACCACCAGCACGGCCGGAAGTTTGCCTTGGGCGTTTGCCGGTTTGGCCATGAGGCCGCTGACCGCGCCATGGCCTTCGGGGCTTTGAAACTCGACAACCGCGGTCTCGATTTCCGGATCATCCGGCGCGACCTGCTGCGCCCAGGCGTAATTGGGTTGCAATTCTTCCAGGATCATTGCGCCGGTCACACCGGCGGCAGTGAATTTTCCGACTTTCGAAATGAACTCGCGCTTGGTCATCTTGCCATGCACGTAACCATCGAAAATTTCGAGGATCCGGGGATCGAAGTCACTTGCTTTCTTACGGGCGGTTCCAGTCATCGGGTTCTCCCATCGATGCTACAGGTGCCGCTATCCTATCGCAATTTCGTCGCCGGGCGTATTCACAAACCGTAAAGACCGCCGAATTTCTGCTCCAGATAGGTCAGCAACGGCTCTGGCCCCGGCTCGATGCCGCTGGCGCGCTGGATCACCTCGCGCGGCGCGTAAAGCCCGCCATATTGCTGCACATTCTCGCGCAGCCATCCCGTTGCGCCAGAGGTGTCGCCACAGGCCAGTTGAGCATCCAGATCAGGGATCGCGGCGCGCAATGCCTGGTTGAGGCACCCGGCATAGACATTGCCAAGGGAATAGGTCGGGAAATACCCGAACAGACCCACGGACCAATGCACATCCTGCAGGCACCCGTTCGAGGGTTTATCGACCGCATAACCGAAATCGGCCTTGAACCGGTCATTCCACGCCCCCTCAAGATCAGCGACCTGCAAATCGCCCGCCATCAGGGCGCGTTCCAGGTCAAAACGCAGCATGATATGCAGGTTGTACTGCACCTCGTCCGCCTCGGTACGGATATAGCCGTTATGGACACGGTTAACGGTGGCATAGAATGCGTCGGCCTCGTTGATTCCGAAATCGCCAAATGCCGTTTTCATCTGTTCGAACAACCAGCCCGTAAAGGCGCGCGACCGGCCCAGTTGGTTCTCATAGATGCGGCTTTGGCTTTCATGCACGCCCATCGAAACGCCACGACCCAGAGGCGTCAGCAGGTAATCGCGGTCGATCCCCTGTTCATAGGCGGCGTGGCCGACTTCGTGAATGGTGGAATAGAAACAGTTGAACGGATCGGTTTCGCTGGTTCGCGTGGTGATGCGCACATCCAGGCCACTGCCCGAGCTGAACGGGTGCACGGCCTTGTCCACACGGCCGTTGTTCAGGTCGTAGCCGAACGCAACCGCCAGTTTCTGCGACAGGCGCATCTGGGTCAGTTCGTCAAAGCGGCCTGTCAGCGCCGCGGGTTCGGGTCGGTCCAGTACAGCCGCCCGCAACGCCACCAGCCGGGGGCGCATGGCGTCGAAAATCGCCGCGATCTGGGACCCGGTCGTATAGGGTTCGTAATCCTCGACCATGGCGTCATAGACATCACCGCCCTGCGCCAATGCCGCGCCTTCCTGGCGCTTCAACGAGACGACTTCTTCCAGCACAGGCAGGAAAGCGGCGACATCTTCGTCCGCACGCGCCTGTGCCCATTTTCCCTGGGCGGCCGATGTAACGCGGGCAATCGCCGTCGCCAGATCAGCGGGCACTTTTACCGCGCGTTCATAGGAACGGCGGATTTCGCGCAGTTGCGCTTTGCCCGCCATATCCTGCGGGGCGGCCTGTTCCAGCCATTCGGCAACACGAGGGTCCGACCGGCGCGCATGGAGAACGGCCTCGATCGCGGCCATTTCCTCGGCCCGCTGCGGCGCCGCGCCACGCGGCATCACGGTTTCCTGATCCCAGCCCAACCGCCCGGCGATCTGGCCCAGGGCCGAGGTTTCGCGCTGAAAGGTCATCAGCTTGTCGAATGCAGTCATGAGGTTACGCTCCGCGCAGAGAGGTTGCGATGGGATAGGCCGTCAGGAAACGGGCCCGCAGGATGAGGGTCCAGACGATGACCGCCATGAACTGGTGGAAAATCGCGATCTGCCAGGGGGCGCCGTAGACCACGGTCAGAATGCCGACAACCACCTGCAGCGAAAGCGCCGCAAAGGCCGCGTTGAAGGCAAACCGGGTTTGTGGATGCGCGCTGGCGCCGCCGCGCCGCCAGACGATGACGCCAAAGATGAACAGCAGATACCCCGCACAGCGGTGTATGAACTGCACCAGGCCGGGGCTTTCGAAGAAGTTGCGCCACATCGGTTCGAGCATTGTGGCATCGGGCGGCAGCACCTGGCCGCCGATCAGCGGCCAGTCGGTATAAGATCGCCCGGCGTCGATACCCGCGACGAGAGCGCCAATGAGTATTTGCAAAAAGGCGAAATGCATCAGGCCAGTGGACAGCGAAAACAGCTTTGCCTCTTTGGCGCGGCGGGCCTGCATCAGGTCGCGTTCCTCGCGCCCCAGCATCAGGATGTACCAGGTCAGGAAGCCGAGGATGATGAAAGCCAGGCCCAAATGCACGGCCAGGCGGTAACTGGCGACAGCGGTCATGCCTTCGCCCTGTGTCATGCCCGAGGCGACCATCCACCAGCCGACAGCACCCTGAGCCGCGCCAAGCGCGCCTGGTATCGCAAGTCTCCCTGCCCAGCCAGGAGGTATCTTGCGGGCGGCAAGGAAGCCGAAAAAGCCGATTGCCCAGACCAGGCCAATGACCCGGCCAAGCTGACGATGGCCCCATTCCCACCAGTAGATCGACTTGAAATCATCCAGTTCCATCCACTGATTCTGGATGCGCCACTGGTCGATTTCCTTGTATTTGTCGAATTCGGACTGCCAATCGGCTTGGGTCATCGGCGGGATGGCTCCGGTGACGGGGCGCCATTCGGTGATCGAGAGGCCGCTATCGGTCAGGCGGGTAAGCCCGCCCACGGCGATCATCACGACGACCAGTGCGAACAGGATCATCAGCCAGGCGCGAATCGCACTGCGCGCGCCGCCGCGTCCGCGGTCGATCATGCCGGGCTGCACTGCCTGTTGCTTCTCGGTGTCCGAGACCTCTTGGAAGATGCTGCGCTTACCGCTCATGCTGTCCTCATGTCCTGATTTCGTCGCAAGCTAGGCCCCAAGCGGGGTCAGGTCCAGCCTTAGCCCCTGTCTTTCCAGCGGACCATCTGCCGCATGATCCCATGCAACATCTGCACATCCGCCCGCGTCATCCGCATCCGCGACCACAGGTTGCGCAGGTTGGTTTTCATGCCGTCGGCCTTTTCGGGCGGATAGAAGAATCCGGCCTCTTCCAGCCGATCCTCGTAATGTTCGACCAGCTTTTCGACCTCGATCCCCGTGGCCCAGTCGCCCTTGCCCAGGTCCGTCGCCTCGTGCACGACGTCGCCTGTCTGGCGCATCCACTCATAGGCGGTCAGCAACACGCATTGCCCCAGGTTCAGCGAGGCGTATTCCGGGTTCACCGGAACCGAGATGATGGCGTTGGCCTTGGCGATATCTTCGTTCTCAAGGCCCGCCCGTTCGGGTCCGAACAGCACCGCCACCTTTTCACCAGCCGCAACCTTCTCGGCCGCCAATTGCATAGCGCGTTCGGGGCTGTAGACCGGTTTGGTCAGCCCGCGTTGCCGGGCGGTGGTGGCAAAGACAAAGGTGCTGTCGGCCAGCGATCCTGCCAGGTCGTCATAAAGCTGCGCCTCGTCAAGCAACCGGCCCGCCCCGCTGGACATTGCCACCGCTTTGGGATTTGGCCAGCCGTCGCGCGGGGCCACGATCCGCATCCGGTCAAGCCCGAAATTCCACATCGCGCGCGCGGCGGCGCCGATATTTTCGCCCATCTGCGGGCGCACGAGCACAAAGGACGGTTGGGGCTGATCGCTGGGCATGGGTCACTCCGAAAACTGGCCATGCTGTAATCGGGGCGCTGCCGCAGGGCAAGGCCGCGCCCGGCCCTTTGCGCCCCAAAAGACCGCGATCGGGGCTAATAAGTTTGCTTCCCCGCCGCAATCCGCTAAACCGCGCGCAGAACCGACAGCCGAAGGACGCGCCCATGGACACCCCCGAGCAGCCGCAGATTTACCTGATTACGCCTCCGACCATCGCGCTGAGCACCTTTCCCGAGCAGTTGGCCCGCGTTCTGGACGGGGCCGAGATCGCCTGTATCCGGCTGGCCCTGGCGGGCAGTGACGAAGACACCATCGCCCGTGCGGCAGATGCCTGCCGCGAGGTGGCGCATGCGCGCGATGTGGCCATCGTGATTTCGAACCATGTCCTGTTGGCACAGCGGTTGGGCTTGGATGGGGTGCATCTGGATGACGCCGCCCGGTCCGTTCGCGCCGCGCGCAAGAAGTTGGGGGCCGACGCCATCGTTGGCAGTTTCTGCGGCGCTTCCAGCCATGACGGGATGTCAGCGGGTGAAAGCGGCGCGGATTACGTTGCGTTCGGCCCGGTGGGCAATGCCGGACTGGGCGACGGAACACGGGCGGAACAGGACTTGTTCCAGTGGTGGTCAGAGATGATCGAAGTACCGGTTGTCGCCGAGGGTGCGCTGACCCCAAAGTTGGTCCGGGAGCTGGCGCCCTGTACCGACTTTTTTGGCATCGGCACTGAAATCTGGTCAACCGAAGACCCGCTGGCAACGCTGAAATCCCTGGTGTCGGAACTGGGCTAGGCCAGAACGACCGGGGCCAAAAGCCAATAAAGGCCGATGGCCGCAATCAGCATTGATGCAAGTACAGACATGCGCCCGCGCAGGCGGTGCGATCGTTGCGTTGGTATTGCCACGGACACAAACACCAATGTGGATAAAGCCGTCAGGGCCAGCAAGGCCCCACCCCCATAGGCCAGCAGAGCCTGGGTCGTGCGGTCCGGTGGCACGCCGATTCGCGCAAGGCCATCGAACAGGACGACCCCGTGCGGCATAGCCAGCACAAAGACGGCCACCACCCGCAGACCGCCCGATCGACTGGCCAACAGGTTCCATATCGCCAGCAGCACGATCCCGGCCGGTATGGCCAGCGCCACGGTCGAAACGCCGATCACTTGCAGCCCCATGACACGCAGCACCATGGCCAGCGCAACGCCCGCCACAAAGGCCAGTATCTGCGCGGCATACGGCATCAGCCTGAGCGACAGAAACACCAGTGCCAGAACAAAAAGAACCTGTTGCACCCCATTCGAAAAGACCCAAGCCACGCCCTTGGGAAAGAAGCTTTTCAGCGTTTCACGGGCGTCCAGCGCCGCGCCCCCGTTCAAAGGGATCAGCGGGCTGGTCTGCCCGCCTGCCAGATACCCGGTATAAGGCGCCACGACCTGTTGTTGACGCAGGATCAGGGCGCCGTGCCCTGCGGGCCAGGTCAGGCGCATGCCGCCTGCGCCCTCGGGCACGGGCGCAGTCAGCAAAACGCGCGAGATGCGCGCGGTCTGCGGGTCGCCCACCACAGGAATGCGCACCCCTTCATAGGACAATTGTGCCGCAGACCCGATCTGAACCTGCAGGGACTGCATCCATGGCTTTACGAAATCGCGGACCATCGGCTCCAGCTCGGATGAGACCGTTTTGCGCAATGCGTTGTAGCGGCTGACCATCTTTTCATCGGCGTCTGAAAAATCGGTATCGGGGCGCAATCCGGCCAGGAATGCCTCGGCATTCATGCTGATTTCAAGAAACAGGGTTTTGCCCTCTACCCGGAAATCAATGATCGTGGGCGTGGCGCTTTGGGACATGGCCCGGTCCGGAACGGTGCCTATGGAAATCACAAGACCCAGTAACAGCAGTGCTGCGCGCAAAACCGCGACCCAACCGCAACGACCAGCCATGTGCCGCCTACCGCCTATGACAAGAACCAGATAACCATGGGTTGAGATAGTCAGCCCGAACCGCGCCAATGACAAGGGCAAATCCAGACACGCCCGGCCGTCGACCAAACAGACCTGTCGGCAACGCCAGCCGGTGCAGGTTCCCGCTTGCGCGGGCCGTTGGGCTGCGGCATGACAGCAGGATGACAGAGAAAAGCGAAATATTGTGCATCGGATCGGTCCTGTGGGATGTGATCGGTCGGTCCGCAAGCGCCATGCGCCAGGGGTCGGATGTGCCCGGCCGCATCACCCGCCTGCCCGGCGGCGTTGCCATGAACATTGCCATGACGCTGGTGCGGTTTGGCATGACGCCGACCCTGCTGACCGCGATTGGCCGCGACCCCGAGGGCGACGAACTGATCCATGCCTGCGCACGGCTGGGCATGAATACGGACCATGTCTATCGGTCCCAGGACCTGCCGACAGACCGCTATATGGCTGTCGAAGGCGCAAATGGCCTGATCGCGGCGATTGCCGATGCGCATTCGCTTGAGGCAGCGGGGGCAAAGATCCTGCGCCCGCTGCTGCACGGGCCGCTGGGCTTTGAAAACACGCCGTTTGCCGGGCCGATTGCGTTGGATGGGAACCTGACGCTGGACCTGCTGGAAGAGATCGCACAAAGCCCAGCCTTTGCCTTGGCTGACCTGCGTGTTGCTCCGGCCTCGCCCGGCAAGGCAGAAAGGCTGTTGCCGTTTCTGAAACATGCCCGCGCAACGCTATACGTGAACCTCGAAGAGGCCGGGATTCTGTGCCAGCGCGAATTCGCCGATTCCGAAAGCGCCGCCAAAGGGCTTTTGGACAGGGGTGCTTTGCGGGTCCTGGTGACCGACGGCGGCAGGTCCGCAACCGTCGGCGGACCCAAAGGCGTTCTGACGCAAACCCCACCATCTGTCCTTGTCACACGGGTGACAGGTGCAGGCGATACCTTCATGGCCGCCCATATTGCCGCCGAGGCAAATGGCGCCGACACCGACGCCGCCCTGACCCGCGCCCTGCACGCCGCAGCAACTTATGTATCCGGAGAAACTCCACTGTGATCGACATCCAATATTCGACCGAGGTCCGCGCGGCCAAGGAAAACGGCACCCCTATCGTGGCGCTTGAAAGCACCATCATTACCCATGGCATGCCCTACCCACAAAATGTCGAAGTCGCCGCCTTGGTCGAACAGGACATTCGCGATGCAGGGGCGGTTCCCGCGACCATGGCCGTCATCGAAGGGCGGCTGCATGTCGGGTTGGAGCCGGAACAGCTGCAGGCCCTGGGCACCGCCCAGGACGTGTCCAAGATTTCGCGCGCGGATATGGCCGCCTGCATCGCCAGCCGGGGCACCGGCGCCACCACGGTTGCCGCAACCATGATCGCCGCCCATTTCGCCGGGATCGAGGTTTTTGCCACCGGCGGAATCGGCGGGGTCCATCAGGGCGCGGAAACTACGTTCGACATCTCGGCCGACCTGCACGAGCTGGGCCAGACCCCTGTCACGGTCGTGGCGGCTGGGGCCAAAGCGATCCTGGACCTGGCTAAAACGCTCGAAGTGCTTGAAACCCTTGGCGTGCCGGTCATCGCCTACGGACAGGACGCGTTTCCGGCATTCTGGTCATCGCAATCCCCGCTGGATGCGCCCTTGCGAATGGACAGCGCCGCCGAGATCGCGCGGGCCCACGCGACGCGTCGGGCGTTGGGGCTGCCCGGCGGGCAATTGGTGGCAAACCCCATACCGCAGGACGACCAGATCCCGGCCGAGGAACTGGCCCCGATCATTGCCGCGGCCCAGGCGGATGCCGACACGCATCGCATCACCGGCAAGGCCGTTACCCCTTATCTGCTGCAACGGATATTCGAGCTGACCGAAGGCCGCTCACTGGTGGCCAATATCGCGCTGGTCCGAAATAATGCCCGTCTTGCAGCAGCGATCGCACAGGCATTGCCAAAAAACCGGTAAATGGCGCTGTCCTATTGTACGGACACAGCAGACTGATTAACTGATTCTGCAAATCGCTCGGATCTGAAATGAACACACCGTTTGACCAAGAACCTCATCGCGGCCCAGGGCTGTTCGCCGGGCTGCGCGCGTCGTTCCTGACCGGTATCGTGGTCATCGCGCCCGTTTGGCTGACGATCTGGCTGATCTGGTCGGTGGTCGGTTGGATCGACAGTGCGGTCCTTCCCCTGATCCCGCAGCGGTTTCAGCCCGAGCAATATGTCGGCATAAACCTTCGCGGTGTCGGGGTTGTCATTTTCCTGATCTTCACGGTCATCGTCGGATGGGTGGCCAAGGGGATTCTGGGGCGGTCTCTGATCCATTTCGCCGAAAGCCTGGTCAACCGGATGCCGGTCATCCGGTCGATCTATTCCGGCATCAAGCAGATCTCAGAAACCGTGTTCGCCCAGACCGAGCGGTCTTTCGAAAAGGCCTGCCTTGTCCAATATCCGCGCCGTGGCATCTGGGCCATCGGCTTTGTGTCGACCACGGCACGCGGAGAGGTCAGCCAGCGCGCCGAAACCGGCGGTGAATTGCTGAGCATTTTCATCCCGACAACCCCGAACCCGACATCCGGATTTTTGCTGTTCTTTCCCGCCGAAGACGTCATCATCCTGGACATGAGCATCGAGGACGCGGCCAAGCTGGTCATCTCGGCCGGGCTTGTTTATCCCAACGAAAAAGACCCCACGACCCCGCCCGAATGATCATCCGAACATGTCCGGAAGATCAACGGTGCTGCGATCCCCCAGATCGGCCTTGTGGTGATGCAGGAACCGGTCGGCCGCCAATTGGCCTGCCTGTTTCAAACTGTTCAGAATGATCGGGTTCGGCACCGTCTTGGTTGCCACCGACAGGCTGTTCATCAGCGCGTCATCGGCAATCATGTGCACCAGAACGCGGCTCATCTCGCCCGCCTTCAGCTTGCCCTCGCGCAGAAGTCGCTGCACAAAACTGATGGCGCGCAATTCACGCAGAAGCGAAGAATTGAAACTGATCTCGTTGATCCGGTTTTGAATTTGCTGCGGCGTCTTCGGGACCTCATCCCGTTCCAGCGGGTTGATGTTCACGATGACCACATCGTCGGGCAAATGATCTTCGAACAGCGGGTACAGCGCCGGGTTCCCGGTATAGCCGCCATCCCAATACGCCTCGGTCCGACCTGAATCCGGGTCAAAAATCTCGACGGCTTTGAACAGGCTCGGCAAACAGGCCGAGGCAAGAATGGCATCCGTTGACACCTCGTCCCGTGTAAAGATGCGGATCTTGCCGCTGCGCACGCAGGTCGCACAAATGAACAGCTGCGGGCCTTGCGTGGCGCAGACATGGTCAAAATCGAACTGATCCACGACCGAGGTCAGCGGGTTCTGGTAGAACGGGCCATAGGCATAAGGCGAAACCATGCGCGACCACGCATCGGCGAGGGTATAGGGCACCGAATATTCCATGGCCCGCGCAACCTGGCCAGGATCTACACCCTGCATCCAGGCCGCCATCTGAGGGTCATCCGACGCCCCCATACGCGACCACAACTGGTTCAGGTTTTCCCGCGCGCCCTTGCGCCCTGCCCTGACCATGCCAGACTTGAACGCAGCCCCGTTCAACGCCCCGGCCGAGGTGCCGGTGATGGCCGCCACCTCGATGTCATCCTCATCCAGCAGCCGGTCCAGCACGCCCCAGGTAAAGGCCCCATGTGCCCCGCCCCCCTGAAGCGCCAGATTGATCCGCTTCACAATGCCGTCCAGCCACCATCGACCGAGATCGTCGTTCCGGTGATCTGGGCCGCCGCGTCCGAGCACAGGAAGACCGTGGTGCCCCCCAGTTGCTCGACCGTCGCAAACTCTTTCGAGGGTTGCCGTTCCAGCATGACATTCTTGATCACGTCTTCGCGGCTCATGTCATATTCTTTCATCGTGTCGGGGATCTGCGCCTCGACCAGAGGGGTCAGGACGTAACCCGGGCAGATCGCGTTGCAGGTGATCGGTTCTTGCGCGGTCTCCAGCGCGACCGTCTTGGTCATGCCGACCACGCCGTGCTTGGCCGATACATAAGCCGCCTTGTACGGCGATGCCGTCAGCCCATGCGCCGAGGCGATGTTGACGATCCGGCCCCATCCGGCCTTGCGCATCATCGGCAGGGCCGCTGCCGTCGTGTGAAAGGCCGAGTTCATGTTGATCGCGATGATCGCGTCCCACTTGTCGACCGGGAACTGGTCAATCGGGGCGACGTGCTGGATGCCGGCATTGTTGACCAGAATATCGCAGGCCCCTGCCTGTTCGATCAGCGCGCGGCATTCCGCGCCCTTGGACATGTCCGCCTTGATATAGCGCGCACTTGTTCCGGTCTCGGCCGCTATCTCGGCCGCCAGCGCGTGATCTTCATCGCGGTCGGTAAAAGAGTTCAGCACGACGTCGGCCCCGGCCTTGGCAAGCTCGCGCGCGACACCCAATCCGATACCCGAGTTCGATCCGGTGATGATTGCAGTCTTTCCCGACAAGCCCATATCAGTTCTCCAATTGGTCCAGTTTCGCCGCCACCTTGCCATGCTGCACCTGCAAAGAAAACGGGAAATCTTTGGGGGGGCACGCCGTTCGAAGACCGCCAATTTCTCGGGAATAAAGGCCCGATGCATCGCCCAAAAAAAACGCCCGCACGAAGCGGGCGTTAAGTTATTGAGGCAGGTTTCATACAGGCAAGAAACCTATCGAGCAGTGCGTCCTTTATAAGCAATTCCGCGCCGTCCTCCAAGCTAAAAGTTTGATAATATGAAAAATCATCGGTACGGTGAATCCCAACAAAATAAGGCCAGAGCAGGATTGTTTCCAAAATGAGCCCGGATTTTCTATGCCGTTTTCGCCCCGCAATCGCGGGAATCGCCGTGTTTTTTTCTGCCGGATTGGCCTTGGCAGAATCGTCGCATGGCATAGCTATGTATGGGGACCCTGCCTTACCACCTGATTTTGTGTCTCTGCCCTATGCCAACGCCGAAGCCCCCAAAGGCGGAAAGGTCGTGTTCGGCAATACGGGCGGCTATGACAGCCTGAACCCTTTCGTGCAAAAAGGCACGGCACCATGGCAGTTGCGGTTCTGGACACATGAAAGCCTGATGGGGCGGTCATGGGACGAACCTTTCACTCTTTACGGGCTGTTGGCCGAATCGGTCGAGACCGCGCCGGACCGGTCCTGGGTCGCGTTCACCCTGCGCGAGAATGCCCGATTCTCGGACGGCAGCCCGGTGACAGTGGAGGATGTCATCTGGTCCTATCAGACGCTGGGCACCGAGGGGCACCTGCGGTATCGCGGCTTGTGGGGAAAGATCGACACCATCGAGCAGACCGGGCCGCGTACGGTTCGCATTTCGTTCAACGAAGCAGACCGGGAACTGGCCCTGATCGCGGGCATGCGCCCCATTCTGCAAAAGGCGCAATGGGACGGAAAGGACTTTGCCAACGCACAGTTGCATGACATCCCCGTGGGCAGCGGACCCTATGTCGTCGACGACTACGAAGGCGGCCGCTATGTGACCCTGCGCAGAAACCCCGACTACTGGGGGGCCGACATTCCGTTTCGGCGCGGCACGCACAACCTTGATGAAATGCGGATCGAGTTCTACGGCGACCAGACGGTCCTGTTTGAAGCATTCAAAGCGGGCGAGCTGTCTGCCATGCGCGAATTCAATGCCGACAAGTGGGACACCCAATACGGATTTCCGGCTGTTCAGCGCGGCGATGTGATCAAAACCGAAATCCCGCATGGCAAACCATCTGGCATGACCGGGTTTGTCATGAACACGCGCAAGGCGCCCTTTGACGACTGGCGCGTCCGCGAGGCGTTGCTGACCGCCTTCAATTTCGAATTCATCAATGACACGATCACGGGCGGCGCGCAGCCACGGATCACGTCTTATTTCTCGGGCTCGGACCTGGCCATGCAACCCGGACCGGCGACTGGACGCGTGCGGGACCTGCTGGAACAGTATTCCCAGGACCTGCTGCCGGGAACGCTGGAGGGGTATGTTCTTCCTCAGGGGGACGGGTCCGCCCGCAACCGGGCCAATATCCGCAAGGCGTCCAAGCTGTTGGCCGAGGCGGGCTGGACCATTCAGGACGGCGTATTGCGCAACCCAGAGGGCCAGGCGTTTTCGCTGACGGTTCTGCTGCAACAGGGCGACAGCGACATGCAGACCGCGGTCGAAATCTACGCTCGCGCGCTGGAACGTCTTGGCATTCAGGTCATGACCGAAACCGTAGACAATGCGCAATATACCGGCCGTATCTCAGAGCAGGATTTCGACGTAACCCCGTTTCGCCGCGCGCTGTCCCTGTCGCCGGGCAATGAACAGCGCCTGTATTGGGGCAGCGAAGGCGCAGACACGCCGGGTACTCGCAACCTGATGGGCGTGGCGTCACCCGCGGTTGACGGGCTGATCGACGCCATGCTGGCCTCGGAAAGTCGCGAGGATTTCATAGCAGCGACCCGTGCGCTGGACCGGGTTCTGACCGCCGGGCGCTATGTCATCCCGATCTGGAGCTTTGATGTGGGCCGGATTGCCCATGCCAAGGAACTGAAATACCCCGACACCCTGCCGATCTATGGCGACGGCCCGCAATACATGCCAGAAGTCTGGTGGTACGACGGCTAAAGCGCGGCACGCGGCGTACCGGCCACTTCAACCGAGCAATGGATCGGCGGAAATCGGCAAATCCTGTTGTGACCCAAAACCCTGTGTTTTCTTTGCTGGCGCCCCCAAGGGGTGCGACACCCTGACCGTTTTGCGCCTCAAGGAACGGCCCCGACGCGCCCCGTTTCCAGGTGCGACATTTTGTCATGCCGATCAGGCCCACCGGACCTTCTTACCCTATTTCGGGGGAGAGCAGTCCTGAAACCTGAACAAAGGAAAGCTCGCAGATGCTGAACTGGGCAGATCTGACGCAAGACTGGGGCGCATCCTATGCGCGGGCCAAGCGTCGTTTTCCGAACCTGCGCGACAAGGATATGGCGCAGGTCACGTCCGACCGGAAGCGGTTCGAGGCCTATCTGGCCGAACGCCACCACCTGACCGTGACCGAGGCAAGGGAAGAGGTCGAAGATTTTCTGTACACAGAGGGCCTGAACCGGGAAATAACCAACCGCTAGGCCAGCGAGGTCACCCACAGGATCGTTGCATCCTCGTCGCTGACCGACACCACGTTGTGCCCCATGCTGCCGTCGTAATAGGCGCTGTCGCCACGGCGCATTTCCACGGGTTCGTAGAACTCGGTATACAGCCGGATGACGCCGGTCAGCACGAACAGGAACTCTTCTCCGTCGTGGCGGACCCAGCCTTCGAATTCCTCCATCGACCGGGCGCGAACACGGGCCCGATAGGGCAGCATCTGCTTTTTCGTCAAGGTTTCCGCAAGCAGCTCATGCTCGTATGTCGTGGTGGCATGCGCCGCGCCTTCGCCGGCCTTTGTCACCGACATGCGTCCGATCACCTGATCACGCTCGGGCGGTGTGAACAGTTGCGGGACCGAGATTTCCAGACCCGTCGCCAGTTTCTTGAGCGCGTCATAGGTTGGCGACATCTGGCCGTTTTCGATCTTGCTGAGCGTGGACCGCGCCAGCCCCGCCTGGTTGGCCGCCTGTTCCAGCGTCCATTGCCGTGCCTTGCGCAATTCGCGCACGCGCGCGCCCAGGTCGACAGGTTCGGCCTCGGGTCTGTCGCCGTTGTCGCGGGCGATACGAATGATCGAATTATGGTCTCGGGTTGTCATGGTCATTCTATAGGGCCACGACCGCACGCTTGCAACGCGCCATCTTCGGCGATAGCCAATTCCCATGCTGTCAATATTCGATCAAGGCCCGCCCCACCCATGCCCCGCGCCATTCAACCTGGCCGCCCATGTACTGCGCCGGGCCGACGCGCAGGCGCACAAGGTGGCGCTTTCGGTCCAGAGCTCGGACGGCTCGCAAGACTGGAGCTTTGGGCAGCTCAGGGCGGCCATCCTGGGCACCGGGGCCGGGCTGCTGCAAATGGGGCTGACCCCCGGCGACATCGTCCTGATGCGGCTTGGAAATACCGTGGACTTCCCGATTGCCTATCTTGGCTGCATCGCTGTGGGGCTTGTGCCGGTGCCGACCTCTTCGTTGCTGACCGAACCGGAAACGGCCCGGATGATCGCAGAGCTGTCGCCGGCGGCGGTCCTGCGCGATCCGTCTGTGGCCTGCGCGGACCATGCGCGCCAGATCGGGCTGGACGCCCTGGCCGACATGCGCGCCCTGCCCCCGGCCCCGTTCGACATGGGCGACCCAGACCGGATGGCCTACATCGTCTATACCTCAGGAACATCGGGCAACCCGCGGGCCGTTGCCCATGCCCACCGCGCGATCTGGGCCCGCCAGATGATGGTCGACGGGTGGTACGGGCTGCGTCCCGACGACCGCCTGTGTCACGCGGGGGCTTTCAACTGGACCTATACGCTGGGCACTGGGCTGATGGACCCCTGGACCATCGGCGCAACCGCGCTGATCCCCGAACCCGGAACGGCGCTGACGCAGTTGCCCGATTTGCTGCGCCGCAACCGCGCAACGATTTTCGCAGCCGCGCCGGGGGTATACCGCAAGATACTCCAGACTGCAGACGCGTGGGAGCTGCCTGATCTGCGCCATGGCCTGTGCGCGGGCGAAAAGCTCTCGCCGCAATTGCATGAAACCTGGGTTCAGGCGACCGGCACCGAGCTGTACGAAGCTTACGGGATGTCCGAATGTTCGACCTTCATCTCATCCTGCCCCGCCCATCCGGCGCGTGGCGCGGCGCTGGGGCAGCCACAGGTCGGGCGACGGGTGGCAATACTGGGGCCTGACGGTGCTCCGGTACCGCAGGGGCAGGAAGGCACGATTGCGATCCACCAAAGCGACCCCGGCCTGATGCTGACCTACCTCAACGCACCGGACGAGGCCCAGGCCCGGATGCAGGGCGACTGGTTCCTGACCGGTGATCAGGGCGCAATGGCCGTCGATGGCCAGGTCACCTATCTGGGCCGCGACGATGACATGATGAACGCGGGCGGATACCGGGTATCGCCGGTCGAGGTCGAAGCCGTCCTGACCCGGCACCCCGGAATAACCCAAGCCGGTGCAGCCGCTGTCGAGGTGAAACAGGACACATTCGTGATAGCTGCCTTCTATACCGGCCCGGAAAAGCTGGACGATGCGGTCCTTGCAGCCTATGTCGAAGAAAACCTGGCGCGCTACAAGCAGCCGCGCGCCTTTGTTCACCTTCCGGCCCTGCCCACCGGCGGCAACGGGAAACTTCTGCGCCGCGCCCTGCCGGCCTATTTCAAGGCTTCATCCAAATGACCCAGACTGTGAAACTCGACATCATGTCCGATCCGATCTGCCCGTGGTGCTATATCGGAAAGACCCATCTGGACAAGGCGCTGGCCCGGATCCCCGACCATCCCTTCGTGATCGAGTGGCACCCGTTTCAATTGAACCCCGACATGCCCGACAGCGGCATGGATCGGCGCGAATATCTGGAACGCAAGTTCGGCGGCAAGGATGGTGCCATCCGTGCCTATGCACCGGTGGTCGAGCACGCCGAGACCGCAGGTTTGACAATCGACTTCGAGGGGATGAAACGCACGCCCAACACGCTGGACGCGCATCGCCTGATCCATTGGGCCGGGATCGAAGGCAAGCAGAACGCTGTGGTCGATGCCTTGTTCCAAGCCTACTTCGTGCAGGCCCGCGACATTGGCGACCACGAGGTTCTGGCCGATATCGCCGACGGCGCCGGAATGGACGCCGCAATTGTCCTGAAACTGCTGAAATCAGACGCCGACCGCGAGGACATCCGCACCCGCGACGCCCATTCGCGTGAGATGGGCGTCAGTTCCGTTCCGACCTATATCGTGGCCAACCAACATGCAGTTCCGGGGGCGCAACCCCCTGAATTATGGGAAAAAGTGATTGCCGAGATCATGTCTCAGATTGAGGCCTCCCCTGCAGAATAGCACATAGGTCTGTGCATTTTCCAACCTACCCGATCCTGCCCAACCGTGATAGCGCGGTTGGGTAAGGAGTCCCCTCATGGCTGATCGCATTTCCAAGGCGGAGTTCATTGCGCTGATCGCAATGATGTTCGCCACCATCGCCTTTTCGATCGACTCGATGCTGCCCGCCCTGCCCGAGATCGGCGCCCAGCTCAGCCCCGGTGACGTGAACCGGGCACAGCTGATCCTGACCAGTTTTGTGCTGGGTATGGGCATAGGGACATTCTTCACCGGCCCGATTTCGGACGCGATTGGCCGCAGACCCGTGATTTTTGCGGGCGCGATCGTGTATATCGCGGCCTCGGCCGTGGCCTGGGCCAGTTCGTCGCTGGAACTGGTTCTGGCCGCGCGCGTCGCTCAGGGGCTGGGCTCGGCCGGGCCGCGTGTCGTGGCCATGGCGATTATCCGCGACCTGTTTTCAGGCCGCGAAATGGCGCGGATCGTCTCGATTGCGATGATGATCTTCACATTGGTTCCCGCCATCGCACCAATGGCAGGTGCCGCCGTGATCGCCTTTGCCGGGTGGCGCGGGGTGTTCGTGTCCTTCATCCTTTTCGCGCTGATCATCGTGGTCTGGATGGGCATCCGCCTGCCCGAGTCCCTGGCAGTTGAAGATCGTCGCCCCTTCCGCCTGCCGCTGATGATCTCGGCGATCAAAGAAATGTTCGCCCATCCCACCGTTCGCCTGTCGATCCTTGTCCAGACACTGTGCATGGGAATATTGTTCACGATGCTGACCATGGTGCAGCAGATCTATGACGTCATTCACGACCGCGCCGACAGCTTTCCGTTCTGGTTCGGCTTCGTCGCGCTGATGTCCGGCTCGGCCAGTCTTTTGAACGCCGCCGTCGTGGTGCGCGTCGGCATGCGCCGGATCGTCACCTGGGCGCTGGGGGCTCAGATCCTGATCACATCCCTGGTGATCGTCTTGAACATGTCCGACCTTTCGGCGCAGGCATCCTTTGCCCTGTTCGTTTTCTGGCAAACGTCCGTGTTCTTCATGGCCGGGGTAACCATGGGCAACCTGAACGCCATCGCGATGGAGCCGATGGGCCATATCGCGGGTATGGCCGCATCGGTCATAGGGTCGATTTCCACCGTGTTGGCCGCCGCAATTGCCGCCCCCGTCGGGCTGCTGTTCGACGGCACGCTGGGGCCGCTGACAATCGGTATCCTGACCATGTGCATCCTTGGCTTTGGCCTGATGGTACATATGGGTCGGATCGAAGACCGCCTGCCCGCCTGATCTGTGCAGATCGCGGGAATCGCGCTAATCTGCCCGCAATCAGCGGAGGTTTCTCAATGGGCGAATACTATGATCTGGGCGCGCATACCTGCCCGGTAACCACCCCGTCCGCCAAGGCGCAGCTTTGGTTCGATCGCGGTCTGATCTGGACCTATGCCTATAACCACGAAGAGGCCGTCGCCTGTTTTCAACACGCGCTGGAACATGACCCCGACTGCGCCATGGCCCATTGGGGCGTCGCTTATGCTGCTGGGCCAAACTATAACATGCCATGGTGGCGGCGCGATGATCAGGGGCGCGAAACGGCACTGGCCACGGCCTATGACGCCACCCAAAAAGCGCTGGCTACGATGGACGGCTGCACCGAGGCCGAACAGGCATTGATCCGCGCCCTGCCCGCCCGCTATCCGCAGCGGACCCCGATCGAGGAGATGCAGTCCTGGGATCACGATTTCGCCGATGCCATGCGCACAGCGTTTGCCGCAATACCCGGTCACCTGGCCCTGCGCACGATTTTCGTCGAGGCCCTGCTGAACCTGACCCCCTGGCAGATGTGGGACCTGAAAACCGGCCTGCCAGCCGAAGGCGCCGCCACGCTTGAGGCACAAGACGCGCTGGAATGGGCAATGGCCAATGACCCCGCCGCCATGTCGCACCCTGGCCTGCTGCATCTGTATGTCCACCTGATGGAAATGTCCCCGACGCCCGAAAAGGCGCTTAGGGCCGGGGATATTCTGCGCACGCTGGTGCCGGATTCCGGGCACCTGATCCACATGCCGACCCATATCGACGTGCTGTGCGGCCATTATCACAATGTCGCCCACTGGAACGCCAAGGCCACCGAGGCCGACCTGAAGTATTTCGAGCGCGAAGGCGCCTTCAACATCTACACTGGCTATCGCCAGCACAATTATCACTTTGCCATCTACGGCGCCATGTTCCTGGGCCAGATCGAACCCGCCCTGCGCGCCAACCAGGGCCTGTGGGACACCACGCCGGCGGATTTGCTGCGCATCGAAAGCCCGCCCATGGCGGATTATTTCGAAAGCTACATGGCCATGGGCCCACATATCCTGATCCGCTTTGGCCGCTGGGATGAGGCCAAGGCGCTGGACCTGCCCGACGAGCCCGACCTTTATCGGACCCTGACCGCCACGATCCACTATGCCCGCGCGATCGCCCATGCGGCGACCGGCCAGGTGGCCGAGGCCGAAGCCGAAGAACGGTTGTTCCTCGCGGCAAAATCCTGCGTCCCGGAATCGCGGCTTCTGCACAATAACCGCGTCGTCGACCTGCTTGATATCGCGGCCGAAATGGCTCGCGGCGAGATCGAGTACCGCAAGGGCAATTTCGATCTTGCCTATGCCCATCTGCGCCGCTCGGTCGAATTGGATGACGCGCTGCCCTATGACGAGCCGTGGGGCTGGATGCAGCCCACCCGCCACGCGCTGGGGGCGTTGCTTTTCGAGCAGGGGCACGTAGCCGAAGCCGAGGCCGTCTATCGCGAGGATCTGGGCCTGGGCGGCACGCTCAGCCGGGCGTCGATCCATCCCGACAATGTCTGGAGCCTCAAGGGCCTGCACGACTGTCTGAAGGCGCGCAAGGAAGACGTTGAAATCAAACAGGTGAAACAGCGCCTGGACCTTGCACTCGCGCGCGCGGACCGCGCGGTGGGGGCGTCCTGTTTTTGCGCTCAGGCGGCGATGAGGGCGGCTGAATGAAAACCACGTTTCTGGCAGCCCTGCTGCTGAGCGCCGCGCCCGCCCTAGCGCAACGCCAGAATTTTCCGCCCGTGGACGAAGCGGATCGTGATCCTGCGCTGGTCGATTTTCGCGCCGACCTGCTGTCAAAGGTCAGAGCCCGCGATACCGAAGCGGTGGTCGCCGCGGCCTGCCCCGACATCTATCTGAGCCACGGCACCGAGGGCGGCCCGGAAGAATTGCGCAGCAACCTGACGCAGCAGCCCGAAACGCAGTCGGCGGATGCCACCGGCAATACCGACGCCTATTGGCAAGCGTTGCAGGATACACTGTCTCAACCGGGATATTTTGACGACCAGGGCGAATTCTGGATGCCGCATGCATGGAAAATCACCCTGCCTGCCGCATTGGACCCGTTCACGGCCTATTTCGTCTCAGGTGACAATGTATCGCTGCGCACCGGCCCATCGCGCAGTGACCCGATCCTGGACCTTATCAGCCACGAGGTTGTCATTGTGCCCGAACACCGGTCCGGGGCCGAATATCAGAAAGTCCTGCTGACGGACGGCACATCCGGCTACATGCACGGCGATTTCCTGTGGTCCATGGTCGGCTATCGCGCTGCGCTGGTGAAAACCGAGGCGGGCGACTGGCAGATCTGCACCTTTGTCACCGGCGACTAGGCTTTCGCCTTTTTCTTCTTTTCCGCCATGACCTTGTCCGCAAGGTCGCGCGCAATGGCAAAGGCGCCTTTGATCTTGTCGCTGTCTTTCTTCCAGTCGCGCCGCACGACGATCTTGTTGTCTTTGACCTTGGCCAGCCCGCGCTGGTTCTGGATGAACTCGACCAGACCCTGCGGCGAGGCGAATTTGTCATTGTGGAACTGAATCGTCGCGCCCTTTGGCCCGCCATCCAGCTTGGCGATGCCTGCGCGTTTGCACATGGCCTTGATGCGCACGACCAGCATCAGCGTGTTCACCTCTTTCGGCAATGCCCCAAACCGGTCGATCAGCTCAGCAGCAAAGCCCTCAAGCTCGACCTTGGTCGACAGCGATGACAGGCGACGGTAAAGGCCCAGGCGCACGTCCAGATCGGGCACATAGTCCTCGGGGATCAGAACCGGGACGCCCAGATTGATCTGCGGCGCCCATTGGTCATCGGCATCCGACAGCCCCTCCATCTCGCCGGATTTGATCTTGGCAATCGCCTCTTCCAGCATCGACTGATACAGCTCATAGCCGACGTCGCGCATCTGGCCGGATTGTTCCTCGCCCAGCAGGTTACCCGCGCCGCGAATGTCCAGATCCTGCGAGGCCAAAGTGAACCCGGCCCCCAACGTATCGAGCGAGCCCAGAACCCGCAGGCGCTTTTCAGCCGTCGCCGTCAGACGCGCGCGCGGTTTGGTGGTCAGGTAGGCATAGGCGCGCGTCTTTGACCGCCCCACCCGACCGCGTATTTGATACAGCTGCGCAAGGCCGAACATATCCGCCCGGTGCACCACCATCGTGTTGGCCGTCGGGATATCCAGCCCGCTTTCCACGATCGTCGTGGCCAGCAGCACGTCATACTTTCCGTCGTAAAAGGCGTTCATGCGGTCGTCGAGTTCGCCCGCTGCCATCTGCCCATGGGCAACCACATAGGTGAGTTCGGGCAGTTGTTCCTTCAGGAATTCCTCGATCTCGGGCAGGTCCGAAATGCGCGGCACCACGTAAAAGCTCTGCCCGCCGCGATAATGTTCACGCAAAAGCGCCTCGCGGATCGTCACAGCGTCGAACTCGCTGACATAGGTTCGTATCGCCAGCCGGTCGATGGGTGGCGTGCCAATGATCGACAGATCGCGAACCCCGGTCAGCGACAGTTGCAGCGTCCGCGGGATTGGCGTGGCGGTCAGGGTCAGGACGTGGATGTCCGAGCGGAGCTGTTTCAGCCGTTCCTTGTGGCCAACCCCGAAATGCTGTTCCTCGTCGATGATCAGCAGGCCCAGATTGCTGAACCGCACCCCTTTGGCCAACAGGGCATGCGTGCCGATCACGATATCCACGGTGCCGCGCGCCAGCCCGTCGCGGGTCTGCTGCGCCTCTTTGGCCGAGACAAAACGCGAAAGCTGACGGACCTCAAGCGGGAAACCTCGGAAGCGTTCCTTGAACGAGGCCGCGTGTTGACGAGCCAGCAGAGTTGTCGGAGCAACGACGGCGACCTGCACGCCTGACATGGCGGCGACAAAGGCCGCGCGCATGGCGACCTCGGTCTTGCCAAAGCCCACATCGCCACAGATCAGACGATCCATCGGCGCGCCGGAATGCATGTCTTCCATCACCTCGGAAATCGCTCGCAACTGGTCGTCGGTTTCCTGATAGGGAAAGCGTGCGCTGAACTCCTCCCACGCGTGGGGCGGAGGGTCCATCACGGGCGCTTTGCGCAGGGCGCGCTCGGCGGCGATGCGGATCAGCTTGTCTGCCATCTCGCGGATGCGCTCTTTCAGCTTGGCCTTTTTGGCCTGCCACGCGCCGCCGCCCAGACGATCCAACAGCCCTTCGTCATGGCCGTATTTCGACAGCAGCTCGATATTCTCGACCGGCAGGTACAGCTTGGCCGCTTCGGCATATTCCAGCAGCAGGCATTCGTGCGCCGCCCCGGCGGCTGTGACGACCTCCATCCCCATATAGCGTCCGATGCCGTGGTCCACATGCACCACCAGATCGCCGGGGCTGAGGGATTGGGTCTCGGTCAGGAAATTCTCGGCCTTGCGGCGTTTCTTGGGCTGGCGGATCAGACGGTCACCCAGCACGTCCTGTTCGGCAATGACCGTCAGGTCGGGCGTTTCGAACCCGTGTTCCAAGGCCCAGACGGCCAGATGCAACCCGCGCTTTCCGACGCGGATGCCGTTCATCACCGGGATCGCCTCGGCCAGGCCTTCATCCTCGATCAGCCCCGTCAGCCGTTCGCGGGCGCCTTCGGAATAAGACGCAATCAACACCGGCCCCTTGGCCATCTTGTCGGTGATGTGGCTGGCCAGCGCGCCAAACAGGCTGATGCTTTCCTGTTGGCGTTCGGGGGCAAAGTTGCGCCCGATCCGCCCGCCTGCGTCGATCACCCCCGGCCCGCTGGCCTGCGGCAAGGGGCTGAACTGCAGCACCCGGCGGTCACCGATTGCGGCCTGCCATGCGGCATCGTCCAGATACAGCAACGCAGGCGGTGTCGGTTTATACACCGTGTCCATGCGTGATCGGTTCTCAAGCGCCAGCCGCCGGGTTTCATACTGATCGGCAATGGTGTCCCACCGCGCCAGCCGCGCAGGCGTGACCTGATCGTCCACCGTTATCGTTGCCCCCGGCAGATAGTCGAACAGCGTTTCCAAAGTCTCGTGGAAGAACGGCAACCAATGCTCGATGCCCTGATGTTTGCGGCCCGCGCTGACGGCCTCATACAGCGGATCGTCGGTGCCCGCCGCGCCAAATTCGATGCGATAGTTCTGTCGGAACCGGGTAATCGCAGCCTCATCCAGAATGACCTCAGAGACCGGGGACAGTTCCACGACATCCAGCTTGTCTGTCGTGCGCTGCGAGACCGGATCGAACCGGCGCGCGCCGTCCAGCACGTCGCCGAACAGGTCCAGCCGAACCGGACCGGCCTCACCGGGCGGGTAGATGTCAATGATGCCGCCGCGAATAGCATAGTCGCCCGGCTCCATCACCGTCGGGCTTTGGACAAACCCCATCCGCACCAGGAAATTGCGCAGGGCGTTTTCATCAACGCGCTGGCCCACCCGGGCCGAGAACGCCGCCTCGCGCAGAGTCGCGCGGGCCGGAACGCGTTGCGTCGCCGCATTCAGCGTAGTCAGCAACACAAACCTGTCGGGCATCTGATGGACCAGGGCCGCAAGGGTCGCCACACGCGCTGCGGCAATATCGGCATTAGGCGAAACCCGATCATAAGGTAGGCAATCCCAACCCGGAAAGACAAAGACCGGCATGTCAGGCGCGAAAAAGGCCAAGGCGGCGCGCATCGCTTCCAACCGCTTGTCGTCCCGGGCGACATGGGCCACCGGCCCGCCCGACCGGGCGACCTCGTTCAGGACAAGCTGCGCGTCATACCCTTCCGGGGCGCCGCCGACAGTTACGTGGTTCGGAGCCGTCATTGCCGTGCCTTTCAGATTTCTTATCCCAGAACGCCGATCGAAAGGTTCTGATACATGCCCCAAAGCGAAGTGACCAGTATCGCGATCATCCCGATGATCTGGGTGTAGACGCGGCTGCGGGTCAGGATCTTTGACACGCGTTCCACGGTCAGTTCCTGCTGCCGCAAACGGCGGGCGACCTTGACGTTCATCATCGCAACCAAAGACATGGGAAACAGCAGCAGGAACACCGCCTGCGCGAACTCGACATGATAGAAAAAGCCCAGCGTTACCAGACCGGCAAAAATGAAACAGCACAACGAAAAGATGACCACTCCGGACACATCCGCGATATAGATCAGCCGATTGGTGTTGATACGCACGATATCCAGCAGGTCTGCCTCGGACTGTCCGCCAACACGACGGGCCCGCACAACCAGGTCATAGGGCACGCCCATCACCCAATGGCTGGCCGAGGACCACAGAACCGCCAGTGCGATCCAGAACCACAGATTCGAAAAGCTACGCATGTCGATGAGTTCGAAGATCGAAGAGTACCAGTCCAAACCCAAACCTTTGTTCAATATCCTCAGGGGGTTTATCGCGGCGGCGCGTCCATTGGTACCCTTGAGACCACGGCGAATTCATGCCACCCAATGCGCGAATGTTCAAGGAGAACACGCATGAAACCGACCGTCGCCCCCTATCCACTTGCCCGCTTTCGCAGGGCGCGTCAATCCGATGCGATCCGGGGGCTGGTACGCGAGAACAGTTTGGGCATTCAGGATCTGATCTGGCCCGTTTTCGTGCGCGATGGCGAAGGCATCGAAGAACCCGTGCCCTCGATGCCCGGCGTCATGCGCCGCTCGGTCGACCTGATCGCCCGCGCCGCGACCGAGGCACAGGCGCTTGGAATTCCGGCCATCTGCATCTTTCCCTATACCGATACCGCGCTGAAGACCGAAGATTGCGCCGAGGCCTGGAACCCCGACAACCTGTCGAACCGCGCCATTCGCGCGATCAAGGCCGCGGCGCCGGATATCGCGGTGATGACGGACGTGGCGCTGGACCCCTACAACATCAACGGCCATGACGGTTATGTCGTGGATGGTGAGATCGTGAATGACCGGACGGTCGAGGCGCTGGTCAAGATGACGCTGGCGCAGGCCGAGGCCGGGGCCGACATCATCGGCCCGTCGGACATGATGGATGGCCGTATCGGCGAAATGCGCCGCGCGCTTGAATCGGCGGGCCACCAGCGGGTGATGATCCTTAGCTATGCCGCAAAATATGCCAGCGCCTTTTATGGCCCGTTCCGCGATGCGGTGGGCGCATCCGGGGCGCTGACCGGAGACAAGAAGACCTATCAGATGGATCCGGCCAACACGGATGAGGCGCTGCGCCTGATCGAACGCGACCTGAGCGAAGGCGCAGACATGGTCATGATCAAACCGGGGTTGCCCTATCTGGATATCTGCCGGCGAGTCAAAGACACCTTTGGCGCGCCGACCTATGCCTATCAGGTGTCCGGTGAATACGCGATGATCCAGGCCGCGGCGCAAAACGGCTGGATCGACGGCGAAAAGGTCATGCTGGAAAGCCTGCTGGCGTTCAAACGCGCAGGCTGCAATGGCATCCTGACCTATTTTGCACCGCAAGTGGCCCGTATCCTTCAGGGCTAATTCCCCGGTATCTTGCAAGTTTTCGCCGATAACCCGTGCGGACCGGGCAGCTTTTCCGTGACACGCAGCTGCAATCGGCGTATTCTCGCACATAAGATCGGGATCACCCGGCATTTCAGGCACATCGACAGAGAAAAAATAAACATGAGCAGTTTCCAGACACCTCGATTGAGCCGTCGCGGCTTTGCCTTTGGCATGGCCGGACTGACGCTGACCGCCGCTTGCGGCAACGGCATTGGCAATTCCAACGCGGCGACCATCGACGCGCGCGTCGACGCCACGCTGAACGAAATGTACAGCCGCTATCCCAATACGGTTGAAATCGCCGACAAGGCGAACGGCATGCTGGTCATGCCCCTAATCACCGAGGCGGGTTTCGTCTTTGGTGGCGGCTATGGGCGCGGCGCGCTGCGCATTCAGGGGGCAACGGTCGACTATTACTCGGCCGTCAAGGGCACGGCCGGCCTGCAGATCGGCGCCCAGCAATACGCCCATGTCCTGTTCTTCATGACCGAGGACGCGCTGAACGATTTCCGCCGCTCCAGCGGTTGGACCGCGGGGGCCGATATCGGATATGTGGTCAGCGATCAGGGCGACCAACTTTCCACTGATACGACAACCCTGCGCACGCCGGTCCTGGCGGCCATATTCGGTCAGGCCGGCCTGCAGATCGGCGCGACGGTCGAAGGTCAGAAATACACGCGTATCATCCCGTAAACGACATACCACTCCCCCCACCCTTGGACCCCGCCAGATCCCAACCGGTTCTGGCGGGGTCTTTCTTTTCGCGGCCAGATTTTCGGGCGGTTCCTCTTTCGGACACCCGCGCCATGAAATAGACTTGGCGCAACTTGAATTGAACAAAGTGGTACCGCACCGATGGGTCATGTTTTTCGCTGGTTGATGCGGGTCGCGTCAGGGCTTGTCTTGCTGACGCTTGGCGCCATCGGGCTGGTCTATTTCCTGGCCAGCCAGTCCCTGCCCGACTATGACCAAACCCTGTCTGTTGACGGGCTGGATGCACCTGTCGAAATCGTCCGGGATACCGCCAATGTCCCGCATATACTGGGGCAAACCGACCCGGATGTCTTTTTCGGACTGGGCTATGCCCATGCCCAGGATCGGTTGTGGCAAATGACCATCCTGCGCCGGACCGTCCAGGGGCGGCTGTCCGAGATTTTTGGCGCGCGCACCGTTTCCGTCGACAAGTTCCTGCGCCGGTTGGACCTCTATGGGCTTGCCCACCGGTCGGTAGAGGTACAGGACGATTATACCAAGGCCGCCCTGCGGGCTTATTCCGCGGGGGTAAATGCCCGCCTGACGGAAATCAACGAAATGGCGCTGGGACGTGGCGCGCCCGAGATGTTCTTGTTCAACGCGCCGGTTTCGCCCTGGCAACCCGGCGACAGCCTTGCGATCATCAAGCTGATGAGCCTGCAATTGTCGGGCCATATGCGCGACGAGGTGCTGCGGGCGCGGACATCGCTGATGCTGAACGACCCGGCGCGGCTTGCCGATATCCTGCCGGACGTTCCCGGTTCGGGCATCGCGGCGCTGCCCGAATATGCCGCACTGTTTCCCGGCCTGCCCCGATACGCAGCCAGCGACCCCGAACCCGCGCATCCACTATCGCCAATTCCGGTCCGGGGGCTGGCTGGCGCATCCAACGCATGGACCGCCGCGCCGTCCCGATCCGCCAGTGGCGGCACGCTGTTGGCCAACGATCCGCATTTGGGTTTCACCGCGCCCGGCATCTGGTACCTGGCCCGGCTGGAACTGGCCAAGGGGGGCGTCATCGGCGCCTCGATCCCCGGTGTTCCGGCCATTATGACCGGGCGCAGCGATCGGCTTGGCTGGGGGCTGACCTCGTCTTACCTCGACGATCAGGACGTTCATATCGAACAGCTAAACCCCGACAACCCAGAAGAGTATCTGACGCCTGACGGCTATAAGCGGTTCCAGACGCGCCCGTCCATCATCGACATTAAAAATGCCGCCCCCGTTACGCTGACACTGCGCTGGACCGACAATGGACCGGTTCTGCCCGGAACGCATCTTGACCTGGCCAGCATCACTCCGCCGGGGCACGTCGCCTCGCTCAGCTGGACCGCGCTCAGCCCGCGCGATACGTCGATGACCGCGTCGATGGCCCTGATGAACGCAGATACTGTCCAAGAGGCGATCCGCGTGGCCGAGGGGTTCATTGCCCCGTCGCAGAACCTGTCGCTGGTCGACCAGAACACCATCGGGATGAAGCTGATCGGCGCCATGCCCGCCCGCGACCGGCGAAACGTCGGCAAGGGGCGCGTCCCGACGCAAGGATGGCTGCGCGAAAACCTTTGGCAGGGGCGGCTTCCCTTTGCAGACAACCCCGAATTCGTGGCCCCTTTGGGCGGTATTTTGGGCAATACCAACAACAAGATCATCGACCGCCCCTTTCCCGACCATGTCTCGTATGAATGGGGCGATACGCAGCGGATCCACCGCTGGGAACGCCTGATGCAATCGCGCGAGGTGCATACCCGCGACAGCTTTATCGAAGCACAGCTTGACACGGTCAGCTTTACCGCACGGTCCTTGCTGCCGCTGATCGGCGCCGACCTGTGGTTCACCGGCGAGGCGGCACCGGCAGGCACACCCGAACGCCAACGCCAGATCGCCTTGTCCCTGCTGGCCGAGTGGAACGGCGAGATGAACGAACATCTGCCCGAGCCGCTGATTTATGCGGCCTGGCTGCGGGCCTTGCAAATCCGCCTGATCGCGGATGAGCTGGGGCCGCTGGCAAACGAGTTCAAGCATGTCGAGCCCTTGTTCATCGAACGCGTATACCGCGACATCGACGGTGCCGGGGTCTGGTGCGATGTCCGGCAAAGCGCCCCGACCGAGACCTGCACCGATATGGCCCGCCTGGCGCTGGACGATGCGCTGATCTGGATAACGGAACGCTATGGCGGCGCGCTCGAGTCGTTGCGCTGGGGCGATGCACACCAGGCCACCCATGACCATCCGGTTCTGGGGACGATCCCGGTGCTGCGGTACTTCGTCAATATCCGCCAATCCACCAGCGGCGGCGACAACACCTTGCTGCGGGGCCGCACGTCCGGAGACGGTCCCGACCCGTTCCAAAACGTGCATGGCGCGGGATATCGCGGCGTCTATGATTTCGCCGATCCTGACAGCTCGGTCTTCATCACCGCAACGGGCCAGTCCGGCCATTTCCTGTCGCGATACTATGACGACCAGGCACAGCTGTGGCGGCGCGGGGAATACATCCCCATGTCCCTGGATATCGACCTGGCCCGCGCAGCAGCGGTTGGCGTCACGGTCCTTACGCCACGCTAAGACCGGGCGGCATCGGCAATTCCCCGCCCCTTGCGGCGGCCTTACATGGACGCGCGGCCCCATTTTCGACTAGCATCCTGGGGGCCGATGTACGGACATGAGGGGAAGGCCGGTGGGCAGCGTTCGAGACACTCTGAACAATCTTGCACGCGACTATGCCATAGCCTGGAGCTCGGGCGATCCGGACGCGGTTGCGGCGTTTTTTGTCCCCGAAGGTCAGATATCCATCAACAGGGACAAACCCTTGCAGGGACGCGCCGCAATTTCGGAAATGGCGCGCGGATTTCACGCGCAGTTTCCCGACCTTGAACTGCGCTGCGACATGTTGCGATGGGCGGGCAGCCACGCCATCTTCGTCTGGACGCTGGAAGGGCACCATGCCGAAACCGGCAACCTTGTCGTCATACGTGGCTGGGAAGAATGGGACTTGGACGCGGACCACAAGGTCATCGCGTCGCAGGGCTGGTTCGACGCCGAAGATTTCCAGCGTCAGGTCGACGGTCTTTGATCCTGTTGCCTGGTGATCGAATAGTCGCGCGGCAGGCCCTGCGTGATCCGGAACCAGTCCGACGCCCGCGTCCGGGCCTGATGGGCGTCAAAGGCGGCCTGGTTTGCGAACACTTCACGTACATTGAAACGGCCCGCTGTATCGGGGTCTTCCAGAACTTCAAAGACCAGGCAGCCGGGTTCGTCGCGGGTCAACGCGATGTGGTCCGGCAAGGCCGCCCGGACCTGTTCGATCCTGTCGGGAGGAACCATGATATACCCGTTCAGAAAGATCTTTTCGCCTGACATGCCTACCTCAGCTTCGTGCCGGATCACAGGGCGGCGAATTGCGCGGCTTGCTTGTCCGTCCACAGAACCTGCAGGACAAACCCCGTCTCTGTCTGTTCCTCGGCGCGGACGACATCCTGCCGGAACAGCCAGGCGCGTTTGTTCCCCTCGGCGAACCCGAGGGTCAAAGTGGCCTGATGCCGCGCGCCCTGAATCGTGGTCGCAATCTGTTCCAACAACTGCGGCAGCCCCTCGCCGGTTACGGCTGACAGGGCAAAGATATCCGCGTCACGCTCGGCCCGAGCCAACGCCGCGTCACGCTCATCCCGGTCCAGCAGGTCGATCTTGTTCCAGACTTCAAGCTGCGGCCGTTCATCATCGACGCCCAGCGACGCCAGAATCGCCGCGACATCGCGCGCCTGCGCATCGGTTTCCGCGTGGCTGATATCGCGCACATGCACGATCAGGTCCGCACCAAGCACCTCTTCCAGCGTGGCGCGAAAAGCCGCGACCAGCTCTGTTGGCAGGTTCGAGATGAACCCCACCGTGTCCGACAGGATCACCTCGGGGCCGTCAGGCAGCTGTACCCGCCGCATTGTCGGGTCGAGGGTGGCAAACAGCATGTCCTTTGCCATCACCTCGGCCCCGGTCAACCGGTTGAACAGCGTCGATTTTCCGGCATTGGTATAACCCACCAGCGCAACAATCGGATACGGAACCTTGGCCCGCGCCGCCCGGTGCAGGGTGCGTGTCTTGACCACTTTCTGCAATTGCCGCCGCAAACGCACAAGCTGTTCGTCAATCGCGCGGCGGTCGGCCTCGATCTGCGTCTCACCCGGACCGCCGACAAAGCCCAGCCCGCCCCGTTGGCGTTCCAGGTGGGTCCAGGCCCGCACCAGCCGGGTTCTCTGATAGCTGAGCGCCGCCATTTCGACTTGCAACACACCCTCGCGGGTGCGCGCCCGGTCGCTGAAGATCTCAAGGATCAGACCGGTGCGATCCAGGATCTTGACCTTCCAGGCCTTTTCCAGATTGCGTTGCTGGACCGGGGTGACCGGACCGTCGATCAGGACAAGCTCGACCTCGTGGTCATGCAGCCGGTCGCCCAGTTCTTCGATCTTGCCGCTTCCGAACAACAGACCCGGCTGCGCGCGTTGCAGACGCACAATCTCGGACCCGACCACGTCGAGGTCTGGCAAAGCGTCGGCAAGCGCCACAGCTTCGGCCAGCGCCGGTTCGGGAACGCGGCGCTGTTCGTCTGATTTGATTTCGGGATGCAGCACCCATGCCCGGGTGCGCGTCCTGTCATGTTCCATCAAGAGGCGTCTTCGCCCTCGTACAGGTTGATCGGTTGCGATGGCATGATGGTCGAGATTGCGTGTTTGTATACCAACTGCGACTGTCCGTCGCGGCGCAACAATACGCAGAAATTATCGAACCAGGTGATCACACCCTGCAATTTGACACCGTTGATCAGGAAAATCGTGACCGGGACTTTTGCTTTGCGTACATTGTTCAGGAACGCGTCCTGAAGATTCTGTCTGTCCGAAGCCATGTTTTTATAGTCTCGCCGTTGTTCTTGCTACGCGCTGCGGACCAACGCGCTCCCTCTGGCCGAGTATGGAGTGGCGCGCCAAGATATTCCAGATGAAAAATCACGCACCAAACCGGCAGGGCTGGCGGGTGTTCAACCGCGCCACAACGCAGGCGTGATCAGCGCGATGATTGCCAATGTCTCAAGCCGTCCGATCACCATCGCGGCACAAAGCACAAGTTTTGCCCCCCCGCCCAGGTCAATCAGGCGGATCGGGTCGTCCGTGGCCAGTTCGATCAGCGGCCCGGTTGTACTGAGTGTCGCGACGCTCAGCACCATGGCGTGTTCGAAAGTAACGCCAAAGGCCGCCAGCAACACGTCAAACAGCCCCAGCGTGATGGCAAACATCATCAGGAAGATCCAGGCGATGAAGGCGCCGTCACTTTGGATGCGGCGATTGTTGCCGCCTTCGCGGCTTACCGAAGACGGATAGATCAGACGATCAATCTCGCGCGCACCGTTGAGGTACAGGGCATAAACCCGCAGCAACTTGACGCCCCCGGCGGTCGTGGCGACGCCACCGCCAATCAGGGCAAGCCCCATCAGGACCAGCCCCGGCGTTCCCAGCCCCGACAATTGCTGCGCGTCGTTCCAGTTCGCACTTTCGAATCCGGCCGTGGTCAGAAAGGACATGACGGTAAACACCATGCCCCACATCACATTCAGCAATTGCCACACATCCACATGCCCGCCCAGTTCGGCGACACCCGCCAGGACGCGAAAGAACAGCAGCAGCGCCACCGCGACGACGATCATCAGACCGATCCGGAACTCGGGGTCCTGGTCCAGCCGCAACTGGCCGGACGCGGCGGTGTCGGCGGAAAACGTCAGGCGGGACAAGGCAAAAAACATGAACAGGAAAAGGATCGCCTCGCCCGTCAATCCAGCAGCGGCCCCCTCCAACCCGCCGACCGGCGAAATACCCGAGGTGGCCATTACCGACATCGCATGGCAGATCGCGGTCAATCCGGCCTCGCCCGCGATCAGCAACAGGACCCAAATCACCGCCGTCAGGCCGACATAGACCGGCGCCAGCGTGCGCGACACACGCAACAACCGCCCGCGCGGGTCCACCTTTTCGCTTTGCGCCACGCCCGAAACCGGGCGGCCCGGCTCTCCGCGCGCGGTAACCTCGAACCCGCCCAGCGACAGCGGAGCCAGGATCGCCGCGGCCGAAATCCACATCAGCAATCCACCCAGCCACCCCACCAGGGCGCGCCATAGATGCAGCGGCGCCAACAGGCGGGACGGATCGGGGAACAGGTCGGCCCCGGTCGTGGTCAGCGCGCTGACCATATCGAAATACGCGTTCAGAAACGTGGTATTGCCGACGGCATCATGGAAGGGCACCGCCAGAAACAGCGGCAGGATGGTAAAGGTCGCAAGCAGAACGGCAAGCTGACCCAGCGTTCCGTACCTTGGCTGGCGGTTCATCATCGCCAGCGCAATAAGCCCAACAAGAAAAACGCCCAGCAAGCCTGAATAAAAGAACGACCGCGAGGTCGGGTGATCATCCAGCGCAAGCGCATAGATCGCGGGAATCCACATCGCCAGCGACGCCATCCCCCAGATCAGCAGGAATAACGGCAGCCGCCGCAATACCCCGACCTGCTGTCTGCGCGCGACACCCATCAGAAGAAATCTATCGAAACCTGCATCAGGCGTTCGACTTCGGGGACATCCTTGGCCATCGCGAAAATGGCAACCACATCCTTTTCCTCGATCCGCAGGCTGCCCGTCGGACGCAAGACCTCGTCCCCTTTGCGCACCGCGCCCACCAGAACGCCTTCGGGAAAGTCGATATCGCGGAGTTTCTGCCCGGCCAGTGGCGAGGTCGACAGAACCTCGGCCTCGATCACCTCGGCCTCGGCATCGCCGATCGAATAGACCTGCCGGACCCGGCCATGGCGGATATGGCGCAGGATCGAACTGACCGTCGTGGCGCGCGGGTTGATATAGGCGTCGATCCCCAGCGGCCCCATCAGGGCAACCATGCTGGGATCGTTGATCAGTGCAATCGCCAGCGCACAGCCTTCGGCCTTGGCACGCACGGCGGCCAGCATGTTGGTGCGGTCATCATCCGTCACAGCCAGCATGGCGTCCGCCCGTTCGATCCCCGCCTCGCGCAGCAGGGCCGCATCCAGCCCGTCACCGTTCAGGACAATCGTGCGTTCCAACGCCTCGGCCGCCATTTCCGCGCACCGCCGGTCGCGTTCCACGATCTTGGCCCGGACACGGCTTTCCCGTTCCTCAAGCGTGCGCGCAACCTCAAGCCCGACATTCCCGCCGCCGACAATGACCAACCGGTCCTGCTTTTTCTGCGCCTTGCCAAAAACCTCGACCGTGCGGTCCACGTCTTTGACATTGGTAAAGACGTAACATTCGTCGCCTTCGAACAACTGATCCTCGGATTCCGGCGCAAACAGCGTTCCTTCGCGCCGGATACCGACGACGATGGAACTGAGCGTGGAGAACAGGTCCGTCAGCTGCCGCAGGGGCGTGTTCACGATCGGGCAATCCTCGTCGACCCTAAGCCCAAGCAGCTGCGCCTTACCGTCCATGAAAATTTCGGTGTCAAAGGCCGATGGCGCTGACAGCCGCCGCATGGCCGCCGCGGCGACCTCGCGTTCGGGGCTGATGACCACGTCGATCGGCAGGTGGTCGCGCCGATACAGGTCCGAGTGAATAGCTTCGAGATAGGATTTCGACCTGAGCCGGGCAATCTTGCGCTGAATGGCGAACACCGAATGGGCCATCTGGCAGGTGACCATGTTCACCTCGTCCGAATGCGTGGCCGCGATGATCATGTCGGCGTCCCGCGCGCCGGCCCGTTCCAGCACGTCGGGGTAGCTGGCAAAACCGGCGATGCCCTGTACATCCAGCGTTTCGGTGGCGCGCCGGACAAGGTCGGGGTTGTTGTCTACCACCGTCACGTCATTCAGTTCGCCCGACAGGTGACGCGCAATCTGCCAGCCGACCTGGCCTGCGCCGCAAATGATGACCTTCATGGTATTGGCCCTTCTGCCTGAACGCTTTGAATGACAGATGCCCCCAAACGGGTCAATTGAATTGTCATGGTTCGAAAGGTGAGGCAATGTAAGCATATGAAAACAGTGACACGCCTGCTTATTCTACCGGCGATCCTTACGGCCTGCGGTCCTCTCTCGTTGTATTACCGCGAGGGGGAAACCGTGTCGCAGATGCAGACCGAAACGACCCGGTGCCAGGTGCTGGCGCTGGAAAAAGCCCCCGTGGCCAACCAGGTCCGCCAAAGCCCGCCCGTTTACTGGCCCGGGCGCACCTATTGCGACGGTCGCGGACGCTGTTGGCAATCGCCGGGCTGGTGGCAACAGGGCAATATCTACACGGTCGACGTGAACCAGTCGCTGCGCAACAAGGTCGAGGCGCAATGCATGGCCGAAAAAGGCTATCGCCCGGTCAGTCTGCCACCCTGCAAGCAGGCGGTGAAATCCGGCACCCCTGCGATGGCCACAACCCGGCTGCCGCCGTTAAGCACGGCCTCGTGTTTTGTGAAATTCGACGATGGATCGTTCCAGATCATTACGCCGGGCCAATCCGGCTGACGGCGCGGTCGGCTTATCCGGCCAGTTTCCGGTCATATCTGCGGCGGTACCCGAGCCAGAGATGCAACAGCATGGCGGCAGCGTAAAAGCCGATGACAGCGGCAAACATTCCCGCCTCACCGCTGCGCCCAAGCACCCATAGCAGGACCGGTGTGCCCAGCAGGTTTCCGGCATTTCCCATCTGCGCCAGCGCCCCATAGCTCAGCGCCTGGTTGTCTGCCGTTTGGTTCAACTGCGGGACAGCGGCAAAGCTGCCGCCCTGAACAAGCCCCAGAACCGAGAACAACCCGATGCAGACCATCCACAGCGGCGCGCCGAAATAGGATGCCGCCAAGGCGACGATACCCAGCCCAAAGCCGATATTGACGACCGACACAGCGGACATGACGTTCAGCAATACAGGCACCGCCAGCCAGGAAAGGACAATTCCGGCCAAAGGCATCAGCCCGGCGATCTGTGCGCTCACCCCCGAAGGCAGCCGGCCCGGCAGGATCGCCAGAAGCGACACGAAGGTCAGCGTGTAAAAGAACCACCCGATCGCCGGGGCCGACACATAAGCCGACCGATAGCTGTTCAGATGGGCCTGGACAAACAGCGCAAATCCCCTGCCCCCGTGATCGACCTGGTCTTGCACAACGCGGATGCGGCACATCAGGACCAGCGCCATGATCACCAGCATCAAAATGCCGTGCAGCGCAAAATAGGCAGGCAGGCCGTACCAATCCACGAAAGGCAGCCCGATCCAGACATTCAGCGCAAAGGCCACGCCAAAGAACGAGCTCCAAAGAACCATGGCGGCATTGCGTGCCCTGCCCCGGGTCAGTTGCGCAATCAATGTCGGCGCGGCCACCACGATTGCCAAATGAGACAACCCCTCGACGATCCGACTGGCCAGCATGACCGGAAATGGCGGGATCATGGCCTGCAACAGCGATACCGCACCACCAAGCACCAGTCCAAAAGCCAAAAGGCGCAGCGGGCCGATCTTGCCCGCAATCGCCCCCGAAACAGCACCCAGTATCGCTCCCATCAGGCTGATGATGGACAACAGCCATCCAAGGGCATCGCCTTGGGCCGGGTAATAAAGACCGATCTCGGCAAACGGCACGGCAATCTTGGCAAATTGCGTGGCCGCGCCCAGCCCGGCCAACCACAACAGGATGACCTGCAAAAACGTCATGAACGGAAATCTCATAAGGCAGGTTGTAACGCCGACGGTCGGCCGCGGAAATCCGAAAAACGCAGGCGCCGTGACATTGGAAATTGCGCGACGGTGTTATTCCGCACGGCTCGGTTTCGGCTGCGCTGCGTCAGGCCGCAACGGCACCTTGGTCGGGCGGACCCACCGCCCTGAACCCAAATGTCGGGGCAGCGTCAACCGGCCCCCTCTGCCCTGTTATTCTGCGGGCTCGGCTTCATCCAGTTGCGCAACCCGCGCGCCCGACTTGTTCGACGTGACAACCCCCAGAGACTTGAGCTTGCGGTGCAGCGCGCTGCGTTCCATGCCCACGAAACTGGCGGTGCGGCTGATATTGCCGCCAAACCGGTTGATTTGCGTCAGAAGATATTCACGCTCGAACGCCTCGCGGGCTTCGCGCAGCGGAAGCGTTGCAAGCGCGCCTGACAGCACCACCCGGCCCGAATCTTCGGTCTTTTCCTCTTCGTTCGGCAGCTCGCGCGCCTCGATCGGGCCAGAGCCATCGCCCAGGATAAGCACCCTTTCGATCAGGTTCTTCAACTGCCGGACATTGCCGGGCCAGGTCATGGTCTGCAACAACGCAACCGCTTCCTCGGACAGGTCCCGAACCGGCAGCCCCTGCGTTTCATTGCACATTTCAATGAAATGCTGGGCAAGAACCGGGATGTCTTCACGACGCTCTTCCAGCGAGGGAACCGCGATCGGCACCACGTTCAACCGGTGATAAAGCTCTTCGCGAAACCGGTTCGCAGCAATCTCGGTTTCCAGATCGCGGTTGGTCGAAGATATAACCCGCAAGTCGACGCGCACCTTGTCCGAGCCGCCAACGCGCTGGAACTGCTGATCGACCAGCACGCGCAAAATCTTGGACTGGGTTCCCAGCGGCATATCCGCGACCTCGTCGAAATAGACCACGCCGCCATGCGCCTCTTCCAACAGGCCAGATTCCACGCCCCTTTCGGCGGATTCGCGGCCAAACAGCACCTCTTCGACCCGTTCGGGTTCAATCCCGGCGCAGTTCACTGTCACGAACGGCGCATTGGCCCGGTTCGAATGCGCGTGAATATAGCGCGCGGCGATTTCCTTGCCCGACCCCGCAGGACCGCTGAGCATGACCCGGCCGTTGGATTTGGTGACCTTGTCAAGGTGCCCCTGCATCGTTCGGAAAGCAGCCGATTTGCCGATCATGTCGGAATTGTTGACCTCTTTGCGCTTGAGCGATGCGTTCTCGCGGCGCAGGCGCGAGGTTTCCATCGCGCGGCGGATCACGACCATCAACTGGTCGATGTTAAAGGGCTTTTCGATAAAGTCATACGCGCCCTGCTTTATCGCCGCCACGGCAATCTCGATATTGCCATGGCCGGAAATGATCACCACCGGCACATCCGGGTTGTCACGCTTGACGGCCTTGAGAATGTCGATCCCGTCCATGCGGCTGTCCTTGAGCCAGATGTCCAGAATCAACAGCCCCGGCGGCTCCGCGTTGATTGACGACATGCACTCGTCCGAGTTCGCCGCCAGCCGGGTGGAATAGCCTTCGTCCTCCAGAATGTCGGACACCAATTCGCGAATATCGCGTTCGTCATCTACGATCAGAATGTCGCTCATCTTTGGCCTGCTTTCAGTTTGTTGGTTTTAATCGCCACTTTTTCCGGCGCGTTGGTCGGGCCGCCTGAGGCCCCTGGCAAACGGATAACGGCCATCGCGCCAAAATGGTCCTGTCCGTCAAAGGTGGGCGCGTCCTCCAGGGTCAGCGCTCCGCCATGTTCTTCGATGATCTTCTTAACGATGGGCAGACCCAGACCGGTGCCCTCGTCCCGCGTGGTGACATAAGGTTCAAACAGCCGCGCCCGGTCCTCGGGCAAACCGATGCCATTGTCGGCGATGGTGATCTCGGTTCCGGCCGGGTCAGTGGCCACCCTTACCTGTATCTGAGGCTTCAGGTTTTCTGGTGCCCCTTTTTGCTTAAGGCTTTCAATGGCTTCACCCGCGTTCTTGATCAGGTTTGTCAGGGCCTGGCTCAGCATGGTTGCATCAACATCGGCCAGGATGGGCTGATCGGGCAGCTCTGCATCAATGCGCACATCGGGCTGCCCGGCCTGCTGCAACAGAACCGCCTCGCGCACCAGCCCGGCGATGTCTTCTTCGCGGCGCTCTGGTTCGGGCATCCGGGCGAATTTCGAGAACTCATCGACGATGCGCCGCAAGTCATTGGTCTGACGCACAATCACATCGGTCATCGACACCAGGCTGTCGCAATCCTCTTCGTCCAGCTTGCGCGAAAACTTGCGCTTGATGCGCTCGGCGCTCAGCTGAATCGGGGTCAGCGGGTTCTTGATCTCATGCGCGATGCGCCGCGCAACGTCGCCCCACGCAGCCATACGCTGCGCGCTGACCAGATCGGTCACGTCGTCAAAGGCAACCACATATCCCTCAAGCCCGCCATCTTCGCCACGCCGGGTGGCCATGCGGACAAGCAGGTTTTCCAACTGCCCCTTGCGGGTCACCTTGACCTCGCCCTGCACAGCTTCTTGGCCACTTTCCCTGAGGCTTTCGAACAGCGGCAGAAACTCTGGCACGGCAATACCGATGGACAGGTGTTCTTCGCCGCGCGACCAATCCAGCAAACGTTCGGCAGACCGGTTCACGAAGGTAACGCACCCGTCGGAATCGACCCCGACCACGCCCGAGGTGACCGAGCTGAGAACCGAATCGAACAGCCGGCGTCGGCGTTCGATCTGGCGGGTGTTTTCCAGCAACGTGTCCCGCTGGCCCTTCAACTGTCGGGTCATCTGGTTGAAATACCGGCCCAGCATGGCAATTTCGTCATCGCTGGCCTCTTCGATGACCTGCACGCCCAGATCGCCCGCGCCAACCCGCTGTGCCGCCGTTGTCAGCCGCCCCACCGGGCGCGACAGGCGTTCAGCAAACCACATGCCCAGCGACACGGCGGCCAGGATCAGGATGACCGCGAACCCAAGGTACAGCAAGCCGAACTCGAACAGGACACGGCCCCGCTCGTTCTCCAGTTGCTGATAGAACTGCGCGGTTTCCTTGGTGTCATCAAGCAGCGTCAGCAACTGTCCGTCAACATCACGGCTGACATACAGGTAACGGTCCAGATAGGCCTGCAACGGCACAAGAGCCCGAAATTCGTTGTTGGGCCAATCCGCGATGATCAACAGGCCGTTGTCCTGGGATTCGATGATCTGTTCCGGGGTTGGTGCCTCGTAATTGAACAGATAAGACCGGTCGCCGCGCGACCTGATTTCACCACTGCCATCAATCACATAGGCCTCACGCAGGCCCCGTTGTATCTGCGCCTGCCCCTGCGCAAGAACCTCGCGCAGTTCCGCGTCCGAGATATAGAAATCCAGCGACCGCGCATTGTCCAGAAAACGGGCCAGCACGGTGGCGTCCTGGGTCAGCCCGCTGCGGTGTTCCAGCTCATAGGCTTCGGCCGCCGTCAGCGACGACCCGACGACCTGCCGCACCCGATCCGAGAACCAGCCCTCAAGCCCGATATTCACCGTCAACCCGGCAAAGATCGCCACGGTTACGGTCGGAACCAGCGCCAACAGGGTAAACGCGCCGATCAGGCGCAAGTGCAGCCGCGACCCCGCCGACTTGGCACGGCGCGCGACGATAAGATTACCCAATTGGCTGAGCACCAGCGCCGCGACCACGAGAATATAGACCAGATCAGCCAGCAGAATCAGACGCAGGGTCGGCGCCGATGCCCCAAGGTCGAACGGACCGATCACAAGATAGGTCGCAAGCGTCAGGACCGGCCCCAGAACAACCAGGCCCAAGGTACCGAAATTGCGCAGTTTTCGGGATTTACGCCACCGATTCATCCATAAAATCGGCCCGCTCTGTGCCCGGGTTGCCACTGTCTGCCCTCATCCTGATGTGTCGCTGTTGCGACGGACCGCCATATTTCGTGGTCTTTGCCGGGAAAGAACCCGGATGCCACGCTTTGTGTGGCGATATTACATCAGTTTGCGGCGGCGTGTCACCTGAATATCGAGTTCGGTGATCTTTTTGCGCAACGTATTCCGGTTGATCCCCAACAAATCGGCGCATTTCGCCTGATTTCCGCCGGTTGCCTCAAGCGCAATTTCAATAAGCGGCGCCTCGACTTCCCGCAGGATGCGTTGATACAGGCCCGGCGGCGGCAGCATGTTGCCATGCAGATCGAAATAACGGCGCAAATGGCGCGCGACCGAGGCCGACAGCTTTTCGCGCTCACCGCCACCCAGAACCGGTTCGGCTTCGGGCTGGCTGCCCAGCACCGTTTCGACTTCGATCTTGGAAATCTCGTCGGACCGGCTGGTCAGGCTCAGGCGGCGAATGGCGTTTTCAAGCTGGCGCACGTTGCCGGGCCAGGAATAGCGTCGCACCAGTTCCACCGCCTCGGGGCTGAGCCAGCGTTTGGCGCCGTTTTCGCGTTCCTCGCGAGCCAGGAAATGGTCGGCCAGCAGCGTGATATCGTCGACCCGTTCGCGTAGCGCCGGAACATGTATCGTCGCCCCGCACAGCCTGTAATACAGGTCCTGGCGCACACGCCCTGTTTCCATCGCTTCGGTCAGGTCAGACTGGCTGGTGGCCATGAAACGGGGGATATGATCGCCCGGCGTATCCATCATGCGCACGATACGTGCCTGAATCTCGTCGTCGATATCGTTGATCTCGTCGATCAAAAGCGTGCCGCCCCGCACACGGGCCATCACCCGGGCCGGACCTTCAAGGTCTCGCAGGTCGGCAGCTGTCGCGGTCACGAAGGGCAAGGTGCGGCGATCCGAGAAATCGTGAATAGCGCGTGCAATCAACGACTTTCCGGTTCCGCTTTCACCTGAGATCATGACCGAAAGGTCCGTGTTCATGACACGGGCGACAAGACGGTAAAGTGCCTGCATGACCGGGGTCCGCCCGACCAGAGGCAATTCGTCCGGACGGTCTTCGGTATCATCCGCGGCTTCGGGCTGAACCCGCTGTTTCTGCTCAAGCGCACGGGCGGTCCGTTTCATCAGGTCCGGCAGGTCGAACGGCTTGGGCAAATAGTCGTAAGCCTCGGCCTCGGCCGCCTGAATCGCCGTCATGATCGTGTTCTGTGCCGAGATCACGATAACCGGCAGCCCCGGTCGGTCCTGCGAAATCTTGGGCAACATCTCAAGACCATTGCCATCGGGCATGACCACATCCGAGATCACCACATCGCCCTTGCCTTCACCGACCCAACGCATGAGCGTGGTCAGGGACGAGGTAGCATGCACCTTGCACCCGGCCCGGGTCAGGGCCTGCGTCAGAACCGTGCGGATCGTGCGGTCGTCATCTGCTACCAGTACTGTGCCATCCATCGGAAGGTCTCCTATCTTGTGCTCTTAGCGGCCTTGTTCTGTGTCTCGTGGCGCCCGTCGCAGCGACAGGCGGAATACGGTGCGTCCCGGCACGGAATCGGCTGAAATCCAGCCGTCGTGGTCAGAGACAATCTTGCTGACCAGCGCCAGCCCGAGGCCAGTGCCGTTTTCCTTGCCCGAAACAAACGGGTCGAAAATGTCGCCCCGGATCTCTTCGGGCAGACCCGGCCCGTCATCAATGATCTCGACCTGCAGGGGCAGCGAATGCCCCGAGCCGTCGCTGCGGCGCAGGCGGAACGAGTGTTCGAAATAGGTCCGCAGGCGGATCGTCCCACCGTCGGGACCGGCGGCCTCGGACGCGTTTTTGAGCAGGTTCAGAATAACCTGAAGGAATTGATCCGGGTCGCCATAGGCCAGCGGCAGCGAGGGGTCGTAATCCTCGATGATTTTCATCTGCGCGCCAAAGCCCAACAGCGCCGAACGCCGCGCGCGGTCCAGAACGTCGTGAATGTTGACCGGCTTGAAATCCGGGCGCGACAGGTTTCCGAATTGCTCGACCTGTTCCAACAGCTTCACGATCCGGCGGCTTTCGGCGACGATCAGATCGGTCAGTTCAAGGTCTTCCTGCGAGATATTCATGCTCAGCAACTGGGCGGCCCCGGTAATCCCGGCCAGCGGGTTCTTGATCTCATGGGCCAGCATCTCGGCCATGCCAATCGCCGATTGCGCGGCCGACTTGACCGTGTTGCCGCGGGTCATCCGCCCGGCCAGTTCGCGCGGGGTGATGATCATGATCATCGAACCGGGCTGCCCCACAAGCGGCGCGATCTGCAACGCGCATTGCAGCGGCGCCCTGTTGCCCGACCCGACATCCACATCGTTGACGAAAAGCGGCGTTCCCTGCGCCCTGGCCCGCAACAGCGCCTCTTCCAGCGGCGCATCCACCGCGATTTGGTCCCACACGGGCTGCCCGACAACCGCCTTGCGCGACGCGTTCAAAAACCCCTCGCCTGACGAGTTCACATCGGTGATCAGATCGGCGTCATCAATGATGAACGCGGGCACCGGCAGCGATGTCCAGATATCGCGATCGGGCGTCATGCGGCTTCCTTTCCGGTGTGATCCAGAGCATCGCCCAACAGACGCAGAACCTCGGCCGGGTCGCGCGCGGTCAGGATCGTGCGGCGCAGGCTCGGGGCCGTGCCCGCCGCGTCCATGTACCATCCCAGGTGTTTGCGGGCGACGCGCAGACCCAGTTCCGTGCCGTAGAATGCCAGCATCGCCTCGTAATGCGCGCGCACCATTTCTATCAGGTCCGGACCCACCGGAATCTCGGGCGGCTTGGTCCCGAACAGGTCATGCGCGATCTGCGCCAATATCCATGGGCGCCCCTGTGCGCCGCGGCCTACCATGACGCCATCGGCCCCCGAAAGGCGCATGGCCCTGTCGGCCGTGCCCGTGTCCAGGATGTCGCCATTGGCCACAACCGGGATCGTGACGGCATCCTTTACGGCGGCGATTGCGGCCCAATCGGCGCGCCCCTTGTAGAACTGGCACCGAGTGCGGCCGTGGATCGTCACCATCTGCACCCCTGCCTCTTGCGCCCGGCGGGCGATATCGGGCGCATTCAACGCCGCATCATCCCAGCCCAGCCGCGTCTTTAGTGTCACCGGAACGTCAACCGCGCCGACCACCGATTCGATCAGGTGCAGCGCGTGGTCCGGTGTCTTCATCAGCGCCGACCCCGAATACCCGTTGGTCACTTTCTTGGCAGGGCACCCCATGTTGATATCGATGACCCGCGCGCCGCGGTCCACGACCTGCCGGGCTGCCTCGGCCATCCAGTGACCTTCGCGTCCCGCCAGTTGCACCGCCGTGTTTTCCACATCGGCGGACAGTTCCGCACGCTCGCGCACGCCAGGTTTGGCCTGAACCATTTCCTGACTGGCGACCATTTCACTGACCACAAGCCCCGCGCCGAACCGCGAGACGAGATCACGGAACGGACGATCGGTGATTCCGGCCATCGGTGCCAGCAAGACCGGCGGGTGCAATTCCTTGTCAGCAAGATGCAGAGTCAACGTGCTTAATCCTTGAGCAGTTGTGTTTTGGATATCGAATTCGCAGCATATGAACAACAAAACGGCGACCTTCAAGCCCGCAAAATCATCATATGCCTATTTTGTAGGCAAGTTACCACGGGTGATTGCCTCTGCATTCACCGCCGCCTAAACAATGGCCAAACAGGAGAGCCAAACCCCATGACCACCGCCGCCATCATCGTCGCCGCCGGACGCGGATCGCGCGCCGGAGGAGACATGCCCAAACAGTGGCGCCTATTGGCCGGACGCTCGGTCGCCGATCGCAGCATTGATGCCTTTCGGGGACGGCTCGACCATATCGTCCTTGTGGTTTCTGCACAGGATTCCGATGCCTGGGAACAATACCGCGATGCGGGGTTGATCCTGGCCGAGGGTGGCTTTGACCGCGCCGCGTCGGTCCGGAACGGCCTGGCGGCGCTTGAGGGGCTGGGCGTATCGCGGGTGCTGATCCATGACGTTGCCAGACCCTGTGTAAGCGAACGGATCATCCGCGACGTTTTGGACGCGCTGGACAACAGCCGCGCCGCGGCCCCCGGTCTGGCGGTGACCGATGCGCTGTGGACCGGCGACGGGTCGATCGTAACCGGCACGCGCGACCGCACCGGGCTGTTCGCGGCGCAAACCCCCCAGGGGTTTCACCTCGACGCGATCCTGGCTGCGCACCGCGCCCACCCCGGCGGCGCGGCCGACGATGTCGAGGTCGCCCGGTCCGCCGGAATAGACGTGGCCATCGTGCCCGGCGACGCAGACAACCTAAAGATCACAACGCCCGGCGATTTCGCGCGGGCAGAACGCATAGTGGGAATGGACATGGATGTAAGACTGGGCAACGGATATGACGTGCACAGGTTCGGCACCGGCGATCACGTCATACTGTGCGGCGTTCCCGTCGCGCATGATCGCGGCTTGCAGGGGCACTCGGACGCCGATGTCGGCATGCACGCAATCACCGACGCGATCTATGGCGCGCTGGCGCAGGGCGATATCGGCCAGCATTTCCCGCCCTCGGACCCTCAATGGAAAGGCGCGGCCAGCGACATATTCCTGCGCCACGCCGCCCAGCTTGCCCAGACCATGGGATACCGCATCTCGAATGTCGATTGCACGCTGGTCTGCGAATACCCCAAGATTGGCCCCCACGCCGTGGCCATGCGCGAAACGCTGGCAGAAATCCTGGGGCTGCGTCCCGACCAGGTATCGGTCAAGGCAACCACGTCCGAGCGGCTGGGCTTTACCGGGCGCAGCGAGGGCATCGCGGCGCTCGCCACGGCCTGCCTGGTGAAGTCATGAGTGCGGCGTCCCTGATCGGAACCGTCTGCGGTGTCGGGCACATCAGACCGGCACCGGGCACATGGGGGTCGCTGGCCGCGCTGCCAATGGCATGGGCCCTGCACATGCTCGGCGGGTTTCCCCTGCTGGTTCTGGCCACCGGCCTTGTTTTCGTGGCGGGCCTGTGGGCCACGCGCGAGCTGACGGCTGGCCAGGATGATCACGACCCGTCGGAAATCGTGATCGACGAGGTCGCCGGGCAATTCATCGCGCTTTGGGCAATTTCCTACCCGTCCTGGGCGCATGGCATCGACATTACCGCGCTTTGGCCCGGCTGGGTCGCGGGCTTTGTCCTGTTTCGCCTGTTCGACATCACCAAGCCCGGCCCTGTCGGGTGGGCAGACCGTCGGGGTGACCCGTTGGGCGTCATGCTGGACGACGTGATCGCCGGGGTATTCGCCGCAATCGGGGTTCTGGTCCTGGCTGGCATTTCGCACGGGGTACTGGGCCTGTGAACATCGCAAACCTGCTGGAACACGCCAAGGCCCGCGGCATCATGATCGCCACCGCCGAAAGCTGCACAGGTGGCATGGTCGCGGCAGCCCTGACCGATATCCCCGGCAGCTCTGCCGTGGTCGAACGGGGCTTCGTGACCTATACGAACACCGCCAAGCAGGAAATGCTGGGCGTCGCCGCCGCCACGCTTGCCGCCCATGGCGCCGTCTCAGAGCAGGTTGCCGGGGAAATGGCCGACGGCGCACTGCGGTTTTCGCATGCATCCCTGGCGGTTTCGGTCACAGGCATTGCCGGGCCGGGCGGATCAGAATTCAAACCCGAAGGCCGGGTCTGTTTCGGGCTGGCAGCCCAGGGCCGGGACACAGTTACCGAAACGGTCGAATTTGGCCCATTGGGGCGGGATCGCGTGCGCCGCGCGGCACGGGATCATGCGCTGAACCTGCTTTTGCGAGGCATTCAGCAATCGCCCACTATTTAGGCGCTATCACCTTATTTCAGCACTTTTAATCATCGCTTTGCAAAAAGCCCCTATTTTGTGCGGCTTTTTAAGGCCCTGCCTCTTTTTTCTGCGCCCACCCTCCGCTTCAAGAGCGCGCACCACCGCTCACATCGTGCTGGGCTGCGGGTTAACCCTGCGGTCCGGCACCAGTTTACGGCAAAAGGAGACTGGCCCATGAACGGAGCCGATACAGCCTGGATCATCGTTGCAACTGCATTGGTCCTGTTCATGACATTACCGGGGCTCGCCCTGTTCTACGGCGGCCTGGTGCGCGCGCGAAACGTCCTGAGCGTTTTCATGCACTGTTTTTCGATTGCCTGCCTGATGAGCGTTCTGTGGCTGGTCGCGGGCTATTCCATCGCATTCGGCGATGGGGGTTCGGGGCTGTGGGGCGGCCTGGGCAAGGCCTTTCTGAATGGCGTCGATGCAGACAGCCTGTCGGGAACATTGCCCGAGATCCTGTTTTTCGCCTTTCAGATGACCTTTGCCATCATCACCCCAGCCCTGATCGTCGGGGCCTATGTGGAACGGGTCGGCTTTGGCTTTGTCCTGACATTCTCGGCTTTGTGGATGCTGTTGTGCTATGCCCCGGTTGTTCACTGGATCTGGGGTGGCGGCATCCTGACCGATGGCGGAATTCTGGGAGAGGTCGGCGTTCGTGATTTTGCCGGTGGCATCGTGGTACACGAAACCGCCGGTATCGCCGCGCTGATCATCGCCGTCGTTCTCGGCCCCCGTCAGAACCGCACCACACCGCCGCACAACCCCGGTTTCGTGATGATCGGTGCTGCGATGTTGTGGGTTGGCTGGTTCGGCTTTAACGGCGGGTCGCAGCTGGCCGCTGATGGCGGCGCCGCGATGGCGATGACCGTGACCCATATCTCGGCCGCCACCGCATCGCTTTCCTGGGCCCTGTGGGAGCGCATCAAATACGGCAAGGCCTCGATGGTGGGGCTGGTAACCGGTACGATTGCCGGCCTGGCTTCGATCACTCCTGCGTCGGGATATGTCGACCCGGTGCAGGCCCTGATCATCGGTGCCGTCGCAGGGGTTCTGTGCCAGGAAGGCGTCAACATCGTGCGCAACAAGCTGAACATCGACGACACGCTGGACGTCTTTGCGGTGCACGGGCTTGGCGGCATCTTTGGCACCATCATGATTGCCGTTTTCGGCCTGGGTGCCTGGACCGCACAGCTTGGCGGGCTGGTTATCGTGGGTGCCTTTACGTCAGTTGTCACGATTGTGTTGATCAAGGTGGTTGCACTGATCACGCCGCTTCGCGTAGACCCGGAGACCGAGACAAACGGGCTCGACCTCTCGGTTCACGGAGAGCGCGCCTATGATATGAGCAGCTGAGCCCACCTCAGCCAGCTCGGTGCCCGCATGGGCCAAAGCGGATCCCCCTTGGGGGTCCGCTTTTCGTTTGGGTGCATCTCCTCTCGACAGCGGCCCCGCCATCAGGCTATCAGCCCGCAACACTCTTTCAGCCCCGAGGTTTGCGCCATGATCCCCAGTTCCTTTCCCGACAGCACCGAAATCGCCCGCCTGACCGCACGGATGCTGCTGGAGATCAAGGCCGTGCATTTCAACGCGCGAGAGCCGTTCACGCTGGCATCCGGCCTGCCCAGCCCGACCTATATCGACTGCCGCAAGCTGATTTCATACCCGCGCATCCGGTCCACGCTGATGGATTTTCTGACCGTCACCGTCATGCGCGATGCCGGTTTCGAAGCCTTCGACAACATCGCCGGGGGCGAGACTGCAGGCATCCCGTTTGCCGCCATGGTCGCGGAACGGATGGCCCTGCCCATGACCTATGTACGCAAGAAACCCAAAGGCTATGGCCGCAATGCCCGCATCGAAGGCGCGATGAGCGAAGGCGAGCGTGTGCTGCTGGTCGAGGACCTGACCACCGATGGCGGCTCGAAACTGTCCTTCGTGGATGCGATCCGCGAAACCGGCGCCACCTGCGGCCACACGGCGGTGATCTTCTATTACGGCATTTTCCCCGAAACCGAAAAAACGCTGGGTGATCACGGCGTCAAACTGCACAGCCTGTGCACATGGTGGGACGTTCTGGCCGAGGCCAAGGCGCAAAAGGCGTTTGACGAAGAAACCCTGAGCGGGGTCGAGGCGTTTCTGAACGATCCGCGTGGTTGGCAAGAGGCCCGCAAGACCTGAGGCCAGCACTGGCAATTCCCGTCGTCAATACAGGCTGCAGGATCGGGACAGCCCACAATATGTTGACGCAGCCCCTTCGCGTCCGTCAATATGGAGGGGACTGGAGATATGCACAGCCTATCCCCAGAAAACATACAATTTGCCACGACTCGCAAGGCCGGGCTATGGACCTTGTCCCAAGGGACGGTGAGAGCAGCAATGAACGAGATCAGCAGTATCGAACAGGCGGCGGCACAGATTCAAAACGCCGAAACCATGCCCCATTCCATCGAGGCCGAACAACAGCTTCTGGGTGCGATCCTGACCAACAACGATCTGTATGACAGGGTCGCCTCGGTCATCGGGGCCGAACATTTCTTTGACCCGGTCCATGCCCGCATCTACGAGGTGGCGGCCGCGCGTATCGCCAAGAATGCGCTGGCCTCTCCGGTGACGCTGAAATCCTTCATGGCCGAGGATGAGGGGCTGAAAGAGCTTGGCGGTCCGGCCTATCTGGCCAAACTGGCCGGTGCCTCGATCAGCGCCTTTGCCGTGCATGACTACGCCCAGATGATCTATGACCTTGCCATTCGGCGCGAGCTGATCCGGCTGGGACGCGATATCTCGGACAAGGCCGCCCGCGTGGACGTGGCCAGCGAGCCCAAGGAACAGATTGTCGAAGCCGAACAGCAGCTGTACCAGCTGTCCGAGCAGGGTCAGACCGAACAGGGGTTTCAGTCCTTTCTCAAGGCGGTGACCGAGGCGGTCAACGTTACCAACGAAGCCTATCAGCGTGGCGGCGGGATGGCCGGCATCTCGACCGGTCTGGCCGATCTGGACAAGCAGCTGGGTGGCCTGCACCCGTCGGACCTGATCATTCTTGCCGGTCGCCCCTCGATGGGGAAAACCTCGTTGGCGACCAACGTGGCCTTCAACGTCGCCAAGGCCTATAAGCGCGGGGTGAAACCCGATGGCAGCGAGGGCGCGGTCGATGGCGGCGTGGTGGGTTTCTTCTCGCTTGAGATGAGCGCCGAACAGCTGGCGGGCCGGGTTCTGGCCGAGGCATCCGAAATCTCGTCCCACAAGATCCGTCAGGGCGACATGACCGAGGCCGAGTTCCGCCGGTTTGTGGATGCCGCCAAGACGCTTGAGGCCTGCCCACTGTTCATCGACGACACCCCGGCCCTGCCGATTTCGCAGCTGGCAGCGCGGGCGCGACGACTGAAGCGGACACACGGTCTGGACCTTTTGGTGATCGACTACCTGCAGCTGTGCCGTGGCATGGCCGACAACCGCGTCAACGAGATCGCCGAGATTTCGATGGGCATGAAGGCCATTGCCAAGGAACTGAACATCCCCGTCATCGCCCTGTCACAGCTGTCGCGTCAGGTCGAAAGCCGCGATGACAAGCGCCCGCAATTGTCCGACCTGCGGGAATCAGGCTCGATCGAGCAGGATGCCGACGTGGTCATGTTTGTCTTCCGCGAGGAATATTACAAAGAACGTGAAAAGCCCGGCGATCACGAGCTGGACAAGATGGAAGAGTGGAAGCAGGCGATGGAGCGCCTGCATGGCAAGGCCGAGGTCATCGTCGGCAAGCAGCGCCACGGCCCCATCGGCACGGTCGAGCTGTCCTTCGAGGCTCAGTTCACGCGCTTTGGCAACCTGATCAAACCCTGGCAGCAGGGCGGCGAGATCGAGGGATACTGACCCCGGCTACCACAATTCAGGCTTGTTCAGCGCGGAAACACAGCGCGACGGCCCGACAAGCGGCGCCAGAGGCTGCCCGTTCAGCGCCTGCCCAAGCCAGCCATGCGGGTGGCTCAGCGGCAATGGCGGGCTGGCCTCGGCCTCGGTCACAGGCTGGAAGCCGGTTTTGACGTAATAGGCCGGATCGCCATAGGTCATCGCCACATCAACCCCGTCCGCGCGCAGCCTGTCCAGGCCAAACCCGATCAGCTTTTGCCCGACGCCCTGCGCCTGATGGTCCGTCCGCACGGCAACCGGCGACAGGATAAAGACCCGCCGCGGGTCTTGAACGAAATCCAGGCGGGAAAACAGGATGCCGCCCAACAAGGTGTCACCCGCGCGTGCCGAGAAAACATAAAGCGCTTCGGGGGGCGTGTCGGCCAGCATCTCTTGGACGAATGCACCGATGGTCTTGCCGGCATCCACGCCTTCAGAGGCCGTGAATACATCGGCGAAAAGCTGAGCAAACTGTTGCGGCTGGTCGGTCATTCCGGCGACAAGTTCCATGGGTCCCCCTCGGGTCGATTTTCCCAGTTCTGACGGTTCGTTACTGTTGCATCGCCGCGGGGCAACCTCAATGGCGGCACAAGAAAAAGGTCGACGATCCGCCCTGCCCCGCCCTTTTTGTGCCGGGGCACGCACAATCGCCAGCGCCCGGCCGTCTGCGAACGCCCGCCCGTTTCCTAAGGGTTTACGACCGGTTTGGGCCGATAGCGGCGACAAGCCTTGCAATAGCGGGCGCAAATGCGGCTTTCCCTCTTGACCTTCGGATTGGCAATGTCATGAACAGGACCATGAGTACCGCACGTTTGACAATCAACCTTCAGGCCCTTGCCAGCAACTGGCGGGCGCTGGATGCGATGACCGAAGTCGAGACCGGCGCCGTGGTCAAGGCCGATGCCTATGGGCTGGGCGCAGGCCCAGTGGCCGACACTCTGGCCGAAGAAGGCGTGCGCAAGTTTTTTGTCGCCGTGGCCGAGGAAGGCGCCGCCGTGCGCAAGGCCATTGGCCCCGGTCCGATGATCTGCGTGTTCTCGGGGCATATGGAGGGCGATGCCGACCTGTTGCGCGCCCATGACCTGATCCCGCTGCTCAATTCGCCTGAGCAGTTCCAACGCCACACGCAGGCGCTGCCCGACCATCCGTTCGGCATTCAACTGGACAGCGGTATGAACCGTCTGGGGCTGGAACCCGCCGATTGGGCCGCGTTGCGCCCGCAGGCCGAGGCGCTGAACCCCTTGGTCGTCATGTCTCACCTCGCCTGCTCGGACGAGCCCGACCACGCGATGAACCATCAGCAGTTGAAGGTCTTCCGCGACATGACCGACGGTATCTCCGCGCCGCGTTCGCTGGCGGCGACCGGGGGGCTTTTGCTGGGGTCAGAGTTCCACTTTGACTTCTGCCGCCCCGGCATCGGCATCTATGGCGGCATGCCTTTTACGGCGGCCAAACCCGTGGTGACGGTCGATCTTCCGGTGGTACAGATCCGCGCGCTCGAGGTCGGGGAAACCGTCGGTTACGGCAACAGCTGGACCGCACGCAGGCCGTCGCGCATTGCCACGGTCGCGGCTGGCTATGCGGACGGGCTGCATCGGGCCATCGGTGGCGGCATCGACACCTTTGCAGGCGGCCAGCCCTGCCCGGTTGTCGGGCGTATCTCGATGGACCTGATCACGGTCGATGTAACCGACCTGACCCACGCGCCTGACCGGTTGCGCATCCTCAACGGCCATCAGACGGTGGATGACCTGGCCGAGGCGGCCGGGACCATCGGATATGAAATCCTGACCTCGCTGGGCAGCCGCTATTCGCGGGGCTACGTGGAATGAACCCCATCGCCTGGCTTGCCGAACTGGGCCGCGCGGTCCTGAACCTGTTGTCGGCCTTTGGCCGCGTGACCCTGTTTGCGCTGGATGCCATTTCGCATATCTTCCGACCGCCCTTCTACCCGCGAGAGTTTGGGATGGCGCTGCTGAATATCGGCTGGCTGTCCTTACCGGTCGTGGGCCTGACCACCGTCTTTACCGGCGGCGCGCTGGCCCTGCAGATCTATGCTGGTGGCGCCCGCTTCAACGCCGAGGCCGTGGTGCCCCAGATCGTCGCCATCGGCATGGTGCGCGAGCTTGGCCCCGTCATGGTCGGCCTGATGATCGCAGCTCGCGTCACCTCGTCGATCGCGGCCGAGATCGCCACCATGAAAGTGACCGAGCAAATCGACGCGCTGGTCACCCTGTCGACCCACCCGATGAAATACCTGACCGCCCCGCGCGTTCTGGCCGCGCTGATCACAGTGCCGGTTCTGGTTGCGGTCGGCGACATCATCGGCATCGCGGGCGGCTATGTCGTGGCCACCCAAAACCTGGGCTTCAACCCGGCGGCCTATCTTAAAAACACGGTCGACTTCCTGGAACCGCTCGACCTTCTGTCGTCGCTGGTAAAAGGCGCGGCCTTTGGCATGATCGCGGCCATCATGGGGTGCTATTTCGGCATGCATTCGGGCCGCGGCGCACAGGGTGTGGGCCGGGCCACCAAAGGTTCAGTCGAGACCGCCGCCGTGCTGATCCTTGCCGCAAACTTCGTTCTGACAGGGGTGTTCTTCTCGCTATGATCCGAATGGAGAACGTGCATAAGGCCTTTGATGAAAACCGCGTCCTGCAAGGTATGAACCTTGATATCGCAAAGGGCACGTCGATGGTCATCATCGGCGGCTCTGGTACGGGGAAATCGGTTGCGCTCAAATGTATCCTCGGCCTGATCCAACCTGACAGCGGCATGATCTATGTCGACGGCAAGGACGCCAGAAAAGGCGACCGGGATGCATTTCTGGCGCGCTTTGGCATGCTGTTTCAGGGCGCGGCGCTGTTTGACTCGCTGACCGTCTGGCAGAACGTCGCCTTCCGCCTGCTGCGCGGTTCGCTGAAACGCCCCGCGGATGAGGCGCGCGAAATCGCCATCGAGAAACTGCGCCGCGTGGGCCTGAAAGCAGACGTCGCCGACCGGTTCCCGGCGGAACTGTCGGGGGGCATGCAAAAACGCGTGGGCCTTGCCCGTGCCATCGCCGCCGAGCCCGAGATCATCTTTTTCGACGAACCCACCACCGGGTTGGACCCGATCATGTCCGGCGTCATCAATGACCTGATCCGAGAGATTGTGACCGAGATGGGCGCAACCGCCATGACCATCACCCACGACATGAGTTCGGTCCGTGCAATCGCCGACAACGTCGCCATGCTGCACGCAGGCGTGATCCAGTGGACCGGGCCGGTGGATCAGATGGACGCCTCGGGTGATCCCTATGTCGAGCAGTTCATCAGCGGGAGTGCCGAGGGGCCGATTGAGGCGGTGCGTTAAAAATTGAGGTAATAATGGCTGATTTGATTGGTAGAATTAGATACCTTGTTAAAGAGTTCAATCGCGGCGAAGGTTACGACCAATCCGACTTCGATGAGCTATTTATGCTGACCAACGCAAGTGAAGCCGAACTTCCTAGTCGATTTGTCGAACTAGTGAAGGAAACTGACCAAGATTTTCCCGGCGGAGATTCACCTCTTGCTTCTAACAAGCGCGCAAATTTAGCCAAACGCCTATCAAAAATCTTAACTGTGTCTGAAAAATACCGACTGGCTGACGCCAAATTGCCGGAAGAACTTTCTGATGAACTGGTTCCTACATTCTCGCTAGGAGCCAAGGACAAGAAAAGAGTTTTGAACCTGTGCGGGCAGATGCGAAAAATAGTCTTAGCAACAACTGTCTTTGATCAACCACACAAGCGTCGTCTTCTAAACCGTATAGCTGGCATCGAGGCGCAAGTTGAACAGCCCAAAGGCATGCTGGATGTGGTCAGAGCCGGGGTATCGGACGTCGGAGAAACGCTTGGGAAATTTGGAAATGATATCAAACCCCTAACGGACCGTATGAAAGAAGTTGCGCAAATCACAAGAGCCAATTCAAAAGAATACGAACAGATACCGGCTCCCGAGGAAGTAAAGCAACTTCCAGCTCCAATCGAAGATCCAGAGGAATGACCCTCCGCCTCGCCACCCTCTCGCTCCTGATCTTCTACCCCATCGCGTGGTTCGCCCCGCTGATGCGCGCGGGCCTGCTGCCGATCTTCGGCCTTTCGGAAATCAGCGTCATTACCGGCCTCCAATCCTTGTGGAAATCCGACATCTTCCTTGCGCTGGTCGTCACCGTTTTCGCGCTCTTTGCGCCCTATATCAAAACCATCGGCACCGCTTTGGTTCAATGGGACCTGCTGGACCCACGCGTTCAGCCCGCGCTGAACATCATGGGCAAGCTGGCCATGGCCGATATTTTCCTCATCGCGCTTTACATCACGTTGGCCAAGGGCATTTCATACGCCACCATAGAAACCGCATGGGGGCTGTACCTGTTCACGGCATGCATTCTGGCCTCGATCGGGCTGGGCTACGTTACCGAACTGCAATCTAAATCACGAACCACCCCGAGATAATTGATTGGAAAAGCAAAACTTGCTATCATGACCGCCATTCGAGCAGTTGTGTTTTGAGAGTTTTGCGGGTCCGCGGCGGACCGACCTGCTTGGTTGTTGGTTTCTTCGCTTCCGACCCGGATTGTACCGGTTTCGAAAGGAGAAGGACTGCCATGGCCGCCCTCCACGCAATTACATTACAAGCCCAAGCCATTTTTCTGCGCGTTACATTATATGCCATTTGTGCCGCGGCGCTGTTTGCCATTGCCGCCACGCTGCTGGCGGCGACGGGGGTCTGGCCGTGGCTGTCTCTTCAGGCCGGGTTGGGCGATGTCGCCATTGCCAATGCCGGGACCTATGTCCAGATCGGTGTGACCTGCCTGATCGTGATGCTGGTCTTTTACCTGCCCGCCAATGCCCGGATCATGGCGCTGGAGACTGCGCATCGCAGCTTTTCACTCAAGATGCAGGACGTGGTCGACGCCTACCAGACGGCCCATGCCGCCGACCGCAGCGGCGCCTTCGCGCTGGCCTCGGAATTCGATGCGGTCAAGGAACGCATGGCCTTTCTGCGCGATCACCCCGACCTGCAGGCGCTGGAACCCGATGTGCTGGAACTGGCCGCACAGATGAGCAAGGTCAGCCAGGAACTGGCCCGGACCTATGGCGATGACAATGTCAGCCGGGCCCGTGGCTTTCTGCATCAGCGCCAGCAAGAGGTTGAGACCTTTCAGCAAAGGATCGAGGACGCCCAGACCATCCTGCATGAATTGCAGCAATGGACCCGCGACATCGAAATCGAGGAATCCATCGCCCGTTCGCAACTGACGCGCCTGCGCGATGAATTGTTCGAACTGCTGCCCGAATTGTCGGCGCAACTGACTGTGCCACCCGATGACAGCGACCCGAATGCCGCCAGCATCATTGCCATGTCACGACCTCCGCGCGCCGCCGAATAGGCGCCACCGGCGCCTGCCGCAGACGATGGCCCCATGGGGGCCTGAGGACGCGGCCGCCCGCCGGCAACCAGGACGACCAGCAAGGGCTTGAAGAACCGCCCATCCTCGGGCACCAAGGGCGGCATGGCAAAGACACCTTCCTTCACCTGCTCGGCCTGCGGCGCCTCGCACACAAGATGGTCCGGGCGCTGCGACGCCTGCGGCGAATGGAACACCATCGTTCAGGAAACGCCGCTTTCGTCCGGCCCGGCCAAAAAGTCGCTGGGCGGCAAACGTGGCCAGGCCATCGCGCTGTCGGACCTGGCGACCGAGGAAACACCCCCGCCCCGCACCCTTTGCGGGGTCGAAGAATTGGACCGGGTCCTGGGGGGCGGCCTGGTGCCCGCCTCGGCACTGCTGGTAGGCGGGGACCCTGGCATCGGCAAATCCACCCTGTTGCTGCAAGCCGCCGCGCGTTTCGCACGCGCGGGCGTCAAGACCATCTATGTCTCGGGCGAGGAAGCCAGCGCGCAGGTGCGCATGCGAGCCCGCCGATTGGGCCTGCAGGACGCGCCCGTTCACCTGGCCGCCGAAACCAACCTGCGCGATATTCTGACCACGCTTGAGGCGGAAAAGCCCGGCCTCGCCATCATCGACTCGATTCAGACCATGTGGGCCGACAATGTCGACAGCGCGCCCGGCTCGGTGTCACAAGTTCGCGCCGCAGCACATGAATTGACCACGTTTGCGAAACGGCACGGTGTTTCGATCATCATGGTCGGCCATGTCACCAAGGATGGCCAGATCGCGGGCCCCCGCGTGGTCGAACATATGGTCGACACGGTGCTGTATTTCGAAGGCGAGCGCGGCCACCAGTTCCGTATCCTGCGCGCGGTAAAGAACCGTTTTGGCCCGGCGGATGAGATCGGCGTATTCGAGATGACGGGCAAGGGTTTGGCGCAGGTCACCAACCCCTCGGCCCTGTTCCTGTCTGAACGCGGCACCCCCAGCCCCGGATCGGCCGTTTTCGCGGGGATCGAAGGCACTCGTCCCGTACTGGTCGAGCTACAAGCACTGGTGGCCCCCTCGCCCCATTCGCAACCGCGCCGAACGGTCGTCGGCTGGGACAGCGGGCGCCTGGCGATGATCCTTGCGGTGCTCGAAGCGCGCTGCGGAATTCCCTTCACGGGGCTGGATGTCTATCTAAACGTGGCCGGCGGGCTGAAAGTCAGCGAACCCGCCGCAGACCTCGCCGTCGCAGCCGCATTGCTCAGCGCACGCGAAGACACCGCCCTGCCAGCTGATACCGTCGTATTCGGAGAAATCTCGCTATCAGGGGCACTTAGACCTGCATCGCAAACCGAAAACAGGTTGAAAGAAGCGCAAAAACTTGGTTTCACATCCGCAATAGCTCCTGCAGGAGGCAAAACCGGCACTGTGGCAGGTCTGACACTCACCCGACACACTGATTTGGTGGGGTTTGTTGGCGAAACCTTCGGAGCAGGTTAAAGTCGCGCCCTGAGGGGCAGCAAAAAGAACAGGCGAGGGCCATGGAAGGTTTTACAATAATTGACGGGGTGGTTGCCCTGATCGTCGTGCTGTCAGGCCTGCTGGCCTATTCGCGCGGCTTCATGCGCGAGGTTCTGGCCATTGCGGGCTGGGTCGCGGCGGCCGTTCTGGCCTTCATCTTCGCACCGCAGGTCGTTCCGTTGGTCAAAGAGATCCCGGTCGTCGGAGAGTTCCTGCGTGACAGTTGCGAATTGTCGGTGATCACCGGGTTTGCCGCCGTTTTTGCCGTTGCGCTGATCGTGGTCAGCATATTCACACCGCTGTTTTCATCGCTTGTACAACGCTCGGCGCTTGGCGGGCTGGATCAGGCGCTGGGGTTCTTCTTTGGCATCGCGCGCGGCATCCTGTTGGTTGCAATCGCCTTCTTTGTCTATGACACGGTAATGACCGGACAGTCCTATACCATCGTCGACGAAAGCCGTTCGGCACAGGTATTCGATCAGTTCAGCAGCAAGATCGAAGAACAAAACCCCGAGGCCGCGCTGGGATGGGTCACCAACCAGTACGAGGACCTTGTCGCCAGCTGCACCGCGGGCACAGACGGCTAAGCACGGCGTTCAGACTGCGTCGAACAGAACAGACAAGCCCGGCCTCAGGACCGGGCTTTTTCTGACCGACATAGTTTGGGCATATGACGCGCTTCCCAGCTCAGACGAACCCTTCGCCGCCGCATTGGGCGCACCGGGTTGCCTTGAGGCCGAAACAGCCGTCACAGCGGCTGGATTGCGGGTTTCCCAAGACGTCCCTGCCCTTGACCACCTCGCCTGACCCCTTGCAGATCTGACATGGCGCGCGCCCCTGCCCGCGACACCGGTGGCATCGCCGCTTGACCGGGGTTTGTTTGTTGGGTGCTGGTCTGTTTTGCCACATATCGCTGTCTCGTCCGAAACCCTGTTCCGCCCGTGTTGCCGAGCTTGCCCCCATGACAGCACAAGGCGCAAAAAAAGTCATCTTTTTGCGCCCAAGGCCGCGGGGCCTGTGAAAAACAGGCAACGGAAAAACAGGATTTGTGATCCTTTGATGACAGGGGCAGCGTTAGGCATTATGTGAGACCCGAACCGCCACGGAATCGGAGCCGCCGATCTTGTTATTTCTGTTTTCCTTCGCGCTTTTTGCCGGGTCCGCCGCAGTGGTGGCCAAGGCGCAACCAGCGACAGCAATCAGAATTCGGGACCACATCGCACAGGCAGGCCGCCGCAGGGTGTCGCGTAAACTCAACATGAAGATGTCATAGGTATTGGAGCCCGTACATGTGTGGGATATTGGGGATCGCAAGCAGGACACATGATGTCTTTGCGGAAATCTATGACGGGTTGCTGATGCTTCAGCACCGGGGACAGGACGCCTCGGGCATTGTCACCTATACAGGCGAGTTCTTCCGCGAGAAAAAGGCCAACGGCCTGGTCAAGGACGTGTTCAACAGCGCCGATGCCGAAACCCTGCTGGGCAAGGTGGGTATGGGGCATGTGCGCTATCCGACGGCGGGATCGCTCAGCGCGGCCGAGGCGCAACCGTTCTTCGTAAACGCCCCCTACGGCATCTATTTGGTCCATAACGGCAATATCACCAACACCGCCGAACAGCGTGAGAAGGTGACCGGAAAATACAGCCGTCACCTGCGGACGACCTCGGATTCCGAAATTCTGTTGAACGTGCTGGCCGACAAGGTTGCCGATGCGATCAAGGTCAACGGCAACGCCGAACCTGTTCGCAACCTGTTTGCCGGGGTGAAGATGACCATGGAACGGGTCCAGGGCGCCTATTCGGTCATTTGCTTGGTGGCCGGTGTCGGCATGCTGGCCTTTCGTGACCCGTTCGGCATCCGGCCCCTGTCGGTTGCAAAACGCGCCACGGATGGCAATGGCGATGATTATGCCTTTGCGTCTGAGGATGTGGCTTTTGGTATCAACGGGTTCGAAAAGCTTCGCGACCTGAACCCCGGCGAGGCGATCCTGATTGATCTGGAAGGCAAAATGCACACGTTCCAGGCGGTCGAGGGCAAGCTGACCCCGTGCATTTTCGAATATGTCTACCTGGCGCGACCCGATTCCCTGTTGGATGGCGTGTCGGTCTACAAGACACAGATGCGCATGGGGCAAACCCTGGCCAAGCAGATCCAGGACTCCGGGCTGGATATCGACCGGATCATCCCTGTCCCCGACAGCGCCCGCCCTGTCGCATTGGAAGCGGCAAAGATCACCGGCATCCCCTACCGCGAAGGCCTGGTTAAGAACCGCTATGTCGGGCGCACGTTCATCATGCCCGGCCAGGCCGAACGGCAGAAATCCGTGCGTCGCAAGCTGAACGCGGTTCCGCTGGAGTTTGAAGGACACAACGTGCTGCTGATCGACGATTCGATCGTGCGGGGCAACACCATCAAGAAGATCGTACAGATGTGCCGGGAAGCCGGCGCCAAGAAGGTCTATATCGCCAGCGCCTCGCCGCCGGTGAAATACCCCAATGTCTATGGCATCGACATGCCCACCAAGCATGAGTTGATCGCAAACGGCAAGGAGATCGAAGAAATCCGCCAGGAACTGGGCGCAGATGCGCTGTTCTATCAGCACCTGGATGACCTGATCTGGGCCGCGAAAGAGGGCAATCCAGAGATCGAGGCTTTTGATTGCTCGTGCTTTAACGGCCAGTACATCACCGGCAGCGTCAGCGAAGACTACTTGGACAGTTTGGAAAACAGCAGCCGCGCCAGCAAGAAAAAGGACGACATGCAGGTCGTCGGCGGGTCGTGGAACGCGGCCAAGCTGGCTTCGGGTTAACTCTGGGCCCGAACCCGGGCCGCCTCGCCCGCCCGCTCAGCGCGAATCACGTCAGTGTTTCGACACTCGGCGAGGAGACCCGCGTCATGACCTGACCCGAGCTTGCCTGGATTGGTGATTTTCCGCCTACACCCGCAAGAAGAACCCGGCGCGTTTGCAAGGGCTTCCGGCCCTTGGGCCACCAGCCCGAAACAATTACCCCGGCGGAAGCCTTTTGTTTCGCAGGCACCCTTGCTATCCGACCGCCTTCAACCACGCATCACAAGGGACCCGGGCTTTGGAACGGGTCGTATCAAATGTCGAACACCACAGTCGCAAGCACGGCCACGCAGAAAAATGTGCTGCATAAACATTCGGTCTCGGTCCTGGGTGTCTTTGGGCCAAGCGCGGATATGCGCGCCCTGGTGCGCCTGTCCTCGGGGCGGGTAAAAGAGGTCAAGACCGGCAGCCGCGTTGCGTCGGGCACTGTGGTGGCCATTGATGAGCATGGTGTCATGGTGCGACAAAGCGGCCAGACCCGTCGGATCGCGATCCCCGGCAGTTGATCCTGCCTTGACGCCCCGCGCATGTCGGTTCAAACCGCCTGCATGACCGATCAGACCAAAATCGCCCTTGTCACCGGGGCCTCTCGTGGATTGGGCGCAGCCCTCGCCGAGGCGCTGGCCCCGCAATACCACATCGTCGCCGTGGCCCGGACCACTGGCGGGCTTGAAGAGCTGGATGACCGTATCCAGGCCAAGGGCGGCACGGCAACGCTGGCGCCGATGGACATCACCGACCCCGACGCGATGGCCACCCTGTGCCGCGGCATACATGATCGGTGGGGCAAGGTGGATCTGTGGGTGCACACGGCGATCCACAGTTCAGCCCTGACGCCGGCGCATTTTGTTGACCCAAAGGAATGGACCAAGGCATTCAGCACCAACGCCACGGCGACGTCGGTCCTGATCCCTTATGTCGCACCGCTTTTGGGCGAAGAAGGACACGCCGTGTTCTTTGACGACCCCCGCGCGGGTGAAAAATTCTATGGAATCTATGGCGCGACCAAGGCAGCGCAGATTTCGCTGGCCCGAAGCTGGGCTGCTGAGACCGAGCGCACCGGCCCGCGCGTTTCGATCGTCGAGCCCGCAGCGATGCCCACTGCCGTGCGTGCACGGTTCCATCCGGGCGAAGATCGCGAAGCGCTGACCAGCCCCGCAGATGCCGCCGCCGAGGTTTTGGCCAAGCTTTGAAATGGCCCGTACCGGGCCATGCCTCCGGCGGGGATATTTATGGCCAGATGAAGCGGGCGGGGTTATGCGATATGAACGCCGTTGCGCCCGGCCAGGTCGACGAAAAATTGCCACGCAACCCGGCCTGAACGGGCCCCTCGGGTGGCCTGCCATTCGATGGCTTCCGCACGCAGCGTTTCGGGCGCGACCGCGACGCCATATGCCGCGCAGTAGCGGTCGATCATGGCGAGGTATTCGTCCTGATCGCAAGGATGGAAGCCCAGCCACAAGCCGAAACGGTCAGAGAGCGAGACTTTTTCCTCGACCGCCTCAGACGGGTTGATCGCGCTGGAGCGTTCGTTCTCGATCATGTCCCGCGGCATCAGGTGGCGGCGGTTCGACGTGGCATAGAACACCACGTTTTCGGGGCGGCCCTCGATACCACCGTCCAGAACCGCCTTGAGTGATTTGTAATGCTGGTCATCATGGCTGAAGGACAGGTCGTCGCAGAACAGGATGAACCTGTAGGGTGCGGCACGCAGATGATTCAGCAGACGCGCGACTGATCCCATGTCCTCACGCTGGAGTTCGACCAGCTTGAGGTCGGGATGGTCGGCTTGCAATGTTCCGTGTACCGCCTTGACCAGGCTGGATTTCCCCATTCCCCGCGCGCCCCAGAGCAACGCGTTGTTGGCCTTGAACCCTGTTGCAAAACGGCGGGTATTGTCCAGCAGCGTGTCCCGCGACCTGTTGATGCCAACCAACAGGTCCAGATCGACCCGGCTGACCTGTTCGACCGGCGCAAGGCGATCGGGGTCCACCTGCCAGACAAAGGCAGGCGCCGACGCAAAATCAGGAGCCGCCCGCGGCGCCGGTGCCATGCGTTCAAGCGCCTCCGCGATACGGTTCAGGGTTGGGTCGTCCATTCTGGGTCTCCGGTCTTGGTCGGCTGGTCGCGGCGGCGGCGCATGTGCCAGGCACGCCCAATAGCGCGCCTGATCACCAAAGGTTGATGCGTTACTTGTCGTCTTCGTAATCTTGCATCATGTCGGCATCCGCCTCGGCCTCTTCATCGTCGTAATAGCCGTCGGCGCGCAATTGCTCTTCGCGCTTTTTCTCGACACGGGCGACAAGGAAGATCGAGATTTCGTAGAGGCCGTAGACCACGACAAACAGGATGATCTGCGTGATCACGTCGGGGGGGGTTACGATGGCCGCCAAAACAAGGATTGCCACCACGGCATATTTTCGAACGGCCCCCAAACCTTCGGCGCTGACCAACCCGGCCTTGCCCATCAGGGTCAACAATACAGGCAGCTGAAAGCACAGGCCAAAGGCCACGATGAACTTGATCGTCAGGTTCAGATATTCCTGGGCCGAGCCCTGAAACACCACACTCAGCGGTGCGCCGCTGGCGCCCTCTGCAACCGCTTCCCCCTCGGTTCCGAATTGCTGGAATCCAAGGAAAAAATCATAGGCCAGAGGCGTCACGACGTAAAAGGCAAAACTGGCTCCCAACAGAAACATGAAGGGCGAGGCCAGCATAAATGGCAGAAACGCGTTCTTTTCCGACCGATAAAGTCCCGGTGCCACGAACCGCCACATCTGCATTCCGATATAGGGAAAGGACAGGATAAACCCGCCCAGCAGCGAGACCTTGATGGCCACGAAGAAACCTTCTTGTGGCGAGATGAAAATAAGGTCGCAATCCTGGCCGCGTTCCGACAGCACGTCACAAAGAGGCTGGGTCAGAAAATTGAAAATCGGCGTGGCCACGGTGAAGCAGATCACCATGCCGATCAGGAACGCCACGACGCAATGGATCAGGCGCGTGCGCAATTCGGTCAGGTGTTCGATCAAAGGGGCAGAGCTGTTCTCGATCTCGTCGGTCTTGGTCATGTCTTGCTTTCGGAATTCAGCGCAGCTTCGGCTTCTTCTGCCTTTGCCAACGCATCAGCAGCTTCTCTGGCCTTGCGTTCGGCTGCCGCGCGGGCGGTCGACGCCTGGATCTTCTTGGCCTGATCGGCCCGTTCGGCGGCAAGTTTGCCCGTTTCGCTGTCGGGGTCGAACTTGGTCGGGTCCATGCTTTTTGCCATATCCTGCGCGGCCTGTTTTACCCCGTCCATGGCGGTGCCGACCGGGTTGGTCGCGGCACTCAGACCCTTGCGAATGTCGTTCACGCCAGCCTCATCCGCGGCTTCGTTCATGGCATTCGAAAACTCGCGGGCCATGCCGCGGGCCTTGCCGACCCATCGGCCAACATTGCGAAACAGCACCGGCAGGTCTTTTGGCCCCACCACAATCAGGGCAACAACGCCGATGACCAAAAGCTCGGTCCAGCCCAGGTCAAACATACCGGATCAGACCTTGTCCTTGTCGGACTCGGGCGTGACGTCCTTGGCCAGCTCGGACACGTCCTGTTCGATCTCTTCGGTGCCGTCCTTGACGCCCTTTTTGAACGCTGTGATGCCTTTGCCCACCTCGCCCATCAGAGAACTGATCTTGCCGCGGCCAAACAGCACCAGCACCACAACGGCAATCAGCAACAGACCGGGAAGGCCGATATTGTTGAGCATGTCTTAATCTCCTTGTTCACCGGCGCCAAGCGCACCGGGTATTCGTTTTCAGGACGTGTTTACGCCCACGCACTGCGCCGCAAAAGAGAGGTAGATCAAAATTGACCGTCAATTACCCCTGCAAAGACCGGTTTTTCGGGGTTGGCTTTTCTCAACTGACAGGTTTATGTCAGTTGCGCGCGGTTAAATCGTGACCACACACACTGGTCAACGGAGATTCAAATGACCCATGTTGCAGAAATCGTCACCTTTTCGCTGGCAGACGGCATTACCCCGGAAGCGTTCGTAAAGCTCAGCCAGGCCTCCGAAGCCTTTGTCCGTGCGGCGCCCGGCTTTACAAACCGGCAGTTGAGCCTTGGCGAGGACGGGTGTTGGACCGACTATGTCATCTGGCAGGACATGAAAGCCGCGCAGGACGTGGCGGCCCGGTTTCCCCAACAGGATTTCGCCCCCGCGCTGATGGCGGCCATTCAACCTGACAGCGTCCAGCTGCGCCATGAGAAAGTGCTATGGAACATGACCGCCTAGGCGCGGCCCGGACGGCGTGACATGCGCCGCACGGATCGCCTGTTCGACATCATCCAGATCCTGCGCGACGGCAAACTGCACCGCGCGCAGGACATCGCGGACCGGCTCGAAGTATCGGTCCGCACGATCTATCGCGACATGGACACGCTTGTCGCCTCGGGCGTGCCGGTCGAAGGGGAACGCGGCGTCGGATACATGGTGCGCGAGCAGATCACCCTGCCCCCGCTGAACCTGACACCTGCCGAACTCGAGGCGCTGAATCTCGGAATGGCCATCGTGGCCCAGGCCGCCGACCCCACCCTAAAGACAGCCGCCGAGACGCTGGCCGACAAGATCGATGCCGTCCTGCCCACACAGGTCGTTGCCGAAGCCGACACGTGGAAATTCGCCGTCTACCCCTTTGCCGATGCCGCGCGCGGGCTGGCGCATATGGCCCCGATCCGCACCGCCATAAAGTCCCGCCAGAAGCTGCACCTGACTTATCGCCGCATAGATGGCAGATTGACCGAACGCACCATCCGCCCGCTCCATATGGAATATTGGGGCCGCGTGTGGACATTGACGGCGTGGTGCGAATTGCGCGACGCGTTCCGCGTCTTTCGCATCGACCTGATAGAAGCTGTCACGCCGCTGCCCGAGATCTTCGCTGACGAACCGGGAAAACGCCTAAGCGACTATGATCCACAGACCTGATCCGCTTTTCATCTGGCCAAAAATATCCCCGCCGGAGGCATGGCCCGGAACGGGCCATTCCAGCGAGCTACCCGGCAGCTCTCACTTCAGGTATGGCTCGGGATCAACCGATTCAAACCCTTTGCGCACTTCGAAATGCACATAGGCGTTATCGCCGCCCCGCAATGCCGCAATCTTCTGTCCGCGCCGGACGCGGTCGCCTTTCTTGACCGTGATCCCGTCGACATTGGCATAGACCGTCAGCAGGTCATTGGTGTGTTTGACCACGATGATCGGCACCTGGTCGGCATCCGCGGTGATCGCGGCAACCGTTCCGGCCTCGGCGGCGTTGACTGCCGAACCGGGTGCCGCTGCGATATCGATGCCTTCGTTCTTGCCCTTGTCATAGGTGCGCACGATCTTGCCGGTTACGGGCAGGCCCAAGGCCGCCGCACTGGTGTTGGTGGGCGCCTCGGCCGTTACATCCGGCGCGGGCGTGGCAGCCGCCACATCCTGTTCGGGCAAGGGCTGGGTGGCGCTTGGCGGCGTTGGGGTTGGCGAACCTTCGCCCGGCGCGGTCACCGCGGCCGCCCCCGCCCCCGCAGCGGCACCGGCAGACGCGCTGTTGCGCGGGGCGGCCTGATCCTTGACGGGTATCAGCAGGTACTGCCCCTCGCGCACGGTGAAATCGGACCCCAGCCCGTTCCACTCGGCCAGCGATTCGACGGGCACCTGGTACAGGCGGGAAATGGTATAGGCCGTCTCGCCCCGCTTGACCTTGTGCCGGATCGGCTCTGGGCCCGCAGGCACCGGCGCGGGCACGGGCTTGGCGGGTTCCAGCGTCGATGTGCGCACCGACCCGGGTTCGGGCGCCTGATCAATGGCAGTCGAGGCAATCGATTCGATGTCCACCCCGGTCCCGCTGCTGCCAACCGATCGCGGCAGGGCCAAAACCTCGCCTTCGCGCAATGTATCGCCGGGGTTCAGACCGTTGAACGTCGCAAGCTCGCTTGCCGGCAAGCCCACGCGGGCGGCAATGTCACTGACGGAATCGCCCCGTTGTGCCACGGCAACCTGATAGGTCGGATAGGTGATCACGCCACGCGCATCCGTGGCGGGGCGGCTGGTGGTTGCCGATTGCGCGGCCTGGGTGGTGGAAAACCCGCCCAACTGTCCCCGCAGGTCGTAATCCAACGGGCCGTTACACCCGGCCAGGACCACCAGGGCGGCAATCGCGGTCGTGCCGCGGCGCATGGCTGTTTTGCTCACTGCTCTCATATCACTCACTGTCCTCGCACCTGCCCCTGTTTGCCGGGGTTCCGGCGCTCAATTCCGAAAACATCTTTCAGACCTCGTCCTTCCCAAGCCCCTCGAGAAGGGGCACGAAACGGACGGGCAACAATTCATCGTAGTCCAGGCCTTCTTCGGTTCGCCTGACCCGTATCAGGGTCTGAACCGCATCCGACTGTCCCACGGGCAACACCATGATACCGCCGATTTTAAGCTGCGCCAAGAGCGGCCCGGGCGGGTCCTCGGCGGCGGCGGTGACTATGATTCGATCAAAGGGGGCCTGTTCGGGCAGGCCAAAGGACCCGTCCGACAGCATCGCGGTGACATTGGTCAGCCCCAGGTCGCGAAACAGCTGCCCGGTTTCCCGCACCAGGCGCTTGTGCCGTTCAACCGTGTAAACCCGCCGCGCCAGCTTGGCCAGGATCGCCGCCTGATAGCCCGAACCTGTTCCGACCTCCAATACCGTATCGCGCGGGCGCACTTGCAGGGCCTGCGTCATCAACCCAACGACCGAAGGCTGGCTGATTGTCTGCCCGCAGGTGATGGGCAGCGGCGTATCCTCATAGGCCCGGTCGGCAAACAGCCCCCGCACGAACCTGCCCCGGTCGACCTGCTCCATCGCGGCAAGAACGCGGGCATCCGTCACCCCGCGCGAACGCAGGGCAAACAGGAACTGCATGATTGTCTGAGGATCGGGCCCGGTCATTCGATCGCCTTCAACGCCTCCAGCGCGTCATGCGCGGTCAGATCGGCGCGCATCGGCGTCACCGAGATATACCCGTCCAGGTTCACCGCCGCATCCGTCCCCGGCGCGGTGGGATTGTGCTGATACCCGCCCTTGATCCACAAGAACCGCCGCCCCGAAGGCGAGCTGTGCGGCTCGACCCCGAAATGAGTGTCGCGCCGGAACCCCTGCGCGGCAACCCGTGTTCCGCGCACCGCATCCGCTGATACCGGCGGGAAGTTCACGTTGTAAAACAGCCGGTAATCGCCTTGCGTTTCGGGCATCGCCGCCAGGATTCGCCGAACCAGGTCCGCGCCAAAGCGCTGCGCGGCTTCGAACGGGTTATCCAGCCCAAGATTTCCCGGACCGAAATATTGCGACAGGGCAATGGCAGGAACGCCCTGCAGGGCGGCCTCCATCGCGCCGCCGATAGTTCCCGAATACAACGTATTCTCAGCCGAATTATTGCCTCTGTTCACACCTGAAAGAACCAGATCCGGCCGCGCATCCTTCATCACGTCATGCAACCCTGCCAGTACGCAATCCGCGGGCGACCCTTCGGCGGCAAACCGTTTCTCGCCCAGCTTGGCGACCATCATCGGATGCGTATAGCTGATGCAGTGACCGACGCCCGATTGCTCGAACGCAGGCGCGACAACCCAAACCTCGCCCTCGGGGCCAGCCAGATCACCGGCAATAGTTTCAAGCACCGCAAGGCCCGGCGCGTTGATACCATCATCATTGGTCAGAAGAATTCGCATGATTTCGCCTTACCCCCGCGTTTGGCCCTTGATAGACCCGCCCTCGCGCTGCGGCAAGCAAGGGGCGCGCGCAATCTGCGGCATTCAGGCACCACTTGCCCGCAAACTGCGTCAAATGCCGGTCAGGCGGGAAAAACGAAGCACCTGTCGCGGCGCACGGTCAGCCACATGACCCGCCCCGGCTTGGGCACAAAGACATTGGGCACGGTCGCCTTGAGGATCGACCCGTCGTAATCCATTCGGAATTCCACAAGGCTTTCGTTGCCCAGAAAACGGGCCCGTTCAACAACCCCGCGCGCGGCGACGCCATCGGCGGGTGTCGGCGCCGGGCCTTTGCCGTTGCGATCAAAATCCAGCTTTACATGCTGTGGCCGGAACACGATCTCGACATCTGTTCCATCAGCGATCCCGGGTGCCAGAAAGCGGCCAAAGGGCGTCTGGGCCAAGGCCCCGTTCACTTGCGCCTGCAAGACGTTGATATCACTGAAAAATGCCACTGCGGCCTTGTCAGCCGGTCGGGTATATACGTTATAGGGCGCGCCCTGCTGGACGATCCTGCCCCGGCGCATCAGCGCAATCTCATCCGCCATGCGCATCGCCTCTTCCGGCTCGTGCGTGACCAGCAGAACGGCGGCGTCTTCCTGTTTCAGGATGGCCAAAGTCTCGTCGCGGATGCCGTCGCGCAAGCGGTTGTCCAACCCCGAGAAAGGCTCGTCCATAAGCATGATGCGCGGACGCGGCGCCAGCGCGCGGGCCAACGCCACACGCTGTTGTTCGCCCCCCGACAACTGGTGCGGAAAGCCGTCGATGAACCGGATCAGATCAACCTTTTCCAACAACTCTTGAACGCGCGCGCGTTTTTCTTCCTTGCTGCCCTTCAGGCCAAAGGCCACGTTGTCGGCCACGCTCAGATGCGGAAAAAGGGCGAAATCCTGGAACATCAGCCCGATCTGACGCCGCTCTGGGGGGACGCGGAACACCGTGTCGCAGATCAGCTTGCCATCAACATAGATTTCGCCCGAATCCTGCATCTCGACCCCGGCGATCATGCGCAGCGTGGTCGATTTTCCGCAGCCTGACGGCCCCAAAAGGCAAGTCACCTGCCCCGCCTGCACGGTCAGCGATACATCGTCCACGACAAGCCGGCCGCCAAACCGGCAGACCATGTTGCGGATTTCCAGACGCGGAGGGGCTGCCGTCACTGTCACCGATGTATCCCGTAGCAAAACCCGACTTCATCCACCGGGCCTTGGCGGGGATAACAACCCCGCCCCTTGGGTGCAAGGGATCAGCCGAATGACAGAGCCGCACCGCCCCAGAGGGCGCATGCGAAACTGGTTCGCACTACAGGCGTACAGATACGGTTCCAGGATCGCCCCGGCCCTTCGGGGTCAGGCCAACAGATCGAACGGAACCCCGCCGCGCACCACACCGTTGACCTGGATATCCAATCGATGCGCCCCCGGAACCAGCTGAAACGTGGTTGCGTCGGCCTTCAGCTTGTGACGCTTTTTCAATGTCAGGCCATCGCCCTTCAACACGTCCTGTTTCAACTTGAAAACTTTGGATGAGGTTTTCCCCATTGGCCGCTGAAAATGAATGATATAATCGACCAGAACCCGTTGGCCGCCCTGACCTTTCAGGGTCACCGAAAACTCCAGCGCATCGCCGATCCGGGCGGCGCCATCAAGGCGGATATCGGCCGTGATATCGGCGTCGGGGTCATACCCCTGCATCCGCATCGCGTCGGGGTGCCCATCCTTGATCAGCCCGCGCAGCGCATGGGCGGTCATCCAGTCCATCTCCCGCGCCGCCTGCCCGCCTTGGGCCCGCCAGTCGCGCAGCCGGTCCAGAACGATCGAAGGCTCTTTCTTGGCGATATCGTTAAGGTGATTGGCCACCGAGCGCGTCACGAAACGGGTAGGATCGCCATGCAACCGGTCCAGTAATGGCAGCGGATCTGACAGGCCAAGGCCGATCGCCTGCCCCCATGGCAAACGCGGTCGGGTGCCCTCGCTGACCAGGCGGCGCACATGATAGCTGGAATGCCCGCACCATCCCTGCATTCGGGCCAGAACCCGATCGGGATGCGCGTTCAGAAAGGGCCTGATCGCCCATTCCATCGAAAACCGCTGCGTCAGCTCTGCCAGCATGTCCAATGCCAGATCCGGGTGATCCAGACCCACGGCAACCACCCATTCCCCCAGCGGGGCAAAGATGAAGTCGCCGAAATCATCGTCGGTGCGCGTGGGGTCCAACGGCGGTGGCAAAGCCCGCAGGATGACAGGCGCGACCTCTGGCAAAGGCCCCGGCAGCGCGCTTTGCAGGCAGGTCGCGATCCAGGTCATGCGCTCTTTCAACTCCAGCGCGGGCAGACGCGACAGAACGTCGGCCTCGAACGTGGCGGCGTCGAATGACGGGCTTGCGCTTGCGAAAAGACCCGCCAGATACCGGGTCTTTTCGGCGTTGAACAACTGATCCTTCAGCGAAAATCCCTGCGCCATGGTCCCGCCCTTACATTGTCAGGTTGGTCGCGCCACCATCCAGCAGGATATTCTGGCCAACGATAAACCCGGCATGTTGCGAACAGAGAAAGGCGCAGGCAGCGCCGAATTCCTGCCGTGTGCCATAGCGGCGCGCAGGGATCGTTTCGGCCCGGCTGGCCCGCGCCTCGTCCAGAGAGATACCCTGTTGCGCGGCCACGCCGCCATCCAGCGCATCAGCCCGGTCCGTTGCATGGATACCGGGCAGAAGATTGTTGATCGTCACCCCTTTGGGCGCCACCTGCCGCGCAGTGCCGGCCACATAGCCGGTCAGGCCGGTGCGGGCCGCATTCGACAGGCCAAGCACCGCAATCGGCGCGCGCACGGATTGCGAGGTGATATTGACCACCCGACCCCAACCCTTGTCCATCATCCCCGGCAGCAAAGCCTTCATAAAGGTGATGGGCGTCAGCATATTGGCATCCAGCGCCTTGATGAAATCGTCCCGGTCCCAGTCCGACCACATGCCCGGCGGCGGTCCACCCGCATTTGTCACCAGAATATCAACGCCTTGCGCGGCCTCGATCACCTGCTCCTGCCCCTCGGGCGTGGTCACGTCACAGGCGACCGTGCGCACGTTGACACCGTGGTCGGACCGCAACTGCGCCGCCGCGGAGTCCAGCGCGTCGGCCCCGCGTGCGTTCAGCACCAGGTCGACACCGGCCGCCGCCAGTGCTTCGGCACAGCCCAGACCAAGCCCCTTGCTTCCGGCGCAGACCAGTGCGCGTTTTCCGTGAATGCCCAGATCCATGTGATCCTCCCCATCTGTTGTTGCCGCATGTCTAGCACCGGCCAGACAGGGAAGACCAGAAACCAAACCGTGTCAGTAAAAGAACTCTTCCCGAACGATCTTGCCATTGGCGACGTGGTAAACGCCCACCTCTTTCATGTCGAAGCTTTCACCCGACGCCTTGACCTTGCCCTGCACCTCGAAAATGACGGCAAAACGGTCCTCGCCATGCGGAAGCGGGTCGCTGACCGAGGCGCCAGACACCTCATGCGCCCCTTCCCACCATTCGTGTTTGCCACGGATGGCGTCGATGCCCTTGGTTTCACGGCCCATGCCTTCGTAATCCTGCCCCTCGACCGAAACGGCATCGGGCGCATAAAGCTTATCCAGGTTTTCCTTGGCCCGGTCTTCGCGGCATCCGGCAACCAGTTCGTCGGCAATCTCTTTCAAATTCATCGATCCACTCCACCTGTTTGTTCACTATATGTTCCTTTTGCCACATATCGACGATTCGAACCAGCCCCTATGTCTTGCCTCGGCTGGTTTCCCCGCCTATACGCGCCCTTATGCTTGATACCGCCACCAACCAGCCCGTCCTGCCGCCCGAAATCGCGCGGCGCAGAACATTCGCCATCATCTCGCACCCGGATGCGGGCAAGACGACGCTGACCGAAAAGTTCCTGCTGTATGGGGGCGCGATCCAGATGGCCGGACAGGTGCGCGCCAAGGGCGAGGCACGGCGCACGCGATCTGACTTCATGCAGATGGAAAAGGACCGCGGCATCTCGGTATCCGCCTCGGCCATGTCTTTTGATTACGATAAATTCCGGTTCAATCTGGTGGACACTCCCGGCCACAGCGACTTCTCGGAAGATACCTATCGCACGTTGACTGCCGTGGACGCCGCTGTGATGGTGATTGACGGTGCGAAGGGCGTGGAAAGCCAGACGCAGAAACTGTTCGAGGTCTGCCGCCTGCGCGATCTGCCGATCCTGACCTTCTGTAACAAGATGGACCGCGAAAGCCGCGATACGTTCGAGATCATCGACGAAATCCAAGAGATGCTGGCCATCGACGTCACGCCCGCTGCGTGGCCCATCGGCGTAGGTCGCGATTTTATCGGCTGCTACGATATGCTGCGCGACCGGCTGGAACTGATGGACCGCGCCGACCGTAACAAGGTGGCCGAAAGCATCGAGATTAACGGCCTCGACGACCCCAAGCTGGCCGATCATGTGCCCGCCCATCTGCTGGACAAGCTGCTGGAAGAGGTCGAGATGGCGCGCGAATTGCTGCCCAAGCTTGACCCGCAAGCCGTGCTTGAGGGGCACATGACCCCGATCTGGTTCGGTTCGGCCATCAATTCGTTCGGCGTCAAGGAACTGATGGAAGGCATCGGCGCCTATGGTCCGCAGCCGCAGGTCCAGTCGGCTGAGCCTCGGCAGATCGCGCCGGACGAAAAGAAAGTCGCCGGTTTCGTGTTCAAGGTGCAGGCCAACATGGACCCCAAGCACCGTGACCGGGTGGCCTTTGTTCGCATGGCCTCAGGCCATTTCAAACGCGGCATGAAGCTGACCCATGTGCGGTCGAAAAAGCCGATGGCGATTTCGAACCCTGTGCTGTTTCTGGCCTCGGACCGGGAACTGGCCGAAGAGGCCTGGGCCGGAGACATCATCGGCATCCCGAACCACGGGCAACTGCGCATCGGCGACACGCTGACCGAGGGCGAGGCGATCCGCGTGACCGGCATCCCCTCTTTTGCGCCGGAACTGCTTCAAACCGTCCGTCCAGGCGATCCAATGAAAGCCAAGCATCTGGAAAAAGCCCTGATGCAGTTTGCCGAGGAAGGCGCGGCCAAGGTTTTCAAACCTTCGATCGGTTCGGGCTTTATCGTCGGCGTCGTCGGCGCGCTGCAGTTCGAGGTTCTGGCCAGCCGGATCGAGATGGAATACGGCCTGCCCGTACGGTTTGAGGCATCGCAATTCACCTCGGCCCGCTGGGTCAGCGGCGACAAGGCCGAGGTCGAGAAATTCGTGAATACCAACAAACAGCATATCGCCCATGACCATGACGGCGACATTGTCTATCTGACCCGCCTGCAATGGGATATCGACCGGGTCGTGCGGGACTATCCGGCGCTGAACCTGACCGCGACCAAGGAAATGATGACGTGATGCACCTGCACGATTGCACGGGCGAGTCCGGCTGTGCAATTCTTCGCGCATGAGCGATGAAGACCTGACCTATCCCGGCGGGTTGGCGGCCATGCTGGACCGGTACGAGGGGCGTCGCGCGCCGTTTGAGTTCGGTCCGGGCCTGCTGCCGCCCCCTGACATCGACCTTGACGCGCTGGCGCGCCGGTCGGTCCTTGAGAGCGCCACCCTCGCAGACCCTGACATTGCCGAATGCGCCTGGACGCGCAAGCGGCGCCAGATCGCCGCCGAGTTCGTGGGGAAATCAGAACTGGCCTTTTTGAACGCGCAATTGATCTCAATCCTGCGCAAGCGATCGCAGCCCACGCATATTCCGGCCCTGTTTCGCCGCCTCTGGGCCGAGCAGGCCACCCACCTGATCGCCGAGCTGAACCTGCGCTGGCTGGTCTCGTCGGTTCAGACCTTTGCCGATCACGGAGAGACCCAGACGCAACGCGAAGTCGGACAGGCCCTGCGCATGCTGTTCGGCATGATGAAACTGTATGAGTTCGAGCGGCTGTTTTCGGGGCGCACGCCCGATCTTGCCTACCCGTTCGGGCGCAAGGCAGATGCGCCGCTGCCGCTGGACATGGCGTCTTATTCTCTGAAATCCGGCGGACTGGACATCAACCTGATTGCGCCGGTCTGGCAGGCGGCCAAATCCGATGAAACGATCGGCCCGCTGGCCGACCACCTGCTGGATCAGCTGAATCGCGACCCCGGCGGGGTGTTCCGCCGCTTGAAGACCATGCGCGACCTTCGGGCCGAACGCCAAGGGCGCAAATGACCCGCTGGGGCGCTGTTTCCACCCTGCGCGGCACCACCCGCGACATTCTGGGGTTTGCGGCCTATCACCTCGACCTGGGGGCCGACGCGCTGTACCTGTTCCTGGACGAGGAAAACCCCCAGGCCTTCGAAGCGCTGAGCAGCCACCCGCGTATTCAGGTCTGGACCTGCGACGCGGCCCATTGGAGCTGGCGCAAAAGACAACGGCCCGACAAGCACCAAGTCCGGCAGACGGCCAACGCCTCGTTCATGTACCGCCGCACTGATCTGGACTGGCTGGCCCATATCGACATTGACGAATTCCTGTGGCCCGCGCGGCCGATTGCCGACCTGCTTGCGGCGGTGCCCCCGGACACGCCACTTGCCCGCGTTCGCCCGGTCGAGGCCATCGACGGTGACGCGGACCTTTACAAGGCGTTCATTCCCATCGGTCCCGACCGCGACAGCATCGTGCAGGCGCTGTATCCCACCTATGGTGCATTTGTCCTGGGCGGGTTCCTAAGCCACGTACAGGGCAAGCTGTTCCTGCGCACCGGAATGACGCATGTCAGCTTTCGCATCCACAATGTCTTTCAGGACGGCGAGATGCTTAGGCACCGCTATCAACTGCCCGAAACCGAACTGTGCCACCGGCATGCCCCAGATTGGGACCACTGGCTGCGCCACTATCGGTTCCGGTTGAAACAGGGATCGTACCAGCCCGGCATGGCCCCCAATGTCCCGCGCGAGATTGGCGGGCTGAACATGCACGAGCTGCTCAGCTGGATCGAAGCCGACCAGGGCGAGACAGGCCTGCGCGAATTCTACGATGAGTTGAGCGCCGTCGACCCGCAGGTTCGCGCCAGGCTGGAAGATCACGGCATGATCCTGCATCGCCCGCTTGACCTGAAGAAGAAACTTGCGAAACACTTCCCCGGAAGCTGCTGAATTGTTGCACGAAATCCCGGATCGGAATGGTTAAGCCAAGTTCATTTGACCGGGCCGCACGATTTTGTTATGTCCGCGTCCAAGCCGAAACGCGCATGAGGCGCAGGCCATCCGGGCCCGGCATTTTTCAGACGCGCGGGCCAGGTCTAGTGTCCGCATGAACCGGACATAAATGACAAAATTCAACGAACTGAACCTGAACCCGAAGGTCCTCAAAGCCATTGAGGAAGCCGGATACGAAACCCCAACCCCGATTCAGGAAGGCGCTATTCCGCACGCGCTGGAAGGGCGTGATGTTCTGGGCATTGCGCAGACCGGGACAGGCAAGACCGCCAGTTTCACCCTGCCCATGATCACCTTGCTGGCCCGTGGCCGTGCGCGCGCGCGCATGCCACGGTCGCTGGTCCTGTGCCCGACGCGGGAACTGGCCGCGCAGGTCGCCGAGAATTTCGACACCTACACCAAGCATCTCAAGCTGACCAAGGCACTGCTGATCGGCGGCGTCAGCTTCAAGGAACAAGAGGCCCTGATCGATCGCGGCGTCGATGTTCTGATCGCGACGCCGGGCCGGTTGCTGGACCATTTCGAACGCGGCAAGCTGCTGCTGACCGGTGTGCAGATCATGGTCGTGGATGAGGCCGACCGGATGCTGGATATGGGGTTCATCCCCGATATCGAACGTATTTTCTCGCTGACGCCCTTTACCCGCCAGACCCTGTTCTTTTCGGCCACCATGGCGCCCGAGATCGAGCGGATCACCGACACGTTCCTGTCGGCCCCTGCCCGGATCGAAGTTGCCCGGCAGGCCACCGCGTCAGAGACCATTGAACAGGGTGTGGTCCAGTTCAAGGCAGGCCGCCGCGACCGCGAAGCCAGCATGAAGCGCAAGGTTTTGCGGGCGCTGATCGACGCCGAAGGCGAAAGCTGCACCAACGCAATCATTTTCTGCAACCGCAAGACGGATGTGGATATCTGCGCGAAATCGCTCAAGAAATATGGCTATGACGCGGCCGCCATTCATGGCGACCTGGACCAGTCGCAGCGCATGCGAACTTTGGACGGGTTCCGCGATGGCAGCCTGCGGTTGCTGGTCGCGTCCGACGTGGCGGCGCGCGGGCTTGATGTACCCTCGGTCAGCCATGTCTTTAACTTTGACGTCCCAAGCCATGCCGAGGATTACGTCCACCGCATCGGCCGAACCGGCCGCGCCGGACGCGAGGGCAAGGCGATCACCATCTGCGTGCCCCGCGACGACAAGGCGTTGGATGCAATCGAAAAGCTGATCCAGAAAGAGATCCCGCGTCTGGAAAACCCGGTCAAGATCGAAGAGCGCGCTGAAGATGCGCCAAAGGCAGACCGCAAATCCCGCTCCAAACCGGCCGACGACAAGCCCGAGCCGAAATCCGAAGCCAGGAAAGGCGACGGAAAAAAGGACAAAGAGCCTCGGGGCCGCGGACGCAATCGCAAGGATGACAAGGGTCCGGCGGTTGTCGGCATGGGTGACCACCTGCCCAGCTTTATCGCTCTCAGCTTTGATGAACGCCGCGCCGGGTAACGCCAGCCCGCCTCACCTGCCCTCGTGCCTGCGGACTGGCGACAACCGGTCCGCGCGGTTCAGATCGTCAGGACAAGCACCAGTATCGACAGCCCCAACATCGTGATCCCGGCAATTTCGCGCCGGGTTATCGTCTCGTGGAAGACCAGGGTCGAGGCCAACAGGCTGAGTACAAGCTCGACCTGTCCGACCGCCTTGACATAGGCCGCGTTCTGCAACGTGAAGGCCAGGAACCAGCAGAACGATCCGCTTAGGCTGGTCAGGCCTACAAAGATGCCGGTGCGGCGCGTTTCCCAAACGGCCCGCAGTTCCCCCCGGTCGCGCCACATCAGCCAGCCCCACATGCTGAGCAGTTGAAACGCGGTCACGCAGGCCAGCGTGACCAACGCCCGAAACCAGGCGTCACCATCTGCCAATTGCAATGACGCGCCCCGGTAACTGACGGCGGAAAAGGCAAACAAAAGGCCCGAACCCAGCCCCAGTTGCGATGCCCGGTTCGTCAGGTGCCGCCACCAAGCCCCGGACCCGCCCGGCGCCTTTGACAGCAGCAGAACCGCCCACAGCCCAAGCCCGATCGCAAACAATGCCCCACCCGATATCGTGTCGCCCAGCACCACGAACCCGACAAGCGCCGTCTGGATCACCTCGGTCTTGGCGAAAGTGATCCCCACGGCAAAATTGCGCTGTTTGAACAGGGCTACGACACAGATCGTTGCCAGTATCTGCGCGATGCCGCCAACCACGACGAACACGCCAAACAGCATGTTCATCTGCGGAAGGTCCCGATCGCCCAGCAATAGAACCGCACACAGCGCCGCGACGGCCAGCGGTGCCGAATAGGCAAACCGGGCAAAGGTCGCCCCGGATGCGGTCAGCCTGACGCTGCTCAGGGATTTTTGCAGCATGAAACGGACTGTCTGAAAGGACGCAGCAGCCAGAGTGACGGGAATCCACAAGCTCATGGGCTCCCTTTTGTCTGCAATTCAGGGCTTTGGCCAGAGCGGATGCGCGACAGGGTCCTTGGCCCGCCAGAAGTATCGGCGAAATACTTCGGCATACGAGCGATAGACATAGGCCTCGTTGCGGGCCAGATACCTGTCCCTGTCGGCCCGGTACAGCCCGGGCAAACGGTACCACGGGGCCGATGGGTTCATGTGGTGAACGACGTGCAGGTTATTGTTGAGAAACAGAAAAGCCAGAATCCCGCGATCTTCGACGATGACGGTTCTTGCGCGGGATTTTTCATGGGCGCGATGTTCCAGAAAGGTGCGGATCTTGACCAGTCCCAGACCCGAATAAGCCGAGATGACAAAGGCCCAGATCGGCATCGGCGACTGTGCCACGATCCACAAAACGACCCCAACCGCAGGAAGATGCAACACCCATGCCATCAATATGGCGCGCTCGCCACGCCGCAGCCCCCGCCACTCATCACGCAGGAAAGCCACCTGCCCGATCGCCGGCCCCAGAACCATCCGCCCCAGCAATGTGTTATTGGCCGACAGAACGTGCCTCTGCCACCCCGGCAGCGCCTGAAACACGGCCGGATCAAGATAGTTGGATTCCGGGTCGTCATAGGGATCGGTCAGAGTCGCATCCATGTGATGCGCAAGATGCAGATCGCGAAACCGGTTATAGGGAATGAACAGCGTCAGCGGCAACGCAACCAGAGCTTCGTTCAGCCATTTGGCCCGGAACGGGTGCCCGTGCAGCGCTTCATGCGTCAGCGAGGAATGCAATGCCGCAACGAAGGCCATGGCCGGGATTGCAGCCCCGACCGACCAGTCTGCGCCCCAGTGGATCACGACCAACCAGGCGACATAGCAGCCAATGATCAGGGCAAAAGTGCCCCATTCGGGCGTGTCGGGCATACGCACGCGATCAGCCATTGCGCCCCCACGAGATACCGGCCCAGATACGTTCATAGATCACGTACATCGTCAGCCCGATGCCGGTATTGACCACAGCCAGCATCCCGCCCATCGCCGCCGATCCCGTGGCGATACGCCCGACAAGCGCCATCACGGCAAGCCCCATTGCATTCCATATGACGGCCTTCACGACAGACCTGTGTCGCGTCTCCATTCCGAACCCCATATTCGTTTTTGTTTCCCGACAGTTACTTTCGAACGGCACAGGGGGACATTCGGTAAATGATTAACAAAATTCTACATCTGTGATATTTACCACCACATGCAGGAAAAACTGGACAAACGAGACCGCGCTGCGCAGTTCCGGCTGCGTCTGGCGCGCGCAATGCAAGACCGCAGCATCAGTCAAAGCGCCCTGGCCCGGATGATCGGGGTCGACCGGTCCACGGTTTCGCAGCTGCTGAGCGATGACGGGGCCCGGTTGCCCAACGCCCATGTCGTCGGCAGTTGCGCATCGGCCCTTGGGGTGTCGGCCGACTGGCTGCTCAGCCTGTCGGACAGGCCCGAAAGCGCGGCCGAGTTGCTGGCCAGTTCCCTTACTATGACCGAAGCCCCCCGCGCCCTTGTCGATGAACGCATTTTCGAATGGCACCAACAGGCCGCAGGGTACAAGATCCGCTATGTTCCTGCGGCCCTGCCCGACATGTTGAAAACCCGCGCCGTCCTGGAATGGGAATATGCGCCGCATCTGGGCCGGACCGCAGACCAGGCGATCGGGGCATCGGCAGATCGGCTGACCTGGATGCGCAGCGCCCAGTCCGATTATGAAATCGCCATGCCCCTGTATGAAATCGACAGCTTTGCCCATGCCTCGGGCTATTACGAGGGGCTGGACAGACAGGTTCGGCTGAACCAGATTGATCACCTTTTGGACCTGTGCGATCAGCTTTATCCCCGTCTGCGGATATACCTGTACGATGCCAAACGGCTTTATTGCGCGCCGATGACGATCTTTGGCCCGTTGCTGTGCGTTTTCTATGCCGGAAGTCACTATATGGCCTTTCGCGACCGGGACCGGATCGAGCTGTTCAGTCGGCATTTCGACACGCTGGTGCGCCAGGCGGACATGACGGCCAGGCATTTTCCCGCGCATCTGCAGCAATTGCGTGCGGCCATCACCGATGCCGAGATGTGACCGCTTTGGCCTCGAAAGCTGTCATTTTGGCGATCTCGCTGTATAATCATCCTGCACGAACATTCGGACGATCCGACCATGAACGGAGGATGAAACCAATGGATGCACTCAAAACCGCCGAATATGCACGCGCCCTGTACTCGGTCCATGGTGACCAGGCCGAGGCCGAGGCGGCCCGGAAAATGCGCGAATGCGAAGCAGCAGGCGAGGCCCGGCAAGCCCAGGACTGGCTGGCCGTGCGCCGTACGATCCGGCAGATTCGCGGCCCCAATCAAGGGTAATACCGGCGACTTGGCCCAAGCGCCTACCGGCGCTCAGAGCTTGGGGTCGGGATTGACCGTGTGCCCATCGACCGCGATCACCTGCCCCGACACAAGCCGCGCCGCGTCCGAGGCCAGGAAGACCGCCATATTCGCGATGTCGCGCCCCTCGACAAATCGGCCCATCGACGTGCCCGACGCATAGCCATCATAGACCTGGTCACGGGTCATACCCTTGGCCTGCGCCTCGCGTTGCAACACGCCTTCCATGCGCGCGCCCTCTACGGCACCGGGGCAGATAATATTGCACCGTATCCCGTGCGGCCCCAGCTCCATCGCCAGGGTCTTGCCCAACCCGATCACGCCCCATTTTGCAGCCGCATAAGGCGCCCGGTTCGGATACCCGTACTGACCGGCCGTGGACGAGGTGATAACGATCGCGCCGCTCGCCTGCCTCTTGAAAAGGGGAACCGCATGTTTCGCACAAAGGAAGGCGCCTTCAAGATTGACAGCAATGCAGTCTTTCCAGTCATTTACGCACACATCCTCAACCGCCGCAGTTGGCCCCGCAATGCCCGCGTTTGCGCACAAGGCATCCAGCCCGCCCCAATCGGATTCAAGCTGTTGAAACAGGTCTGCCACCGCAGCCTCGTCCGTCACGTCGACCACGGACCTGCGCCACTGCGCCGGACATTCGGCCAGCGCCTTGGCGTCAACATCCGCAACCCAGACCTGGGCTCCGGCCGCATCAAAGGCCTCGGCCATGGCACGCCCAACCCCCAAGGCCCCGGCCGTTATCAGAACCCGCCCTGTCATGACGGCATGCGGATCGCAGCGCCCGCCCCGTCCGGATATGGCAAATCACTCTGCGCCTCGGTGACCCGCGCCATCGCGGCCTCGATCTGGGGGGACGGCGCACTGGGGCGGCGCGTTTCAAGGCTGACATGCAGCAAAAAGCTCTCGCCCGTCGCCAACAGCACATCGCCGGAATACATACTGTGAAACACGTGCAGCTTCTTGCCCTGCCCCAACAGCATCTGGGTCCGGATCTCGATCCTGGCACCGGCATGAACCTCATTCAGGTAACGAATATGGTTCTCGGCGGTGAAATAGCTGCCGCCCGTGGCGATATATTCCATATCGCAGCCGATGATTTCCATGAACCGGTCGGTCGCCGCCGCAAAAGCCTCAAGGTATTTCGCCTCGTTCATGTGACCGTTGTAATCGGTCCAGTCCAACGGAACGGCACGGGCCAGCGTCAGGATCGGCTGGCGCAGATCTGCCTGGTCCAGCGTCGGCAACGCGCCGGGTTTCAGACGTTCATCATGCTGGTTTAGCACCGCCCCTGCGCCATAGTTCTGCGCCTTGAGCGCCCGCATCATGCCGACAAGGTTATTGTCCCGAATGCGCTCCAGGTCGCGGATCGAATGCATCCCGGACTGCGCGTCCGACTGGTCGGCGATCAAGTCGACCAACTCGTCGGTAAACTCGGGCACATCCATCAGCTTGGTCCACGGCCACTTCAGCGCCGGGCCGAACTGCGCCATGAAATGCCGCATTCCGGCCTCGCCACCGGCCACGCGATAGGTCTCGAACAGCCCCATCTGCGCCCAGCGGATACCAAAACCCATACGGATCGCCTCGTCGACCTCCTCGGTCGTGGCGATCCCGTCCTTGACCAGCCACAACGCCTCGCGCCATACGGCCTCGAGGAACCGGTCGGCAATATGGGCATCGATCTCTTTCCTGACCTGCAGCGGAAAGAACCCGACCGACGTCAAAACCTCCCGCGCCCGCGCCACCAACTCGGGCGCGTTCGCCTGCGTCGGCACCAACTCGACCAGGGGCAGCAGATAGACCGGGTTGAACGGATGGGTCACCACGATCTGCCCCGCGCGCAACGCACCGTCCTGCAACTCGGACGGCTTGAACCCGCTGGTCGATGACCCGATGATCGCGTCCGGATCACACGCCGCCTGCACCCCTGCATAGACCTTGCGTTTCAGCTCCAACCGCTCGGGAACGCTCTCCTGAATCCATGCCGCACCGCGAACAGCCTCCCCCATGTCGCCATGGAAACTCAGCCTGCCCTCGGGCGGCAAAGGTACATCACTCAGACCGGGCAACGCACGCCGCGCATTGTCCAGAACCTCTCCGATCTTGCGTTCAGCCTCGGGATCAGGGTCAAAAACCCGCACATCCCAGCCATTCAAAAGGAACCTGGCAGCCCAGCCGCCACCGATCACCCCGCCGCCAATGATTGCTGCTGTCTTCATCGTCTAATCTCCTGCCAGATGGGGCCCGAAAAACCGCGCCGTCCCCCTTGCTTCATCTTTTTGCAAAATACTCCGGGGGTTTGGGGGCTGGCCCCCAAGGCTCCACCAATCATCCCTTCGACACCGGAGCCCGCTTCACCAGACGCAGCTTCTCGCGCACCTCCTGCGGTCCAATCACGCGCGCACCCATGTTTTCGATGATACTGCCCGCGCGCTCGACCAACTGCCAGTTCTCGGCCAGCACACCCTTGTCCAACCACAGGTTATCCTCCAGTCCGACACGCACATTCCCCCCCGCCAGCACCGATGCCGCCACAAATGCCATCTGGTGGCGCCCAAGGGCAAAGGCGCTAAAGGTCCAATCCTCAGGAACATTGTTCGCCATCGCCAAAAAGGTATTCAGATCATCCGGCGCGCCCCAGGGAACACCCATGCAAAGCTGCACCAGGGCGTCGGGCTCCAATATGCCTTCTTTCACCAATTGCTTGGCAAACCAAAGGTGGCCGGTGTCAAAGGCTTCGATCTCGGGCTTCACCCCCAGATCGGTCATCATCTGCCCCATCGCCCGCAATGCACCGGGCGTGTTGGTCATCACGTAATCTGCCTCGGCAAAATTCATGGTGCCGCAATCCAATGTACAGATCTCGGGCAGGCATTCGACAATATGCGCCACCCGTTCGCTCGCGCCGACCATGTCGGTCCCGGCCGCGTTCACCGGAAACGGGCTTTCAACACCACCGAACACGATGTCGCCCCCCATGCCCGCCGTCAGGTTCAGAACCACGTCCACATCCGCGTCCCGAATCCGGTCCGTAACCTCCCGGTACAGGTCCAGCCGGCGACTCGGCACCCCGGTCTCGGGGTCACGCACATGGCAATGCACCACCGCCGCCCCCGCCTTGGCCGCGGCAATCGCACTCTCGGCAATCTGCGCGGGCGAGCGCGGCACATGCGGGCTGCGGTCCTGCGTCCCCCCCGAGCCGGTCACGGCGCAGGTGATGAAAACGTCGCGGTTCATTTCCAGAGGCATCGTGTTTTCCCCAAGTTATACCCGGTTTCGCGGCCTGTTTTCCCCAGGCTTGTCCCCCGATATCGGTTTGCGTTTCGACCCGACTCTGGCGCAGCCTTAGTCGGACAACTTGGCAAAATGCGAATCGAACTTGATGCAATCCGCAAAAAACATATTGCAGCCCGAACACCGTGCCCTGAAAACCGCTGTGCTGGTGCTGGATGACTGCAATACGCTCAGCTTCGCCTCTGCGGTCGATCCGATGCGCGCGGCCAACCGCCTGGCCGACCGCCCGGCCTTTGACTGGGACTATATCACCGCGACGGCCGATCCGGCCGTGCTGACCAGCGCCTTGCAGGTGCCGGGCATGCCGCTGGCCCGGTTGCAAACCTGCGACCTGCTGATCGTCGTCGCCGGGTTCCAACTGGCCCGACACGCCACGCCCAGCCTGCTGGCCGGGCTGCGCCGCATTGCGGCCACCGGCGCCACCCTCGCCGGGATCGACGGCGGCCCCTGGTTGCTGGCCGAGGCCGGGTTGCTGGACAGCCACCCTGCCACAACCCATTGGGAAGACCTCGAAAACTTCGCCGCCCGCTTTCCCGATGTCGATGTCCGCCCCGACCGTTTCACGGTTTCCGACCGCCGCCTGACCTCAGGCGGCGCGATCCCCGCAGTCGATATGATGCTGCACATCATCGCAGCCCGTCACGGGGCGGGGTTTGCCGCCCGCGTCTCGGGCCTGTTCCTCTATGACGGCGCGCCTGATCCCGGCAAACCGCAAAGCCGCACCGGCGCCCCGCACCGTCATACTGCGCTGACCGCCAGAGCCAATGCTTTGATGCAGGCCGCACTGGACGACCCGCTGCCACTGGCCCAAATCGCCGATACGCTGGGCACCAGCCCGCGCACCCTGCAACAGCAATTCCGGCTGCGTCTCGACACCACCCCTCAGGACCACTACCTGCAGCTGCGCCTGGCCGAGGCGCGCCGCCTGGTGACCGATACGGACATGCCGCTGATGGATGTTGCGCTGGCCACAGGCTTCGGATCGCAATCCAGCTTTGCCCGCGCCTTCCGCACCGCCCACGGGCTTTCGGCGCGCGACCTCAGGCAGGAACGCGCCCACCCCACCCATCACTGACGGAATCCCGCTTCATCTGGCCCAAAATATCCCGGGGGAGACGCCGCAGGCGTCGGGGGCAGCGCCCCCTTCGCCCCTTGGCCACATCAATACGGCATCGGATGGGCGCGATGCGCGGCCGCGATCTCGGTCATCACCGCCTCGGACAGGACAATATCCTTGCCCGCCAGGATATGTTCCAGCTGCGCCACCGTGGTCGCCCCGAATATGGCCGACAACATGAAAGGCCGCGCCTGGCACCACGCAAGCGCCATGTGGACCGGGTCCAGGCCGTGGCGTTCGGCGATATCCAGATAGGCCGCAACCGCCTGGTATGTCCGATCCGTATTCCGCCCGCCCATTTGTGGCACGATCGACATGCGCGAAGCCCCCGGCACGGCACCATCCTGGTATTTCCCGGTCAGGAAACCCGCCGCCAATGGCGAAAACGCCAGCAGGCCCACATCTTCATGCATGCTCAGCTCGGCCATGTCGGTATCGTAAAGGCGGCACAGCAACGAATACTCGTTCTGAACCGACGCCACGCGGGGGCCGCCGGTTTGCTCCGCCAGCCTAAGCCATTGCGCGGTGCCCCAGGCGCTTTCGTTCGACAGGCCGAACGCGCGGATGTTGCCCTTGTCCACCTGCACGGACAGCGCCTCAAGACAGGCCTGCATATTGTCCAGAACATCCTGCGTATTGTCGCCCGAAGGCGCGTAATCCCAGTTCTGACGGAACATATAGCTTCCGCGGTTGGGCCAGTGGAACTGGTACAGATCGATATATTCCGTCTGCAACCGCTTCAGCGACCCCTCGATGGCCTGCGGGATTGTCTGCGCCGAGATCGGGGCCCCGTCACGGGCATGGGCAAACCCTGCCCCCGAATGCTTGGTCGCCAGAACATAGTCACCCCGCCGCGACGGGTTGGCCGCATTCCAGTTTCCCAAGATCTCTTCGGTACGCCCTACGGTCTCTTTCGAGATCGGGTTGACCGGATACATCTCGGCAGCGTCGAGGAAGTTGATCCCCGCCTCCAGCGCCATCTCGATCTGGCGATGCCCGTCTTCCTGCGTGGTCTGCGTTCCAAAGGTCATGGTTCCAAGACACAGGTCCGACACCATGATCCCCGTTCGGCCCAAAGGCTTCATTTCCATTCCGAAAACTCCTGAATTTGTACATTGCCGCGGCTCATGCCTCGGCTTTCTTTTCCCAACGCCCGCTTTCCTCGGACCAGTATTGCGCCGCGCACCCGGCGCCGGTCAGCGCCTTCCACTGGCCACGAGCCTGTTGAACGGCCGCGTCATCGTTGCCGTCAAACAGGATACAGACGCGTTCCAGCCCCGCCACCTCGTCCGGGTCAACGGGCGCGCCGTCAATCGCCATGACACAGGCCGGGCTGTTGGCCGCAGCCCCCGTGGTCAGCAAGATGGGCTGATCGGCGTCATGGGGTCCTCCAGAGCAGCCATGCGGCAGAAATTCTTCTGCCGGCTCCAACCACAGTCTTTCATCCAGCCAGTCCAGCCGCGCCGCGTCGGTTCCGCGCACCGCGATGCGCCACCCGGCCTGCCGGGCCTTGTCCAGCAGCACCGGCAATGTCCGTTCCAACGGCTGCCGGGTCAGATGATAGAAATAGACGGCGCCCACGAAACCTACTCGAAATTATCCGCCACAAACCGGCTCAGCGCACGCACGCCCCACCCGGTCGCCCCCTTGGGCGCATAGGATGTCTCGGCCGCGACCGAGGCCACCCCAGCGATGTCCAGGTGAATCCACGGCGTGCCGTCCTTGACGAACCGTTGCAGGAATTGCGCCGCCGTGATCGAGCCCGCAGGCCGTCCGCCGACATTCTTCATATCGGCAATCCGCGATTTCAGCATGTCGTCATATTTCTTGCCCAGCGGCAGACGCCATGCGCCCTCGTCCTCGGCCCGGGCGGCCTTTAGGAAGGCATCACAGAACGTATCGTTGTTGGAAAAGACACCGGCATTCTCGTGCCCCAGCCCGATGATCACCGCGCCGGTCAGCGTGGCCAGATCAACCATGCCGACGGGGTTAAAGCGTTCCTGCGCGTACCACATCACGTCACACAGAACCAACCGCCCCTCGGCATCCGTATTGATGATTTCAACCGTGTCCCCCTTCATCGAGCGGACCACATCGCCCGGCCGCGTGGCATTGCCCGACGGCATGTTCTCGACCAGGCCGACCAGCCCCACCACGTTGGCCCGTGCCTTGCGTTTGGCCAGCGCCCGCATGGTGCCTGCAACGACACCCGCGCCGCCCATATCCATGGTCATGTCTTCCATGCCCGCGGCAGGCTTCAGCGATATGCCACCCGTATCAAAGACAACGCCCTTGCCGACCAGCGCCAGCGGCGCGTCGTCCTTGTCGCCGCCATTCCAGTGCATGACCACCACCTTTGACGGGCTGTCCGACCCCTGGCCGACGCTCAGCAAGGTGCGCATGCCCAGTTCGGCCAGCTTGTCCTCGTCCAGCACCTCGACGGTCAGACCCAGCGATTCCATCTCGGCCAGACGATCGGCGAATGCGGTCGTTGTCAGCACATTGGCAGGCTCGTTGGTCAAGTCCCGCGTCATGCGCACGCCATCGGCCACCGCATAAAGCGGGGCAAACTCGGCCTCGACCTCGGCATGTTTGGAATGGGCGATGACGACACCGCCGGGCGCGTCCGATTCCTTGGTCTTGTGCGCATCAAAGTCATAGCTGCGCAGCGCAATGCCCATGGCCAGATCTTCGGTCCGGACCTGGTTGGCCGCCATCACCAGAACCGGCTTGCCCGCGGCGCATTTGGCGATCGCGGCGCCGGCCTTGCGGGCCTCATCCGTATCGGGACGGCGCGGCAGGACCAGGACATCAAGCGCCTCGGCCGCCATTCCGGCGGGCCAGGCCAGCGAGACGACATCGCCCGGTTTGACCTTGGCAAATCGGTCGCTTTCGACCAACCGCGCCACGGCGCCGCGCGTCAGCCTGTTGGCCCGCCGTGCAGCGGGGCCCATCTTGCCCTCGGCGGGAATGATGATCACGACACGGCCTTCGGCCTGGGCCATTTCTTCCAGATCAAAGGCCTGAAAACGGATCGATACCAGACTGCTCATCGCTTGCTCCTGAATTGCGCTTTCCCAAGACCTAACGCGGCCTGCCGATCTTGACCAGATAGCAGTTTTCCCCGCCACGCAATTGCATTAAGGTCGCGCGAAAATAACCGGCAGGCTCGGGGGAGAAGACTTGGCACCACAGGGCAGGCATAAGCCGTCGCGCATCACAAAAAGCCAGAGCGATTCTGACCTGACCCCGCCCTTGCGCGGCAAGCCGGGGGCGGCGCGGTGATCCTGGACCGGTATTTCGCCCGCAGGTTCCTGCAGAGCTTTGTGGTGATCGGCGGCATCTTTCTGACGCTGATGATCCTGATCGACCTGATCGAGCAGGTGCGTCGGTTCGAAGACGTGGACCTGTCCTTTGGCCAGCTGTTGCAGCTGACGCTCCTGAACACGCCGGCCGCCATCAGCGAGATGCTGCCGCTGCTGATGATCCTTGCCACCATCGCCCTGTTCATCGGGCTGGCCCGCAGCTCTGAGCTGGTGGTGACCCGGGCGATCGGCCGGTCCGGCATCCGGGCGCTGGTCGCGCCGGTTCTGCTGGCCCTTGTCATCGGTGCGCTTGCGGTTGCGCTGCTCAACCCGATTTCGGCGGCCACCTCGGAAGAGTTCCAGCGCCTGGCTGACGGCTATCGCAACAACGGCAACTCGACCCTGTCGATCAGCCGCGAGGGGCTGTGGTTGCGCCAGGGCTCGCCAACCGGTCAGGCCGTTATCCACGCAAACGGCACAAGCACCGACGATAATTTCGGGCTGCGCGACGTCACCATCATCACCTTTTCGCCCGAAGGCATGCCAACCGAGCAGATCCAGGCCGAGCGGGCGCAGTTGGAAAATGGAAATTGGGCGCTTTACAACGCCAAGGTCTGGCCGCTGGAGCAAGATACCCCGCCCGAGGCCAGCGCGGTCGAGCACGAGGTCCTGAAACTGCCGACAACGCTGACGCGTGAGCGGATACTGGATACGCTCGGACAACAAGATTCGGTGTCCGTCTATGACTTGCCCCAGCTGATACGGGACCTGCGCGAAGCCGGTTTTTCGACCAAGCAATACGAAGTCTGGCTTCAGGTGCAACTGGCACGCCCCTTCTTCCTGGTCTCGATGGTCCTGATCGGCGCTGCCTTCACCATGCGCCACGTCCGGTTCGGTGGCACCGGTATCGCGGTTCTGACCGCGGTCCTTCTGGGTTTCGTCATCTATTTCGTGCGCAACTTTGCACAGATCCTTGGTGAGAACGGACAGCTGCCGATCTATGTCGCCGCCTGGGCCCCGCCCTTTGCGGCGATCTTGCTTGCGCTTGGCCTGCTGCTGCATGCGGAGGATGGCTGATGCGATCCTTGTTTCCCTTACTCGTCTCGACGGCGCTTGTTCTGTGCCTGCCGGTTTCGGCCGCATCCCAGACCGGGCCGCAGCCCGGTCCGATCCAGCAACCGGTCGAAGGGTCGGCTGAGCAGCAGGATCAGCCCGCCCTACTGGTGGCAGACAAGATCTTTATCACCCCGGACCGAAAGTTGATCGCCGAGGGCAATGTCGAAGCCTTCCAGGGCGACGTCAAACTGACGGCCCGCCGCATCACCTATGACCGCGAAACCGGCGAGCTAACACTGGACGGCCCGATCCGTATCGACCAGGGCGGCCGGTCGACCGTGCTGGCCGATTCTGCGCAACTGGACGGTGGATTTCAGAACGGGCTGCTCAGCGGCGCCCGGCTGGTTTTCGATCAGCAGGTCCAGATCGCCTCGGTTCAGGCCACCCGCTCGACCGGGCGGTATACGCAATTCAGCAAGGTCTCGGCGACTTCGTGCCATGTCTGCGCCAACGGCAAACCGCCGCTATGGCAGATCCGGGCGCGCAAGGTCACCCATGACCAGCTGGAACGGCAATTGTATTTCGAGGGGGCCCAGTTCCGCATCCTCGATTTCCCGGTCTTTTATTTCCCGGCCCTGCGTCTGCCCGACCCGACGCTGGAACGCGCAACCGGTTTCCTTGTACCTTCCATCCGCACGACGTCGCAGCTGGGAACGGGTGTGCAGGTTCCGTATTTCTTCAAGCTGGGCGATCACAAGGACCTGACGCTGACCCCCTATCTGTCGTCCAAGACGACGACGCTTGGGTATCGCTACCGGCAGGCGTTCAGAAATGGCCGCATTCAGTTCGAAGGCGCCTTTACCCGCGATGACGTGCAGGCGGATCAGGACCGGGGCTACCTGTTTGCCGAGGGCTGGTTTGACCTGCGCAACGATTTCAAACTGACCTTCGACGTTCAGACCGCCTCGGACGATGCCTATCTGGCCGATTACGGCCTGCCCGATCTTGACCGGCTGCGCAGCGAAATCGCCCTGCAGCGGATCAAGCGAGACACGGCCTTCAAGACCAGCTTTATCCACTACAAGACATTGCGCGACAGCGAAGACCAGGACGAAATCCCGTCGCGCGTGTTCGACATCAATTACGAAAAGCGGTTCTTCCCCGGCGCCCTCGGGGGCGAGGTACGGCTGGGCCTTGTGGGCCACACGCATACGCGCACCAGCAACGAGGATAGCATCGGCCGTGACGTGGCGCGCGCCACTTTCGACGCCGAATGGCTGCGCAGCTGGACATTTGCATCGGGCCTGCGCGCGGACGCGCAGATTGGCGCCTCGATCGACACGTTCGACATCCGCGACGACACCGCCTATCCCAACCAGATCACCCGCTCTACGCCGCGCGCCGCCATGACGTTGCGCTATCCGATGCTGCGCCGCGAACAAGGCGGGGCCACCCAGTTCCTGGAGCCGATCGCACAGGTCGGATGGACCCATGTATCCGACACGGATGTGCCCAATGACGAAAGCACCTTTCAGGAATTCGATCAGGGCAACCTGCTGTCGCTGTCGCGCTTCCCCGCCGAAGACCGCCGCGAGGATGGCGCCACCGCGGTGATGGGCCTGAACTGGGCGCGTTACGCGCCCGGCGGCTGGCAGGCGCTGGCCACGATCGGACAGGTGTTCCGCGCCGATGCCGATCCCGATTTCACACTGACATCGGGCCTGCAAGGCACATCCTCGGACCTGCTGCTGGCAGGCCAGCTGAAAACCGACAAGGGCCTGTCGCTGGCCGCACGCGGGCTGCTGGATGGCGATCTGAGCTTTACCAAGGCCGAATTTCGCGGCGCCTGGACCCAGGGTGACACCCGGTTGACCGGCAGCTATATCTGGCAAGAGGCAGATCCGGCCGAGAATGCGGGCGATGAAATTTCCGAGATCTGGTTGACCGGACGCTACCGGATCGACCAGAACTGGCTGACCCAGGCGGTCGCGCGGTATGATCTGAGCGAATCCGAACCGATCCGGCTGGGGCTGGGGGTTACCTATGAGAACGAGTGTGTGCAGGTGAACATGTCCATCAGACGGCGCTATACCTCAACATCAAGTATTGAGCCTTCGACAGAATTCGGCTTTACCGTTGCACTAACAGGATACGCCGTCGAAGGCGGTGGCAAAAAGTACAAAAGAGCATGCAGCTGATATCAGTTTTTTCCAGGTTTATTCGCCCCCCGCAACGCCGCACGATCCTTTCGGCGGTGACCGCCCTGTTGGTGGCGCTCGTCCCGCCCCTGGCCAATGGGCAAAGCCTGTTTTCGCCCGCCGTGCGCGTCAATCAGGACGTCGTGACGTGGTACGAACTGCAACAGCGCCAGCAATTCCTCGACCTGCTGGGAATTCCCGGCAGTTCCGAGGCCGAAGTGCGCCAGGCCCTGATCGACGACCGCCTGCGCAAACAAGAGATGAAGAAAGCCGGTATCGAAACCGCACCCGAAGATGTTCAGGTCGGGATTGACGAATTTGCCGCCCGCGGGCGTTTGTCCCCCGAAGAATTCATCAAGCTTCTGGGCGATGCCGGTGTGGACAAGGAAACAGTGCGCGACTTCGTGGCGAACCAGATGTCCTGGCGCGACTATATCAGCGCGCGGTTCATATCACAGGCCCGCCCGACGGACGAAGAAATCGACAGGGCCATGGGTCAGGCCGGTGGCGGCGGGCTGCAGGTTCTGCTGTCCGAGGTCATCATCCCGGTGACACCCCAGACCCTGGCCCAGGCCGAGGCTCTGGCCGACGAAATCGCCCAACTGCAAACGGTTGACGCGTTTTCCTCGGCGGCGACACAATACTCGGCCGCCGCCACCCGCGAAAATGGCGGCCGCCTGGACTGGTTGCCAATCGCCAACCTTCCGCCCGCACTGCAACCGGTCATCCTGGGCCTCAAGAACGGCGAGGTCACCAAGCCGCTGTCCCTGCCCAATGCGGTCGCCCTGTTCCAGATGCGCGGATTGCGCGAGGTTTCGACCGGCACGCCGCGCTATTCGGAAATCGACTATGCGGTCTATTACATGGCGGGCGGGCGCAGTCCCGAGACCTTGAAAGCCGCCGCAGAATTGCGCGAAAATGTCGATGGGTGCGAAGACCTCTATGGCGTTGCCAAGGGCCAGCCCCCCGAGGTACTTGATCGCATCTCCGCCAAACCATCCGAAATTCCGCAGGACGTGGCGGTTGAGCTGGCCAAGCTCGATTCCGGCGAAGTCTCGACCGCCCTGACCCGGAACAACGGCCAGACCTTGATGTTCCTGATGCTGTGCAAACGGACACGCGACCTGGGCGAGGAAACCACCCGCGTGGACGTGGCCAACGCGTTGACCCAGCAAAGACTTCAGGCCTTCTCGGAAAGCCTGCTGGAACAGCTGCGGGCCGATGCGACAATCATCGAGCCATGACAGCCCCAATCGCGCTCAGCTGCGGTGAACCGGCCGGGATCGGACCGGAAATCGCAGCCCGGGCGTGGCAGAGCCTGCGCAACACCTGCCCGTTTTTCTATATCGGCGACGTAGCCCACCTTCCCGACGATGTCCCGACCGCCGTCATCGACGATCCGGCGCAGGCGCATTCCGTCTGCGCCGATGCGCTGCCGGTGTTGCACCTGCCCTTTCCGGCCCCAAACCGGCCCGGCCACCCTGACCCTACCAATGCCCCGTCGGTGATCGACGCCATCGAACAGGGTGTCTCTCTGGTCCGCTCCGGGGTCGCCTCGGCGCTGTGCACCGGCCCGATCCACAAAAAGGCGCTGATTGACGGGGCCGGGTTTTCCTTCCCCGGCCATACCGAGTTTCTGGCGGCGCTCGCCGGATGCGACCGCGTTGTGATGATGCTGGCCAGCGATCAGTTGCGGGTCGTTCCCGCCACGATCCACATCGCCCTGTCGCAGGTTCCCACCGCGCTGACACCCGATCTGCTGCGCGAAACGATCGAAATCACCGCCCAGGGGCTGCGGGCCCGGTTCGGCATCGACCACCCGCGCCTGGCCGTTGCCGGCCTCAACCCGCATGCGGGCGAAGGCGGCAAAATGGGGACTGAAGAACTGGACTGGATCGCCCCCTTCCTGTCGTCGCTGGCCCCCGCCGATCACACCGTGACAGGCCCGCACCCGGCAGATACGATGTTCCACGCACAGGCCCGCGCCCGCTATGACGCGGCCATCGCCATGTACCACGATCAGGCCCTTATCCCGATCAAGACACTGGATTTCGACCGGGGCGTGAACGTGACACTGGGCCTGCCTTTCATCCGCACCTCACCCGATCACGGCACCGCGCTGGACATTGCCGGACAGGGGCAGGCCTCGGCCACCAGCCTGATCGAGGCCCTCAAGATGGCGCACCGTATGGCCCGCGCGTCCTGATGCTTCACCTGGCTGAAAATATCCCCGCCGGAGGCAAAATGCCCGCTACGCAACCCCTGCCCCTCATGCAATGGTAACCGGGTCATGAGCGCAATCGACACCCTTCCCCCGCTGCGCGAGGTCATAGCGACTCATCAGCTATCGGCGCGCAAATCTCTGGGCCAGAACTTTCTGCTGGACCTCAACCTGACCGCCAAGATTGCCCGCCAGGCGGGCGACCTGACGGAATGCGATGTCCTCGAGATCGGCCCCGGACCGGGCGGTCTGACACGCGGATTGCTGTCGGAGGGCGCGCGGCGCGTTGTGGCCGTCGAGAAAGACAACCGCTGCATCGCGGCCCTGAACGAAATTGCCGAGGCCTATCCCGGTCGGCTTGAGGTGATCAACGGTGATGCGCTGGAAATCGACCCGCTGACGCATCTGACACCCCCGATCCGCATCGCCGCCAACCTGCCCTATAACGTGGGGACCGAGTTGCTGGTGCGTTGGCTGACGCCACCCGACTGGCCGCCTTTCTGGCAAAGCCTGACGCTGATGTTCCAGCGCGAAGTTGCCGAACGTATCGTGGCGCGCCCCGGCAGCAAAGCCTATGGGCGGCTGGCCATTCTCGCACAGTGGAGATCGGACGCGCGCATCGCCATGTCCTTGCCGCCCGGCGCCTTTACACCACCGCCCAAGGTCTCCAGCGCCGTGGTTCACCTGACCGCCCTGCCAGAGCCCCGCTTTCCCGCAGACGCCGCCACCCTGTCCCGCGTCGTGGCGATGGCCTTCAACCAGCGTCGAAAAATGCTTCGGGCCTCGCTCAAAGGTATCGCGCCCGACATCGAGGACCGGCTGGTCGCCGCCGGAATCAAACCGACCGACCGGGCCGAGCAGATCCCGCTCGAGGCTTTCTGCGCCCTCTCCCGCGAGATCAAGCCTGCGCCCTGACAGGGCGATCCGCGCGCAAAGCACATAAAAAAACCCCGATGCAGGCGCACCGGGGTTGATTTCAATTCAACTGTGAAGGCCGCGTTATTCCGCCGCTTCGGGCGCGTCACCATCGCCCGAGGGCGACTTGGCCGGTTCCGCCGCCGCTTTGGGCTTGCGCGTCCGGGGGCGACGTGGTGCCTTTTCCTTGCGGGGCTCGGCTGCTTCGGCGCCACCTTCGCCACCCTGGTTTTCAGGGGTTTCGACCAAGCCTGATCCGGGCGCGGCGGCTTCGTTGCCGAAATCCAGCACGTCCGGCTGTGGCGCCTCGGCAGGGTCAGACTGGCGGGCCGCTTCGCGTTCCTGGCGTTCGGCGCGCTCACGGTCCCGTTCCGCCTGGCGCTCGCGGTTCTGGCGTTCCTGCTCTTCGCGCTTGGCCTCCATCTCGCGCTGCGCTTCGCTCAGAAGACGCAGGTAATGTTCGGCGTGCTGCTGAAAGTTCTCGGCGGCCACACGGTCATTGGCCAACTGCGCGTCCCGCGCCAGCTGGTTGTATTTGTCAATGATCTGCTGCGGTGTTCCGCGCACCTTGCCTTCGGGTCCTGAACTGTCAAAGACCCGGTTTACGACGTTGCCGCCGGAAGGGCGATTGCGGTTGTTCTTGGCCCGCGAGCGGGATTTGGATGATCTCATCTTACTTTACATCAGCCTTGTCATTCGCTGTCGATCAACCCGTACCTTGCGCCGCTCAGAAGCTTGTGCCGTTACGCGTCATCGACTTTTTTGGGCTTGGCGTCAGGGGCGCGCTGGACCAGCGTCAACCTCTCCGACTAAGTCTGAGTAAACATGTCCTGACCGCGCAGACAAGAGGTTTATCCGTATTTTCTCAGCTTTTTTACATCAAGCGGCGCTTTTTGGCCTCAGCCCGGACCTTATCGCGGCATTTTGGCGCCAACGACCCTGTCCCGGCCATCCAGATCGGGAATAACCGTCGTACTGACCAGACCCGCCGCATCGAAAAGCGCGCATACGTCACGGGCCTGGGTCGGGCCGATCTCGACCAGGATACGCCCCCCCGGCGCCAGGTGATCCGGTGCGGATGCCGCGATGCGGCGATAGGCGTTCAGCCCGTCCCCTTCATCGGTCAGCGCCATGCGCGGTTCGTGTTCGCGGACCTCGGGGCTGAGCGCATCCATCTCGTGCCGCGCTATGTAGGGCGGGTTAGATACGATCAGGTCGAAAAGCCCGTCAATATTGCCGAACCAGTCCGACTGCACGATTTCCGCACGGTCCTGAACCTGGTGCAGAACGGCATTGGCGCTGGCCTGAAGGCAGGCCGCCTCGCTCAGGTCAACGCCCAGCCCCGAGGCGCTGCGTCGCTCGGCCAGCAAGGTAATCAGGATACAGCCGGACCCGACGCCAAGGTCCAGAACATGATCAAACGGCTCGCTCAGCGCCGCCTCGATCAGCGCCTCGGTTTCGGGGCGCGGGTCAAGAACATCGCCGCTGACGCGAAACCTGCGCCCATAGAACTCGCGCTCGCCCAGCAGGTGCGACACGGGCACACGGATGGCCCGCAGCGCAATCAGATGATCATAGCGTTCGGCAATTTCGGGCGGCAGGTCCTCGGGGGCGATCAGCGTGACGCGGCTGGCTTCGATCCGCGCCGCATGGGCCAGCAGCAACCGCGCATCCCGTGCCGGATCGGCAACACCCGCCGCCCGCAGCCGGGCCGTCGCGGCCGCCATGGCCTGTGCGGCGGTCAGCGCGCCGTTCATTGCGCCATCTCGGCCAGCAGGCGCGCCTGGTCGTCGGCGGTAAGGGCGTCGATGACGTCATCCAGGTCGCCCTGCATGACCTGATCCAGCTTGTAGAGCGTCAGGTTGATGCGGTGATCGGTCATACGCCCTTGCGGGAAATTATAGGTCCGAATGCGTTCCGAGCGGTCGCCCGAGCCTACTTGGCTGGCGCGGTCCGCCGAGCGTTCACTGTCGATGCGTTGACGTTCAAGGTCATAAAGCCTTGTCTTCAACACCTGCATCGCGATCTCGCGGTTGCGGTGCTGGGATTTCTCGGAACTGGTCACGACAAGACCGGTCGGCAGATGCGTGATCCGCACGGCCGAGTCTGTGGTGTTGACGTGCTGACCGCCCGCGCCCGATGACCGCATGGTGTCGATGCGGATATCGCCCGCGTCGATCTGGATGTCGACATCCTCGGCCTCGGGCAAAACCGCCACTGTCGCCGCCGAGGTATGGATGCGCCCGCCGCTTTCGGTTTCGGGCACACGCTGCACCCGGTGAACGCCGGATTCGTATTTCATCCGCGCAAAGACGTTGTCGCCCTTGATATGGGCCACGACCTCTTTGATGCCGCCCAGATCCGAGGCCTGTTCCTCGATGATTTCGAACTGCCAGCCGCGACTTTCCGCATAACGCTGATACATGCGCAGCAGATCACCGGCGAACAGCGCGGCCTCGTCACCGCCGGTGCCAGGGCGAATCTCCAGCATGGCAGGGCGCGCATCGGCGGCGTCCTTGGGCAACAGCGCAAGTTGCAGCGCGTGTTCAGCCTCGGGGATGCGGGATTTGAGCGCAGGGATCTCTTCTTCGGCCAGTTCCTTCATGTCCGGGTCGGACAACATCGCCTGGGCCTCGGCCAGATCGGCCACCAAATGCCGCCACTCGGTGATCTGGTCGACCACCGGTTTGAGATCGGAATATTCCTTGGCCAGCACGGCGATATCCCCGCCCGAAGCGCCATCGGCCATGGCGGCTTCGAGATACTGGAAACGCTGGGTGATCTGTTCAAGTCGTTCTTCGGGGATCATCCGGGCGGTGTCTCTTATCCGGGGGCTTTGGTCAAGGCCCCGGCTTGTGCTAGTCTTGCGATATGAAACGTTTGATCCTTGTTCTGACAGTCTGCGCCGCACCCGGCCTGGCCGATGTGATTGGACCGGGGGGCAAGCTGCAGGACTGTTATTGCACCGACAAATCCGGGACCCGTGTGGAACTGGGCGAAATGATCTGCCTGCAGGTCGACGGGCGCATGTTCATGGCCCAGTGTCAGATGTCGCTGAACGTACCGATGTGGCGCGAGGTACAGGACGGGTGCCTGTCGTCAGGGTTGCAACCGGCTCAGCCAGCCATCGACGCGGGCGCGGTTGACACCGAAATCGGCGCGGCCAAATCTTAACCGGCCATGGATGTGCAGGCTGCCGCCGACCTGCCGGGCGGTCGTGTAGTCCGGAAACCCAAATACCCTGCTGCGCGTGACATAGGTGATCATCCCCTCATCCACCGACCCGGCCAGAACATGCGTGCGGGGGGCGCCGCGCGCGATCCGGTCCAGCCGCTCAAGCCCGTCGGGCCCGGTTTCAGCCACACGAACCACCCCTGTCGCCATGTCCCGGGTTGCGCCTTGCGGGCTGACATGCCAGCGGGCCGGGTCCGAGGGCGCCACGCGCACATAGACCCCGGCAAGAACCGGTAGGCCGACCAGGAAAACCACGGCAAACAGCTTCATGCCCCACCCAACCCGGATGCCACGGACAGCCGGCCAAAGCCCGAAAACCGCGCGTCCCGCACCCGACTACCGGGACGTTACACCCGGCAGGATGCACAGCAATTCAAACAGCAGGTTTGCCGCCGTCAGGGCCGTGTTTCCCGAAGGGTCATAAGGGGGCGACACCTCGACCAGGTCGCATCCCACAACGTTCATCCCCTGCAGCGCGTGGATCAGTTGCAGCGCCTGCGGCGTGGTCAGCCCGCCAATCTCAGGCGTGCCCGTGCCCGGCGCATAGGCCGGGTCAAGACTGTCGATGTCATAGGTGACATAGACAGGATGATCCCCGATGGTCTTGCGAATGCGCGATCCGATCTCGGTCAGGTTCTGCTGCCACAGGTCCCAGGCGGGAAATTGGGTAAAGCCCCAGCCCTGCGCCTCGGTAAAATCGCTGGCAGCATAGCCGGACCCGCGAATACCGATCTGGAAGGTCTTGTCGGCGACGATCAGACCTTCTTCATAGGCGCGGCGAAACACGGTGCCGTGGGTCTCGCGCTCGCCGAACATCTCGTCGTTGACGTCCGCGTGGGCATCGACGTGAACCAGCGCCACCGGGCCATGTTTTCCGGCCATCGCCCGCAGAATCGGCAGAGTGATGGAATGGTCACCCCCCATCGCCACCGGCGTCACGCCCTGGGCCAGAATGCCGTCATAGCTGTCCTTGATGATCAACAGGCTGTCCGACAGGGAAAACGTGTTGATCGCCAGGTCCCCGATATCAGCAACCTGCAAGCTGTCAAACGGGGCCGCGAGCGTTGCCATGTTATAGGGCCGGATCATCGCGCTTTCGGCACGGATCTGCTTGGGCCCGAACCGCGTTCCCGATCGCCACGAGGTGCCGATATCCATCGGAATACCCAGCACCGCCACATCCAGCCCGTCCAGCGAGGACGCCTGAGGCAAGCGCATGAACGTGTTCGGCCCGGAAAACCGCGCCAGGTCATCGCCGCCGATCGGCTGGTTGAATTCGGTCATGTGCAGAACCCCATCCCGTCAAAATTCCCTGCGCGTACCCTGCAAAAACATGGCTAACCAAAGGTTAAAGCCGCGACATTCGCGGGCAGTTTTGTCTATTTCAGCCGGTTCCAGCCCAACAGGCAGATGATCTGGGTTGCGACATGGGCCCCGGCAATGGCCGTTGCCCCCGACGTGTCGAAGGGTGGCGAGACCTCGACCACATCCCCGCCCTTGATATTGATCCCGGCAATGTCGCGCAGGATGATCTGCGCCTGGATCGAGCTTAGCCCGCCCCAGACCGGGGTGCCGGTGCCGGGGGCAAAGGCCGGGTCCAGCCCGTCAATGTCGAAGCTCAGGTAAACCGGGCGATCACCCAGAATGCCTTTGATCTTTTGCGCGACAACAGCCGGACCGGATTCATAGACCTCGCGCGCGTCGATGATATTGACGCCCAACGTATCCTCGTTATGGGTGCGAATACCCACCTGGACCGAGCGTTTGGGGTCAACAATCCCCGATTTCACCGCCTTGTAGAACATCGTTCCGTGGTCCACCCGGCTCATGTCGTCATCGGCCCAGGTGTCGGTATGCGCATCGAATTGCAACAGCGACATCGGCCCGTATTTCTCGGCATAGGCTTTCAGGATCGGAAAACTGATATAGTGGTCGCCCCCCAACGTGACCGAGGCCACGTCGGCCTTCAGGATCGTGCGGATATGATCGGTCAGCGTGTCGGGGAAAGCGGGGATATTCGCATAGTCATATGCCATGTCCCCATAGTCGATGATGGCCAGTTCGCTGAGCGCGTCAAAGGGCCAGCCATAGGGCGCGTCGGGCGATTGCAGGGCGCTGGCCTCGCGGATAGCACGCGGGCCAAGACGGGTGCCGGGGCGGTTGGTTACCGCCTGGTCAAAAGGCACGCCGGTCACGGCAATATCAACGCCTTTCAGGTCCTTGGTATAAAGCCGCCGCAGGAACGAGGTCGCCCCGCCAAAGGTGTTCTCGTAAGACAGCCCCTTGAGGTCGGGATTGGTGAATGCCTCGTCCACCTGGTTCTTTGCATCTTCCAGTGCCATGTCTTGGGTCTTGGTCCTTGTGATCCTGTCGCGCCCGCCCTCAGCCCACCGGCTGTGCCTTTTCGACGATCCGGGCAAAGAAGGATGCGCCGATGGGGGCGATCTCGTCATTGAAGTTGTATTTGGGATGATGCAGCCCCGCGCCGTCGCCCTGGCCCAGGAACAGATAGGCCCCAGGCCGTGCCTGCAACATGTACGAGAAATCCTCGGCCCCCATTTCGCGCCCGGCCCGGTCAGTCACCCGGTCGGCCCCGGAAACCTCGCGCGCGGTCTCTGCGGCGAAGGCCGTGCTTTCGGGATCGTTGATCGTTGCGGGATAGCCGACCTCGTAATCCAGCCGCGCCGTCACCCCGTAGGACGCCGCCTGCCCCTCGACGATCTGCGCCATCCGTTCGCGCACCATCTGTTGCACCGCCGGGTCAAAGGTGCGCACCGTGCCGTTCAGATAGGCGGTGTCGGGGATGACATTGTTCACGGTCCCGGCATGGATCTGCGTGACCGACACGACAAGGTCGTCCAGCGCGTAATTGTTGCGGCTGACAATGGTTTGCAAAGCCTGCGCCATACCGCAGGCCGCCATGACCGGGTCGCGGGTTTCATGCGGCATTGCCCCGTGACCGCCGACGCCCTGCACATGAATTTCGAACGTATCGACCGCCGCCATGATCGGCCCCGGCGTGGTCTGAAAACTGCCCTCGGGCCGCCCCGGCGTGTTATGGATGCCATAGACCTGAGAGATGCCGAACCGCTCCATGATGCCCTCTTCGACCATCACGCCCGCGCCGCCGCCCTCTTCCTCGGCCGGTTGAAAGATCAGCGCCACGCGGCCCGCGAAATTCCGCGTCTCGGCCAGATAGCGCGCAGCCCCCAGCAGCATCGTGGTATGGCCGTCATGACCGCAGGCATGCATCTTGCCGGGGTTCTTCGAGGCGTAGTCCACACCCGTTTCCTCGGTAATTGGCAACGCGTCCATATCCGCGCGCAGGCCGATGGTCGGCCCTTCGCCCTGCCCGTTGATGATCGCGACCATACCGGTCTTGGCAATCCCTTCATGCAGTTCATCCACCCCGAACTCTCGCAGACGCTCGGCCACAAAGGCGGCGGTCTCGTAACATTCGAACTCAAGCTCAGGGATCGTATGCAGGTGCTGGCGCCACCGGGCCATGTCGGCGGCGAAATCGGCAATTCTGTTCACAACGGGCATATGGGGTGGACTCCTGATCGGGACTGCGGGATGTCTGCATCAGACACCGGAAAAAGGGGCTTCGCAATGGCAGAAAACACGCTGATCCATGATCCGGACGCCGGAATCGAACGCCTGCTGGAAATCATGCGCCGCCTGCGCGACCCGCAATCCGGCTGCCCGTGGGATATCGAACAGGATTTCGCCACCATCGCCCCCTACACGATCGAAGAAGCCTATGAGGTCGCCGACGCCATCGAGCGCAAGGCCTGGGACGAACTGAAAGGAGAGCTGGGCGACCTGCTGTTCCAATCGGTCTTTCACGCGCAAATGGCTGACGAGGCTGGGCATTTCACCTTTCAGGACGTGGTGCGCACCATGTCCGACAAGATGGTCAGTCGACATCCGCATGTGTTTGGCGACGAATCCCGTGACAAGTCGGCCGAGCAGCAAACCGTGGATTGGGAGGCGATCAAAGCCGCCGAACGCGCAGGCAAGGAACAAAAAGGCGCACTGGACGGCGTTGCCGCCAACCTGCCCGCCCTGCTACGCGCCCACAAGCTGCAGAAGCGCGCCGCGCGCGTCGGCTTTGACTGGCCCGATGCCAGCCATGTGCTGGCCAAGATCACCGAAGAAGCCGCTGAACTGGAAGAGGCGCGCGACAGCATGGATGCCGACGCGCTTGAGGACGAATTCGGCGATCTGCTGTTCGTCATCGTCAACCTGGGCCGCCACCTGGGGATCGAGCCCGAGGCCGCCCTGCGCCGCACCAATGCCAAGTTCACCCGCCGCTTTGAGCAGGTCGAGGCCCGGTTGGCGGCGCGCGGGAAAACGCCCGCGCAAAGTGATCTGGCCGAGATGGATGCCCTGTGGGACGAGGTGAAGACCGAAGAACACCGGGCCAACGGCAAACTCCCGCCGGTCGAGACCGCGGGCGGGACCTGAAACAACTGGACAAGACTGGCGGCACTTGCCAGTGTCCGGCTTCGCACAGACAAGAGGCACTCATGGCACCGCGCAAGATCATCATCGACACCGATCCCGGACAGGACGACGCCGTGGCCATCCTGCTGGCGCTAGCCAGCCCCGACGAGATCGACGTGCTGGGCATTACGGCTGTTGCCGGGAACGTGCCGCTGGAACTGACAGCCAAGAATGCGCGCATCGTCTGCGAACTGGCCGGTCATACAGATGTGCCGGTCCATGCCGGATGTGACCGCCCGCTAAGCCGCCCGCTGATCACGGCCGAGCATGTGCATGGCAAGACAGGGCTTGATGGTCCGGTTCTGCCCGCCCCCCAAATGGCGTTGACCGAAGGGCACGCCGTCGACTTCATCATCGACACTCTGCGCGCCCATGATCCCGGAACCGTCACGCTGTGCCCGTTGGGCCCGCTGACCAATATTGCATCCGCCTTCCTCAAAGCGCCCGACATTGTCGACCGGGTTCAGGAAATCGTGTTGATGGGCGGCGCGTATTTCGAGGTCGGAAACATCACCCCGGCGGCAGAATTCAACATTTACGTCGACCCCGAAGCCGCTGAGACCGTGTTCAAATCCGGAGTTCCCATCGTGGTGATGCCGCTGGACGTCACCCACAAGGCGCTTGTGACGAAACCGCGCAACGACGCCTTTCGCGCATTGGGTAGCAAGGTCGGCATCGCCGTGGCCGAGATGACCGATTTTTTCGAACGGTTCGACAAGAACAAATACGGCAGTTCTGGCGCACCGCTGCACGACCCTTGCGTTACGGCCTATCTGATACGACCGGAGTTGTTCTCGGGCCGTCACGTCAATGTCGAGATTGAAACCGGGTCTGAACTGACACTGGGCATGACAGTCGCCGACTGGTGGGGCGTGACCGACCGACCGCTCAACGCATTGTTCATCGGCGATGTGGATGCGGACGGGTTCTTTGACCTGCTGACGGAAAGGCTGGCCCGGCTATGAGCGCCTCCCTTCGTCTGGCCCGCCCCGATGATCTGGACCGCCTGATGAGCCTAGTCGCGGCGTTTCACACCGAGGCCGGGATCGCGCAGGACAGTGACAAGCGGCGCGACGCCCTGTTGCCTTTGTTAAAGGGTATCCCGCATGGCTGCGTCTATCTGATCGGCCCGTCGCGGGCGCCGCTGGGCTATCTGATCCTGACCTTCGGGTGGTCTGTCGAATTCGGCGGCATGGATGCCTTTGTCGATGAAATCTACATTCGTCCCGCCATCCGGGGCCGTGGCATCGCGACCGAGGTCCTTCTGGACCTGCCCAAGGCCCTTGCCGGTGCCGGTTTGACGGCGCTGCATCTTGAGGTCGACCGAACCAACGAGGCCGCGCAGAAACTGTATTTGCGGACCGGGTTCGAGGCGCGCGAGCGTTACATGCTGATGAGCAAGAAGCTTTAGCGCCACTCGCCCCGGAAGATCAGGCTTGGGTTATACATCTCCTGAACCGGATCGTCCGACGATACCGGGTCCCCGGAAATCGGATAGGTGTTTTCCTGCGCACAGGCTGACAGGAAACCCGCGATAACTGCGGCCATAGCAGTCAAGGTAATACGCTTTTGCATGACATCCCCCTTTTGCTGAATACCTCTACGATACGGGGCGGCCTGCAAGACGACTAGTAACTAGTTCACACATAACTGGCGTTATGCATATTCAATAGGCATTCAATTTGCGGGGTGCTGACCCGGTCGGACCGACGGAGATTCCCTGAGGTCCATCTCGAAATATGTCAGCAGGTTGAACGCGTTCTTGTGAAATTCCTGATAGGGGCCGCGCTGCGCAAACCCCAGCGAACTGTACAGCCCGCGTGCGGCGGTTAGAATCTTGCCGGTATCCATCAAAATCCGGTCATAGCCACGGTCCCGGCAGTCGCGAATCAGGGCATTCATGATACCCCTGCCCGCCCCGGTGCCGCGCGCGGCTTCGCGGACGAAAACACGTTTTATTTCTGCGGTGTCCGGTTCGAATTTCTGGAACATTCCGCAGCCGACAGGCTCACCCCGAAATATCGCAAGCCGCAGCCCGCCATCAGGCCGGGCGTGATAGGTCTCAAGCGTTTGCATCAAGGCGTCGTACTGGTCATGCGGATAGGCACGCAGACAGACCTGCGCGCTTTTTCCGCCCAGCCCGATCAGGAAATCCCTGTATTCCCAGCACAACTGCCTGACATCATCAAACTGTTGCGGTGTTTCCGGTTCTATGATGGCAAGCATCGCCGTTCCCTTGGTCGCGGCGATGACTATAGCATGAACAATGCGCTCAGCGAAGGATCGATCGACCTGCGTATTCGGCGATTTCGCCCAGGCTTTCTTCGATACGGATCAACTGGTTGTACTTGGCCAACCGGTCCGACCGCGCCAGCGAGCCGGTTTTGATCTGCCCGCAATTGGTGGCAACGGCCAGGTCTGCGATAGTGGCATCCTCGGTCTCGCCCGAGCGGTGCGACATCACGTTGGTGTATCCGGCACGGTGGGCCATATCAACCGCGCGCAAGGTCTCGGTCAGCGACCCGATCTGGTTCACCTTGACCAGCATCGAGTTGGCACAACCGCGCTTGATCCCGGTTGCAAGGCGTGCGGGGTTGGTCACGAACAGGTCGTCACCCACCAGTTGCACCTTGTCGCCGATGGCGTCGGTCATCGCCTTCCAGCCGTCCCAGTCGTCTTCCGACATGCCGTCCTCGATCGAGATGATCGGATAGTCGTTGACCAGGGCGGCCAGGTAATCCGCGTTTTCCTCGGATGTCAGGGTCTTGCCCTCACCCGACAGGACATATTTGCCGTCCTTGTAATATTCGGTCGCCGCGCAATCCAGCGCCAGGTGGATCTCGTCACCCGGCTTGTAGCCTGCCTTTTCGATGGATTTCAGGATGAAATCCAGGGCCTCGCGGGTGCTGGCGATATTGGGCGCAAAACCGCCCTCGTCGCCCACTCCGGTGGCCAGGCCAGCGGCTGACAGTTCCTTTTTCAGCGTGTGGAACACCTCGGACCCCATGCGGACCGCATCGCGGATGTTGCTGGCCGCGACCGGCATGATCATGAATTCCTGAATGTCGATCGGGTTGTCGGCATGTTCGCCGCCGTTGATGATGTTCATCATCGGAACCGGCAGCACCCGCGCCGATGTTCCGCCCACATAGCGATACAGTGGCTGGGTCGTGAAATCCGCGGCAGCCTTGGCCGCAGCCAGCGACACACCCAGGATGGCGTTGGCACCCAGACGGCCCTTGTTCTCGGTCCCGTCCAGCTCGATCATGGCGGCATCGATCGCGACCTGCTCGGTCGCGTCAAAGCCCACCAGCTCTTCGGCGATTTCGCCATTCACGGCGGCGACCGCCTCAAGCACGCCCTTGCCCAGGTAACGCTCGGAATCGTTGTCGCGCTTTTCGACGGCTTCATAAGCACCGGTCGACGCACCCGAGGGAACCGCCGCGCGGCCCATCGTTCCGTCTTCGAGGATCACATCGACTTCGACGGTCGGGTTGCCCCGGCTGTCCAGGATTTCGCGTGCGTGGATGTCGATGATGGTGCTCATGTTGGATGCCCCTACAGATACATTCGGTTGCATGCCTCATAGCAGCACGCGCCAAAAAGTAAACCGTATATGTTATCGCTAACACTCAAAACGCGGCGCTGTACGACCCAACCGGCCGATGATTGCGCAATCAGGTGACGGTCAGGGGGTTGCAACGACCAGCCTGCGCGCCAGCCGCTGTTCGCGAATAAAGGTATACATGCCGGACCCGATGATCAGCGAGGCCCCGATCAGGGTCATGTGATCGGGCCGCTCGTTGAACATCCACATCCCGGCCAGGATCGAGAACAAAAGGCGCGTATACCGAAAGGGCGTCAGGGCCGAGGCCTCGCCCACCCGCATGGCGGTCACGATGCCGAAATACCCAAGGACCCCAAAGGCGACAGCGCCAATATATGGGCCGAACTGGCCCGGCTGAATCGGGGTGATCGGCTGCGCGGAAACGGCCATCAGGATGGCCCCGGCCAGCGCCACCGACACATAGGCCTGCATTGCCACAACAGCCGAGGCGATCCGTACATCCAGGCGGCGCGTGATCAGGTCGCGGGCAGCAATGGCAATGACGCTGGCAACCACGAACAGCGCCTCGGGGCGAAAGCCGTCCAGGCCGGGGCGGATGATCATCAGAACGCCGATGAAGCCGACGCCGATTGCGCTCCAGCGGCGCCACCCGACCTGTTCGCGCAGAAACAGGGCGGCCCCCATCGTCACGACCAGCGGCATGGCCTGAAACACCGCCGCCACCGTAGACAGATCCACCAGCGACAAGGCGGTCACGAAACTCAGCGCGCCGATTGCCTCGGTGCCCGCGCGCAGCAAAGGCAGCGGGCGCCAGGCCGCTGGATCGAACATGCGTTTGCGCGTCGCCATGGCCATTGCGACAAAGACAATAGCGCAGAACAGGCCCAGAACGGCCATGATCTGCCCGGTCGGCACGGTTGCCGACAAGTGCTTGATAAACATGTCCTCAAGCGTAAAAGCGGCCATCGAACCGATGACCAGCAAGATGCCGTTTACGTTGTTCATATGCGCGTCCGTTGATCCAGGCGGCTGAAATGCCCGCCTGCATTTGCACTGAAACCGCATGCCCTGCTGTCTGGCAAGCCCTATCCGACGCGGATTGATGAAATGCCGTGGGGCATCCTATTGCGGTTGCTGATGGATCAGTCGCGCTTGCGCGGCACGCCATACAGCTCCAGCCGATGCCCCTTCAGCTCGTATCCCAGTTTGGCGGCAATCTTTTCCTGCAGCGCCTCGATCTCGGGGTCGACGAATTCGATTACCTTGCCAGACTGCATGTCGATCAGGTGATCATGGTGATCACGCTCGGCATCTTCATAGCGGGCACGCCCGTCGCCAAATTCAAGGCGTTCCAGAATCCCGGCCTCTTCGAACAGTTTGACGGTGCGATAGACGGTGGCAATCGAGATCCCCGAATCGAGCGAGGACGCACGGGCGTACAATTCCTCGACATCGGGGTGGTCATCGCTTTGCTGCAATACCTGCGCAATGGTCCGGCGCTGGCCGGTCATACGCAGGCCCTTGGCCTCGCAACGCGCGATGATCGTATCCGACATGATGCCCCCCACGGTTCTTCGGGTCTCTGTCATAATATGTCTGCGCCGACTGCGCCACAGCCGATTTCGACTTTGTCATGCGGCGCGGCGCAGGTCGGCCCAGACCGGCAGATGGTCCGAGGCGATATGGGCCGGGCGTTCGTCATGCACACCGTGGCCAACCGCTTCGAGACCTGCGCCCAGCGCAATCCGGTCCAGCGCGCCCAGCGGTTGCGCCGCCGGAAAGCTGGGCATAGGCGGCAGAAACCGCATTTCGGGCGCAAGATGGTCCAGCACCGGCTGGCGCGACCATTCATTGAAATCACCGGCCCAGACTGTCGGCATATCCGACAGGCCGCTGCCATCCTGGCGGATATGGGTGATCTGGCGACGGCGCGACGCTGGCAACAGGCCCAGATGCATGCCCATGACCCGCAACGCGCCGATGCGGGTCTCGAATTCGACCCGTACGGCGCCGCGCGGTTCGAACCCCGGCAAGTCGTGATGCCCCGCCGCGTGAACCCGGATGTCCGCACCGCGCCAGATCACGGCGTTGCCGTGCCAGCCCAGGCTGCCCGCGCCGCCCAGGTCGACGACCTGCCACCCGGCCTCAAGCAGCATAAAGGCAGGCAGCGCCGCAGGCCGGGGCGGCAAGCGCTTGTCGGCCTCTTGCAACACGACGATATCGGCCTGCAACCGGTCCAGCACCTGAAGGATGCGTTGCGGTTGCCGGCGAAAGTCCAGCCCGACACATTTCTGGATATTGTAGCTGGCGATGCGCAGATGCGACGTCTGGGTCATAACGGTCCACGGGTTGTTCGCGATCCAGAATTGTTGCCTGTGCGCGCCATGGCAACCCCGAACCCAACTGAACCAACAGGATTGCGGCATTGGGCGCCTGAAGCAGGCACCTGTTCACCCCGTGCGCGGCGGCTTTGGAACGACTGCTGGCTCATGTGCCGCAAAAGGTTGCATGTACGACCTCGGCTTCGCTGGGCGGGCGCGCCAGGTCCGAACACCCGGCCTGTTCCTGATAGGGAGCCGCCAGAACTTTGTTCAACCTGTGAAACGGGGTGAAATCACCCTGAACCGCAGCCTGGATCATTTGCTCGACCCGGTGGTTGCGCGGGATATAGGCCGGGTTCGCCGCCGCCATGACTGACAGGGCCGATGCCTCGCGCTGCAGACGCGCTTTCCAGCCATCTTCCCATGCATCAAAGGCTTGCGGGTCGGTGAACTGGTCGCGGGCCGTTTCCGTGCCCAGCGCGCGGAACGTGTTGGTGAAATCGGCCTGGTTCTGCGCCATCCGTGCCAGCAAATCCGAGATCAGTTGCAAATCGTCCTGTTCTGCGCTCGTCAGCCCGATCTTGGCGCGGAACCTGTCCAGCCAGTGACGTTGCATCAGGTCCGGCATCGCGTGAACGATTTCGGTTGCCTCTTCCACGGCTGCGTCCTTGTCATCCATCTGCTGGATCAGCGCGGTCGCAAGTTGCGCAATATTCCAAACCGCAATCTCGGGCTGGTTCGAATAGGCATAGCGCCCCATCCGGTCAATCGAACTGTAGACTGTGTTGGGGTGATAGCTGTCCATGAACGCACAGGGGCCGTAATCTATGGTTTCGCCTGCGACGGAACAATTGTCTGTGTTCATCACCCCGTGGATGAAGCCCACGCTCATCCAGCCCGCGATCAAGGCGGCCTGCGCATCACGCACCGCACGCAGCAGCCCCATCGGACCGTCGGCCTCGGGATAATGCCGATGCAGCGCATATTCGGTCAGGCGGCGCAGGCTGTCGGTCTGGCCCCGAGACGCGAATACCTGGAATGTCCCCACACGCAAATGGCTTTGCGCCACGCGGGTCAGCACCGCGCCGGGCATCGGACCTTCGCGCAAAACCGTCTCGCCGGTTTCGACGGCTGCCAATGCGCGCGTCGTCGGTAATCCCAGCCCGTGCATCGCCTCGGAAACCACGTATTCGCGCAGGACAGGTCCCAGCCACGCTCGCCCGTCACCCTGCCGGGAAAAGGGCGTGCGGCCCGATCCCTTGAGCTGTATGTCGCGCCGAACCCCGTCGGCCCCGACGGTTTCGCCCAAAAGCACCGCGCGCCCGTCGCCCAATTGCGGGTTGTAGTGACCGAACTGATGCCCCGAATACAGCTGCGCCAGCGGGTCTGCGCCCTCCGGCAAGTGGTTGCCGGAAAAGGCCTGCGCCATCTCTTGCGCCTCGCCGGGCGAGATGTTCAGCAATCGCGCCAGGTCGGTATTAAAGGCAATCAGTGCCGGCGCACGCACCGGCTCGGGGGCCTGGCGGGCAAAAAAGCCATCCGGCAGGCGGGCATAGGAATTGTCAAAAGGGATCGTCAGGGTCATGGGGCAAACATATGACCTGTTCCCGCGATTGCCATAGCGGATGCGGCCCATCCCCGGCATAATCGCACCCAACCCTTTCCAGCCCGAGGATCACAGGACCATATGACCGCGCAAGAGATCATCGACCGCCTGAACCTCCGACGTCACCCCGAAGGCGGCTGGTTTGCCGAAACCTGGCGTGCCGGAAATGCCGGCCGCCCGACGGGCACCTGCATTTACTTCCTGCTTTGCGCAGGCGAACGCAGCCATTGGCACCGCGTCGACGCGACCGAGATCTGGCTTTACCACGCGGGCGCGCCGCTTGTCCTTGCAACCAGCGCCACAGATGCGGGCCCGGCCACGCGGCACCTGCTGACCCCCGACCTGGCCCAGGGCACGCCGCAGGTCATCGTGCCCAGCGGCCATTGGCAGGCCGCCCACAGCACCGGCGCATATACGCTGGTCAGTTGCACCGTGTCGCCGGGGTTTCTGTTCGAAGGGTTCGAACTGGCCGCGCCCGGTTTCGACATCCCCCCGGCCGGTTGATCACCCGGTCTTACGTGCCATTTCGAACCGGCGAGCTGAGCACGCCACCCCCGACCAGAGCCTTGACGCCGGTCGTTCCGGGGCACGAGGTCGGCAGGCGTCGCGCCACGCGCACCGCCAGATAGGCAAAGGCCTGGGCCTCTAGCATATCGCCGTCCAGCCCCACGGTTTCGACCGGCTCGACCGGGCAATCCAGCGAAACCGACAGCATCTGCATCAACACCGGGTTACGGCGTCCGCCACCAGTGACAAGAACCCGCGACGGGGGCTTCGGGCAATGTTCCATCCCCTGCGCCACCCCGGCGGCACACATCGCGGTCAGGGTCGCCACAGCATCTGAATCACCCAGTTCGCGGACCAGGCCGATCATCTCGGAAAAGTCGTTCCGATCCAGCGACTTGGGCGGCATCCGGGCAAAAAACGGCTCAGCCAGAAACAGCTCCAGCGCTCCGGCCTCGACCTGCCCGCCGCGTGCCACGCGGCCATCCCGGTCCATCGGCAGGCCCAGCCGCGCCTGCATCAGGTCATCCACCGGGGCATTGGCCGGCCCGGTATCAAAGGCCAGCAAGGCACCGGGCTCTTCCGGCCCGTCAAAGGTCGGGTCCACATAGGTCAGGTTCCCTACCCCGCCGAGGTTCAGGAAACAGACGGGGTGATCGGCGCCGATCCACTTGGCACAGGCAAAATGAAAGAACGGGGCCAGGGGCGCGCCCTCGCCCCCCATCGCCACGTCATCGCTGCGGAAATCCCAGACCACCGGCAAACCCAGCGCCTGGGACAGCCATTCCCCGTCCCCAACCTGCAACGTCCCGCGCCCGCGCGGCTCATGCGCCAGCGTCTGGCCGTGAAATCCGACAAGATCCACATCCTCATAGGCGCTTAGCGCCTCGGCATGGGCTCTGGTCACAAGGTCCTGCGCAGCGTCCACCTGCGAGCCGCTCCACTGCCCAAGCGCGCCCTGCAATATGGTGCGTTCCTGCGGGGAATACGCGCGGTAGGCGGTCGGGCCGAACCCCATGATCCTGTGCCCGTCGGTTTCGACAACCGCAGTATCGACCCCGTCCAGCGACGTGCCCGACATCGCACCCAGCGCCCGGATTGTCCCGGTTCGGATATTGTTCTGAACCACCCGTAAATTCTCCTGCTTTGCGGCAGGGTCAAATTGCCCCTCATTTCCCCTGCGGCGCAAGTCGTGCGTTTCGAATTTCCGGCGGCGGTACCCGGGATCAACACCCCCGCCGCCCGGCACGCCAAAGCCGCCAGGGGCCACGACCGCACAGCGACAGGGGCATAGCTGCACAACCGGTCCATTTCGTGCCTTTTCCTCGACCGGTGAGCCGCCTATACAGTGCCCCGCAACTTCAACCCAAAGGGCACGATATGACCTACCACCCCAAATCGGATTTCATCGCCACGATGATCGAGCGCGGCTTTCTCGCCGACTGCACCGATTATCAGGGCCTTGACGACGCGCTGATCTCTGGGGTGCAGACGGCTTATATCGGCTATGACGCCACTGCACAGTCGCTGCATGTGGGTCACCTGATGAACATCATGGTGCTGCGCTGGCTGCAAAAGACCGGCCACAAGCCGATCACCCTGATGGGCGGCGGCACCACCAAGGTGGGCGATCCGTCATTCCGCTCGGATGAACGCCCCCTGCTGGGCCCCGAACAGATCGATGCCAATATCGCGGGCATGAAGCAGGTCTTCTCGAAATACCTGTCCTATGATGACAGCGAGACGGGCGCGCTGATGCTGAACAATGCCGAATGGCTGGACAGCCTGAACTACCTCGATTTCCTGCGCGATATCGGGCGTCATTTCTCGGTCAACCGGATGCTGTCCTTCGAGTCGGTAAAATCGCGGTTGGACCGCGAGCAATCGCTCAGCTTCCTTGAATTCAACTACATGATCCTGCAGGCCTATGACTTCCTTGAGCTGAACCGTCGCTATGGCTGTGTTCTGCAGATGGGCGGTTCAGATCAGTGGGGCAACATCGTCAACGGTATCGACCTGACCCGCCGCGTGCTGGATCACGAGATCTATGGCCTGACCACGCCCCTGCTGACCACCAGCGACGGCCGCAAGATGGGCAAGAGCCAAGGCGGCGCCATCTGGCTGAACGGCGATATGCTGTCGCCCTATGAGTTCTGGCAGTTCTGGCGCAACACCACCGACGCCGATGTGGGCCGGTTCCTGAAGATCTTCACCGAGCTGCCCGTGGACGAATGCGACCGCATGGGCGCGTTGCAAGGGTCCGAGATCAACGAGGCCAAGATCCGCCTCGCCAACGAAGTGACCACCCTGCTGCACGGGGCCGAAGCCGCTGCTACAGCCGAAGCCACAGCGCGCGAAGTGTTCGAAAAAGGCGGCGTGGGCGGAGACCTTCCGACCCTGACCCTCAGCGCCTCAGAACTGGGCGATGGCATGTCGATCGTGCAGTTGATCGTCAAATCCGGTCTGGCCAAATCCGGGAAGGAGGCCAAGCGCCTGATCGCCGAAAACGGCGCCAAGCTGGACGACGCGCCGCTGACCGATGCAGGCCTGATGATCGACGCAGGTGCGCTATCATCGCCGATCAAGCTAAGCGCGGGCAAGAAACGCCACGCGCTGGTGCAACTGGGTTAGCGCGCAACCGCCACGGCGGTCAGTCGCCCCCCTGCCAAACGGGCTCGGAAACTCTGACGGTTTCCGGGCCCGTATTCATTTCATCACGCCTGACCGCGTGTCAGACTTCGCCGGAATTCCCCCTTCCGGCCCCATCTCACGACTGGACAGCGACGGGGGGCGTGATTTAAATGAACATATGTTCATATCACGCAGAGGGAACCCGCCATGCAGCTATCCACCACCGCAGCAGTCATAACCGGGGGCGCATCGGGTCTGGGCGAGGCCACCGCCCGCCACTTTGCCGAGCAAGGCGCGCAGGTTACCATCCTTGACCGCGATGCCGAACGCGGGGCCAGTGTCGCCGCTGAGATCGGTGGTCATTTCGCGCAAACCGATGTCACGGATGAGGGCTCGGTCGCGTCGGCCATCGCGCTGGCCAAGGATCGGATGGGCAAGATTACGGCTGCCGTGAACTGCGCCGGCATCGCCATCGGGGCCAAAACCGTCGGCAAAGACGGCCCTCACCCGTTGGACGCGTTCCAACGCACGATCGACATCAACCTGATCGGCACCTTCAACGTCTCGCGCCTGGCCGCAGCCGAGATGGCCGGGAACGATCCCGAACCCGATGGTGCGCGCGGCGTGATTATCAACACCGCCTCGATCGCGGCCTTTGACGGCCAGAAAGGCCAGGCCGCCTATGCCGCGTCCAAGGGCGGCGTGGTCGGCATGACCCTGCCAATGGCCCGCGATCTGGCCTCAACCGGCATCCGTGTAATGGCCATTGCGCCCGGCATTTTCATGACCCCGATGCTGGCTGGCCTGCCCGAAGACGTGCAACAACAGCTTGCCGCCGATGTGCCAAACCCCGCGCGCCTGGGCGATCCCCGCGAATACGGGCGGCTGGCCGGGTTCATCGTCGAAATGGGCTATCTGAACGGCGAGGTCATCCGCATCGACGGTGCCCTGAGGATGCGATAGCCTGCGCGCATGTCTGAACGTGAAAAGATGCAGTCCGGGCAGTGGTATTCCTGCCTGGACGCCGAGCTTGAAGCCCTGCGCGCCCGCGCCCGGCGTGCCGTTCACGCGCATAACACCTGCCCTCCGGACAGGCGCGGCGCAATGGCCCCGGACCTGCACGCGCTGTTTGCAACCACCGGCGAGGGGTGCTTTCTCGAAGCGCCGTTCCACTGCGCCTATGGCATCAACATCCATCTCGGCGATGGCGTCTACTTCAACGCAGGCTGCACGGTCCTGGATACTGCCTCGATCCGGGTCGGAAACCGCACCCTGATCGGACCGGGCGTTCACATATACTGCGCCCAGCACGCCGCGGACCCGGACGAACGCCAACAGGGGTTGGAAATCGCCCTGCCGGTCACGATAGGACATAACGTCTGGATCGGAGGCGGCGCCATCGTCCTGCCCGGCGTGACCATCGGCGATGACGCAATCATCGGCGCAGGCAGTGTCGTCACCAAAGACGTCCCGACCCGGGCAACCGTCGTCGGCAATCCCGCCCGCCCCATACGCCCGCGTCAATAACCCTGTTCTGCCAAAAACCTAACATCCCGCCGCCTCGCAGATTGCGCGGAACGGAGTGTCACGTTTTCAGGTTGAACGAGGTGACGCAGACCGGTTAACCGACCGTTGACAAAATGGGGTCAAAGTCACGGCTCAAGTGTCGTACAACATATACAACCTGGCCTGTCAAAGTTGTACAACTCATACTCACCCAGCCTCGGCCTTCTCTTCCAGCATCAGCCATTCATCCTCGGCCGCCGCCAGCTTTTCCTGGCGCTCGACCAGGGCTTCGGTCGCCTTCTTGAACTTGACCGGCTCGCGCCCGAACAGGTCCGGGTCCGACAGCAACTCTTCAAGCTTGGCAATCTCGGCGGAAAGCCGTTCCATTTCGGCAGGCAGCTTTTCCAGCCGGTGCTTTTCCGAGAACGACAATCCCGATTTCGGCTTGGCCTCCTGCTTCACCTTTGGCCTGGAAGGCTTTGTCTTTTCCTGTTTTTTCTCATCATCCTGACCGCGCTGAGACATATAGTCTGACCAGCCCCCCGCATAAACCGTGGCCCGGCCGTCCCCTTCCATCGCAATCGTCGTGGTGGCTATGCGGTCCAGGAAATCGCGGTCGTGACTGACCAGAAGAACGGTGCCGTCATAATCGCCCAGCAGTTCCTGCAACAGGTCCAGCGTTTCGACATCCAGGTCGTTGGTCGGTTCATCCAGCACCAGCACGTTCGATGGCTTCGCCATCAGCTTGGCCAACAACAACCGTGCTTTTTCCCCTCCGGACAATGACTTAACAGCCGCTCTTGCCTGCGCATCGTCGAACAGAAACTCCTTGAGGTAACCAACCACATGCTTGGGCTGACCGCCCACCATCACCTGGTCCGCCTTGCCCGACACCCGCATCTCGGGGTCACCGGTCAGGCTGTCCCACAGGCTCATTTCCGGGTCCAGCTGCGCACGGGCCTGATCGAAAAACGCAATCTCAAGGTTGGTGCCCAGCGTCACGGTTCCCGAATCCGGGGCCTCCTGCCCCAACAACATCTTCAGCAGCGTGGTCTTGCCCACGCCGTTTGGCCCGACAAACGCCACCCGATCCCCGCGCTGAACCAAAAGGTCCAGGTTCCGCACGATCCGCTTGTCACCATAGGTCTTGGACAGGCCCTTCGCCTCGATAACCTTGCGACCGGATTTCGGGCCGGAATCCAGCGCCAGGGCCGCCGAACCCTGCCGGGCAATCTGCGCCGCACGCTCGGCCCGCAATGCATGCAGGGCGCGCACCCGGCCCTGGTTGCGCTTGCGGCGGGCGCTGATGCCCTCCACGGCCCATCGGGCTTCGGCCTTGATCAGCCGGTTCAGCTTGTGACGCTGCTGATCTTCCTCGTCCCAGACCTTGTCGCGCCATGCCTCAAAGGCCTCGAACCCCTGTTCCTGACGCCGCACCATGCCCCTGTCGATCCACAGCGTCGCCCGTGTCAGCGCCCGCAAAAATGCCCGGTCATGCGAGATCAGAACATAAGCCGCGCGGGTCGACCCAAGCTCTCGCTCCAGCCAGGCAATCGCTTCAATATCCAAATGGTTCGTTGGCTCATCCAGCAACATCAGGTCCGGTGCCTCGGCCATCAGCTTGGCCAGCGCCGCACGCCGCCGCTCGCCGCCCGAGGCCGTTTCCACTGGGCGCGACGGGTCAAACTTCAATCCCTCGCCTGCCCGCTCGACCTTGTACATCTCTCCGGGCTCCAGACCGCTGGCGGCATAGTCGCCCAACGTCGCGAACCGCTCCATCCCCGGGTCCTGCTCCATATAACCAACGGATTTGCCCGGAGGCACCACCAGCCCGCCGCGATCAGCCTCGACCAACCCAGCCATCACCTTCATCAAGGTCGATTTGCCCGACCCGTTGCGCCCAACCAGCGCCACGCGGTCGCCGGGCTGCACCACCAGATCAAGCTCGGAAAATACCGGATCACCCCCGAATGTCAGGGAAATGCCGGTCATCTGCAACAATGGAATTCTCGCCATGCCGCCAGCTAAACCGGCAGGCACAAGGCGTCAACGCCCCTGCTTCACCTTTTCGAAAATACTCATATCACCCCGCCACCGCCCGCAGCAGCCGTTTTCGTGCCGGGGGAATCGACCCGATTTCCAGCCCCGTGAACACATGAAGCGTATTCATATGCCGATCCACGACCGCATGATCGCTGACCCACCCCCCCATCATCAGGTAGGTGCGCAGCAGGGGCGGCATCCGCAGCATCGCCTTCTTGGCATCCGGCCTGCGCCGAAGCCGCGCGGCAAAGCGGAACACGTCGGGTGCCTTGACCCGCGGCAACCAGCGCTTTGGTGCAAGGTGGCGGTGCTTGAGCATGGCAAAAGCGTCCAGGTAATCGTCGGTTGCGGTTCCGGCGAAAGAAGAACAGCCAAACAGCATCTCGACTTGGTTGCGGTCCACATAGGCGGTCATTGCCCCCCATGCGACCCGCAGGATATCCGGGTCGGCGCAATCGGGATGAATGCAGAACCGGCCCATCTCGACCATGCGCCCTCTGAAGCCTTCAAGCGCCGACAGATCGTAAAACTGTGCCGAATAGCTGCGCCCGATCTCGGCGCCATCGCCCATGGTCAACATGCGGAAACAGCACACCAGCCGACCATGGGCCCGCACATCCTCGACCAGGATATGCACGCAGGTCTCATCAAATGCGTCACGATCCAGCGCGGGTGTCCCAAAGGCCAGGGTGCGCAGCTGCTGCGCCGCCGCCACATCCTGCCCCGATTGCGCGATCCGTGCGCGATACCGCCCCTTGCTCAGCAATATAGCTTTGGCCATGGTCACACCCTCCACGGTCGCCGACCGACACTCGATGCCCGGTGACTAACATGGGGAATGTGACCGCCGTGTGAAGCCCCGCGCCGCGAAAACCGCCTTAGTTGGCGCCCGGGATATTGGCCGGGTTGAAGTTCCCGATATTGCCCAGCAGCTGACGCAGGAAGCCTTTGTCCTGAACGCTGGAATCCGTCACGCGCCGCTCCAGCGGGATCACCAGTCCGTCTTCCAGTCCGAACCGCTCGATGTTGCGGACCACGCCACGCTTATCAAAGCTCACGGCGACCAGTTCGCGCGAAACGACCTTGGGGCGTTTGGGGCCATAATGGCGCACGCGCGACGACACGTAATAGAACCCCGAATCCCTGAGAACGCCCGAAGAGCTGGGGGCGCCGATGGTTTCGATGACCGTTTCGCGCGTATCGACACCGACTTTGACCTCGGCCAGGTCTTCCGGCGTCGGAATATAGCCGTGATTCTTGTAGATCGGCGTACAGGCACAGGCAGCCGCCAAAACAACGCCGCAGGCAAACATCCTTGACGCTTTGGTCAGCTTGTTCGTTACCATCACCATCTTCACCCTCTTGCCTTGGCACCGTCCGGCTTCTATCCGATTACAGAAACCGTTGCCCCGGTTCAACACAGGAAAGGGTTCCAATGACCTATCAATCCCCTCTGCGGGTGAGCGACCTGCCGCAAAACGCCCCGACCAGGTTCGAATTGCGCCCCACCGCGCAACAGCAGGAGGCGATCCGCCAGGAGCTGGGCCTTGAGGGCCTGCGCAAGCTCAGCTTTTCGGGCGACCTGCGCGCGCAGGCCAAGCGTGACTGGCTGCTGTCCGGCGTTCTGGGGGCGACCGTGGTGCAGCCCTGCGTGATCACGCTGGACCCGGTGACAACCCGGATCGACATCCCGGTCCGTCGGGTCTTTCTAGCCAACTGGTCGGACCCCGATGAGCCGGAGTTCGAAATGCCCGAAGATGACGAAACCGAGGCCCTCGGCCCCGAAATCGACCCCGCGCAAGTCATGATCGAGGCCCTGTCTCTCGCCCTGCCGCAATATCCGCGCAAGGATGGCGCGCATCTGGAACAGGCGATCTATACCGAGCCGGGACAGCAGGCGATGACCGATGATGATGTCAAACCGTTCGCCGGGCTGGCCGCCCTGCGCGACAGCCTGAAAAAAGACGAGTGACATAGGGCAGATTTCCTGTCATAGCAGGCGGTCAGAAAAATCGCTTGAACATGTCGAGAATCGCAGTATTTTCGCGCGCTCAACGGAATTTGGGTTGGACAACGCGGGGCTGGTCCCCTAAACGCGCGTCACACCACGATAAAAACGAAGAATGAAACCCGGCCGGCGGCGAATCCGCGGGCCCCAGTCAGACAAAGGTTGAGACCATGGCCGTCCAACAAAACAAAGTTTCCAAGTCGCGTCGCAACAACCGCCGCGCACACGACGCTCTGGTTGCTGCAAACCCGAACGAATGCCCGAACTGCGGCGAGCTGAAGCGCCCGCACCACGTATGTGCGTCCTGCGGCCACTATGACGATCGCGAAGTCGTCGCACAGGCCGATGAAATCGACCTGGACGAAGACGCGGCCTAAGCCCGATCGGACTCAGACCCAGGTATGACGGCGCAGCCCACGCAAACTGGACAGATCATCATATCGGTTGACGCAATGGGCGGGGATTCCGGTCCCGCGGTCGTTGTTTCCGGCATTGCGATTTCGGCCAAGAAGAATCCCGAGATTGGGTTTCTTCTGCACGGCAAGGAAGATGTGCTGCGCAAACTGGTTGCCAAACGGCGTGTCCTTGATGGGCGCGTCGTTTTTCGTGATTGCCCTGACGTGGTCACGATGGAAGACAAGCCCAGCCAGGTGGTGCGCAACGGCAAGCAGACCTCGATGTGGTCCACCCTTGAGGCCGTGCGCAAGGGCGAAGCCCACGGGGCCGTATCCTGCGGCAATACCGGCGCGCTGATGGCGCTGTCGATGATGCGCCTGCGCAAATTGCCGGGCGTGAGCCGCCCTGCCATCGCGATCCTCTGGCCGTCACGCAACCCCCAGGGGTTCAACGTGATGCTGGATGTGGGCGCGGATGTACGCGCCGACGCCAAGGATTTGTTGCAATATGCGCTGATGGGGGCGTCATACGCGCGCAACGGCATGGCGCTCAGCCGGCCGCGCATCGGCTTGCTGAATGTCGGAACCGAAGAACACAAGGGCCGCCCCGAGCTGAAAGAAGCCCATGGGATGATTGCCGAATTCGCCGACCCCGCAAATTTCGATTTTGTCGGTTTCGTCGAAGGCAGCGACATTCCGGGCGACAAGGCCGATGTCATCGTCACGGACGGTTTCACCGGCAACGTCGCGATCAAGACCGGCGAAGGAACCGCCAGCCTTATCGGTGACCTGCTGCGCCAGGCCTTCAAATACTCGCCCCTCTCGCGCCTTGCATCGGTGCTTGCAATCACTTCGTTGCAGCGCCTGAAGAAACGGATTGACCCGCGCCGGGTGAATGGCGGGGTTTTCCTGGGCCTGAACGGAACGGTCGTCAAATCGCATGGCGGCGCGGACCCGACCGGCGTGTCGGCGGCGGTCAAACTGGCCTTTACCCTGGCACAATCCGGTTTCTCGGAAAAATTGGCGGCACGGGTTGCATCCACGGTCGAGCTTGCACAAGATGCCGCGCAGTCTGCACCGCAGGCCGAAAAATAACATAGAAGGCAGTAACCCCACATGGCAGGCCGTTCAGTTGTTGTAGGTGTCGGACACTATTTGCCCAGCCGGGTCGTCCCGAATTCCGAGTTTGAACAAACCCTCGATACAACGGATGAATGGATTCGAACCCGTTCGGGGATCGAGCGGCGCCATTTCGCCGCTGACGATGAAACCACCTCTGATTTGGCCACCAACGCGGCCCGGGCCGCGCTGAAGGATGCGGGGCTAGAGGCCGATGATATCGACGCAATCATCGTGGCGACCTCGACCGCCGACCTTACCTTCCCTTCGGCCGCGACCATGGTTCAGGCCCGCCTGGGCATGACCAAGGGTTTTGCCTTTGACGTTCAGGCCGTCTGCGCCGGATTCGTTTTCGCGCTCAGCAACGCCAATGCGCTGATCCTTTCGGGACAGGCGCGCCGCGTGCTGGTGATCGGCGCTGAAACGTTTTCGCGAATCATGGATTGGAGCGACCGCTCGACCTGCGTCCTGTTTGGCGACGGTGCCGGTGCGCTGGTCCTGGAACTGCAGGACGGGAACGGTACACCCGACGACCGCGGCATCCTGGCAACCGACCTGAACTCTGACGGGCGGTTCAAGGATCTGCTTTATGTCGATGGTGGCGTATCCACGCAAACGACCGGCTACCTGCGGATGCAAGGCAACCAGGTTTTCCGCCATGCCGTTGAAAAGCTGGCAAAAACTGCCGAGACCGCGTTAGGGCGTGCGGGGCTGAACAGCGCGGATGTGAACTGGATCGTGCCGCACCAGGCCAATATCCGCATCATTCAGGGCACCGCCAAGAAAATGGGTTTGCCGATGGAACGCGTGGTCGTCACCGTTCAGGATCACGGCAACACGTCGGCAGCATCAATCCCACTGGCGCTGTCGGTCGGCAAGGAACGTGGCCAGATCAAACCCGGCGACCTGATCGTCACCGAGGCGATCGGCGGAGGGCTGGCCTGGGGCGCAGTGGTCCTGCGCTGGTAACCGGCGCATTCCAGCTTACACCGCCGCGTGCAATTCATTGATATTGACAGTGAATTTCCCCTCGCCCTATGCTTTGATATCAACAGGGGGAAAAGCATGGGCGACAAAACACTGACCCGCATGGATCTGAGCGAGGCCGTCTTTCGTGAAGTCGGCTTGTCACGTAACGAAAGCGCGCAGCTGGTCGAAAGCGTACTGAACCACATGTCCGACGCGCTTGTGCGTGGCGAGCAGGTCAAGATTTCGTCTTTCGGCACGTTCAGCGTGCGCGACAAGACCGCCCGCATTGGTCGCAATCCGAAAACCGGCGAAGAAGTTCCGATTCAGCCGCGTCGCGTGCTGACCTTTCGCCCGTCGCACCTGATGAAGGATCGCGTCGCCGCCGGGAACCGCAAGTAAGTTCGGGAACAGGCAGAGATGAGCAAATCCCCCGACGCATTTCGCACGATCAGCGAGGTCGCGGATTGGCTCGGTGTTCAGGCCCATGTGCTGCGATTCTGGGAAAGCCGATTCAACCAGGTCAAACCGGTCAAACGCGCTGGCGGCAGGCGGTATTACCGCCCCAATGATATGCGCCTGCTGGGCGGTATCAAGAAACTGCTGCACGAAGACGGAATAACCATCAAGGGTGTCCAGAGAATCCTGCGCGAACAAGGCGTTGCGCATGTCGCCTCGCTGTCGCAAGGGTTGGACGAGATGGCCGAAACCGAAGTAGTGCAGGACGACACGGTTGTGCCCTTCACATCAAGACCCGCCACCGAGACGGCGCAGATCGGGATGGATCTGGGGGATGAGCCGCAACAGCGGCCCGAGAACCGGGCCGATGCGGCCGCGCCGCCGCAGCCGGAACCCGATGCGCCCGCATCGCCAGATCCGGCGCCCGTGGATGCCGCGCCCCTGCTGGGCGGGGTGGCTTCGCTGGCATGGAACCGAACCGAATTCGACGCCGACCTTTTGCGTGAAATCGCCCCCATCGCCAAAGAGCTTCGCGATTGGATGAACCGCGTCGAACCCCGGCCCGCAGGATAACAAAAAAGGCAATGTTTTGCTCTTGCCCCTGCCGGGAAAACCTTTATGAACACCCCAACGTCGGGCTATGGCGCAGCCTGGTAGCGCGTCCGTCTGGGGGACGGAAGGTCGCAGGTTCGAGTCCTGCTAGCCCGACCAAATCACACCGACGTTCATGGCAGGCCGGCCTGATCCCGCCTTGGCATCAGGGGGGATCGGAATGACCGGCGTATGCCCAAACCAGCAAATCGAAGCGATGATTACCCGCGGTGAAATCACCGCCACCCCCGATATTCTGACCGAGCAGGTCCAACCCGCCAGTCTTGATTTACGATTGGGAACAGTTGCTTACCGCGTTCGCGCCTCTTTCCTTGCGGGCGAAGGCCGATCCGTTTCCGAACGTCTGTCCGAATTCGAGATGCACCGCATCGACATCAGCGACGGTGCCGTTCTTGAAAAGGGCTGCGTGTACCTTGTGCCTTTGATGGAGACTCTGGCGCTGCCACAGGACATCAGTGCGGTGGCCAATGCCAAAAGCTCGACCGGGCGGCTGGACTTGCTGACCCGCACCATCACCGATGGCGGCACCGAGTTTGACCGCGTTCCCGCAGGCTACACCGGTCCGCTATTCGCCGAGATTTGCCCACGCTCGTTTTCGGTGCTGGTGCGCCCGGGCATGCGGCTGAATCAGATCCGTTTCCGCAAAGGCCAGGCGGTCCTGAGCGACGCGGACCTGACCGCGCTGCACAACGCCTCGCCGCTGGTGGATGGACCGGCGGTGATCCAGGACGGGCTGGGTTTTTCGGTCGACCTGCAATTGCCCGACACCGATCTTGTCGGCTATCGCGCCAAACCCCATACCGGGGTGATCGACCTGGACCGGATCGGTGAATATGACCCGCAGGAATATTGGGAAGAAGTGCACACAAAAGACGGGCGCATCATCCTGGACCCCGGCGCCTTCTACATTCTTGTCAGCCGCGAGGCGGTTCATATCCCGCCCATGTACGCCGCTGAAATGGCGCCCTACCTGGCCATGGTCGGCGAATTCCGCGTGCATTACGCCGGTTTCTTCGACCCCGGCTTCGGCCATGCCGATGCGGGCGGAGCCGGATCACGCGGCGTTCTTGAGGTGCGCTGCCACGAGGCGCCCTTTGTGCTTGAACACGGTCAGGTCGTGGGGCGTTTGGTCTATGAGCGAATGGCCGAGTTGCCAACGCAGCTTTACGGCGCCGGAATCGCGTCGAACTATCAGGGGCAAGGCCTGAAACTTTCCAAGCATTTCAAGGCAGTAGGCTAAATCAAAAGCGCATGAACCGCCGCATCTGCCGGGTTATGCGCTGCGCCTGCCGAGTGTCGAGTTTCTGACTGGTCGCACCGTCTTTTGCATCATTGCCGCCCCGTGAACCGGCGGCGCGGTCCGCATCACGCGACCGGCCTGCCATATCCAACCCCGCGCCGATGCCACGCGTCACAACGCGACGCATGATATGGCGCACTATCATGTTTATGATCCGGTTGGCGTTCATGGATATCTCCGATTTCGCACCCTAAGAAAGGCCCTGTTTGCCCGGATGAAAGGGTTCGGGCGATCACTCGTCCTCGAACAGTTCTGTCTGCTCGTCATCCTCGTCTTCACCTGACGCCCCCTCGCCGATCGGCATCGCCCCCGGAGGCGGACGGTTTTCCAGCAACCCTGCCGCGCGCAACTCTTTGAGGCCCGGCAGATCGCGCGCGTTTTCCAGCCCGAAATGGTCAAGGAACTGCGGGGTTACGACGAATGTCACGGGGCGGCCCGGCGTCATGCGACGGCGGCCCAGCCTGATCCACTCTATTTCCAGCAACTGATCGATGGTTCCGCGGGACACTGACACGCCCCTGATTTCCTCGATCTCGGCCCGTGTACAGGGCTGATGATAGGCAACGATGGCAAGCGTCTCAATTGCGGCGCGGCTCAGCTTGCGGGTCTCGACCGTTTCCTTCTGCATCAGGAAGCCCAGGTCAGGGGCCGTGCGGATTGCCCAGGCCTCGCCAACCTGGACCACGCGAACACCGCGCCCCTCGTATCTTTTCCTAAGCAGGTCAACGGCCTGTGCCGCATTGCTGCCATGGGGCATCCGGGCTTCGAGATCGGCGATTGTCACCGGCTCGGCGCTGGCAAACAATACCGCTTCGACCATGCGCTCCTGTTCCGCCAGGGGCGGTGCCTCGAACAGCGTGCCAGAGCCATCTTCCTGGGGGGCGTCAGTCACGGTCTTCGGTCCTTTTGCGCAAGTGGATCGGGGCAAAGGTTTCGCTTTGCTTGATTTCCATATGTCCTTCTTTCACCAGTTCCAGCGAGGCCGCGAACGTCGCCGCCGTGGCCGAACGCCTGCGGACGGGATCGGCATCCCAGCCATCGGGCAGATAGGTTTCCATATCGGTCCACGCCCCGGCAAAGCCGATCAACGGGCGCATGCGTTCCAATGCCTGTTCCATCGTGAACACCGCATCCCTGTCCATCACAAAGGGCCGGAATTCGTCGCGTGTGCGGATCCTTGCATAGCCCTGCATCAGGTCCAGCAAGGTGGCCGAATAGGTCACGGTGCGAATGCGGGTGACATCCTCGCCCTGCCCGCGTTTGAAAAAGTCGCGCCCCAGTTGGTCGCGCGCCATCAGCCGTGCAGCGGCATCGCGCATCGCCTGCAGACGCTCAAGCTGAAAGGCCAGATGCGCGGCCAGTTCCTCACCCGACGGCCCCTCATCATCGGGGTCCGGCGGCAGCAGCAGGCGCGATTTCAAAAAGGCCAGCCAGGCCGCCATGACCAGATAGTCGGCAGCCAGTTCGATCCGCAACGCCCGCGCTTTTTCGACAAAGGTCAGGTATTGCTGTGCCAGCGCCAGAACCGAGATCTTGCGCAGGTCCACTTTTTGCGTGCGCGACAGGGTCAGCAAAACGTCCAGCGGGCCTTCGAACCCGTCGACGTCAACAATCAACGCCTCGGCTGCAAGCCGATCCGCAACGGAAACCGCGTCTTCGCTAAAGAGGCTATCGTTCATACACCTGCCCGCCCATTAGGCGAGATAGTTCCGCCTCGGCGGCATCGATGTCAAGTTCCTCGGGCGGGGTGCGCATCGCCAGCGCCCGGTCGGCGCGGGTTTGCGCCGCCTGCGACATGGCACCGGCGGCCTGCATCACTGCGGCCCGTTCGGCAAAGCTTCCGTTGCAATGCAAGACGACATCGCACCCGGCCTCAAGCGCCTGCCGCGACAGGTCGGCCAGCGACCCCGACAGCGCCTTCATCGAGATATCGTCGGTCATGATCAGGCCGTCAAAGCCGATCCTTTCGCGGATAAGCGCCATCATGGTGGGCGAAACCGTCGCGGGCTGTGGGTCAATCCGGTCATAGACCAGATGCGCCGTCATCCCCATCGGCAGATCGTTCAGGGCGCGGAACGGGGCAAAATCCCGGGCGTCCAGTTCGTCCAGCGGTGCGTCCACATGCGGCAGGTCATGGTGGCTGTCCAGCGTCGCCAATCCGTGGCCCGGAACATGTTTGAGAACCGGCAGTACGCCACCGTCCAGATGCCCCTGCGCGACGGCGCGTCCGATGACCGATACGCGATCGGCGTCGGCGCCGTAACAGCGGTTGCGCAGGAATTCATGTGTGCTGTCGCGCGCCACATCCACCATCGGGGCGCAATTGCTGTCGATACCCAACGCAAACAATTCCGCCGCGATCAGGCGATACCGCAGGTACATGGCCCGCTCGGCCCCATTGCCGGCCCGTGCGCAATGATCCAGCGGCGGCAGCCAGTTCCGCGCCAGCGGTGCGCGCAACCGTTGCACCCGGCCACCTTCCTGGTCGATGGTGATCGGGCAATCACGCCCTACGGCCTCGCGGAAATCGCCGCACAAGGCACGGACCTGATCGGCGGTCTCGATATTGCGCGCAAACAGGATGAACCCAAACGGGTTCATATCGCGAAAAAGGGTCTTTTCTTCCGGTGTCAGGCGCAAACCTTCGGCATCGGTGATAGCCGCGCCATATGTCACCGTACGGCCACCGGGATGCAATCGGCGCCGCGGGCAACCAGCGCAGCGCAAAACTGCCGCGAGTCACTCAGATCATCAAAACCCAGAACCCGCAAGCGGTAAAAGGTTCGTCCGCCACTTGAGGTTTTCTGAATAACCCGCTGTTTTCCATCCATATATTCACCAAATTGACCGCTCAGCCGCGCCCATTCGGCCTGTGCCACATCGGTGCTTTCATACGCCCCAAGCTGCGCCAGCCGCGTACCCTTGGCCAAAGTGTCAGGATCAACATCCAACCCGACCGCAGCCTTGACGGCGGCGTTGATCGCGTCTTCTGCGCCCGCATCGGAGGCAAATGCCGCAGGTGTGGCCCGCGCCGGACGGTTCAACGGACGCAAGGACCGGCGGACCCCGGGCAGCACGGCCAGTTCCGGATCCGGTTGCAGTGCTGCCAGATCAGCGGGATCAATCGCCGGTTCGTCGTCTTCCGGCGTGGCCAGCGCGGCAAGCTGAACGCCCTCAGGGTCCTGGGTGGGCTTGGCGTCATCAGCCAACCCAGCCACGAGGGCATCGACAGCCCCCTGCCGCAAACGGGCCGCTTCCTGATCCGAGATATCCTCTTCGACCACATGCACAGCCGCGGTCGGCTTCAACGTTCCCATCGGCGCGTCTTCCTCGGCCAGCGACACAGGGCGCGGCGCCAGGATCAACCGGTCGGCGGGCGGCGCTGCCGATCCTTCGGCAGCAACCGTATTGACGGCAAGGCCCTGATGGTCGGCCATCGTCCCGCCGGGGTTTTCCGGCTGGATGCGCATCGGCCCTTCGACGGCCCGCACCACTGGCACTCCGCTGACATCGCGCATCACCAGCTTATAGCTCCAGACGCCGACACCGGCGACCAATGCCAGCGACGCAACCGCACCCATCACGTTGAGCATACGCCCCAGCCCGGCGACGCCGCGCGGCGCTTCGCCCTGTATATCGGTGTCATCGGAATAGTCATAGCCATCCTGCGGATGGCCCTGATTCGTGTAATGCCCTTGCTCGGGGCGCACCTGCCCCGAGTAATCGTAACTCGCCATATCCGCCTCACTGCCCGTGTGCGCCGAAAATCATGGCGCGCGGGTCATTTCTTGTCTGCCTCGGACCGGCGGTTCGGACGGTATTGTTTACCGCATCTCCTGCGCCGGAGTAACGCCAAGAATACCCAAGCCCGCTGAAATCACAACAGAAACGGACCGGGCCAATGCGATTTTTGACTGGCTTGTGGCAACATCGCCATCCTGGATGAAACGCAACTGGGTCTCGTCGTTGCCCTTGTTCCACAGAGCGTGAAAATCCCCTGCAAGTTCATACAGATAGAAAGCAACGCGATGCGGTTCGTTGGTGCGCGCGGCGATCTCGACCAGACGCGGCCATTCTGCCAGCTTCTTGGCCACGGTCAGTTCCGACGGGTGATCGACCTTGCCCAGATCGGCGCTTTTCAGGGCGGCATCTTCCGCCGCGATCCCCGCCTCGGCGGCGCGGCGCAGCACGCTCATGACGCGGGCATGAGCATATTGGACATAGAACACCGGGTTCTCGCGGCTTTGTTCCAGCACCTTGTCAAAGTCGAAATCAAGCGTCGCGTCATTCTTGCGGGTCAGCATGACAAACCGGGTGACATCCGGGCCGACCTGATCGACCACATCGCGCAGGGTGACAAAGTTCCCTGCCCGTTTGGACATCTTGAACGGCTCGCCGTTCTTCCACAGCTTCACCAGCTGCGTCAGCTTGATGTCCAGCGGCACCTTGCCATCGGACAATGCCGACACGGCCGCTTTCATCCGCTTGACATAACCGCCATGGTCGGCGCCGAACACGTCGATCAGCGCGTCAAAGCCACGGCTGACCTTGTCATAGTGATAAGCGATATCCGGGGCAAAATAGGTCCAGCTGCCGTCGGACTTTTTCACCGGCCGATCAACGTCATCCCCATGTTCGGTCGATTTGAACAGGGTCTGTTCGCGCGGCTCCCAATCTTCGGGCTTTTTGCCCTTTGGGGGTTCCAGCACGCCTTCATAGATCAGGCCCTTGTCGGTCAGCGATTGCAGCGCGGCCTCGATCCGGCCCGTGCCATAAAGCGATTTTTCCGAGAAGAACACGTCCATCTCGACGCCCAGCGCCTTCAGGTCTGCGCGGATCAGGTCCATCATCGCGTCGGTGGCGAATTCGCGCAGGTCTTCCAGCCATTCGCTTTCGGGCTTGTCGATCAGGCTGTCGCCGTATTTCTCTTTCAGCGCCTCGCCAATCGGGATCAGGTAATCGCCCGGGTACAGACCTTCGGCAATCTCGGGGCTGAGGCCGTTGGCTTCGCGATACCGCTCAAAGGCGGATCGCGCCAGAACATCCACCTGCGCCCCACCGTCGTTGATGTAATACTCGCGCGTCACATCGTGACCGGAATAGGCCAGCAGGCTTGCCAGTGCGTCCCCGAATACAGCGCCCCGCGTATGGCCCACATGCAGCGGTCCGGTCGGGTTGGCCGAGACATATTCCACGTTGACCTTCTGCCCCTGCCCCATGTCCGAACGGCCATAATCGGTGCCCTTCTCAAGCACCGCCGCCAGAACACCCTGCCAGACCGATGGCGCAAGGCGCAGGTTCAGAAAACCGGGGCCCGCGACTTCGGCGCTGGTGATCCGGTCATCTGCGGCCAGCTTGGCAGCCAGCACATCCGCAATGTCGCGCGGCTTCATCTTGGCGGGTTTGGCCAGCACCATCGCCGCATTGGTTGCCATGTCACCATGTGCAGCGTCGCGCGGCGGCTCAACGGCCACATTGTCAAAGCTCAGCCCCTGCGCCAGAGCGCCTTCGGACTGCATCTGCGCCAGCGCGTCCAGTACAAGGCCGCGGATCTCGGAAAACAGGTTCATTTCGGATGTCCTTTTGCTTGCCCGGCGGTTTACCACGCAAGGCGACAAGGTCAATGGAAGCGACAGGTCAGAATTCAATCGCCGGTCCGCTTTGGGGCGCGGCGATCAGGCCGCGGTCAGCCGTGCATGTTCCTGCAGCGCGAAACGGTCGGTCATTCCGGCGATATAGTCCGAGACGATACGCGCCAGGGCGGTTGTGTCGCTTGCCGCTTCGATATCGGCATGCCGCCGAGCGGGCATCTGCAAGGGGTCACCCAGATAGATCGGAAACAGGTCCTCGACCACTTTGCCAACTTCGGCCCGCACCTCCATGACGCTGGGCGCGCGGTACATCCGCGCAAAAAGAAACGCCCGAATGTCCCGCAACTGCCCCCAAAGTGTGTCCGAGAACCGGATAACCGGGTATCCCAGCGCCCGGATGTCTTCGACCGTCTGCGCCCCCGAGCCCGCAAGCCGGGCGCGCGACGTATCAATGACATCGGATACCATGACGCCAAACACCCGCCGCAGCGCCTCGTGCCGGCGCCGGTAAGGCTCCAACCCCGGGTAACGCCTGTCCACCGCATCGTAACAATCCCCGACGACGGGCAGTTGCGCGATCTCGTCATCGTTGAACAGACCGGCGCGCAACCCATCCAGCAGATCGTGGTTGTTATAGGCAATGTCATCCGACAAGGCCGCAACCTGCGCCTCGCCGTTGGCATGGGTGTGCAATTCCAGGTCAAACCCCGCATCACATTCGGCCAACGCCCAGGGAAGGTCGCCCACGACGGGCCCGTTATGTTTGGCAATACCTTCCAGACATTCCCAGGTCAGATTGCACCCGTCGAACGCGGCGTAATGCCGTTCAAGCCTGGTGACAATCCGGATAGCCTGCGCGTTGTGATCGAACCCGCCATAAGGCGCCATCAAAGCATGCAATGCGTCCTCGCCTGTATGACCAAAGGGCGTATGCCCAAGATCATGGGCCAGGGCCACGGCCTCGGTCAGCTCGGGGTTGAGACCCAACGCCCCCGCGATGGTCCGCGCCACCTGGGCGACCTCGATCGAATGGGTGAGCCGGGTCCGGTAATTATCGCCCTCATGCTCGACAAACACCTGTGTCTTGTGTTTCAGACGCCGAAACGCGCTGGCGTGAATAATCCTGTCGCGATCTCGTTGAAAACAAGACCGAAAACTGCTCTCTTCCTCGTGGACCAGTCGCCCCCGCGCCCGCTCCGGATCAGAGGCAAAACCCGCTCTTTGCAATAGTCATGTCCTTGTCGCCTGTCCTTGCACTTTCTATATTGTAAGGCGTAAAGGAAATAAACCTTTGGAGTCCGGGATGAATCTGCCCCCATCAGTCACCGAGCGCGCCTTTGACCGCCTTGCCGAGATCGGTGCGGCCAAACTGGGCCAGGCCTTGCGCGTCGCCGTCGAAGGCGGCGGGTGTTCGGGGTTTCAGTATGAAATCGCGCTGGATGCCCCGCGGGATGACGATCTTGTCCTCGAGGGCAAAGGCCAGAAGGTCGTGGTCGACGCGATTTCGCTGCCGTTCCTGGAAAACGCGGTGATTGACTTCACACAAGAGCTTATCGGCGCACGCTTCGTTATCGAAAACCCCAACGCCACGGCTTCCTGCGGCTGCGGTACGTCGTTTTCGATGTAACGCAAACGGGTTTTGGGTGGGGGCTTTGCCCCCACACCCCCAGGATATTTTCAGCCAGATGAAGAGGGATCCGCTCTCCGGTAGGAAACGCCGGAGAGCTTCACCTGGCGCGGTCATCGGCGTCCCCGCCTGTACCGCCGGATCATGGTGGACCAAACCGGTTAACGATTCGTTTCTTCATCTGGCCATAAATATCCCGGAGCGCGAGGCAGAGCCTCGCAATCCCCCCGCACGTCCCTTGCCGTCGCTCCTGTTCTGCGCGATAGGTTGCCACAGGGCTACGGAGGAACGCGCATGAAGGTCGCCACGTTCAACATCAACGGCATCAAGGCACGGATCGAGGCACTTCCCCGGTGGCTGGACGATGCGCAACCCGACGTCGTCGTCCTGCAGGAGATCAAGTCGGTCGACGAGAATTTTCCCGTCGAGTTATTTGAAGACCGGGGCTACAGCGTCGAAACGCATGGTCAGAAGAGCTTTAACGGCGTTGCGATCCTGTCCAAGCTGCCTCTGGAAGACGTATCACGGGGTTTGCCCGGCGATGATGCAGATGAACAGGCCCGCTGGATCGAGGCTACTGTTGTTGGCCGGAAAAAGGCCCTGCGCATCTGCGGGTTGTACCTGCCCAACGGCAACCCTGCGCCAGGGCCGAAATATGACTACAAGCTTGCCTGGATGGAGCGTCTGTACGACCGCGCACGCGCCTTGATGGACTGCGAAGAGCCGGCGTTGATGGCGGGGGATTACAACATCATCCCCCAGGCCGAAGATGCCCGCCGACCCGATGACTGGCGCGAAGACGCCCTGTTTCGCCCGCAAAGCAGGGCCGCTTTCCGCCGTATCGTGAACCTGGGCTTCACCGATGCCTTTCGTGCCCGCACCAACGGTCCCGGGCACTATTCTTTCTGGGACTATCAAGGGGGGGCGTGGAACAAGGATGACGGGATCCGCATCGACCATTTCCTGCTGACGCCCCAGGCGGCGGATCTTTTGCGTGACTGCCGTATTGACGCCGAGATACGTGGCCACGAGAAACCGTCAGATCATGTGCCGGTTTGGGTCGACCTGGACATCTAGCCTTTTCAGGCCGTCGCGTCGTAGCTGTAAATCCAGTCGTAACGCCGACCAAGACGCGGCCCCAGAGCCGTCAGCGCCATCTGCGCCGCAATCCGCGCTGGGCCTCTGAGGTGGAAGTTCCGGGCGTTGGCCGAGGCCGCCTCGACCACCTGCCGCGCCCTGGGGGCGCGGGTTGCCTCGTAACTTGGCAATGCTGCATCTGGGCCTTGCTCTGCGAACGCGCGCGCCAAAACCCACGCATCTTCGAGCGCAAGGCAGGCCCCTTGGGCCATGAACGGAAGCGTCGGGTGAGCGGCATCACCCAAAAGCGCGATACGCCCGCTTTGCCATTTTCGCGCGACGGGACGCAGAAACAAGGCCCACAGATGCGCCTGCGTGACCTGCTGCAAAACGTCGTGCACCTTGCCGCCGAACACTGAAAACCGGGACCGGAGATCATCTGGGTCCCCCGTCAGCCGCCAGCCTTCCTCTTGCCAGTCGGACCGTTCCTCGACCGCAACGATGTTGAGCAGACGCTGATCGCGCAGCGGATAGGTGACGACGTGCCGGCCCGGACCCATGGTCAGATGTGCCCGGGGCGTGTCCAGGTTGCGGTTCCAGGGAATGGTGGCGCGCCATGCGACCTGATGGGTAAAACCCAGCAGCTCTTCACCGTTGAGAAGCGGGCGCACCGCGCTGCGCCCCCCATCGGCAGCGATCACCCAGTCTGCCTGCAGGCTGCTCCCATCGGCAAGCAGAACGCGCGCATGGTCGGCTTGGTCTTCGACCCCTGTGACCCGGGTGGCCAGCCGGATGTCCACCCCCGCCTCTACCGCGGCCCGGCGCAAAAGCGCGATCAGGTCTGCGCGGTGGTAGTAATAGGTTGGTCCGGCCGCGGGTTCCCGGATCATGCTGACGAAACGGCCCGACCTGTAGTCGCGGATCACGGTCCCGTAAGAGCGCTGCCCGGCTTCGGGCACCTCTCCGACAACGCCCAGCGCGCGCAGGACGGTCATGCCGTTTTCGCTGATCTGAAGACCGGCACCAACTTCGGTAATTTCGCGGGCCTGTTCCAGAACCAGAATATCGGCACCCTGTTTCCGCAGCGCGATAGAGGCCGCCAGACCGCCGATCCCCGCGCCGATCACACAGAATTTTTGACCGTTCAGACACATGGTAATGGCTTATCCCATAAAAAACGCCAGAGCCACAGGCCCTGGCGTGTATCCCTTGGGATGGTGCAGCGATCAATCGTCGCGGTGCACCTTCTCGCGGCGCTCGTGGCGCTCTTGTGCCTCAAGCGTCATGGTTGCGATCGGACGAGCATCCAGACGTTTCAACGAGATCGGATCACCGGTTTTTTCGCAATACCCGTATTCGCCTTCATCAATCCGGCGCAGGGCCGAGTCGATCTTGGCGACCAGCTTGCGCTGACGGTCCCGGGTCCGCAGTTCCAGCGCCCGGTCGGTTTCCTCGCTGGCGCGGTCGGCGACGTCGGGAATGTTGCGGGTGTTGTCCTGCAGCCCCTCGATCGTGTCGCGGCTGCCCGCCAACAGTTCATTCTTCCAATCCAGCAGCTTGCGACGAAAATACTCAAGCTGTCGGTCATTCATGAAAGGTTCATCTTCGGCCGGGCGATAGTCTTCCGGCAGAAAAACTTCCTGCTTCATTTCTGCTCCCTTGGCATGGCCAGTAACGTCGGTTGCGGTTGTTTCACCTGACATTCGGCACCCCCTTTTGCGCAGCGTTTATCTGACAGAGACCGGAATGTCACTACACAAACGTCGATGCTGCGCAGCGTCACCCAACCCGGTCTAATTGTGAGACTTTTAGCGACAAAACCTTGTTTTAATATGTAATTTACATGGCTATTTTCGGGCAGGTGACACCTAAGGGTGGTCCCTGCAATTGACGATTCGCGCGGGTGTTGCGGGGCACGCCTCTGGTCGACGCTCGGGCGCGGGTTGTAAAAGACGACGCTGCTCTGTAACCCAAGAGCTGCACCGCAACCCGCAGAACGAACTGCAACCGGATGAGAGCAAGATGACCGCACGTTTCCAAGGCACCGCAGAATATGTCGCCACCGATGACCTGACCATTGCCGTGAACGCTGCCGTGACGCTGGAACGCCCGCTGCTGGTCAAGGGTGAGCCGGGCACCGGCAAGACCGAACTTGCCAAGCAGGTGGCCGGCGCGCTGGGTCTGAAGATGATCGAATGGAACGTCAAATCGACCACCCGCGCGCAGCAGGGCCTGTATGAATACGATGCGGTCAGCCGGTTGCGCGACAGCCAGTTGGGTGACGAACGTGTGCATGACGTGGCAAACTATATTCGCAAGGGCAAGCTGTGGCAGGCATTCGAGGCCGATGAAAAGGTCGTCCTGCTGATTGACGAGATCGACAAGGCCGATATCGAATTTCCCAATGACCTGCTGCAGGAACTCGACAAGATGGAGTTCCATGTCTACGAGACCGGCGCGACCATCCGGGCCAGGCACCGCCCCATCGTGATCATCACGTCGAACAATGAAAAAGAACTGCCCGACGCCTTCCTGCGGCGGTGTTTCTTTCACTATATCCGCTTCCCGGACGAGGCCACGATGCGCCGCATCGTCGAGGTGCATCACCCAGGCATCAAGGACGCGCTTTTGACCACGGCACTGACCCAGTTCTACGAAATCCGCGAAACGCAGGGGCTCAAGAAAAAGCCCTCGACCTCGGAGGTGCTGGACTGGTTGAAACTGCTGCTGGCCGAGGATCTGAGCGCCGAAGACCTCAAGCGGGACGGTGCTGATGCGCTGCCCAAGCTGCATGGCGCGTTGCTGAAGAACGAACAGGATGTTCACCTGTTCGAACGGCTGGCCTTTCTGGCCCGCAGCAAGCGGTGATCAGCCCGGTTTGAACAGTTCGTGATTGCGGCTTGCCATGGGCCGGGGCCAGTGACAGCATTGGGCCAAATCCGCAGTCGAGCAAGACCACACCGAAAAGAACAGGAAGCCCGCGTGACGCGACCCCCAGCTATCCGCCCATTGACAAAGGACGACCGTGCCGCGTGGTCCGAGTTGTGGCGCGCATATCTTGCGTTCTACGAAACGCAGTTGCCTGATGACGTGTACGGTTCGACATTCGACCGGTTGCTGGGGGACGACCCGCGCGATTTCTCCTGTTTCGTGGCCGAGGCCGATGGTCAATTGGTCGGGCTGACCCATTTCCTGTTTCATCGCCATGCCTGGAAAACCGAGGATGTGTGTTACCTGCAGGATCTTTTTGCCAAACCTTCGGTCCGGGGAACCGGCGTTGGCCGCGCGCTGATCGAGGCCGTTTACGCCGAAGCCGACCGGCGATGCGCGCCCACGGTTTATTGGCTGACGCAGGATTCAAATCACACTGCCCGCAAGCTGTATGACCGGATCGGCACGCTGACCCCCTTTGTCAAATACCAGCGGTCGTGATGCGATGGTGGCCCGCCCTTGTCCTGTTGGGGCTGACCGGGTTCAGCCCGGGCGTTGAAACAATCGTCTTGCCCGACGAGGTAAAGGCGGTCGAGATCGCCTTGCCGGCGGCCAAGGCCTTTGGCGCCCCCCGCCCCGTTCCCCCGGCGCGTGCCAATACGGATTTGGCCAGGGATTTTCTGGACCTGCATTTCCAACTGGAAAGCGGAACCCCCTTGCCGGTCTTTACCCGGTTTGACATGCCGATCACGGTGCGCCTGACCGGAGCGCCGCCGCCGACGATGCAACCCGACCTGGCGCGGGTTCTGCAACGGTTGCGCGACGAGGCGCGCATCGACATCCGCCAGGTCACATCAGGACAGGCCAATATCACCATCCAGGCCGTGAGCCAGAAACAGATACAACGCATCCTGCCCCAGGCCGCCTGTTTCGTCGTCCCCAACGCCTCAAGCCTTGAAGAATACCGCCGCGACCGCCGCAAAAGCAAAAGCAACTGGACAGAGCTGCGCCGCCGCGACCGTCTGGGGATTTTCATCCCGAATGACGTCAATCCGCAAGAAGTCCGGGATTGCCTGAACGAAGAGCTGGCACAGGCGCTGGGGCCGTTGAACGATCTGTACCGGCTGCCGGATTCGGTTTTCAACGATGACAATTTTCACACCGTCCTGACCGGGTTCGACATGTTGATGCTGCGCGCCTCTTACGCGCCCGAGCTGCAAAACGGCATGACCCGCGAACAAGTCGCCGCAGTCATCCCCGGCATTCTCAGCCGGTTGAACCCGCGCGGGAACACGGTGCCTGCGCAATCGGTTTCGGACACGCCCCGCGCATGGATCGACGCGGTGCAGAAATCGCTGGGCGGCGGCACCCCATCGCCCCGGCAGATCCGGGCCGCCCAGCAAGCTGCACGGATCGGCGCGCAGATGGGTTGGACCGACCACCGGCGCGCCTATCCGCACTACCTTTTGGGCCGGTTGGGCCAGTTTGACGCCCCCGAAGCGGCACAAGCCCAATACGCAACCGCGCTGGGTTTTCTCAGGGCCGCGCCCGGCACCGAACTGCACCGGGCGCATGTGACCACGCAAACCGCCGCCTATGCCCTGGCCCGTGGCAAGGGCCCCGAGGTGCTGCCTGATCTGGATACCGCCATCGGGGTCGCGCGACGGGCCGAAAATGCCTCGATGCTGGCGACATTGATGCTGCTGAAATCCGAGGCGCTGAAACAGGCCGGGCGCCAGGACCAGGCACGCGCGGTCAGACTGGACAGTCTGGGATGGGCGCGGTACGGCTTTGGTTCGGATCTGGTGGTTCGCTCGTTGATGCAGGACGTCGCGCTGCAGAACCCGCAAAGCAGCAGAGGCGGATGATCGACGCATGTTAGTTGTACTGGCAATGGCCGCTCTTGGCGCGGCACTGGGTGCGGTGACCGCGCGCAAACGCAATGGCAGCCGCGCCGACATGGCGCAATATGCGGCCGGGTATGGCATCGCATTTGCGCTGGTGGGCCTGGTGATTTCCCTGATCCTTGTTCGCCTGGTGGTCTAGACCGATGTTCCTGCCCTTTTTCGAGAACCTCCGCAAAGCGGGCATTCCCGTTTCCCTGCGTGAATACCTGACCTTTCTGGAAGGTATGAAAAAAGGGTTGGCCACCTATGATGTCGAGGCGTTCTATTACCTCGCCCGCGTGTCGATGGTGAAGGACGAACGCAACATCGACAAGTTCGACCGCGCCTTCGCCGCCAGTTTCGACGGGCTTGCCGAAATCGGGTTCGAACAGGTTCTGGACGCGGTGGACATTCCGGCGGAATGGCTGGCCAAGATGGCTGAAAAGCACCTGTCGGATGAAGAAAAGGCCGAGATCGAGGCCATGGGTGGCTTTGACAAGCTGATGGAAACCCTGCGCGAACGCCTGAAGGACCAGCAGGGCCGCCATCAGGGCGGAAACAAGTGGATCGGCACCGCGGGCACGTCGCCCTTTGGCGCGTATGGCTATAACCCCGAAGGCGTGCGCATCGGCCAGAAGGAAAGCCGCCACCAACGCGCGGTCAAGGTCTGGGACAAGCGTGAATTCAAGAACCTGGACGACACGGTCGAACTGGGCACCCGCAACATCAAGGTGGCGCTGAAGCGCCTGCGCCGCTGGGCGCGCGAGGGGGCGGCCGAGGAACTGGACCTGGACGGCACCATCCGCGCCACGGCCGAGCATGGCTATCTGGACGTCAAGACACGGCCCGAACGCCACAACGCCGTCAAGGTTTTGCTGTTTCTCGACATCGGCGGGTCAATGGACCCGCATATCAAGGTGGTCGAGGAACTGTTCTCGGCGGCGCGGACTGAATTCAAGCACCTGGAATATTACTATTTTCACAACTGCCTTTACGAAGGCGTCTGGCGCGACAACCGCCGCCGCTGGGACCAGCAGACCCCCACGCATGAGGTGCTGCGCACCTATGGGTCCGACTACAAATGCATCTTCGTCGGCGACGCATCCATGAGCCCCTACGAGATCGCCTATCCCGGCGGCGCGAACGAGCATTGGAACCCCGAGGCAGGCCAGGTCTGGCTGCAGCGCGCGCGGGATCAGTGGGCGTCGAACCTGTGGATCAATCCGGTGCCCGAGAAATACTGGGAATACACCCATTCCATCGGCATGATCCGCGAGATTTTCGAGAACCGCATGGTGCCGATGACGCTGGCTGGTCTTGAACAGGGTATGCGCGATCTGACACGGTAAGACCGCCCGCCGCCCTGACCGGGAAACCTGTGCTATCATAAGGCTTCGCACGAAAACCGGGGGAAGCACCATGATCATGCGCATATTTCAGGTTGTGACGCGGCCAGGAAAAGAGGCCGAGTTCAGCCGGTTCTTTCACGAAACGGCCATACCGCTGATGAAAAACACAAAAGGGATTGTCAGCGTGCTGCCGGGGGCACCGCGCAAGGATACCCCCCGCGAGTTCAGTTTCGTGATGATCTGGGAGTCTCTGGACGCCCTAAAAGCCTTTGTCGGAGAGGATTATGCAAGCCCGCATATCGACCCGGGCGAGGCCGAATTGGTCGAAAGCCGTCTGATCCGGCATTACGACCTGGTCGAAACCTGAGCGCGGGCAGCTTTACGAACGTAATCACCACGCTGCGCCAGAAAGCCCGGATCTATCAATCAGCTGCTTTCAATTCATTCTGAATGCGATCGATAAAGGCTGACGTTTCGGACATGTTTCTCAACCGATATTTGGGGCCCTCAAACCGTTCAAATATTTCGAGGTGGGCGCCATAGGACGAGTTGGACTTTCGGTTCCAGTATGCGCCCGCCCAAGCTTCAAGTTCTTCGAAATTGCCGGTTGAGCCAAGGGCAGATTCTCTTGCGAACAGGTTACGACGGCTCTCTGACCAGGGTATGTCCGTCCAGATCAGGCAGGTCACACGGTCAATAATGGGGCTGATCAACCAACCATAGACACCTTCAATGACCCAATGTTCTTGTTGGGCTTTTTCGGATGCCTTTGCAATCGCGTTGGGTACCGTTTCCTTACGGCTGTAATCGCCCCCGACCCACCGAATTTGATCAAGGTCGACAACATTCAGCGAGAATGTTTCACCCAGGCGTTTTGACAGCCAGCTTTTGCCCGACGCCGTGTTGCCAATGATGGCGATCCTTTCAAATGCCGCGCGTTGGACGTTATTCATTCAAAATCCCTCTGACGCGGCAAATTGTTCGGGCGGGCCCAAGCCGATGTACCGGAGATAGCGTCTACCGCGCCTGCAAGCAACGGCAGCAAAGTCCCGCAAACAAGACATTTCGTTCGAACCGATATTGTCTCACCTGCTGCGTTTGCCCATATTTACCTTATGCTTCGCGTAACCCCGATCCTTCTGGCCATTGCCTATGCCGTTGTCATGTACCGGATTTCCGTCTGGCGCACGCATCGCGAGTTGGATGCGAAATCGACCGAGCTGGCCGATCCCGCATTGAAGCGCATGACAGACCGGCTTGCGGCGGCGCTTGGGATCGACCGGGTGCCGGTCTATATCTACGAGATCGACCCGGTGAACGGGCTGGCCGCACCGGATGGGCGGATATTCATCACCCGTGGGTTCTATCGCAAGTTCCGCAACGGAGAGGTCTCGGCCGAGGAAATGGCCAGCGTCATCGCGCATGAGCTGGGGCATGTCGCGCTGGGGCACGCACGGCGGCGGATGATCGACTTTTCCGGGCAAAATGCGTTGCGGGCCGCGTTGATGATGCTGTTGAACCGGTTCATTCCGTTCATCGGGGCGTGGATTGCCAATATGCTGACGCATCTGCTGGCCTCGCGCCTGTCACGCGGGGATGAGTATGAGGCTGACGAATATGCCGCCGCCCTGTTGACCAAGGCCGGGATCGGGATCGGGCCGCAGAAATCCCTGTTTCACAAGCTGGAAGACCTGACGCAACACCGGGCGGGGGTTACACCGGCCTGGTTGATGAGCCATCCCGATACGTCAGAGCGCATCGCGGCGCTGGAGGCGCTTGAGCAGCGCTGGGGAACGGGTGATTAACGTGGGGCCGCGAGAGGCCAGCCTCTCGCGCTCTCCGGGATATTTTTAGCCAGATGAAGGGGATCGGGCCTAGGCTGTCAGGGCTTTGCCCAGGCGCGGAAGGCGGGCCTTTTTCATCAGCGGACGCAAAAGCCAGCTATCGCCGGACAGGCGGTTTGCTTCGTCCAGAACCTGGGCTGCAACCGAGGCCAGACCCTTGGGGTCGGCCAGCCAGAAGCGGTACAGCAGCCCGTCCGGATCGCAGCGTTCCAGCCCTTCTTCGGCCAAGATATTGCGGGGGAAATCCCTGGCGTTGACGGTGACGATGATATCCGCCGAGGTGGAAACGGCCGTTGCCAGAACGTGAATATCGGCGGCATCGGGCAGCCAGAGCCTGTTTTCCAGCGCCGGGGCGCCGGGATGTGTCGCCTTGGGCCACCCGGCCTGAACCAGCGCGATTTCCGCGCGCGCCTGCGCCTCGCCGCCGGGGCCGATCTTGCGGGCGGCGCGGGCCCATTCTTCGAGTATCTTGGGCGACCAGATCGGTGTGAAATGCCCAAGCCGCGCCGCGCCCAAAAGCATTTCGCGCATCACCGTCGGATAGATGACGCAGGTATCGAGAACGGCTTTCACAGGCGGTAGAACACGGCCTTGAGATAACCGCTTTCCGCCAGTTGCGGCAATTGCGGGTGATCGGGGCCGGCAAAGCCCGTGTGGATCAGCTGTGCCTGGCGACCGGCCCGGCCTATGCCGCGTGACGAGGCATCACGAAACCGGCCCAGATCGGCGGCATGCGAGCAGGAACACAGGCCCAGATAGCCCCCCGGCTTGACCAGCGGCGCGGCCAGCCGGGCAATCCGTTCATAGGCGCGCAGACCCGCATCCAGCGCCTGACGCGAAGGTGCAAAAGCGGGTGGGTCGCAGATGACGACATCGAACTGCGCGCCCTCTTGCCCCAGTTCGGTCAGCACCTCGAAGGCATCGCCCTGACGTGTTTGAAAACGGTCGGCCAGCCCCGAGGCCCCTGCCCCCTGGCGGGCGAGGTCCAGCGCGGCGGCCGAGCCATCGACCGACAGCGCCTGCGCCGCGCCACCGGCCAGCATCGCCAGGGCAAAGCCGCCGACATGGCTGAAGACATCAAGCACCGAGGCGCCGGGGTGAACCAGGCCTGCGGCAAAGGCGTGATTGGGGCGCTGATCATAGAACAGGCCGGTTTTCTGCCCTTCGGCAAGGTCGGCCATATAGGTCGCGCCATTCATTGGCACGGGCAGCGGTGCCTGGGGTGCGGTGCCGCGCAAGGTGGCGTTCACCTCGTCCAGACCTTCAAGCCCGCGGGCGCGACCGGATGCGTTCTTGAGGATGGTGCGAACGCCTGTGACAGCGATCAATGCCTCGGCCAACGCGTCCAGGCGCATCTCGGCCCAGGCGGCGTTGGGCTGGACCACGCAGGTATCGCCGAACCGGTCGATGACAACGCCCGGAAGCCCGTCAGCCTCGGCATGGATCAGGCGGTAGAACGGGGCGTCATAAAGCCGTTCGCGCAAGGCCAGCGCCCGCGCGATCCGGGTCTTGAACCAAGCGGCGTCGATTTGGGCCTCCAGATCGCGGTCCAGCACCCGGCACATGATTTTCGAGACCGGATTGACCGCAACCAGCGCGATCGGAGACCGCTTGTCATCTTCGAGCACGGCCAGCGCACCGGGCGGTATTTTCCGCGTCCGCCGGTCCGTGACGATGTCATTGGCATAGACCCAGGGAAACCCGTGCCGCAGACCGCGGGCATTGGCCTTGGGTTTAAGACGGATACGGGGGCGGTCGGTATTTTCAGCTTGGGTCATGGGGACCTCATAGTCGCGAACCGCCACAGGGGGAAGCCCCGTTGCGATCAGCGCGCGCGGGCGCGCCAGCCCCCCCGACGCCGGGGGGATGGGGCCGATTGCAGCCCTTCGTGCAAGACCTGTGTCATGGGGTGATCGGCCTGTTGTGCGGAATAGACCTTGTGCAGGGCCGCAAGGGCCTGTTTCTGGTCAGATGCCTGAGGCAGGCTGAGCGCCCAGTCCAGAAAGATGCTGCGGCATTCGGGCAAGGCGATACCGTCGATGCGATAGGCCTCTCGTATCAGGCCCTTGGGGTCATTGGGGTCGTCACTACGTGCCATTTTCGGCCTTTCCGGTAACAGCGCCGATCAGGTCGGCGGCTATGGCATAGCTGTCCTGCAACGCGGCCTGAAGCGCCTCGACCCGGTCATACCCGGTGGCTCGGCACAGGAATTCTGCACCGCCCTGCCCGATCTTTTCCGCGTCGATCACCTTGCCCGACAACAGGCGGGCGGCGCATTGCACCGACCAGAATAGATCGTAACAGGATTTCAGCGTTTGCGCTTGCGCGGCATCCAGAAGCCCGGCAGCGACAGCCCCGTCCAGCCCAGAGCTGACATCCCGTTCGGCTGCACCCGACAACAGGGCGCCGGTTTCCGCGACCAGTTCGATATCCATCATCCGGCCGGGGCCGTTCTTGGCATCCCAGAGCCCGGCCGGAGCCTTGGCAGCCGCAAGGCGCGCGCGCATTTCGGCGACCTCTTGCAAAACCTTGCCACGGTCGCGGGGGCATGCCAGGAACCGGGCGCGAAAGGCTTCGATATCGCTGGCCAGCGCCGTACTGCCCGCCACCACATGGGCGCGCGTCAGGGCCAAGTGTTCCCAGACCCATGCCTCGTTCTGCTGGTAGTTGGTGAAGCTGGCCCAGCTTGTGGCCACCGGCCCCTGATTGCCCGAAGGGCGCAGGCGCATGTCTACCTCGTACAAGCGCCCCTGCGACATCGGGGCCGAAAGGGCCGTTATCAGCGCCTGGGTAAATCGCGCGTAATAGGTGCGTGTCGCCAGTGGGCGTGGACCTTCGGACATGTCCTGATCCTGCGGGTCGTAAATGACAATCATATCCAGGTCAGATTGCGAATTGATCCGCCCCGCCCCCAGGGACCCCATGCCCAGCACCGCCGCACCGCGTCCGGGCGCAGGCCCGTGTTTCGCGGCAAACTGCGTGGCAACACAAGGCAGGACTGCGGCGATGACGGCCTCGGCCAGCTCGGCATATTGCCGGCCCGCCTGCGCGCCGTCGATCAGCCCGCGCAGGTGGTGAACCCCGATCCGAAAGTGCCATTCCTTGCACCAACGACGGGCGTAATCCAGCTGAGTTTCATAGTCGGGTTCGGTCGACAAGTCCTGCGCCAACTCGCTCTGAAGGCTGTCCAGCCCCGGCCACGGGCTGAAGAAACTGCCCCCGATCACCGCATCAAAGACCGAGGCATTGCGGGACAGATGTGCCGCCAACGCATGCGAGGTGCCCACGATATCCACCAGCAGATCAATCAGTTGCGGGTTGGCCTCGAACAGGGAAAACAGCTGCACCCCCGCAGGCAGGCCGCCCAGGAAACCGTCCAGCGCCCGCAGCGATTCATCGGGTTGGGCGGTCTTGGCCAGCCGCGACAGAAGCTCGGGCTTTAGCCGTTCGAAAATCCGCGCGCCGCGCTGTGACCGCAGGGCCGGATAGGTGGTCCAGCGCGCCATGATGCCTTGGTCAAAAGCGGATGCCTCGACCGGGCTCGGTTTGGCCCCTGCCCCCGGACCCGGACCCGGCGAAAAGAAACCTTCGGTCAATTCATGCACTTCGGCCAGGCGGCGGGTCAGATCCGCAACCAATGTCTCGCGGTCAATGCCCATCAGGCAGGCGACCCGTTCAATCCCGTCCTCGGTATTGGGCACTGCGTGGGTTTGCGCGTCATGAACCATTTGGATACGGTGTTCCACATCCCGGTGGGCGCGGTAATGCCGGGTCAACTTGTCGGCCACATCCTGCGGTATCCACCCCTTGCCAGCAAGCGCCGCAAGCCCGTCAACAGTGCCCCGCACGCGCAAATCTGTATCGCGTCCCCCGGCAATCAATTGCCGCGTCTGGGTAAAGAACTCGATCTCGCGGATACCGCCCTGCCCCAGCTTCATGTCATGCCCCGGAATGGACACCGCGCCGCCGGTTCCCTTGTTTTCCCGAATGCGCAGGCGCATGTCATGGGCATCCTGGATGGCTGCGAAATCCAGGTGACGCCGCCAGACAAAGGGCCGCAAAGCTTCGAGGAACCGTTCGCCCGCGGCAATGTCCCCCGCGCAGGCCCGCGCCTTGATATAGGCCGCACGTTCCCAGGTGCGGCCAAGGCTTTCGTAATACCGCTCGGCGGCCTCCATCGCCATGCAAACCGGTGTCACCGCCGGGTCCGGTCGCAAGCGTAGATCGGTTCGGAAGACATATCCGTCCTGTGTCCTGTCACTGAGGACCGAGCAGAAATTCCGGGTCGCGCGCACCATGGCGTGACGGGCATCGTAAAACTCATCGGGGTCGAACCGGGTTTCGTCAAACAGGACGATCAGGTCGATATCCGAGCTGTAGTTCAGCTCGCCCGCGCCCATCTTGCCCATGGCCAGAATGACCATTCCCGCCGCGGTTTCGACGTCATCCTCTGTCATGGACGGCAACTTGCCGCGCCGGATCAACGCCCCGATTTCGGATTTTGCGGCCCGGTCGGCGGCCAGTGCGGCGAAATCGGTCAGCGCACCGGTCACTTTTTCAAGCGGCCATGCACCGGCCAGATCGGCCAGTGCCGTCAGCAAAGCCAGCCGTCGCTTGGCCTGCCGCAACCCGGGGCGCAGCGCATCACGTTCCAACCCCCGCACCATGTCCAGAATTTCGGCCAGCGCCCCGTCGGGCCCATGCAGCGCCTGCGGCAACCAATCCCTCTCGGCCTCGATCAGCCCCTTGAGATACGGGCTGGACCCCGCCGCGCCCCGGATCAACTCGGATTGCTGGGATGTCAGGTCGGCAATGGCGGCTGCGGCTTCGTCCCCCAGCGAAGGGTCATAGGCGCGCGGCACCCGCTGAATGGAAAGTTCATCGCTCATAGCTGCAAATTGCGCATCGCCGCGCCGCAACGTCAATGGGGCAAACCCTTCACCCGCCAGTTACTGGCGTGTCCTGACTAAAGCTGTTGACCCAGACATCATGGCGCCTTTCCCAAAGCGACGAAATCAGCATTGCCTCGTGCCGGGTTGCACCCGGCCTCAGATAATCGGCCCTGTAGGACAGCAGGACGACCCCGCTGGCCACGACCCGCAGACGGGCATCGCTCAGCCGGAACTCGGCCATTGTCGGCGCATCCGCGAACTGCCCGACATGGTCATCCCGATTGGCAAACCCGCTGGGGTAGACGCCCAGGAAATCCGCGCTCAGCAAGGCCCGGTCGGCTTCGGCATTCCCGTCCACCAATGCGCTCCACACTTTCTTTTCAAGTGTCAGGATGTCTTCAAGCGACGGCGCCGGTATCTGTTCAATTGGTTCCATGGCCGAAAAATGCGCGTGATCGCCGCTTGCGTCAACCGCCAGAATACCGGCACGCGCTTTTATGTAAAACTTTTTAACATCGCCCTCTTGCAACGCCCGTAAAAACGCCCATCTAGATCAATGTGAACACCATTTACATCAACGGGAGACCCGAAATGACTGCATTGTCCGACCCTGCCGCCCCAAACAACCCGGGTTGGCTGTACCGCTGTGAGGCCTGGCTTGACGACAAGGGCAAAGGCGCCTGGATCGCAGTCATGGTTCTGGGCTTCATCTTCTTCTGGCCCATCGGCCTTGCCCTTCTTGCCTATATGATCTGGAGCAAACGCATGTTCAGCAAATCCTGCAGCCGCCGCAAAACCTGGCACTCACACATGAGCGCCATGAAACCGTCCGGCAACAGCGCCTTTGACGCGTATAAATCCGATACGCTGGCCCGGCTGGAACGCGAACAACAGGAATTCGAAGCCTTCCTGCATCGCCTGCGCGAAGCCAAGGACAAGGCCGAGTTCGATGCATTCATGAACGAACGCGCAAGCGACACCCATGATGATGCACCCAAAGGCGAGCCCGCCTGATTGCAAAAACGCCCTGCCGGCGACATATCCGGCAGGGCGCCCCCGACCACCCTATTGCCGGACACCGTGAAATGAACCATTTGCCTGACCCTGACCGCCAGCCCGAATTCTACCAATCGGTGGCGATCAAACGCTTTTTTGCCTGGATATTTGATGTCGCTTTTGTCTCGCTTCTTTGCACCGTGGCGATCTTTCTGACCTTCGGCTTTGGGCTGCTGATCCTGGCCCTGATCTATGCGGTCATCAGCTTTGTCTACCGCGTGGTGACACTATCGGGTGGCTCGGCCACGTTGGGCATGCGGTTCATGGGGATCGAACTGCGCGACCCGTTCGGCGAACGCCTCAACAGCGGCCAAGCGCTTGCCCATACGGCGGGGTATTTCGTCAGCATGGCCATCCCGGTCATCCAGATCATTTCCGTCATCATGATGCTGACCAGCGCCCGCTGCCAGGGTCTGACCGATGCGTTCCTGGGAACCGTGATGATCAACCAGCGCGCCTGAACCCCCGCCTGCCCCGAAACACTTGGCGGCCCTCGGAACGGTTGCTATCATCCGGTCCGAGGAAACACAGGACCGACATGCGACACACGCTGCCTATTGCGCCACAATTCTACGTGACAGCCCCCCAGCCCTGCCCCTATCTGGCGGACCGGATGGAGCGCAAGCTGTTCACCGCCCTGCAAGGCGAAAGCGCGGATCAGCTGAACAACGCCCTGTCGCAACAGGGGTTTCGCCGGTCCCAAAACGTGCTTTACCGCCCCTCGTGCAGCGACTGCGCAGCCTGCCTGTCAGCCCGGATCGATGTCTCGAAGTTTCGCCCGAGCAAAAGCCAGAAACGTTCTGCAAGGCGCAATGGCTATCTGCAACGGCGCGCCACCTCGCCCTGGGCCACGGACGAACAATATGACCTGTTCCGCAAATACCTCGACACGCGCCACGCCGATGGCGGCATGGCCGATATGGACGTGTTTGAATTTGCCGCGATGATCGAGGAAACGCCGATCCGCAGCCGCGTCGTCGAATACGCAAATCCCGAAACCGGGGCACTTGTCGCCGTCAGCCTGACCGATGTGCTCGATGACGGGCTCAGCATGGTCTATTCGTTCTACGACCCGGACTTGCCGCAAAACTCGCTGGGCACCTACATGATCCTCGATCACATCGACATCGCCCGCGAGGCCGGACTGCCCTATATCTATCTTGGCTATTGGGTGCCCGGCAGCCCGAAAATGGGCTACAAGGCCAAGTTCTCAGGGCTCGAAATCTACCATCAGGGGCACTGGCAATCGATCCAGAACCCCGAACAGTTTTCCTGCAAGGATCGCGACCCGCTTGCCTCGCCACCGATTGCCGAACAGGTTGCCAATATCCAGTTGCCCGACCGTCATCCCACCAAGGGGTGATCCCGAATGCGCCAAAACCTACACGCTGCAACCCTGGTGGTGCCTGACTATGATGCGGCCATCTCTTTCTATACGGAAACCCTGCATTTTGACCTGACTGCCGATATCGATCTGGGTCAGGGCAAGCGCTGGGTGCTGGTCACCCCGCCCGGCTCTGACGGCTGCGCATTGCTGCTGGCCCGCGCGGCCGACGGCGATCAGCAGGCCGCGATCGGCAACCAGACCGGCGGGCGCGTCGGCTTCTTCCTGCAAACCGATGATTTCGAACGCGACCACGCGGACATGGTTTCCAGAAACGTGCATTTCGAAGAACCCCCACGCCGCGAATCCTATGGCCTGGTGGCGGTCTGGCGCGATCCTTTTGGCAACCGGTGGGACCTTATCCAGTTCTCCTGATCCGCACTTCACCTGGCACAAAAATATCCCGGGGATGAATTGGCCAGCGGCCAAGAAGGGGCTGGCCCCTTCTGCCCCCGCACCAAAGCAAAGGGGGCCTCAGGCCCCCCTTTTCCATTGACTGTCCCGACCCCATCAGTTGGGGATCAGGTCCGGCACGATGGTTACGATCGACGGGAAGAACCACAAGATCCCGATCCCGACCACCTGGATCAGAACAAAGGGAATGATCCCGCGATAGATATGACCGGTCGTAACCTCTTTGGGTGCCACACCCCGCAGATAGAACAGCGCAAACCCGAAGGGCGGCGTCAGGAACGAGGTTTGCAGGTTGACCGCAACCATGATCGTCACCCATTTCGGATCGAAGGAACCGCCATAGATGACCGGCCCCACAATCGGGATAACGATGTAGATGATCTCGAGGAAATCCAGCACGAAGCCCAGGAAGAACAACACCAGCATCACGATCAGGAAGACCGTGAACTCGTTGTCGAAGCTCTTGAGGAACTGCTGGATATAATGCTCTCCGCCGAACGAGATCACCACAAGGTTCAGCAACTGCGACCCGATCAGGATGGTAAAGACCATCGACGTCACCTTGGCGGTTTCGCGCACGACCGGGGTCAGAACCCCGCTGGCAAACAGAACCCAGCACCCGAACAACAGGCCGAAAAGCGCGTACAGATACGCGGCATAGGCCATGAAGAACGCGATCCAGGTTTCGGCGGAAACACCACCCTGGTTGATACGCAGGTCGAAATTCACCCCCATCAGCAGGCAGATGATGACGGCAAAGGTCGACCAGATGATGATCTTCCCGGACCGGCCCTCATCCTGCAATTTGCGATAGGCCGCCAGCATGATGGCCCCGCCCGCACCCAGTGCCGCGGCAGGTGTCGGGTTGGTGACACCGCCCAGGATCGAGCCCAGAACGGCAATGATCAGGACCAGCGGCGGAAAGACCACGCGGATCAGGTCATTGGTCGCACAGCGTGCGGCAGCCTCTTTGCAGCCATAGATGGCCAGCGCAAAAGGCAAGGCCAGCAAAAGGAACGCCGCCCCCGACGATGTTGTCGGTGCCACCAGAAGAACATCCACCAGCAACATCAACAACAATCCGATCGCGCCCAGAATCAGGGGCTGGGCCGACCGCGACGGGGCGATACCCCGACCCAGAACCAGTGTCAGGCCCAACAGCACGACGATAACGGCAACACCGGTCCCGATCGGGGCCGCTGCGGCAATCTTGGCCTCGCGGGCCAGGACAAGGTCTTCCTCGCTCAGGCGTTCCGCCTGGGATACCCCACCCGCTTCGTCAATCGCTTCCTGCTCGGCCACGGCCTGATCCCAGGCCGACTGACCATGCAGCTCGATCATCGAGGCCTGGCACTCGGCCGAGACATTTGTCCGCAGCGATGCGCCCTGCCCGACATCGGAAAAGCCCGAAACCGTGATGTTCTGGCTGCCGATCACACCGACGCTGCCCAGCAGGAACGCACCGGCAATCAGACCGACAGGCGCGGCCAGCAGCCAGGTCAGGCCTTCGGCGCGGGTGATCGGTTCACCGCTTCCGCCAGTCATGGCAACCGCAGGTGCCTTGTCGGGGTTGAGCAGCGCGTAACCGAACGCGTACAGCGCATAAAGCAGCGCCAACATGATCCCCGGCAACAGCGCGGCCTGGAACAAGGTTCCGACGGACACAACGGCCGGTTCCCCCAGATAGGTCAGCGCGTCGGTACAACCGGCTTCGACCGCACGGGTTTCCTGGGCGGTCGAATAGAGATCCCCCGCCAATGTGCCCAGCAGAACGATCACGATCGACGGCGGAATGATCTGCCCCAGCGTACCGGACGCTGCGATCACACCCGTCGCCAGTTCCGGCGAATAGTTGTTGCGCAACATGGTTGGCAGCGCCAGCAAGCCCATCGTCACAACAGTGGCGCCCACGATGCCTGTTGAGGCTGCAAGGAATGCGCCCACCACAACAATCGACACCGCCAGACCACCGGGCAGCGGCCCAAAGACACGCGCCATCGTGGTCAGCAGGTCATTGGCGATTTTCGAGCGTTCCAGGGTGATCCCCATCAGCACGAACATCAGCACGGCCAGCAGGGTCTCGATGGATTGCCCGGCCAGAACCCGCTCGTTCATACGGTTCACGATGAACGAAACGTTGCGGTCCAGCGCGGTTTCCCAGCCTGCGGAAAAGACCGGCTCGGCGATCCTTGGCAGGTCGGGGAATCGGAACACCGAGATGACGTCCGGCTTGATGCCCGAGTTCACCACGTCACGATAAGCCTGCGAACCCGTGTCGATTGCCTGGTGAATCAGCAAACCGGCACTATCCAGCGCGGCGATTATTCCGAATGAGATGATACCGGCCCCGCCGATGGCGAAAGCCACCGGAAAGCCCGACAGGATTCCGCCGAACAGGCAGAAGAATACGATAATGAGGCCTATCTCGACGCCATCAAGTCCGAATAGCATTGTCTTGGTCTCCGTCCTTAATGAGTGCCTTCGTAGGCTTCTTCACCCTCGCCCAGGCTGTCCCTGTCGAGGTATTTTCCAACGCTTTCCGGCCCTTCGACGAACTCGAGATACGACCGGTAGAGGAATGCGATTGCGTGCAGGAACACCATGGCGGCAAACGCGATCAGCAGGATCTTGAACAGGAAATACCCGTTGAACCCGTTGGGGCTGAACCCGATGGTTTCCACGTTCCAGCGCAGCGCGCGCGACTTGGCCACCAGGCGGTCCAGCGTGTCGCTGGCCGACGGTTTCGGCACGATCAGGTGGCGCCACATGAAGTACCAGCCATACATCCAGGTCAGCACCGCCATCGGCATCATGAACAGAACCGCGCCGCACATGTCGACCACGCGCTTGGCCCGGTGACTGATCCCGGCATAGATCAGGTCAACGCGTACGTGACCGCCCTGCACAAAGGTGTAGGTGCAGCACAGGCAAACAACCATGGCGTTATACAGCTTCAGTTCCTCGGCATACCAGCTGATATCCATCTGGATCGGGATGCCAAAGCCAAAGGCCATGTCCGGCCGTGCAAAGACGCGCTGCATGAACACGATGACAATCTGCTGGATGACCATCAGCAACCCGGCCCAGGCAAAGAACCGTCCGGTCGTGTTGGCGAACCCTTCAAGAACCCGCACCATGCCCCACATGAAGTTCCGGAAATACAGCCCGATGGCCGTAAGCACCAGAAACAAGGCGAAGATCACAAAGAAGAACTCGACCGACCCGCCGTAATAGACAAAGCGCATGATCGCCTCTTTGTCCGACCAGTCCAGCCAGAGTTGCGGATGCGTGATCGCGTATCCGAAATTGATGAAGGCTTCGGCAATGTTCTGAATGAACCAGATCAGTCCATTCCACAGGGCGCCGAAGAACGAGATACCGTTTTCGTCCTGCATGTTGTCCCCAGGTCGCGTCAGTTGCTCTGCTGTTTTAGGCGGAATTGATGGGTCCGCGCATTAGCAACAGGAAAGGCTCCCCCGCTTGGGCGGGGGAACCGATGTGGTTTTCGGTGGCTGTTTAGCCGCGTACGCGGTCGCGCTGTGCGGTGTAGACACCCGATGACAGGTTGTTCCAGGCCGACGATGCAGCCATCGATTCCATGGCGCTGTCGTGGATCTTCTTGAACAGCTCGTCGCCCATGTTTTCGTCCAGAACTTCCTGGCTGGCCTTGCCGAACGCGTCCCAGACGGCATCCGGGAATTCCATGACCTTGACGCCGCCCGCCTGCAGACGCTGCAGGGCTGCACCGTTGTTGGCCAGGAATTGCGACAGGTTCCACTGGTGTGCTTCGGCGGCGGCGATCTCGATGATCTTCTGCTGCGCCGCGGTCAGACCGTCGAACACTTCGCGGTTGGTTGCCAGCGACAGACCCGCACCCGGCTCGTGGAAGCCCGCGGTGTAATAGGTCTTGGTGATCTCCTGGAAACCGGCCTTTTCGTCGGCCCATGGTCCGATCCACTCGGTGCCGTCGATCGCGCCCGAGGACAGTGCCTGGTACACCTCTGAACCCGGAATGTTCTGGACCGATGCGCCCAGCTTGCCCAGGGCTTTGCCGCCCAGGCCAGGCATACGGAACTTGAGACCATTGAAATCTTCGGGGCTGTTGATCTCTTTCGAGTACCAGCCACCTGCCTGCGCGCCGGTGTTACCGGCCAGGAAGGATTTCAGGCCGAAGATTTCGCCCAGCTCATCATGCAGCTCCATGCCGCCGTTCTGGTAGTACCAGTTCACCAGTTCCTGCGCGGTCATGCCGAACGGAACAGCGGTAAAGAAGGCATAGCCCGGATGCTGGCCGACAAAGTAATAGTCAGCCGCGTGATACATGTCGGCCTGACCGGACGAAACGGCGTCAAAGACTTCGAACGCGCCAACCAGTTCACCAGCAGCCTTGATTTCAACATTCAGGTTGCCATCCGACATGGTGGTGATGCTGTCGGCACAACGCTGTGCCGCGTCGAACACGCCCGCAAGACCACGGCCCCACGATGTCACCATGGTCAGCGTGCGCTTGCCCTGTGCATAAGCCGGAGCCGCCAGCGCAGTCGCTGCGGCAGCCGAGCCGCCCAGAGCAGACGTTTTCAGAAACTTACGACGATCCATATGAGTAGTCCTCCCCTACATACTGTTTGCTCCGGCCCAGGCCGGAACCAGTCGTTTCCAATGCGCGCCAGACTAATGGGAGGGGCAGCAAAGGGAATACCTATTACTGCGTAGACCGCACGGGTTTTTGCGATTTCGGGTAAGAAATTCTGCCGGAAAAGGCGGCACAGGGCCAGATTTTCGGCCTGCGGCGCACCCCCGCGCCCAATCTTTTTGCATTTGGCGCCCGGCTTGCGTATCGATTCGACCATGAGAGGATTCCGCAATCTTGTTTCATTGACCTATGCGCAAAAGCTGTCGCTGGTGGCTGCGGTCCCGCTGATCCTGGCTGTGGCCGCGATTGCCTTCATGGTGGCGTACGAATCCCGCGCAACGGCCGAGCGCGAGATTCAGGCGCTTGAACGGCGGCTGATCGAAGCCAAGAAAGCCGAGTTGAGAAACTATGTCACCCAGGCGCGCAACGGGTTTGCCTATATCTATGGGCGCGCTGACCCGGACGACGCCGAGGCCAAAAGCCTGGTGACCCAGATCCTGTCGGCCATGATCTATGGCAAGGATGGGTTCTTCTTTGTCTATGACTATGACGGCAACAACCTGGTCAGCCCGCGCCAGACGGAATTCATCAACCGCAACTGGGAAGGGCTGACAGACAGCGACGGCACACCGGTTGTCGACGAATTCATCCGGCTGGCCCGGCAAGGCGCGGGGTGGCACAGCTTTATGTGGCAGAAACCTTCGACCGGGGAAGAGGCGACGATGATCGCCTATGTCGTGGGCCTGCAGGATTGGCAATGGGCCGTCGGAACGGGTGTTTTCATTGATGACATCGTCGCCACCGTGGCCAATGCCCGCGCCGAGGTCGAAGCACGGGTGCAGCGGACGTTCCTGTATATCGGCGGCATCGTTCTGGCCGCGGTGCTGATCGTGTTCGCGTCTGGGATGTTGCTAAACATCCGCGAACGACGCTTGGCCGATGCCAAGCTCAAGGACCTGACAAAGCGCGTGATCGACGCACAAGAAGAGGAACGCGGGCGTGTTGCGCGCGAATTGCACGACGGTATCAGCCAAATCCTGGTTGGTGTGCGCTATGCACTGGACAATGCCCGACGCAGGCTGTCGCGCGGCGATGATGCAGGCGCGCGCGCACCGCTGGACAAGGGGATCGATCACCTGGTGTCGGCGATCACCGAGGTGCGCCGCATAAGCCGCGACCTGCGCCCGGGTGTCCTGGATGACCTGGGCCTTGGCCCGGCGCTGAAGGCGCTGACCGACGATTTCCGCGAACGCACCGGCATCGAGACCGAGTTCACGACCGTGGTCTTCCGCAACCGGCTTGACCAGGACAGCAAGATCGCGCTCTACCGGATTGCGCAGGAGGCGCTGACCAATATCGAACGCCATTCCGGCGCCACGCGCGTCACGCTGGACCTGCGTGGCCACAAGAAAGGCGCGACCATGCGGATTACCGATAACGGTCGCGGGCTTGGCAGCAATCGTGGCGCGGGCAACAGCGGTATCGGGCTGCGCAACATGCAGGAAAGGATCGAACAGCTTGACGGCTCCTTGCGAATTCTGTCATCACGCGGGGCGCAGAGCGGCACGGTGATCGAGGCCAGCCTGCCGCTGAGCCACCTGCTGTCGCCGCAGGATGACACAACCCCCAAACGGAAGGCGGGCGCATGACCCCCGACACGATCCGCGTGCTCATTGTCGATGACCATCCCATGGTAGCCGAAGGGATTCAGTCGATCCTGGAAAGCTATGACGAGATTGACGTGGTCGGAACCCTTTCCAACGGGCAAGAGGCCGTCGATAAGGTCGCCGACCTGCAACCGCATGTCATCCTCATGGACCTGAACATGCCGGGCCTCGGCGGGCTCAGTGCGACCGAACTGATCCTTGAACGCCTGCCGGACACGCGCATCCTTATCCTGTCGATGCATGACAGCCCCGAATATATTTCGACGGCGCTCAGCCACGGGGCCAAGGGCTATGTGCTCAAGGATGTGCCCACCGAGGAGATAAAGCAGGCCATCGACGCCGTGATGCGCGGTGAACGCTACCTGTGCACCGGCGCCAGCGGGTCGCTGGAGCCAAAGGGCACCGCCGCACGCGAGGCGCTGACAGGGCGGGAGCAGACGATCCTGCTGGAACTGGCCCAGGGCAAGTCGAACAAAGAGGTCGCGCAGACGCTGGAAATCTCGGTGCGCACGGTTGAAACGCATCGCAAGAACATCAAGCGCAAGCTGGGTATTTCCTCTACCGCCGGTTTGACCCGCTATGCGCTGGAACATGGTGTTCTGCAGGGCACCAGCCCCGGGTTCTGACCGCAGCGCGGGACGCGCTGCCCGGCCCAACCGGAAAAGACGCGCCGCAAGGCGCGGTGACTATGGGCGGGAGCCCTCGCGTTATTCGCCCCCACCGATACCTTCGCCAAAGAACACCAGCGCGCCGTCCTCGTCCAGAACATGAAATTCGCGCTGACCATAGGGCTGGTCAAAGGGCGCGCGCACGCGCTCTGGTGGCAATGTCGCCAGGTGCGGATGCAGTTGTCGGAACAGCCCGTCGATATCCTGAACATCAATATAAAACGACTGATCCGCCCCCAGAGGGCGGCCATCGTCTCGTGGCGGGCATTCCAGCAGCCGGATCGCCACCGGCCCAAGGGTCAGAAAGGCGTAATTGTCCTGCCTGAAGCCGCAGGTGAACCCTAGGCAATCACAATAGAAATCGACCTGCCGTTGCAGCGACGAACACAGGACAAAGGGCGTCAATTGCAAGATGCGGGGCACGGATCACTCCTGTTCAAACCTGTTGGTGTGACCCACACTATACCAAGTCTCAGTCCAGCAAGGCATCCTCTCGCCGCCCTTCGCGGTCATGGTGATGCTGCAGGACCCGCCCGTAAAGCTGGCGCGTCCTCTCGACACCGCCGCACATCCCTTCGGCTTCGACAAACGAGAAGATCCCGACATACCGGCTGCGCGCCCCAGTTACCGGGGCGACCCTGTGCAACGAATAGCGGCCCTTGAATATCTGCAGATCGCCTGGGCCCAGTTCCAATTGCCGCACCCGCGACATGTTGCCGTCCAGAACCGAAGCCACCTGGTCAAAGTTCTCGTTTCCGCAATCACGCAGGTTGGGAACATATTCAAATGCACCGCCCGCCTCGCCGTTCTGGATGGCCAGCGTCACGGTATAATTGTTGGTATCGAAATGCCAGGGAAAGCCCTGCCCTTCTTCCACGACATTGATGATCACATCCGCCAACGGGTCGTCATAGCGAAAGAAGCGATCTTCGGGTTCATTCAGCGCCTCGCGGACAAATGGCAGAAAGCCTTCGTATTCATAAATCCGGCGCAAGGGGCCGGTTCCGGGGAAATTGTCGGCCGGAACAAAGGCGTCCGAGCGGTCATAAAAGCGGCGGATGGGATGCCCGATGCCGTATTGCGGATCATCCTTGGTGAAATAGGCATTGGTCCGGCTATAGGACCTGTGCGCCTTTCGGGCCACCGCATCTGCCTCTTGCCGCAGCAGGGCGACGCCGCTGTTATGCACAAAACCCGGCAAGACCGCACAGCCATCCTGTTCCAGTTCCTTGCGCAGTTCATTGATCATTTCACCGTAAGCCCGCGAGTTCGGCCGATCGATAGGGTATCGCCCCAGGTCCACCAGATCGTGCAGCATAATCCACCTCCTGTTGACACGCTGTCAGGGCCAGCCTGACGCACAGCCCGCAGCAGATCATGCCCGTTTCTGACATTGGCCTGACGCTTTTTGACCGAAACCCGCCTTACCAACGGTTAGCTTCGCGGAAATTCCCAACCTGCGGCAATCTGCGCAATAAAATGTCGCAAAATTTGCCCCAGGGGTTAGAAAATTGGTACGATTGCCTGTTGACGCCCCGTCCGACCGCTCATAATGTCCCCCACACGCAAAGAAGGAGCCTCTGGCGATGAGAACGCTAGTCGTAATCGTAGGAACCACGCGCATGGGCCGGTAACGGTAAACCATAATCGAACCCATGCGCCTCCGACAAACTCGGGGGCTTTTTTTATGCGAAACGCAAGACACATGTCGCGAACGGAGCAAAGCAGATGACACGTGAGATGACCGGCGCAAAGATGGTGGTTCAGGCCCTCAAGGATCAGGGCGTGGACACGGTATTCGGATACCCCGGCGGCGCCGTGCTACCGATCTATGATGAGATTTTTCTGCAAAACGACATTCGCCACATCCTGGTACGCCACGAACAGGGCGCGGTTCATGCCGCCGAAGGCTATGCCCGGTCGACCGGCAAACCCGGCGTTGCGCTGGTGACATCCGGCCCCGGCGCGACCAACGCGGTCACCGGTTTGACGGATGCGCTGCTCGACTCGATCCCGATTGTTGTTCTGACCGGACAGGTCCCGACCTTCATGATCGGCTCGGATGCCTTCCAGGAGGCCGACACCGTGGGCATCACCCGCCCCTGCACCAAGCATAACTGGCTGGTCAAAGACACGGATTCGCTGGCCGAGACCATGCACGAGGCGTTCCACGTCGCCACAGCTGGCCGGCCCGGACCGGTTCTGATCGACATTCCCAAGGATGTACAATTCGCCTCGGGGACCTATGCCGCGCCAAAGCCGTCCACCTCGCATTATCAGCCCGTTTTGAAGGGCGATCTTGAGGAAATAACCGAGTTGGTCGCCGCGATGGAGACTGCAAAAAAACCTGTTTTCTATACAGGCGGCGGCGTCATCAACTCTGGCCCGGCGGCCAGTCAGCTTCTGCGTGAGCTGGTGGACGCGACCGGTTTCCCGATCACCTCGACCCTGATGGGCCTTGGCGCCTATCCCGCCTCGGGCGAAAACTGGCTGGGCATGCTGGGCATGCATGGTCTGTATGAGGCCAACCTGGCGATGCATGACTGCGACCTGATGATCAACATCGGCGCGCGGTTTGACGACCGGATCACCGGCCGTATCGACGCGTTCTCGCCGAACTCGAAAAAGGCGCATATCGACATTGATCCCTCGTCGATCAACAAGGTGATCCGGGTCGATATCCCGATTGTTGGCGATGTGGCCCATGTTCTGGAAGACATCCTGAAGGTCTGGAAAGCACGCGGGCGCAAGACCGACGCGGCCTCGGTCGCCAAATGGCAGGAACAGATTGCCGACTGGCGCAAGGTCAATTGCCTCGCCTACACCAACAGTGAAAAGACGATCAAACCGCAATACGCGTTGCAACGTCTTGAAGAACTGACCAAAAAGCATGACCGCTATATCACGACAGAGGTTGGCCAGCACCAGATGTGGGCCGCACAATATCTCGGGTTCGAGGACCCCAACCGCTGGATGACATCGGGCGGTCTGGGCACGATGGGCTATGGCTTCCCGGCTTCGATCGGCGTGCAAATGGCACACCCGGACGCGCTGGTGATCAACGTGGCCGGTGAGGCGTCATGGCTGATGAACATGCAGGAAATGGGCACCGCGGCCCAGTACCGCCTGCCGGTCAAGCAGTTCATCCTGAACAACGAACGCCTCGGCATGGTCCGCCAATGGCAGGAATTGCTGCATGGCGAGCGGTATTCGCATTCCTGGTCCGAAGCCCTGCCCGATTTCGTCAAGCTCGCCGAGGCCTTCGGGGCCAAGGGCATCCTGTGTTCCGACCCCGCCGATCTGGACGACGCGATCATGGAGATGATCAATTACGACGGTCCGGTGATCTTTGACTGTCTGGTCGAAAAGCACGAAAACTGCTTCCCCATGATCCCGTCGGGCAAGGCCCATAACGAGATGCTGCTGGGCGAGGCCGAGACGCAGGGCGTGATCGATTCCAAAGGTTCGGTTCTGGTTTAACAACATTCGTCGGAATTGACCGGGCGCCGGACGCCCGGTTTTCACAAGATGATGAAAGGGACGTAAATGTCTGCCCTACATATCAAAAAAGGCTCTACCCGCCATTCGGCCTATAACCTACGGCCCACCTTCTCGGACGTGCAGGAACGGCATACGATCGCGGTTCTGGTCGAAAACGAGCCGGGCGTTCTGGCCCGTGTGATTGGCCTGTTTTCGGGTCGTGGTTACAACATCGAAAGCCTGACCGTGGCCGAGGTGGACCATACCGGCCACCTGAGCCGCATCACCATTGTCACCACCGGCACGCCGCAGGTGATCGAACAGATCAAGGCACAGTTGGGTCGGATCGTCGTTGTGCATGATGTGCATGACCTGACGGTCGAAGGCCCCTCGGTCGAACGGGAACTGGCGATCATCAAGGTAGTGGGCGAAGGCGACAAACGCGTCGAAGCCCTGCGTCTGGCCGATATCTTTCGCGCAAACGTCGTGGACAGCACGTTGAATTCATTCATTTTCGAAATCACCGGCGCGCCCGACAAGATCGACGCCTTTGCCGACCTGATGCGCCCGCTGGGTCTGGTCGAGGTCGCCCGCACCGGTGTTGCCGCCCTGTTGCGCGGCGACTGATCCACGCCTCTGCCCCCTGCCCGCCGACCCCGTCGGGCAGGGAAACCGGGCCTGGGCTGCCGATCCGACCAGAAAATCTCAAACTGATATATGTCGGATATCTTGGCCACATGGCCAAAAAAGATCATGCAAAACACTATAAAGCCTATTGCGTTTATCATTAACGGCAGTAGCCTTTGGGTGCAGCGTTACGTTTCGTGCGTTGTTTGGGGTAATCTGTACGATTTTTGACTGAACGCGGCCCACTGGGCCGCCTTGGTCGTGTTTTTCCCGAAATACCTAAAGACCCGGAATATGCATGACCGAAGCCACTCCTACTCCTGCGGAATTGCGCACGATGTTCAGCGCAAACCTCAAGCGGCTCGCAAGCAGCCATTCGTCTATTACTGACCTGAGCCGGAACCTCGGCATCAACCGCACGCAGTTCAACCGCTACCTCGCAGCCGAAAGCTTTCCCCGGCCCGATGTCCTGAACCGGATTTGCACCTTTTTCAACGTCGACGCGCGGATTCTGTTGCAGCCACTGGCCGAAATCCCTGACGGTTCACCGTATCCCTCGGACGCGACACTTGCCCCCTTCCTTGGGCCGGGCACACCTGCACCCGAGGCCTTTCCCTTGGGGTTCTACCGCGCCACGGAACAAAGCCCCGACGACCCTGATGCGGTGTCGCACCGGTTGTACCACGCCAAGCGGGTGCAGAACTGCACCTTGTTGCGCGGCTTTTGTCCCGTAGCGCGCGCGCAGGGGCGCGCGTCGCAGGAACGTGAGGTCAGGGGGTTTGTCGCAAGCGCGGGTCACCGGCTTTACGCGCTTGTGTCACATCGCGGCGGCGTCGGCGGCCGGATGTACCTGCTGAGCCCGCCCACCTCGTCCGACAAGGGGCACTGGGTCGGGCATACTTTCCCGCTTGGCGAGACCGCCGACGGGCTGCCGGCCCCCGGACGGCTGGACCTCAGCTATCTGGGACAGGACCTTGGCGCCGCTTTGCACGCGGCGCGTACCGCCGTCGCAGCCGCTGTTCGTGCCAACGCAATGCAACCCGGCAAACAGACGGATCAGGGACAGGATGCCTGACAAAGTGTCGTTGTGAGAAAAACCCAAGTCGCAGACTAGTCAGCACTCCCCCCTTACACCCCCTAACCTTGACCCAGTTAGGGAGACAGCCATGACCAGCACACCAACGGATTTGTCCGCCGTCCGTCAGCCCGTCGAAACCGCTCTCGGGTTGCCCAATGCCCACTATACCGACCCTGCCCTGCACGCCGAGGAAAGCAAGGCGTTGCTGATCGACGGGTGGTCCGGTCTGGCCGCGACGCAGGACGTGCCGGAACCCGGCGACGCCGTACCGCTGGATTTCATGGGCATTCCCCTGTTGCTGCTGCGCGACAGGTCGGGCACCGTCCGGGTGTTTCAGAACATCTGCCGCCATCGCGGCATGATTCTTGTGGAAGAACCCCGCAAGATCGAGGGGGCGATCCGCTGCCCCTATCACAGCTGGTGCTATTCGACCGAGGGCCGGCTTGTGGTCACCCCCCATGTCGGCGGCCCCGGTCAGAATGCGCATGAACGGGTTCAAAAATCCGAACTTGGCCTGATCGAGGTGCGCAGCCATATCTGGCAGGGTCTGGTGTGGATCAACGTATCCGGCACCGCGCCCGCATTTGAGGATGCAAATGCCCGGTTGCTGGAACGCTGGGCCGAGTTTGACCAGCCAATGTATCACGGCGGCGCTGACAGCACCTTTCGGCTGGATGTGAACTGCAACTGGAAACTGGCGGTCGAGAATTATTGCGAAAGCTATCACCTGCCTTGGGTTCACCCCGGTCTCAACAGTTATTCCCGGTTGGAAGACCATTACCATATCGAAGAACCCGGCCTGTTTTCCGGTCAGGGCACGCTGGTTTACCGGCAATTGGTCGGTGATGAAGGCCAGACCTTTCCCGATTTCGCCGGGTTGGCCGCGAAATGGGATACGGCGGCTGAATACATCTCGGTCTTTCCCAATGTGCTGCTGGGTGTTCACCGCGATCACAGCTTTGCCATCATCCTGCGGCCCGAGGCTCAGGACCGGACGTCAGAACATGTCCACCTGTTCTATGCCACCCCGGAAACAGATGCGGGGCTGCGGGCGCGCAACACACAACAATGGAAGCTTGTCTTCGAAGAGGACGTGTTCGTGGTTGAGGGTATGCAGCGCGGCCGCGCGGCGCCGGGCTTTGACGGCGGGCATTTCTCGCCGGTGATGGATGGGCCGACCCACCTTTTCCATGACTGGGTTGCAGGGCGGCTGCAGGCTTACCGGACGACCCTGGCAGCGGAATGACCGATCTGGATGAACGCCTGACCAAGGCGCATGCGGTCGGGGACACAAGCGCCCTGGCGGCCTTATATGAAGAGGCGGCAGACACCGCCCCGGACGAAGACGCCGCCGCCTTTTTCCTGACCCATGCCTATGTTCACGCGCTGGAAGCGCCCCTGCCCTGTGCGGCACGCCTGAAGCACCGGCTTGTCAGCCTGGGCCGCGAAGTCCCCGACCCTTGACCCCGTCCGGGCACGGTCACGCAGGGTCAGGCGACGGCGCGCCCACGGTGATTTGTCGGTACAGGTGCCAGCTGGCATGACCCAGCAAGGGCAATACGACCAAAAGCCCCAGGAACCAGGGGATCATAGCCAGAAAAGTCAGCACGGCGATGACCGCCCCCCACCCCAGCATGATACGCGCGTTGTCGCGGACATAAGAAAAGCTGGTGATCATGGCCGTCACGAAGTCAAGTTCCCGGTCCAGCAGCATCGGGATCGAAAGAACCGTAATCATGTAAAGAAGAACCGCAAACAGCGCACCGACCACGGTTCCCACAGCCAGCATCGTCAGGCCATTTGCGGTCAGGAAGACTTCGACCGACGAGGATATGTTGGTCATTGTCGACAGCCCCATGAACAGGGCAAAGATCATGTGGCCCAGAAAGAACCAGAACAGGAACATCACCACGATAATGGCGCAGATCGACGGCAATTGTCGCCGGCTTTGTTGCACAACGACACCAAAGATCGAGCCGAAATCCAGCGGCTCGCCCTGTTCAAGCCTGTGCGACACCTCGTACAGCCCAACCGCCGCGAAGGGTCCGATCAGCGGAAATCCAATCGCGGCCAGCACCAGCCAATAGCTTGTTCCGGTCCGCAGGGTCACCCAGGCCATAAGCCACCCGGCCAACACGTAGAACCCGCCAAATATCAACCCAAAGACCGGCGCGCGCCGATAATCCGACCATGCATTGCGCAGCGCTTCGCGCAGCATGGATGTTTCGACCGGCCTCAAGCCGGGAACGCCAAAGGGCCTTTCCATGATCTGTTCCTCCTCGCCTGTTTGTGCCGGTTACATCGCCGGTCTTTTCTGCGGCCATTGCGTCGCCGCATGATATGCCGCCGCGATGGACAGCAGGTTGGCATCGGCCCCGCGCGGACCGAACATCTGAACGCCCATCGGCAGGCCTGCGGGCCCGAACCCCGCAGGCAGAGACACACAGGGCAAACCCAGCAGGCTGACCGGCGTCACCACCTGCATCCAGCGGTGATAGCTGTCCATCTGCCGTCCGGCGATCTGCGACGGGTATGGCAGGTCGATCTCAAAGGGCCAGACCTGCGCCGCGGGCAGGATAAGCGCATCAAATTCGGCAAACACCCGCTCTGCTTTCCTGTACCAGTCCGAACGGACAAGGCTGGCGCGGTGAACCTGCATCGCGCCAAGCGCCAGGCCTCGGTCAAGTTCCCATTGCGCGGTGTCTTTCAACTGCGCCTTCTGTTCGGCCAGCGGTGCAAGCCCGGCCGCAACACTGAAAGAGCGCAAGGTGATCCAGCTGTCCCAGATCCTGTCGGCATCAAAAGGCGGCGGCATGTCAACGACATGGGCCCCAAGCGACGCAAAGCTGTCCAGCGCTGTGTGGCACTGATCGAGAATGCCCTCCTCCATCGCAAAGGCACCGCCCCAGTCGCCCAGCCAGCCGATCCGCAGGCCGTTAAGGTCCCGCGCCTGCACGGGCGACACGGGCGCGGACGGCACCGACAGCGGTTGACGCGGGTCCGGCCCGGACATCACGTCCAGCAACAGGCCCAGGTCCTGCGGGTCGCGTGCCATGGGCCCAAGGGTTGCCAGCTGATGCAGGAACAGGTCTCCGACCGGCTCGGATGGAACACGACCCCAGCTGGGCCGAAACCCGTAGACATTGTTCCAGGCCGCCGGGTTGCGCAGGCTGCCCATCATGTCCGATCCGTCCGCCAGCGCCACCATGCCGGTGGCCAGCGCCACGGCGGCACCGCCCGATGACCCGCCACAGGACCGCGACAGGTCATAGGGGTTGCGTGTCGCCCCGTAGACCGGGTTGAAAGTGTGCGAACCCAGTCCAAATTCCGGCGTGTTGGTTTTGCCGATCACAATCGCGCCCGCCGCCCGCAGCCGGGCCGCAACCTCGTCGTCGCTGGCGGGTATATTGTCACGCAAAAGCGGTGAGCCCTGCGTCGAGGCGATCCCGGCCACGTTGACCAGGTCCTTGATCGCAATCGGAAGACCATGCAGCGCCCCCCGGCGCGGCGCGTCATCCATCGCGCGGGCCTCGGCCATCAGGTCCGTTTCATCGCGCAGCGCGACGATGGCGTTGACCTGCCCGTTGACGGCAGCGATCCGGTCCAGCGTCGCGCGCATGAGATCGCTGACGGACAGCTCTCGGCGCTCAAGCGCGCCAAGCAAACCCCTTGCTGTTGCTGTGGTCAGATCCACCTGATCCTGTCCTCTGGCTGTTTCTGTCAGCCTAGCGGCGCACCGGATGCATTTAAACCCACTGTTTCAATGTATCTTTTCTGACCACCACAGCCCCTACCTGACCTTGAGGCTGAACCGCAGGTTGCTGTCCGACCCAAGCCCGAACCGCAGGCAGACCCCGATTGCCACAAGGCTGATGCACAGCCATATCGCGCCCCACAGCGCGGCGGTCCCGCCAAATTCCTGGGCCAGCATGAAAGCGTCCGACCGCATCCCCGAGCGGCGGATCGTGTCGTCAAAGATGTCGTAGGGCACGTAGATCACGCTGGTCAAACCGATGATCCGCAGAACCATATCGCAGACCGCACGTTCCAGGAACCGGGCCATGGCCAGCATGGCCACACCGGTTCCGGCGCAGAACGCCACCGCAAAGGGCTGGCGAACATATAAAACCGCCACGGCCACCATTACCCCGCCAAACACCCCCAGCAGGGCTTTGTCCCAACGGGTCTTCAATGCGGCAAGCAGCAATCCCAGACCAAAGGCCAGCGACCCAAGATACCCTGCCGACAGGCTGATGAAACGGCTGCCGCCGCGCCCCACCACCATTCCGCCCTGCTGCGGCGACACTGTAAGGCTTTCGACCGATCCCCCGGTCAGGATGATGGCCAGCGCGTGGGAAAGCTCGTGCAGGAAAACGACCAGAATCTTCAGGGGAAGCACCAGCTGAGAGCCCCAGAACACGAACACCACCAGGGTGATCGCAAACAACTGCCAATGGCCCGAAACAAGAGTTGCAAGCCGGCGGGCGCGCTGACAGATCACTCGTCCAGCTGCGCCTCGGACCGGCTTTTCCCCGAAACCTTAAGGGCCAGGGTCGCGGCCATGAACCCGTCCAGGTCCCCGTCCAGAACACCCTTGGTATCCGAGGTTTCGTGATTGGTCCGCAGGTCCTTGACCATCTGGTAAGGCTGCAGGACATAAGACCGGATCTGGTTGCCCCAACCCGCATCGCCCTTGGCTTCGTGGGCTGCGTTTATCTCGGCGTTGCGACGGTCGAGTTCCTGTTGGTACAGGCGCGATTTCAGCGCCTTCATGGCAATATCGCGGTTCTGGTGCTGGGATTTTTCGGAACTTGTGACCACGATCCCGGTGGGGATGTGGGTGATCCGCACCGCCGAGTCGGTGGTGTTGACGTGCTGACCGCCCGCGCCCGAGGACCGGTACGTGTCGATCCGAATATCCGAGGGGTTCACGTCGATTTCGATATTGTCATCTACGACCGGATAGACCCAGACCGAGCTGAACGAGGTGTGCCGCTTGGCCGCCGAGTCATAGGGCGAAATGCGCACCAAACGGTGGACGCCGCTTTCGGATTTCAGCCAGCCATAGGCATTGTGACCCGAAATCTTGTAGGCTGCCGATTTGATCCCCGCCTCTTCGCCCGCGGTTTCGGATTGCAGTTCGACGGTATAACCTTTCTTCTCGGCCCAGCGCACATACATCCGCGCCAGCATCGAGGCCCAGTCGCAGCTTTCGGTGCCGCCCGCGCCCGAGTTGATTTCTAGGAACGTATCATTGCCGTCCGCCTCGCCGTCCAACAGGGCCTCAAGCTCTTTCTTGGCTGCTTTTTCCTTTAGCGCCCGGATGGCGCCCTCGGCGTCGGAAACAACCTCGTCGTCGTCTTCCATCTCACCCAGTTCGATGAGTTCGACATTGTCGTTCAGGTCCGTCTTGATCGACTCGTAGGTTTCGATTGCATCCACCAGCATCTGGCGGTCGCGCATCAGTTTCTGGGCGTTTTCGGGATTGTCCCACAGGTTCGGGTCTTCGACCCGTGCGTTGAACTCCTCCAGCCGGTGCGGCGCGGTTTCATAGTCCATGCGCTGCGCCAGAAGCTCCAGCGATTTTTGGATTTCCGCCACAATATTCTGGGTTTCGGCGCGCATGGTCTGGTCCCAACTTGCTCAATCAGGCCTGCGTGATAGCAAGAGGTGCAAGCCACCACAAGACGGACGAAGCGCGAATGCAATCCACACTGACCGAGTTTTTGGGCCGCTGGGACCTCGACCGGCCTGACCTGGTCGCCGATACCGGGGCTGCGCGTGTCTGGAAGGTCCGACAGGCCGACGGATCGGACGCCGCGCTAAAGCTGTATCGCCGCGCCGACCGGGGCAACGAAGCGCCCGGAACCCGGCTGTTGTCCCTGTGGCAGGCGCGCGGAGCTGTCGGCATCCTGAAAGAGGCCGAAAGGGCGGTGCTGATGGAATGGCTGGACGGGCCAACCCTGGGCGAACTTGCGCGCAACGGACAGCCAGAGACCGCCTTGACCCTGCTGGCAAGTGTGGCACGACAATTGCACAGCGAACCAAAGGGGCATGTCGAAGGGTTGAAACCGCTGGATGCGGTATTCGCCCCCCTGTTCACCTGCACCTTTGCCGATGGTTGCCCGGACAGCCTGACCCGTGACATGACCTGCGCGACCGATCTGGCGCGGACGCTGCTGGCGACCCCACACCCGCGGGTTCCGCTGCATGGCGATCTGCATCCCGACAACGTCATCCTGACAGGAACGGGACCGCGGGTCATAGACGCCAAGGGGTATCTGGGCGATCCCGCTTTTGAGCTTGCCAATGCGATGCGCCACCCAAAGGGCCTGCCGGAACAGGTGCGCCAGCCGGCGATGATTGAAACCTGCCTGACGCTCTATGCCCGGGCGCTGGACCAACCGCGTAATCGGTTTGCCAAATGGGCCGCGGCAAAATGTGCCTTGTCGATCTTTTGGCGCGCGAACGGCCCCGTCGCAGGGGATTCAGAGGCCGATCTGCTCAGGCTGTTTCTGGACGCGGCGGGTCAGTAGAGCCCGCCGGTGGAAACATCGCCCTGCGTCGCCTTCGGCCCCACGATGACCGTTTCGCCGGTCGAGGTCTGCACCTGAACGCCCGCGCGTTGCGCTTCTTCGAACAATGGCAGGTCGGACCCGATGGCAAAACCGCCATCGTAGATGCGGTCGATAAAGCCATCGACACCATCGCGGAAATATTCGGCCACAACATATTCGCCGCTTGCATCCTGTGGCAGGCGCGCGCCGCTGAAACGGTCGATCTTGATGAAGTGGCCGCCCGGCGGCACTTCGAACGGACCGCCGCCATATTTTTCAACAGCCTTTTCCATAAAGCTCTGGAAGACCGGTCCGCACATCGTGCCGCCATAGGCGCCCCGGCCCATCGCACGCGGGCGGTCATAGCCGATATAGCATCCGGCCACGATGTTCGATGTAAAGCCGATGAACCACGCGTCTTTGGAGTCGTTGGTCGTACCGGTTTTGCCCGCCGTCGGCACAGGCAGGTTCACATAGCGCGACGCGGTGCCACGGTCGACAACGCCTTTCATCATCGACGTCAGCTGATAAGCGGTGATCGCATCCATCACCTGTTCGCGGTCAGTAACAATCTGCGGTGCCTCGTCCGGCGCGATCAGGCTGGAGGTGCAATCCAGGCATTGCCGGTCATCATGGCGATAGATCGTCTTGCCAAACCGGTCCTGGATGCGGTCAACCAGCGTCGGCTCGACCCGCTCGCCACCATTGGCAAACATCGCATATGCCGCAACCATCTTGTAAAGCGTGGTCTCTTCGGACCCCAGCGAGTTGGCCAGGAAGGCCCCCATATGGTCATAGACGCCAAACCGTTCGGCGTAACCGGCAACCACAGGCATCGTCACCTCTTGCGCCAGTCGGATGGTCATCAGGTTCCGCGACTGTTCAATCCCCGTCCTGAGCGGGGTCGGGCCGTAAAACTTGTTCGACGAGTTCTTGGGACGCCACAGTCCCTGCGGGGTGTTCACCTCGATCGGCGCGTCCACGACGATCGTCGCAGGGCTATAACCACTGTCCAGCGCGGCGGCATAAACAAATGGCTTGAAGCTGGAGCCGGGCTGGCGCTGCGCCTGAGTGGCGCGATTGAACACGGTGTCCTGATACGAGAACCCGCCCTGCATCGCCAGAACGCGGCCCGAGTTCACATCCATCGCAACAAAGCCGCCCTGCACTTCGGGCACTTGACGGGCCGACCATTGGCCATCTTCGCCAGCCATGACGAGGATGACATCGCCGCGCTTGAAATTGGCGTGGAAATCGCCCTGCATCCACTTGATGTCGGACCGGGGCACGACGCCATCGGCGGGACCATCCTCGACCCCGACGGTCAATGCCTGATCGGCAACATCCAGGACCACAGCCGGGTACCATTGGGTAGGAAGGACAACGTCACGGGGGATTTCCATCGTCGACAGGGCCGCGCGCCACTGGTCTTCGTCGGCCAGTGCATCCTCGGGGATGACATCACCGGTACCGCGCCATTTGCCGCGCGACCGGTCGTATTTCTGCAAAGCCTCGCGCAGCGCGCGCGCCGCTTCAAGCTGCATCTCTTCATCGACCGAAGCGCGCACGGTAAAGCCGCCGGTAAAGAATTCGCCTTCGCCGAAATCCTCGCTCAGCTGGCGACGGATTTCATCGGTGAAATAGTCGCGCGGCGGCAAGGCGGTGCGGAAGCTTTCGAAATCGCCATTCTGGACCGAGCGCAGGGGCATCTCGACCTCGGCCTCATAGGTGGCCTGATCAATATACCCGTTCTGCTGCATTTCCCGCAGCACATAGTTGCGGCGCGCCAGCAGCCGGTCTTTTTGCCGGACGGGGTGATAATCTGACGGTGCCTTAGGCATGGCAGCCAGCGTCGCGGCCTCGTGCGGGGCCAGTTCCTGCAGCGTCTTGTTGAAATAGGTCTGGGCTGCGGCGGTCACGCCATAAGAGTTCTGGCCCAGAAAAATCTCGTTCATGTACAGTTCAAGGATCTGTTCCTTGTCCAGCGTGTCCTCAAGCCGGGTCGCCAGGATGATTTCCTTGATTTTTCGTTCGGCGCGGCGGTCGCCCGACAGCAAAAAGTTCTTCATCACCTGCTGGGTAATGGTCGACGCCCCCCGCACGGTTTCGCCCTTTGACCGCACCGCTTCGACACCGGCTGCGATGATCCCGCGCGGGTCGTACCCCTGATGGGTATAGAAATTCTTGTCCTCGGCCGAGATAAAGGCCTGTTTCACCAGATCGGGGATTTCCTCGGACGGCGTGAACAGGCGCCGTTCCTGCGCGAACTCGTCAATCAGCTGCCCTTCGCCGGAATAGATCCGGCTGATGGTGGGCGGCTTGTATTGCGCCAGTGATTCATGGCTGGGCAGGTCGCGCCCATACATCCAGAATACCGCGCCCACCGTCAGCGCGGCCATGAAGATACCCAAGGTCACGAGGCTGAAAATCGCCCCGAAAATCGAAAGAATGAACCGGATCACGTTGCTGCCTTTTGTTCGCGGTGACGTCTATATAGTGTCGCTCCGCCGAAGGGTCAAAACACGAGCGGCATTCTAGCGATTTTGTGCTGCCGGGTCACTGGCCAATAAGCGACCGCCTGACCAGATCCTGCTGTTGCCACTGGTCCAGACCCTGAACCAGTCCACGGGCCATGCCCGCACGCCATTGCGGGTCCTGAATGTTTTTCAGGTCGCGCGGGCTGGACAGAAAGCCCAGTTCAACCAGAACCGACGGGATGTCCGCCGCCTTGAGAACCGAAAAAGATGCGGTACGGATCGGACGCCTGTTCATCGGCCCGCCCTGTTGCGCCATGCCATCGGCCAACGCCTGCGCCAACGCCTTGGTTCGCGGTCGGGTTTCCTGCCGCGCCAGGTCCAGCAGAACATCGGCAACCTGATCGTCCGAGCCGCTCAGATCAATGCCCGCGATCAGGTCATTCCGGTCATGCCGTTCTGCAAGCTTTTGGCTGGCCACGTCCGAGGCATCGTCTGACAGGGTATAGACCGCCGCGCCATGCGCCTGCCCTTCGGCCAGCGAATCCGCGTGCAACGAGATGAACACGTCCGCCCCGGCGCGATGCGCCAGCGCGATGCGCCGTTCCAGCGACACGAAATGATCATCCGCCCGCGTCAAAAGCACCTCGTACCCTCCGGTCCGCAGCAGCAGTTCGCGCAGTTCGCGGGCGAATGTCAGCATCAGTGTTTTCTCATTCGTGCCCGGCACCTCGGCCCCCGGATCAAGCCCGCCATGCCCCGGATCAAGCATGACCCGCAGCGGCCGCCCGCCGTCACGCTGGACAACCTGTGGCGTCTGCGCGGGTTCGGGAAGGTCCCAACCCGGATTGCGTGGCGCGCCCGCGCTGGCGGCGAAACTGTCGAAATCCGTTCCCCGCAGGTGCAGGGACAAGACCGCCGCACCGGTGGAACCGTCAACGCGCATATCCGCCGTCTCTACTGCCAGGGGCGCGCCCAGTTGCAGAACAAGGCGCGACCAACCGGGCACATAGGCACCAAACTGCACCCCGCTGATGCGGTTGGTCTGTAGAAACGTGTCCCGGCTCAGCCCGCTCCAGTCGACTTCCTTGAAGTCGACGACCATCCGGTACGGGTCCTGCAGGGTAAACACGCGGTACGGTACGCCCTGGCTGAGACCAAGCCGCACCTGCACACCTGCCGGTCCGTCATCCTCGATCCGGCTGATGGTCGGGTCAATGCGCGCCAGGGCGTTGAAATCCTGTGCGAACACGCTGCCCGCCAGCGCCAGAACCAGCGCGAATGCAATGAATATCCTGCTCATAGCCTCAAGTTGTCCCGAGATCCCCTTGCCCCGAGCCTATAGCATCGCCCGGGTTTTGTGAACGCCCTTAGGCCCCGGATTCCGCTGCAGTCCGGGTATCGCGTTGGGCCATGAAGCTGCGCAACCGTGCCAGTCCTTCGCGGATATCCTCTGTTGACCGGGCATAGGAAAACCGCAGGGTCGTGTGGCCCCGCAGGGGGTCGAAATCCAGTCCGGGTGTGACCGCGACCCCGGCCTGGTCCAGGATTTCCGCGGCAAAAGCGCGGCTGTCATCGGTCAGGTCGGACACGTCCGCATAGACGTAAAAGGCGCCGTCCGGCGGGGCAATCCGGGTGAATCCGGCCTGTGGCAGCCCCGTCAGCATCAAGTCACGGTTTTCCCGGTAGACGCTCAGGTTCTTTTGTAGCTCGTCCTGGCAATCCATCGCGGCCAGCGCGGCAACCTGGCTGGCATGCGGTGCGCAGATAAACATGTTCTGGGCAATCCGCTCGACCACACGCACCTGGTCCTCGGGAACCACCATCCAGCCGACGCGCCAACCGGTCATCGAGAAGTACTTGGAAAAGGAATTGATGACATAACAGTCATCCGTCAGTTCCAACGCGGTGACCGCCTTGGCCTCGTATTCCAGCCCGTGATAAATCTCGTCGCTGATGAAGGACGCGCCCTGCCCCTGTGCCGCCTCGATCAAGGCGCCCATCGCGGTATGGTCCAGCATCGTACCGGTTGGATTGGCCGGCGAGGCCACCATCAGGCCCTGCAAATCCAGCCCGGAAAAATCCGCAGGCACGGGCTGAAGGCGATTTTCCGGCGCCGTGGGCAAATCGACTGGCACCAGCCCCAGCGCCCTGAGGATCTGCCGATAGGACGGATAGCCCGGCGCGCCGATGCCGACCCGGTCGCCACTGTCGAACAGCGCCGTAAAGGCCAATAGGAAACCACCCGATGAGCCCGGCGTGATCACGACCCGTTCGGGGTTCAGGTCCACATCGTACCATTCGCCGTAAAGCCGGGCGATGCGCTGGCGCAACGCAGGCAGGCCCAACGCCACCGTATAGCCCAACGGCCCCTGGTCCATGGCCTTTGCCAACGCGGCAACCGCGCCTTTGGGCGCACCGGTTCCGGGTTGGCCGACCTCCATGTGAATGATGTGCCGTCCGGCCTCTTCGGCGCGGCGCGCGGCCTCCATCACGTCCATCACGATAAAAGGATCGACCCCGGACCGGGTTGAGTTTCGCATGCCCATCTCCCATGTTGCTGGCATGGCTTTTGAACGTGTATCCCGGCTGGCGTCAATCCCGGCCCTGATACTGACCGCTACGGTCTGGATATCAATGGCGGCGCAAGGTGCCGCGCAAAGCCTGATACGGGATCCCGATATCGAACATGGTCTGCGCGAGCTTGCGTTTCCGATCCTGCGGGCTGCGGGGCTGAACACCAACAGGGTGCGCGTTCTGGTGGTCAACGATGGCGCGTTCAACGCCTTTGTCATCGACTACAACACGATCTACGTCAATTACGGCCTGATCCTTGGCGTCGACACGCCCGAGATGCTGCAGGCCGTCATCGCGCACGAGGCCGCCCATATCGCCAACGGCCACCTGGCCCGGCGGACCGAAAACCTCAGGGCTGCGCAGCGTGCCGCCACCTTCGGAACCGCGATGGCGTTGATCGCGGCAGCCGCCGGCGGCGGCGAAGCGGCGGCGGGGATCGCCGCCGGAACATCCGCATCCGCGTTGCGCAGCTTTCTAGGCCACACGCGGGCCGAGGAAGCCTCGGCCGATCGCAGCGCCGCCAGCTACCTGCGCTGGGCCGGTGTTTCGCCGGGGGGATTGGTGGCATTGCATCGAAAATTTGCCGGGCAAGAGCTGCTGAGCAGCGCCAACCAGGACCCGTATATGCGCTCGCACCCGACCAGCCGCGAGCGCCTGCGTGCGGCCGAAGCCTTTCTGGACGAATTTGGCGACCAGGCACAGCGGGACCAGAACGCGGATTACTGGTTTGCCCGCATCAAGGGAAAGCTGTCCGCCTTTTTGCGCGCACCGGGCTGGACCCTGCGCCGCGCCAAGGACGAGACCCATCCCGATATTCGCCTGATGCGCGAGGCCGCGGCCCATCACCAGAACCGCAACCTTTCCAGCGCACAGACGGCAATAGACGGCGCGCTGGCCCACCGCCCCGATGATCCGTTCTATTACGAGTTAAAGGGTCAGATCCTGTTGGAAAACCGCCGCGTCTCGCAGGCCGTCGCAGCCTATGGCAAGGCGGTCGAACTGGCCCCGCGCGACCCGCTGATCCTGGCCGGGTTTGGCAGGGCCCTGCTTGCGAATGGCCAAACCACAGCGGCGCTGGAGGCGCTGGAAAAAGCACGAGCGCGTGATTATCGAAATGCGCGCTTGATGCAGGACCTCGGTGCGGCTTATGCCAAGGTCGGAAACACCGGCATGGCCGCAACCGTCACAGCCGAGCGGTATGCCCTGCTGGGGCGTCTGTCCGACGCCGGAATTCACGCAAGGCGGGCCGTTGCGCAACTGCCCGTCGGCTCACCGGGTTGGCAAAGGGCGCAAGATGTGTTGATTGCCGCCGAAGAACTAGAGAAAAAGTCGAAAAGGAAAAGGTAATGATCCTCAGACACGCTGCGCCGGCCCTGCTGGGGCTTTCCTTGATATCCGGCCCCGTGCAGGCGCTGGACCTGAGCTCTATGAGCGACGCGGAAAAGGCCGAGTTCGGGGCCCAGGTGCGGGACTACCTGCTTGAAAACCCCGAAGTTATCGTCGAGGCGATCACGATCCTGGAACAACGCCAGGCCGCCGCGGGCGCGCAGGCAGACAAGACCCTGGTGGCCGAGAATGCCGATGAGTTGTTCAACGATGGCTACAGCTGGGTCGGCGGCAATCCCGATGGCGACATCACGCTGGTGGAATTCATGGACTACCGCTGCGGCTATTGCCGCCGTGCCGTGCCCGAAGTGGCCAGTCTGCTGGCTGAGGACGGCAATATTCGGCTTGTGATCAAGGAACTACCGATCCTTGGCGATGCATCCGTCATGTCCTCACGCTTTGCCGTGGCAACCAAGCAGGTCGCGGGCGACGATGCCTATAAACAGGTGCATGACGCGCTTTTGGAATTCAGTGGCGACGTGTCCGACGTTACTTTGCGCCGGATCTCGGACGGGCTTGGGCTGGACAGCGATGCGATTCTGGCAGCAATGGACAGCGATGAGGTGTCGGACGAAATCAACCGCACCCGCGCGCTGGCGCAGCGCATGAACATCTCGGGCACACCCTCTTTCGTGTTGGGAACGGAAATGTTGCGCGGCTATCTGCCTGCTGACCAGATGCAGGACATCGCCGACACTGTTCGCGCCGAACAGGGCTGACATAACACACCGGGGCGGCCCCCTGCCGCCCCAACACAGGCTGATCACAGTGTAAGATTGGGCGCCGCGCCCGGCCGCGCGATCGTTTGCTACTCAGCCGCCTCGGCAGCGGCATCCAACTCGGCGGCCTTCTTTTCGACCTCATCCACGATGTGATCGATCATCTGGTCATTCGACATCTTGTGGCTGGCCTTGCCCGCCAGATAGACCATGCCCGACCCGGCCCCGCCGCCGGTAAAGCCCACATCGGTCATCAGCGCCTCGCCAGGGCCATTTACGACGCAGCCGATGATCGACAGGCTCATCGGTGTCTTGATGTGTTCCAACCGGTGCTCTAGCGCTTCGACCGTCTTGATCACGTCAAACCCCTGTCGCGCGCAGGACGGGCACGAGATGATGTTGACCCCGCGGTGGCGCAGGCCCAGTGATTTCAGGATTTCATAGCCTACCTTGACCTCTTCGACCGGATCGGCCGACAGGCTGACGCGGATCGTGTCGCCGATCCCCATCCACAGCAGGTTGCCCAGACCAATGGCCGATTTGATGGTGCCCGACACCAGCCCGCCAGCCTCGGTTATGCCGAGGTGAATAGGCGCGTCGGTGGCTTCGGCGATCCCCTGATAGGCCGCCGCCGACAAAAAGACGTCGCTGGCCTTCACGCTGATCTTAAAATTGTGGAAATCGTTGTCTTCGAGAATGCGGATATGTTCCAGCCCGCTTTCGACCATCGCCTCGGGGCATGGTTCTGCGTATTTCTCAAGCAGGTGCTTTTCCAGGCTTCCGGCATTGACCCCGATACGGATCGAGCAATTGTGGTCGCGCGCCGCCGCGATCACCTCTTTCACCCGCTTTTCGTCGCCGATATTGCCGGGGTTGATCCGCAGGCAGGCCGCACCGGCCTCGGCGGCCTCGATCCCGCGGCGATAGTGAAAATGAATATCCGCCACGATCGGGACCGGGCTTTCGCGCACGATCTCTTTCAGCGCTGCCGAAGATGCCTCATCGGGGACCGATACGCGCACGATATCCGCTCCGGCCTCGGCCGCGGCCTGAACCTGTGCGACAGTCGCCGCCACATCTGTCGTCAGCGTATTGGTCATGGTTTGGACCGCAATCGGGGCATCGCCGCCAACTGGGACGTTACCAACCATGATCTGACGAGACTTGCGCCGATAGATGTCACGCCAGGGGCGTACGTGATTAAGAGACATGAATGCGGGTCCGCGTCTGCCTGAGTTGCGCCGTTACGCCCTTAGATAGTCCGGCAGCCGCGCTGCTGCAATGGCAAGATCACTCGGTTGGGGCTTCTGTTGCCTGGGTCTTCAGCTCGGCGACGAGTTGTTTCAATGCGCTGTTCTGGTCGGAGTCCAGATCGGCGACCTCGAACCGGTCGGCAACGGCGTCCTTGGACAGGACCACACCCTTGGTCACGGTTCCCGGCGCACCGACCGGGCCGTAATGTTCGCCATTCATCGAGAAATACACAGCGCCCGACGCGCCCGCCCGCAATTGCGGCGGCTCTTCGGTCAGGGGCACTTCGAAGGTACTTCCCTGTTCGACGGTGCCAAGCGTTCCTTCGAAGATAACGCTGCCATCTGCCGCCGTTACCCGCATCCAGGACGGGTTCACCGCGACAATACGTAAGGTGGTGTCCAACTGCTCGACCACCTGCGGCAGGGCCGAGCGTTCAACTGTATGCACATCCGCCACCTGCACCTCGGGCAGTTCCGGCGGCAGGAAGGTGCCAACGGTTCGCGGGTCCAGCGTCGAGATCGGAGCATCGCGCGCGACCAGCACCGGAACGTCCAGCGCCTGTGGCCGGTACAAACGATCCAGCGCCTCGGCACTGGGAAGAGAGGACCCGGCCAGTTCAGCCTCATCGGTCGGGCTGCGCACTTGGTCCAGCGGGTCCAGATCGGACAAAACGACCGGGGCCTGCTCGACCGGCGACACCTGAACCTGCTGGATCTTGTTCAGAACGGTCCAGCCGCCATAGCCAATGCCGCCAATCAGCGCCAACAACACCAGCGACGACCCGACGGCGCGCGGTTCGATCTGGCTGAGAACGGATTCCTTGCCCGGAACATAGGGCGTATTGGGCGAGATGAACGGATCGCGCCCCATCGGACCGCGCGACGGCAGGTCACCTGCGGCTTTCTTGACCACCGATGCCTCGGCCGACATCCCATGCGCGACTTCGAAACCGCTTTCCTTGCAAAAGGTCGCAAAGGTTTCATCCGGGTTCATGCCCAGATACCGGGCATAGGAACGCACATACCCGGCGATAAAGCCGGGTGTATCAAACGCATCAGGGTCGGCGTTTTCTATGGCAGCGATGTAATTGGCCTTGATCCGAAGTTCGCGTTGCACGTCCAGCAGCGATTTGCCCATGGTGGCGCGTTCGCCGCGCATCATGTCGCCAAGGCGAACTTCGTAATCGTCGTAGCCTTTTGGCCTGACGTTCACATCATCGTCGGATTCGCGCTGTGATCTGCGCCCAATCATCCCTGCTGCCCCATTCTGCCTTCGCGTGTTTCACGCCACCGGCGAATCGTACCCAAAACGATTCGTCCCGTACTTTTGTTAGCGTAAGCTTAACACGCGTCAAACACGTTGCACACTTCGGTTTGAGCTTATCCGGCAAGTTCGGCGCGATTTAGCGCACAATGTGACCAAAGTTCGTCCATCGCCTGGACCAGGCGGTTCATCTCGTTGGGGCCATGAACCGGCGACGGGGTAAAGCGCAGGCGCTCGGTTCCGCGGGGCACGGTGGGGAAATTGATCGGCTGAACATAGATGCCGTAATCATCCAGCAGCATATCGCTCAGCTTTTTGGTATGAACAGGGTTGCCGACAATGACGGGCACGATGTGGCTGCCATGGTCGATCAGCGGCATGCCCAGACCCTTGAGCCGCAGCTTAAGCACGTTGGCCTGGGTCTGATGCTGTTCGCGCAGTTCCGGCGCGCGCTTGAGAAACGCAACCGAAGCCGCCGCCCCGGCGGCAATCGCAGGCGGAAGCGAGGTCGTAAAGATGAACCCCGGCGCGTAAGACCGCACGGCGTCACACATTTTTGCGCTGGCCGCAATATAACCACCCATAACGCCATAGGCCTTGGCCAGGGTTCCGTTGATGATGTCGATCCGATGCGCCAGGCGATCGCGTTCGGTCACGCCGCCACCGCGCGGGCCATACATGCCAACCGCGTGAACCTCGTCGATATAGGTCAAGGCACCAAATTCGTCCGCAAGGTCGCAAATCTCTTCGATGGGACCGAAATCGCCATCCATCGAATAGACCGATTCAAAGGCTATCAGCTTGGGCGCGGCCGGATCATCAGCCTCAAGCAGTTCGCGCAGATGCGCCACGTCGTTGTGGCGGAAGATACGCTTGGCCCCACCATTGCGCCGAACGCCTTCGATCATCGAGGCATGGTTCAGCGCGTCGGAATAAATGATCAGCCCGGGAAACAGCTTGGGCAAAGTGCTCAGCGTGGCGTCGTTTGCGATATAGGCGCTGGTGAACAGCAGGGCCGCTTCCTTGCCGTGAAGATCGGCCAATTCCGCCTCAAGCCGTTTGTGATAAACGGTTGTCCCCGAGATGTTGCGCGTCCCGCCCGAACCGGCACCGGCGGCGTCAATCGCATCATGCATGGCCTCAAGCACGACCGGGTGCTGCCCCATGCCAAGATAGTCGTTGCCGCACCAGACGGTCACGTTTTGTTGCGAACCATCCGGGCATGTACGCACCGCATGAGGGAAGTGGCCGTTGGAGCGTTCAATATCGATGAAGGTCCGGTAACGTCCTTCGTCATGCAGCCTGGCAATCGCAGTATCGAGCTGAGCAATATAGTCCAACGGACCCTCCTTCGTAACCCAACCGCTGTGTCCGGCGCGGTCAGGCGTTATTTGGTGATGCTCAGTATAACCGAAATTTCCGTGAACATCTGCGCCTACTTTAGGCCACCTGCCTAACGTGCCAGCAGGTATCGCAACTTTGATTTGCATCAAATATCCGCTAAGGCCATGCCCGGCAAGCCACGTAAAGGCAATTAGACGTGAGGAAACGCCGCAGCCCCCGGACCGAAATCAGGCACAGGTTTCCGATAAGGGTCGATTTTCCGCCCGGCCAGGGCTGGACCGTGGCGCTGCCGCTGTTAGGGTCGCGCGTATCACCATCCCAACCCAGGAGAAATACCGCATGTCGCTTGACGCTGTCTTGAACAGGATCGACACCGATCTTGCCACCTCGATCGACCGGCTGATGGAATTCTTGCGAATCCCGTCGATCTCGACCGATCCGGCCTACAAGGACAAGGTCGATCAGGCAGCAGACTGGCTGGCGGCGGATCTGCAAAGCCTGGGCATCACGGCGCGCAAGCACCCCACGCAAGGACATCCGATGGTGGTCGGACAGGCCGGGCAGGACGATGCCAAACCGCACCTGTTATTCTACGGCCATTACGACGTGCAGCCGGTGGACCCGCTGGACTTGTGGACCCGCGATCCCTTTGACCCGGCGTTGGAGGACACCCCGGCCGGACAGGTCATCCGCGGACGCGGCGCGTCTGACGACAAGGGCCAGTTGATGACGTTCATCGAGGCCTGCCGGGCCTGGAAAGCGGTGCATGGCTCCCTGCCCTGCCGACTGACATTCTTTTTCGAAGGCGAAGAGGAATCCGGGTCGCCTTCTCTGGTTCCATTCCTGCAACAAAACCGGGACATGCTGCAGGCTGACCTGGCGCTGGTCTGCGACACATCGATGGTATCGCGCGGCGTTCCCTCGATTGCATCGCAACTGCGCGGAATGCTCAAGGATGAGTTCACCATCACCGGCCCCCGCATCGATCTGCATTCGGGCCATTACGGCGGCCCCGGCCTGAACCCGCTGCGCGAGATTTCGCGGATCGTGGCCTCGTTCCACGACCCGCAAACCGGCCGCGTCGCGGTGGAAGGTTTCTATGACGGGGTTCACGAGGTCCCCGCAGAACAGCTCCGGCAATGGGAAACCTGCGGTTTTGATGAAGACGAATACCTGAATTCGGTGGGATATACCCAACCGCATGGTGAAAAGGGGTATTCCACGCTCGAACAGCAATGGGCCCGACCGACGCTTGAGGTCAACGGGCTGTGGGGCGGCTATAACGGCGCGGGCTCGAAAACGGTTATCCCGTCGCAGGCCCATTGCAAAATCACCTGCCGCCTTGTTGGTGACATGGACCCCGATAAACTGCGAACCAAAATTCGGCACCATGTCGAAACCCGGCTTTCGCCCGATGCGCAGGTCGAATGGGATAACGATCTCGAAGGGGCCGCCGCTTCGGTGATGAATCTCGACCGCCCCGAATTCGAGGCCGCGCGCGGCGCCCTGTCCGACGAATGGGACCGCGAGGCCGTGTTTACCGGTATGGGCGGCTCGATCCCGGTTGTGGGCTATTTCAACAGCGAACTGGGATTGGATTCCATGCTGATCGGCTTTGCCAATGACGACGACGCCATTCATTCGCCCAACGAAAAATACGACGTGAAAAGCTTTCACAAAGGTATCCGGTCCTGGGCCCGAATCCTCGACGCGCTGTCCAGATAAGCAGGTCTTCAGCGAGGCTCTGCCTCGCGCTCCGGGATATTTTCAGCCAGATGAAGTGAGGATCCCGCGCTACATCTGGCCAGAAATATCCCGGAGGAGTCGCGCCTGCGCGACGGGGGCAGAGCCCCCGCCTGGCACAGGCATCGGATCACATGTGAATCACGCGCCCATAAGCGTCCAACACGCTTTCATGCATCATTTCCGACAGGGTGGGATGCGGGAAAACGGTGTTCATCAGATCTTCTTCCGTGGTTTCCAGCTGTCGTCCGACCACGTAGCCCTGAATAAGCTCGGTTACCTCGGCGCCAACCATATGAGCCCCCAACAGCTCGCCCGTTTTGGCGTCAAACACGGTTTTGATAAGCCCCTCGGGCTCACCCAAAGCGATGGCTTTGCCATTGCCGATGAACGGGAACCGTCCGACCTTGATATCGTAGCCCAGCTCCTTGGCCTTGGCCTCGGTATATCCAACCGACGCGACCTGTGGCTGGCAATAGGTACAGCCGGCGATGCTTTCGGGTTTGACGGGATGGGCGTGCTGGCCTGCGATCAGTTCGGCGACCATTACGCCTTCGTGGCTTGCCTTGTGGGCCAACCACGGCGCGCCGGCGATATCGCCGATGGCATACAGGCCATCCACACCGGTGCGGCAGTAGGCATCCGTCACCACATGGGTACGGTCGATTTTCACGCCCAGGGCTTCAAGCCCCAGATTTTCGACATTTCCAACAATGCCCACGGCCGAAATCACCGTGTCAAACACGTGTTTCTCGGTTTTTCCATTGCTTTCGATATGGGCCGTCACCTTGCCCTTGGCGCGGTCAAGCTGCTTGACCATCGCCTTTTCCATGATGGTCATGCCCTGTTTGACAAAGGCCTTTTTGGCAAAGGCGCTGATCTCGGCGTCTTCGACGGGCAGCACGCGATCCATGACCTCGACCACGGTCGTTTCGGCGCCCAGCGTGTTGTAAAAGCTTGCAAACTCGATGCCGATCGCGCCCGAGCCGATCACAAGCAGCTTTTTCGGCATCCGCGGGGGCTGCAGAGCATGTTTGTAGGTCCAGACCAGATCGCCGTCGGCTTCGAGCCCGGGCAATTCGCGCGCGCGGGCGCCGGTGGCCAGAACGATGTTCTTTGCAGTCAGCTCTTCGCTGCCCTTGTCGGTTTTGACGCTGACCTTGCCCTTGGCGGGGATCGTCGCCTCGCCCATCACGACGGTGACTTTGTTCTTTTTCAGCAGATGTCCGATGCCGCCGGAAAGCTGCGCCGCGACCCCGCGCGAACGTTTGACGACGGCGTCCAGGTCATACCCGATCTTGTCGGCCGTCAGACCAAAGTCCTTGGCGCGCTCCATAAGGTGAAACACCTCGGAGGACCGCAGCAGCGCCTTGGTCGGGATACAGCCCCAGTTCAGGCAGATACCGCCAAGGTGTTCACGCTCGACCACGGCTGTCTTCAGGCCCAGTTGCGCCGCGCGGATTGCCGCGACATAGCCGCCGGGGCCCGCCCCGATTACGATCAGATCAAAAGATTGTGCAGCCATGGGTCCCTCTCGGCGCAAGTCGGTTCAGAAACTAGTTTACCGTTAAACTATTTCTTCGCAGGCATCAATATCGCTCGGCGCGACATATGTGACGCTAGGTAAGATTGTGCCGCAAAAACGGATTACGGCCTATACCCGTCAATTTCCAGCGGCTAGAACGGGCCTGTCCGGCGCCGTCGGGACTGTGATTTCAATTGATTTCCAAGAGGGATGTCATGGCCAAGACACTCAAAGACCTTTTGCTCGCCCTGCTGAACGCAACCCTTATCCTGTTGGCGCTTTGCCTGTTTCTGGGGTGGAAGCTGGCCCAATCGGTCGAAAACATTCGCGCGGGATTTGCAGAGAACCTTCAGGTGGTCGCGCCGTTGAAGGACCAGGCCCAGGGAATTCGGGGGGAACTGGCCGCCCTGCGCAGTGACCTGGATGCGATCCGATCGCAAGGCGGCGTCGCGGACAGCGCGACGGCGCAGAAACTGAATGCAACCCTGCAACGCCTTGATGGGTTGGAGGACCGCATGGCCACAGCTCAGGAACGTCTGGCGGGTCTTGCCGAAAAGCCCGAAGACCTGATTGATTTCGCCATCACGACAACCGCTGACACCGTCACCGACCGCGTTCTGATGGTGCGTGGCTGCGAACCTGCGTCCTAACCCGCCGCCTGCAATTCGCGCACTGTCGCGCCGTATCCGCCATTGCTGACATAGACGGCTTCAAGCTCGGTTGTTGGCCGCTCCAGCGCCGCATTGCGATATGGGAACCGGCCGAATTTGCGGATCACTTCGCGATGCGCGCGGGCATGCAAAAGGTTGCCGGGGCCCGATTGCGTCATGCGTTCGCACATCAGGCGCACACAACGTTCCTGGTCGCACAGGCTTTCTGAATGCATCATCGGCAAGTAAAAGAACTGCCGCGCGGGTTCATCGATCTTGAGGTCCCAGCTTTTGTCGACCGCGCATTTTGCGGCGGCAAGGGCGACCTTGTCCGAGGCAAAAGCGCGGGCGCTGCCGCGGAACATGTTTCGTGGGAACTGGTCCATCAGGATGATATAGGCCAGCGATCCGCTGGGATATGTCAGCCACAGTGAGAACTTGCCGTCGCAAGCCGCCTGCCAGGTCTCGAGAAAGCGGTCCCGGATTTGCGCATCCAGCGCGTCATCCTGCAGATACCACCCCTCGGGGCCGACCTCATCCAACCAGAAACTCAGTACATCTTCAGGACCAACCATGCCCTTGACTCCGTCGTTGCCCTCCCCAGGGGCGTAAAGTCATATAAGTCCGTTTTACAGAAATGTTACAGTAACATATTGCAACATTGACGACATAAATCCGGCGCTCAGGCTGGTTCCTGCGCATCCAGCTCGTCCTGCGCGGCCTCGATGACGACTTCCTGCGCGACCTCAAGCGCAACCGGCGACGAGGTCGGCGAAATCGGAGCAATCGCGCCTGTTTCGTCAACCGGGACATAAGCCCGCTGGGTCATCCGGTACAGGGCATATACCGCCATCGCCAGCATCAGCACCGCGATGAACAGGAAGAACCCCGCCGGTCCCAGACCCGCATTGCCCATCAGCCAACCGGTGATCAGCGGACCGGCGATGGCGCCCAACCCGTTGATAAAGACCAGCCCGCCCGAGGCTGCGGACATGTCCTCATATTCCAGATAGTCGTTGGTATAGGCGATCAGCAGCGAATACAGCGGGCTTGTCATCCCGCCGATCAGGAACGCGCCGGCCAGCAGCACCGAGAAACTGGTTCCGTAAAGCATCCCGATGATTGCGCCGACCCCGCCGACGATGGCCACCAGGACGATCAGCAGGCGCCGGTCCATCCGGTCCGATATCCATCCCAGCGGGTATTGCAGCAGCACTGCACCCACATAGAACGCGGCGACAAAGGTCGAGATCTCGACCAGCGTCAGGCCTGCCTGGGCACCGTAGACGGCGCTCATGCCGAACTGAGCCGAGAAGATGCCGCCCAGCAGGAACATGCCTACGCACCCCAGAGGCGACGTGTCCAACAGCTTGCGCAGCGTCATGGGTTTGGTCGTGTCAAAGGCCGGTGTCGGTGAAATGGACAGCAGGATCGGCGCAAAGGACACCGAAACCAGGATCGAGGCGATGACAAAGGTCTCATACCCGGCCGGGTCCCCGACCAGCATAAGCGCCTGGGCACTGACGATACCGGTCATCTGCACGATCATGTACAGCGACAGCGCCTGTCCCCGGTTCTCGTTGCTGGCCGCGTTGTTCAACCAGCTTTCGGCCGTCACATACACGCCCGAGAAACAGAACCCGATAAGAACCCGCCCCAGTGACCATGCAATCGGGTCCGTCAGCATCGGGTACATGATCATGACAGCCGAGATGAACGAGGCCAGCGCCGCGAAGACCCGCACATGCCCGACCCGCCGGATCATTTCGGGCGCAAGGCGCGACCCGCCGAGGAAACCAACAAAATAGGCGGACATGACAAAGGACATCTGAAGGGTCGAGAACCCTTCGATTTCGCCGCGCACGCCCAGCAATGTGCCCTGCAACCCGTTGCCGACCATCAGCAACCCCATACCGAGCAGCAGCGCCCACGCGCTGGAAAGAACCTGAATCATCGGGGCCTCCGAAAACTGTCTGACATTCTTGGCGGTATCGGATCAAAACCGCCATAGTCGCGCTTGTCTACGACAATTGATTGATTTGGTCGGGTGAACGCGCCCCTCAGGGGATCAAAAGCGACGCATCCCCATAGGAAAAGAAGCGATACTGCCGGTCGATCGCGTGGTCATAGACTTTGCGCATCCGGTCCTTCCCCATAAGTGCCGATACCAGCATCAGCAAAGTGGATTTGGGCAGGTGGAAATTTGTCATCAGCGCGTCTGTTACATGGAACTGGAAGCCGGGATAGATGAAGATATCCGTATCGCCTTCCCATGGTTCAATCCTTCCACTGCGGGCTGCGCTTTCGATCAGGCGCAAGGCGGTGGTGCCTACGGGTATCACCCGTCCCCCGGCGTCCTGCGTGGCGCGTATCTCATCTGCCGCCTGTTGGCTGACGCGCCCCCATTCGGAGTGCATCTTGTGCGTGGTCACGTCCTCGACCTTGACCGGCAGGAATGTCCCTGCCCCGACATGCAGGGTGACATGGGTTATGCCGACACCGCGCGCGACCAGCGATTGCAGCAGGTCCTCGTCAAAATGCAGTGACGCGGTCGGCGCGGCCACCGCGCCCGAATGCCTGGCCCAGACGGTCTGGTAATCGGTCTTGTCCTGTGCGTCGGCGGGGCGTTTTGCCGCGATATAGGGCGGCAGAGGCATGGCCCCGGCCTGTTCCAGCGCCGCGTCGAAATCATCGCCGGTCAGGTTGAACCGCAGAAAGGCCTGACCCTGCTCGACCCGCTCAAGTTCCGCGCTGAGCGCCGGCGAAAACACGATCTCTTCGCCCGGCTTCACCTTTTTGAGCGGCTTGATCAGCGCGGCCCATGTTCCATCGGCCTGCGGGTCCAGCAAGGTCGCCTCGATCCCGGCAGAAACCGCCCCTTGCGCGCTTTGCCGGTGACGCCGACCGCTCAGCCGGGCCGGAATCACGCGCGTATCGTTCAGAACCAACCGGTCACCCGGGCGCAGCCAGCCGGGAAGGTCAAACACATGCTGGTCACGGATATCATCGCCCTGGGCAACAAGCATGCGCGCCGACGACCGCGGGCTGGCGGGCCGGGTGGCGATCAGAGCCTCGGGCAGATGAAAATCGAAATCACTAAGCTTCATGGCCGCGCCATAACGCGCGCCAAGGGATTCGGCCACCGTTTGATGTCGGTTTCACCTGTCTTCGCCACGCGAGCCAAGCGCCGGGTTCGACGGTGCCTCGGCCTCGGGCTGTGCGGGTGCGGCTTCGTCGGACACGGTTGGCGGCGGCGCGCGCATCAGGTTGCGCAGGAACAGGGGCGCCAGCCCCGACAGCGGGTTCACCGAAACATGCGGTGCGCTCAGTGGGCCGGCGAGCGTGTAATTGAAGGCAAATATCCCTTCGCCCTTGCGGGTCAGAACGCTGCCGATCGCATTCACCAGATAGATCGGCGAAATCGCGCCGCGCAGGTTCAGGGTTCCTGCGACCGTGTCGATCGTGCCGTCAAAGGACAGGCCCATGGACGGCCCGACGGCACTGCCGCTGAGAATTTTGACGGCGGTCGGCGTGATCCGCATGCGGCTTTCAATGGATGAAAAATAGATGCCCTGCCCGGCCATCTCGTCCAACAGCCCCACCAGGCTGATCGCGTTCAGCAACGCCGCCATCGCCGGGGCATCCTTGATCCGCGTGTTCCGAATCTCGAGGTTCAGGTCATAGTTGCCCGGATCGGCCACCGGGTCGAGCTGCACCTCCAGCGATCCGCCACGGGCCTGTGTCAGCAACCCGGCCGAGCGCAACACCGCGCCCGCATCCGCCGAGGTCAGGCGTACGGCGCTGCGCGCGCCATCGGGTGACACGGTGCCTTGCAACGCGGCACCGCCATTGACCTGGGCCGAGAAATTCCCCTGCAATCCGCCGGTGGTCTGAAAATTGCCCGTCAGGCCGGTCAACGCCATTGTCTCGGTCACCTGCAACCGGTCCAGCGCCACGTCCAGCCGAGGACCGGCCCCGCCGGTCCCGCCATTGCCCCCGCCTTCGCCGAAGGTGGCCTGGCCCAGGTTCAGAACACCGCCAAGCACCCGAATATCGGGGGCCGCATCGCCGCGCCCCACCAATTCGGCCGGGACAGCCAGCCAATTGCCGATCTCGAATGAGCTGAAGCTAACGCGGTCCAGCTCGGCCCCGTCGCGAAAGGTAATCGAGGCCGCACTGCGCAGCCCGGCGGCGTCAATCCGCAAGGCGTTGACGGCCAACTGATCGCCCAGCGTGGCCTCGGTCGTCATCGTGCCAAGACTTCCTGCGGATTTGCGCCACCCCAGTTCGGGGATCGCGAGCGCCACACCCGCAAGGTCCGATTGCGCGGTCAGGCGGGGCGGCGCATCCGCGCCCAGGCCCAGTTCGAACTGCGCCACGCCCTGCCCGGTCAGCATCCCCTGCGGCAACCCGGCATTGATCTGCTGCATAAGACGCGGCGACAATTCGATCTCTCCGACCAGGTGGCTGCGTTGTGCTGTATCGCCGCCAATAGGCTGGCGCCATTGCGCCGTGACCGGGACCGCCCCGAACAGGCCATCGCCCTGGATCGAAACACCGGACTGGTCCCCCGACAGGCTGAGGTCCGGCGCTGTGATGGTCGTTCCCGGCACCAGCCGGTCGGTGCTAAGGCCATCGAGTTCGCCCGTGAAGTGAAACCGCGTATCCGCCAGCTTGAGCCCCTTGATCAGCGGCAGCGACAATGTTCCGTTCAACGAAACCCGGCCCTCGGCCAGATCAACAGGCAGGTTCGCCTTGGTCAAAAGCTGCAAAGGCGCCCGATCCAGCAACGAAAGGGCGGCGGTGACGGCGCCACGCGCCTGAATGCGGGCAATACCGGGCGTGTCCTTCTTGATGCTGGTATCGGGAATGATGAAGGACGTGCCCGAGGCATCCACCGCCCCGCCTACATCGGCGATCACTACGCCCTTATGCGCGGTGACTGTAAAACGCCTGTCGATCAAGCTGGCCTGTCCCTGCCCATCCTGAAGAAGGGGCAGCGTTTTTGCGAAACGCAGGCGTGCCTTGTCGAAATCGAAATCCACATAGATGTCACGCTTTTCCCCCGGCCTGAGGCGCAGGGCGAAATCAAGGTCCTTCATCTCGCCTTCGTACAGGTTCTCGGTCACCCACAAGCGCGGCTTGGGGGCCAGCTTGGGCGGCCAGTACCGCTGCACATTGTCCAGGTCCATCTGGTCGATATGAGCATCCAGATCAACGCTCCACCCTGCGGGAGAACCGACCAACTCTCCGTTTGCGTGCAGCCGATGTGCACCATCCTCGACCGATACCTGACCGAGGCGCAGACGGAACGGCGACAGCTTCATCTGAAAGTCCAGATCGGCACGCGCCAGGTCCAGCGTTTCAGTAAACAGGTCGGCCGGGTTGATGCGGATGCCGGTCAGACGAATCTGGGCGGCCATGCTGTCAAGCACGCCGTTTTCAACACCGCTCAGAAAGGCCCGACCGTCGGCCTGTACCGACCCCCATGCTGAATCGACCGACACCTCGTTGAAATCCAGGACCTGCTGCACCGGGTCATAGGTGAAATAGGTCCGCGCCGACCTGAAGGGCACCGGCCGTGTTTCCGGGGTCGGCTGCACCGCCCCGGCGCCAAGGTTCAGCGTCGCAAAGACCGGGCCAATCGCGCCCTGCCCGTCGATGCTGCCGCGCAGGGCGCCCGAGATAGGGGCCCTGAGCACCTGCAACCAGGCAAGGGCCGGTGTCTGGCCCGCGATATCTTCGGCCGGCAGGTCGGTGATCGAAACCCCAAACTGCGCCTCGGGGGCCCCCAGGGTGCTGGTATAATTCGCCTCGATCGCGCTGACATAGTCGCGCCCGGCCAGAACGGAAAACCCTGTGGCCAGCCGCACCGTGCCCCCGTCGCGTGTGGCCTGAATATGACCGCCATCCAGAACCCAGGACCGGCCCAGCCGCAAATCCTGATAGTCCAGCGTGATCGCGTCCAGTTCGACCGATGTCAGCGCCGACAGGGCTGGCGATTGAAACACCGAGTCAAACTGCTCGATCAACTGGGCAAGGTTGGGCGCGCTGCGGACCGGCGTGCTGCCCGACCCGACGGCCAGCGACAGCGCCCCGTCCTGATCGCGGGTCAGCGCGATCTGCGCCCCGTTCAGCATGATGCGCTTGGCGCGCACTTGGCCGCGCAACAGGGGGCGCATCGCAAGGCTGGCCTGCATGTCCGAAACCTGGGCGATCTGGCGGTCGTCGGCGTCACTGATGCTGACATCCGTCAGGCGCAGCCGCGGACGCCAGTCCTTGTGAACCACAAGGCTGACATCGCCGAACCGAACCTGCAAACCGCCGGTCGCACTTTCCAGCCGCGCCTCGACCCGGTCGCGCAGCCACGGCGGGGCGTGCACCCGCTGGCCCAGCACCACGACGCCGATCAACAGGGCCAACAGCAAAAGGATGCCACCGCCCCACATGCCCGCAATCCGGCGGCGGGACCGGCGCCGCGGCTTGTCTTCGCCAGCCTGCAGGTCCCTATCGTGGTCGGTTTCGTTCAATTTGCTTTCCACACCTTCCAACCTGCCCGCGCCGCCCTATGATACTGCAAACCCGTAACGAACCATGACCGGAGCCGCTTTATGCCCGACATTTCAGACATTGCCCCCGATTTCACCCTGCCGCGCGACGGCGGGGGTCAAATAAGCCTGTCGGCGCTGCGCGGCAATCCAGTTGTCCTGTTTTTCTATCCCCGCGATGATACGCCGGGCTGTACCAAGGAATCCATCGGTTTCTCAGAGCAACTTCAGGCCTTTGAGGATGCCGGAGCACAGGTATTCGGCATCTCGCGCGACAGTGTTGCCAAGCACGACAAATTCGTCGCCAAGCACAACCTGACCACGCCGCTGCTGTCGGATGAAGGATCGACTGTTTGCGAGGATTACGGGGTCTGGGTTGAAAAGAACATGTACGGCCGCAAGTCGATGGGAATTCAGCGCACCACGTTTCTGATCGACGCCGAGGGGCGCATTGCGCAGGTCTGGCGCAAGGTCAAGGTTCCCGGACATGTCGATGCGGTGCTCGAAGCCGTGCGGGCGCTGTGACGCGCCCACTCGACCCGGCTGCGCAATCGGTTTAGTCACCGGCGCGAAGACACAGAAAGACAGGTGCCGACGTGCCCAAGACACTGACCCAGATGGCGACCGAGGTGCTGAACACGGCAGATGGCCGTGAAAAGACCGCGTTGTCCAAACGATATGCCGAGGCCTGGTTTGCGGCGCGCGCGGGCGACGCACCGGCCATCGAGATTGGAACCGCAACGCCCCCCGACATGCCGGCCCGACCGCAGGCGCCAGAGCTTTTGTCGCCCCGCGACGTGCCCAAGCGCAAGCCCGGAACCGAAGCGGGGCGGATCGCCCTGCTGCATGCTGTGGCCCATATCGAGTTGAACGCCGTCGATCTGCACTGGGACATCATTGCCCGGTTCGGGCATGTGCCCATGCCGATCGGATTCCACGATGACTGGGTCAAATCCGCCGCCGAAGAATCAAAACATTTCAACCTGGTATGTGACTGTCTTGAACAGCTCGGCAGCCACTATGGGGCGCTGCCCGCGCATGCCGGCATGTGGCGCGCCGCCGAAGACACCGCCCATGACCTGATGGGTCGGCTGGCCGTCGTCCCCATGGTGCTTGAGGCGCGCGGGCTGGATGTCACACCGGGCATGATCGACATTTTCCGCAAGGCCGGGGCCGATCAGGCCGTCGCGGCCCTTGAGGTGATCTATGCCGAAGAGGTCGGGCATGTGGCCTATGGTTCCAAGTGGTTTCATTTCCTGTGCGGTCGCGAGAATGCCGACCCCAAGGACGTATTCCATGACCTGGTTCGGCGCTATTTTCACAGCACACTCAAACCGCCCTTCAACGAGGAAAAGCGGGCCGAGGCCGGGTTGCCCCCCGATTTCTATTGGCCGCTGACCGAGGACCTGCCCGCGGCAAAAACCACCGACACGTGACCAGAACCGCGCAATTTCGGCAATTTCCCGCCGAGATTTCGCGGGTTTGACGGGTCTGAGCGCGATACTTGTGCAACAAACTTGCTCAATCGTCCCTGTCCGACTATGCACATCGCCCAAGGGCGGCAAGGCACTCACAACCGGCCCGATCTTGGGGATGATTAGAGGGAAGACGCGTGCGAACACGTCTGGGAATCAAATTACACTCACTGCTGGAACGGCACTTTCCGGAACGCAGGGTATTTCTGAAATCCGACACCGACACCCGGTTCATCCGGCTGAGTTCCGAGACGCAGATCGTTGCAGTCACGGGCGTCACCGTCATCATCGCCTGGACCGCCGTCGCCACCGCGATCCTGTTGATGGACAGCATCGGGTCGGGCAACTTCCGCGAACAGGCAAAACGGGATCAGGCGACCTATCAGGAGCGGCTGAATATCCTGTCGTCCGAACGCGACGCCCGCGCAGCCGAGGCATTGGCCGCGCATGACCGGTTCAACGCGGCGCTTGACCAGATTTCGGCAATGCAATCCGAGCTTCTGAAATCGGAAACACGGCGCCGCGAGTTGGAAACCGGAATTGACGTCATCCAGACCACCCTGCGCGCCACGATGAAACAGCGCGAAGATGCGCGTCTGGAGCTGGCCGAGCTGCAAAACGAAGCCGAAGATGGCGGCATGTACCAAACGGCCGCTGTTGACCCGGCCCAGATGGGGTTCATGACCGGCGCGCTGGCCAAAACGGCCGCGGAACGCGACCAGATCGCAGCCGATGCACAACAGGCCCTGGACCAGCGCGATGAGCTTGAGCTGGAAATCCGCCTGATGCAGGAACGCAGCGACGAGATTTTCCGGCAACTGGAAGAGGCCATGGTGATCTCGGTCGAACCGCTGGACAAGATGTTCCGCCAGGCCGGGATGCCGACCGATCGCATCCTTGACGAAGTTCGGCGCGGATATAGCGGTATGGGCGGTCCGCTGACCCCTTTATCCTTCAGCACACGCGGTGAGGAACTGACCCCCGACCAGATCCGCGCGAATACCCTGCTGCAACAGATGGATCAGTTGAACCTGTATCGCATTGCTGCCGAAAAGGCCCCCTTCGCCAGCCCTGTGCGGGACGCAGTTCGCTTTACCAGCGGTTTCGGCACCCGGCGGGACCCCAAGACGGGTGGCCGGCGCATGCATAACGGGGCCGATTTCGCGGGCGCGCAGGGCACAGACATCTTTGCAACCGCCGATGGCGTCGTCACCCATGCGGGCTGGCAATCGGGTTTTGGCCGGTTGGTCAAGATAAAACATGCCTTCGGGATTGAGACACTTTACGCTCATAACACGAAGATCAGGGTAAAGGTTGGCCAAAGGGTCTCGCGCGGGGATCATATTGCTGATATGGGTAGCACCGGACGGTCGACCGGCACGCATTTGCACTATGAGGTGCGCGTGAACGGAAAACCCGTAAATCCAATGACTTACATCAAGGCTGCGAGAAATGTTTTCTAAGAGCAAAATCAACGAGCCCGCACCCAAGGCACCCGAGGCGGCCAAACCCGCCGCAGCGGCGACCCCGGCGGCCCCTGCCCCGACCGAGACCAAGGCCAGCACGCCGCCCAAGCCCAAACCGCCTGCGTCGGTTCTGTCGTCTGACCTGCATATCACCGGCAACATCAAGACCACCGGCGACATCCAGGTCGAAGGCACAGTCGAGGGCGACATCCGCGCCCACCTGCTGACCATCGGCGAAACCGCGACTATCAAGGGCGAAGTCACCGCTGATGACGTCGTGATCAATGGCCGGATCGTGGGCCGTGTGCGTGGGCTGAAGGTCCGTCTGACCTCGACCGCGCGGGTCGAAGGCGACATCATCCACAAGACCATCGCCATCGAAAGCGGTGCGCATTTCGAAGGTTCCGTCCAACGCCAGGACGATCCGCTGAACCCCGGTCGCAGCGCCAAGGCCGGCGCCAACCCGGCGGCCGAAGTCAAACAGTAACGTCGCCCTGGGCGACTGACGCTAAACGCCGCGGGGATGCCCTGCGGCGTTTTCTTTTTGGGCAGGCCCCTGGCCCCTGTCCGCCCCTGCACTTGCCCCGGCGAATGCAGTTTCACCGCCGCGCGGTTCAGGCTAAGGTCAGCCGATGACAATATTTCTTGCCATAGTGGCGCTGATTGCCGGGATCGTGGGGTTTCGTATCTGGTCGCGGAAACAGGCGCGCCAGACGCTTCTGGCGGCGCCCCTGACGGCGAAACAGCGGGCCCTGATCCTGTCGCAGGTTCCGATCCTGCGGCGGATCCCCGCCGCGCTGAACGCCCGGCTGGAAGGCAAGATCAACCTGTTTCTGGATCAGGTTCAGTTCCACGGCTGTGACGGTCTGGACGTGACCGAGGAAATGCGCCTGTCGATTGCGGCACAGGCCTGTTTGCTGGTGGCAAATAATGACCTTTGGTATTCAAACCTGACCACTGTTCTTATCTACCCGAACGCGTTCAAGTCGCGACAGGCCCGACACAGCGGCTATGTCGTGACCGAGAAAGAGGTCGTGCGCACCGGGGAAAGCTGGGACCGGGGGCCGGTGATCCTGTCCTGGGCCCACAGCCGGATGGGCGCGCTGAACGACCATGATGGGCAGAACGTCGTATTCCACGAATTCGCCCACCAGATCGACGATCTGTCGGGCGGGACAAACGGCGTACCCGTTTTGGCGCCAGGTCAAAGCTTTGCCGAGTGGGAACATGTGTTCCTGACCGCCTATGACGATCATGTGCACGCGGTTCAGGCAGGGCGCCCGACCCTTATCGACCCCTATGGTGCAGAAGGTCATGAAGAGTTCTTTGCCGTCGCGGTCGAAGTGTTCTTTGAAAGGCCGCGCGCACTGAAATCGGCCCACCCTGCGGTCTATGGCCAATTGGCCAAACTGTTCGGGCTGGACCCGGCCCAATGGCAGGCAGATGGCTGAGCAAGCTCTGTGACGCCGTTGCGGCTGAATTTCCCCGTGCTGAAATGCTGTGCCAAAAGATTTGCTTGGGCTAGACTGCATGTCACAGGATTTCAGGAGGAAATTTCATGTCACAAAAACTACTGGCCGAATTTTTCGGCACGTTCTGGCTGGTTCTCGGGGGATGCGGCAGCGCGGTCCTGGCGGCTGGCGTTGCAGATGTGGGCATTGGATGGCTGGGCGTTGCATTTGCCTTTGGTCTGACAGTACTGACCATGGCCTTTGCGGTGGGCCACATCTCGGGCGGGCATTTCAACCCGGCGGTCAGCCTGGGCCTGATGATCGGCGGACGGTTTCCGGCCAAGGACCTTATCCCCTATTGGGTGGCTCAGGTCTTGGGCGCAATCGTCGCGGCGGCGGTCCTGTACCTGATTGTCAGCGGCGCCCCTGGTTTTGAGGGCGTCGGCAGCTTTGCCTCGAACGGGTATGGCGAGGCTTCGCCGCAGGGGTATTCCATGATGTCTGCCCTGGTGATCGAGATCGTTCTAACCGCGTTTTTCATCGTCATCATCCTTGGCGCGACATCGGACCGGGCACCTGCGGGCTTTGCGCCCATCGCAATTGGCCTGGGGCTGACGCTGATCCACCTGATCTCGATCCCGGTGACCAACACCTCGGTGAACCCGGCGCGGTCAACCGGTGTGGCGCTGTTTGCCGACGGCCCGGCGCTGGCGCAGCTGTGGCTGTTCTGGGTGGCCCCGTTGGTCGGCGGCGCCATCGGGGCCGTCATCTGGAAGCTGATGGCGCCCGATGACTGAGGTCTGAACCACTGTGAAAAAGCACACTGCACCGCCCTTGGGCGGTGCAGTCGCATCGGCGGGGCGCATTGATCCGCACAGGCCACACATCCGGAAAGATCGCCCGACCAAGGGACTTGGCGGTTGCCATGGCCGCGGCAAAGACGGAACCTTGGTCATGATGTCTGAAAGTCCCGGATCATGACCCCCCGGCCCAAGTTCAAACGGCCTGCATCAGCGATCCCTGCGGCCACGGGGATTATTGCGGTGCTGACCATCCCGTTGGTGCACTACCTTTGGCCGCAGATGCCCGGCGTGTCGGACCGGGACCAGACCGTCCTGTTTTGCCTGACGGTTTTCGCGGTGCTGGCCCTGTCAGAGCTGTTTCTGGCCAGGATTTTGCAACGGCCAGGAAGTGGGCTTGTGTTCCGTCCCGCGGCCTATTCCGACCCGCGATACCTTGCGGATCTGGGGGTCAAGCTGGTCGGGTTGGCGGCAAGCTTTGGTCTGCTGGCCATGTTCTATTTCACAGCCGACCTTTACCGGGGCGAGTGGTACAGCCCCTTTTTCTCGCTACTGGGTGACTATTGGGGGGTGCTTCTCGCCGTCGTTTTGACAACGGTCTGCGGGGTGCATTTTGCCATGCGCCACCCGCGTGACGGGATGTGGCATCTGGGGCGCGTCGTCCTGACGCTTGGGCAGGGTTCGCTGCGGGCGCGCGGGCTGAAATCCTATTTATTGGCGCTGGCAATCAAGGGGTATTTCCTGCCGTTGATGTTCTGCTACCTGGTCTATGACTGGTCATTCCTGCAGACACGGTCCCTGTGGCACGCCACCAGTTTCGTTGACATCTACCAGTACCTGTACCGGTTTGCCTTTTTCTTTGACCTGACAATCGTGGTCATTGGGTACGCCACCGCGACACGCCTGCTGGTTTCGCATATCCGCTGGACCGAGGCGACCGTGGGCGGCTGGCTGGTCTGCGTGATCTGCTATGCCCCGTTCTGGCAACTCATGTCGCGCAGCTATTTCGATTATACCGAAGACGGCTTTGCCTGGGGCACATGGCTTTGGGATTACCCGGTTCTGTACGGCCTGTGGGGCAGTACGATCCTGTTGCTGCTGTCAATATATTGCCTGACGGCGGCCCGGATGGGATTGCGTTTTTCGAACCTGACCTATCGCGGCCTGGCCTGCGATTTTCCCTATAGCATCAGCAAACACCCGTCATACATCAGCAAGAACCTGACATGGTGGCTGATCTCGATCCCGTTCATCGCGGTCGATTTCTGGACCGGGGTGGCAAATTGCCTGGCTTTGCTGGGGGTCAACGGGATCTATTTCCTGCGCGCTTGGCACGAGGAACGGTGCCTGTCGCGTGCGCCGTCTTACAGGGCCTATAAGCGCCATGTTGACCGGTATGGCCTGTTGGCCCGCATCCGGTCCAAACTGTCCGCTGGCGGGGACCGCGCGCGGCGTCAGGTCAATTGACCCCGCCGCGTTGACGGATCGCCCTGACGCGAATGGACCGGCACCCTGACGGGTGCCGGTGTCCGGGTCACTCGATCACGGTGACCTTTTTCATAATGTCGGGCTGTCCGATCACGGCGCCGTTGGGCCCGGTTCCGCGCTTGATCGCGTCGACCACGTCCATACCGTCCGTCACTTCGCCAATCACGGTATATTGGCCGTTCAGCGAAGGTGCTGGCGCGAACATGATGAAGAACTGCGAATTGGCGCTGTTAGGATCGCTTGCGCGAGCCATGCCGACTACGCCACGCTCGTAGGGCACATCGGAAAACTCGGCCGTCAGGTCCGGGCGGTCCGACGCGCCGGTTCCCGCGCGGCGCATGTCGCCGCCCAGCTTGCCGTATTTGACATCGCCCGTCTGCGCCATGAAGCCTTCGATCACCCGGTGAAACACGACGTCGTCATATTTGCCGTCGCGGGCCAGAGCGGTGATCTGCTCGACATGCCCGGGCGCCACGTCCTCGAAGAGGTCGATGGTTATGGTGCCGTTGGCCCCCTCGCCTTCGACGTCAATCTGCAATCCGGTTGCCAGCGCGGGGCTGGCAAGCAGAGTAAACGCAATGGCCAGCTTACGCATCTGCGGCCACCTTGACACTGATCATCCGGTCCGGGCTTGCCGGCGGCTCGCCGCGCACGATGGCATCGACATGTTCCATCCCCTCGATGACGCGGCCGTAAACCGTGTACTGTCCGTTCAGGAAATGGTTGTCGCTGAAATTGATGAAGAACTGCGAGTTTGCCGAGTCGGGGTTGGCCGAGCGGGCCGCGCCCAACGTGCCGCGATCATGCGGCAGCTTCGAGAACTCGGCCGGTACGTTCGGCAGCGACGACCCGCCGGTGCCCGCCATGCGAATGTTGAACCCGTCTTCCATGTCGCCGTGCTGAACATCGCCGGTCTGCGCCATGAATCCGTCGATCACCCGATGAAACGCCACGTTGTCATACTCGCCGCCGCGCGCCAGTTCCTTCATGCGTGCGCTGTGCTGCGGGGCAACGTCCGGCAGCAGCTCGATGACAACATTGCCGCCCTTCAGTTCGATGATGATTGTGTTTTCGGGATCCTTGATCTCGGCCATCTGGCCCTCCTGTCGATTTGTCTTGCGCAAATACCTATGCGCCGGACGCCCGAAAGCCAAGTGACGCATTGACCTGAGGGCAAAATGCAGGAAAAGAACCGCCTATCAACTGTTGCAACGGGCGAGGGTAACACGATGGGCTGGAAATCACTGGATGACATGGAACTGAACGGCAAGCGCGTGATGGTGCGCGTGGATATCAACGTTCCGGTCGCGGACGGCGTGGTTACCGATGACACCCGCATACAACGGATCGTCCCGACGATCCGCGATATTCTTGCGGCAGGCGGCAAACCGATCCTTCTGGCCCATTTTGGCCGTCCGGGCGGCGAGCGCCGGCAGAACCTGTCGCTGCGCCAGCTGGTGCCCGCATTGGAATCCGCCTTCGGCACCAAGGTCCGCTTTGGCGATGATTGCGTCGGGTACGAGGCCGAAACCGCCGCCGCCAACCAAAGCGCAGGCGAGGTACTGCTGCTGGAAAACACCCGCTTTCACGCCGAGGAAACGCAAAACAGTCTGAACCTGGCCAAGGGAATGGCCAAGATGGGTGACGTCTATTGCAACGATGCATTTTCGGCAGCACACCGTGCGCATGCCTCGACCGAGGCGCTGGCTCGCCTGTTGCCTGCCTGTGCAGGCCGCCTGATGCAGCAAGAGCTGAGCGCGCTGGATTCCGCGTTGGGTGCCCCCAAGCGGCCTGTCACGGCCGTTGTCGGCGGCGCAAAGGTTTCCACCAAGCTGGACCTGCTGGGCAATTTGATCGAGAAAGTCGACAACCTGGTGATCGGCGGCGGCATGGCCAACACCTTTCTTGTCGCCAAGGGCCTGGACGTGGGCAAGTCGCTGGCCGAGCACGGAATGACCGAGACCGCGGCCGACATCCTGGCCCGGGCGGACTCGGCCGGGTGCCGCATCGTCCTGCCTGTCGACATTGTCACCGCCAAGGAATTCGAGGCCAATGCGCCGCACCAGGTTCTTGCCGCTGACCAGTGCCCCGCAGACAGCATGATCCTGGATGCCGGGCCTGAAAGCGTCGCCATGATTTGCGAGATATTCGAACAAAGCCAGACGCTGATCTGGAACGGCCCGCTGGGCGCGTTTGAACTGACACCGTTCGATGCCGCGACCAACGCAGCCGCCCTTAAGGCCGCCGAGCTGACCCGTGCCGGCAAGCTGATCTCGGTCGCCGGTGGCGGCGATACCGTTGCCGCGCTGAACGCGTCAGGCGCGGCCAGTGATTTTTCCTATATCTCGACGGCGGGCGGTGCGTTCCTGGAGTGGATGGAAGGCAAGACCTTGCCCGGCGTTGCCGCGCTGGAACAGTAAGGACCGCGCCAATTTGCTTGTCCCGGGGCGGCGGCGCGTCGCCCGGGACTCAGGCCGCAACTTTTTGCATTTTCAGGGATTCACATGGCGAATCACCTGTGACATAGTGCCGAAAGATGCCCGCCAAAGGGCACGTTTCGAGGCAGTATTCATACGGCGGTAACAGAGTGACCCGTTCTCATCGGCCCGGTTTGGGCTCAGTTGCATTCTTTGCGGTGGCCTTCATGCTGGGTGTCTATTTCACCTTTGCCGCCGTCCAGGGCGATTACGGCCTGTTTCGCCGCGTCGAAATCGCCGCCGAGCGGGACGCGCTGTCGCGGGACCTTGCCGCCCTGAGCAGCGAAATCGCCCAGATGGAGAACCTGACCCGCCGCCTGTCGGACACCTATCTGGACCTTGACCTGCTGGATCAGCAGGCCCGTTCGATCCTTGGCATGATCCGCGCCGACGAAATCGTCATCCGCTGATCGCGACACCGGGGCGCACCCGGTGGTCACTTTGGCAGGTCATACCCGAAGGCGTCGATCTCGGCGGCAAAGACCTCGGCCACGCGATCAACGTTGGGGTGGCTCCAATCCTCGCCATAGAAGACATCGAACCCGCGCGATTTCCGAATACCCGACTTGGCCCGCACCGCCCCGATGGTCACGCCGTCCAGCCCCTGTTCGGCCAAAAACGCGCTCAGGTCATCTGCCAGGTTTTCAAACCGCAAGACCCTGTCGACCGCTATGTTTCCATCATTCGAATACAATCTGAAATCCGAAAAGAAATTCAGCTGTTTCTGACAGAACCGTGCAAACATCTGCTGTGGTTTCGTGACCTCGATCCCGCGCTGATGCATCCAGAAATAGAAGGCCGACACCGCCTTGTCCCACGGGTTTCTTTCGACGCAAAAGCTGGTACAGCCGTCGGCCAGATCGGACAGGTAGTCATTGACAACGTCCAGGCCATTATGCGGCTGACGGGCGCGGACCTCGCCGTTGGACCTTTCCCGCAACAGCCGGACGGAGTCCCTGACGATCGGGCGCTTGCCCTTGCGCTGCGCCTCTTCCTCTGGTGTCAGCGGCGAGGCGAAGTCCCCCTTTTTCAGGTGCTGCCCCAACGCAATTTCAATCGACGTACCGCCCGTTTTCTTGGTCTTGATGAACACCAGACCCGGGTCGCGAAGGATCATCATTTCGGGGACATCTCCGGCATGGACAATTTACCGGACACAGTGCCACCGAACAGCGCAACTTGTAAGCAGCGGACAGCTCGAATTCAGGAATTCCGCGCGGCTATAGCCTGCGGGTAACACCGCCGCTTACCGCTGCGTCACATTTCCCCTCGCCAGACAGGCTGAAATGCTTTAAGTGATAGTTTAACGCTAAACTATCTTGCCGGAAGGGGGAGATCGCCACGATGGCCGCGCGAAAAATCACAAAGAAACCAAACGTTTCTGCGGAAGAGCTTAAGACCTATTACCGTGAAATGCTGTTGATCCGGCGATTCGAAGAGAAGGCCGGTCAGCTTTATGGCATGGGCCTGATCGGCGGGTTCTGCCACCTTTACATCGGTCAGGAGGCCGTTGTCGTCGGGCTCGAGGCCGCCGCACGCGAAGGCGACAAGCGGATTACCTCTTACCGCGATCACGGCCACATGCTGGCCTGCGGCATGGATCCGGGCGGCGTGATGGCCGAACTGACCGGGCGCGAAGGCGGCTTGTCCAAGGGCAAGGGCGGCTCGATGCACATGTTCTCGAAGGAAAAGCATTTCTACGGCGGACACGGCATCGTGGGTGCGCAGGTGCCGCTGGGTGCGGGTCTTGCCTTTGCTGACAAGTACAAGGAAAACGGCGGCGTGACCTTCACCTATTTCGGGGATGGCGCCGCGAACCAGGGCCAGGTCTATGAGACCTTCAACATGGCCGCTATCTGGGACCTGCCGGTGATTTTCGTGATTGAGAACAACCAATACGCCATGGGAACGTCGCAGGCGCGGTCGACCTCAACCAAGGATATCTATCATCGCGGCGAGGCGTTCGGCATCCCCGGTGAGATCGTCAACGGCATGGATGTGCTGGCCGTCAAAGCCGCCGGAGAAAAGGCCGTGGCCCACTGCCGCGCAGGCAAAGGCCCCTACATCCTTGAGGTCAAAACCTACCGTTATCGCGGCCACTCGATGTCCGACCCGGCCAAGTACCGCACCCGGGAAGAGGTTCAGAAGGTCCGCGAACAAAGCGATCCGATCGAACATGTGCGCGACCTGCTGCTGACCGGCAAACACGCGACCGAGGATGACCTGAAGGCGATCGACAAAGAGATCAAAGAGGTCGTCAATCAGGCCGCCGAATTCTCGAAAGAAAGCCCCGAGCCGTCGCTGGACGAGCTCTGGACAGATATCTACGCCTGAGAGGACGAATAAGACATGGCAACCGAAATTCTCATGCCCGCCCTTTCGCCCACTATGGAAGAGGGCACACTGGCCAAGTGGCTGGTCAAGGAAGGCGACACCGTATCGTCCGGCGACATCATGGCCGAGATCGAAACCGACAAGGCCACGATGGAGTTCGAGGCCGTTGACGAAGGTATCGTCGGCAAGATCCTGATCACTGAGGGCACCGAGGGGGTCAAGGTGAACACCCCAATCGCGGTACTGGTGGAAGAAGGCGAAGACGCCTCTGCCCTGCCCACGTCTGCGCCCGCAGCGGAAGCAGCACCCGAGGCGGCCCCGGAGGCGGCCCCCGCCCCTGCAACGACCGCCGCAGCACCTGCCGCCCCGGCAGTGGACCTGTCGCCCGACTGGCCCGCCGATGCCGAGATGAAATCCGAGACCGTCCGCGAAGCGCTGCGTGACGCGATGGCCGAGGAAATGCGCGGTGACGAAGACGTCTACCTTATGGGCGAAGAAGTCGCCGAGTATCAGGGCGCGTACAAGATTTCCCAAGGCCTGTTGGACGAATTCGGCGCCAAGCGCGTCATCGACACCCCGATCACCGAGCATGGCTTTGCCGGTATCGCAGTTGGTTCGGCCTTTGGTGGCCTGAAACCCATCGTCGAGTTCATGACCTTCAACTTCGCCATGCAGGCGATTGACCAGATCATCAACTCGGCCGCCAAGACGCTTTATATGTCCGGCGGTCAGATGGGCTGTCCGATCGTGTTCCGTGGTCCCAACGGTGCCGCCGCACGCGTGGGCGCGCAGCACTCTCAGGATTACGCCGCGTGGTACATGCAGATCCCCGGCCTGAAAGTTGTCATGCCCTACTCGGCCGCTGACGCCAAAGGCCTGCTGAAATCGGCGATCCGTGACCCCAACCCGGTGGTTTTCCTTGAAAACGAGATCCTTTACGGGCGGTCCTTCGACGTCCCGCAGCTGGATGACCTGACCGTCCCATTGGGCAAGGCACGCATCTGGCGCGAGGGGTCGGACGTGACCATCGTCAGCTTTGGCATCGGTATGCAATACGCTCTGGAAGCCGCTGACAAGCTGGCCGAGGAGGGTATCAGCGCCGAGGTCATCGACCTGCGCACGATCCGCCCGATGGATACCGGCGCGATCATCAACTCGGTAATGAAGACCAACCGTCTGGTCACGGTCGAAGAAGGCTGGCCGCAGGGCTCGGTCGGCAGCTACATCAGCTCGGTCGTGATGCAAGAGGCGTTCGACTATCTCGATGCGCCGGTCATCAATTGCACCGGCAAGGATGTTCCAATGCCTTACGCCGCGAACCTCGAAAAGCTGGCCCTGATCACCACCGATGAGGTGATCGAAGCCGTCAAACAAGTGACCTACCGGTAAGGAGCGACAGACAGATGCCCACCGAAATCCTGATGCCCGCCCTTTCACCGACGATGGAGGAAGGCACACTTGCCAAATGGCTGGTCAAGGAAGGCGACACCGTTTCCTCTGGCGACCTGCTGGCCGAGATCGAAACCGACAAGGCCACGATGGAGTTCGAAGCCGTCGACGAAGGCACCATCGGCAAGATCCTGATCCCCGAAGGCTCTGAGGGCGTCAAGGTCAACACCGCCATCGCGGTTCTGCTGGAAGATGGCGAAAGCGCCGATGACATCGCAGCCGCGCCAGCCGCAGCACCTGCGGCTGCACCAGCTGCCGCAGCGGACAACGAGGCTGCCGCACCAGCGGCATCCGAGGCGCCCGCCCCTGCTCCGGCGGCTCCGGCCATGGCCGATGGGGGGCGCATCTTTGCCTCTCCGTTGGCGCGCAGGATTGCCGCTCAGAAAGGGCTCGACCTGGCGCAGATCACGGGGTCCGGTCCGCATGGCCGCATCGTCAAGGCAGATGTCGAAGGCGCAACAGCAACCGCTGCGGCCCCCGCATCCGCACCCGCTGCAGCCGCCCCGGCAGCGGCAACCCCGGCTGGTCCGTCGGCAGATGCCGTGGCCAAAATGTACGAAACTCGCGACTACGAGGAAATCAAGCTGGACGGGATGCGCAAGACCATCGCCGCGCGCCTGTCCGAGGCCAAGCAGACCATCCCGCATTTCTACCTGCGTCGCGATATCAAGCTGGACGCGCTGCTCAAGTTCCGCAGCCAGTTGAACAAGCAGCTGGAAGGTCGGGGCGTGAAGCTAAGCGTCAATGACTTCATCATCAAAGCCGTTGCCAACGCATTGCAACAGGTTCCCGAATGCAACGCCGTCTGGGCGGGCGATCGGGTGCTGCAGTTGAAGCCGTCCGACGTAGCCGTTGCGGTTGCGATCGAAGGCGGTCTGTTCACGCCGGTCCTGCAGGATGCCGACACCAAATCGCTGTCTGCCCTGTCGATCGAAATGAAGGACCTCGCCTCGCGCGCCCGCGACCGCAAACTGGCCCCGCATGAATATCAGGGCGGTACTTTCGCGGTCTCGAACCTGGGCATGTTCGGCATCGACAATTTCGACGCCATCGTGAACCCGCCGCATGCCGGTATTCTCGCGGTCGGAACCGGCCTGAAAAAACCCGTTGTGGGCGATGACGGAGAACTGACGGTCGCCACGGTAATGTCCGTCACGATGTCGGTGGATCACCGGGTCATCGACGGCGCGCTGGGTGCACAATTGCTGCAAGCGATCGTTGAGAACTTGGAAAACCCGATGGTGATGCTGGCTTAAGCCCAGCGGAACGTGAAACAAAAAAGGCCGCCTCGAACCCCGAGGCGGCCTTTTCGTTTATGCACCTGGGCTTACTGGTCCTTGCCCAACATATGATCCATCGAAATCGCGGGCTGATCACAGCCTGAATCGCCAACGATCTTGGCCGGAATACCGGCAACCGTCTTGCAGGGCGGCACCGCCTGCAACACCACGGAACCGGCGGCAATACGGCTGCAATGCCCGATCTCGATATTGCCCAGCACCTTGGCGCCGGCACCGATCAGCACCCCGTCACCGATTTTCGGGTGGCGGTCTTCTTCTTCCTTGCCGGTCCCGCCCAGCGTCACCGAATGCAGCATCGACACATTATCACCGACCACCGCGGTTTCGCCGATGACGATGGAATGGGCGTGGTCGATCATGATCCCCTTGCCGATCTTGGCAGCCGGGTGAATATCGATCCCGAATATCTCGGACGAACGCATCTGGAAGAAATAGGCCAGGTCATATCGGCCCTTGCGCCACAGCCAATGAGCCACACGGTAGGCCTGCATCGCCTGGTACCCTTTGAAGTACAGGATCGGCTGCAACAGCCGATGGCAGGCCGGGTCGCGTTCGTATACCGCGTTCAGGTCGGCCCGTGCGGCTTCGATCAGGCCGTGATCGTCGGCATAGGCTTCGTCCACGATCTCGCGCAGAACCATCATCGACATTTCATTGGAACACAGCTTGGCCGAAATCCGATAGGACAACGCACGCTTGAGGCTTTTGTGATGCAGAATACATGCATGCACCAAACCGCCCATCAGCGGTTCATCCTCGACAGCGGCCTGCGCTTCGGCTGTAATGCGATCCCAAACCGGATCGACGGGGGTTACACGGGTGCGCGTTTCAAACATGGCTTTGATCCTTTGCTGCGCCTAGAATAGCCATCTAGGGCCAAAAAGGCCAAACGCAAACCCTTGATGTGCTACACAACAAAATATGAACGCGTCCCAGCCGCACCATTTCGGCGGCTTGATCCGGCCGCCAGCAGATGCGTCAGCTGCGCCGCCGGTTGAGATTGAATCGCACGAGGTGCCGCAGAACCGTTTCGAAACACATGCAATAATCCGGATCGTCGAATCCCGGCTCGTCCGCCAGCGGCCTGGTGCGCGCCGCGGCCATCAACGACCCGTTGCCGAACAGCGGATGAAGGCGGCCGGTTTTCAGAACGTGCCGATCCGCCGCCTCCGCCTCGGCGATCAACCGGCGGCAATACCCGTCGCGACTGTGCGGCGGCAGGGTCAGCAGAACCCTGGCCGCCGCACTGACATCACCATGAAGCAGAGGGCGCATCCCGGCGGCTATCCGACCGACAGTGTCGCAAACAGCCCGGCGCCATAACTGGCCGAGATTTGCGCCACCTCAAGCGCATACCCCCCGGCAGCCCCATCCGCCGTTTGCCACGCAGCCGGATAGTGCCAGTGCGGGCCATTCGACATTTCCTCGCGCTGCACCACCCCGTTGATCCTGACCCTTACCAGGTAGGCTTCGCTTTCTTCGCCCAGCGGAACGTCCAGGCCGCTCCAGTCGTCGCCGTCGGTTCGCGTGCGGCGTATCCAGCTGACATCGTCGCCAATCGGTGTACGTGCCACCACAAGTTGGGCCGGGGCATAGGGGCGCAGGCCGTTGCCATCAAAGGATTCGACCACGTGGACATAAGACGCGTCATCATAGCTGCGGGTTGCAGGGCCAATGCGGTAATGCCGCGCCACGCGCCGTTCGGATCGCAGCAGGCTGGCCTGCTGTACCCGCGCATCCAGCAAGACGAACATGGACCCTTCGGGCCAGATGTCCGGCATCAGCGCATCGCTTCCCAATTGGCCGCGCAGACGCCCTGACAGCGCATAAAGGCCGGGTTCCTGCAGCTCTGCGGTCGCAAACTGGAAAAGCTCCCAGTTGCCCGGTGTGCCATCCCCGACTGCCGCGACATTCGCACCGCTCAACAGATCCGAGCGGGCCCGGGATTCCAACTGGCCTTCGATCAGGCGCACATTCAGGGCCGGGCCTTCGTCCCAAAGTCCCGCCCCTGCCCGCGCCATCGGGGTCTCGGTAAACCCAATGACCGCCTGCCCGGTCAGGACATCGCGCAATGCATAATCCTGATCGCTGGCGGCGGCATAGACCGCCACGCTGCCCGGCCACGGATCGGCGCTGACGGCAATGTGGGGGGCGTGCGGTTCCTCTGATCCTGTCAGCAACGGCAGGTCCAGAAACACCGGCAGCACCGGTACAGGCGCGTAATAAGGCTCGGTCGAAACGGTTTCATCCGGCAGGTCCGAGGGTTGGTAAACGCCCGGTTCAATCCGGGTTGCATCGGCCAGCTGAAGCTCTGCCTGTTCAAGCCGGTCGATCCGGTACAATTGTCCGTCGTCAGACCCACCGGGGTTCAGGCGGACGATGTCGCCCGCGCCCAGATGCAACAGCGATGGCGGCAAGGCGAACCGGGCACGGTCGCGTGACACACGTGCCTCGCTCAACCACCGTTCTACGGTTTGCCGTCCTTCGCCGCGCGTCAGCGACAGCGGCATTTCATTTACGGCGACGGCATGCGTTCGGTCATCGGGCAACACCGCTTCTTCCGCGATCACATCATGATCTGCGTCGGACTGGACAAATCGCAGGCGCACCCGCCCGGTCATTTCGGCCTCGGCCTCGCGCTGGTATTCGACGATGCCATCCAAATCCGGGCTTTCCGCCATGGCTGACGCATCGACCGCCTGGGCCCCCTGCCCATCACGCATCCGGAACTGCAACACGCCGTCCCGTTCAATCGCGTCGAACCCGTACCGCAGCATAAGCGGCTGCAAGGCCGACCGGGCGTCGGTGACGTCCTCGATCGTATACCCGCGAACGACGCCATCCAGCCCGGATACATCTATCGCGGTTACCCCGGCCCCATGGCAGAGTTCCGTGACAACAGAGGCCAGGCTACGCGTTCCCGACCGGCCGTTAAGCCAATGCCCACGCGCATAGTTCCCGCCATCGCTCCACAAGCTTTCAGAATTGGGAAAGGCCGGATAGGGCCGCGCATCCCACGCCCAGATATAGGCGTTTGATATATCCACCATCGGCCCGCCATAGACATCCGAAACCGGGTTGACCGATGCGTCGCCCCAATACCCCAAGACGGCGCCAAGGTATTGTGCCTGCATGTAATCGTCCCGTTGCCCGTTGGAATACAACGGCAACCCGGATTCCGATGATTTCGGGTCCAGAAATTTGTTCGGCTGGTTGGTCCCTTTGTCAATCGCCGCGCATCCCAGTTCGGTAAACCAGATGGGTTTGGATTGCGGCACCCAGGCCGTCGGGTTGGCCTGCCTTGTGCCCCCGATCCGTTCGTGATGCGGGTTGGACCACCACCCCCGCACATCCTTGTAACGCCACACCCAGGGCTCGTTATGCGCCTGATCCTCGATCGGTGCACGAATTTGCGCCTCGGCCTCTTCCGGCGTGGCATAGTACCAGTCATACCCTTCGCCGCCTTCGATATTGCCGCGCAGATAGTCCAGGTCATAGATCGACCGGACCCCGGCGTCGGCATCCTTGTGATCGGACCCGTCGCGCCAGTCGGACAGCGGCATATAGTTGTCGATCCCGACAAAATCGATCGCGTCGTCGGCCCAAAGGTCGTCCAGGTGGAAATAACGATCCCCCGTTCCATCGGCGGGTTGGTATCCGAAATACTCGGTCCAGTCCGCCGCATAGCCAATCTTGGTCTCGGGTCCAACGATCTGACGCACCTCTTGCGCCAACGCCTGCAATTGCGCGACGGCCGGAAACCCATCCGCCCCGCGTATCTGCGTCAGCCCCCGCATTTCCGAACCGATGCAGAACGACGCGACACCGCCTGCCGCCTTGCACAGCGCAGCATAGTGCAGGATGAACCGGCGCAGCCCCCATTCGGGTGGGCCGTCATAGCTGACGGTGCCATCGCCGATTACGAAATCCGAGGCCCGCGCCTGGCCGAAAAACGCCGCGACCTGCGCCTCTGCCGCCGCCGACTGATCCGCCGACCCGTCCCGACCCGGCGCGATGTCCAGAGTGATCCGCCCACGCCATGGCAACTGGGGCTGGCTTGGCGCGTCGGACCATGGGTCCGGCAAATCGTTCCCTGCCACCTGGTCCATCAGGATAAAAGGATAGAACATGACCCGTTTGCCTTCGGACGCAAGATGGCGGATCGCCTGCACGACGGCCTGATCCGATGGCGTGCCGCCATAGACAGGCTCATCCTCGCGGTGGGTGACCAGAGGGGCCGTAGCCCGGGTCTCGCCCGAAACGGACCATGGCATATTGGCCCCGTCTACATCCTTTCGCAGGACCTTGGGACGGATTTCGCATGCCCCGCAGCGCAAATCGTCACCGAACCATGACACCACAAGCGAAGCCGCGTCGCAGGATGGCAATTCACTGGCCAATGCGCGCGTCGACGCCACCAGGTCCGGCTCGCCCGATGCAGAATTGACATTGGCCGCCCAGCTTTGGCCGCGCCCCTTGGAGTAATTGACCTGTTCACTGGCAAGGGCGTACTCGCCGGTTCCCGGGATAAGGGCCACGCCCCGCACCAATTGCGGCAAGGCCTCGGCGTGGTCCGGCATCCCGGCCTGGGTCTGGCGCACCACCTCAAATGAAAACTGCGGCACGCGGTTGCCGAATGCGCCCAGCGCAAGGTCTTCGATCACGACATAGGCCGTGCCGCGATAGGCCGGTACGGCACCGGTTCCCTCGATGGCCTCGATCAATGGATCGGGCAACTGATCCGTCGTGCCGGTATAGACCCGCATGTTCAGGCCCGATCGCTCAAGCTCTTCCCCGTCTGCCCAAATGCGTGGAACATCTGCAATTTCCCCGACCCCGACCGCGATCGCCAGCGAGATCGAATAGCTATAGCTATGGGTAGTTGTCGTGACCTCGGCCTGCTGCGGAGAGCCCTTGCCGCTGCCGCTTGATTGCGTGCTGCGAGAGGTGGACCGTGTTTCAAGAAAATCCGAAGCCCAAATCACTTGGCCGCCGACCCGCATACGGCCAAAGACGGTTGCCAACGGCGCACCTTCGCCGGACCCCGTCAGCCGAAAGCGGTCCAACCGCCCCGTTTCCACGACCTCGCTGCCGCCTCCCATGACCGATTGGCTCAACAGGCGCTGGTCGATCACCCGGCCAAGGGTTGCACCCGCCGCGCGCCCGACAATCGCCGTCGAAAGCCCCGCGACCGTACCGCCAACCGAACCACCAATGGCAGCACCCGCCGCAGACAACAAAATAGTAGCCATTACAGATCCTCCAGAGGGAATTCGAAACAGGCAACCACCCGGCGTCGCCAGGGCGTGCTCAGCGTGTTTTCAACGACACCGTGCCCGGAATAGGCGTGAATGAAACGCGGCACCGAACCGACCGCGCTGATGATGCCCAGATGCTTGGCAACACTGCCGTTTCGCATCCTGAAAAGGACAACGTCGCCAGCCCGCATGGCGCCAACCGGCCTTTCCAAAAGATGCCGCTGCGCCGCCTGCCACATCCGCTCTTCGCCCTGCGGTTCGGACCAGTCCATGCTATAGCTCGGAACGTCTTCCGGCTCGTGCCCGATAACTGTTCTCCACACGCCGCGCAGCAATCCCAGGCAATCGGTCCCGGCCCCCCTGGCCGAGGCCTGATGCACATAAGGCGTGCCGAGCCACGACCGCGCCGCGACCACGATCTGCTGTCGCTCTTTTTTCACCTCCGGCTGCCTCCGTTGTTTGCTTGACTCTTCTTCGGCGCCGCCATCACCCAGTCGTCGCTGGGCAAGTCAGGGAAACCCTGAAAATTCAGGATGTTGGAAAATTTCAGCCGACAGGTTTCCATGCGTTTGTCGCAGCCCGCCGTCAGGCGCACCCGATCACCGGCGGCCAAAACACCCGCGACCCCGGTCCACAAGCTCAGCTCTCGCCCGCCTGCGGCCAACCTGTCGCGCTTGACCGAGGCCCAGAGACCCTCGGCCTGCCCTGTTAAAACATCCAGACGACCGCGTTCGAACCAACCCTCTTCGGGGGCTTCCGCGCCTGTCAGACGCAGCGATGTACCGTCCGTGACGGTGCTTATCTCAGCCTCTTCGCTACATCCCGGCGCAGTCGTATCAAAGCGACAGGCCCCGTCGCCAAGAACCGCGGTACAGGGTTTTTGGTAGATCCGGCCAAGCGGACGGTTGAGCAAATCCGTCAGGCCGCGCAGCTCTGCGTGGAAAGCCCCTCCGGCGCGGCGCAGCTCGCCGATGGACCCCCGAAATTGCAGCAAGCGCTGTTCTGGATCGGCCCAGTTGACAAGCCATGCGCGAACCTCGGCGCCATCGAAACGCCCCGCTTCGATATCCGCCTCGCGAACCGACGCGTCGGACAAGGCGCCCATCGCCTCGGTATTGTCAATCGCCAGCCCCGTCGCCTGTTCGATCGCCGAGGCCGTCAACCCGGTGCTGGCCTTAAAGATCAGCCCGTCAAAACGCAGTTCCAGGTCGTGATCGGTAAAGCCAAAAGTCTGGCCGTCTGACCGGGTGATCGCCCAGCACCGGCAAACCGTTGTCAGACCGGACTGAAGATGATTCAACAGGCTTTGCTTGTTTCCCCCCATCAGACGCGCACCTCGACCACCGGAACATTCGGCACGTCTCCGGCCTGAAAACTGGCGACGCTGGTCTGGATGGTCGCGGTGTCGAACCGCACCGGCACATCGAATTCATAGCCCGCCGTCACCTCGACACCCTCACCCGGAGGGTCCGCAAAGGTGATTACGCCAACGGCAAGGTCAATCTCGAAATCGACGCCTTCGCGCATCTCGTCCTGGTCCAACCCAACCGCAACCGTCCCAAGAACCGGCTTGACGATGGGGCGCACATAATCGAACCCGCCCGACGCATAGGTCTTGATCAGTTGAAACCCGGTCGTGACCCCATCGCCCCGCCCGATAACCTGATCACGCTTGTCAGTATCCGCAGCGGCGGTTCCGGATTTGTAATCGGACCAATCCTTCCACCGGAACCCGAACATTTGACCCTGGCGCGCTTCGAAGAAGGCAATCAAAGTCTCGATATCCTCAAGCGAGCGCATCCCAAGGCCCGCATCATACCGCCGCCGCGAATGGGCCCAGGGCGTGTTGCGTTCCTCGAATCCGTTGGCCAGCGTCACGATATCCGTGCGCCGTTCGGGCCCCCCAACCGAGCCAAAGCTCAGGCTGGCGGGAAATCTCACCTCGTGAAAATTCATGTCCTGCTCCGTGATCTACCTGTTGCGGTTTCCGCGCCCCAGCGCGCGGCTCATCTGGGCTGCGATCTGGCTCTGGCTGCGGCGAAACCCCTGCACGTCCGGCGTCGAGATATTCATGACCACGTTCACGGCCTGCCCTCCGCCCGCACTGCGCACACCAAGCTTGCCGTCAGGACCGCGCGCCAGCGGCATGATTGCCTCGGGGCCAGCCTCGCCCATAAGACCAGTGCCGCCGCGCATCGGAAAGGTCGTAGGCCCGCTGATCACACCGCCATTGGCAAAGGGCATAACGCGGCCCTGGCTGAAACTGCCGCCATCAGCAAATGGCAAAAGACCCTGCACAAGCCCGCCAATCCCATTGGCCAACATGCCACCAAAATGCTCGGTCACCGGTTTTATCGCGGCCGAATAGGCCGTGCTGATCATCGAGCTTTTCAGTATCCCCAACGCGTCCGACAGGTTCATTCCGTCCAGCACCACACCGTCAAACGCCTTGCGCAATCCACTGGACATGCCCCGTTCCAACGTGGCGACATCCTTGCCGGTTTCCCCGAAGGCGGCACTGATGCGTTTCATCTGGCTGTCAAAGGCCGCCGCCATGCTTGCCGCATCCCCCAGCGCATCGCCCAGCGCCTCGCCTCGTTCCTGCAGGTCATCAAACCCGTCACGATCCGTCATCACGCTCTCCTTGTTTCCTGTCCGGATAGGCGGCCAGAAGCGCGTCCAGCCCCGCCCGGTTCATCGCGGGCATGCCGGCACCCTGCCCCAGCATCAGGCGCAACTCGGCCGGTGTCAGACGCCAGAACTGATCCGGCGTCAGGCGCAAACCCGTCATCCCGGCCCGCATCAGCACGGGCCAGTCAAAACCGCTCATTGCCCCGGCACCATGAAGGCGCGCGCCAACAGTTCGGCGGCGGCTTTCGCACCCGCCATCGGGCCGCCTGCGATCTCGGCGTGCAACAGGTCATCGCGAGTCACCTGCCCGCCGCCGCCCCGCAGCCCGGCCACGACCAACGCCAGCACATCGCTGCTGGAAAACCTCCCGCCTTCGAACCGCTGCACCAACTCGACCAAAGACCCGCTGTCCAGTTCCTGCTCCAGTTCGGCCAAGGCACCCAATGTCAGCTTGAGCACCCGCCGTTCCCCATCGATGGTCAGCGCCACCTCGCCCGTCCACGGATTGGTCATCGGATCACAGCGCCGTAAAGCTCAGCGCACCGGCGCTTGCCATGCTCATCTCATAGGTCGCCTCGCCATTGTGCGATCCGGCATATTCAATACCGGTGACCTGGAACGCGCCTTCGACAATGCCAAAGTCGGGAATGATCACCTGAAACGCCGGTGTCTCACCATCAAAGAACAGTTGCCGTGCGCGTTCATCCGTACCGGCGTCCTTGAACACGCCCGAACCGGAAATTGCGGCCGATTTCACGCCTGCGCCAGACAAAAGCTCGCGCCACCCGCCCTGGCTTTCCAGACTGGTGACATCCACGCTTTCAGCGTTGAAGCTCACCCGCGTGGCACGCAGCCCCGCGATGGTCTCGAACAGCCCAGAGCCGTTCATATCCACTTTGACCAACAGGTCTTTTCCATTTTGGGCAGCCATAATTCTCTCCGTTGATTGCTCAGTTATCTTCCACGCGGGCGCGGAACCTCAGGTCGATCTGCCGGATTGCCCCGCCCGTTCCGGTGCGCCGGGCCGCAGCGCGCTCAAACCAAAGACCGACCAGCCGTCCCCGCGCCAAAAGAAGCGGTGCGCCCTCCAGCGCGTCGCAGACCGCTCCGGCCAGTGTCTTGGCCGCGGCAAACCCCGATGCTTCGGATACGACCGAGACCGTGAACCGGTGCACCGCGCCTGCCCCTGACTGGTCGGACGCATCGCGCACATCCTCAGGCCCAAGCGTCACATAGGTCTGTGGCACCGCCCCTGCGGGGACCGCGTCATAGATCGCGTTGTTCGCAAGCGCGCTGACATCGGAATCCCGCGACAGCTGCCGAAAGACGGCCTCTTGCAATGCTGCCGCCACGCCATAGCTCATGCCGCCACCTCCTCGTCTGCGAAACAGGTCAGGTAATGTCCGCGCGGGTCACGATCGGCGACAGCGCGGATCACGAACAGGCGTTCGCCCTCGCGGAACCGCTGATCCGGCGCGGGGCGCATCGAAGACCCCTGCGGTGCGCCGCGCACGACTATGCGATAGCTGACCCGCGACACCGGCACGCCGGCAATGGATCGCTCGGCACCGCTGCGCGCCGAAACCTCGGCCCAATGATTGCCCAGCGCGGCCCAGGTCTCGGTGAAGCCACCGGACCCGTCAGCCAGCTTTTCCGGTGCCTCAAGCACCAGCAACCGGTTCAAATGCGGCGCCTTCATTGGCCCACTCCTGCACCGAAGCGAACCATGCGGTAACGCTGGATCAGGCTGGTCACACCAAAGGGCATACACCCGTCGCCAAGCGCGGTTTCATCCCGGTATTCGTAATAATGCGCGGCCAGCAACAGGACCGCCTGCGCCAGATCCGCAGGCAGGCCCCCCCAATCCCCCGCCATCCCTGCGGCAAAGGCAATCGTGACCGACCCGCCCGTCGCGATGGCTGGCAAGGTCAAAGCCGCGGGCCGCAGCCTGGGCCGCTGACTGTCACGTTCCAACCGATAGGCCGAGGCATCCACCAATGTGTCGGTGCCTGACGCATCGGTCAGGGTGACATCGCCGATTGACTGTACCGGTGCCACTGGCAAAACCTCACCCGCCGGATCGCGCCAGATGCTCACGCACCATGAGAAATTTCGTTCGATCAGTACCTTGCCGGTCCGCGCCTCAATCGCTGCGATAGCCGCGCGCAAAAACCCCTTCAGCACATCATCCTGCAGGTTGTCTTCGGCAAACCCGGTACCCAGCCGCAAATGCGCCTTGAACTGATCCACCGGCAGCGCCGCATCCGCGATGGCGGTTTCTTCGGTCAACATCATCCATACACTCCGCAATCTCGGACCCCTCCGGGGCCGCTACTTCAGGAAAATGACGGGCACGCGCCGCCCCACGTTGCTCGGACGGAGGGGAGCAGCTAGACAACGCGAGGGATCTCACCCCGGCCCGCGCCCGCCGCCCGAAGGGCCAACCTGGCCCCCCGGATCCGTCACCGCTTAGGCGGTGCCGAATTTCACCAGTTTGATCGCGGCAAAGTCGCTTACGTCGCCGCCCACGCGTTTGGTCGCATAGAACAGGACATGCGGCTTGGCGCTGAACGGGTCGCGCAACACGCGCAGATCGGGACGTTCGGCAATGGTGTAACCCGCCTGGAAATCGCCAAAGGCGATCGAGAAACTGTCGGTGCCTGCATCCGGCATGTCCTCGGCAATAAGCACCGGATAGCCCATCAGACGCGCAGGTTCACCGGCAGCCAGACCATCCGACCACAGGAATCGTCCATCGCTGTCCTTCAGCTTGCGGATCACTCCGGCCGTTTTCGAGTTCATCACGAAGGTGCCATTGACCCGGTACTGCGCACCAAGCGCATAGACGACATCGACAATTGCATCCGCATCGACGCCACCATCAATGCCGGTGGGCACATAGCCGATATTGCCCCAGTCCCAGACATCATTGTCGACCTTGGCATGGTCCAGAATACCCTTGGGCTTGTCCGCGCCGTCACCCGAGATGAACGCCGCCGCCTCGGCCCGCGCGAACTTGTCGGCAATACGCCCGGCCAGCCAGCCTTCGACGTCAAAGGCGCTGTCATCCAGCAAACGCTGCGAGGCCTTGGGCAGCGCGCTCAGCTCGTGCAGCGCAATGGAAATGCGGTCGATCGACGGCGTCGCCGTCTCGACAGAGGCCGACGTTTCGTCCGCCCAGCCCGCGCCCACATCGGTGTGGTCGATCAGCACGTCGAACGAGTTCGCCTCGACATTCACGACCGACGCAATCGAACGGATGGACGCCGTGGATTTCAGCACCGACTTGATGATTTCCGCGGTTTGCGGATCGACCAGGTAACCGCCATCGCTGTTCACCGCGCTCGACAGAGATTTCGATTCCATCTCAAGCCCGCGCAGCCCGTCATCCTCACCCGAACGCACATAGGCGTCAAAGGCCTTTTGATGCGGGGCGCCGTCCTCGATGGACGCCGCAAGATGCGGGCGCGCCGCGATGGTTGATTTTCGATCCAGCATGGTCAGTCGCTCTTCTGTCTGTTGCAGTTGGGTTTTAACTTCAGCCTTCAGGCCCTTGAATTCATTCACGAAGCCAGCCATCGCCTGCTTCACCTCCTGAACCAGGGGCGCACCCTCTCCGGTCAAGGCCGGGGTCTCGGTCTTGCTCATCAGCATGTCCTGTCTTTGGGTGGGTTTGAGGCGCGCTAGGTCCGCGCCAGCTCCTGCCGGGCGTTGTCGAACACCTCGGCAATACTGCGCCAGGTGTTCTCGGCCTCGGGGTCGCTCCCCTTGGCCGCCACCCGCGCACTGGGCAGCATCGGGAACGTCACCAAAGACACCTCCCACAGCTCCAGTTCGGTCAGGACCCGCTGGCCCTTGTCATTCTTCACGGCCCGCTTGGTGCGATAGCCGATTGACAGGCCATCCATCGCGCCCGCCCGGATCAGTTCTGCCGCTTCACGACCCTTTTGCGTGCTTTCCAGCAGACGACCCTTGACCCACAGGCCCTTGTCGTCTTCGCGCACCTCGTCCCAGACGCCGATGGGCTGCGCCGGGTCGTGCTGCCACAGCATCTTGACCCGCTGACCCGCCCTGGCGAGCCCGTCGAGCGAGCCGCGATAGGCCCCGCGCTGCACAACATCGCTGCCCTGATCAACTTGCCCGAACAGGCTGGCATAGCCCTCGATCACCGCGTCATCAGACACGGAAAGCCCATCGCCAAACCGCGCGAATTTATGTTCCAAATTCATGAACTTCTCCATGTAACTCGCTGAACTCATGGCGTTACCACCAGAAAAGACTGGAAAGCCTGCGCCAGGATCACCGCCGCCACGCCATAGACGGTCAGCCACAACCGCTTTTCCAACCGCTCCATCATCTCTTCGATCTGATCCAGCCGCCGGCACAGATGCGCGTGCTGGATTTCGGCCACCCGCTCATGCGCCGCCAAACGCAGGCCCGGAGCGCAGTCAAAGGGTGCATAACCGTCAGCCATCCGCGCGCTCCGGCAGCCCCAGCAGCACGCGCTTTTCAGCATCCGTCAGGAAATCGGCGCCGTTGACCCGCGCCCATTGCGCATCGCGTTCCGCCGACAGCGCGGGCACCTGATCCAGATCCGGCTTCAGCACCAGGTCATCGCCGGTAAAGCCCGCCAGCCATTCCGACACCGCCGCCGCCACCCGCGTCACCAGGGGCAGAACGGTCAGGCGATAAAACGCCCGGTTGGCCTCCTGATAGTTCGAATAGGTCGCGTCGCCTGCGATCCCCAGCAGCATCGGCGGGACCCCAAAGGCCAGCGCGATCTCGCGGGCGGCGGCTTCCTTGGTCTTTTGAAACTCCATGTCGGACGGAGAGAACCCCATCGGCTTCCAATCCAGGCCCCCTTCCAGAACCATCGGACGACCCGCATTCCGCGCCCCGCGATAGTTCTGCTCGATCTCGTCCGACAGACGGCGAAACTGATCCTCGGCCATCACCCCATGGCCATCGCCCTTCCACACCAGCGCCCCCGAAGGCCGCGCCGCATTATCCAATAGCGATTTTGACCACCGCGACGCGCTGTTATGCACATCAATCGCCATCGCCGCCGCCTGCATCGGCGAGAACCCATAGTGATCATCCTGCGGGTGGAACGACTTGATATGACAGATATTTTCCGCCGTGAACCGGTGCTTCTTGCCGCCGACGGCATAATCATACGCCTTGGGCCAGCCATCCGCCCCCGGCACCACGCTCATCCGGTCTGATCGCAGCACATGCAGCTCAACCGGCAAGCCTTCGTCAGCCTGAACCGCTTCGACATAGGCATTGCCCGACAGCAGCAACTGCCCGAACAAGGCCTCCATCATCTCGGCCCGCCCCTGCGCCGCATTCGGACGGCGCAAAAGGCTCAGGATCGGATGAGTATCAAACCGCTGCGCCTGATCCTGCAGCACCAAGGGCAAAGCCGCCGCCGCCTCGGCAATCAACTTGACCGAGCGGAACCCCACGGGGTTCCCCGAAAACCCCGTCCGCGTCAGCGATACTGCATCCCTGGGGCTCCAGGCCACGCGCCCACCCGTCTGCCACGCCACCACAGGCCCCGCCGCGCTCGCCTTCGCCTCCGGTGCGCCCCCAGCCGATCCACGACGCAAGAAATCGAATACCATCTGTGCTCCTTTCTGCCGCCGCTCTGCCCGGCTTGTTGAAAGGAGTTATGACGGAAAGAAGTTTAGGGCTTGGGAATGGGGCGTACGGGGGTTGGGCAACGGGTAACTCGACCAAGCCAATCCATGGGCAGCCTGGAAACCAGGCAAAGTCCATGCGCTCTTGAAAATTCAAGCTAGACGCGCGAGCTTTGTTGAAATAATCCTGCACCATCAACACGATAGCTTTTGAGAACACAGCAGGGTTTCTATGAGCGTAACAAAAACAGTCGCGCCGATCGCGCTTTTCGCAATGTCAGGATGTCTGGGACCAGATTTGGACTACGGTGCGAAACCGACAACCTTTCGGTATACCGAGGCCGGCATCTCAGGCCTGAATGCCGTCAGACCCTACCCGACGCCTGACGACGTGTGTGAAGTTATCAGTGAAAACCAAGCTATTCGCGAACCTGCGAACGACGGTTCATTCTTGATTGCGTGCCCAAAGCACGAACGCGGCGCAATCAATGACAGACGCGGCGAAGGCGCAAAAGTCATCGCTTACGCGCGGCACTGGACGATACTGTCCGTACCCGCTAGCTAATACCTTCCTTGACTGCGGAACACTAAAGCGCCCGCACCCTCGGCCTCCGATACGCCCCCGCAGGCCCCACAACCAACTCATGCAGCGCCCAGACCAGCGCGTCGACGCGGTCGGGCGAACCCTGCCCTTGATACCCGCGTGCGGTCATCTGGCACATCTGCTCCTCCAGCGCGTCCAACCCGGCCACATGGCGCACCCGCCCCTGTTCGTACAACGCCGCCACAGGCTCTGCCCGCGCGACCTTGCCGCGTGAGGCCCGCACCGCGCGATATGGGACCAGAGGGTCCACCTGCCGCACCACCTCTTCCACCAGTTGCCCGCCCTGATTGACCTCGGCCACCAGCCGTTCGGCCCCGAACTCGTCCATCGCGTCAATCGCTGCCTGCGCCCAGCCCGCTGGGCCAACGCCCTGCACCGTGCGATCGGCCAGCACATAGGCGCGCCATTCCTCGGGCGGCCCCTGCACGCGCGCGCCAACCACAACGATCCCGCAGGCATCCGCGCTTGAACCGGACGTCACCGCCGGATCCAGCGCAACCACGATGCGATCCAACGCGGGCACCTGCGCACAGCGCGACGCCTCCAGCATCGACCCGGTCCACAGCGCCCCTTCAGCATCCGACAGCAGCACCCCGTCCAGCTCCTGCCGCCCCAGCCGCGTACCCGCGTACCGCGCGCGCACCTCTTCCAGGAAGGACCCCGCCAGATTGGCCCGGTTCGCCTCGGTCGGCGCATGAGTTTGCACAGTCGACGGCGACGCCAGCAAGTCCTTCAAAACCTTTACGTTGCGCGGCGTGGTCGTCACACAGACCTGAGGGCGATCCCCCAGGCGCAATGCAAATTGCAACATATCCCAGGTCTCGCCCGCCTTTTTCCACTTGGCCAGTTCGTCCACCCAGGCCGCATCGAATTGCGGCCCGCGCAGCCCCTCGGGGTCATGCGCCGAAAACGCCTGCGCCTCGGCCCCGTTGGGCCAGATCAGCTTGCGCTCGGATGCTTTCCACTGCGGTCGCCGGTCCGGTGGCGAGCATTGTAATATCCCGCTGTCGCCAAAAATCATCACGTCGCGCACCTGATCGAACGTCTCACCAACCAAGGCCACGCGACAGGCCGCCCCTTTGTCCAGCGGTTTCGACCCCTCGACCATCGACCGGACCCACTCGGCCCCGGCCCGCGTCTTACCCGCCCCGCGCCCGCCCATGATCACCCAGGACCGCCAGTCGCCCTCGGGCGGCAACTGATGCGGCAGCGCCCAGAATTCAAACAGGAAAGGGAGGGCACACAGCCCCCCCTCCCCGATCTCACTCAGAAATCTGTCTTGCACCGCAGCAGGTGCGGAGGCGAGCCAACCGGCACCCGACCTCAAACCGAGCCCGGTCAAGGTCGAGCGCGTATCCCCCTTGGGCAATTCCGGCTTGTCTGTGATGTTGTTCGACAAAGCTTGTCTCCACTTTCTGGCAAGTTCGGATCAGCCCCTCTAGCTGTCCGAATTGCTTGGCTGAACCAGCAAGATCTGCATCCTCCCCGGTTCCGATCTGTTTGCGCAGGTCTTCCGCCGCTTGCCGCAGATCGCGAATGGATGTCTCAAGCGACTGCAACAAGTCAGCCGTCCGCGACATCCTCTCTTCCGGGGTAATCAAAGTCATGTTTGCCTGTGACCTCATGCGTGAGTTTTTCCGCACGAGAGAAACGAAAAACGGCCACCGGGTCACCCCGGGGCCGTCGCCCACTTCTTCTAGCATGGCATAATCTGTACCAAGAAAAGTGCGCAAAGTCAATGTGTTGCGCAACATCAGCGCAACGGCTGGCGTTCGCAGTGTTTACCTTTCGACAAGACCCGACCTGCTGTTTGCCGCGACGCGCACGCTGCCGCCGCGCGCCGCACGACCCGTTGCGGCGACACGGCGCAGCGCTGCCTCAATTCCCGCAACTGTCAGAAAAATCACCCGGGCCCCTAAGCCGCCGTGCAGTTCCAGAAATGCATCTTCTTCCAGCAAGGCCCTTGAACGCCGCGCGCAGGGAAAGGGAACCCTGCGGCCCCCAGCCTGATTTGAACCCGTGGTCATTTTCGCCCTCCTGCCGGTGACACCGATCCTGCTTGACTGTCATCAAAATTAGCGGCCAGATGGGTGTGATGAAATGAAACGTTTTGAAATAGTCTTTTCATGAATGAAGACTGGGACGATTTACGCCTGTTTCTGGCCGTCGCACGCGAAGGCGGTCTTTCCCCGGCGGCCAAAGTCACGGCAAGCAGCCCGGCCACGATCGGGCGGCGGATGCTTAAACTCGAACGGCGTCTTTGCGTCGACCTGTTTCACCGGCACGACAGAGGGTATGAGCTGACAACCGAAGGTCGGGAACTGGCGGCGCGCCTCGCCCCTGTCGAAGGGCAGATCGCCCGGCTGTTGAAACCCAAGGATCAGCTAAACAAACCGCTGATAAAACTCTCTGCCGGAACATGGTCAGCGCTCGCGCTAACGTCGCGGATTACCGATATTCTTGGCACACCACAGGACCTCCGCCTCAGGATCCTTTCAGACGAACAAAACCTCAGCATCACCAACCGCGAAATCCATCTTGGCATCCGCAACAAAAAGCCGGTGCAAGACAATTTGGCGGGGCAGAAACTACCGCCGGTTCATTTCGCCCCCTATGCCACAGCCAAGGCGCCAGACAGATGGATCGGGGTTCTGGCCGATACGCCATCCGCAAGATGGGTAAAAAAGAAGGTGGGACGCGACACGATATGCGAGGTCACATCACCCAGGAACAGCCTTGATCTGGCTCTTGCGGGACTTGGGATCGCGGTGTTGCCAACCTTTATCGGTGACGCTCAGGACGGGTTAGACCCCGTTGGGCAGATCATACCGGAATTGTCTCATGACCAATGGCTCACCATGCATCAAGACGACAGGCATCTGCCAGAAATACGCCGCGCAATAGACCGGATCAGAACGATCCTGCAAAGCGCAGCTTAGTAAGATCAATTGCGCCGAAGGCTTGACATTTCCTTCGCGACACCGCATTTGCCCTATCAAACAGCGCTGCTGCGTGAGCATTCGGGCCTTCCGCCCGCCAGCGCCCGATCTACCCCATAGTTCCCCATCACGCAGGGTTCTTGACGCGAAGGCCAGATGCTGCAGGAAACGCCTGCACGTCCTGAGGTCCCGCACAACCCCTGCCGGTCGCGGATGCGACCCATCACGACTTGCCCGTGGGCCAATGCCACGGGCTGCAAAGGATAGTTATTTGTTCGACTTTGACATGCTCGGCCTCGCGCCGGCCCTGAACGACGCGCTCAAGCGCGCAAAATTTACCCAACCGACACCGATCCAGAACCAGGCGATCCCGCTGGCCTTGAATGGCCATGATATTCTTGGCCTGGCTCAGACCGGCACCGGCAAGACGCTGGCCTTTGGCCTGCCGCTGATCGACCATCTGCTGGCACAACCGGGAAAACCGGCCCCCAAAACGGTCAAGGCTCTGATCCTTGCGCCCACGCGCGAGCTGGTCAACCAAATCGCCGAAAGCCTGCGAAACCTGACGGGCAAAACCAAGCTGCGCGTCGCCACGGTTGTCGGTGGGCAGTCCATCAACAAACAGATTTCCTTCCTTTCGCGCGGCACCGATATTCTTGTCGCCACACCGGGGCGTCTGATCGACCTGATGGATCGTGGCGCGGTCGACCTGGGTTCGGTGCGCCACCTGGTGCTGGACGAGGCTGACCAGATGCTGGATATGGGCTTTATTCACGCGCTGCGCCGCATCGCGCCGCACCTTGGCACCCCGCGCCAGACCATGTTGTTCTCGGCCACGATGCCAAAGCAGATGGAAGAACTCAGCCAAGCTTACCTGACCAACCCACAGCGCGTACAGGTCTCGCCTCCGGGCAAGGCCGCCGACAAGATCACCCAATCCATCCACTTCGTGACCAAAGCCGAAAAGCCGGGCAAATTGCGCGACATCCTGTCAAAGGACCCCGACGCGTTGACGCTGGTGTTCTCGCGCACCAAACACGGGGCCGAACGCCTGATGAAAGGCCTGGTCGCCGATGGCTTCAACGCGGCCTCGATCCATGGCAACAAAAGCCAGGGGCAGCGTGACCGCGCAATCAAGGCTTTCCGAAGCGGCGAGATCACAATTCTGGTCGCGACCGATGTCGCCGCCCGCGGGATCGACATTCCGGGCGTCGCCTATGTGGTGAACTATGACCTGCCCAATGTCCCGGACAATTACGTCCACCGTATTGGCCGAACCGCCCGCGCCGGGCGCGAGGGCGAGGCAATCGCCTTTTGCGCCCCGGACGAAGTCGATCAACTGCGCCAGATTCAAAAACTGATGAAGATCGACATCCCTGTGGCCAGCGGCACAATGCCCGAAGCCGAAGAACCCAAAAAGCCTAACCGGCGTCCGGGCAACCGCTCGCGTCGCGGCGGGCCTCGTCCGCACGCCGGAGCCGGAGGCGCAGCCAAACCCGCCGGCAAGAAACGGCGTCCTCGCCGCAGGCCCGCGGCCTGACGATGGTTCGGCCACACCACATTCGGTGTGGCCCGCCCGCAATCGTTGGCCCACTGATCCGCGGGTTTTAGGCGGTTCCGCGAACCGGGCGATCTTTTTCGACATTGAACCGCATTCCATCAAGCAGCTCGTCCAGGTCGGGCCTGGCTGCGGGACCGTTCGAGATATCCACCAGCATCAGCGTCCCGTCAGGACGCAGGGCAAACGCCCCTGGCTCGGCAAAGGTCCGCTCGGTCTCTGCCTCGGAAAGCGGAACGGAAACATACAAGCCCAGCTTGCGCATCTGGTCTTGTGACAGGTCGTAACACAGGTCAAAGTCCCACGCGAATTCAGCCTTGTCCGCAAGCGCCTTGTCCTCAGGGTCGGCCGACACGACGACGACATCCAACAAGGCGGTCCATTCCGCCAGTGCCTGATTCAGCTTGCCCAGGAAACGTTTGCATCGAGGACAATGACGGCCGCGATAAACAAACAGCATGGTCCACCGGTCCTTGGGGCGACCGATCTCGATCTGTCTGTTTTCTCCGGCAACCGACAGCGCAAATGCCTCGACTGGCACGCCGACCCTTGGTTTGAAATCCGTCATTTCTATCCCCGTTGTCTAAAGTAAAGAGGCGCGCAGTATAGCGCCAAAGGGCGGGCGACCCCGCCGCCGTCATTACCGTGACATTAGTCGGAAAACGCAACATGCAAGGTCCGGGAAAGCCCCCAACAGGCATCACCAACGCGTGAGGTGCAAGCTCGACAACGGCAAAAAGCCCCCCACGCATAAGAAAACCGGCACACCGACAGGCTGACAAACAGCAAAGCCGCTGACGCAACTAAAACCCTTTAGTTGCCCGAGCTCTTTTGCTCTGCTTCGATCTCACGCCATTTGGCGACGTTGCGGTTGTGCTCCTGCAACGTTTTCGCAAAGGCGTGCCCGCCGGTGCCATCCGCCACGAAGAACACGAAATCCGTATCGTCCGGCGCCACGGCAGCTTGAAGGCTGGCAAGCCCGGGATTGGCAATAGGCGTGGGCGGAAGGCCGTCAATCAGATAAGTATTCCAAGGCGTTGCGCGGCGCAGTTCGCTGCGGCGCAACCCGCGCCCCAATGAGCCCTGCCCCTTGGTGACCCCATAAATGACGGTTGGGTCCGTTTGCAGCTTCATCCCCTGGTCCAGACGGTTCACGAATACGCTGGCCACCTGCCCGCGCTCGTCGGGAAGACCGGTTTCCTTTTCGATGATCGACGCCAGGATCAACATCTCTTCGGGGCTTGCCAGCGGCAACCCGTCCTGCCGGCCTTCCCAGGCGGCATTGATCCTGAGTTGCTGTTTGTCCTGCATTGCCTGCAACAGGTCATTCCGGTCGCCGCCGGGCGTAACCTCATAGCTGTCCGGGGCAAGCATCCCCTCGGCGGGCAATTCCTGAACGTCTCCGCTGAGAACTTCGACCGATTTCAGCGCCTCAACGACCTGCCAACTGGTGACACCTTCGGCCAGCGACACCCGGAATCTGGTATCGGCTTCACCAAGTTTTTGCGCAAATACGTCCGGCACTTCGTCTTCGCCCAGCTCGAACGCGGCGATCTCGACGAAATTCAGGCTTGCCGGGTCCAGTTCGCGCACCCGCGCCTGCGTCCGCGTGACACCGATGCGGTACTCGATCTCCGTGCCGCAGGTGCTGGCGCCGCTGCGGGTAATCTCGTCAATGATCTGCTCCATCGACGCACCTTCGTGCACCAGGAAACTACCGGCTTTCAACTGCTGGGATTTGTCGGTGTAATCAGCAGCCATCCGAAAAACAGTCGCGCTGGAAATCGCGCCCTTGTCTTCCAGTTCGCGGCTGACATTGGTCATGTTCGATCCGCTTTTCACCTGCAGGCAGATCGCGGTTTCAAGCGGGCCCTGGGACTTGTATTGGGATTGCCCCCACAGGATCAGCCCTCCCATCAGGAACAGGCCGACCACCAGAATGGTCAGCATATTGGACGCCAGTGCCCGCCACATCAGCTGACCTTTCCGAAAATCACGCTGGCATTGGTGCCGCCAAACCCGAACGAGTTCGACAACGCCACGTTGATCTCACGCTCGCGCTTGGCGTTCGGCGCCAGATCGATCGGCGTTTCAACCGCCGGGTTGTCCAGATTTATTGTCGGCGGTGCGACCTGATCGCGGATCGCGAGGATCGAAAAGATCGCCTCGATCGCTCCGGCTGCGCCCAACAAATGCCCCGTGGCCGATTTGGTCGACGTCATTGTCGCGTTTGCGGCATGGTCGCCCAGCAACCGCTCTACCGCGCCCAGTTCGATAGTATCTGCCATGGTCGAAGTGCCATGCGCGTTGATATAATCCAGATCCTTCGGCTCCAGCCCGGCACTGCGCAGCGCGGCCTTCATCGAACGCTCGGCGCCATCGCCATCTTCGCTGGGGGCGGTGATGTGATATGCGTCGCCAGACATGCCATAGCCCAGAACCTCGGCATAGATCTTGGCCCCGCGGGCCTTGGCATGCTCATAATCTTCCAAAACGACTACGCCCGAACCTTCGCCCATCACGAAACCGTCGCGATCAATGTCGTAAGGACGGCTGGCAGATTTCGGATCATCCGCATATTTGGTGGACAATGCCTTGCAGGCGTTGAAACCGGCAATGCCGATCTCGCAGATACAGCCTTCGCCACCGCCTGCGATCATGACATCCGCATCACCGGCACGAATGATCCGGCTTGCATCGCCGATTGCGTGGGCACCCGTCGAACAGGCTGTCACCACCGAGTGGTTTGGCCCCTTGAACCCAAAGCGGATCGAAACCTGCCCCGAGGCCAGGTTGATCAGCGCGCCCGGAATAAAGAACGGGGAAACCCTGCGCGGGCCCTTGTCACGGATCAGGTTCGCCGTTTCCGCGATGGACCCAAGCCCGCCGATCCCCGACCCGATCAGAACGCCGGTGCGCAGGCGCGCCTCTTCGTCTTCGGGCAGCCAGTCTGCATCCTTGCACGCCATCTCGGCGGCCGCGATGGAATAGAGGATAAAGTCCTCGATCTTGCGCTGTTCTTTCGGCGGCATCCAATCATTGGGATTGAACGTACCATCGGTTCCGTCCCCGCGCGGCACCTCGCAGGCGTAGGTCGTTGTGACCCCGCTTGCCTCTGCGTCGAACAAGGTGATCGGTCCAGCGCCGGACTGGCCATCCAGCAGCCGCGACCAGGTTTCCTCGACGCCGCTCGCCAAAGGAGTGACCAATCCCAGACCGGTTACAACGACTCTGCGCATGAAGTGCCTCTTGCCTGCTTCCTGTTATGAGAACCGCTCATACCCCGCCCCGGGGGCCGGGGGCAAGAGCAACAGCATATTCCCCGCCGACAACCGGCCGCGAATTTCCGCCAACAGCGCAAAATGTCCAGCCGGTTCGCACCTAAAGCAGGGCACCGGAAAACCCGGCACTCGTGCATCAGCCGCCAAAGACCCGATTGCTACTGGAACTGCGCCACGGGTTCGTGGGCTGTTCTGGCAACCTCAAGCGCGTCGGACAGGTCGATTGTCTTGCGGAACAAGGCCCTTCCGACCAGCGCGCCCGCGATATTGGGGATATAGGCCAGTCTGGATATGTCATCTGCCGTGCGCACGATACCGCTGGCGATCACCGGCGTGCGCGAATGTTTGGCCAGCCCCGAGATCAAACCAAGCTGCGCCTCGACATCCTCCATATCGCTGTCGATATCTGTTACGACGATGGCGGCAAAAGGCGTATCGGCAAAGGCGTCGATGAACGCTTCGGGTGTGAACGCGCTTTGATGGCGCCAGCCATCGCTCATCACCGCCCCCTGCCAGACGTCAACGGCCAGCACAATCTGGTCGGGGTGGAACTTGGCCAGTTCCTTCACCAGGTTGGGATCGCGGGCCGCCAAGGTGCCGATCACGATGCGCCCGGCCCCCTTGTCGATCCAATGCTCGACCTGCTCGCGGCTGCGCATGCCACCGGCCAGCTGCACCGGAATCTCGGCAGTGCGGATGATTTCCTCGACCAGCTCGGCATTGGTATCGCGCCCCTCGATCGAGTCGAAATCGGTCAGGTGCATCCATTCGGCCCCGGCCGCCGCCCATCCGCGCGCGGTTTCCACCGGATCGACGTGCCAAATCAGGGCGTTATCCAGACGCCCCTTGTCCAGCGTCACGCAACGGCCATTCTGCAGTTCCAGGGTAGGGTAAATCCTCATGAGCTCGCTCCTCCGCCAGATCGCTCCGGAAATCCAGAATACCATAACAGAGCAAGCCCGGACGCCGTTTTCCCAGTTTCGGCAAACGGCGGGCCATTTGCGGCACCGGTCCCGGATCAGGGCGTTGTCAGATGCGGGCGGGCGGTCCGTCCCTTCGGAACAGCTTTACCAGGCTGTTCTCATAGCTGGCTTCGCGCAACAGCGCATAACCCAGCTTGTTGGCAAGCCTCAGGGACCCCTCGTTGGCGGCATCGACCATTGCAACCAGCGGACCCGGCATGATCCGGTCAAACCAGTCATGCGCGGCATGCGCGGCTTCATATCCCAACCCCTGCCCCTGTGCCTCTGGCGCCAGAACCCAGCCCGCCTCGGGGAATGTGTCGAAATCCGTTCCCAGGCCGCGGTCCGAATAGAAGAACCCCGCCTGTCCGATCATCCTGCGATTCGATTGCAGGACGACGGCCCACTGGCCAAACCCGGCCATCTGCCAATGACCTGCATTTCGCAGGAACGATTCCCAGGATGCCCCGCGCGAACGCGGCTTGCCACTAATGTGACGGACCACATCCGGGTCGCGCCAGATTTCTGCAAACCTGTTGAAATCCTCAGGTCGCATCCCGCACAACGTCAAACGCGCCGTGTTGATCATCGGGGTGGATCTTATCATGCCCTTGCCCGCTCGTATTTTGCCTCGGCTCCACAGTGCAAACCAACAAATCACCGCGCAAGAGCGAATTGACCAGGGCAAACAAAAACGGCGCCTCCGTTGCCCGGAAGCGCCGTTTCGGATCAATATTGAAACGCTTAGGACGCTTCAGAGATGAACTTGACGGCGTCGCCGAAGGTCTGGATGGTCTCGGCTGCGTCATCGGGGATCTCGATGCCGAACTCTTCTTCGAAGGCCATGACCAGTTCCACGGTATCCAGGCTGTCTGCGCCCAGATCGTCGATGAAGGACGCGTTTTCGGTCACTTTGTCCTCTTCAACACCCAGGTGCTCAACAACGATCTTTTTAACGCGATCTGCGACGTCGCTCATGTCTATTCCTCATTCAATTTCTGGGCTGTATGCCCGGTTCTGCCCTTGCCCGCTCGGGGTGGCTTTGGTTTGCCCGTTCGGGCGGTTCAGGTCCCGGGTTACCGGGAAAGTGAGAGAGCCGATCTACCGACCGGCCCAAGCGCGTGTGCGCCGCCTATAGCACAGACAACGCAAGAGGCAAACGCTTTCGCATTCGCCCCCGACCGCGATCACAACATGGCCATACCGCCATTCACATGCAAGGTCGCACCTGTGACATAGGCCGCCTCGGGGCTGGCCAGATACAGGACAGCGGCCGCAACTTCGGTCGAACTGCCCATGCGCCCGGCCGGCACCTGTTGCAACAGACCGGCCTTTTGCTCGTCCGTCAGCTTTTCCGTCATCGCGGTGGTGATAAAGCCCGGCGCGACGGCATTGACGGTGATTCCGCGCGTCGCGACCTCATGGGCGAGCGCCTTGGAGAACCCGACCATGCCAGCCTTGGACGCGGCATAATTCGCCTGTCCCGGGTTCCCGATGGCCCCCACGACCGAAGAGATGTTCACAATCCGGCCCCAGCGCGCCTTCATCATCCCGCGGATCACGCCCTTGCACAGCTTCATCGTCGCCGTCATGTTCACGTCGATCACGCTTTGCCATTCCTCATCGGACATGCGCATGAACAGGTTGTCGCGCGTGATCCCTGCGTTGTTCACCAGGATATCGACGGACCCCATCGCCTCGGCGGCCTGCTTGGGCAGGGCGTTTACCGCGTCAGCGTCGCCCAGGTTGCACGGCAGCACATGTGCCCGCTCGCCCAGTTCGTCCGCCAGGGCCTGCAACGGCTCGACCCGCGTTCCGGACAGCCCGACCGTTGCCCCGGCACCGTGCAGCGCGCGGGCAATGTCGCCGCCAATGCCGCCCGAAGCCCCGGTGATCAGCGCGTTCTTTCCTGTCAAATCAAACATTCGGTGTCCCTCTTGGTTCGTTCGTTGTGACGGCGTGCGCGATCAGGCAGCCGTCTGAATGGCTTTGGCCACGTCGTCGGGCGTGCCGACCGCCAGGCACGCGATGGCGCGGTCAATCTTGCGGATCATCCCGGAAAGAGCTTTTCCAGCACCGATCTCCCATGCCTCGGTCACACCCTGCGCGGCCATGAACTGAACCGATTCACGCCACCGAACCGATCCTGTGACCTGCTCGACCAGCAATTGACGGATTTCATCCGGATCGCTGACCGCCTCGGCCCGAACATTGGCAATCAACGGCACCGCGGGCGCCTTGATTTCAACCTCGGCAAGCGCCTTGGCCATTGCATCAGCGGCGGGCTGCATCAACGCGCAGTGGAACGGGGCGCTGACCGGCAGCATGATGGCGCGCTTGGCCCCCTTTTCCTTGGCAATTTCGGCCGCACGCTCAACGGCCGCCTTGGCACCCGAGACAACGACCTGTGTCGGATCGTTGTCATTGGCCGCCTGACAGACCTCGCCCTGGGCTGCCTCTTCGGCAACGGCGCGCACGGCCTCAAGATCAAGGCCCAGAATGGCCGCCATGGCACCTTGCCCAACGGGCACCGCGCTTTGCATGGCTTGCCCGCGGATGCGCAGCAGGCGGGCCGTATCGGAAACCGAAAGGGCACCGGCGGCGGCCAAAGCCGAGTACTCGCCCAGTGAATGCCCGGCAACGAAGGCCGCTTTTTGCGTGATCGAAACACCCTCGGCCTCAAGCGCGCGCATGGCGGCCATCGACGTCGCCATCAGCGCAGGCTGCGCGTTTTGCGTCAGGGTAAGCTGTTCGATATCCCCGTCCCAGATCAGGGTGCTGAGGGGTTCGCCAAGCGCTTCATCAACCTCGTCGAACACGGCCCGTGCGGCCGGGTATGCATCGGCCAGCGCCTTGCCCATTCCTATGGTCTGGGCGCCCTGCCCCGGAAAAACGAACGCAATTGTCATTGCAACCTCTTCGATGACGTTTGGTTGCGGCGCGGTGTAAACTGACAATTGGTCCGGCACAAGCATTGCCTGCATTCTGCATTTCGGCACCGTATCTGTGCGCAACTCCGCCTTGCGCCACCGTGCCAGCCATTTAGGTTGGACACACACCCGCACCCGGAGACAGCCTCGATGACCCTGAACAATACACCTTCCAGCTATGGCAGCGTGACCAAAGCCTTTCACTGGCTGACCGCCCTGTTGATCCTGACCGCTTTGCCGCTGGGCTGGATCGCCGACACCCTTGCGCATGCGATCTACAGCGCCACCGAAGCCCCCTCGGAAGACGCCATCGCCCGTGCCGCGCGCCTGTTCTCCTTTCACAAGACGGTCGGGATATCGGTCTTTTTCGTGGCGCTTGCCCGAATTGCCTGGGCCATCGGTCAAACCAAACCCGGCTTGCTGAACGCTGACAACAAGCCCGAGGCGCTTGCGGCGGAAACCGTGCATTGGCTGCTATACGGATCGCTGGTGATGGTGCCATTGACAGGCTGGGTGCATCACGCCTCGACCGAGGGGTTCGCGCCAATCCTCTGGCCCTTTGGGCAAAACCTGCCTTTCGTCCCCAAATCCCTGTCACTGGCCGAGGTAACGGGCGCGTTGCACGGGTTGTTCATGTGGACCCTTGTCGGCGCGCTGGGTCTGCACGTCGCCGGGGCGTTGAAACACCACGTCATCGACAAGGACAGCACATTGCGGCGTATGCTTCCGGGGCGGGCAAATGCCCCGCAACCCCCGGCGCAGCATCACAGCGCCCTGCCTTTGATTGCCGCGCTGGCGGTATGGATCGCGGTTCTGGCCGCTGGCTGGACAACGGGGAAATTCACCCATGACGCTGATGACGACGTCGGGGCGCAATTGGCGCAGGTTCAATCAGACTGGCAGGTGCAGGACGGCAACTTAGGCATAACCATCACCCAATTGGGCAGCCCGGTAACCGGAGCCTTCAAGGACTGGACCGCGGCCATCACCTTTGACGACCCCGCAGAGCCAGGCCTGGCCGGGTCCGTCGATGTCACGATTGCGATCACGTCACTGGGCCTCGGGACGGTTTCCGATCAGGCCATGGGGGCGGACTTCTTTGACACCGCCCAGTTCCCCACGGCCCGGTTCACCGCCGAGCTGTTCAAGACCGAAACCGGGTACGAGGCCCGCGGGCCGCTGACGATACGGGATAAATCGGTCGATATTGTCCTGCCGTTCGGGCTTGATCTTCAGGGCGACACCGCCACGATCCAAGGCGACATCGTGCTGAACCGGCTGGATTTCGACATCGGGGCCTCGATGCCGCAAGAGGATTCGCTGGCCTTTGCGGTGACCGTCGGCGTTCAACTGACCGCGACCCGCGGGCAATAGCCGCCCGCCTTCGGGCACGTTTACACAAAAAAACCGCCGGTGGCGTCAGCCTCCGGCGGTTGCATTGAGTAGGTCGGGGATCAGTCGGCTTTCTGGGCTTCGACCGAAATCCGGATTTCGACTTCGTCACCGACGAACGGAGCGAACTTGCCCAGTTCGAATTCGCTGCGAACCAGTGTTGTCGTCGCATCGAACCCGGCCCATTGCTTGCCGGCCATCGGATGCTCGCCGGCCTGGTTCAGCTTGGCATCCAGAACCACGGGTTTGGTTACACCGTTCATCGTCAGGTCGCCGGTGATCATCGCCGTGTTTTCGCCGGTCACTTCGATCGCTGTCGAAGTAAACGTCACAAGGTCACCCTCGGCCGCGGCGAAAAAGTCCTCGGACATAAAGTGCGCGTCGCGTTGCTGCCAACCGGTGATCATCTCGACAACCGGCAGGGCCACCGACACGCTGGACGCGGCGGGGTCTTCCTGATCGAACATGATTTCACCTTCGAACCCCGAGAACATGCCCGTGGTCGTGGAAAAACCAAGGTGGTTATAGCTAAAGACAACCTGGCTGTGGCTTGGGTCCAGAACGTATTTTTCGGCACCGGCAAAGGCTGTGGTTGCTGACACGGCCAGTGCAGCGGCAAGTAGGGTGGATTTCATGATTTTCTCCGCAGTTGTGATTGCAAACCTGTTTGGCTGCTCGCAAACAAAAATGTGCCGCCCAAGGGCGGCACACAACCTTTTTTGAATCACAGTTTCTGTTACTTTTTGAACAGAACCCGAAATCAGCCGAAAATCGTGACACTTCCGCTAAGTTGCCCCTTCAGCGCTCGGCTGACATCCGCCGATTGCAGCGGCAGTTTCATCAGCAGACTGCCGTCAACGTCAAACAGTTCGACCTGATCGTCAGCGAACCGGGCACCGCCCAGCGTGTCATAGCTGCGGCGCAAAACGGTCTGCGGGCGGCCGTTCTCGTTTTTTTGCAGCACCCGCACTTCGCGGCGGATCGGGTCGAAATAGGCATCGGGGCGCGGGTCCAGAACTTCAAGCGTCAGCAGGCTGACCCCCAGGATCAGGAACATCAGCGACGCCACCATCTTGATCGGCCAGACCTCTGCGCCGATTACCGATCCGGGCATCAGCCACATGGAAAAGGCAGACACGATCAGAAAGGCGCCCAGCATCCGGAACAGGACCAGCCGCGCTTTCCAGTTCGGCGCGAATGCAACCATGACCGGTACCGATTTTTCGTAAACCGCGGCGGGTGCGGTTTGCTGGAAAGTGTTCGTGTTCATAACGGCCATCTCGATCTGCCCTGTCTATGCAACTTGATCATCCGGGTAACGCCGGGGTTGCAAACAACTTTGAGCGGAAAAGCGTCAGGAATTAGGCACCTCAAAGGAAATTGGGCGACTTCACCAAGGCATCACGGCAGGCCTTGCCCCGCACGGATAAACGTGTATACGGGGCCATCCTTCGCAAGAGTTATGAATCGCGCAGCCTCTCGTGGCAGGGTCGCGAAGGGTTGAACGGCCCCGCCTATGAAATGCGCCTTGATATAAACAGGAGTGCACATGCCACTGTATGAGCATGTAATGATCGCGCGTCAGGATCTGTCCAACGCGCAGGCAGAAAGCCTTGTCGAACATTTCGGCACCGTTCTGGCTGACAACGGCGGCAACGTCGTCGAAAGCGAGTACTGGGGCGTCAAGACGATGGCTTACAAGATCAACAAGAACCGCAAAGGCCACTATGCCTTCCTGAAAACCGATGCCCCCTCGGGTGCGGTTCAGGAAATGGAACGCCTGATGCGCCTGCATGACGACGTTATGCGCGTTCTGACCATCAAGGTCGACGAGCATGCCGAGGGCCCCTCGGTCCAGATGCAGAAGCGCGACGAGCGCGAAGGCCGCCGCGAGCGCCGCTGATCAACGCCTGACGAAAGGACATAAACCATGGCCGCAAAACCATTTTTCCGCCGCCGCAAGGTCTGCCCGTTCTCGGGTGAGAACGCGCCGAAAATCGACTACAAAGACACCCGTCTTCTGCAGCGCTACATCTCTGAGCGTGGCAAGATCGTACCTTCGCGCATCACCGCCGTTTCGGCGAAAAAGCAGCGTGAACTGGCCCGTGCTATCAAGCGCGCCCGCTTCCTCGCCCTGCTGCCCTACGCCGTGAAGTAAGGAGAGACTGACATGCAAGTTATCCTTCTGGAACGCGTTGCGAAACTGGGTCAAATGGGCGACGTCGTTGACGTCAAGCCTGGCTTTGCCCGCAATTTCCTGCTGCCCCAAGGCAAGGCGCTGAGCGCGTCCGAGGCGAACATCGCCTCGTTCGAAGCCCAGAAAGCCCAGCTTGAGGCGCGCAACCTGGAAACCAAGAAAGAAGCTGAAGCGCTGGCTGAAAAGCTGGACGGTCAGCAGTTCATCGTGATTCGCTCGGCATCGGATGCCGGTGCACTGTACGGCTCGGTCACCCCGCGTGACGCCGCAGACGCCGCCACCGAAGCAGGCTTCACCGTCGACAAGAAACAGATCATCTTGCTGGCTCCGATCAAAGAGCTGGGTCTGCACTCGGTCGCGGTCAAACTGCACCCCGAGGTCGAGGTCGAGATCAAGATGAACGTGGCCCGTTCGGAAGAAGAAGCCGAACTGCAGGCCTCAGGCAAGTCGATCCAGGAACTGGCCGCCGAAGAAGAAGCAGCCGCTGAATTCGAGATCGCCGAACTGTTCGACGACATCGGCTCGGCCGCGTCTGACGATGACGATCTGGTCACCGAAGAAGCCCCGGCCGAGGAAGACGAAGCCAAGGCCTGAACCGGTATCAGTACATAATTTCAGGAAAGGCCGTGCAGACATTGCGCGGCCTTTCTTTTTGCCATCGACACCAGCAAAAATTAGCCAGAATTCCGGCCCGGCCTTGCAGCGGCGCGTTTCGCCAATATCATCCGGACGCGTAATTCGGAGACACGCAATGACCCATTTCGCACGCCGCACTCTTCTCGGTTTTCTAATGGCAATCCCGCTGGCCGCCTGCGGTAGCCCGGACGCCGTCACTAAATCGGCCGATACCTTTGACCCGCCGCTTTACCCTAACGAAACACCGGAATTGCGGGCTTCAATCAACAAATGGGCCGACCATTACGAGATTCCGCGCGAATTGGTTCACAAGCTGGCCATCCGGGAAAGCACGCACCGTCCCTGGGCCGTGAACCGGCCGTATTACGGCCTGTTGCAGATACTACCCGCGACGGCTCGCTCGATGGGATATAAAGGCAAGGCAAAAGGCCTGCTGGACGCCGACACCAACCTGGAGTTTGCCGGGAAATACCTGCGTGGCGCGTGGCTTTTGTCGGACGGCGACCAACAGCGCGCCATCTTCCTTTACGCCAAAGGCTTTTACCCAGAGGCAAAAGCCCAGGGAATGCTGGTGGAAACGGGCCTGCGGCCAGCAAAATAAGGGGTTTCTCGCCCTAAACTTGCGCGCCTTTTTGCTATTGGCGCGCAAAGTAGTGACAAAAATGCAGTATTATTCACGTATAAACTTCGCAAAAGCGCAGACGATTGGCGCTCTGCCTTGTCATGAATATAAAAGTGTGATGTTGTTTTTACAGTGAAGTAAACACGTGTATCGCTCGGGCTCGACTGGTCACTCAAGTGAGAACTCGAGCCACTCAATGGGCTGCAGCTGGTAGGCGCCTTATGGAAATAGTTGATCTGAGCACCCTTCCAGACTCAGAAGCTCGATACACGGAGTTTCTGAAACAGGTCTGTGAAAAGCACGGCATAGATCACGCCGCCTATGCAGGTATGAACCCTGCCGCCGGAACGGTTGCCGGATATGTTACCTATGGCGACGACTGGAAATCCCACTACCAGGACCAGGGTCTGATCATGCTGGACCCGACGCTTCATATGACCAAGCGCAGCATCGCCCCCGTCGATTGGAGCCGCCTGGAACGCAGCGACAATTTTCAACGTGTTTTCCGGGATGCGCATGATTTTGGCTTGTCCGACCAGGGGGTTACGATACCGGTTCGCGGCCCTTATGGCGACATTGGCCTGCTTAGCGCGACCCGCGACTGCAGCCGCGAAGAATGGAAAAAGCAGCTTTCGCATGTCATCGGCGATCTGCAATCCATGGCCGTCCACATTCACGACACGGTTGTTTCTTCCGATGAGGTGACAAGTTCGCTATATCACCCGACATTGTCGACGCGCGAATCCGAGATCCTGCAATGGGTCGCCGCCGGCAAATCGCAGCAGGATATCGGCGATATCCTGTCGATCTCGCACCGCACTGTCGAAGTGCACCTGCGGTCGAGTCGCGAGAAACTGAACGCGCTCACGACCCCTCAGGCGGTCGGTCGGGCGATCGGAATCGGCCTGATCTCACCGGGATAATCCCAATAATATCCCAGATTTAGCCACAAAAACTTCAAAAATACGGGAAACCCCCAATAGCTTTTGCCCATTTTCAGGGTAACGATGAGTGTACCGAATAAACCACTCGAAGGGGGAAGAAATGATCATCGTAGTTGATGGCCTGAACAGACATCTGTTCAGCGAAGTTCTTGACGAAATGTTCGAGTTGAGAGCTCGGGTATTTGGCGGACGCCTGGGATGGGACGTCAATATCCAGGATGGAAAGGAAATTGACGAGTTTGATAATCTGGATCCGGCCTATGTAATCGGTCTCGACGATGGGGGGAATGTCGTCGCAGCCGTAAGGGCCCTTCAGACAACTGGTCCGCACATGCTGTCGGACGTGTTCTCGGCAATTCTGTGCGGCGAAGCACCAATTCGCAGCGCAACCATGTGGGAATCCACACGCTTCTGCGTCGACACGCAGCGCCTGAATCGCGGCAAGGATAAGAACTCAGTATCCTATGCAACTTGTGAATTGATGATCGGGTCGCTCGAATACGCAAAAAGCGCGGGTATCTCGGACATCATCACCGTCATTGACCCCGTCATGGACCGGGTTCTGAAACGGTCGAACTGCGCACCTTATGACTACGTCGGTGAAACCGTGCCGATGGGCAAGGTTTCAGCACTCGCCGCCCTGCTTGATTGCAGCGACGAGCGTATCGCAGGGGTTCGCGACTTTGCCGGAATTCACCACGATGTGTTCCTGGACGAAGAAAAGGCGCTTGCCATGTTCGAGGCCAAGAAGACCGCGAACAGCAACCCGGCAAACCGCGACCACAAGCCGCTCACCGACCTCGAAAAGTACTTTGTCGAGCAGATGAATGCGGCGAAAACCGAAGCCGAGCGTCAGGACGTTCTCAGACTGATCGAGTCCCTGACCGACACGTTTACCCCAGAGCAGAAAACAGCTCTGCTACATACCCCCCGTGCTTTTGCTCATGAGGCCTGACCCCCTCACCTCATAGCACAAAGCCACCTACGCGAAGCCGCCTCTTTCCAGGCGGCTTCGCTATTTTCAGCCCCCCCATCTTTCGCGGAAAACTCCTGAAAGAAGTGGGGGAAGAGGATTACTCCTCTTCCAGTGCCTCAACAGCTTTTTGCAGGTCGTCTTTGCTGACTTCCTTGTCGGCCACCTGCGCCAGTTCGAACACGTAATCGACAACCTTGTCTTCAAACAGCGGCGCTCGCAGCTGCTGCTGCATCTGTGCGTTCTGCTGCACGAATTCAAAGAACTGACGCTCCTGCCCCGGATACTGACGCGCCTGGTTCATGATCGCCTGAGTCATCTCGGCATCCGAAACCTCAACCTCGGCCTTCTGGCCCAGCTCGGCCAGCAGCAGGCCCAGACGCACGCGGCGCTCGGCCAGCTTGGTGTGCTCGTCGGTCGGCTCGATCTCGCCATGGTCGTGACCTTCGACCTCGGGGTTTTCCTCGTGCCACAGCTGATGTGCAATCTGCTTGGCCTCTGCGTCAACCAGCGACGGCGGCAGGTCGAAAGATACCTTGGTATCCAGAACGTCCAGCAGCGCCCGTTTCATGACTGCGCGCGAAGCACCCGCATACTCGGCCTCCAGGCGCTCGGCGATCTGGCCTTTCAGCGCGTCCAGGTCATCGGCGCCGAATTTCTTGGCCAGTTCGTCATTCACTTCGGCAGCGACCGGCTCTTTCACTTCTTTGATCGTGCAGGCAAAGACGGCTTCTTTGCCAGCCAGATGCTCGGCGCCGTATTCTTCGGGGAAGGTGACGGTGACGTCTTTTTCTTCCTCGGCCTTCACGCCAACCAACTGCTCTTCGAAACCGGGGATAAAGCTGTTCGACCCCAGGACCAGCGGGTAATCTTCGGCGGCACCGCCTTCGAATTCCTCACCATCAACCTTGCCCACAAAGTCGAACACGATCTGGTCGCCGTCCTTGGCTTTTGAACCCTTGCGGCGCGCTTTGAAATCCTGTGCGGTTTCGGCCAGGTTGTTCAGTGCTTCTTCGACGGACGCGTCATCGGCCTTGACGACCAGCTTTTCCAGCTCGACCGACTTCAGATCAACCTCGGGAATTTCCGGCAGCGCTTCATAGGACATGGCGACCTCGACATCGTCGCCTTCTTTCCAGTCCTCATTGGTCATCTTGACCTCGGGCTGCAACGCCGGACGCTCGCCGCTATCCTCGAAATGCTTGTTCATCGCACCGTCGATGGTTTCCTGCATCGCTTCGCCCAGCAGGCGCTGACCAAACTGCTTTTTCAGCAGCGCCATCGGCACCTTGCCTTTGCGGAAGCCCTTCATCTCGACTTCGGGCTGCGCTTCGGTCAGCTTTTCGTTGACCTTCTCGTCCAGCTCAGCCGCGGTCACGGTGATGTTGTAGCCGCGTTTCAGACCTTCGTTCAGCGTCTCGGTAACCTGCATTATGGTAGTCCCCATAGGATTCGGGGCGCGCAAAACGGCGCGCCAGGCAAATTTGACGCCTTCTATTTGCCCAGCCGCCCGCGTGCAAGGGGCAACTGCCCCTTCGGGGTGTCTATTGCACCACTTGCGGACAAAAAAACGCCCCGGACAAGGCCGGGGCGTTTTGTTGGTTCAAACGGTTCCGGATCAGAACTGCCAGCGTGCGCCCAGCACCCAGGCTTCGTTCTTGTCGAACGAGGTTCCGTCATTGAAATCGTGGTTGCGGTATTTCAGGTAGGCATCGGTATTGATGCTGTCGATACGCTGAACAACCGCGATACCCCAGGATTCCGTGCTGGAGCCATCGCTGTCAAAGTCAGAACCGTCGTAATAGTCGATACCGACGCCCGTTTTGCCCAGGGAGATCCAGTCGCCCTCATAGGCGATCTTGGTGTACCAAAAGCTTGGGTCCGCATCGCCACCGGCATTGTCACGCGTACCCGCCGCAGCCGTAAAGCTAAAGCCGCTTGGCAGCAGCACCGACGCCGAGCCGATTGTGTCTTCCCGCTTGCCCGAACCGTCATCCATATCCCGCACGGCATAGGCGATGCCCGCCGCGAATTCCACGCCGCCGGCAAACGTATTGCCGTAGTTCAGCGCGACATCGTAATAATCGTCGTCATCGCTGCTGGACAGAATGTTCTGACCATAAGCGATGGCCGCCGAGAACCCGTTGACTTCGGGCGTGTCATACCGCACGCGCCCGCGCCGCGAACCGTCAAAGTTGTTGCTGGAATCGCCAACGGTGATATCGCTCAGCGTGCCATCGGTACCGCGGTAGAAAAAGCCCGAGTTTTCATCGTTGGTAAAGGAATACAGCGCAGTGCCAACATAGGACAGGTCAACCTCGGACGAGCCGTCCGACGCCATGCTGCCTTGACCAGCCGAGAATTTACCCCAGTCGCCTTTCAGCGCGAAATCGACATGACGCAGGTCTTCGCGCGTCCAGCCGCTGAAATCGGTACCCAATTGGTTCCATTCGCTCGAACTCGGCAGGCCCAGGCCGGTTTCAAAGCGGAACGTGAACTCGTTCTGACCAAAAGGCTGCAACAGGCGCAGTCCGACGCGGCTGTTGGACAGATCATTGTCCAGAACGCGGGTATCGGTGTCCTGGCCATCATCGACCGAGATCAAAGCCGGGTTCAGCTGTCCGTAGAGCAGGACGTAACCACCGCTGTTGTTTTCGTATTTCATTTCTGCAGCGGCGGGGATCGCTGTCGTCGCGGCCAATACGGTCGCAACTGATGCTAGTTTAAAGTTAAGGGTCATGTTCGTCACCATGGCTTGGTTCTGCTTTCAGGTACTGCCCAGATGTTGTCGAAACCCGCGCGTTCCAGTGCACCGCGCCTTGTCACGATCAATCATTGCAAACGCGCCACAACCGGGCCAAACCGAAAACAAAGTAATTGTGTTAATTCAAAAGGTTATCCAGGCGCCCTTTCGCAAAGCAAATACCGGACAAGCAAATTCTGCCAATCAGCCATGCGACTGGCAAATACTCGCTATGCCTTGTCGCACATGCCGTGGGCGATTTTTCGCCACCCGCACCGCAAAGCGGCCAATCCCCGCCTAGTTTGCAAACTTCCGCAAGGCGTTCAGAACCCCAGGCACTTGTTCACTGATATCTTCGGCGATCAGCCCTGCCCCAAAGGCCCGCGCACATTCAACGTGAAGCCACGCCCCCGCTTCGGCGCTGCGCATCGGGTCATATCCCCGCGCAAGCAACCCGGCGATCAGCCCCGCCAGAACATCTCCGGCGCCCGCCGTGGCCAACCAGGGAACCGCCCGGTCATAGCTGGCCGCGTTGATGGAACATCGCCCATCAGGCCCCGCGATCACCGTATCCGGCCCTTTGAACAGGACAACACATCCTGCCCTGCGCGCGGCTTCTTTCACCGCGTCAACGCGAGAATAGGTCGGCCCGGCCACCGGTGCCTCATCCAGCCTTGCCGCAATGTCGGGAAACAGGCGCGCAAACTCGCCACCATGGGGCGTCAGGACACAGGCGTCGTGCAAACGTCCAAGCAAGGCGTCCTGGTCCCCGGCAAAGGCGCTCAAGGCATCCGCATCCAGAACCACGGGCCGTCCCGATGCCAGTGCAACCGGGACCAAATCGCGCGCCCGCTCCAGCCCCAAACCCGGCCCCAGGCACAGCGCGTTCAGGCGCTGATCCCCCAACGCATTGGCCAAGTCCTCTGGCCCTTCGACGCGCCGCACCATGATCGCCGTTACCTGGCTGGCCACCTCGCCAAGCGCAGCCCCCGGGGCCGCGACCGTCACCAATCCCGCCCCGATGCGCAGAGCAGCCCGCGCCGCCAGCCGCGCCGCCCCGGTTTGTGCCTCACCCCCGGACAGTACCAAAGCATGCCCATGCGCATACTTGTGCCCAAACCCAGCCTTATCCAACTCCGGCAGTGCCATCTGGTCCAACAAGGAAGTCGCCTCCGCGCCATCGCCCTCAAGCCCGATATCCACAACCCGCAAGTCACCGCAATACTCGGGCCCGTCCGCTAGAAACTGCCCCGGCCGCATCCTGTGAAAGGTAACCGTCAAGTCGCCGCGCACCGCGCCAAATTCCGCGCTCAGCGCACGCCCGCTGTCCATGCACAACCCGGTCGGGGCATCGACACAAACAACCCGCGCGCCACTACGCGCGGCCTTTGCCAAATCCGCCAGCGGGCGCATGATTTCTGCCCCCGGGGCCCGGCTCAATCCGGCCCCGAAAACCGCATCGACATACAGGTCGCAAGACGCCCCATCCCCCGGCCGAAACAACGCCCAATCCTGAACCTTGATCACCCCCTGAACGGCCACGCAATTCGCCCGCGCATCCGGCGGCAGGCGGTCCGGGTCCCCGTACAGAAACAGATCCACCGCCCACCCCAGCTCTCGCAAGACCCGCGCAATGACAAACCCGTCGCCGCCATTGTTGCCGGGCCCGCAAAGCACCACGGCGCGCAGGGGATCCCCTTCATCTGGCTGGAAATATCCCGGGGAGCGCGAGGGGCTGGCCCCTCGCCTGTCCAACACGGGCCATTTTTCCAGGATCGCGGTAACGACCCCCCTGCCCGCATGTTCCATCAGTTCCAGACCCGTGACGCGCCCCGACCTGATCGCGCCCTGCTCGACCTCGCGCATCTGTGCCGCCGTCAACAATTCCTTCATGAACTTCCCTTGACCCTTCCTTGCGCGATTCAATTTCGATCATTTTTTGTGCAACTCGATCAAAATTTAAACGAACGCCCAAAATCAACGCAGCACAACTGCACCAAATTCGTATTCACATTGCCGCCCGATCTTAGACGTGATCACTGCCTTCCTGACAACCATGCGAGGTGAGCCCGAATGAAAAAGATCGAAGCGATCATCAAGCCCTTCAAGCTGGATGAAGTAAAAGAGGCGCTGCAGGACGTGGGCGTCCAGGGTCTCAGCGTTATCGAAGTCAAGGGGTTCGGGCGCCAGAAAGGCCACACCGAATTGTACCGTGGCGCCGAATACGTCGTTGATTTCCTGCCCAAGGTCAAAGTCGAGGTTGTTCTGGACGATGACCAGGTCGATGCTGCCATCGAAGCCATCGTTTCTGCGGCCAAGACCGACAAGATCGGGGACGGCAAGATCTTTGTCTCGCCGGTCGAGCAAGCCATCCGCATCCGCACCGGCGAGACCGGTTCGGAAGCCCTTTAACCGAACACACTCAAATCAGAGGAATAGAGAGTATGAGCAAGGACGCAGTTCTTCAGCTGATCCGGGACGAGGATGCTGAATACGTCGATATCCGTTTCACCGACCCGCGCGGCAAGCTTCAGCACGTGACGATCATGTCCGATCAGGTCGACGAGGATTTCCTCGAAGAAGGCTTCATGTTCGACGGTTCGTCCATCGCTGGGTGGAAGTCGATCGAAGCATCGGACATGAAACTGATGCCCGACACCGACAGCGCCTATGTCGACCCGTTCTACGCGGAAAAAACCATCTGCATTCACTGCTCGGTTGTTGAGCCCGACACTGGCGAAGCCTATGAACGTGACCCGCGCGGCACCGCGCAGAAGGCCGAAGCCTACCTGAAGGCATCCGGTATCGGCGACGTCGCCTATATGGGCCCCGAAGCTGAATTCTTCCTGTTTGACGACGTCCGTTTCTCGAACAGCATCAACAAGGTATCCTACGAGGTTGATGCGACTGATGCATCGTGGAACACCGACACCGAATACGAGATGGGCAACATGGGCCATCGTCCGGGCGTCAAGGGCGGCTACTTCCCCGTGAACCCCGTTGACGAGGCACAAGACCTGCGTTCGGAAATGCTGTCGACCATGAAGCGTCTGGGCATGAAAGTGGACAAGCACCACCACGAGGTTGCGTCCTGTCAGCACGAACTGGGCCTGATCTTCGACAGCCTGACCAAGCAAGCCGACGAGCTGCAGAAGTACAAGTACGTCATCCACAACGTGGCCCACGCCTACGGCAAATCGGCGACGTTCATGCCCAAGCCCATCGCAGGCGACAACGGCACCGGCATGCACGTGAACATGTCGATCTGGAAAGACGGCAAGCCGCTGTTCGCTGGCGACAAATACGCCGACCTGTCGGACGAAGCGCTGTATTTCATCGGCGGTGTTCTGAAGCACGCCAAGACCCTGAACGCTTTCACCAACCCGTCGACCAACAGCTACAAGCGTTTGATCCCGGGTTTTGAGGCCCCCGTTCTGCGCGCCTACTCGGCCCGCAACCGTTCGGGTTGTGTCCGTATTCCGTGGACCGAAAGCCCGAAAGCCAAGCGCGTCGAGGCTCGTTTCCCTGACCCGGCTGCGAACCCCTACCTGGCGTTTGCCGCGCTGCTGATGGCTGGTCTGGACGGCATCAAGAACAAGATCGATCCGGGCGAAGCCATGGACAAGAACCTGTACGATCTGCCGGCCGAAGAACTGGCCGACATCCCGACCGTTTGCGGCTCGCTGCGTGAGGCTTTGGAAGCTCTGGCATCCGATCACGACTTCCTGCTGCAAGGCGACGTGTTCACCAAAGACCAGATCGACGGCTACATCGCACTGAAGATGGAAGAGGTCGAAACCTACGAGCACACGCCGCACCCGGTTGAGTACGGCATGTACTACAGCTGCTGATTTCGCAGCCATCGTATGACACAACCAAAGGGCGCCCAGTGGGCGCCCTTTTTTCTTGGAACGCCCCGCCCTTATTTCGCTTTGAGGCCTAGGGCATTGACGCTAGGGTTAAGGTCAATTCACGTCAAAGGATTATTCATGCGCATTTTTTCCCTCGCTCTCGCTGCCCTGCTGGCGGCAACCGCTGTTCCGGCGCAAACCATCGACCGCATCAAAGAGACCGGGGAAATACGCTTTGGGTTCCGCACTGATGCCGCCCCGCTGTCCTATATCAACGATCAGGGTCGCCCCGACGGGTTGTCACCCATGGTCTGCGACCGGGTCGCGCGTTTGATCGCCGATCAGTTGAACATTGACACCCTGAACGCGCAGTTCATCCCGGTTCAGACCGACACGCGTTTTGACATGGTGGCCGCCGGAGAGGTCGACATGCTGTGCGGCGCGGCGACGATAACACTGTCGCGGCGTGAAAAAGTCGATTTCTCTATCCCGACCTATGTGGACGGCACCTCGCTCCTGCTGCCCAATGATGCAGATGTTTCAATGGCAGCCCTTTCCGGCAAAAAGGTCGGCATGCGTGGCGGCACCACCACCGAAGAAGCCGTCTTTAACTCGTTCGGTTCCGCCGGGATCGAGGCAAAGCTGGTCCGGTTCGTTTCCCACCCCGATGGCATCAAGGCCTTGCGGGACGGCGAGATTGACGCCTATTTCGCGGATCAGTCGATTTTGCTGATCAACTACCTCGCCGCCGGTCTGAGCACTGATTTCAAAATCTCGCAAGAAGTCCTGACCATCGAAAAGCAAGGCCTGGCGCTGCCTCGGGGGGATGATGACTTTCGCCTGATGGTAGATACGGCGCTGTCGCAAATGTACACTCAGGGCGTGATGGAACAGATCTTTCGAACCGCGCTTCCGGGGATCGAACCCAGCGAAGCGTTGAAAGCGCTTTATGTGATTGCACCAACCCTTCCCTGATCTGCACGAGGCCCGCCCATGCGTATGACATCCCTGGCAATTCTGCTGTCCCTGGCACTGGCCGGGCCCTCCTGGGCCGCGCCCTGCGGCAACACCGGGGCTGGCTTCGACGCTTGGAAAAAGGACTTCGCTCAACAGGCCAAAAAGGCCGGCGTCAAGAAAAAGGGGCTGCAGGCCCTGGCCCAGACCCAATATGCAACCCGGACCATTGCGGCGGACCGAAACCAAAAAAGCTTCAAATACTCGCTGGAAAAATTCATGCAGGTGCGCGGTGCCAACACCATTGTCGCGCAGGGGCGCAAACGCAAGGCCGCCAACCCGCAGTTTTACGCCGCCCTCGAACAGCAATATGGCGTTCCGGCAGGTGTCCTGATCGCCATTCACGGCATGGAAACCGGCTTTGGGAACTTTATGGGAGACAGCCAGGTTGTTTCCGCAATAACAACACTGGCCTACGATTGTCGCCGATCCGAATTCTTTGTACCCCACGCCATCGGCGCCTTGAAACTGGTCGATCAGGGCAGCATCACGATGGCGACAAAAGGGGCAAAACATGGCGAGCTGGGACACACGCAATTCCTGCCGGGCAACGCCTTGACCTATGGGGTCGATGCAACCGGCGACCGGCGTGTGGATTTTTACAACCTGACCGACGCAATGGCCTCGACAGCGAATTTTCTTCGCAAGAAAGGCTGGAAGCCGGGGCGCGGGTATCAACCGGGGCAGCCGAATTTCGCCGTCATTCAGCAATGGAATGCCGCCACGGTCTATCAGAAATCCATCGCGATCATGGCACAGAGAATCGATAACTGACGGGCCTCTGCGTCTGGGGCCCCGCATCGCAATTCGGCCACAATCTCGCCACAGTACTTAACCCAAAGCCAGAGTTCCGTTGGTTTCCAAAGCGTAATCAATCCTTCAAAAAATTCATTTTTTTGCATTTTCGTCAAAATTCTCCCCATATCGCCCGCTAGACTGAGGTCTGGAATTGATACGGCAAAGGAATGGACTGTGACTTCCAAGCACAGATACCACGGCGGACTTCAGTTTGACGGCCCCATCGACGGAGCGATGGAGCGGTTTGGTCAAATCGTCGCCGCGACCCTTGAGGATTATGGCCACCTGGTGGAACGCAAGACCCTGCTGAGCAAGACCGAAGCCAGCATTGTTTCAAGCCAGTACCTGGTCAAGTTGACCCTGGATGATGAACGTCCAGGCACCGATGACCGCTTTGAGCGGCTTGACCGCACGGCGGGTCTGAAAACACTGGTGCGCCCTCAGGTCACCCGCCCGCGCAACCGGTTTTCCATTTCATTGTCCCCGGTCTCGGGGATACTGGATGACGCCGAGATTTCCGAGCTTATGCTTGTGGTCATGCTTTATCGGATGGTCGATATCTGCTCGACCCAGCGGGTCGAATGGCTGTCGCCCAAAACCGTCCTGACTGTCGAGCAGTTCCTGAGCGCATTTGATTCAATTGCCTCTCCTAAGCCGCGGAACGCAAAACAGGTTTTTGCATCCGTAAGCGGGCCTTTTGCCGGTATGGAACATTCTGCGGCGGACCCGGATGTGGACACCGTTATCGACGCAAGCCCCAAGGGGCGCCCGATCCAACTGACGGACGAACAGTTGCTGAGCATCGCGTTCCGCGCCGATCCGGACGATCTGGATGACCTGGCAAGCGACAATGACAATCGCGCCACGGTCGACGAAGATCGTCCCAGCGACATCCTGCGCCTGACCAGCTGGGGCATGACTGGCGCCGTCGCCAGCATGTCGGCGCCGATTGCCCTGTCCCTTGCGGCGGTCAATCTGATCCGGGGCGAAGACTTCCGGCTGAATACACAGGTCCTGGCCTATACGGTCGCAATCGTCGCATTGAATTCCAGCGGCGCGTTTGCCGGTGTCGCCTCGGCGCTTGGCCTGTAACCCTTCTCTCTCGAACCCTCCTTGGAGGCCCCGCCATCAGGCGGGGTTTTCCATTTTGGGCAGGTGCCGCGCGCAAAGAACATAGGTGTGGATCGTGAAGACGACCGCGCCCGTTTCCGGCAAGCGCAGCAAGGTCTGCCGTTCGCTGCGCAGGAAAGGTGCCCTGCCCTGATCCACCGCACTGCGGGGGTCGCCAAGGCCGCGGGGCTGATACAACTCGGCATCCCGGTACCACAGCGCATTGAACCGCCACAGCGGACGGCCCGGTTTGATCCCGTCAAAAAGCCGCTGAACCCGCTTGGCGATATCGGCGTCATAGCTGGCCACCGGATCGTGAATGGCGATCAGCGGGCGCATGAATTTCTCAGACAGACGCCAACTGGCTGGAAAGCACAGCACCGCCCCTGTCAGGACATGCGCGTCGCTGTGTTTCTGAAGAATACAGAAATCCTCTTGAACCAGCCGCCCCAGCGTTTCCAGCGGCCGGTCCCGGTCAATCGCTACGACACCGGTGTCAGGACGGATAACCTGACCTGCCCCACTCTGATCCGGGTAGACCTGTTGCAACACCAGGTCCAAAAGCTCTTGCGCGGCTGGCAAGGCGCCGGGATCAAGCGCCAGAACCTCGGCGCCATGCGTCGTCAGCAATTCTTCGCGGCGGCGCATCTGGTCGGCAAACGCATCATCCTGATGCAGCCATTGATCCATGCGCGCGGGCTGTATCCCAGGCAGCGGGCGCTGCTGGGTCGGATCATAGGGGATTTTGCGCTGCAGGATGTTGGCCATGGCACCGCCATAACAGCCCGGCCGGGCGGTGTCGGTCAAAAAGCGACGGGTGCGCGGTCGTATTTCATCCAGACGGCCCGCGTGTGGACCGACAAGCTGGCATGGCAAGCAGGGAGGCCAGCCGTGAACCACCACTATCGTGATGCCCGCAAAATCGACCCTTCCCGGGGCGCCACGCTTGGTGATGGCACCCCAAATGACAACGACCGGATCGAAATCGGTCCGACGCAACTGGCCTTCGACGAATGGAAAGCCGCCGGGCTTGCCCTGCCCGATCTTGAACAAATGCGCACCTATCGCTGGACGCGCCTGACACAGGCTATCGTCGCGCGGGGGTATGGCGGGCTTTTGATGTTCGACCCGTTGAATATTCGATACGCGACCGACAGCACGAACATGCAGCTTTGGAACACGCATAACCCGTTTCGCGCCGTTCTGCTGTGCGCGGATGGTTACATGGTGATCTGGGACTACAAGAACGCGCCCTTTCTAAGCAGGTTCAACCCTTTGGTGCGCGAGCAACGCTCGGGTGCGGACCTGTTCTATTTTGACCGGGGCGACAAGATCGATGTGGCAGCGGACGCATTGTCCAACGAGATCAGAACCCTGATCAATGAACATGGCGGCGGGAACATGCGCCTGGCCGTTGACAAGATCATGTTGCACGGCCTGCGCGCGCTTGAGACGCAAGGGTTCGAAGTCATGGAGGGCGAAGAGCTGACTGAAAAGGCCCGCGCCATCAAGGGCCCCGACGAAATCCTTGCGATGCGGTGTGCGAATCATGCCTGTGAAACCGCTGTTGCCGCGATGGAGGTTTTTGCCCGGGCCAATGTCGGCGATGGGCGCACGACCGAGGATGACATCTGGGCCATTCTGCACGCCGAAAACATTCGCCGGGGCGGCGAATGGATCGAGACCCGCCTGCTGGCCTCGGGGCAGCGGACCAATCCCTGGTTTCAGGAATGCGGCCCGCGGGTCACGCAGGCGAACGAGATCATTGCCTTCGACACGGACCTGATCGGCTCCTACGGTATTTGCATTGATATATCGCGCACCTGGTGGATCGGCGATCAGCCGCCGCGCGCCGATATGATCTATGCCATGCGCCACGCGCATGAACATATCATGACCAATATGGAAATGCTGAAACCCGGCGTGACGATACCCGAGCTTACGGCCAACTCACACAGGCTGGACAGCAAGTTCCAGGCACAGAAATACGGCTGCCTGATGCACGGGGTCGGCCTGTGTGACGAGTGGCCATTGGTGGCCTACCCCGACAAGGCGGTCGAGGGGGCCTTTGATTACCCGCTGGAACCGGGGATGGTCCTGTGCGTCGAAGCAGCGGTCGGTGAGGTCGGGGGCGATTTCTCGATCAAGCTGGAAGATCAGGTTCTGATCACCGAAGACGGGTACGAGAACCTGACCACTTATCCGTTCGACCCCGCCCTTATGGGGTTGAATTGACCTGACGCCCCGTCCCTTCGGGTGTCCAGCCCGAGCGCATGACATTGCCGTGCCAGTCTTCAAGGCCGGTGGGCGCGGCGCCCACTGCGGGGCCGGTCAACTCGGCCTGTCCAATCGCAAAACCGATCAGGCCAGCCAAAGCGACGGCCAGTACCAGGTCGGGCCGGATTGATGAGGTGCGGGGTGCAGAAATTACATGTGCCATCGGGGTCTCCGTTCGTGCGGCTTTTCCTATGACCGGAAGGTGTGGCTGGCCGACGATTAATGCAATCGAATGTTTGATGGGAAACATATCACGGATGTTGATCTTTCTTCTGCGCCATCCATCACCGCCCCCGTTGCGTTGGGAAAGCCTGCCGCGGCCTCATCCCCTCTCACCTTCCCGTGACACCTGCGCAAGACGGGTTGAGGTTGCGGACCCCAATCCACACTATCGGCAAACCGCTTTACCGAAAGGTCCCGACATGCCGACTGAACGCATCTCTTTTCCCGGACATGATGGCAATCAGCTGGCAGCCCGGCTTGATCTGCCTGACGGCCCGATCCTGGCCACAGCTGTTTTTGCGCATTGCTTCACCTGCTCCAAGGATATCCCGGCGGCCCGCCGGATCTCGGCGCGGCTTTCGGCAATGGGGTTTGCCGTTTTGCGTTTCGATTTCACCGGGCTTGGGCATTCAGACGGCGAATTTGCGAACACGACATTCACGTCAAATGTCCAAGATCTGATTGCCGCGGCGCGCTATCTGGACGGACGGCAGATGGCGCCGGCCCTGCTGATCGGCCATTCCCTTGGTGGGGCTGCCGTTCTGCGGGCACGGGCGGACATTCCGTCCGTCAAGGCGGTTGTCACGCTGGGCGCGCCTGCCGATCCTGGCCATGTTGCCCACCACTTCCAGGCGGCTCTGCCCGACATCAGGCGCGATGGCAGCGCCGAGGTCTCGTTGGGCGGGCGCCCGTTTCGGATTGGCCGGGCCTTTGTCGATGACATTGCCGAGGCGGCGCTGACCCCGGCAATCGCAGAGTTGCGGGCGGCGTTGCTGATCCTGCACGCCCCTCGGGACGAGACGGTAAGCATCGACAACGCAAGCGCAATCTTTCTGGCCGCGAAACATCCCAAAAGTTTTGTGACGCTGGACGACGCAGACCATCTGATCACCCGTCAGCGGGATGCGGATTATGCCGCCGATGTGATCGCCGCCTGGGTGTCCCGATATGTCACCGTTGCCGCCCCGGCCCCGCCGCCGGGTGCACCCGAAGGCGTCGTGCGCGTGACCGAGGCAGACCCGGGCGGGTTTCAGCAGGACATTCAGTCCGGCCCCAGGCACCACGCCGTGGCGGACGAGCCCATCTCGTATGGCGGAACGGATCGCGGCATGTCGCCTTACGGGTTCGTGGCCGCGGGTCTGGGCGCCTGCACGTCGATGACAATCCGGATGTATGCGCGGCGCAAAGCGTGGCCGCTGACCGGGATCAAGGTCGACGTTTGCCATGACAAGGTTCACGCGCAGGATGCGGGTCTGGCAGGAAACGGCAAGGTGGATCAGTTCCGCCGCAAGATCAGGCTGCAGGGGTCGCTTGATGCCTCGCAGCGCGCCAAACTTCTTGAGATCGCCGATAAATGCCCCGTGCATCGCACGCTGGAAGGGTCGTCGCAAATCTCGACCGAGCTATTGCCACCCGATCCTGAATGATGACCCTGCGCCCCGCAAAGGCCGGGGCGCAGGATCGTATATCACCGGCGACGCGGCGCGGGCCTGTGGATTGGCGGGCGCGCTGCGGGCGGGCGGGCAACCGGCGGCCGGGGCCGCGCGGGCGGCTTGGCCACGGGCGGTTTCGGCCGGACCGGAGGTTTGCCATGCGGCGGCTTGTTTGGTGGCTTGTTCGGGGGGCGATCCACATCAACGTTCACATTCACGTTTCGGTAATAATCGTTCCACAACATCGAGTCGTAGAACGGGTCATACCCGATCCCCACCCCAACGCCATATGTCACACCTTCGCAACCCGAAAGCGTGAACCCGGCAGAGCCCAGTCCCAGGACCAAAGCGAAACGTTTAAACAGTTTGCGTGTCACGGGGCGCCTCCTTACTGCAGCGGGCGGAATGACGCGTACACGGCATTCAGCTCATCGGCATAGGCCGGATCGGCCCCGTCTCTGATGACCGCGACGGATACGGCGACCCGGTCCCGCGGAAGGTCGATAACGGTGGCGGTGAAACTCACACCCCGCCCGTCGCGGCGACCGGTGCCGCGAATGACTTTCGCCGGTCGGCCGCCAATGGACATGTCACTGGTACTTGTGACTTGCGGATCGTTCACCAGGAACTTGTCGATATCTTGCAAATAGCGGACACCGTCCCGGATCGTCGCAACCCCGGTCGGCGACACGAACCCCATCCAGACCTTGTCATCCGTAACCGGCCGCAGGCCCATGACACGAGCCACCGCGCGGGTATCCCCCAATTGAGTGTCCTCGATGTCGCGCATACCCCCGGTACGCAACATCCAGAAATCGGGCACATCAAATCGGAACAGGGCCTGACCGGCCTGGGTGTAGGTGACCGGAGTATCCGCGTGACCTCCTGCCGCCAGTCCGAGCCAGAGCGTGGCGCTGGCCGCCAAAACGTTTTTCATAAACAACTGCATATCTCTAATACCTGGTGCTGATACCCCAACCATGACCGCCGCCCCGATGCGTTGTCCAGCAAAGATGCAGGCCGCAGGCCGGATTTTGCGATGGTGACAGGGCAAATGGGGCGGAAAAGCAGGGCAAACCGTCTCAATCTCTGTCTCCTGCCTTGTTCGGCGAGGCCAGCGGGTCTATCACCCGCGCCAACACCCAACGCCAACCCAAAAGGTGCCTCTGCCAATGATTCCCCGTTATTCCCGCCCCGACATGGTCGCCATCTGGTCGCCCGAGACCAAGTTCCGCATCTGGTACGAGATCGAAGCACATGCCTGCGATGCCATGGCCGACCTGGGCGTGATCCCGCGCGAAAACGCCGAAGCCGTTTGGAAGGCCAAGGACGTGGAATTCGACGTGGCCCGCATCGATGAAATCGAAGCCGTCACCAAGCATGACGTCATCGCCTTTCTGACCCATCTGGCCGAGCATGTCGGCAGCGAAGAGGCCCGCTTTGTGCATCAGGGCATGACCAGCTCGGACGTGCTGGATACCTGTTTCAACGTGCAACTGACGCGCGCCGCGGACATCCTGATTGCCGACCTCGAAGGTCTGCTGGCGGCCCTCAAACGCCGCGCAATGGAACACAAGAACACGGTCCGTATCGGCCGCAGCCACGGTATCCATGCCGAGCCCACCACCATGGGCCTGACATTCGCCCGTTTCTATGCCGAGATGGACCGCAACCTGTCCCGCATGCGCGACGCGCGCGCCGAAATCGCCACCGGCGCGATCAGCGGCGCGGTCGGCACCTTCGCCAATATCGACCCGCAGGTCGAAGAACATGTTTGTGACAAGCTGGGCCTCGTCCCCGAGCCGATCAGCACCCAGGTCATCCCCCGCGACCGTCATGCGGCGTTCTTTGCCACCCTTGGCGTCATCGCCAGCAGCATCGAGAACATCGCCATCGAAATCCGCCACATGCAGCGCACCGAAGTGCTGGAAGGGGCCGAGTTCTTTTCGATGGGCCAAAAGGGGTCGTCGGCGATGCCGCACAAGAAGAACCCCGTGCTGACCGAAAACCTGACCGGTCTGGCACGCATGGTCCGTGCGGCCGCGATCCCTGCGATGGAAAACGTGGCGCTCTGGCACGAGCGTGACATCTCGCATTCCTCGGTCGAACGCATGATCGGGCCGGACGCCACCATCACGCTGGATTTTGCGCTGGCCCGTCTGACAGGCGTGATCGACAAGATGCTGATCTTCCCCGAGAACATGATCGAGAACATGAACAAGTTCCCCGGTCTGGTGATGAGCCAGCGCGTTCTGCTGGCCCTGACCCAAGCCGGTGTCAGCCGCGAAGACGCCTATGCCATGGTGCAGCGTAACGCGCTGAAGGTCTGGGAGCACCGCACAGATTTCAAAGAGGAACTGCTGGCCGACGCCGATGTCACCGCCGCGCTGAGCCCCGAAGAGATCGAGGAAAAATTCGACCTTGGCTATCACACCAAACATGTCGACACGATCTTTGCGCGGGTCTTTGGCGAATAGCACATTCCGCACCGCAAATCCTGACCTGCTCCGGGCGAAATCATGCCGCCCGGGGCGGGTAACTTTGCCAGAACGCCCTGTTTGGCGTATGCTGGGGCGGTATTCTTCGGACAGGAGTGCCGCCATGATACGTACCCTTCTTTGTTCCCTGGCCCTGGCCGTGTCGGCTTCGGCCACGCTGGCATGCAGTGGCCACCAGAAACAGACACAGTCCTGCGTGGCGGGAACGGTTTGGGACAACCAGACCCAAAGCTGCGTCAAATCGGTGAACAGCTGACAACCGGATTGTGAACACCCAATACACCGTTAGGTCTTCGCTTTTTCGTCAAACGCGCTAGGTTTGACCAAAGCAATTTCGAACGGAGTTACAGAATGCGTCCTGTATTGGTTGCCGCCATTGCGTTTCATGCCTTTGCTTTCGCGCCCGCCGTGTACGCGGCCGGCGGCGACGGCAGCCCCCCCAAACCCACCAATACAACCAAGAAATGCCTGTTCGGCCGGGTCTATGACGAGGCCGCCGGAAAATGCGTGAAACCCAACAAGTCGAATTTCACCGACGATCAGCTATACGATGCCGCGCGCGAACTCGCCTATGACGGCCAATTCGAAAACGCCCAGAACGTTCTGCGCGTCATGAGCGACCAATCCCAGGACCGTGTTCTGACATATTGGGGGTTCACCTACCGCAATCTTGGCGAACTGGAACTGGCGAACCTGTATTACCAACAAGCGATCGAAGCCAACCCCGACAATATCCTGGCCCGCAGCTATATGGGACAGGGATATGTTGCCGAGGGGAAAACGGATCTGGCGATACAGCAGTGGCGCGAGATTACTGCCCGTGGTGGCCAGGGCAGCTGGGCCGAGACATCGCTGCGGCAAGCTATTCGCACCGGGCTGACATATAGCTACTGACTTTCAGTCTTTCTTTACCCGACTCTCCTTAACCTGCCTGCAGATGGAAATTGCAACTTTGCAGGCAGATGCAGGATACAAACGCATTGATAAACATGGCGCCGGGCGCCGCGGCCCCGGCTGTCGACATAGCCGGTGACGGTGCTGGTGCAGAAGGGTTGCGCCGGGTCCCGCGGTCGCTAAACGGGCGCGAAAAGGCTGCGGTTGTTGTGCGGCTGCTGCTGAACGAAGGGGCTGACATCCCACTTGAGGATTTGCCCGATGATCTGCAGGAAAGGCTGACCCACCAGCTTGGGCGCATGGGGCTGGTTGACCGGCTCACGCTGGCCTCGGTCGCGCATGAATTCGCCGACGCGCTGGACAGCGTCGGCCTGTCCTTTCCGCATGGTCTGGCCAGCGCGCTTGACGCCGTCAACGACAAGATCGCGCCCGCCACGGCGGCGCGCCTGCGCAAGGTTGCCGGTATGCGTCAGGTCGGCGACCCATGGCAGCGCCTGCGCGAAGTTCCGGTCGAAGATCTGGCAGCCATGGCGCAGGCCGAAAGCACCGAGGTGGCCGCCGTCATGCTGTCCAAGCTTGAGACCGCCAAAGCCGCCCAATTGCTGGCGCAGTTGCCCGGCCCTGTTGCCCGCAGGATAACCTATGCCATTTCCAAAACCGCCAATGTGACGCCTGACGCGGTTGAACGCATCGGGTGGTCCCTTGCGACCCAGATCGACCAGCGTCCTACCCCCGCATTCGACGATGCGCCCGGTGCCCGGGTGGGGGCAATCCTCAATCAATCCGCCTCGGACACGCGCGACGGGTTGCTGACCGCGCTTGACGAAGAAGATGCAGAATTCGCAAGCGCGGTGCGACAGGCGATCTTTACCTTTGCCCATATTGCCGCACGGATCGCGCCGCGGGATGTGCCCGCCATTTTGCGCGATGTCGAACAGGCGGTGCTGGTCACCGCCATGGCCGGGGCGGAAACCGAAGGGGACAAGGCCTCTGTCGCGTTCCTGCTGTCGAACATGTCCACCCGGATGGCAGACAACCTGCGCGAAGAAATCGCCGATCGGGGCAAGGTCAAACGGCCCGAGGCCGAGGATGCCATGGCACAAATTGTCGGCGTCATACGGGCCTTGTCGGATGGCGGTACGCTGAAACTGGTCGAAGCGGAGGACGCCGAAGCGGCCGATTGATGCTGTGCGGGCAACAAGACGCTGGGTGCTAAAAGCAATGTGAACGGGCGTGCACAGGCAGCAGGCGACCTGCCCGGTCTGCGTGCTTGTGGTTACGTTTCTTGGACTGTATGTCTGATCCGGCAATTTGCTTCACCCGGTGAGACCCATTCATGCCCGTCGAAAAGTCGGAACTGAGCCGCTTTGAGCTTGGAAAATACTATGCCGCCAACCTTGTTCTGAAGGGCCTGATCGGCGGGATGCGCTTGCTGCCTTATGACCGGCGCATTGCCGCAATGGGCGCGATCATGCGCACGCTGTCGCCTGTGGTCGGGTTTCGCAAGCGGGTGCAGCGAAACCTGAACCTCACCTGCCCTGAACTCAGCGAGGGCGAGGTACGCGAAATCAGCCGGGCCGTGTCCGACAATGCCGGGCGCGCGATTATGGAGCATTTCTCGCCCGAGGGGTTTACCGACCGGCAACGCCACGCAAAGGTGTCCGGTTCCGGTGTTGCCGCCTTTGACGCAGCGGTTGCCGAAGGGCGGCCCATCATGATGATCACGGCGCATTTCGGCCACTACCTTGCCGCGAGAATCGCCTTGCAGACACGCAGCGACAAGCCAATCGGATGCCTTTACCGGCGCATGGCCAACCCCTATTTCAACGACATGTATGTGGACGCCTTTCACAAGACAGGCAAACCCATGTTTGAACAGGGGCGTCGCGGCATGGTCGAAATGGTGCGCTCACTCAAGAGCGGTGGCATCATCGCCATCGTGTCCGACCTGCATGCGCATGGCGGCGAAGAACTGACCTTTTTCGGGAAACCGGCCGTCACGTCGGTGCTCAACGCCGAGCTTGCGATGAAATACAAGGCCGTGCTGATCCCGTGCTACGCGGTCCGGCAACCCAACGGCCTGGATTTCGAGATCGTTCTGCATGATCCGGTGCCACATACCGACCCCAAGACCATGACCCAGTTTACCAATGATGACCTGGAAAAGATCGTGCGTCAGCACATGGGGCAGTGGTTCTGGATACACCGCCGGTGGAAAGCCTGGAACGGGCTGGGCGTGCGCCCCGAGGACATGCCCTGACCCGTCAGTCTACTTTGGCGGCCGCAATGATCGGCCCGTGCCCTGTTCTCTGAACCAGCACGACCGCCGGCAATTCAGACGGCAGTGTTGCACCATAAGTCCGCGCGGCCGCGCCATCCCATTGGCCGGCGACCTGCCAGCCCTCGACGACATTGGCATAGTCCAATTCGTGCCCGGCCAATTCTCCCCGCCGAATCGACGCGTGGCGCATCGGCGTGTATTGCACCACACGGATATCAAAAGTCCCTGCAACCGGTTCACTTTTGGGCGTCACGGAAATGCTGATTTCCCCGCCCTCCCGGCTGATCGTGACCTGGGCAAGCGGAGCCTCGGCTTGGTGCCGCGCAATCAGCTGGTCCAGTTCGCGCGCATGTGCGCCCACCACGTCCTCTTGACCGTTCACAACCATCTGCGGCGTGTAGATCATCGTGCGCCCGCCCTCTCGCGCGTAAGATCGTTGCCGTTCTGTGTGCCAAGGGTCTGCGTATTCGTCCGCCCAGCCGATATAGTCCCAGTAATCCACATGCAGCGCCAGCCCGATAACATCGTCGCGCCCGGCAAGGTCATGCATGATACGGTCGGCAGGCGGGCAGGATGAACACCCTTGCGAGGTAAACAGCTCGACCACCACGGGGGTGCCATCGGCCATGGCCGCAAATCCCAATACGGAAGAGACAATCAGGCTGGCAGTCGTCGTTCGGAACATTTTCTATCTCGGTATCTCAAGGCTGTGCCTCGGGTTTACAACCATATCGCCTCACCCACCAATCAAGGTTTCTTGAGACAGTTTTGCGAGGCATATTGCAATCTGTATACCATAGCATACATAAAACATGCGTTCGGCCAATTGTCTTGAACCGGTCGTAACTGTGTGATGCAGATAGTTTCAGCGAATCCCAAAATCCAAATGACGTGAGAGGGAGGCCACAAGATGCCCATCAAAGTTGGACAGGACACCGCCAATTCCCGCCGCAGCCTGAGCGTGAATGGCAAATCCATTTCCTTTTATTCGATCCCCGCCGCGCAAGACGCCGGTTTGGGCGATTTCTCCAGGCTGCCTGCCGCGCTGAAAGTGGTGCTGGAAAACATGCTGCGGTTCGAGGATGACGGGTTCTCGGTTTCCACCGACGATATCAAGGCCTTTGCCGAATGGGGGGCCAATGGTGGTCAGAACCCGCGCGAGATCGCCTATCGCCCTGCCCGTGTGCTGATGCAGGATTTCACCGGCGTTCCTGCCGTGGTCGACCTTGCCGCGATGCGCGACGGGATCAAGGGCTTGGGCGGCGACGCCCAAAAGATCAACCCGCTGAACCCTGTTGACCTGGTCATCGACCATTCGGTCATGATCGACGAATTCGGCAACCCCCGCGCGTTCCAGATGAACGTGGACCGCGAATATGAACGCAACATGGAACGCTATCAGTTCCTGAAATGGGGTCAGAACGCGTTCAACAATTTCCGCGTTGTGCCCCCCGGAACCGGTATCTGCCACCAGGTGAACCTGGAATACCTGGCACAAACCGTCTGGACGGACACAGACCAGAACGGGGACGAGGTCGCTTATCCCGACACCTTGGTCGGCACCGACAGCCACACAACCATGGTCAATGGCATGGCTGTTCTGGGCTGGGGCGTTGGCGGGATCGAGGCCGAAGCCGCAATGCTGGGTCAGCCGATTTCAATGCTGATCCCCGAAGTTATCGGCTTTGAGCTGACGGGCTCGATGGTCGAAGGGACCACCGGCACCGACCTTGTTCTCAAGGTCGTGGAAATGCTGCGCGAAAAGGGCGTCGTTGGAAAATTCGTCGAATTCTTCGGCGACGGCCTGGATCATCTGCCGCTGGCCGACCGCGCGACCATTGCCAACATGGCCCCCGAATACGGCGCGACCTGCGGGTTTTTCCCAATCGATGGCGAGACCCTGCGCTATATGCGCAATACCGGTCGCGACGAAGACCGGGTCGCGCTGGTCGAGGCCTATGCCAAGGAAAACGGATTGTGGCGCGGCGCGGATTATGCACCGATCTACACCGACACACTGAGCCTGGACATGGGCTCGATCGTTCCCGCGATCTCGGGGCCGAAACGGCCGCAGGATTATGTGTCGCTTACCGAGGCCAAGGCGGCCTTTACCAAGGAAATGGCCGATACCTTCAAACGCCCAATGGGCAAGGAAGTCGCGGTCAAAGGCGAAGACTTTACCATGGAATCGGGCAAGGTCGTGATTGCCTCGATCACCTCCTGCACCAACACGTCGAACCCTTACGTGATGATCGGCGCCGGGCTTGTGGCGCGTAAGGCGGCGGCCCTTGGCCTGGATCGCAAACCGTGGGTCAAGACCTCGCTGGCGCCGGGGTCACAGGTCGTGTCGGCCTATCTTGAGGCCGCGGGCCTGCAGGATGATCTGGACAAGATCGGCTTTAACCTCGTGGGATATGGCTGCACCACCTGCATCGGCAACTCGGGCCCGATTCAGCAAGAGATCTCGGAAGCGATTGCCGAGGGCGATCTGGTCGCCACGTCTGTCCTGTCGGGCAACCGGAACTTTGAAGGGCGCATCTCGCCCGATGTGCGGGCCAACTACCTGGCGTCGCCGCCACTGGTCGTTGTTTACGCACTGGCCGGTACGTTGGATATCGACCTGACGTCCGAGCCTATCGGCCAGGACAAGGATGGCAACGACGTCTTTATGAAGGACATCTGGCCAAGCCAGCATGAGATTGCAGAGCTGGTACAGAAAACCGTGACCCGCGAGGCGTTTCAGACCAAATATGCCGATGTTTTCAAGGGCGATGAAAAGTGGCAGGCGGTCGAAGTCCCGCAACAGGAAACCTATGACTGGCCACCGACCTCGACCTATATCCAGAATCCGCCCTATTTTCAGGGCATGAGCCCTGAGCCAGGCACGATCAGCAATATTGATGGTGCCAAGGTTCTGTTGATCCTGGGTGACATGATCACGACCGACCACATCTCGCCCGCCGGTTCTTTTGCGACGGCGACACCGGCCGGCAAATACCTGATGGAACGCCAGGTGCAGCCCCGTGAATTCAATTCCTACGGCTCGCGCCGCGGCAACCACGAGGTCATGATGCGCGGCACCTTCGCCAATATCCGCGTCAAGAACGAGATGCTGGATGGCGTCGAAGGCGGCTATACCAAGGGCCCCGATGGCCAGCAGACCTCGGTGTTCGAGGCGTCGATGGCCTATCAGGAACAAGGCACCCCGCTGGTCGTCTTTGGGGGCGAGCAATATGGTGCCGGCTCATCACGTGACTGGGCGGCCAAGGGAACCGCATTGTTGGGTGTCAAGGCGGTCATTGCCGAAAGCTTTGAACGCATCCACCGCTCGAACCTGGTTGGCATGGGGGTGATCCCGCTTGAGTTCACCGGCGGTGACACGCGCAAGTCGTTGGACCTGAAGGGGGACGAAACCGTTTCAATCCACGGGCTGGACACGGTTGAGCCCCTGCAAGAGGTTCCCTGTACCATCGTTTATGGCGACGGGACGGAAAAGACGATTTCGCTGAAATGCCGGATCGATACCGCCCCCGAGATTGAATACATCGAAAACGGCGGCGTGTTGCAGTATGTGCTGCGAAACCTGGCAAAGCCCTCCTGAATAACGCGGCCTGCCCGCGTCTGAAGGCGCCTCCCCCTGGGGGCGCCTTTGCTTTTTCGGCGACACGTGATCCACATCCCGTTGCCATCCTGCGCGGAACAGGATTTCCTGCCATCAGGAGGCGGATGGACAAAGTTGCATTGATAACCGGAGGGGCACGCGGCATCGGGCGTGCCATTGTCGAGGATCTTGGCCGCGATCATCGCGTGGCCCTGACATGGCATTCGACTGCGCCTGGCGCGTTGCAGGATCAAAGCGACCTGCTGGCCATACACGCAGATCTGAGCGATCCCGGCCAGGCTCAAACAGTCGTTGACCAGGTTCTGGGCCGTTTCGGGCGGCTGGACGTGATCGTCAACAACGCGGGATTGGTCAAGACCACCCCAAAGGAAACGTTTCACGCGCAAGACCACCGCGCCATTCTTGATCTGAACCTGCTGGCCCCAGCCGCCTTGCTGGCCGCGGCGTTGCCACATCTGCAGAGAGGGGCCGCGATTGTCAGCATTTCCTCGATGAATGCGGTGTTGCCGCCGCGTGATGCAGTCACCTATGGGGCCAGCAAAGCGGCCCTGAACCTGTGGACTCGCGCCATGGCTAAGGAACTCGGACCGGACGGAATTCGGGTAAATGCTGTTGCGCCAGGTGCCATCAACATACCGGAAGCGCCCAGGTCGGACGCGCTGACGGAACTGTTCGTCAAGGATACGGCCCTTGGCCGGGCTGGTACGCCGTCTGATATCGCCAGCGTTGTGCGGTTCCTGGCATCGGACGCAGCGGGTTTCATCACGGGCGAGGTTCTGGGCGTCACCGGTGGCTACAGGTTATGAACCACCGGATCTGTCCACGCGACAAGCGCGGCCCTAATCGGCGGCGGCCTGTTCCAGCGCCGGGCGGATCGTGCTTTCGATCACGCGCTGCGTGATCGGGCCGGCAAAACGCAGGATGATGGTGCCTTCGCCGTCAATGACATAGGTTTCGGGCACCCCATAGACGCCCCAGTCCAGTCCCATGCGGCCTTGTTCATCCCGACCGATGGCATGGTACGGATCGCCCAGTTCCGACAAGAAAGCCTGGGCATTGCCAAGCTTGTCCTTGTAGTTGATGCCGTAAACGGGAATGCCCTCTTGCGACAGCGCCTCAAGGTTAGGGTGCTCGGCCCGGCAGGGCGCACACCAGCTTGCCCAGAAGTTGACGAGCTTGACCTCGCCGTCACGCAGGCTGGCATCATCAAAACCCACCTTGCCGGGAAATTCGGTCAGGACAACCGGTGGTGCCGACTGCCCCTCGCGCGCAGACGGAAGCGCGTTGGGGTCGTCGCGAAACATTCCGACACCCGCCAACAATGCAAAGGCGCCAAAAATCAGCGGGGGCGCGACCATCAGAGGCGAAATCTTAGCCATCGCGCGCAGTCCTTTGTTCGATGCTATCCATCTGGGCCCTTACTTTGCGACCGCGCAGAATGCTGAAAACGACCAACGCCCCAAGCAGCACGATCGATGCCACATAGGATGACAGGACCGTATCCGCGTATTTTCCTAGATCGGGTATCATCCTCTTGCCCTTTCCCGCGCAAGCAGCGCCTTGATCCGCCGCGCCCGAATTTCAGTTCCGGTGCGGTACAGCACAAGCGCGACAAACAACAGAACAAACCCGACGATGCACAGCAGCAGCGGATAGAAATAGATATTGCTGACCTTTTCCTCGGTATCCGTGCCGGTAATTGCCCCCGCCCGCATGACCGAGGCCCCCTGATGCAAACCCTGGTTCCAGAAATTCACCGCGTACCGACTGAGAAGCGCAAAGACCGACCCAACCAGGCACAGGACAGCGGTCAGGTCAGCCGCTGTGTCCGGGTCCTCGATGGCCTCCCACAGCGCGACGTAGCCCAGATAGAACAGGAACAGGATCAGGAACGATGTCAGGCGCGGATCCCACGCCCACCAGGTGCCCCACATGGGCTGCCCCCAGATGGCGCCGGTCGCAAGCGCGATCAGGGTCATGACAATGCCGATCGGCGCGGCCGCGCGCGCAGCCAGCGCGCTGACATGGTGACGGCGCACCAGCCAGACCAGCGAGGTCGCAAGCATCATCAGCCAGCAATTGATGGCCATCAGCGCGGCAGGCACATGCAGGTAGATGATCTTGACCGTCGATCCCTGCTTGTAATCGTCAGGCGTAAAGAAGAACCCCCAGACCAGGCCCACGACTATGCAAAAGCCCGAAGTAATCCAGAAAAACGGAAGCACCCGCTCGCTGGTTTCAAGAAACTTGCGTGGGTTGGCATATTCCCACAGGGCGTTGGCTTTGGCTGCTATCGACATGGGCTCTATCTAGTCCAACTGGGGGCAGTTCTCAATTGACCTCTGTCAAGATCCCGATCATTCACCGCAGATTGATCCGCAATACCGCCGCGCTTGCAAAAGGCAACAGGGCAACAGAGGCGGCCGTGATACCTGCAAGCATCAGCACCGGCGCAGAGGTCTCCATTCCGGTTGCGCCCCGCCGCGCAACTTCGGCCCCGAATATCAGCGTTGGGACATAAAGCGGAAGGACCAGCAGCGACAGAAGCAGCCCGCCCCGCTTGAGGCCAACCGTCAAAGCCGCGCCAAAGGTGCCGATAACGCTGAGCGCGGGTGTCCCGATCAACAACGAGATCACCAGCCAGGAAAAGCCTGGCACCGGCAGGTTCAGCAAGACCCCCAGGACAGGCGCCACAAGCACCAGCGGTAAACCCGTCGTGATCCAATGGGCCAGCGCCTTGATCGTCACCACTGATTCCAATGGCAGTGGCGCGGTGGCCAGCAGGTCCAACGAGCCGTCTTCCCAATCCAGCGCCAGCAGGCGGTCCAGCGACAGCAAACAGGCCAGCAGCGCGCCCAGCCACAGGACACCGGGTGCAATCGTCGACAAGAGCGCCGATTGCGGCCCGACCGAGAATGGGACCAGCACTGTCACGATCAGAAAGAACGCCAGCCCCAGGCCAAAACCTCCGCCGGCGCGGAAGGACAGTTTCAGGTCACGCAGCAACAGGGCGATCACAGGAACCCTCCGTCGAAATCATCGATGGGTTTGGGCTTTGCCTTGTTCGGCCCAACGTCGAGAACCTCGCCTTCGAGCCCCAGGTCGATATGGGTTGCAATAAGTGCAGAGCCGCCTGTTTCCAGGTGCCGCCGCACAGCCGAGGCGAACATGTCGACCGCGTTGCGGTCCAGCGACACGGTCGGTTCGTCCAGAATCCAGATCGGGCGTCCGGTGACCAGCATCCGCGCCAATCCCAGGCGTCGTTTTTGACCCGCCGAAAGATTGCCCGCATGGCGGTCGGACAACCCCTTGAGGTCGAACGCATCCAGCGCCGGTTCGATATCGACCGTTCCGAAGACCGACGCCCAAAACACCAGGTTCTCGGTAACCGTCAGCGTCGGCTTCAGCCCGTCCGAATGGGCCGCATAGGCGACCTGATCCTCGGCGCCTTGGATCGATCCGGACAGGGGCGGCTGCAATCCGGCCAGGGTCCGCAACAATGTGGTTTTTCCGATCCCGTTTGGGCCGCGCAGGATCAACGCCCGCCCCGGTTCGAGCGTAAAGTTCACGCCTTCGAGCACGGGTATGCCCGCGCGGGCAATTGCCAGATCGGTTACGTTCAATGTCATGCGCCCCGCTTATCTTATTGTCGTGAGAGGCAAAAGGCGGGATTTGCCGCAGGGTGGGCATGCGCGTTCAGGCGGTTGCGGGATGCGAGGGGCCAGCCCCTCGCGCTCCCCGGGATATTTTCAGCCAGATGAAGTTTGGATCCGGTCAGACCGGCAGAAGGGCCAGCGCCACCCGGCGGCCTTCGGAGAGAAGCACGTTATATGTGCGGCAGGCGGCCGGGGAATTCATGATCTCGACGCCGATGCCCGCCTCGTCCAATGCCGTGCGCAGGTCCGGCGGGATATGGGCAAGCTCGGCTCCGGTTCCGATGAAGAGCACGTCGATATGGTCGGAAAGCCCAAGCAGCGCCGCGTGATCATCATATCCGCCCCAAAGGGCAGTTTCCACCGGGCCGGTCAGGACCGCCCCCTGGTAAACCTGCCCGCCGATGCGGAAAAAGCCGGGCCCGTAGCCATCGACAGGCTTGGCGTTGGTATAGGTGATTTCATTCAGGCGCATGGCGGTCTTTTAGCCCCAAAGCGGCAGGCCGGACAAGGCCGCCACGGCAATAGCGAAATAGGCAACGTGACGATAGGTCCGCTCGTGGTCGGGGTTGAACAGCCAGGCACCAAGCCAGTTTCCCGCGATACAGGGCAACCCAAGTGCAAGGCCCAGCAGGGCTGCGGGCAGCGTCACCTGGCCCATGCCTGTGAGGTATCCAAAGAGGATGAAGTCGAACCCGAACAGAAAGAGCAGGATGGTTGCCCGTATGGTTTCGACAGGCAATGGACGGGACATGTAGAACAGGATGACGGCGGGCCCGGGTATGCCCGCCACGCCGCCCAGGAATCCGGCGGCGGCGCCAATTCCTGTTACCAGGCCCCGCCGGACCCGCCCGCGGTAGCGCAGACCGAAGACAAGGACCCCAAGCATCAGCAGGGTCACCAGGCTGACCGTATAGCGAAAGACATCCGGATCGACCTGAGTCAGTAGCAGCAGGCCAACCGGCAAGACCACAGCGCAACCGATCAGCAATCGCGCCAGATCGGCCCTGTCGGCATGGACCCAGGCGCGGCGCAGCGTCGGCAGCGGCCCAAGGACATCCATGCAGGTCAATGCGATCAGCGCGCCGAATGGCCCAAGAAAACGTGTCGCTATCGGAAGGAAGATAAGTGCGGTGCCAAAGCCGGAAAAACCGCGCACGATCCCGCCAAGAAAGGCGGCCAGCGCGATAACGGCCAGCCCCGTTGGGGACTGGCCGAACAATTCAGGCATCGATATTGGCAAACTGGTTGCCAGAGGTGTTCGACGGTTTCGACCAGTCGCGCTTGACGCCCAGCCACAGCAGGATGGTCGAAGCAACGAAGACCGACGAATAGGTCCCCACGATCACGCCCCAGATCATCGCAAAGACAAACCCCCGGATCACGTCTCCGCCCAGAACGTAAAGCGAAACCAACGCCAGCAGGGTTGTGACGGATGTCATGACCGTCCGGCTGAGGGTCTCGTTGATCG
>JAUHXK010000015.1 GCA_030427405.1 Alphaproteobacteria bacterium | reverse complement strand
CCGCTACAAACGACGCAACCGCATTGAGATCATGTCCGGACGCCTGAAGGGTTGGCGGCGCGTCGCCACCCGATATGACAGATGCCCAAAGGTATTCCTCTCGGCCATCGCTCTCGCTGCTACAGTCCTATTCTGGCTGTAAATCAATGAGACTGGAGCCTAGTTGGCTCAGACCCCCTGAGAAATACAGTTGCTAGGAGTATCGCATATTTTGTGATTTAGTGGTGCCTCAAGAGGGACTCGAACCCCCGACCTTGTCCTTACGAAGGACCTGCTCTACCAGCTGAGCTATTGAGGCGGTGCGACCGCTCGTTTAAACCGAAGGACCGACCCGTTCAAGGGTCTTTCGTTGGGCAATTGCCGTCTTTTGCCGCACCCTGCGGCGGAGGATTGGGAAACACCCGGTAAAGGTGCCGGCACCGCGTCCATGGGGGCGCAGCAAACCCGCATCTATTGACCATCCAGCATCCAGCGCGCCGCTTTTTCTGCAATCATGATCGTCGGCGAGTTGGTATTGCCGCTGGTGATCTCGGGCATGATCGACGCATCAACCACGCGCAGACCCGCCATGCCTTTCATGCGCAGGTGCGGATCAAGAACGGCGGTCGGGTCGTTTTGATGGCCCATCTTGACGGTGCCGACCGGATGAAAGATCGTGCTTGCGATGTCCCCGGCCAATCGGGCCAGTTCATCATCGGTCTGGTATTGAATACCGGGCTTGAATTCCTCGGGCTCGTAGACGCGCATCGCGGGCTGGGCCATGATCTCGCGCACCTGCCGCAGGCTTGCGGCGGCGATCTTGCGGTCTTCTTCGGTGTCCAGATAGTTTGGCGTGATCTCCGGGGCCTGGCGGAAATCGGGCGACGATATCCGCACATGGCCGCGGCTGGTGGGGTTCAGATTGCATACGCTGACCGTCATGGCCGGGAAATCATGCAGGTCTTCGCCAAAGGCCTCAAGGCTCAGCGGTTGAACATGGTATTCAAGGTTGGCATACGGCCGAGAAGGATCCGATCTGCTGAACGCCCCAAGCTGGCTGGGCGACATGCTCATCGGGCCTGAACGCTTGAGCATATATTCAAGACCGATCCGCGCCTTGCCCGCCAGAGAATTGACCAGCGTGTTCAACGTGCGGGTGCCCTTGACCTTGTAGACCGCGCGGATTTGCAGGTGGTCCTGCAGGTTTTCACCCACGAACGGCGCATCCATCACCATGTCAAGGCCGTGCTGCTTTAACAGGGTGGCCGGACCGATCCCCGACAATTGAAGGATCTGGGGCGAGTTCACGGCGCCGGCCGATAACACCACCTCTTTGCTTGCCTGCGCCTTAATCCGTTGACCCTTGCGGTAAACGACCGCGCCGGTACACAGCAACCGCCCGTCGCCATCCTTGCCGAATGTCAGCTTTTCGACCTGCGCCTGGGTCCAGATGACAAGGTTCGGGCGAGACTTGGCCGGGCGCAGAAAGGCCTTGGACGTGTTCCAACGCCAGCCCGACCGCTGGTTCACATCGAAATACCCGACGCCCAGATTGTCACCGTCGTTGAAATCATCGGTTCTGGGAATGCCGTTTTCGACCGCCGCCTCGGCGAAACTGTCCAGCACGTCCCAGCGCAGGCGCTGTTTTTCCACGCGCCATTCGCCGCCATGCCCGTGCAGGTCGGAAAACCGGCTGTTGTCGCCCGTGACCGGATCGGACCCCCCGTCCAGCTTGTAATGGTTTTCATGCGCCTTGAAGTCGGGCAGCGCGTTTTCCCAGCTCCAGTCCGCGTCGCCGGTCAGATCGGCCCAGTTGTCGTAATCCCTGGCCTGCCCCCGCATATAGATCATGCCATTGATTGATGAGCACCCGCCCAGCGTCTTGCCGCGCGGATACAGCAGGCTGCGCCCGTTCAACCCCTTGGCAGGCTGGGTCTTGTACATCCAGTCGGCGCGCGGATTGCCGATACAGTACAGATAGCCAACCGGAATATGAATCCAGGGATAGGTATCGGGCTTGCCAGCCTCCAGCAGCAATACCCGGTTCTTCGGGTCAGCACTCAGCCGGTTGGCCATCAGGCACCCGGCCGAACCGCCACCGATCACGATATAGTCGAACCTGGTCGAACCTTCGGACATTGCCGCCTATCCTCTGTCACGTCGCCATCACTTTCGCACCGGAGCGGTCGCCGATCCACCGTGTCCTGATCTGCTTGATGCAAGACCCTCCCGCCACCGGCCCGGACCGCCCACTTCGGGTGCGTGCGGCGCCGATCTTTGCTGCCCTGGCTCGAAAAATCTAATGACAAATCTCACTCTGCTATATTAGCAACTTTTATATGGACCGATTTTCGAACATAAACACGATCTTGGCCTTCGTGACCGTGGCTCGGGAAGGCAGCGTTTCCCGCGCGGCCGAGGTGTTGAACCTGACGCAGCCGGCGGTCAGCCACCAGATCAAGCGGCTGAGCACCGAAACCGGGCTTACGCTGTTCACCAGAACGCCGACCGGGGTGCAGATCACCCATGAAGGGGCCGCATTGCTGCACAAGGCACAACTGGTGCTGGACGCGATGGCCGAGTTTCGCCGCAGCGTCCGGCAACAGGCTGGTCGCGTCAGCGGCAAGCTAAAGATCGGCACCATTGTCGACCCCGAGTTTATCCGGCTGGGCCAACTTCTCAGAGAATTGCGCAGCGCCTATCCCGGTATCGAGACCGAACTTGTGCACGGTGTCAGCGGCGATGTTCTGACCTGGCTGAAACGGGGCCAGGTCGATGGTGGTTTCTACCTGAGCGCCCCCGAGGAAGTGTCCGGGGGAACGGTAAGCGATGATGAAACCCTACAAGCCCTAACCCTGGCGGGCTTTTCCTACCGGGTCGTTGCACCTGCAGGCTGGCAAAACAGGATCAAGGATGCCAATTGGCCCGATCTGGCCGCGCTGCCGTGGATCGGCACGCCGGAAACTTCGGTTCACCACCGCCTGCTGACGCGGCAGTTTGAACGGCACGGATGCAGGCAGAACGCAGTCGCGTTGGTTGATCAAGAGGCGTCCATGCTTGAAATGGTGAGGTCGGGCATCGGGCTGAGCCTGTGTCGGGACTCGATCGCGTTGCACCAAAGGCAAACATTCGGTCTGGCCATATGCGACTCGGTCTCTGTTCCTGCCTGCCTGAGCTTTGTTACCCTGTCCCAGAACCAGCTCAGCCCCACAATCGCCGCGCTGCTTGGGTTGCTACGGCAGTCATGGTCCTGACCGACCGGGTACGCGGACCCTGAATAACCAAGTGTGAAAGCAAGGTGCGTGGCCATATCAGATTGAAACACAGGGGGTTACATTGCGCGGATGGCGACCCCGGCAGGATTCGAACCTGCAACCTGCCCCTTAGGAGGGGGCTGCTCTATCCAGTTGAGCCACGGGGCCGCGTGCCGCCTTCTGTAGCTGGCTTTTCGAGGCTTGTCATCGGGTTTGCGTAACAGTTGAACAGATTGCCCTGTTCACGCTACCATCGGGCAAAACAACCATGCAGGTATCCCGGTGACAACAGAAACAAAACGCCCGCTAACCCTTCGTGATGTGTCCGAAGCGTCGGGAGTGTCGGAAATGACCGTAAGCCGGGTGTTGCGCAACCGGGGTGACGTGTCCGATGCCACCCGCACCCGCGTGTTGGCCGCCGCGAAAGAGCTGGGATATGTCCCGAACAAAATCGCAGGCGCGCTGGCCAGCAGCCGGGTCAACCTTGTGGCTGTCATCATTCCGTCGCTGTCCAACATGGTGTTTCCCGAGGTGCTGACAGGGGTCAACCAGGTGCTTGAAGATACCGAGCTTCAGCCTGTGGTCGGCGTCACCGACTATCTTCCCGAGAAAGAAGAGAAGGTATTGTACGAGATGCTTTCGTGGCGTCCATCCGGGGTAATCATTGCCGGGTTGGAACACACGGATGCCGCCCGCGCCATGCTGGATTCGGCCGGGATTCCGGTTGTGGAAATCATGGATACCGATGGCAAGCCGGTGGATTCGATGGTGGGTATTTCACACCGCCGCGCCGGGCGGGAAATGGCCCAGGCCATCCTGAAGGCAGGCTACGAGCATATCGGCTTTATGGGCACCAAGATGCCGCTGGACCATCGCGCCCGGAAACGCTTTGAGGGCTTTACCGAGGTTCTTGGCAAGCACGGGATCGAGATTGAAGACCGCGAGTTTTACTCGGGCGGGTCCGCGTTGGCCAAGGGGCGCGAAATGACCGAAGCCATGCTCAACCGTTCGCCAGAGCTTGATTTTCTGTATTATTCCAACGACATGATCGGTGCCGGGGGGCTGTTGTACCTGCTGGATCAGGGAATCGACATACCGGGTCAGATCGGCCTGGCGGGTTTCAACAATGTGGAGTTGTTGCAAGGTCTGCCGCGCAAACTGGCGACGATGGATGCCTGCCGGCTTGAGATCGGTCGCAAGGCCGCCGAGATCATCGCGGAACAGTTGAAAAACCCCGAGTCCGATCAGGAAACGCGCATCACCCTGACCCCGACCATCAGCTACGGGGATACGCTCAAGCGGCGCTAAAAGCATGAGCCTTCAGACCCTGGACAACACGGCCGCGCGCGCCCTGTTCATGCAACGCCACGGATTGGCGGCCCAGCCTGTTGGCGCGGCCCGCGGGCGCAGGTTGCTGGACCTGATCCACAGCCTCGGGTTCGTGCAGCTGGACAGCATCAACACGGTCGCCCGCGCGCATGACATGATCCTGTATTCCCGCAGTCCCGGATACCGCGCGCGCAACCTCAAGACGCTGTATGAACGTGACAAAGCCCTGTTCGAGCACTGGACGCATGATGCGGCCGTGATCCCGATGGAGTTTTATCGCCATTGGCACCTGCGGTTCCGCCGGGACGCAGAGTTGTTGAAGGCGCGATGGAAGAATTGGCGTCGTGACGGGTATGAACAAAGATTTCAGACCGTACTGGATCATATTCGCGACCACGGACCGGTCAGTTCCTCTGACATCGGCAAGGACGAAAAGAAATCGCCAGGGGGCTGGTGGGACTGGCACCCGTCGAAAACGGCGTTGGAATTTCTGTGGCGCTCGGGGGCTTTGACGGTGATCGGTCGAAACGGGTTCCAGAAACGCTATGACCTGACCGAACGTGTCATTGATACCGCCTTGTGCCCCGGCGCGATACCCTGCGATTCGGCGGAAACGGTCGACTGGCTATGCAATGCAGCCCTAGACCGGTTGGGTTTTGCCACCCATGGCGAACTGGCCGCGTTCTGGGACACGGTCAGCCCGGCCGAGGCCCGAGACTGGGCAAAAACGGCTCTGACTCGGGGCGATTTGACCGAAATCCAGGTGCAATTGGCCGATGGAAAGACCCGCAAGGTTCTGGCTCGCCCAGGCACATGCGACACGGTTGGACAGATCGGCCCCGTGCCCGGACGCATCCGCGTTCTCAGCCCGTTTGACCCGATGATCCGGGATCGCAACCGAACCGAACGCCTGTTTGGATATCATTACCGGATCGAGATTTTCGTACCCGCGCCCAAACGCGTGTTCGGATATTATGTGTTTCCGCTGCTCGAAGGCGACCGCTTGATCGGGCGGATTGACATGAAGGCCCATCGCGACCGAGGAGCGCTGCGGGTCGAGGCGCTTTGGCCCGAGCGGTCGGTCCGCTGGTCCAAAGCCCGTACCGGGCGTCTGAATGCCGAACTGGACCGCGTGCGCCGCTTTGCGGAACTGGATCAGGTTGAATTCGCGGATAATTGGTTGAGAGATCCGGTCTGACCCCGGTCTGGGAACGAACTGGTTTCTATTCCACGCCGCGCGCACCCATCCCAAAACCCGGCCCAAAGACCGAGAGCACCGCGTCACGCCGATTTTCGCCACCCGGCACAAAACTCATAGGCGCAAACCTGCCCATTTCCCGCAGGGCGCAAATTGCCGTTTCAATCAGCGGGCGAGCTGATCCATATGATCGCAATTGCATCACAACCCACTGGGCAATAAGGTCGAAAGGGCAGGATCATGGCTGGCATCACACGGCTGCCATCACCACGGCACACGCAGATCGCCGCCCCGCATTCGGCGTTGGCCGGGCTTGGAATCCGTCCAAATCGCGCTAGGTCTTGTGACACAAGGGATGTACGTTGCACCACCCAACCCGATGCACCGCATCGTAATTGCGCGCCCAAGGCGCAAGATTTCGACAGATCCGCAATGTCCAGCCGCTCTGCCACTTGTGGTGATTTGGCAATGCACCACGCCTGCGACCCTGCGCATCTGCAACAGAACAAAAGGTTTTCGGAGACCCTGACCATCGCCCCGTCCCCCGAGGCGCATGGCCATCCGGGTTTGTCTGTATTTTCAGATCAGCCCATTCTCCGAAAAACGGCCGGAAGCCCTGCAATCGTCAGGCGATTTCGGTCTTTGTCCAGGCACGCCAGTTGATGCGCGTCTGGCCGTCCCGCCGGAGATTCCCCCCTTCTTCTCCGGCGGGGATACCTTTGGGTTACTGACCCGGCTGCGTTACTGGCCGGGTTCGCCGACCTCGTTCAACAGATCCAACAGCATTTCGTGCCGGTCCTGCCCCAACCGGGAACGCAGGTTCTCGCTGGCTTGTATGCAGGCCTTCAGGTTCTGGTGAATAATCGTCATGCCCTCTGACGTGATCTCGATGATCTGCCGCCGGCCGTCTTTCGGGTCCGGCTGACGTTTGATCAGTTGCTTGTCTTCCAGCTTTTGCAGAATTCGGGTCAGGCTTGGCAGTAACAGGCAGGCCCGCTCGGCGATGCGCGTCGGTTCCTGTGGGCCTTCCTCGTTCAGGACGCGCAGAACACGCCACTGCTGTTCGGTCACGCCGACATCGGCCAGGATGGTGCGAATGGGCGCCATGACCTTTTCCCGCGCACGCAAAAGCGCAATGGGCAGGGATCGCGAAGTCAGGGGCAGGTCGTCGGTCATGGGGAATCTTCGCGCAATTCCGTCATCACCGCAAGGTGACAAGGCTTCGCATGTCATCCCCGGAATCCACCAGGTTTCCCCTTGTTAGGCACTGATCAGAAAAAGCCGGGCGTCATGAACGCGCCGCAGCGTGCCACGGATGCGCAGAAACTCATTGACCTTGCGGGGTCATTGACCCTCACTGATCCCCAGAAAGTTTCGACCGGATATGCGGTCTCGGGCCAGGCGGGGGATTGGATGCAGTGGGGTGAATTCTCGGAGTGGGGCCACAAGGTTGCCGACTGGGCGCAGGACTATCACCAGACGGTCGGTGACCGACCCGTTCGCGCCCGCACCGAACCCGGAGAGATCCTGAACGCCCTGCCCGACGCGCCGCCGCAAAAGGCCGAGGCAATGGAACAGATCTTTGACGATTTCGAGCGGATCGTCATGCCCGGCATCACCCATTGGCAACACCCTCGCTTTTTCGCCTATTTCAATTCGAACGCTTCGGCGCCATCGGTCCTGGCTGAATTCCTGTCCAGTGCAATCGCACCGCAATGCATGCTGTGGCAGACGTCGCCCGCCGCCACCGAGATGGAAACCCGGATGATGGACTGGTTGCGGCAGGCGCTGGACCTGCCACAGCCTTTTGCCGGGGTCATTCAGGATTCGGCCTCGTCGGCGACATTGGCCGCTGTCCTGACGATGCGGGAAAAAGCGCTGAACTGGCGCGGCAACCAACAGGGCCTGTTTGGGCAGAAGCCTCTGCGCGTCTATTGCTCGGCCGAGGTCCATACATCCGTGGACCGTGCGATCTGGGTTGCCGGTATCGGTCAGGACAACCTTGTTCGCATTCCCACCAGCGGCGACTGGCGCGGGATGGATCCTGCGGCACTTGAGAATGCAATCCGGGCTGATCTGGACGCCGGGTTTCAGCCCGCAGGTGTGGTATTGTGTGTCGGCGGCACCAGCACGGGCGCGACCGACCCTGTGGATGCCTGCCTGCGGATTGCCCGCACATACGGGCTATACAGCCATGTCGATGCCGCTTGGGCCGGATCGGCCATGATATGCCCCGAATTCCGCCACTACTGGGCGGGGGTCGAACAGGCCGACAGTATCGTCTTCAATCCGCACAAATGGCTTGGGGTTCAGTTCGACTGTTGCGCCCATTTCCTGAAAAACCCCGATGATCTTGTGCAGACGCTTGCGATCAGCCCCGAATACCTCAGGACACACGGCAAGGACGGGATCATCAACTATTCGGAATGGTCCGTCCCGTTGGGTCGCCGGTTCCGGGCGCTCAAACTGTGGTTCGTGATCCGCGCCTTTGGCCTTGAAGGTCTGCGCGACAGGATGCGCAATCATATCGCATGGTCGCAGGCGCTGCATGACAAGCTGGCCGCGCACCCCGATTTCGACATCGTAACCGCTCCGATGTGGTCGCTGTGGACCTTCCGTCTGGTGCCGGCCGGATCGTACGGCGCGGCGAACCTGGATGCGCTGAACCAGCGCTTGGTGGATGCCATCAACGATGATGGCCGTATCTACCTGACGCAGACCCGAACAGGTGGGAAACTGGCGATCCGGTTTCAGGCCGGACAGTTTGAAACGACCCGCGCCGACGTGATGATGGCCTATGACGTGATCACCCAAATTGGCGCAAGCCTGACCGCCTGACCTAATCCCCGACCCTGACCCCAAGGAGCCTTTTCCATGCCCACACCCGTCAACCGCTTTAAACAATCCCTGGCCCGGGGCGATCGCCAGATCGGGTGCTGGATGAATTTCGCCGAGGCCGTCTCGGCCGAGATCATGGGCACCGCCGGGTTCGACTGGCTGGTGATCGACGGAGAGCATGCGCCAAACGACATCCGTTCGATCCGGGATCAGCTGCTGGCGCTGTCCTCCAGCACCTCGCATCCGGTGGTCCGGGTTCCGGTGGGCGAAACATGGATGATCAAGATGGTTCTGGATGCTGGCGCACAGACGGTTCTGGTGCCCATGGTCGAAAGCGCCGACCAGGCGCGGGCGCTTGTCCGGGCCTGCCGCTACCCCCCCGAGGGAACGCGCGGTGTCGGGGCATCCGCATCGCGGGCCACGATGTTCGGCATTGTTGACGATTACATGCAGACCGCCGATCAGCAGATCTGCCTTTTGGTGCAGGTGGAGAACCGCGCAGGCATGGCCGAACTGGACGACATCCTTCAGGTCGATGGCGTGGATGGCGTCTTTGTCGGCCCGGCGGACCTGTCGGCGGATATGGGGTTTCAGGGCGACAGTACCAGGCCCGAAGTGCGCGCTGTCATTGCGGATGCCATGACCCGCATTCGCGCCGCCGGAAAAGCCCCTGGCATTCTGGCCACCACTGACGAGTCAACGCAGGCCTATCTGGAAATGGGGGCCCAGTTCCTGGCGGTCGGCCTGGACGTCAAGCTGCTGTCAGACAGCGCCCGCGCCCTGGCGCACAGGTGGAAGACGGCCTGAAACGGCCTAGCCGCGCATGGTTTCGGCGGCGCGGGCATACCCGCCCGAAGCGCCGTCAACGAAATGTACATGGTCATCACGCGTGGCCGAGGGGACGAAACAGGTCATCATCGCCTCTTGCTGGCTGTGAATCCCATAGCGGATTTTGCCACCGGCCCGCGCGGCATCCAGTGCCTGCGTAATACGCCGCAGGGTCGGCTGATCGCAATCCAGCGTCATCTTGAGCCCATCGTCGAATTTGCGGAAATCCGCGTTCCGCGAAACCATGCGCTTATAGTGGTTCGGCTCGAACTCGCCCAGTTTCCTGCCGGATTTGAACAACATCCAGATCAGCAGGTTCTGAACCAGCATTTTGACACGTTGCACAAACAGGTTTCGCCCGGCTCGCGATACCTGGGCATCCAGGCGCATCCCCGGCGGAGGCCACCGCAGCGGCGGCCCATCACGCGGCACCGGGTGACCGCCGCGTTCAAGCCGCTCTGCCGCGGACAGGACCGATTGCGCGAGGTCGGCAAAATCCTGTTCCGACGCATTTTGCGTGGGCTGTATGACCAACGAGACGATCTGGCCATGTCGCGCCGGGCTGTTGGACCAGCGGCAGGACAGTCCAGTCAGATCGGGCTGCGTGCCGGGGCCGGCGGGCGTCACCGCATAGGCACCTGCCTTGAGTTGTTCTTCGGCCCAGTGCAGCCCGCCCCCCGCAAACATGGCGTAATCAACACCCGAGGACGGGGCATGGCGTGCAACCCGAAGATCACGGTCAGCCGCGCGGATATCCGCAACCGGAACCAACGCCGCGCGCAACGCGATGTCAAACTCGGTCTTTGCCCAGCTTCGCAACGCCGCAAGCGCCGTTTCCGCCTTGCCAGCCTCGCCGCCGTCAATGGCAAAGGCTGCGCCGTCTCCACCGAAAACATAAGGAAACACCCGCCCGCCCAGCGCGTTGATCATCGCCGAGATAACGGCCGCCCCCACCATGTTGACCGTCTTGTACCGCCCCTTTGCGATTTCTCCGGTCGAATCCACGATATCCGCGACACCCAGGACCCATCCTTGGGGCACCGGGACGAACATTGCCGGGTCGGCCAGGGACAAAAAGTCGTGCGACACCGGAACAGAGTCATAAAACGCGGCATGTGCAGATGTCATTGTCCCTCCGGTCTGTGCGACATGTGTCGACGATAGACCATTCACACCCGGTATGGTTAGTCTGCAACATTGCACACGCGCTTGTGCATGACCCCCAGACATGCCAAGCATCCTGTCAGGACAGCCGGGCAAGGGGGGGAACATGCACGCAGGCTTGGTGGTTTTGTGTCTGGCATATGTCCTCAGCCAGTTCTTCCGCGCCTTTCTTGCGGTTCTGACCGCCGATCTGGGTCGGGACATCGGTGCAACGCCCGAAGACCTGGCCTTTGCGTCCGGCCTGTGGTTTCTGGTTTTTGCAGCGATGCAAATCCCGGTGGGCTGGGCACTGGACCGGGTCGGGCCGCGCCGGACATCCGCCGTTTTGCTGATGATTGGCGGGGCCGGAGGGGCCGCCGTTTTCGCCGCCTCCACGACGCCGCTTCATATCGCGATTGCAATGGGGCTGATCGGTGTCGGATGTTCGCCGGTTCTGATGGCCTCTTATTTCATCTTTGCGCGCGAATACCCACCGGCCCGTTTTGCGACACTGGCGGCGGTGATGCTGGGTGTCGGTTCAGCCGGAAACCTGGTGGCGTCCTACCCGACCGCGCTGGCCGTCGAGGCAATGGGCTGGCGTGCCACGCTGATCGGGCTGGCCGCTGTTTCGGCGGCCGTTGCCGCCGGTATCTGGGTGACGGTGAAAGACCCCGTGCGCGTGGTGTCTGAACAAAAGGGTTCGGTCCTGGACCTGCTGCGGCAACCGGCCTTGCTTGTGATCATGCCGCTCATGCTGGTGGCCTATGCGCCCTCGGCGGCGCTGAGGGGGCTTTGGGCAGGGCCCTATCTTCTGGATGTCTTCGGGCTGAGCGCCACCCAGATCGGCCAGGCCACGCTGGTCATGGGGGCCGCGATGATTGCCGGCACCTTTGCCTATGGCCCGCTGGACCGGCTGCTGAACACACGCAAATGGGTGATCTTTGGCGGCAACGCCTTGGCGGTGCTGGCGCTGGGGCTGCTGGGCATGTGGGTTGCCAATGCCGTCTGGCTTTCGGTTCTGCTGATGGCGCTGATCGGGTTTCTGGGCGCGTCCTTCCCGGTGATCATGGCGCATGGGCGCGCCTTCATTCCGGCCCATCTGGTCGGTCGCGGCGTGACATTGCTGAACCTGTTCGGGATCGGTGGCGTGGGGCTGGCGCAATTCGCCACCGGACGCATCCACGCGGCAACGGTGGACATGGGGCCAGCGGCACCCTACACAGCGATATTCGGCTTTTTCGCCGTTACCGTTGCCATCGGTTGCGTGATTTACCTGTTCAGCCGGGACAGCATGGACTGATACCTGATCCGCCAGGAGACCCTCGTGAACGACCCTGTTGTCATCGCCCCAAATCTGAAACGCAGGCTATCAGGCGTAACCGCGACTATCGCCCGGCTGGTTCCTTTGCAGGCGCAACAGATCGACATCGCCGCAACCGGGCCGGGTTTGCCCGCCGACATTCCCCATATCCCGCTGGGTCGCCTGCCCTTCCTGTCCCGTCGCACGCTGCGGGTCTGGCACGCGCGCCGCAATACCGAGATGTTGCTGGGCCTGATCCTGCGCAATGTGTTCCGGTTGAAGCTGAAGCTTCTGTTCACCAGTGCCTCGCAACGCGCCCATACCGGGTACACCAAATGGCTGATCGGCAAAATGGACGCGCTTGTTGCGACCTCGCGCAAGACCGCCGGATATCTTGACCACGACGCGCAGGTGATCATGCATGGCATCAACCTGGACGACTTTACCCCACCCGCCGACAAAGCCGCCCTTCGCGCACGGTTGGGCCTGCCGAACCGCTTGCTGCTGGGCTGCTACGGCCGCATCCGGCATCAGAAAGGCACCGACGCTTTCGTCGACGCCATGATCGATCTGTGTGCCCGGTCCAAGGACGTATCGGGCATCGTCATGGGCCGGGCCACTGAAAAGCACACGGGTTTTCTGGCCGAGCAGAAAGACAAGGTCGCCAAGGCGGGCCTGTCGGACCGCATCCTGTTCATGCCCGAGGTGACGGTCGACCAGATTGCCGAATGGTATCAGGTTCTGGACCTGTTCATCGCCCCGCAACGGTGGGAGGGCTTCGGCCTCACCCCGCTTGAGGCGATGGCCTGTGGTGTTCCCGTCGTGGCCACCGACGTGGGCGCGTTTTCCGAGATCGTGACCGACCCGTCGCTGGGCCGGGTGGTGGCCCCGGGTGACATCCCGGCACTGGCCGATGCGGCGGCAGAAATGTTGGCTGACCGCGATTCCCTTGCCGCCTGCGGACATGCCGCACGTGCCCATGTCGAGGCAAATTTCGACATTGACGGCGAGGCGCGGTCGCTGGTTGCGCTGTACAAGCAGCTTCTGGACGGCTGAACCGCCGCAAATCGGTGCCAAAAACAGAAATTGACTCCGAAAGCCCTTTTTTCTTTCCGGTCGCGCGGCTATGAACGCGCGTCCTTAACTTTGGAGACATGAAATGGGCTATCGCGTCGTCGTCGTCGGCGCCACGGGTAACGTGGGCCGCGAAATGCTGAACATCCTGGCAGAACGCCAGTTCCCCGTCGATGAACTTGCCGCCCTGGCAAGCCGTCGTTCGCTGGGCACCGAGGTGACTTTTGGCGACAAGACCCTCACAACCAAGGACCTGGACACATTCGATTTCACCGGCTGGGACATGGCGCTGTTTGCCGTGGGCTCCGAGGCCACAAAGGTCTATGCCCCCCAGGCGGCGGCCGCTGGTTGCGTGGTGATCGATAACTCGTCGCTGTATCGCTATGACCCGGACATTCCGCTGATCGTACCGGAATGTAACCCCGAGGCGATCCACGACTACAAGAACAAGAATATCATCGCCAACCCCAACTGCTCGACCGCGCAGATGGTTGTCGCGCTGAAACCGCTGCATGACCGTGCCAAGATCAAGCGCGTCGTCGTGTCGACCTATCAGTCGGTTTCGGGCGCGGGCAAGGACGGCATGGATGAGCTTTGGGATCAGACCAAGGCCGTTTACAACCCGACCACCGACGTTGAACCCAACAAGTTCCAGAAACAGATCGCGTTCAACGTCATTCCGCAGATCGACGTCTTCATGGAAGACGGCTCGACCAAGGAAGAATGGAAGATGGTCGTCGAGACCAAAAAGATCGTCGACCCGTCGATCAAGGTCACGGCCACCTGCGTCCGCGTTCCGGTATTTGTTGGCCATTCCGAGGCCGTGAATATCGAGTTCGAGGATTTCCTGGACGAGGACGAAGCCCGCGACATCCTGCGCGAGGCGCCGGGGATCATGGTGATCGACAAGCGTGAGGCCGGTGGCTATGTTTCGCCCGTCGAATGCGTCGGCGATTTCGCCACATTCATCAGCCGCATTCGTCAGGATTCGACCGTGGAAAACGGCCTGAACCTGTGGTGCGTTTCGGACAACCTGCGCAAGGGCGCGGCGCTGAACGCGGTTCAGATCGCCGAGCTTCTGGGCCGCGAGGTTCTCAAGAAAGGCTGATCCGGCCCATCACCCGGACACGTGAAACAAGAGACCCCGCTGAAATTTCAGCGGGGTCTTTTTTGGCGCGCCAATTGGGCGTGGTTCCCGGTCCGGTCAGCCCTGCCCCTCGACAACCGTTTTCAGGTTCTGCAATCCGCGTTCGTAATCGGCGCCAACCCATTTATCCATCATCAGGCCCATCCAGCGCATCACCGGGTTGGCCCCAAGGTCAGAGGCAAACCCCCAGGTGACCCGTGTCTGGTCGCCCTCGGGTTCCAGCGTGAATGACGCCGAAGCCGTGCCCATGTCACCGAAGTCAAGCGCGGTTGTGACCTGCTGGTTCTCGATGCTTTCGGTGATTGTCTGCGTCCCGCTGCCCACCTGCTTGTGGTCCGAGCTCCAGCTGAGGGTATTGCCAACCCCCGCATCAGGCCCCGCATAGCTGAGGCTGGTTTCGGGGTCGCGGGACAGCCATGGCGACCATTTCTCGGTCTCTTGCATAGAGTTCACATAGGGAAATATCTTGTCCGCCGGCGCGTCGATCATGATGGTTCGGGACACCACGGCGGTGCCGGGCAACAGAAATGACGCACCGGCCGCCGCCAGGATTATGACGATCAGCCCAAGAAAAATGCATTTGATGACTTTCATGGCAGGCTCCTGCTCCGGGAATGGTCAAGGGCCACCATAGCAGAAAAAACACGCGGGTCGGTGTCCCGGCCCGCGCCGTGTGCGATCCGCGTCAGACGATCACGAATTTCTTGTCGTTCGGGTCGTAACATTGCAGCCCGCCTTCGCCGATATCGGTCCACAACCCGTGCAGGCTGAGCGATCCGTCCTGAACCGCCGAGGACACAAAAGGGAAGGTCATCAGGTTTTCCAGCGAGGCGACAACCGCCTGGCGTTCGAACTGTCGCGCCTGTTCGGCACTGTCATCCACATCTGCAACCAGTTCGAATTTCGGTTTGAGGATATCCATCCAACGCCCGACAAAGCTTTCCTTGGCTTCCAGCTGGGGTGCCTGCCCCTTGCACATGTCGATACAGCCCTGCACGCCACCGCATTGCGAATGGCCCAGCACGATCAGATGCGCGACTTTCAGCGCCGTAACCGCATATTCGATCGCTGCACTTGTACCGTGGTGGTCGCCATCTGGTGCATAGGGCGGAACCAGATTGGCGATGTTGCGGTGAATAAAGAATTCGCCCTGGTCCGCCCCGAAGATCGAGGTCACATGCACCCGGCTGTCGCAGCATGAAATGACCATCGCGCGCGGGCGCTGACCTTCGGTGGCCAACCGCCGGTACCAAACCTGGTTTTCGGCATAGGTCGTGGCCTTCCATCCATGATAGCGCTGAACCAGATAGGCTGGCAAAGGTTTCGCTAAGTCCATTCGCATGTCCCCGTATTTCACTCTGACGGGTGCTGTAACCCGAATTCGCACAAAATTCGAGACATTATCCTGCTCTGCGGCAAGGAAATGCAAAGGGTATTTGGGTCAGTGTCGACCATGCCGTGGGGGCAAACAGAATGGGTGAATGTGGTGGATAACGTAATAACACTTGAACAAAAGGAATCTGTTCGGCTGGATCCCGAACGTTTGAACGGGCTTTGCCGCCAGCTGGGCGATTCCAACGCGCTGGACGTTCTGTGCCGCACGGTCGAAGAACTGGCCGTGCGCCTGTCGAACTGCGAGCGACACTGGCGGCAACGCGACTGGACCGGGCTTCGCAAATGCGCGCGGTCGCTGATTGCGATTTCCGAACAGGTCGGGATGACGGCGCTGGCCCGTGTCGCCGGGGATGTCGCGCAAACGGTGGATACCGGGGATGCGGTCGCAACCGGGGCAACGCTGGCACGGTTGATAAGGGTCGGTGAACGGTCTTTAACGGCGATCTGGGATCAACAGGACCTTTCCGTCTGACGGGGGTTGCGGACAGAACACGCGCGGTTAGTCTGGGCGCTGAACCAACCAGCCGAGACACCCATGCCCCTGTCCTTTGCCGAAGCCGTCGATCACGCCACGCCCTTGGTTGTCTTGGAAAAAGACGCGCTGGCGCAATGGCTGGAAGGTCAGACCGCCAGCGTTGAACGCTGGGTCGCATCCAACGGGTTCACGGCCGAACTGGGCCAGACCCTGCTGATACCCAACGGCGATGCGACGCCGGTGATGGCGCTTGCGGGCTATGGCTCGGCATCCGGGCGGGCGCGCAAGCGGTTTCCCCTGGCCGCGGCAGCCAAGGCGTTGCCTCCGGGCCAGTACCACATCGCATCGGGCGTTCCGGCAGATCAGCTTGGAACCGAGTGTCTGGGTTGGCTGCTTACAGGCTATGCCTTTGACCGATACGCCGCGCAATCCCCGGCAGCGGCCAGTCTGGTCGCACCCGAAAGTGTGGACGCCGCACGGGTCGAGGCCATGGCCCGGGCCGAGGCCCTGACCCGCGACCTGGTCAACACGCCCGCATCGGATATGGGCCCCGCCCAGCTGCAGTCCAGCGTCGAGACCTTGGCGCGCGCCTTTGGCGCGACCTGCACAACGCTTGCCGGGCCTGAGTTGCTGGACCAGAATTTTCCGATGATCCACGCGGTCGGCCGCGCGGCCGAACAGGCACCGCGGTTGATCGAAATGACCTGGGGAGATCAGGGGCCATTGCTGACGCTTGTTGGCAAGGGCGTGTGTTTTGACACCGGCGGGCTGAACCTGAAACCCGGCGCCTCGATGGGGCTTATGAAAAAGGATATGGGCGGCGCGGCCAATGTTCTGGGACTGGCCCAGATGATCATGTCGTTGAACCTGCCTGTTCGCCTGCGGGTCCTGATCCCGGCGGTCGAGAACGCCGTCGCCGGAAATGCGTTCCGACCCGGTGACATACTGACTGCACGTAACGGGCTGACCGTCGAGATCAACAACACTGACGCCGAGGGGCGTCTGGTTCTGGCCGATGCATTGGCTCTTGCGCATGAGGGCGCGCCCGATCTGGTGATCTCGATGGCGACCCTGACAGGCGCGGCGCGGGTCGCACTGGGCCCGGACCTGGCGCCCTTTTACACCGATGACGACACCATCGCCGACGCCGTTGCGCAAGCAGGCCGCCAGGCGGCCGATCCGGTCTGGCGCATGCCGTTTCACACTCCGTATGAGGCCATGATCGAACCCGGCATTGCCGATCTGGACAACGCGCCGTCGGGCGGGTTTGCCGGGTCGATCACCGCCGCATTGTTCCTGCGCCGGTTTGTCGGCAACAGCAGATACGTGCATTTCGACATTTATTCCTGGCAACCGACGGCTGCTCCGGGGCGCGGAAAGGGCGGTTTGGGCCAGGGTCCAAGGGCGTTGTTAAACGCTCTGCCCGGGATACTGGGCCTATGACCCGCCTCATTGTCACCAATCCGGTCATCGACCTGTTGCGGACCCAGAACGGGCCACGCGACCGGCAATTGCTGTTCGGCGACGCGGTAACCGTTTCGGAAACCCGCGATGAATGGTGCCGGGTCACGTCGGCCAAGGACGGCTATCAGGGATGGGTTCACAAGGGGCAATTGGGCCCCGATGCCACGACGACACACTGGGTCAGTGCATTGGCAACCCACGCTTATGCGCGCCCCGACATCAAAAGCCCCGATCAGGCCACGCTCAGCCTTGGCAGCAGGCTTCGGGTGTTGTCGGAACAGGGCGGGTTTCTTGAAACCGATCTGGGTTTCGTCCCGTCGGTTCATACCGCGCCGGTCGGGCAGACGCTATCCGACCCGGTATCGGTTGCGCAATTGTTTTTGGGCACGCCCTATCTTTGGGGCGGCAACAGCCGGCTTGGGTTGGATTGTTCGGGGCTGGTTCAGGCCTCATTGCTGGCCTGCGGTATCGCCTGCCCCGGCGACAGCGGCGACCAAGAGCGCGCCCTGGGCCACCCGGTGCCCGATGGATCACCGGTGCAACGCGGCGATCTTTTGTTCTGGAAAGGCCATGTCGCCCTGGTGGCTGGCGACAATCTGCTGCTGCACGCAAACGCCTTTCACATGGCTGTCGCGTTTGAGCCGATGGATCAGGCCATTGCCCGGATTCTGGCGCAAGGCGATGGTCCGGTTACGGCGCAAAAAAGGCTCTAATCCGGGTCAACGGCGCGGATCAGCTTACGCTCCAGCACCCGCAGGACCGCACGCAGGTCGTGGCCGCGTTTCAGAATACGCCCGTCCATGCCGACCACCGAATACATGCCCTGCCGCAACCGCAGGCGCGGGTGCTTTTCCACCCGGTAAACAGGATGTTCGGCGGTTCGGCGGAAAATCGAGAACACGGCCATGTCCCGCAGGTTGGAAATGCCATAGTCGCGCCATTCTCCAGCGGCGACCATTCGGCCATATACGGACAGGATCAGGGACATTTCGCGCCTGTCGAACGCGACTGGCATCTGGGCCGAGTTTGCAGAAAACCGGCTGGGAGGCTGCATGTTCATATCCTCAGCCTTGCCGGAAAACGCGACTAAATCAAGCCTGACGCAACAGGTTACACGATTTCGCGACCCCGCTGCCCTAATTCCGGCGCCCAACCTGGCGGCAGATCAGGATGACCGGCAACAGCCCCACCGCAAGGATGACCAGTGACGGCACCGCCGCCCCCTCAAGCCGTTCATCCGAGGCAAGCCGATAGGCCTGAACGGCCAATGTGTCGAAATTGAAGGGCCGCATAATCAGCGTCGCGGGCAGTTCCTTCATCACATCGACAAACACGATCAGCAGCGCCGTCATCAGCGAGGGCGTCAGGATCGGCAGGTGGACCCGGCGCAGAGTACCCAGCGGCGATTGCCCAAGCGACCGCGCGGCGGCATCCATATTGGCGTGCACCGTGCTTTGCCCCCCCTCATAGGCGCTGAGGGCGGCGGCAAGGAACCGCACCATATAGGCGGCGACAAGCAACCAGATCGACCCGGTGATCAGTAGCCCGGTCGACACATCGAAGGTCTCGCGCATCCATGCGTCCAACGCGTTGTCAAACGCGGCGAAAGGCACGATCAGGCCAACAGCGATTACGCCGCCCGGAACCGCATAGCCCAACCGCGCAACATAGGCCGCGGTCTGCGCGCCGCGCCCGGGCCGCAGGCGTTGAAAAAACCCCACGCAGATGGCCGCGCTGACCGTGACAACCGCCGCAGTTCCGGCCAGGGTCAGCGAGTTGCTCAGAAACCCCAGATACCGCTGCGACAGTAGGTTCTGTTCAGAGGTCAACCCCATCTCCAACAGGATTACAACGGGCAAGGCGAACCCCAGCAGGACCGGAACCGCACACAGCAATAGCGCGGCACCGCTGCGCCATCCGCTAAGCTGAACCTGCGGCAGCGTGGTCTGTTTCTTGCCTGACTGATAATATTTGGCTTTGCCGCGCTGCCGCCGTTCTGCCATGGCCATGACCAGGGCAAAACCCAAAAGGCACAGCGCAAGCTGGGCCGCCGCGGCGCGGTCGCCCAACGAAAACCAACTGGTGTAAATCCCCGTGGCAAAGGTCTGCACACCGAAATAGGCCACGGTTCCGAAATCGGCGATGGTTTCCATCACGGCCAGCAGGACACCCCCGGCTATGGCCGGGCGCGCCATGGGCAGCGACACGCGCCAGAACGCCTCCCACGGGGTATTTCCCAGCGCGCGCGCCGCCAGGAACGCGGTCGAGCTTTGTTGCAGGAACGCCGCTCGGGCCAGCAGGTAAACATATGGATACAGCACCAGGATAAGCATCGCCGCCGCGCCTTCGGTCGAGCGGATTTCGGGGAACCAGTAGTCGCGGGGGCCCCAGCCCGTTACCTGCCGCAGGGTGGTCTGTACGATACCCGGATGATCCAGGACAAACGTATAGGCATAGGCCAGAACATAGGCCGGGAAAGCCAGCGGCAGAACCAGCGCCACTTCGAACAGCCGGACACCGGGGAACCGGGTCATCGTCACCAGCCAGGCCGCGCCCACGCCAATGGCGAACGTACCCGCCGCCACCAGCAGGACAAGGATCAGCGTCGTCGTCGCATATCTGGGCATGACCGTGTCCAGCAAATGCGCGATCGTATCGGTCCCACCGGTCACCGCGGCCAGTGCGACGGCAACCATCGGCAACAGGCACGCGGCGGCCACGAGATAGGCGATTGCACCCAGCAACCGGGTGCCTACCGCGCCGCGGTTTCGTGATCCGTTTTCTGAATACTCGATCTGGGCCATTATCCCGGCATTTGGCTGGCGGTGTCCTGAAGTCCGCCATACATCAACCAAATCCTGCAAAAACGCCAGTAGGTGCGGACATTATTCTGCCGCGCATACTGCCGCACAACCGGGTCTTTCCGTTATTCGTAGACGCGCTGGTCCTCGATAACCAAACCGTCCCTGGGCAATGAACCGGGGGCAACCACCTCGATCGCGCCCTTCAGCTTGAGAACCTCGACAACTGATCTGGCATATGCCGTGTCATCGCCGCCCGGGCTTTCGATCTGAACGGTCATGGTGTCCATTTCGCCCTGCCGCGCGGCGATGACACGGGCCTTGACGATTTCATCGTGCTTATCGACCAGAGCTGCCACCTGCTCGGGACGTACGAACATGCCCTTGATCTTGGTGGTCTGATCGGCGCGCCCCATCCATCCCTTGATCCGCATGTTGGTACGGCCACAGGGCGATGTGCCGGGCAGGATTGCCGACAGGTCACCGGTGGCGAAACGGATCAGCGGATAATCGGGGTTGAGCGAGGTCACGACCACCTCTCCGACGTCGCCGGGCGAAACCGGAGTTCCGGTTCCGGGGGTGACAATCTCGACGATCACCTGTTCGTCAATGATCATCCCTTCCATCGCGGCGCTTTCATAGGCGATATTGCCAAGATCCGCCGTGGCATAACATTGCAGACAGGAAATACCCCGGTCGGCATAGTCCTGGCGCAGCGACGGAAACAGGGCGCCGCCACCGACAACGGCCTTGCTGAATTTCAGCGCGACGCCCATCTCATCTGCCTTGTCCAGGATCACCTTGAGGTAATCCGGCGTACCGGCATAGGCGGTGCACCCCACGTCACGGGCAGCCGTGACCTGCAACTCGGTCTGACCGGTGCCCGCCGGCAGAACCGATGCGCCCACTGCACGCGCACCGCTTTCAAAAATCATCCCCGCAGGCGTCAGATGATAGCCAAAACAGTTTTGAACCGTGTCGCCGGGGCCGACACCGGCCGCATGCAGAAAACGCCCCATGCGCCACCAGTCATGCTCGATGCCGCCCGGTTCATAGATCGGGCCCGGAGATTGAAACACATGGGCAAACCCGTGCGCAGGCTTGACCGTAAATCCGCCAAAGGGCGGGTGTTCAGCCTGTGCTGTGGTCAGGTCCGACTTGCGCAGAACCGGCAGGGCCGCAAGATCCGCAACCGAACCGACCGCGTCGGTATCGAACCCGGCGAAATGCGCGGCAAAGCCCGGCGCCGTTTTCGCCCGTGCGATCTGTGCCTTCAGTGCTGCGGCCTGATCGGCCAGCCGTTCATCATCCGAGCGGGTTTCAAGAGCATCGAAATAGGTCATCGGTAAATCCTCCATCCCGCTCACAACCACCGTTTGCGGCGGCGGTATGACCGCACATCGCGAAAGCTTTTGCGGCCCTCATCCGACATACCCAGGTAGAACTCCTTGACGTCGGGGTTTTCGCGCAGTTCGGCGGCGGGGCCGTCCATCACGACGCGGCCGGATTCCAGAATATAACCGTAATGGGCAAATCTCAGAGCCACATTCGTGTTCTGTTCGGCCAACAGGAACGACACACCTTCCTGTTCGTTCAGGTCCCTGACAATGCCGAAAATCTCTTCGACCAACTGCGGCGCCAATCCCATCGAGGGTTCATCCAGCAGGATCGTTTCGGGCCGCGACATCAGCGCCCGGCCCATCGCCACCATCTGTTGCTCGCCGCCCGAGGTATAGCCCGCCTGGCTGCGGCGACGTTCCTTCAGGCGCGGGAAATAGTTGTAGACCAGTTCCAGGTCCTGCTGGATCGCGGCATTGCCATCCTTGCGGGTATAGGCCCCGGTCAGCAGGTTTTCCTCGACCGTGAGGTGTTCAAAGCAATGGCGCCCCTCCATCACCTGGATGACGCCTTTTTCCACCAGGTCGGCAGGGTCGCTTTCATGCACGTTCTTGCCACGATACTTGATCGAGCCCTTGGTGACTTCGCCGCGTTCCGAATGCAGCAGGTTCGACACCGCCTTGAGCGTCGTCGTCTTGCCCGCACCATTGCCGCCCAGCAAAGCGGTTATGCCGCCCTTGGGTACAGTCAGGCTGACACCTTTCAGCACGAGAATGACGTGATTGTAGATCACCTCGATATTGTTGACCTCAAGCAGGGTTTCCGCCTGCACGTCCGTGGTTTGAGCCGCATCCAGCATCTGCGCGTGTCCTCGTGCGAGTGTTGGGGTCGGGGCGGCAGCAAACCGCCGCCCCGGTTTCATAGGCGCTTAGTTGCAGCGCGAAGCGATGTTGTTTTCCGCCGCATAGGCCGCCGAATCGTCGGCAACAAGCGGGCCGATCACGTCGCCATCGGTTGGCTTGAACTCGGAAATCAGCGTCCAGGTTTTGCTTGCCGCGTCCCACTGGGTCACGCCCACCAGAGCATCGCCACCGTGGTTGTCGCAGGAAACCGAGAAGGTCGGACCAAAGTTCGGCAGGCCCAGTTCGGCCATCTTCTCTTCGGTCATTTCCAGCGCTTCCATTCCGTCGCGCATGTCACCCGATGTAATGTCGGCCTTGCCCGAAATCTCTTGCGCTTTCTTCGCCGCCTCGGCGGCCAACATCGCAGCATAGAGACCCCGGTTATACAGAACCGTACCCACCTGATCACCGGCACCGGCAGCCTTGCCCGCATCGATGACGTATTTCTGCAGATCGTCATACAGCGGATAGTCCGATCCGACATTGTGGAAGGTCAGGGCCTTGTAACCATTGGCTGCATCGCCTGCGGGCATCACGTCATGTTCTGCGCCGGACCACCAGATTCCGATGAAATTCTCCATCGGGAACCGGATGTTGGCGGCCTCTTGCACCGCAACCTGGTTCATCACGCCCCAACCCCACATCAGGACAAAGTCCGGACGATCGCGGCGGATTTGCAGCCACTGGGATTTCTGCTCCTGGCCCGGATGATCCACGGGCAGCGCGACCAGCTCGAAACCGTGCTTTGCCGACAGCTCTTCCAGCGTGCGGATCGGTTCCTTGCCATAGGCCGAGTTGTGATAGACCAGCGCGATTTTCTTGCCGCTCAGGTCGCCGCCGTTTTCTTCCAGCAGATAGTTGATCGCGCCCGACGCACCGTCCCAATAGTTGGCCGGATAGTTGAACGTGTGGCTGAACACGTCGCCATTCTTGGCCGAGGTGCGGCCATAACCCATCGTATGCATCGGGATGTTATCGGCTGTGGTCTTGGGGATCAGCTGATAGGTGATGCCGGTCGACAATGGCTGATAGACCAGCGCGCCTTCGCCCTTGGTCGATTCATAACATTCCACACCTTTCTCGGTGTTATAGCCGGTTTCGCATTCGATGACCTTGGCCGGAACGCCGCCGATGCCGCCGTCACGCTCGTTCAGCAGCGTGAAATAGTCAGCATAGCCGTCCGCGAACGGGATGCCACCCGCGGCATATGGCCCGGTCCGATAGCTGAGCGACGGGAACACGAGGTCGGCCATAGCCGGACCTGCAGCCATCAGGGCGCCCAGCGCCATGGTTGCCAGTTGTTTCTTCATCGGGTGTCTCCTCCCTTGGTTTGTCCGATGTGATCCGGGCTTGACGCCCTGCTTTTTGATTGGGCCTGCCCCTAGTGCGGGAACGGCCATAGTCTGAGTTTCTCTTTCGCCACGCGCCACAATTGCGCCAGCCCATGTGGTTCGAGGATCAGGAACAGGACAATCAGCCCGCCCACGATCACCAATTGCAGATGCGCCACGATATCGGTGGGCCAGCCCAGCAAGTCGGCCCCCACAACCTTGAGTACCACCGGCAGCAGGACCAGGAAGGCCGCGCCGGCAAAGGATCCGAAGATCGAGCCCAGCCCCCCGATGATGACCATGAACAGCACCAGGAAGGATTTCTGGATGCCGAAGGCCTCGCCCACCTCGACCGCGCCCAGGTAGATGGCAAAGAACAGCGCACCCGACACGCCCACAAAGAACGAGCTGACAGCAAAGGCGCTGAGCTTGGCGCGCAACGGGTTCACGCCGATGATCTCGGCGGCGATGTCCATGTCGCGGATCGCCATCCATGTCCGGCCCGTGGTGCCCCGCGTCAGGTTCCGCGCGATGATCGCACTGAGGGTCAGGAAGATCAGGCAGAACAGATAGGTGGCCCAGGCCGGCGCGTTGGGACCGGTGATGATGATTCCGAACACGTCACGCTCGGGCGCGTTGATCTGCCCCGAGGCCGAGTAGTTGTAGAACCACGGCACCCTGTTGAACAACCACACCAGGAAGAACTGCGCTGCCAGCGTGGCCACGGCAAGGTAAAAGCCCTTGATCCGAAGGCTTGGCAGGCCGAACAGCACGCCCACGATGGCCGTGATCCCGCCCGCCAGAACCACATGGACGAACATCGACACGTCGGGAAAGGCAGTCATCAGCTTGTAGCAGGCATAGGCCCCTACGGCCATGAACCCGCCGGTCCCCAGGCTGACCTGCCCGCAATAGCCCACCAGAATGTTCAGCCCGATCGCCGCAATGGCATAGATCAGAAAGGGCAGCAGCAGGGCGTTGGCCCAGTAATCATTGATGATGAACGGGATGATCCCGAACGCCACAGCCAGCACGACGTAATACCGATACCGGTCGAACTTGATCGGGAAAGTCTGGTTGTCGTCCCTGTAGGAGGTTTTGAAATCTCCTGCCTCACGATAGAACATGTCTTACTTTCCCCATTCTTCCTGCGCCCGGTTCCGGGTCGCGGCGTCCAGTTGGTTGGACCCTTTGGCATATCCGCTCGCCTCTGACGCGCGGACCAGTTTCAAATAAGCCAGAAGGCCCATGATCAGCCCTGCAAAGGCCAGGATCGCCGCGATGGTCAGCTGACCGCTGGTCAGATCGTCCGAGGTGAGGGCGATATACCCAAAGGCCCAGAACCCCGCCCATGCGATGACGTTGATGATGGCGATCAGCTTGGTCACGGCCTACACCCTCTCGATGATCTTCTCGCCGAACAGGCCCTGCGGCCGGAACACGAGAAAGATCAGCGCCAGCACATAGGCGAACCAGTTCTCGGTCGCGCCGCCGACCAGTGGGCCCACGGCGAACTCGAACAGCTTCTCGCCCACACCGATGATCAGCCCGCCCACAATGGCGCCGGGGATCGAGGTGAACCCGCCCAGCATCAGAACCGGCAGCGCCTTGAGCGCGATCAGCGACAGCGAGAACTGCACGCCCGACTTGGTGCCCCACATGATGCCCGCGACCAGCGCCACGAACCCGGCCACCGACCAGACCATGACCCAGATGAAGTTCAGCGAGATGCCAACCGACAGCGCGGCCTGATGGTCATCGGCCACGGCCCGCATGGCGCGGCCCTGCTTGGTATACTGGCTGAAAGCCACCAGCGCGGCCACCAGCAGCGCGGCAATCACCGTCGCCACGATGTCGAGATTGTCGATGAAGAACCCATAGCCGAAGATGTTGAAGGTCGACTCGTCGATCCACAGGTTGATGCCCTGCGGCAGGCCCACATCCAGCGTCTTGATCTCGGACCCCCACATCAGGTCGGCCACGCCTTCCAGGAAATAGGCCAGGCCGATTGTGGCCATGAACAGGATGATCGGCTCTTGCCCGACCAGGTGCCGCATCACGAAACGCTGCACGCACCAGGCAAGCAACACCATCACGCCCATGGTCAGGACAATCGCCACCAAGGCCGGCACATTCCAGCCGAAATAGTGGACATGGGTGCCGAATATCGCGTTGATCAGATGGGCAAAGGGCACCTGCCCATTCATGATCCCCACCAGGGTCATCGCTGCGAACAGGGCCATAACACCCTGGGCATAGTTGAAAATCCCCGAAGCCTTGTAGATCAGAACAAAACCCAGCGCCACCAGCGCATAAAGGACCCCGGCCATGAGGCCGTTCAGAAAGACCTCCATCGCGAAAATCAACTGATCAGGCATCTGCGCCTCCCCTCAAATTCCTGCGGTGCTCAGTCATGGCTGACCCCCAGATAGGCGTCGATGACTTCCTGGTTGTTGCGCACCTCGTCGGGTGTGCCGTCGCCGATCTTCTTGCCGTAATCCATCACGACCACGCGGTCGCTCAGGTCCATCACCACGCCCATGTCATGCTCGATCAGAGCGATGGTCGTGCCGAATTCGTCATTCACGTCCAGGATAAAGCGGCTCATGTCCTCTTTTTCCTCGACGTTCATGCCCGCCATCGGCTCGTCCAGCAGCAACAGCTTGGGTTCGGCTGCCAGCGCGCGGGCCAGTTCCACCCGCTTTTTCAAGCCATAGGGCAAACGCGCCACGGGCGTTTTGCGAATGTGCTGAATTTCCAGAAAGTCGATGATCTTTTCGACCGCCTCGCGGTTTTCAACCTCTTCCGCCTCGGCCTTTCCCTTCCACATCGCCTGCTGAAGGATGTTGGTCTTCATGAAACTCAACCGCCCGGTCATGACGTTGTCCAGAACGCTCATGCCTTCGAACAGGGCGATGTTCTGGAAGGTCCGCGCGATGCCCTGCTGCGCCACCTCAAAGGGTCGCATCTGCGGGCGCTTGGCGCCGTGGAACCAAACCTCGCCTTCCTGCGGGACATAAAAGCCCGAAATCACGTTCAGCATCGAGGACTTGCCCGCGCCGTTCGGCCCGATGATCGCGCGAATCTCGCCCTCGCGGATGTCAAACGAGATATCCTTGATCGCCACCACGCCGCCAAAGCGCAGGGTGATGTTTTTCATCTCCATCACCACACCGCCGATCTTGCGGCCGTCTTCGGTGACATATCCTTCGGGATTATCCAGCATCAGTCACTCCCTGACTTGAGCAAATACAGGACGGCAGGCCGCGCGGCGCGTAACGGCCCCTCATTCCGCCGCCACCTTGTGCTGGCCCACTGGCACAACCGGCGCATCGACAATCTGCAGCGTGGCGCTGATCGACCCCTTGCGACCATCCTCATAGGTCACTTCGGTGGTGGTCGAGATCTGCGCGGACCCGTCATAAAGCGCGTCGATGATGTCCTGGAATTTCTCCTCGACGAACCCGCGCCGCACCTTTCGCGTGCGGGTCATCTCACCGTCATCGGCGTCCAGCTCCTTGTGCAGAACAACAAAGCGATGCACCTGGCAGCCCGACAGAATTTCATCCGCCGCGACCGATTTGTTGACCTCTTCCACATGGGATTTGATTGTCTCTAACACACGTGGATGGCCCGCCAGTTCCTGGTAGGACGCATAGGCCACGTTGTTCCGCTCGGCCCAGTTGCCCACCGCAGTCAGGTCGATATTGATGAAGGCGACGCAGCGATCCTTGCCGTTTCCGAACAGGACCACTTCCAGAATATCGGGATAGAACTTCAGCTTGTTCTCGACATATTTCGGCGCAAACATCGACCCGTCGGCCATTTTGCCAACGTCCTTGGCGCGGTCGATAATCCGCAGGTGGCCGCTGCTTTCCTCGATGAACCCGGCATCGCCGGTGGCCACCCAGCCTTCGGCATCCTTGGTCGAGGCGGTGGAATCCGGGTTGTTGTAATACTCGACAAACACGCCGGGCGATCGGTAGTGGATCTCGCCCTTGTCGTCGATCTTCAACTCGACCGCAGGGGCCGGAACACCGACCGTATCTGCGCGCACCTCGCCATCCGGCTGTTGCGTGATAAAGACGGTCGCTTCGGTCTGACCATAAAGCTGTTTGAGGTTGATACCCAGCGAGCGATAGAAATCAAAGATTTCCGGCCCGATCGCCTCGCCCGCCGTGTAACCCACGCGGAACCGGCCATAGCCCAGCGTATCCTTGAGCGGGCCGTAAACAAGCAGGTTGCCCAGCGCATATTTCATACGGTCGCCAAAGCCCACCGGCTTGCCGTCCAGCAACAGTCCACCGACCTTTTTGGCATGTGCCATGAAGTGGTGGAACATCCGCTGCTTCAGCTTGCCCGCATCCTCCATCCGGATCATCACATTGGTCAGCTGGGTCTCGAACACGCGGGGCGGGGCAAAGAAATAGGTCGGCCCAATCTCGCGCAGGTCGGTCATCATCGTGTCGGCGCTTTCGGGGCAGTTGACGCAGAAGCCGCACCAATAGGCCTGACCGATGGAAAAGATGAAATCACCAACCCAGGCCATCGGCAGATAGGACAGGATGTCCTCGTTCCGCGACAGACGGTCGAATTCCGCGGAATTCTTGGCACTTTCGATGACGTTGCGGTTCGACAGAACCACACCCTTGGGTTTGCCCGTGGTGCCCGAGGTATAAAGCATCACACAGGTATCGTCATAGGTGATGGCCGCGATGCGCTTGTCCAACTCGGCGTCAAACCGCGCGTGACCGGCGCTGCCCTCGGCCTTGATGTCATCCAGCGCGTTCATCTGGGAATGGTCGTATTTCCGCATACCGCGCTTGTCGGTATAAAGGATGTGCTTGATCTGATGCACTTTTTCCTGAATCTCGATGACCTTGTCGACCTGTTCCTGATCACCGCAGACGACGTATTTCGCCCCGCAATGCTCCATCACATAGGTCATTTCTTCGGCAACCGCGTCCTGATACAGCGGCACCGGGATCGCGCCGACCATTTGCGCGGCAACCATCGACCAGTAATGGGCCGGACGGTTGCGGCCGATCACCGCGATGTGGTCGCCCTTTTCGACGCCGATTTCCAGAAAACCAAGCGCCAGGGCGCGGATTTCAGCGGCCGCCTCGGACCAGGTCCAGCATTGCCAGATCCCGAATTCCTTTTCCCGATAGGCCGGGGCATCCCCGAACTGCGCCGCATTGCGGTGTAACAGCGCCGGAAGGGACATCATCCCTTCGGCACCTGACTGCGTCTGAGCCAATCTTTTTCTCCTCCCCATCCGGCCCCTCCTCCGGGCCGGAAATGGCGGTATTGGGCCGCAGCCCGAACGCCATTGCCCCGATCAAGGGGCAGGGGCACGATCAACGTCAATTTTTTCCTGATGTTTTCTCAATTCTTACGAATTGTAACAGCCCGCAGACGATGTCTTGGCAGGCACGGGACGGCGCCAGCGATCCCGCCGGTATTTGGACCAGTGCGGTCCTCGCGTATCATGTTGGTCAATGTCACCTGAACCGAAGGGCGTTCGAAATGAAGTTTCACAAGCTGTTTTGCGATCCTGACGGCGACAGCCATTGGGTCGATGTGGATGTAACCCTGACCGAGCGCCGCTTTGCACCCCCGGCCGAGAAAATCGAAATCTCGGACCCAGAGCCCGTCACGAACATGATGTTCCTGCGGCTGAAAGCAGGGTGGAACGAGCCGATCCACCCGACCCCGGTCACCCAAAAGCTGGTTTGCCTGCAAGGGGCCGTGAAGGTCACGGCAAGTGACGGCGACACGCGCGAGATCGGGCCGGGGGACGTGTGGCACATGGAAGACAAATCAGGCAAGGGCCACCACACGGTGGTGACCAGCGCCGAAGACTTCGAAGCCGTAATCATTCAATACGCATGAACGCGAGACTTGTGCCAGGCGCATCCCAATACGCCATCCGCGACACCGCACCAAGCCAGATGAAAAACGCCCGGCCTGACCTGGCCGGGCGCGCGTCGTTTCCATTTGGCGTCACGCCAGGTGATGCACGTCCTGCAAGCCGTAGACCGGAGTATCCAGCCCCTCCAGACGCGCTTTCAGCTGCAGCGCAAGATACAGCGAATAGTGCCGCGACTGGTGCAGGTTGCCGCCGTGAAACCACAGGTTTTCCTGCTGGGTCGGTTTCCACATGTTGCGCTGTTCGCCTTCCCACGGTCCGGGGTCTTTCGTGGTGTCCGAGCCAAGGCCCCACACCTTGCCCACCTTGTCCGCAACCTCTTGGCTGATGAGGTCGGCGGCCCAGCCATTCATCGAGCCAAAGCCCGTGGCCATCACCACAAGATCAGCCTCAAGCCGTGTGCCATCGGCCAGAACGACGGCATCTTCGTCAAAGTGATCGACCTGCCCCTGAACCAGGCCGACCTCACCGTCAATGATCAACTGGCTGGCGCCTACGTCGATGTAATATCCCGACCCGCGCCGCAGGTATTTCATGAACAGACCTGACCCGTCATCGCCCCAGTCCAATTTGAACCCGGCCTTCTCAAGCCCGTCATAGAATGCGGCATCCCGCTCGCGCATCTGGTCATACAGCGGTATCTGGAACTCATGCATGATCCGATAGGGCAAAGAGGCAAAGATCATGTCGGCCTTTTCCGTCGTCACCCCGTTGGCCACGGCATCCTCGGAATACAGCGCGCCCAGCCCGATATCCATCAGCGTATCCGACCGGACGATATGGGTCGAAGACCTCTGGACCATCGTCACATCGGCATCGGCTTCCCAGAGGGCAGCACAGATGTCATGGGCCGAGTTGTTGGACCCCACGACGACGACCTTCTTGCCCGTCCAGGCATCAGGCCCCTGATGCTGGGACGAATGCTGGATGGTGCCCTTGAACCTGTCCATACCCGGAAACTCGGGCATGTTCATCTTGCCTGACATGCCCGTCGCAAGAACCAGCTGCGTGGGATTGAGCGTGACCTTCTCGCCGTCTCGGTTGACCTCTACGGTCCAGTGGCCCGCATCCGCGTCAAAGGCGGCCTTGGTCACCTCGGACCGGGTCCAATAGTTGATCTCCATCACCTTGGTGTACATCTCAAGCCAGTCACCGACCTTGTCCTTGGGCGTAAACACCGGCCAATTGTCGGGGAACTTGATATATGGCAGGTGGTCGTACCAGATCGGATCATGCAGGCACAGAGACTTGTACCGGCTGCGCCACTGATCTCCGGGTTTGTTGTGCTTGTCCAGAACGATGGTCGGAACACCAAGCTGGCGCAGGCGCGCGCCCAGCGCGATACCGCCCTGACCACCGCCGATAATCACCGTATATGGCTGGGTATCATATCCAAGCGAAGCTTCTTCCGCATCGCGGCGCTCTTTCCAGGTCGACCGGTTTTTGCGGCTGCCGTGTTCCGCCCCCATCGGGCGCCGTTTGCCGCGCGATTCCTCAAAGCCCTTCAACTCTTGCAGGGCGGTCAGCAATGTCCAGATCTGGCCGTCCCTGATCCGGATCAGCCCCCATCCGCGCCCAACTTTGGTTTCAAAGGTGATCCAGGCGGTCGTGATACCACCCTCTTCGGTCGGCATCTCTCCGTCCTGCAAGGCGAATTGTCCGGGGCGGGTCTTGTCCAGCTGCCGGGACAGCATGTCGGCCACGCCTTGGGGGCCTTCGACCGTCTTCAGGTTCCAGGAAACAGACACCAGGTCGCGCCAATAGCAATCGGTCGCAAACAGCGCCGTGGCGGCTTCAATGTCAGTGTTCTCCAGTGCCGCGTTCAACGTGTCGAGCACGTCCTGCGTGCGATTCACAACAGTTGCGTCAAGCATCGCGTCTCCTCCTCTGAGCGTATCTTGCAGAGCCAAGTATTCCAGCGGGGATTGCGCTTCAGCTATTGGCATTTGACGCGTTTGTTGAAAAAAGGGCGTGCTGCACTGCCGCATGTTGCATACGCAACGCCGCGCAACACGTCAGGCCGGGGGGTGCAACCCGGATTTGCGCATCCGGCGCAGGATGGTGGACCGGTTGACACCAAGACGCCGCGCCGCGCGCGACATGTTCCAGTCGCACGCCTCCAGTATCTGTTCCAGCGACTCTTCTGACCCTGCCGCCGCCTCGACCCGAGGAGGCAGGTCCGTCACATCAATCACCGCCCCCCCGCACAGCGCGATGGCAATGTCCAGCGCCTGTTCAAGTTCGCGGAAATTGCCTGGCCAGGATCGCCCCAGCAAATCGACCCGCGCCGCTGGCGACAGCCTTATGTCATCGGTTGCCCGGCGACGCAGCAACCGGTCGATCAGCCAGCCCAGATCCTGCCTTTGACGCAGCGGCGGCAAGGCCAGAATTCCCCCGGCCAACCGGTGAAACAGCGGTCGCGGCAAAGCAAGCTCGGCAGGGTCCTGACAGGTCGTTGATACCGGGCGCAGCTCGGTCTTTCGGTCAAGGATTGCGGTCAGGGCATTCGCGGTCTTTTCGGGCAGCTCCTCAAGACGGCGCAGCACAAGCGTCGTGGGCCCCGTCGCAGTGTCACAGGTCGCCTGCAAAGCCTCCGGCGCCAAGCCGCCGCAGTCGATGGTCAGGAAACCGTTCGTTTTTCCGGCCATGTGGATGGCGCGCGCCAGCCGTCCCTTGCCCGCGCCGGTCTCTCCGGCAATCAGCAGCGGCACGGCGGTTCCGGCAAGCTTTTCCGCCTGCGTCAAAAGCCGTTCCATATGTGCATCGTTTCCGGCCAATCCGGCCAGAACACCGCTGCGCTGGCGGCCACTGCCCGGCCGCCGTGGCACCTGTGGGGAAATGGCGTGGCCAAATAATGCCCCGCCGTCGCGCATTTCGACAATCCGCTCTTCGGTGGGCCGGTCGCGCATCAGGTCCGGCAGATCGTCCACTGTCAGCCCCAAAACCTCGTCTATGCGCTGACCGAGAATAGGCGCACCGTCGGGAAACAGTTTTCGAACGCCGCGTGTATACCCGATGACCTTGCCGGTGCCGTCCAGCCGCACCGCAACCTCGGGGTCGACGTCCAGGAATTCGGGGCTGGACGACAGGCGCAACACCCAGTCGCGGCGGCTTTCGGCCATCAGGTTGGCCATCTCGACGCGCCGGGCGGCAGTGGTCACCAGGGACATGGCAAGGTTCTGGCTGCTTTTGGCGGTTGGGGACCGCAAAAGCGAAATATCCAGAACCGCCGTCAGTTTTCCAAGGCTGTCAAAGATGGGCGCGGCAGTACATGACAGCGCCGTATGAGCGTTGCCAAAGTGATCGTCCTGATGGATGGTCACGGGTTCCCGTGTCACGATACAGGCCCCGACGCCGCAGGTACCGGCCAGGTCTTCCGACCAGTTCGAACCAAGATAAAGCCCCGCGCCCCGAAGCTCATCAAGAAACAGGTCATCGCCGAAAAAGTCGACACAGACGCCCTGTTCATCGGTCAGAAGCAGGACGTAATTCTGCCCCGCAACCTGACGAAACAGGCTTTGCAGACCCGACCGCGCCGCGGAAATCATCCATTCCGCCTGCTGCCGGTGATCGCGCAGCTCGCTTTCGGTCACGATATGGGCCGGGTCGTTGCGCAGAGGGTCCATGCCGTAGAGTTCGACACAGCGCCGCCACGACGCCGAAACCTGGCTGTCGCGCCCGGTCTGGCTGCCCTCCAGCACCCTCTCTATCTCTTCGACGTGCCGCCGTTCGGTCAAGGCACCGATCCTCCCACGCGGCACGATAACACGGTTGCCACGATTTCGAGAGGCGTACTTTTGGCCTAGTCCCCGTTCCAGAGAACCAAGGCCCCCAGATCGGCGCGCCCGGTCCTACAACCAATCCCGCAGTATCGGAATCAGCGGCACATCGGCGGCAGGCATCGGATAATTGCGCAGATCATTTGCGCGGACCCATTTCAGGGCCTGACCTTCGCGGGCTTGCGGAATACCGTCCCATTTGCGGCAGGCAAAAAGCGGCATCAGCAGGTGAAAATCATCGTAGCTGTGGCTGGCAAAGGTCAGCGGGGCCAGGCAGGACGCCCAGGTGTCGATGCCAAGCTCCTCGTGCAATTCACGGATCAAGGCGGCCTCGGGGGTTTCACCCGGTTCGATCTTGCCGCCGGGAAACTCCCACAGACCAGCCATGGATTTGCCCTCGGGGCGTTGCGCCAGCAGGACGCGGCCCTCGATGTCGATCAGGGCTACGGCAGAGACAAGGATTGTTTTCACGACCGGTAATCCGCGTTGATCTCGATATATCCGTGGGTCAGATCGCAGGTCCAGACAGTGGAACGCCCGGAACCAAGCCCAAGATCGACTGCGATCACAAGGTCTTGACCTTTCATATAGGCGGCCGCGTCTTCCTCGCGATAATCGGGGCTGACCCAGCCTTTTTCCGCAACCAGAATATCACCGAAGGAAATACTCAGAAGGTCGCGGTCAGCGGCGGCACCTGATTTGCCGATGGCCATGACCACACGGCCCCAGTTGGGGTCTTCGCCCGCAATAGCGGTCTTGACCAGCGGTGAATTGGCGATGGCCAGACCATGTGTCTTGGCATCGGCGTCCGACGCGGCCCCGGTCACGCGTATCTCGACAAATTTGGTGGCCCCTTCACCATCACGGACCACTTGATGCGCCAGATCCAGCATGACGGTTTCCAACGCCTCGGCAAAGGCCGCGTTGCCGGTTGCATCAACCCCTGACGCCCCGGTTGCGCTCAAAAGCAGCGTATCCGAGGTCGAGGTATCGCTGTCCACTGTGATGCAGTTGAACGTCCGGTCTGTCTGCGCACCCAGCAGCGCCTGCAACGCAGTTTGTTCCACCTGCGCATCGGTGAAGATATAGACCAGCATCGTCGCCATATCAGGCGCGATCATACCGGATCCCTTTGCGATCCCCGCGATAGAGACTGTTTTTCCCTCAATCTCGACCTGCGCCGATGCGCCCTTGGGGAACGTGTCCGTGGTCATGATGGCGCGCGCCGCGTCTTCGATCGCGTGACGGCTGAGGCCGGATTTCAGGTTCTCCAGCTTGGCTATGATGCGGTCATGGGACAGCGGCTCGCCGATCACACCCGTGGACGAGGTAAAGACCCGTTCGACCGGCACGCCGGAGGCCTTGGACACGGCTTGCGTCACCTCGGACACCGAGGTCTGACCATGGTGACCGGTAAAGGCATTGGCATTGCCCGAATTCACAAGGATCGCCGCCGGGCCCTCATTGGGTCCGCCGATCTTTGCCTGACAATCCAGAACCGGCGCCGCGCGGGTGGCCGAGCGGGTGAAAACACCCGCCACGGCGGTGCCGGGGTCCAGCACGGCCAGCATGACATCGGTGCGCCCCTGATAGCGGACCCCTGCCTCGACAGTGGCAAAACGGACCCCGTCAATTGCGGGCAGCTTGGGAAAGGCCGCTGGTGCCAGCGGCGATACCTTCGTGATCGTCGCCACCGGGATTACTCCTGAATAAGGTCCAACTGGCGCACCACTTCGGGGCCAAACCCCTCGGGTGCCGGGCGCTCGACCTCGCCCTGTTCGGCAAGCTCGTCAATGCGGGCCTGGACGGCGCTTTGGCGGACGCTCTGGGCCAGTTGCTCGCGAATGTCTTCAAAGGCCGGGGCCTGTGTTTTGCGCGTGTCATTCAGGGTAACGACATGCCAGCCAAACTGGGTTTGGACGGGCTCGGATACCTCGCCGACATCCAGCGACACGACGGCGGCTTCGAATTCGGGCACCATCCGGCCTGCGCCGAACCATCCCAGCGCACCGCCATTCGGGCCTGACGGGCCGGTGGATTTTTCGCGGGCCAGCTCGGCGAAATCCGCGCCATCATCCAGCATGGCCTTGATCGCCTTGGCCTCGTCCTCGCTTTCTACAAGGATATGGCTGGCGTCATATTCGGGCGCCCCTTCAAATTCGGCAAACTCGGCGTCATATGCGGCCCTGATCGCCGCGTCCGTCACATCGGCCTCCGTAATCTCGTTGACTGTCTGAACCGCGCGCAACGAGCGTGTCTCATTGTCCAGCATCAGCGTGTGCAGATCGCTCAGCTCTTGTTGCTGCTGGCTCAGCAATTGCTGCTGGATAAGCTGTTCGAGAACAAATTCGTACAGAACCTCGTCTTCCAGGTTCAGGTAATCCTGCGGCAGGTTGGCAGACGCCGCCAGAACGTGACCCAATGTGATCTCATCCCCGTTGACCCGCGCGACAACCGTGCCCGCGTCAGGCTTGGTTTCGGCAGCAAGGGGCAGCGCCATCACGGCAGCAAGAGCCAGCGATGGCAGAAAAGTGAGGCCTTTGGGCATGGAATCATCCTATTTCTTTGCCGCGACAGGGCGCGGCGTTGACACTTCAGAACCTGCCGCTTACATCGCCTTGAAGCCTTGGACAGGGCCGCCTTTCTCCCCCCGTATCTATGGGTTGCGCGCAAGGTGGGCAAGCCTGTCGCAACCAAGACAAGAACAGATCCGCTGGAGTGAACATGCTGGGACTCGGAACGCTCGCCAAAAAGGTGTTCGGAACACCGAACGACCGCAAGATCAAGGCGACCCGCCCGCTGGTCGAAAAGATCAATGCGCTGGAGCCAGAGTTCGAAAAGCTGTCGGATGAAGGCCTGATCGAAAAGACCGCCGAGCTGCGCAAACGCGCGCTGGATGGCGAAAGCCTGGACAACCTGCTGCCCGAGGCCTTTGCCAATGTCCGCGAAGGCGCCAAGCGCGCGCTGGGTCTGCGGGGCTTTGACGTGCAGCTGATGGGCGGCATCTTTCTGCACCAGGGCAATATCTCGGAAATGAAAACGGGTGAAGGCAAGACGCTGGTTGCAACCTTCCCGGCTTACCTGAACGCGCTGACCGGCAAGGGCGTGCATGTCGTTACGGTGAACGAATACTTGGCCAAGCGCGACGCCGAGTGGATGGGCAAAGTGTTCGGCGCATTGGGTATGACCACCGGCGTCATATGGTCGGGCCAGCCCGATGCCGAGAAAAAGGCCGCCTATGCCTGTGACGTGACCTATGCCACCAATAACGAATTGGGCTTCGACTACCTGCGGGACAACATGAAGTCGGACCTGAACGAGGTGTATCAGAAATACCACAATTTCGCGATTGTCGACGAGGTGGATTCGATCCTGATCGACGAGGCGCGGACGCCGCTGATCATTTCCGGCCCGTCCCAGGACCGGTCGGATCTGTATACCGCGATTGATGCGCTGATCCCGTCGCTGCAGGACGATCACTATGCGGTGGACGAAAAAGCGCGCAGCGTGACCTTTACTGATGAGGGCAATGAATTCCTTGAACAGATGCTGCTGGAGGCCGGGCTGATCCCCGAAGGGCATTCGCTTTACGATCCCGAAAGCACTACCGTGGTCCACCATGTCAACCAGGGTCTGCGCGCGCACAAGCTGTTCCAGCGCGACAAGGATTATATCGTGCGTGACGGCAATGTCGTACTGATCGACGAATTTACCGGCCGCATGATGCCCGGACGCCGCCTGTCCGAAGGTCTGCACCAGGCCATCGAGGCCAAGGAAGGCGTGGCCATTCAACCTGAAAACGTCACCCTGGCCAGCGTGACCTTCCAGAACTATTTCCGCCTGTATGACAAGCTGGGCGGCATGACCGGCACCGCGCTGACCGAGGCCGAGGAATTTGCCGAAATCTACGGTCTGGGCGTGGTCGAGGTTCCGACCAACAGGCCCATCGCCCGCGTCGATGAAGACGACCAGGTCTATCGGACCGCCGCCGAGAAATATGGCGCCATGATCAAGGAAACCAAAGAGGCCAGCGCCAAAGGCCAGCCTGTCCTTGTCGGCACCACCTCGATCGAGAAATCCGAAGTCCTGAGCCAGCTTTTGACCAAGGAAGGTGTGCAGCACAACGTCCTGAACGCCCGCCAGCATGAACAAGAGGCCCAGATCGTTGCCGAAGCCGGGCGTCTGGGGGCCGTGACGATCGCCACCAACATGGCCGGGCGCGGTACGGATATCCAGCTGGGCGGCAATGTCGAAATGAAAGTGCTGCAGGCCCTGGCGGAGAACCCCGATGCCGACCCCGCAGAGCTGCGCGCCAGGGAAACGGAACGCCACGCCGAGGAAAAGCAAAAGGTGCTTGAGGCCGGCGGGCTCTATGTCATGGCCTCGGAACGGCATGAAAGCCGCCGCATCGACAACCAGCTGCGTGGTCGCTCGGGCCGTCAGGGCGATCCGGGCCGGACGGTGTTCTACCTCAGCCTCGAAGACGACCTGATGCGCATTTTTGGATCAGAGCGGCTGGACAAGGTTCTGACCACCCTGGGCATGAAAGAGGGCGAAGCCATCGTGCACCCTTGGGTGAACAAGTCCCTGGAACGCGCGCAATCCAAGGTCGAAGGCCGCAACTTTGACATGCGCAAGAACGTTCTGAAATTCGACGATGTGATGAACGACCAGCGTAAGGTGGTCTTTAGCCAGCGGCGCGAGATCATGTCCTCGGACGACCTGTCCGAGATCGTCTCGGACATGCGCGAACAGGTCATCGACGACCTGATCGACGAATTCATGCCGCCCAAAACCTATGCCGACCAGTGGGACACCGATGGTCTGCACGCGGCGGTCAAGGAAAAGCTGAATATCGACGTTCCGGTTCAGGACTGGGCCGCCGAAGAAGGAGTGGATGACGACGAGGTGCGCAGCCGCCTGATCAAGGCCGCCGACGAGATGATGGCCCAGAAAGCCGCAGCCTTCGGCCCCGAGAACATGCGCAACATCGAAAAGCAGGTTCTTCTGAACACGATCGACGGCAAATGGCGCGAGCATCTCTTGACGCTGGAACACCTGCGCTCGGTCGTGGGGTTCCGCGGTTATGCACAGCGCGACCCGCTGAATGAATACAAGAACGAAAGCTTCCAGCTGTTCGAAACCATGCTGGATTCCTTGCGCGAAACCGTGACCCAGCAACTGGCGCGCGTGCGCCCGCTGACCGAGGAAGAACAGCGGGAAATGCTGGCGCAGATGCAGGCCCAGCAAGCCCAGGTTCAAAAGGCCGCGGACAAAGCCGAAGCCATCGCCGAAGCCGAGGCCTCGGGCGATCCGCGCCCCGGATTCGTCGAAGACGACCCCTCGACCTGGGGCAACCCGTCCCGCAATGACAAATGTCCCTGCGGCTCGGGCAAGAAATTCAAACACTGCCATGGCCGACTGACCTAGGGTCAATCCAAATTCGGACATAATGACTCCGTCGCGCGGCCACATATATGCCGCGATTGTTAACGAGAGTGCGACTCGCTCCTTCAACTGGGGAGGGTGTCTTGTTTGTTGTGAGAAACTACGTGACCATGGGTGGCACAGTCTTTTGTGCCCTTGCCATCGGTTACCTGATGCAAAACGGTTCGGCCGCCCAGCCGGACACCGGTGAAACCCGTCATGCCATGGCTGCCACCAGTGGCGAGGGCGCGGTTATCGCTGGCCTTCAGGGTATCGTGCTGACGTCCTCTTCCCCGTCGCGGGACAGCGGCGATGGCGCAGCCCTGCCGACACGGCGCACCGTGCGTCCCGAACAATCGCAGGCAAAGCCTCAGGTGAATTGCGCCATCAGCGCGCGCGCCTTTGCGGCCCCGAATGCCTCGGCCCGGTTAACGGTCAAGGCCCCGTGCAATGGCGATCAGGCGGTCGAACTGCACCACAGCGGCATGACCTTTACCGGCATGACCGACGCGCGCGGCAATCTGGATGTCACCATTCCCGCCCTGTCGGAATATGCCATCTTCCTGGTTTCTTTCGACGACAAGGTCGGAACTGCGGCCACGACGCATATCCCCGATATTGCCGAGTTTGAACGGATCGCCTTGCAATGGCACGGCGACACGGACCTGCAACTGCATGCGCTGGAATTTGGCGCCGGCTATGGCCAGGCGGGTCATGTCTGGGCCAACTCAGAAACCGACAGCACCGGACAGGTTGTCCATCTTGGTCTGGCCGATGCGGGGCAGGCGAAGAATGTGGAACTCTACTCTTTTCCCGCAGGCAGCGCCGATCAGTCCGGGACGGTCGCCCTGACCGTCGAGGCCGAAGTCACCGAGGCCAATTGCGGTCGCGATCTGAGCGTTCAGTCGCTGGAGTTGCGATCCGACCGGCGACTGCGGTCGCGCGACCTGACGCTGACCCTGCCGGACTGCGGATCAGGGAATGACTTTCTGGTGTTGAATAATCTGTTCCAAGACCTGACAATCGCCGCAAAGTAACCCGCAGGCAGGCGAACGGTCCCACATGAGAATTCTTTACGCGGCATCCGTGGCGGTGTCGTTCCTGGCAGGTATTTCCCCCGCCGACGCGCAAGATATCGCGCTGACCTCGCATGACGGCAAGGTCGAAGTGACTGGCACCTTGCTGGGGTATGACGGCGAATTTTACCGCGTCGATACCCAGTTCGGTGAGTTGACCGTGGACGGATCGGGCGTCACCTGCGATGGACCCGCCTGCCCCAGCCTCACCGATTTTGTTGCCGAGATACGGTTTTCCGGCGCATCCGTCATGGCCGAGGCACTTTTGCCCGCCCTGATCGACGGGTTTGCCCACCACGAAGACCTGACGGCAAGCCGCTCTGATCTTGGGGATGGGCAGTTTGCCTATGCCCTGCACCAATCGGGCCGACAGGCACCGCTGGGACGGCTGATCTTTCGCGCCGCAGATACCGAACAGGGCTTTGCCGATCTGACGGCCGACGAAACCGATATCGTGCTGGCACTGCGCGAAGTCCGCCCGGCCGAGATTGCAGCGGCGCGTGAGGCCGGGTTGGGCGATCTGACGCGCGTTCGGCGGTCGCGGGTTCTGGCGCTGGACGCGATGGTCCCGATCGTGGCACCGGAAAATCCGGTCCGGCAGATCTCGGTGCAGGACCTGGCGCGCGTTCTGACCGGCGAAACCGGCAACTGGTCCGATCTGGGCGGGCCGGATGCGCCAATCGCCCTCTATCTGCCGGATGCCGGGTCCGGCCTAGCGCAGATTGTCGAAGATCAGTTGCTTGTGCCCCCGGGTGCGCCGCTGGACCACGCCTATGCACGCCACATTCGCAACAGCGACCTGGTGCGCGCCGTGTCCGAGGACCCGTTTGCGCTTGGGATCGCCAGCCATGCGGGTATCGGCGCGGCGCGGGCGTTGCCGCTGTCGGGCGGATGCGGCCATGCGCTGACGGCAACACGCCAGTCGATCAAGACCGAAGACTATCCGCTGACCGCGCCGATGTTTCTGTACCTGCCGGACAGGCGTCTGCCCAAGATTGCACGCCAGTTCCTGGCCTATACCCAAAGCCACGAGGCCCAGAGCGTGATCCGGGCGGCGGGCTTTGTCGATCAGGCGCCAGAGACCATTCGCATCGGGCTGCAGGGCGACCGTCTGGCAAATGCCATAGCAACCGGTGCTTCTGAGGTCGGTATCGACGAGGTGCAACGCATGATCGAGACCCTGCGACCGATGTCGCGGCTGTCACTGTCGTTTCGGTTCGAGCCCGGCTCTTCGCGCCCCGACGCGCAATCCCGGTCAAATATCCAGATCCTGGCACAGGCGCTGGAATCGGGGGCTTTGGATGCGCACCGGTTGACCTTTGCCGGTTTCAGCGACGGGGATGGCAACGCCGCCGGCAATGCGCAAATTGCATTGCGCCGGGCCAAGACCGTCCGCAACGAGGTGCTGGCCGCGGTTGAAACAGCGATACCCGATAGTGTCGATGTCACAGTCGAAGGCTTTGGCGAGGCCATGCCCATGGCCTGCGACGACAGCGATTGGGGCCGCAAGACGAACCGTCGGGTCGAAGTCTGGGTGCAATGACCCCTACAGATAACCCTGCGCGCGAAAGCTGAGCTCGGCCGATTTGCCAATGATCAGGTGATCATGCAAAACCAGCCCCAGCGCGACGCAGGCATCCTGAATCCGGCCCGTCATGTCGATATCCGATTGCGACGGGGTCGGGTCACCCGAAGGGTGGTTATGCACCAGGATCAGAGCCGATGCGTTCAGCTCCAACGCCCGTTTGGCGACCTCGCGCGGGTAGACCGGAACATGGTCAACGGTGCCTTTTGCCTGTTCCTCATCCGCGATCAGAACATTCTTGCGGTCCAGATAGAACACCCGGAACTGTTCGGTTTCGCGGTGGGCCATCGTTGTATGACAGTAGTCCACCAACGCGTCCCAACCCGAAATCACATGCCGCTGCATCACCCGCGCGCGGGCCATGCGATGGGCACAGGCTTCGATGATTTTCAGGTCGGTTATCACCGTATCGCCCACGCCTTTGATCTGGCGCAGCCGTTCCTCGGGCGCGGTCAGGACGCGGTTGAAGTCACCAAATGTATCCATCAGCGCCCGCGCAAGCGGTTTCACATCCTGCCGCGGGATCGAGCGGAACAGGGCCAGTTCCAGCAGCTCATAATCCGGCATCGCAGCCGACCCGCCGGACATGAACCGTTCGCGCAGCCGCTTGCGATGGTCTTTGATGTAGGAGGGTAACCGACCAGAGGGCAGCGGCTGCGCTGGCGCTTCATCCGTGTCAAACAGCATGGGTGCTTCGGAAAAGGCGTCCTGTGTCATGCGCTTACCTTGGCGCAGAATCGGTTTCTGAAAGGTTAACGAACCTCACCCGCCATGCGGGCCGTGGCGCGGCGCACGATCAGGTGCAAAAGGATCGAGAACACCCCCAGCGTCAGCATCGCGGCAAACATCAGATCGGTCTTGGCACGGCCATTGGCCAGCAGCATCAGGTATCCCAACCCCTGCGACGAGCCCACCCATTCGCCGATCACCGCCCCGATGGGTGCGTAAACCGCGGCCAGCCGCATCCCCGAGGCCAGCGACGGCAGGGCGGCAGGAATGCGAATGTGCCACAATACGCTGCGCTTGCTGGCCTGCATGGTCCGCGCAAGGTCCAGATAGCCCGCAGGCGTGCGCATCAGCCCGTCGAAAAAGGACGAAGTGATCGGGAAATAGATGATCAGAACCGCCATCGCCACCTTGGACCAAAGCCCATAGCCCAACCACAGGGTCAAAAGCGGTGCCAAGGCAAAAACCGGCAGCGCCTGCGTAAAGACAAGCATCGGCTGCACCAGCACCCGCGCGGCGCGGGAACTGGCCAGTTGCAACGCGGTCACTACGCCCAGCACGGTACCGCAGAACAGGCCGATCACCACTTCGATTGCGGTGATCCGGGTATGTTCGGCGATCAGCCAGCGGTTCTGCCACCAGGTCTCGGCCACCAGGGCCGGCCCCGGCAGGATAAATTTCGGCAGACCCGTCACAGTCACGATGCCCTGCCAGATCGCAAGTGCAAACAGGGTGGCGGCTAGGGCTGAAAGATATTTCATGCCGCATCCTCGCGCAGCATTCGCAACAGCTCGCCCTGGGTTTCCAGCGTTTCCAGGTCATCGACCTTGCGCGGCGCCGGGGCATGGGGCGGCTGGCAAGATGTCAGCCCGGCTTGGGTCATCACGACGATGGACTGGCCCAACCGCGCGGCCTCGGCCGGATCATGCGTCACCAGCAAAACGGTACGGCCCTGCAATGCTTCGGCAGCCAGATCCTGCATATCCGCGCGGGTACGGGCGTCCAGCGCCGAAAAAGGCTCGTCCAGCAGCACGATTGGGCGATCCTCCATCAGCGTGCGGGCCAACGCCACGCGCTGACGCTGACCGCCCGACAGCTCGGACGGTTTCCGGCTCATGTGATCTTGCAGCCGCATGCGCCGGATCAGGCGTTCGCGGCGGTCCTGATTGACGGTCTCCCCGCGCAACCGCGCGCCCAACGAGACATTCTGCGCCACCGTCGCCCAAGGCAGCAACAAGTCATCCTGCGCCATATACGCGACGCGGTCTGCAACCGGCTGAGCGTCATTGGCGGTGATCGATCCGATAAAATCGGCCCCGGTTTCCAACCCGGCAATCAGGCGCAGTACGGTTGTCTTTCCAACCCCCGATCCCCCCAGCAAGCAGGTCCATTGCCCCGCCGCAAGCGACAGGGTCAGCGGCGCGAACAGAGGCACGCCGGCAATACTGGCCGAACCGCTGATGGTCAGATCGGGGGCCGGGGTCATGGTGTCAGGCCCATCTGCCAGAAACTGGCCTCAAGTTCGGTTGCGATACGAAAGGTACGGCACAAGCGTTCCCATCGGGGAGAGGCCGCGAAATCAGCCCCGATACGCCGTGTTAGAGCCTGATCAAGCAGCTTTCCTACCGCGCGACAGGCGCTCTGATACTCTTCGCCGGCATAGGTGTCGATCCAGTCGCGATAGGTCTCGGATGTAGCTTCACCGGCCAGACGCGTACCGATCTCACCATACCCCATCACGCACGGCACCAGGGCCGCCAGCAGATCGGCCAGATCGCCGCTGTACCCGGCTTCGATCACGAATCGCGTATAGGCAAGGTTCTCGGCGCGTTCTGCCGTGGCAAACAACTCGTCGCCCGAGATCCCTTCGGCCTCGCAGATGCCAATATGCAGCTGCATTTCCTCGGTCACCAGCGCGTTTACCGTCGCGACGGCTGCCAGCATTTCCGAGTGGGTTTCGGATTTCACCACCGCCAGCGCCCAGGCGCGGGAAAAGTGGACCAGGAACAGGTAGTCCTGCCGCAGGTAATGCAGGAACGCCGCGCGTGGCAGGGTGCCGTCCTTCATCCCTTCGACAAAGGCGTGGCGGGTATAATCCCGCCACGGGCCTGCCGCCGCGTCGCGCATCAGCGCGAAGGCTTGGCCATAGTCGCTCATTGCGCGGTCACGTCGATGGCAATGTCGCTGACCGGATTGAGGCTGTCGATCATGCCACTGTCTTTCAGGAACTCTTCGAACCGGGCATAACGGCCCGCGTCCAGAGCGGCGGGGCGCAGCGCGAAACGGGGCAGCGTGTCGACCCAGGCGCGCGCATTCAACTCATCCTGCAATTCGGTCGAGGTGGCGGCAAAGATTTCCCAGCTTTTTTCTGGATTGTTGACGATATACTGGGTGGCTTTCTCGGTCGCGGCGAGGAATCGCGCCACCTTGTCGGCATCCATCGTGCCGGGGTTGGCGACATAGATCAGTTCGTCATAAGGCGGCACGCCTTCTTCCTCGATATAAAAGCAGCGGCCCGGAACGCCTTCGATATCCATCTGGTTCAACTCGAAATTGCGGAAGGCACCGATCACGGCGTCCACCTGCCCCGTCATCAGCGACGGCGACAGCGAGAAGTTGACGTTGATCATCTCGATATCATCCAGCGACACGCCATGCGCGTTCAGCATCGCGGACAGAACCGCTTCTTCGACGCCCGCAACCGAAAAACCGACCTTTTTGCCCTTCAGGTCTGCCAGCGTCTTGATTGGCCCGTCCTGCAGCACCAGCAGGCAGTTCAGCGGCGTTGCCACCAGCGTTCCGACCCGTTTCAAGGGAAGACCCTCGTGGATCTGAAGATGCAGCTGCGGCTGGTACGACACCGCCAGGTCGGCCTGTCCGGCAGCAACCAATCGCGGCGGAGCGGACGGGTCGGCGGGCGGTACGATTTCGACCTCAAGCCCTTGCTCGGCGAAATAGCCGTTTTCCTGCGCCACGATGATGGGGCCGTGATCGGGGTTGATGAACCAGTCCAGCAGCACCGTCATCTTGTCTTCGGCCCAGGCCGGCGCGGCGGCCAGCAGGGCGATTGCAGCGATCAGTTTCTTCATGTCTCGCGTTTCCTTTTGTTCACGAGGTTGAGGCCGCGACGAGGACAATCTCGCCCGGCCAATCCGGTTGAATTTGTTCAGCCGCCCGCCATGCGCGCAGGCCGCTGGCACAGCAAAGCGCCAGCCTTTTCCCCTTATTAGGGTCTATTTCGGATATTTTCTCGGGCGTGATCCGCCGTGCATCCGGGTGCGCCGGGACGGGTGCTTCGTTCTCGTCCCGCAAGTCGACAATCTGGTCGTCCGCCGTCAGCTGTCTTGCCGAGACAAAGCGGAAACACCGGTTTGGCTCGGGCGCGTCGTCAAATCGAAACCCCGTGCTGCGCAGGGTGCGGCCGTCATACTGGATCATCTGCCCCAATGGCGACGGTTGCAGCCCCAGGATGAGGTTCATCGCCATCTGCGCCTGCATCGCCCCAACCGCGCCAACGACCGGACCCAGGACGCCTGCTGTGGCGCAGCTGGCGCCGCTGTCAGGCGCATCCGGAAACAGAGCCCGCAACGATGGGGCACCCCCGCAAAAGCCGCCGACATACCCCGCAAGCCCAAGCACCGAGGCGCTGATCAGGGGCTTGCCCTGCGCCAGACAGGTGTCCGACAGGATATAGCTGGCCGCATAGCTGTCGGCACAATCCAGGATCACATCGACCCCGGCCACCAGTGCGCTGGCGTTTTCGCATGTTAGAGCCTGTTTTTGGCCGGTTACGTCAATTTCACCATTCAACGCCCGGCAACGCTCGGCTGCGATTTCCGCTTTGGGCCGGTCACAATCGGCCTCGGTAAACAAAGTCTGGCGATGCAGGTTCGACAGGGCAACCGTATCGCCATCGACAATGGTGATCCGCCCCACGCCGGCGCCTGCCAACAAAGGCAGAACCGGCGCCGCCAATCCCCCTGCGCCAACAACCAGCACGCGCGCTGCGGCCAACCGCGCCTGACCTTCGGCCCCGACTTCGGGCAACAGGGTTTGACGGGCGTAACGGCTCATCTCGTGGCCTCGATCCATTGGCGAATGCGCGCTTCTGGGTCGGCGTTCAGGGTGATGTCGGTCACCGCCGAGACGATATCCGCCCCAGCAGCCAACACGCCCGGCGCCCGCTCAACGCTCATGCCGCCGATCCCCACCAGGGGGATGTCACCCACACGGGCCTTCCATTCGGTGACGCGCGGCAGGCCCTGCTGTTCCCACTTCATCTTTTTCAGAATTGTCGGATAGACCGGCCCCAGCGCCACGTAATCCGGGTCCATCGCCAGTACGCGCTCAAGCTCGTCATCGTCATGGGTGGACACGCCCAGTTTCAGCCCGGCCTTGCGGATCGCGGTCAGATCAGCCGCGTCCAGATCTTCCTGTCCGAGGTGAATCCAGTCACAGCCCAGGTCCATCGCCTGCCGCCAATAATCATTCACCACCAGCACCGCGCCATAATCCCGGCAAAGATCACAAGACAGCGCGATCTGTTCGCGCACGACCGGATCGGGCTGATCCTTGATCCGCAACTGAACCAGCTTTACCCCCAGGGGCAACATCCGCCGTAACCAATCCGAATGGTCGAAAATCGGGTAGAACCGATCCAGCTTCATGACAAAAACGCCTTTCCGATCACGGGGGTCGAAGGCTCGGCCATATCGCGCGCCTCGATCGGGTCGGCCTGGTGCGCCATTTGCCCGGCCTCAACCGCGCGCATCATTGCGCAGGCCATCTGAACCGGATCGCCGGCGCGGGCCACCGCGGTATTCAACAACACCGCGTCATAGCCAAGTTCCATCGCGTGGGCGGCGTGGCTGGGCAGCCCGATACCCGCATCAATGACCAGCGGCACGTCGGGAAACTCGGCCCGCATCGCGCGCAGCGCATATTCATTGTTCAACCCGCGCCCAGAGCCAATTGGCGCACCCCAAGGCATCAAGACCTCGCACCCGGCCTCAAGCAACCGTTCGCCCACGATCAGGTCATCGGTGGTATAGGGGAACACCTGAAAACCGTCCTCGGTCAGGATGCGGGCGGCTTCGACCAGTTGGAACACATCCGGCTGCAGACTGTCGGTATGGCCGATCAGCTCAAGTTTGATCCACCGCGTGTCAAACACCTCGCGCGCCATTTGAGCCGTGGTCACGGCCTCTTTGACCGTATGACACCCGGCGGTGTTGGGCAGAACCCGCACGTCCAGATCACGGATCATCTGCCAGAACGTCTGCCCGGCCCCGGATTCGCGGCGCAGCGAAACCGTAGCAACCCCGGCACCGCTGTCGCGGAAGGCCTGCTCAAGGATGGCCGGGCTGGGATATTGGGCGGTGCCCAGCATCAAAGGGTTGGAAAGCTCGGTGCCATAAAACGTCTTCATCGTCAGCCCCCCTGCATGGGCGAGACAACCTCGACCCGGTCGCCAACAGCCAGTTTGCGGGCGATGCGCAGGCTGGATGGCACGAATTCCTCATTGACCGCCGTGGCGACCCGGCCCGAAAAGCCACATTCCTCCAGCAGCTCAGAAAGCGTTGCCGCCCGCACGTCGCGGGGTTCGCCGTTAAGCACGATCTTCATCGACCATCTCCGAATGTTTGTTTTCAAGCGCCAGATCGGCCACGCCCTGCGCCAAAGCAGGCGCCAACAGGAATCCGTGGCGGTAAAGGCCGTTGGCAAAGATTGTCCGGCCCAACCGTCGGATGCGAGGCAGGTTGTCAGGAAAGGCGGGCCGCAAATCAACGCCGATTTCCAGAACCTCGGCCTCGCCAAATGCCGGGTTCAGCGCATAGGCGGCGCTGAGCAGTTCCAGCATCGAGCGCGCGGTAATGCGGCCACTGTCCTCGGATTCGATAGAGGTGGCGCCCAACATGTAAACCCCATCGCCACGCGGCACGATATAAAGCGGCATCCGCGGGTGAAGCAGCCGAACCGGGCGCCGCAAGCCAATATCCGGGCAACGGATCACCAGCATTTCGCCTTTCACCCCGCGCAGGTCGTGCAGATAGTCGCGCGCGTGAAACCCGCGGCAGTCAATCGCGTGATCCAACCCAGATGGCGCGAGCTTGCGGTGAAATTCCACACCCCGCTCGCGCAATTGGCGGTGAAGGTCAGACAAGGCCGCCCGCGGGTTTAGATGCGCTTCGTCCGGAAAGAACAACCCGGACCGGTAGCCAGCCAAATCAGGCTCTAATTCAGCGATTTTCGCCTGTTCAAGCTGTTCGTAACCGTCGGTTCGGCGGGCAAATCGGCGCAGGTCCGGCAAGTCGCGCCCATTGGCAACAACCAGGGTGCCCCTGGTTTGCACCTGCGTCCGCTCTGCCCACCATCCGGCCGCCTTTTGGCCCAACCGCAAAACCGGTTCCTCGGCGTTTTCATATTCGCACCAGGGGGCCAACATGCCACCGGCCCACCACGAACAACCATGTGGCCCCGGCGGCCCGCCCGGATCATATATTTGCACCCGAGCCCCTCGCGCGGTCAGCTCGCTTGCAACCGCAAGACCTGCCACCCCGGCACCTATGACAGACCAGACAGTCACCGGCCCCACACCTGGTGAAAGTGATGAACGGGGCCGTGCCCTTTCCCGACATCCAGTTCATCGGCCTGTGCAATCGCACCCTGCAAATAGGTATGTGCCTGACCAACCGCGTCTTCAAGCGCCATTCCCGTGGCCAATCCGGCCGCTATGGACGAGGACAACGTGCACCCGGTCCCATGGGTGTTCTGCGTTTCGATCCGCGGCGCCTGGTAATCGGCTAGAAAACCCGATGGGCCAACCAGAATGTCATGACATGTTTCGCCCTTCGCGTGCCCCCCCTTCATAAGCACGAACCGGGCTCCAAGCTGGCACAGCTTATGGCCCTGAAGAATCATCTCATCCCTGGACCCCGCTTCGGTTTCGCCCAGCAGACGGGCGGCTTCAGGCAGGTTCGGGGTCAGAAGGGTTGCGATGGGCAACAGATGGCTCCGCAGCGTTTGAATGGCGTCGCTTGCCAGCAAAGCATCACCAGACTTTGCCACCATGACCGGATCCAAAACGACCGGACCCGTGAACCCGCCAAGACCATCGGCAACCGTGCGGATGATCTCGGGCGTTGCAAGCATCCCGATCTTGACCGCGTGGACATCAAGATCAGCCAATACCGCTTTGATCTGGGCCGAGATGATGTCAGGCGGGATTCCATGCACGGCAGAAACCGCCCGCGTGTTCTGCGCTGTCACAGCCGTAATCACACTGGCGCCGTAAACACCAAGCGCCGACATAGCCTTGAGATCAGCCTGAATGCCGGCCCCGCCGCCACTGTCGGATCCGGCAATTGTCAGTGCAATCGACACCATTTCGTTGCTCCATCATATCAGGGGCAACGCGGGTATGGGAAACGTGTGCATTCTGTATGACCGTTCCCTACGCCGGTATTGCCCGGATCAGGTTCGATGGGTCGACACACTTGCGCCTCTCAGCCCCTTAGACGGGGCGCCCCAACGGTTGGCGCGGACAATCACAGGCGATCGGAAGAAAATCAAGACCTATCTGCGAGGCTCTGCCTCGCGCTCCGGGATATTTTTGGCCAGATGAAGAACGGATCCCCTGCTTCATCTGGCTCTAAATATCCCGGGGGAGTCGCGGCTTGCCGCGGCGGGGGCAGAGCCCCCTTGGTCGCACTGCAACCTAACGCGCAGCGTTTCAGTTCTTCATCCCATCCCAAAAGGATTTGACAGATGAAAAGAAACTTTTTGATTCAGGGTGGTTATCTTCACCCAGATCGTCAAATTCGCGCAAAAGCTCCTTTTGGCGGCTGGTCAGGTTCACAGGCGTTTCGACCGCCAGCTCGATGAACATGTCACCGACGCCGCCGCCGCGCAGTGCGGGCATACCCTTGGCACGCAAACGCATTTGACGCCCTGACTGGCTGCCTGCAGGTATTTGAACGCGGCCGCGGCCGCCGTCGATGGTGGGAACCTCGATCGACCCGCCCAGCGCAGCCTTGGCCATGCTGACCGGGACGCGGCAGTACAGGTTTGTACCGTCGCGCTCAAACAGCTTATGCGGCGACACTTCGACAAAGATGTAAAGGTCGCCCGGAGGGCCGCCGCGCATGCCGGCCTCGCCCTCGCCGGCCAACCGAATTCGGGTGCCTGTTTCGACACCTGCGGGGATATTGACGGACAACCCCCGCTCCTTTTCGACACGGCCTGCGCCCTGGCAGGATTTGCAAGGGTTCTTGATGATCTGTCCCAGCCCCGAACAAGTCGGGCAGCTGCGTTCAACGGTAAAGAACCCCTGTTGCGCACGGACTTTGCCCATTCCTGAGCAGGTCGGGCAGGTCGTCGGCTCTACGCCGCCTTCAGCGCCTGTGCCGTCGCAGGCCGAACAGGCGACAGCGGTTGGGACATTGATGGTCTTCTGAAGGCCGGAAAAGGCCTCCTCCAACGTTACCCGAAGGTTATACCTCAGGTCAGAGCCGCGTGCGGCCCGGCGGCCGCCGCCCTGGCGGCCTCCGCCCATGAAGTCCCCGAAAAGGTCATCAAAGACATCCGAAAAGGCGCTTGAAAAATCGCCCTGGCCGAATCCTCCGCCGGGGCGACCGCCCCCGCCCATGCCGTTTTCGAATGCAGCATGGCCAAAGCGGTCATAAGCGGCCTTTTTCTCGGCGTCGCGCAGAACATCATAAGCCTCGTTGGCCTCTTTGAACTGCGCTTCGGCGTCGGGATTGTCCTTGTTGCGATCGGGATGCAGCTGTTTGGCTTTCGAGCGAAAGCCTTTCTTGATTTCATCCGCAGAAGCACCCTTGGACACGCCGAGCACTTCGTAATAGTCGCGTTTGGACATCAGTTCTTCCTTCTGCCTCAACGTAATAGGGCCGGCCCGGCAACCGGACCGGCCCGCATTGGCCCGGTTACCCGTTAGTTACGCTTGTCGTCGTCCAGATCTTCGAACTCGGCATCGACAATGTCATCGTCGCCGGGTGCGGCATCTGCGGCTGCCGGTTCATCCTCGGCTTCCTCGGCCTGCGCCTTATAGATCGCCTCGCCCAGTTTCATAGCCGCCTCGGTGACGTTCTGGATGCCCGACTTGATCTTGTCGGCATTGTCTGTTTCCAGCTCATCCTTGAGCGCGGCAACGGCCAGCTCAATCGCCTCGACAGTCGACGGGTCGACCTTGTCGCCATGTTCCTCGATCGATTTCTCGGTCGCGTGGACAAGGCTTTCGGCCTGGTTCTTGGCTTCGACCAGTTCCTTGCGCTCTTTATCAGCCTCGGCGTTTTCCTCGGCGTCCTTGACCATCTTTTCGATGTCATCATCGGACAGACCGCCAGAGGCCTGGATCGTGATCTTCTGCTCTTTGCCGGTGCCTTTGTCCTTGGCCGAAACCGAGACAATACCGTTGGCGTCGATGTCAAAAGTCACCTCGATCTGAGGCATGCCGCGCGGTGCAGGCGGGATTTCTTCAAGGTTGAACTGACCCAGGATCTTGTTGTCCGCAGCCATTTCCCGCTCACCCTGGAACACGCGAATGGTTACGGCGTTCTGGTTGTCCTCGGCGGTCGAGAAGACCTGAGACTTTTTGGTCGGGATCGTGGTGTTACGGTCGATCAGGCGGGTGAACACGCCACCCAGCGTCTCAATACCCAGCGACAGCGGGGTCACGTCCAGCAGAACCACGTCTTTGACGTCGCCCTGCAGAACACCGGCCTGAATGGCGGCGCCCATGGCAACCACTTCGTCCGGGTTCACACCCTTGTGGGGCTCTTTACCGAAGAACTTGGTGACCTCTTCGATCACCTTCGGCATCCGGGTCATACCACCGACCAGAACAACTTCGTCCACGTCAGCAGCCGACAGACCGGCGTCTTTCAGAGCGGCGGCGCAAGGCTTCATCGACTTTTTGATCAGATCGCCAACCAGCGATTCCAGCTTGGCACGGGTCAGTTTCATGACCATGTGCAGCGGCTGACCGTTCGAGCCCATCGAGATGAACGGCTGGTTAATCTCGGTCTGCGAGGTCGAGGACAGCTCGATCTTGGCTTTTTCAGCGGCTTCTTTCAGACGCTGCAGGGCCATTTTGTCCTGGCTCAGGTCGACACCGTGTTCTTTTTTGAACTCGTCCGCCAGGTAGTTGACGATGCGCATGTCAAAGTCTTCACCACCCAGGAATGTGTCACCGTTGGTCGACTTTACTTCGAACAGGCCGTCGTCGATTTCCAGAATGGTCACGTCGAAGGTACCGCCACCAAGGTCATAGACCGCGATGGTTTGGGTTTCTTCCTTGTCCAGACCATAGGCCAGAGCAGCGGCTGTCGGTTCGTTGATGATCCGCAGCACTTCCAGACCGGCGATCTTACCGGCGTCTTTGGTGGCCTGACGCTGTGCGTCGTTGAAATATGCCGGAACGGTGATAACCGCCTGCGTGACGTCCTCACCCAGATAGCTTTCTGCAGTTTCCTTCATCTTACCCAGCGTGAAGGCCGAGATCTGGCTTGGGGAGTACTTTTCACCGCGGGCCTCAACCCACGCGTCGCCATTGCCGCCATCAACGATGGAATACGGCACCATTTTCTTGTCTTTTTCGACTTCGGCATCATCCACACGACGACCGATCAGACGCTTGACGCCAAAGATCGTGTTGTCGGGGTTGGTGACCGCCTGACGTTTTGCAGGCTGACCGACCAGTCGCTCATCTTCGGTGAAGGCGACGATCGAGGGCGTGGTCCGCGCCCCTTCGGCGTTTTCGATGACCTTCGGCTGCGAGCCATCCATGATCGCAACACACGAGTTGGTGGTGCCGAGGTCAATCCCGATTACTTTACCCATAATTTTGATCCCTTTCTCTTCAAGGCGATGTCCCGAGGCCGGGACCCGTTATGGCATCCCTGCCCCGATCTGATATGCGCAACGGTGCTACACCATCGCGCGTCGAGGCGTATATAAGGGCGGGATCGGGGGCCTGCAAGCGTTCAGAAATGCAGGTTTTCACGAATCTGCGGCCTTTTTGGCAAGGATTTGGAAAGGATTGGGGTTTCTGGAATGGCAAAGCTGCTTCTGCGTGGATTTGATATCCGAAAGGGCCATCTGGATACACCGGCGCAGATCGCCTTGATCAAGCGGTTGCGGCCGATTCTGCAGGCCGCGCCCCTGTATCGGCCGGTCACGCCTTCGGGCAGGGAAATGTCGGTTCGTATGACCTCGGCCGGGTCATTGGGCTGGGTGACGGATAGATCGGGCTATCGGTACCAGGACACCCACCCAAAAGGCGCGACATGGCCCGTGATCCCAACCGAGATACTTGGCATCTGGGAGGACCTGACCGGCGCGGACCGACAGCCCGATTGCTGCCTGATCAACTATTACGGCGAAGGCGCGCGGATGGGCCTGCACCAGGACAAGGATGAGGCCGATTTTTCGTGGCCGGTCCTGTCGATCTCATTGGGGGACGATGCGCTGTTTCGGATCGGCAATACCACGCGCGGCGGCAAGACGGAATCGATCTGGTTGAACTCGGGCGATGTCGTGATCATGGGCGGACCGGCCCGGCTTGCTTATCACGGGGTAGACCGGATCAGGTTCGGCTCGTCGCGGTTGCTGCCCAAGGGCGGGCGCATCAACCTGACCCTGCGGGTTGCCGGCTAGCGGCGGGCGCTCCAGCTTTGCGAGGCATGTTTCTTGGTGAAAAACACGCCAAGCAGTCCGATCATCAACAGGGCAATGCCCACCCAGACCGCGTATTCCCAGTTTGTGTTGCGGGGAAAGTAGTTGCGGAAGATGAACCCCCTGCATTGGTCGATGATGTGAAACAACGGGTTCCACGCAAACATGCCCAGCATGAACCCGCCCAGCGCGTTTGCGGCGAACATCTTGCCCGAAAAGATCATGTTCATACGCCGATAGACATTGCTGAGTATGTTCGACGTGTTCGGAAGCCATGGTTTCAGCGCCATGAAAATAAGCCCGACCGCGCAGCCCGTGAACCAGGCCAGCAGCAACATGCCAAAAGCCCCGCCCGGTTCCTGAATTTCGAGCGGCGCAATGCCGACGCTGTAGGCAAACAGGATCACCACCAGCGACATGACCTGCGTGTAAAGCGTGCCAAAGGCCGCGGCCAGCAGCATCACCATCATGTTCATCGGCGAATGCAGCATCATCGGGTTGCTGGCCGCCGAGACACCGGAAATGGCACCGACCGATTTGACATGCGTGATGAACAGGAAAACACCCGACAGCAGGTACAACATGAACTCGCCGCGAATCTTGGCCACGCGGGTCCCCATGAAGGACATGATCAGGTAAAAGACCGCAACCAGCAGGACCACCTGAACGATGTTCATCACGATCGCCATGACCGCGTTCGAGTGCTGTGACCGCACGTTGCGCACGACAGCGTGAAACACCAGCTCGGCCGTAGTGACCAGGCTGCCCAAAAGGGAGTTGTTTCGCTTGTAATAGAACACTCGAAGGCTCTTTCCCGCTGTTATGCCTGCAAACTCGCACGAAATTCTTGCTGTTCCGTATCCGGCACAGCATAAGGCCGTCAGGTTATTGGATCAACAAACCACAGGAACGGAGCATTTTTGTGACCTACGACGCGCTTATTCCCGCAATCAGACGCCTGGCCCTGGAAGCGGGCGACAAGATCATGGAGATCTATGAGGCGGATGATTTCGACGTCAAAGTCAAATCCGATGCCAGCCCGGTAACCGAAGCGGACGAGGCCGCGGATGCGCTGATTTCCGCCGGGCTGCGCAAGGCATTTCCCGATATCCTGCTGGTGACCGAAGAACAGGCGGCATCGCATTCGGAAAAGGGCGACACGTTCCTGATCGTCGATCCGCTGGACGGCACCAAGGAGTTCATCAACCGGCGCGGCGATTTCACCGTCAATATCGCGCTGGTCGAAAACGGCACCCCCACGCGCGGCGTGGTGTACGCCCCGGCCCGCGGGCGCATGTTCTATACCCAGCCCGACGGGCAATCAGTCGAAGAGACCGGCGCCCTGGACAAGGACCAGCCCGGCGCGGTGACGCCGATTTCAGTGTCTGAACCAAACAATTCCGCGCTTTTGGTTGTGGCCTCGAAATCGCATCGCGACCAGGCCACGGACGACTATATCAACAAGTACCAGGTTCAGGACAGCAAGAGCGCGGGCTCGTCTCTGAAATTCTGCCTGGTCGCCACGGGTGAGGCCGATCTTTACCCGCGCGTGGGCCGCACGATGGAATGGGACACGGCCGCGGGGCACGCCGTGCTGTCCGGGGCCGGTGGCGACGTGGTGCGCTTTGACGATCACGCGCCGCTGACCTATGGCAAGGACGGCTATGCCAATCCGTTCTTCATCGCCTATGCGCCCGGCGTGGACCTGAAAGAAGCCTGATGTCGGTTCTGATCGCCATTCCCGCCCGCTATGCCTCGTCACGGTATCCCGGCAAGCCTCTGGTCCCGCTGACCGGGGTGAACGGAACCGCGATGACGCTGATCGAAAGGTCCTGGCGGGCGGCCTGTTCGGTCTCGGGTGTCGACCGGGTGGTTGTCGCAACCGATGACGACCGTATTCGGGATGTCGCCCAGGGCTTTGGGGCCGAAGTGGTGATGACCTCGGAATCCTGCGGCAACGGAACCGAACGCTGTGCCGAAACCCATGCGGCGCTGGGCGGTGGATATGATATCGTGGTCAACCTGCAGGGCGACGCGCCGCTGACCCCGCATTGGTTCGTCGAAGATCTGGTCAAGGGCCTGCGCGCAGCCCCCGATGCCGGGGTCGCAACCCCTGTGCTGCGCTGCGACGGCGACGCGCTGAACGGGTTGTTGAACGACCGCAAGCACGGGCGCGTCGGTGGCACGACGGCGGTTTTTGGCGCAGATCGAACCGCGCTCTACTTCTCGAAGGAAGTGATCCCGTTTACGTCGGAAACCTACGCCAGCGCCGACCCTACACCCGTGTTTCACCATGTCGGCGTCTACGCATATCGCCCCGACGCCTTGGCGGCCTATCCGGGCTGGCCGACCGGACCGCTTGAAACCCTGGAAGGCCTCGAACAATTGCGCTTCATGGAGAACGGGCGCAAGGTTCTGTGCGTCGAGGTCGAAGCCAGAAACCGCCAGTTCTGGGAGCTGAACAACCCCCAGGACGTCGCCAAGATCGAGGACATGATGGCCGCCATGGGGCTGGACTGACGGAAAGCGCCGACAAACCGGTGCCCGCATCGGACCCGGGATCGAGGCCCAATTTGATACAGCAGGGATGCAGATGACCCACATATTGGTTACCGGCGGCGCCGGCTATATCGGATCACATGCCTGCAAGGCGTTGTCGCGCGCGGGCTATGTGCCCGTGACCTTCGACAACCTCGTGACCGGCTGGCAGGACGCGGTCAAATACGGCCCTTTCGAACAGGGTGATTTACTGGACCGTGCGCGGCTGGACGAAGTTTTTGCCACGTACCAGCCCGCTGCGGTGATGCATTTCGCAGCCCTCAGCCAGGTGGGCGAGGCAATGTCCGAGCCGGGCCGATACTGGTCGAACAACGTGACGGGGTCGCTGACCCTGATCGAGGCCGCAGTGGCCGCGGGGTGTATGAACTTTGTCTTCTCTTCGACCTGCGCGACCTATGGCGAACATGACAATGTGGTTCTGGACGAGGACACGCCGCAGCTTCCTTTGAACGCCTATGGCGCCTCGAAGCGCGCGATCGAGGACATCCTGCGCGATTTCGAGGCCGCGCATGGGCTGAACCACGTGATCTTTCGATATTTCAACGTGGCGGGCGCCGACCCGGACGGAGAGGTTGGAGAGTTTCACCGCCCCGAAACGCATCTTGTGCCGTTGATGCTGGACGCGATTGACGGCAAGCGCGATGCGCTGACCGTCTTTGGCACGGATTACGATACACCCGACGGAACCTGCATCCGGGATTACGTTCACGTTTGCGATCTTGTCGATGCGCATGTGCTGGGCCTGAACTGGCTTGAGCAGGGCAAGGGCAGCCGGGTGTTCAACCTGGGAACCGGCAGCGGTTTTTCCGTGATGGAGGTGATCGGCCATTCCAGGGCGGTCACCAATCGTGACGTGCCCTACCGCGTCGGGGCGCGCCGCGCCGGCGATTGCACCAAGCTGGTATCGGGTTCGGTCCGCGCGGGCGCCGAACTGGGCTGGATCCCGAAAAGGTCCACGTTAGAGACCATGATCGCCGATGCCTGGCGGTGGCATCAGAACGGCCACTACGAAAAATGAGCCGGATGTGACCGATACCCCTGAACCGATCGGATGGGTACAGCAATACCGGTTGCGCCTGAAACGGCGGCGTCTGCTGTGGCGGTCCTTTCGCAGCAGGCATCAACTGACCAGCCTGACCAATAGAACAGGCGACATAAAGCCCGGCGCGATTCTGAGCTTTACCACCCTGCGCAACGAAATCTCCCGCCTGCCCTGGTTTTTCAGGCATTATCGCGGCCTCGGGGTGGATCACTTTCTGATGGTGGACAATGGCAGCGATGACGGCACGGTCGCGTTCCTGACCGACCAGCCGGATGTTTCGCTGTGGCAAACCGATGCCCCATATCGGGCGGCGCGGTTCGGCCTCGACTGGCTGACCTGGTTGCAGATGCGGTACGGTCACAACCACTGGACCCTGATGGTGGACGCGGACGAACTGCTTGTCTATGCGCAGCACGACACATGCCCGCTGCCAAAGCTGACCGATTGGCTGCAAACCCGTGGCATTGACGCCTTTGGCGCGCTGATGCTGGATCTCTATCCGCATGGCCGCCTGGGGGATCAACCCTATGACCCGAACACCGATCCGACCGAGGCGCTGGGCTGGTTTGACGCCGGACCTTACAGGGCGCAACGCCAGACCCCATTGGACAACCTGTGGGTCCAGGGCGGCGTCCGCGAACGCGTGTTCTTTGCCGACCGGCCTGAACGGTCACCGACCCTGAACAAGATCCCGCTGGTGCGTTGGTCCCGTCACTATGCCTATGTCAATTCGTGCCACTCGGCCCTGCCCCGGCACCTGAACCATGCCTATGACGGGCCTGGGGGGCGCGCACCCTCGGGCGTTTTGCTGCACACGAAGTTCCTGCCGCAGGTCATCGGCGCTTCCCAAATCGAAAAGCAAAGGCGCCAGCATTTTCACGACCCCGACCAGTTCGGTTCGTATTATGACGGGATCATTGCCCGGCCGTGCCTGCGAAACGCAAACTCGGTCCGGTACACGGGGTGGAAACAGTTGCAGCATCTGGGCCTGATGGCGCCTGTTCCCTGGGAGAACGGGGAAATCTGCGTCTAAAATACCCGTTTCAAACTAACGTGTTATAAATACGTTGCCTCGTACTGTGCTAAAATGTCATAAATTCGTAAGTTGCCCGGCACCACTCCGGCCGCACCACGCCCCGGGCATGCTCGCGTAAAAAAGAGGTTGGGCAGTCGCGTGAGCCTTTTGGATTCCTATCGCATGAGACTACGGCGCAAGCGCCGCCTCTTGCGTTGCATGCGAAAACGCAAGGATCTGAAGGCCGTCAGCAACAACACATCGAACATCAGGCGCGACACGATCCTGTTGATGAGCGTTGTGCGCAACGAAAAGATCCGGCTGCCCTATTTCCTGGCCTATTACCGAAAGCTGGGTATCGAACATTTCCTGTTTGTCGACAACGAAAGTCACGATGGCACCTGCGAATACCTGCAGGAACAGCCCGACGTTTCGCTGTGGCGATCCGGCGCAAGCTATAAAAACGCGACATTCGGCGTCGATTGGACGAACTACCTGCTTCGGAAATACGCGCATGACCACTGGGTCCTCACGGTCGACCCGGATGAATTCTTCATCTACCCGTTTTGCGATACGCGCCCGATCCGGGCCCTGACCGACTGGCTGGACGGCACCGGGGTGCGCAGTTTCGGCACAATGCTGATCGACATGTACCCCGAAGGCCCCATTCAGAACGCCCCCTATCACGAAGGCCAGAACCCGTTCGAGGTCGCCGCGTGGTTTGACTCGGGCAATTACATGATCTCGAAGAACCCCGACTATGGGAACCTGTGGATCCAGGGCGGCCCGCGCAGCCGGGTCTTTTTCCGCGATGCCCCCGAAAAGGCACCGGCGCTGAACAAGATCCCGCTGGTGAAATGGGACAAACGATATGTCTATGTCAGCTCGACCCATTCGCTGCTGCCGCGCGGGCTGAACCAGGTCTATGACGAATGGGGGGGCGAAAAGGCCAGCGGCGCCTTGCTGCACGCCAAGCTGATCGACACGCTGGGCGAAAAGGTACGCGAAGAATTGCAGCGCAAGCAGCATTACCGTGGCTCTGATGAATACCGCGCCTATCTGGAACAGCTCGAAGACAAACCGGTCTTCTGGTGCAAATGGTCCGAGAAATACATCAACTGGCGCCAGCTCGAAATTCTTGGCCTCATGTCGAAAGGCAACTGGGCTTGAGCACGCTTGGCATCATCATGCTGGTTCACACCGAACTGGACAGGGCCGAACAGGTAGCCCGGCATTGGGCGGCCTCTGGCTGTCCGGTGGTCATTCATGTCGACCGCAAGGTGAATGTGCGGGCGCATTCTGATTTTGTCGCCGCCTGCGCCGATGAGCCGTTGATCCGTTTTTCCGACCGT
>JAUHXK010000002.1 GCA_030427405.1 Alphaproteobacteria bacterium | reverse complement strand
ACCTATTGCGGTTGAAGAAAATAATCCCGCTCAGTACACGTCGATCATCAACCCTCGGCTTGCCATGGCTCTTCGGAAAGTAGGGCCGAAGCCGCGACATCTGCTCGTCGGTCAACCAGAATAAATTGCTCATGATACGCCCCTGAAACTCAGGGGCTTGAACCACGCAGCCGAGATGGCGGCAACCAAATTAATGGGTCCAGAACCTAAGCACCATATCGGTCTCCGTGAAAAGCGGCCATTCGGCCTTTCCGGCCTACCTTCCGACCATTTCGAGATTGTTTCACACAGTTTGGGCCGCGCCCAAGAACCCGGGGACCGATGCCTATCGACACTGATAAGCACACAAGAACAAACACCTCGGGGCGGTTCAATACTCCTATCTGGCGCCCTTCGTTACCGTCTGCTGAGAAAGGACGTTACGCGCAGGCGGGCGCTGTTGATCCAGACATCGGAATACTCGATCGGCTCACCGTTGGTGAGATAGGTAATCTGTTGTAAATACTGCACCGGCGCACCTTCGGGCATTTCTAGCACCTCGCAGATCCGGGCATCTGCTATCTCGGCTGAAAACGTGCGTCGGGCTGTGCTGATTTTAAGCCGGTAGCGGTCTTCGAGCGTGCCAAAGAGGCTTCGCGTTTCGAAATCGACCGTTTCGATGCCAGGGGTGAGGTCAGCCCGCACGTAGTTATCCATAAACGCAAAGACACCATCCGCCGTGCGGCGTTTACGTGCAATAAAGAACGTCGGCACATCGCCGGGAATATCAAGCAGCGCGGCGATGGGTTTTGGAGCCGGTCGCAAACCCGCATCCAGCACGATGGCCTCGGTCTTAATGCCTTGGGCTGAGAAATCCTCGGTCAGGGTGGAGAGGCGTTGGGCTATTGCCGGTTCGACGATCGATGAGGTCACGAAGGTGCCACGTCCGCGGACCTTTTGAAGCAAGCCCTCTTCTAAAAGCGTGGAAAGAGCCCGGCGGAGGGTCCCGCGGCTGACACCGAGTTCTTTGGCCAAGTCGGGTTCTGCTTTTAGACGATAATGCGCCGGCCATGTGCCGGAAGCGATCCGGGCGCGAAATGTTTCGGAAATCTGGCTGTGGAGCGGGACGTGGCCGTCGCGCAGTAGCGGCTCCGTTGGTTCATCCATACTCATCTGTCAGAGATCACTCCTTTTCGCAACGTTAGGCCTTGGACCGATAGGGTTGTGGCCGGCAAAGAGCCATTGACGCAAGATGATTGGCTTTATATGTTCATAGATGTCCATATACATAAATGGGCATGATTGCCACCCCTACGCCGCGTTTTCGCTCTCAGCCGCCTCTTCTTGCGGCCAAGAAAAGGAAAAATGATGCCTGTTGATTACCGCTCCCTCCCTCTTGCCGAGCTCGCGCCTTACATCCAGCACACCAAGATCGGTGTCGGGATCACACGCGATGAGATCGTGGCCCATGCCGAAGAAGCCGCACGCTATGGTTTCGGCGCGGCCATGGTCCCGGGCTCTTGGGTGAGCACGGTGGCAGACGTTCTTGCTGGAACGGGTGTTCCGGTTGCCTCCGCACTCGATTTTCCTAGTGTCGGCGTCATGACCGCTAAAGGTAAAATGGCCGAGGCGGCCGAGCTTGCACGACTCGGCGCTACGCAGATCGACATTGGTGTGCAGATCGGCTGGCTTAAATCAGGGGACTATGAAGGGTTCCGCGAAGATATTGCCGGAGTTGTCAGGGCGTCTGGCGTGCCGATCAAGGTGATGCTGGAGTTACCGTTGCTTACGCCTCCCGAGCGCGAAGCTGCGGTGGAACTGAGCATCGAGGCCGGTGCCAAATACCTTAAGAATGCCAGCAGTGGGCAGATTGAAACGGCGAGCCCGCAGAGCATTCGGTTCTTGGCAGACCGGGCGCCGGAGGGTGTGTTGGTCAAGGCTTCTGGCTCAATTACCAGTTTCGAGCAGACCGTTGCGCTACTGGAAGCGGGCGCGGCCTGCGTTGGGTCCAGCGCGGGGGTCGATATCCTGAACCGCACTATCGATGCGCTGACCGAAAGCTATTAAAGTCCAGTCTCCAGTTCCCGCCAATCTTTCGGGGACATGCCCGTCACGCGCCGGAAATCCCGGCTGAAGTGATAGGCATCGAAAAAACCGCAGGTCTGCGCAACCTCGTAGATCGGCAAGCGGCTTTCCAACATGATCGCCTGCGCCATAGTGACCCGTTCTCGCCGCACGAAGCTGCGGGGGGTGGAGGCGAGGTGCTGGCGAAACAGGCGGCGGATCTGGGAGCCTGACAGCCCCGCCGCCGCCTCAAGATCTTCTTCGGTCCACGCCTGATGCGGGGTGGACCGAATCGCCTCGGTCAACCGTGACAGGGCAAAGGGCAGGCCTGCGCTGGCCGATGGCGCACGCTCGGCGCTGACCAGTTGTAGAAACCGCGCCACGGCAGCGTGAAGGTGGAGATCGGTGTCGATACCACGCGACCCCATCACATCGAACAGCCCCTGAAACCAGCTGATCAGCTCCGACGCCTGCGTGACCTTGAGCCGCGGACGTCCCGCGCCGAACAACCGCCTGCGCAGTGCGCCGGTGTCGTTTCCCGCCAGCCGAAACCACATCACCGACCATGGGGCTGTCTCGCTCGCCCGGTGGGCATGGGGGCGTGAGCCGTCGATCCAGACAAGTTCGCCAGGGGAAACGGTAAAGCTTTGCCCCCCGGCCTCGACCGTGCCGGACCCTGAGAGGCAATAAAGCACGTCATCACCCGGACAGGTCGCCCGCCGAATGCCGCGACTGGGTGAGGATTCCACCCATCCCGACCGCAGGATCGTCGTCAGGCCCGACTTGGTGTCGGGGTCAGGTGTGAAGTGATGGGAAAGGCGGACGACCGAGAATGAGCGCAGCGTAGACATGCGCGATTTATACATGTATCTGTGGCGGTCTGTCCATTGAGGCTGGCGAAATTCCTGCGACACTCTGGCACAAGAGGAGTCCGGCAAACGTGCCGTGAGCAAATGGGAGGAATAGAATGCTGGTTCCAAGTAAAGCCGACATGCGTGCCTATGAAGTCGATGGCTACTTCGTGCGGAAAGGGTTTCTTTCGCAGGAGGAAGTGACCGATTTCCGCGAAAGCTCGCGCCGCCAGCTCGAAGAAGAGAGCAAGGGCGACAACGTGATGAAGAAGGGCGACAAGTCCGGAAAGGCGACGCTTCTCAAGCTGTGGAACCACGCAGGCGACGACAAGTACGGCTTGCTCGCCCGCGACGAACGCATGGTGCGCCTGTCCGAGGCGCTGATCGGCGAAGAAATCTATCTCTACAGCCATAAAATGACCATGAAGCAACCCCACGAGGGTGGCGCATGGGAATGGCATCAAGACTATGGTTACTGGTATAATAACGGCTGTCTCAGCCCGGAAATGCTCTCGATCTATGTCTCGCTCGACCCGGCCAACAAAGAGAACGGCTGCCTTCAGGTTCTGAAAGGAAGCCACATTCTGGGCCGTCTTAACCACGTGCGCGAAGACGGCCAGACGAACGTCGAAGCCGCTTATCTTGAAGCTGCCGTCGAGCGTTTTGAACATGTCTATGTCGAGATGGAGCCGGGCGACGCGCTGATCTTCCACTGCAACCTTCTACACCGCTCGGATGCGAACAACAGCGACACCTATCGCTGGGGTTACATCTGCTCTTACAACGCGGTGCACAATGCGCCATTCATGCAGGCTCGTGATTACGGCAACTTCGAAGAGTTACAAACGGTCCCTTCTGGCAGCTTCATGAACGCGAAGGTGGCTGCAGAATGAGTGACTGCATGACAGCGTCCCAAGATCGGTCGTCATCGCGGCTGAAGACCCGTGCGCCGCTGTGGTTGCGGCTGATCGCGCGCAAGGAACTCGGTGTGTTTCTGGCGTTGGTGGTCATGTGCATTTTTCTGAGTTTCGCCACGTCGGGTTTTCTAACTTCGCTTAACCTACTCAACGTCGGACGCCAGATTTCGCTTTTGGGGATCATGGCCGTGGGGATGACCTTCGTCCTAATCTCCGGCGAAATTGATCTTTCGGTCGGATCGACCTATGCCTTGTCCGGGCTGTCCACCGGCTTGTTCATCATCATGGGCTTGGGGGTGCTCCCGGCGGTCCTGGTTGGGATCATGGTCGGCGTGGCCATTGGCCTCGTGAACGGAGTGCTCTCCACCTACGGCCGGTTGCCGTCGCTCATCGCGACGCTAGGGATGATGTCCATTGTCAGGGGTATTGCGCTGTTGATGACCGACGGTCAGCCGGTCACGGTAAACGAGCGGAACGGTGCGATCCCCCAAGTGCTCGAACGGTTCGAATTCTTGGGGCAGGGCTATCTCTTCGGTGTGATCCCCATGCAGCTCGTGTTCTTTGCCATCATCGCGCTGATCGGATGGCTGCTTCTGTCGGGCACCGCCTTTGGCTTCCGTGTCTTCGCCGTGGGCGGCAGCGCGAAAGCGGCGCGTGTGTCCGGCATCAACGCCGAGCGCGTTAAGATCCTGTCCTTTGTCATCATGGGTGGCCTCGCCGCGCTGGCGGGCATCCTGTCGATGGCGTTTCTGCCGTCCGGTCAGGCGGGCCGCACCGGTCTGGGTCTAGAACTTGACGTGATCGCGGCGGTCGTCGTGGGCGGCGCTTCACTTTCGGGTGGCGTCGGCACCGTGCTGGGCACCGTGTTGGGTGTGCTTATCATCGGCGTCCTGCGCAACGGCCTTGTTCTGATGGGAGTCTCGCCCTTTACACAAGAGGTTATGATCGGCCTCGTCATTATTATCGCGGTGGCAATAGACAAGTGGAGCACTCGGAACCGCGCAAGCTGAACTCCACCAAAAAAGCCCGTTCGAGCGATTTGAGGAGGATCGCTCGGACGCGGAAAATTCGAGATATACTTCTAGGGAGGAAACAATGCTCGATACACTCAAGACCCTCACCGGTGCCGGCCTTATCAGCCTCGCCCCCTTCGCGGCCTCCGCAGATCCGGTCAGCGTGGACGACTTCGACCTCGCTCCGCGCATCGCTGAAAAGATTGCCGCTGGAGAAGCTCTCAACATCATGGTCAGCTATCATGACGTGTCGAACGAGTTCGCCCCATTTGTGAAGCAGGGCGTCGAGCGAGCCGACGAAGAGCTGAACGTGAAAGCGCATTTCATCGGGCCGGTGGGTGCCGATGCAGATGGCCAGATCTCCGAAATCGAAACGCTATTGGGCGATATGGACGGACTCGCGATTTCTGCCGTGTCCACAGACGCGCTGTCGCCGCTCATAAACCGCGTGATAAAAGCTGGTATCCCAGTCATCAGCTACAACACAGACAACCCGGGTTCTGACCGCTTGGTCTTCGCTGGTCAGGATCTCGTGCAATCGGGCCGTGACGCGGGCGAGCAGATGGCCGACGTGCTGGGCGGTGAGGGCCGCGTGATGATCACCACAATCGATGCCGCAGCACAATGGTCGCTTGACCGCGAAGGCGGGGCGCGTGAGGCGCTTGAAGCTTATGACGGCATCGAAGTGGTCCGCACACTGAATACGGGAACTGATCCGCAGGAAATCTACGCTGCGATCGAGAACGCCATGCTGTCGGATCCGGGCATCACGGGCATCCTTTCGCTGGAATGCTGCTCGACCCCTGCCGCAGGCGAATGGGTGCAGCGCAACAATCAAACCGGCAAGATCAAGGTGGTTGGCTTTGACCTGCTCGACCAGACCGTCGACCTCGTCTCGGAAGGTGTTATTCAGGTGACTATCGACCAGGCCCCTGCCCGTCAGGGATATGAAGCGGTGAACCTGCTGAACCAATTCCTCACCGGTGAAGAGATCGACGATGTAGATACGGGTGTGGGAATCTACACGCCTGAGAACATTGAAGAGGCGATGTAATCCTCAAGGGCCGGCCTGGTTCCCCGAGCCGGTCCGCCGTCGATCCTGCCTCTCGTCTTTCAAGCCGGAAAGCCTCATGACCCAGCCCCTCGTCGTCGAACTGGTCGATGTGACCAAGAATTACCCCGGCGTAAAAGCCATGAACGAAGTGTCCATCCAATTTCATGCCGGTGAGATCCATGCCGTGATCGGCGAGAACGGCGCGGGCAAAAGCACGATGATGAACGTGATGGCCGGGGCCACGCAGCCTAACGGTGGTAAGCTGATGGTGGACGGGAAAGAGACAACATTTCCCAGCCCGCTTGCCAGCCAAGCCGCGGGGATCGGCGTGGTGTATCAGGAATTGTCGCTCTGTATGAACCTCACCGTGGGCGAAAACATCATGCTCCCCGAATTGGCAAAGCGGGGTGGACTGTCGCCGCTCGCAAGCGTGAAGGCTGGTCATGCGGCCAAACCGGTGTTGGAGCGTCTCGGCATTGGCCGGCTGGACCCGGAAACGCCCGTCGCGAAACTGTCGGTTGCGCAGCAGCAGCTTGTCGAAATCGCGCGGGTGGTAAACCAGGACGTCCGTCTTCTGGTGCTCGACGAGCCGAACTCGGCTTTGTCGCCGGCTGAAAGTGAGAAGCTTTTTGAAGTGGTGCGGGGCCTTCGGGAACAGGGCGTTTCGATCGTTTATGTCTCGCACCATTTGGAAGAGGTGCTAAACCTCGCTGATCATTTCAGCGTCATGCGCGACGGCCAAATTGTCGCTAGCTTCGAAAAGACCGACAACGTCACTACCGATACGCTCGTATCGCACATGGTAGGGCGCGACGTCGCGGTTGCGGATCAATACTCGACCCGTACCAGCGTTCAAGATGTATTTGGCGATACGGTGTTGAAGGTTGATGGCCTGACGGTTCCAGGCGTGTTCGAAGACGTGTCCTTCGATATCGCCAAGGGCGAGATTCGTGGTGTGGCTGGGCTGCCAGACAGCGGAAAGGACTATCTGGGCGACGCGATCTTCGGCCTTAACCAACGAAGTGGGACGGTCGAGGTGAACGGCATCCGTCTGTCGCCCAATCGCCCCGTGCATTCGATCAACGCAGGCATCGCTTATATCCCGGCGGACAGGCGTGGAGCGGGCGCGCTCTTGTCGATGTCAGTTGCAGAGAACACCATCGCTTCCTCGCTGAAGCGGTTCCTGCGCGGAGGGCTTCTACATCGCAAACTTATCCGCAGCACGACCGAGGATTACATCGGACGCTTTGACACAAAGGTTGCCGCCTTGGATCAGGCGATAGCCACACTGTCGGGTGGCAACCAGCAAAAGATCATCCTGTCGCGTGGTCTGGTGACGGAACCTAAGCTGCTCATCCTACATGAACCCACCCGTGGGATCGACGTGGGAGCCAAGGCCGAGATTTATGACATCCTCAAATTGCTGGCCGCTGACGGCCTCGCCATTCTGATGATCTCATCCGAACTGCCCGAGATTGTGCTGCACACCAGCCGCGCGCTTGCGATGGCCGAGGGGCAGGTGACCGGGCAATTGTCCGGGGCTGACATCAACGAAGAATCCATCATGGCCCTCGCGACCCGTTCGCGGCGTCATTTGACTTAAGGAGACGCTTGTGGCGCAAATCACCGTGGTTGGCAGTTTTGCCGTTGGTCTGACCATCCGATCCGACACTATGCCGGTGTTCGGCGAAACCATCCGGGGGAGCGATTTCAATTTCGGTCCCGGTGGCAAAGGCTCGAACCAGGCGGTCGGCGTGGCGCGTCTTGGCGCATCGTCCAGCCTTGTCACCTGTCTGGGTCAGGATCAACTCGCCGCCGTCGCGACCGAGCTTTATGCGGCCGAAGGCGTCGATACGTCCAATATCATTCACACGACTGAAAAGCCGACGGGCGCGGGCGTCATCGTGCTGAACGCTGAAGGCGAGAACTTCATCATCCTCGATCCTGGCGCGAACGACCTGATGGATGGGGCCTTTGTCGAGAAATCCAAAGCGCAGATCGAAGCCAGCGACATTGTCATGGCCGTGCTGGAAATCCCGGTCGAAGGCGCTCAGCGCGCGATGGAACTAGGCCATGCGGGCGGGGCGGCGACGATTCTGAACCCGGCCCCGGCCACAGCGTTGCCCGATGCGATTTTCGAACATGTCGATTTCCTCACGCCGAACGAGACGGAACTGCGGATTCTCATGGGCCTCGCCCCCGATGACCTCACGCCCACCCGCGACCTCGCACTGCGTCTGCGCGACCAGGGCGTTGGCACGATCATCGTGACCATGGGGCCGGCGGGTGCGCTCGTGCTGTCGGACGGCATCGACGAAATCGTCGAAACGCCCAAGGTCGACGTGGTCGACACAACCGGCGCAGGCGATGCGTTCAACTCCGGCCTTGCTGTGGCGCTCGGCGAAGGCCGCCCGCTGCTTGCGGCCGTGCGATATGCCACCTGCTGTGGGGCACATGCATGCACCAAGCTGGGCGTGATCCCGTCGCTCCCCACCCGCGACAAGTTGATGGCGATTTTTGAAACAAACTGGAATGAGGACAGGTCATGAAACGTAGCCCTATTTTGAACTCGGAACTGAGCCATGCAATTGCGTCGATGGGTCATACGGACCTGATGATCGTCTGCGACGCTGGCTTTCCCATCCCGTCCGACGCTTGGAAGATCGACCTTGCGCTGACGCAGGATGTGCCGGACCTGAAGACCGTGTTATCGCTCATCTCCGGTGATCTCATCACTGAGAAGGTCGGCTATGCCGAGGATGTGCCGGACCGGAACCCGATCCTTCTGGAAACCATCCGCTCGATCTTTTCCAATGCCGACCACGAAACCGTCGCCCATGACGACATCCTGTCGACCTATGCCACGAAGGCCAAGGTGATCGTTCGCACGGGGGCCTTCGACCCGTGGGGCAACGTGCTTTTGTGGTCCGGTGTCGATGCGCCGAAATGGTTCAGCAAGCCCGGTGTGAAACCCACCGACTTCTACGCCGAAAAGCTCAAGAAAGGCTGATCCATGGCCGACCGGATTTTCAGCTTCGGCGCGCAGCCGGTCACACGCGCCGCCACTGTGGCCAGCCTTCGGGCCGCCAGGGGCCGCCACGGCGCCTATGCGCAGGTAACGGCGGAAACCGCCGATGAGGCAGCCGCCGCCGAAGCTGCCGGGATCGAGATGGTGACCTGCCGCGCCAGCAACGTAGCTGAGGTTCGGCGGGGATCGCAATCCGTATTCATCACCGCCGCCCTGGGCTTTGCCGAGGCGATCACGGACGAGGAAATCCTGCGCACCGCGTTCAAGGCCGTGACCAGCGGGGCGGATGCGGTTCTAACGGGCCGGCGGCTCGAAGTGGTCGAGATGCTGGCGTCCGAAGACATTCCCGTCGTCGGGCATCTAGGCTTCGTGCCGCGCAAATCCACATGGGTGGGCAAGGTGCGCGGCGTGGGCCGTGAGCCCGACGAGGCCGAGGCGCTGTTTCACCGCTTTCGCCGCCTGGAGGAGGCCGGGGCCTTCGCGGTAGAGGCCGAGCTTGTGTCGGCGCCGCTGCTGGAAGAGATCGGAAAACGCACTGAGCTTGTCCTGATCTCGCTTGGTTCCGGTCCATCCGCTGAAGTGCAGTTCCTGTTCAGCTCTGACATCTGCGGTGAAGCCGATCGTGTGCCGCGACATGCCCGGCAATATGCCGATCTGGCCGCGCTTCGGCGGCAGATGCAAGAGATGCGCGTGGCGGCATTGAAAAGCTTCCGCGCGGATGTCGCAGAGCAGTCGTTCCCAGCGATCGCCGAGTCGATCTACCCAGACGAAAATGCGTTGCGCGAAATGCAGTCGCGCCTCGACGCGACCAATTCGCTCGGGCAGGGCTGATCTTTTTCAGTCGATTTGAGTGTCCGGCGCTGCGGCGTGGGCCTGTCAGAAGAACTTGCCTTGGGGAGGGGCAGGGCGTTGGCTCGCGTCCGAGCATGTCAAAACCAAGTCCCGTCCGCTACTTCAGAACGTCTCCCGAGATCATCCGAACGGCGGTGAAGCTTGGTTCTGAAACTGTCGTCAAATCGCACAGCCTAGATCAAGTCTCTTTGCACTTTGAAGGGGATTGTCAGGTTGATTTTGACGTTTCAAGGAGATCTGTGTCGCCGTTGTTTGGGCAGCAAAGCTGGTGGTATAGTCACTCCAGTGATCGATAGCGGCTGCTCTTTCCCGACGGTATGTTGAAGCGGTCAGTTTGAGGCGGCGAGGACGGAATAGGTTTGCGGTTTCGTCATGAATAGCCATAAATCTCTGTGCTTGGCGGGCTGGTTCATCTTCGAGGTCTTACCCAGCCGTGCCTTTCCTCCGATCGAATGCTGTTTTGGTACGAGTCCCAGCCATGCAGCAATATCCCGCCCGCGCCGGTAGCTCGGCACGTCTGGCGCAAATCTTTCCACCGCAAGCGCGGTGACCGGACCCACACCCGGCATCGTTTTCGCACGACGAGCCAGATCGGCCTCGCGGGCTGCGCGTTTCAGTTTGGCACCGAACTCGGCGATCCGCGCACTCAGCCCGGCGATTTGCTGCAAATCCGTCTGACCCGAATCGCGCACCGCTTCAGGCAGCATCACGTTGTCTTCGAAGACCGCATCGGAAAGATGTTTCAGGTTGGCTAGCCCCCGGTTGGCGACAAGCCTATGTTCGGCAAGGTGTCAGCGCAAAGCGTTGATCATTTGAGTGCGCTGCCCAACAAACACCTGACGGGTGCGGTACAGCATAGCAAAGGCTTGTTGACTTTCTGTCTTCACGTCAACAAAGCGCATGGCCGTACCGCACAAAATTTCGGCGGTCGCTTTGGATCTATGTCTTCAACACACATTTTTCTTTACAGACGCATGATTCTATCCGCATGATCGCTGGTAAACCAGTTTACTAAACCGATTTACCTAAATCTCAGGAGTGATCGGACATGGCGGGAACACGAATGGCCAATCTTCAGGATGTTGCAAATGCTGCTGGCGTCTCCAAGACGACAGTGTCCCGTTTCCTGAACGGCTCGCTCGATCTGCCCGAAAAAACCGCTCTTCAGATCAACACCGCCATTCGTGCGCTGAACTACAAACCAAACCCTCACGCAAGGCGGCTTAGCCTTGGGCGGACCGATACCATTGGGCTGATCGTACCGGACATTGCGACACCTTTCTTTGCCACCTTCGTCGCGGCTGTAGAGCAGGAAGCCGATGCCCACGGTAAGGCCTTGGCGCTTTATGCCACACTAAACCGCCGAGACCGGGAGCTTTCCTACATCGATCTCTTGCGGCAAGGGCATGCAGACGGGTTGATTTTTATCACGAACCATCAAGGTGATGCGGCCTTGGCCGATCGGATCAACACAGCGGGCCTCTGCATCGTGGTGGACGAGGACGTGGTAGGCACACAGGTACCCAAGCTGTTTTGCGACAACTTCGAAGGGGGCCGGCTGGCAGGGCGTCATCTGGCGCAGTCGGGTCATCGGCACATCTTGTTCATCGGTGGCGTCGACGAGATGATTTCTGGCCAGCGCCGTTACGGCGGGTTTGCGGCCGGGATGGCCGAGGTGGGTGGCCCCGACTGCGTGATTGAACGGGCTCAGGGGACTTACACCTTCGCGGCAGGGCGTGAAGCGGCTCGCGAGTTCGTGGCCCGTCCGAACCACAGCCGCCCGACTGCGATCTTTGCCAGTTCCGACGAACTGCTCATTGGTCTGTACGAAGTTCTACAGGAGTCCGGCGTTTCAATTCCCGACGATGTCTCTGTCATCGGGTTTGACGATGTCGGCCCATTGCACCTGTTCGCACCCGCCGTCACGGCAGTGCGCCAGCCGGTGCGGGATCTTGGAAAGCGCGCGCTGCGCCTGCTGCTCGAGACCTCTGCACCATCCGAGGGCAAAAAGCTCCCGCAAGAGGAGCTGTTGCCTGTTACCCTGGTAGAACGGGCCTCCGTCGGCCCGCCTCCTGGGTCAACTCTCTTACTGAAACCGAATTCCAACTCACAGAGGTAATGACATGACCATGAAAACAACCCGACGCGCCTTTGGCGTGGGTGCTGCCGCTTGCCTGCTTGCAACCGCGGCGTTGGCCCAGGACGCCCCCACCTTTGCTCTTGTGCAGATCAACCAACAGGCGCTGTTTTTCAATGAAATGAACCGTGGCGCACAGGAGGCAGCAGAGGCCGCCGGCGTGAACCTGGTGATCTTTAACGCCAACAACGATTCCGCGGCGCAGAACAGTGCGGTCGAGACCTATATTCAGGAAGGTGTTGCCGGCATGGCCGTGGTGGCCATCGACGTGAATGGCATCATGCCAGCTGTGCAACAGGCCGACGCGGCGGGCATTCCCGTGGTGGCCATTGATGCGATCCTGCCCGAGGGCGGTCCGCAAAAGGCGCAGATTGGCGTGGACAACGCCAAGGCCGGCGCTGACCTTGCCGCCTATTACAACGAAAAAATGGCCGATCCGTCCAAACTGGGCATCGTGGGCGCGCTGAACTCTTACATCCAGAATGTGCGCAAGGATGGTTTCGAACACGCGCTGAACGGCGACACGGTGACTGTTGCAGGCACGGTGGACGGGCAGAACATCCAAGATGTGGCGCTGGGGGCTGCCGAAAACCTGATCACCGCCAACCCCGATCTAACGGCCATCTATGCGACAGGCGAACCCGCCTTGATGGGCGCGATTGCCGCTGTTTCTTCGCAGGGAAAACAAGATGACCTGTCGGTCTTTGGCTGGGATCTGACGGCGCAGGCCATTGACGCCATCGACGACGGCTATCTCAAGGCCGTGATCCAGCAGGATCCCGCCGCCATGGGGGCCGCTGCTGTCGAGGCGCTGATCGCGCTGCATGAGGGTGAGAGCGTCGAAGCCGAGATTTCGGTGCCGGTAACCATCGTCACATCGGAGAACGTGGACGACTTCCGGTCGCTGTTCGAATGATGGTGTCGGAAATTCATGAAGAGGGGAGGGGGGACGCACCCCCCTCTGCCACTGCCGCTCCCATTCTGGCTTTGCGTAATATCCACAAGACCTTTGGGTCCCATCAGGCGCTGCGCGGTGTCGATCTGGATATCCGTCCGGGTGAATGCCTTGGGCTGATTGGGGACAACGCTGCCGGGAAATCGACGCTGTCCAAGGTCATGTCTGGCACTTACATCCCGGACGAGGGCCAGATCCTGATGGACGGCCAGCCCGTTCGTTTCGGCAGCCCGTCCGAGGCCCGCGATCTGCACATCGAGATGGTCTATCAGGATCTGTCGCTGTGTGATCACGTGGATGTTGTGGGTAATCTTTTCCTTGGGCGCGAACTGAAGCGCGGCCCTTTTCTCGACCAGCCCCGGATGCTGGAAGAGGCGGAAAAGATGCTTGCCGCGCTGGAAATTCGTATTCCTCGCCTGACCGCCAAGGTCGAGAAACTGTCCGGCGGTCAGCGGCAGGCTATCGCCATCGCTCGCGCGGCTAGCTTCAGACCGAATGTGCTGATCATGGACGAGCCGACCTCGGCATTGGCCGTGGCCGAGGTTGAGGCGGTGCTTGAACTTATCAACCGGGTGAAGGCCACCGGCGCTGCCGTGGTGCTGATCACCCACCGGATGCAGGATCTGTTCCGCGTCTGCGACCGGGTCGCCGTCATGTACGAAGGCACCAAAGTCGCAGAGCGCGACATCGACAAGACGGATCTGCAGGAACTGGTCGACCTGATTGTCGGCAAAGGGGGTCACTGATGGTGGCATATACGGAACGTCAGGCCGGATCAAAGCTGGCCGATTTCGTGGGCGAACATGCGCAGGTGCTGTCCATCGCCTTGTTTTTCATGGTCTGCATGGTGTTCTTCGGGGCCATGACATCGACCTTTCTGATGCCGGGCAACCTGTTGAATGTGCTGCGACAGGCGGCGCCGATCCTTGTGGTCGCGGTGGCCATGACGCTGGTCATAACCACGGCGGGGATTGATCTGTCGGTGGGGTCGATGGTGGCTCTGATCAATGCTGCCGCTGCTATTGTCATGGCAGCCGGGCTGCCCTGGCCCATGGCCATCGTGCTGATGCTGGTGCTTGGGGCGGGGATCGGCCTGATCCAGGGCTGGTTCGTGGCCTATCAGGGCATCCCTGCTTTCATCGTGACGCTGGCGGGTCTGTCGATCCTACGCGGTGCGGCGTTGTACATGACCGAAGGCTATTCCATCCCGATCCGCGATGCCGACGGGTTTTTCTGGCTGGGACGTGGCGAGATCGCCGGTTTCCCGGTGCCGGCACTGATCGCTATCCTCGTGGCAGTACTGGGATTTGTCGTGATGCTGCGGACCCAATACGGGCGGCAGGTCATCGCTGTCGGGTCCAACATCGAGGCGGCGCGCCGCGTCGGTATGCCGGCCAAGCGGGTGCTGGCATCCGTCTACATGGTGTCCGGTCTCGCCTGTGCCGTGGCGGGTATCCTGATCGCTGCGCGCCTTGGCTCTGGCTCGTCGAACGCGGCACAGGGGTTTGAGTTGCAGGTGATCGCAGCGGTGGTGTTGGGCGGTACGTCCCTTATGGGCGGTAAGGCGTCGATGCTGGGCACCGTGTTGGGTACAATGACCATTGCCGTGATCGGCAATGGATTGATCCTGATGCATATCTCGCCCTTCTTCACGCAGATCGTCACTGGGACCATCATCCTTGTCGCGATCTGGATGAACGCGCGTCTGTTCGACCGCAAATGGCGGTTCGGCAAGAAAAAGGCCGCGTCATGAGCGAGCTGTCGCCCTGCCACGTCCGCTCAGGTCAGGTGATGACCGTGACCGGGCCGATCCCCTCAGCCCGGCTTGGACATACGCTGATGCACGAGCATCTGCAGAACGATTGTTCCTGCTGGTGGCATCCGCCCACCGACCCCGCGCGAGAATACCTTGTCAACGCGCCGGTCAGCATCGAACTGCTGTCCGAGTTGCGGCAGGATCCGTTTGTCAACAAACACAACATCGCGCTCGACGACCTTGAGCTGGCCATCGAAGAGGTGCACCAGTTCACCGCCGTGGGGGGGCGGAGCATCGTCGATCCGACCTGTCGCGGCATCGGGCGCGACCCGACCAAGCTGCGACGTATCTCGGCCGAGACCGGGGTGCAAGTGGTCATGGGGGCGGGCTACTACCTTGCCTCATCCATGCCGGACGAGGTTGCGCGGCTATCGGTCGATGATATCGCGGACCAGATCGTGCAAGAGGCGCTGGAAGGCGTCGACGGCACCGACGCTAAAATCGGTCTGATCGGTGAGATCGGCGTGTCGTCAGAGTTTACCGCCGACGAAGAGAAATCCTTGCGTGGTGCGGCACAGGCACAGGTCCGCACTGGCCTGCCGCTGATGGTGCATCTGCCGGGCTGGTTCCGGCTGGGGCATCGCGTGCTGGATATCGTCGAGGAAGAAGGCGCCGACCTTCGCCATACCGTGCTGTGCCACATGAACCCGTCGCACATGGACCCGGTCTATCAGGCGACCCTCGCGCAACGCGGCGCTTTCGTCGAGTTCGACATGATTGGGATGGATTACTTTTACGCCGATCAAGGTGTGCAATGCCCCTCTGATGACGAAGTCGCGCGGGCGATTATGACGCTGGTCGAGGCCGGATTTCTTGACCGCATTCTGCTCTCTCAGGATGTCTTCGTGAAAATGATGCTGACCCGCTACGGCGGCAATGGCTATGCCTTCGTAACAAAGCATTTCTTGCCTCGTCTGCTGCGCCATGACCTGCCTGCGCAGGCGATGGACACGCTCATGGTGACCAATCCCCGTCGCGTCTTTGACGCGAGCGCATAACTTTCTGAAAAGGACTGAACTATGACCAAGGTTTTGCTAGTCGGCGAAAGCTGGACCACGTCTGAGACCCATTTCAAGGGCTTCGATCAATTCGGATCGGTGCATTTCCACACGGGTGCCGATCCGCTGCTGAAGGCGCTCAAGGGGTCTGAGTTCGAGGTGGACTACATGACCGCGCATGAGGCGGCAGAGGGCTTCCCCTTCGAGATGGATGGCTTGAAGGGCTACGACATTATCATCCTATCGGACATTGGCGCGAATACCTTTCTGTTGCCGCCCGATGTCTGGTTGCGGTCGAAATGCGTGCCCAACCGTCTACGCCTGTTGAAACAGTGGGTCGAAGAGGGCGGCAACCTGATCATGATGGGCGGCTATTTCTCGTTCCAGGGGATCGACGGCAAGGCGCGCTGGCGCAAGACCCCGGTCGAGGACACGTTGCCCGTCACCTGCTTTCCGTGGGACGACCGCATTGAAATCCCCGAAGGGGCGGTAGCCGAGGTGCTCGCCCCCGATCATTTTGTGATGGCGGGTATTGAAGGAGCCTGGCCGCCGATCCTCGGCGTCAACGAGGTCGAGCTGCGAGAAGGTGCAGAGGTCGTCGCGCGGATTCCCGAGGAACAGGGTGGCCATCCGTTGTTGGTGCTGGGAACGCACGGGGCCGGGCGGACCGCTGCCTGGACATCGGATATCGGGCCTCATTGGCTGTCGCCGGAGTTCTGCGAATGGGTAGGCTATGCCCGACTGTGGAAGAATGTGCTGGGCTGGCTCGTGGCGCGCTGAATGTGGGCCCCTGCGCCGGCTTTGGCCGCCCGAAACCAGCGGGCGGCCCGGTCCGTCAGGCGGGTTGGGTTTCGGGGCCAAGGATCGTGGCAAATTCCGCCTGTGTCGGAAAGGCCGCAACGGTGCCGGGCCGCGCCACCGTATGCGCTGCGGCGCGGGCTGCATCGGCCAAGGCACGTGCATCCAAAGCCACGCCGCGCAGCGCCGCCGAGGCCAGCGCCGTTGCCATGAAGCAATCACCCGCCCCGGTGGTGTCACGCACCGCGCAGGGCACCGCAGGCACAGTGATTCGTTCCGCCGCAGTGATCAAAGCCGCCCCTGCAGCGCCCAACGTCAGCACGACCGTTCCAATCCCGAGATCCAGCAGATGATCCACGCCGCCAAGAGCCTCCGCCTCGCCCTCGTTGACGAAGGCCGTGTCGACCAACGACCACAGCGGCGCAAAGTAAGGCTGCAGGGGCGAGGGGTTCATCGCCGTGTGCATGCCTATTGCGCGAGCGGCGCGCAGCAGAGCGCCGGTGGTCTCGGCGCTCAGGTTGCCTTGCACCGCGAGCAGATCGTCCGCGTGTGCGCCGTCCAGCCCGGCGAGGGCCTGTTCGGGTGTAAGGGCCGAGGCCGCTTCGCGCGTGGTGATCACGGCATTTTCACCGGCTGCCGCCATCAAGATGGTCGAGGCATCGGTGCTGACGCCGGTCAGCCGGATCAGTCGAGCGTTCAGCGGTTCATGCGCCAGTCGTTCGGTGATGTCACGCCCGCGCGAATCATCGCCCAGAGCGGCGACAAACACACATTGCAGGCCGGTGCGTGCCATCGCAACGGCCTGGTTTACCCCTTTCCCTCCAAGGTCGCGCGACAGACTTTCGCCAAAAATCGACGCGCCTGGACTGGGGAAATCCTCAATCGCCAAGGTCTCGTCCAGGGCGGCATTGCCTATGACATAGGCCTTCATCACATCTTCCTTCTTTTCTGAAAGGGTACTTTATGCAGCAAATATCTGACCGGACGACCGGCGCGATCCACGACATCTTTGGCCGACACAAGGCGCTGATCGGCATGATTCATTGCCCGGCCTTTCCCGGTGCACCACGCTATCGCGGCGAGAGTCTCGACAGCATCTACGATGCTTGCATGCGCGACGCCGAGAGGCTGATTGAGGGTGGTCTGCACGGGCTGATCGTCGAGAACCACGGCGATGTGCCGTTTTCCAAGCCCGAAGACATCACGCACGAAACGGCGGCCTTTCTGTCCGTCGTAACCGATCGTGTTCGCCGTGCGGTGGGCGTGCCCATGGGCATCAACGTACTGGCCAATGCGCCGATCCCGGCGCTTGCGACCGCTGTCGCCGGGGGCGCGGATTTCATTCGGGTCAACCAGTGGGCCAATGCCTATGTCGCCAACGAAGGTTTCATGGAGGGGCGCGCCGCCGAGGCCATGCGCTACCGCAGCCTGCTGCGCGCTGAGCGGGTCAAGATTTTTGCCGACAGCCACGTTAAGCACGGCAGCCATTCCATCACCGCCGACCGGTCGATCCCTGAACTGACCCGCGATCTTGCGTTCTTTGACGCAGATTGTGTGATTGCCACGGGGCAGCGCACCGGCAACAGTGCCACGATGGAAGAGATCGACGAGATTGCGGGCGCGACACATCTGCCGTTGCTGGTGGGGTCCGGTGTGACCGAAGACAACATCGTTGCCATCCTGGACCGGACGAACGGCGTGATCGTCGCGTCCTCGTTGAAAGAGGGCGGCGTCTGGTGGAACCCTGTCGAGCCCGAGCGAGTGCGCCGCTTTGTTGCTGTGGCGCAGGAGGGGCTTGATGGCTGAGGAGCTGACAGATCGCATCCTACGCGAAAACGCCGCCGATTTCGACGCCATGGTCGGGCACCGTTTCGTGCGGGACATCGCGTCGGGGTCGCTCGCGCCCGATGTCTTCGACCGGTATCTGCTGATTGAAAGAGCCTTTGTCGACACAGCCATCGCGATCTTCGGATACGCGGTGGCAAAGGCCGAAGATCTCGACGACCGGCGGAAGCTGATCGGTACGTTGGATGCCTTAGCCAATGAGCAAATGTCCTATTTCGAGGCGGCCTTCGCCGCGCGGGGCATCACTCCAGACCCGGCGTTGCAGGCCGATCCGCGCGTGGTAGCGTTTCGGGACGGCATGTTGGAAATCGCCCGCGATGGCGATTTCACGGCCATCGTCACGGCGATGTTCGCAGCAGAGTGGATGTACTGGACGTGGTGCACACAGGTCCGCAACGCGCCTATGGTCGACCCCATGCTGGCCGAGTGGGTCGAAATGCACGCGGCACCCAGTTTCACCGCACAGGCCCGTTGGCTCCGCGACCGGTTGGATAATTTGGGCGAGACAATGACCGAAGCGCAGCGAATTCATACGGTTGCAGTCTTTGGCCAAGTGCAGCGGTTGGAGATCGGGTTTCACGAGGCGGCCTATGCAGAGGCTTCGATTAGCGAAGAATAAAGCGCGACTGCCTCGACCAGCCGAGGAATGCGGACATATTCGTCCGTCACATGCGGCTGGTCCACCTGTCCGGGCCCAAGGATCATGACCGGTACCCCCATCGCCGGTTGTAGCAGGGAAGCATCGGTAAAGTAGTTCACCGAAGACCGCAGGGTGTTATGGTCCGTCATGCCGATCACGGTTTGGCAGGCGTCGCGAAACCACCGCTCTGACGGATCGGTCCACACAGGCGGTAGGTCAATGATCGGCTTGATCGAGACCTCTGCACCGCATAGCGCCCGCAGTTCCGCCGTAAGCGCCTCGTGGCTGACCCCGACGACGGAGCGCAAATCGACCGTCAGTCGACAGTGATCGGGGACCGAGTTGGTGTTGATACCGGCCGATAACGTTCCAAGGTTACAGGTCGCGCGGCCCATGTCCGCGTGCGCGTAATCCGGCTGCCAGCCGGCCAGCCGGGCCAGTGTGGGCGCCATGGCGGTAATTGCATTGCGGCCCAGATCCGGCGTCGCGCCATGGGCCGTGACGCCCTGAGAGGTCAGCTCCAGCCACAGCGCGCCCTTGTGGCCGGCGACCGGCTGGTTGTCAGTGGATTCGCCCACGACCATGGCCCGAGCCGGAGGCAGGGCGCTGTTCTCTGTCAACCAGCGTGCGCCGTCGCAGCCGGTTTCCTCACCGCAGGTCAAGATAACGCTGGCGGACGCCGTCGTTGCCTGCGCGGCAACGATGAATGCTGCGACGCCGCCTTTCATATCGCTGCTGCCACGCCCGTACAGGCGATCGTCGGTAATCTCGCCGTCGAAGGGCGCGCAGCTCCATGCCATCTGGCCAAGAGGCACCGTGTCCAGATGCCCGCTAAAGCATAGACCGGGAGTTGCACCACGCACCGCGATGAGGCTCGACCGTTCAGGCAAGTGGTCAATCACCTGGCAGGTGAACCCTGCTGTTTCCAACGCACGGGCGCAGAAGCGCACGCAGGCGGCTTCTTGCCCCGGCGGGTTGATCGTGTCAAAGGCCAGAAGCTGCCGGGTCAGGGCGATCACCGCGTCTGATTGGGTCATCCGTATAGCCTTCCGATTGTGTGCGTAATGTAGTTGCTTGATGCAGCTTAGACGCCCAGACGGATTGGTAAAGCGGTTTACAAGGTGATCGGGTGTATTTTCTCCCTTCCTGATAGCTATGCTGAAATGCTGGTCAGGTGAGAAATGTGTGCCATAGAGAACCTGCGTCTTCTCGTCCGCAGTCATCTTCGCGGTACTGAGCGCAAGGGGGGAAAGGGCTAACAGCCCTTTGCGTTTCTTTAACGCAGGTAGAGACTATTTTTCGATATCTGCTGAACGCATACCCATCGAAAACACACTTTTGGAGTGCGTATGGGGCATGAGAGGATTGATGCTCGCGGATGTATTTACGTAACAGGGACTTCAGGTGCTGTATGTTGAACTCGACAGTCCCACATGCCATCGAAACAAGCCGGAAGCGTAGCGATCAAGAAAAAAGGCGGAAACTCGACATTGAGGGCGGATTGAGACACGTTGCATCAATCATCACGGTCTTCGCTTCGCCATGCTTGGCGGCCAGACCGGCCATCATCCGGGCGAAGATGCCTTTATCGCTCCGCCGTTTCCAACGATTGTACAGGGCTCTATGGGGGCCATGGGCTGTGGGCGCTTCACGCCATCGTAAGTCGTTGCGAATGATGGTGATAATTCCGCTCGGTACCCGCCTGTCAGCAACGCGAGGCGCGCCGTGGGACTAAAAAAACGGGCTCAAGGCGCGCAATCTGCGTATCTGTCAGCCCGGAAAGGTAACACATATTCACCGTTCGTTTTTTGAGCTGTGAATCATGCCACTCACTGGAAATCAGTGGGTCCTGACACTAAAAACCAAGGTTTATTGTGTGAAACGACTGAGCCAACCATTTACGGCGCGAGACTTCGAGTAATTGTTCGAAGAGATCCAGTTCTGTCGCGCCACGCTCATTCGCTACACCGCTCTTGGCATATCAACCACAGAGTTTTTAGAATACTTCGTTTTGGGAATAGGGGAATTGCGCTCAACCCTGGATTTGTGCAGCAACCTATTGGGGTAGCCAGCAAGAAAAGCGCAAGGCAGGGACATCGGATGTCAGACGCATATCGCCATGAAATTGATGGTCTCAGAGCCATCGCAGTTCTGTCCGTGGTTCTATACCACGGAAGTGCCGAGCTCGTCCCCGGTGGCTTTGTCGGTGTCGACATCTTTTTCGTGCTTTCTGGGTACTTGATCACACGTATCTTGATGCAGGACGCCAAATCCGGGGGGATTTCCATAGCCAAGTTTTACGCGAGGCGTATCCAACGCATTTTTCCGGCTCTCTTTTTCATGCTCGCCGGCGTTTGTGGAGTCGGATGGTTCTTATTCCTTCCAGACACTTATGTGCAAACTGCGGAATCCATGACTGCCGCAGTGCTTTGGGTCGCAAATTGGTATTTTTTGAGCGAACTGGACTATTTCTCGCCCGCCGCCGAGAAGCACCCCTTGTTGCACCTTTGGTCATTGAGTGTTGAGGAACAATTCTATGTTGTCTTTCCCTTGGTGCTGATGGGGGGCATACGTTTTTTTCCAAAGCGTTTGTTTGTTGTCTGCTTGGCCGCCTTGGTTTTTTCATTTGTGGCGTCGTGCGTTTTCGTTTTGGGAAACAAGGAGAAGTTTGCGTTTTACGCCACACATCTCAGAGCATGGGAACTTCTAGCAGGGGCCCTGCTGGCAATACATGTGCCGAAATCCAGAATTGCAACTAGCGCGTCGGGACTATGCGCCCTACTAGGTGTTGGGCTGTTGGTCGCTGCGATATTCGGCTATAGCAGTTTAACCCCTTTCCCGGGCGTGGCGGCGCTGGCACCCATAGTCGGAACAGTTCTTCTGCTCGTCAGCACCCGGAATCGCCCTCAAGGACTGGAAACGCGCGTTCTGAGTTGGGCACCTCTGCGGGCCATCGGCTTGGTGTCCTATTCTTGGTACCTATGGCATTGGCCTGTTCTGGTTATTGTCCGGCATTTGTCGATTACGGAACCACCGCACGCCTATTTGCTCGCCGCGGCTTTGCTGTCGATTGTGCCTGCCATCCTGTCTTGGCGTTTTGTCGAGCGCCCGTTTCGTACGCCGCGGGTGAAATCTGGCGGCACCACAAAGCCAATAGCAGTTGGCATCTCGATATCGGCAGTTTTTTGCGCTTTTGCCGTCAGCGTGATGCAAACCAGCGGTTTTGAAAACAGGCTGCCGGAAACCGCCTGGATCGCTTTGAAGGCCTCAAAAGATATTTCAGCCGTCGAAAAGTGCCACGCAGACTACCGGGTCGCATGGTCGGTCAAGGCACGCACTTGCCGGCTTGGACCCGTAGACCAATCAGATAATCCGACATTTTTGGTCTGGGGGGATTCCCATGCGCAGGCGATGTCACCAGCATTCGACCGCGCCGCAGAACTTATGGGCACAAACGGTATTTTGGTAGCACGCGGCGGATGCCCGCCGCTCATCGGGATCAATCAAAACAGGCAGGGCTTTCACGACTGTGCGGAAACTTTCGATGGAATCCTTGGTGCACTTAAACGCAACCCAGATCTGACCCACGTCTTTCTCGTGGCTCGCTGGGCGATCTATGCCACGGGAACCCGCTACTTGCGAGAGGTGGGCGCGCCGGTCACTATCATTGATCGGGATCGGCTGGATGACACATTGCGACCAAATTCTGAAGTCTTTAATCGCGGGTTGGACCGGACACTAACCAAACTGTCGGCACTGGGTGTGCAGGTATACTTTGTCGCTCAAGTCCCGGAGGCTGAGGGGTCGGTTCCTCATGCGCAAGCGCGGTCGATTTGGAATAACACGCCTTTCACTCTAGACCCACTGCGTTCAGATTATGACGCACGCCAGGTCACGGTAAATCGTGCGCTGATGTCCGCCGCAACACCCATCCGCAAGATTGAGTTGTGGCCCCTGATGTGCGACGAGGTTGTCTGCCCGCTAGTGCGAAACGGTGTTCCTATCTATCGCGACGGAAATCACCTTACGCAAAAGGCTTCTTTGGCTTTGGCACCAGCAATCGCGGCATATCTCCCTGGGCGAGACTGATGCCCATGATACATCCGCATTCCGACCAGTCCGGTAACCTTGTCAGTGCCGGTTTCATACTTTAAGAGGCCCGAAGCGCATGCGTGGCGCGTCGGTCGCCTTCCCGTCATTCTTTCGCACAGGGAACCAAACATGTTTCTTTCTCTTGCACGTCACGGGACAACTTGGACAGACCAGGTGTCAGAGGCGTTGCGCGGAACCGGCATCGAAAACATATTCAATCCGTCCGTATTGCGTATTGGCGATCAGACGTGGGTCGCTTTTCGCGGTCTACACGCACAACAACCCAAGCCGTTTCGCGCTTTTGTGCTTAGGCTCAACGACACCCCTTATCAGAGCCCAATCGTTCTAGATTTGACGCAAAACTTTGCCACACGCATCGGATACCCCGTTGCAGACCCCAAGCTGTTTGAGTTTGATGGACAGCCATGGGTCACTTTTAACACCGGCCATTTCGAGAAACCAAACTCGATCTACATCGCGCCGCTGACGCCCGAGATCGGGCAACCGCTGAAAATAGAGATTTCGGATCGACAAGCAATCGAGAAAAACTGGGGCTTCTTCCAATTCGAAGGAAGGCTGTGCGCCCTCTATTCCCTTGACCCTCTTGTTGTCCTGACCGAACACAAACGCTCGGCTAGCCAGCTTCACATGCAGGCCGAGCAGACCGCGTTCCAAAAGCCCCGCCAATCATCGCGCCCGGTTTTGACCATGGGAACGCAGCCAGTCGAACTTTCTCCTGGGGCGGGCACCTTTGCCCTGGTTGCCCATCGTCGATTTTATTTCCGCAAAAAGCGGTTGTACGCAGGAAGGCCTGTGGTCGTTGATCTGCCCAACAAACGTCTCCACATAGGAAGTTCATTTTGGTTCCACAATCTGCGTGCGCTGCGCGGCGGCCAGCCCCGGCACAACCCGAATTTGCTTAGCTGCACATACGTCTCAGGTCTGACACGAATGGGATTTGATTTTGTCGTGTCTTATGGAATAAATGACGTGGACTTTGCTCTAGCTCAATTGCCGGAACATGCATGGCCGGACCCATCGCAACCCCAAGGTGAATAAGGCCACAGATTTGAACACGCTCAGAACTTTTTATTGGCATGACCGGGTTGTTGGCCGTTTTACCGCATGGCGGCGGCGGCATATCCAGCGAAGGCAGTCAGCATGGCGGGACTTTGCCACCGGCAATGCCGGTGATATTTTCGCAGTTAACATTATCAAGTATTTCTATCCAGGGTTGCAGCCCGAGAACTGTAGTACCGGTCCTCGGCTGTTGTGCGTCGGATCAATTGGACACAAGGTCGAAAACGGTGATGTTTTGTGCGGTGTCGGCAGCAAAGAAGTACTTGCCCGGCCAGAAGTTTCGCGCGACAGCGTGTTGGTTCATGCCTTGCGCGGCCCAATCTCACATCAAATATTAGAAAAAGACGGGTTCGATACCAGCGCAGTGGCCTGGTATGGCGACCCCGGCCTGATCATATCCGAACTATTGGAGCCTTGTGATCCGCAAAAAGGGAGGGTGATCTTTGTCCCCCACTATCGCGAGAGAGGGGACGTTGCTTCTATTCTTCCTAAGGGGATCGAAGTGGTAGACATCGACGCTGACCCTTTGGTTGTAGGGCGCAAAATTCAGCAGGCCGAACTGGTATATTCATCGTCCTTGCACGGTATCATCTTTGCCCATGCGCTTGGACGGCCGGTCAAAATGGTTGTTCCCGCAACCGAGGAGCCCCTGTCGAAGTTTGAAGACTACTACCTCGGAGTAGGCCTGAAAATGCCAACCCCGCTTGGATCTATCGCTGATGCTAATTTCACATCTGCACCAAACTCTCCGGCAACCTTGTCAGTAGCTGCGCAAGACCTTGTCTTTCCTGACCTGGAAGTGTTGCGATCACGAGGCATTGCAGCATGACGCAGTTATTCGCGGACCCTGCAAAAGTTTGTATTTTGTCGGGTCGATTCCCAGCGAGCGAATTTCCGCATGCTTGGAACCATTATGCCTATGCGCGAGCACATGGATATACCTATATCAGTTGCATCTGGCCGACCGCCATGACCAACCGTTACATGACAAAGTTTGCATATGTCCGTCACTATATCGAACTTTTTGATTATGTATTTTGGATCGACGACGACGCATTCTTCGTCGACCTAGAACAAGGCTTGGAACGGTTTATACCACCCGAAGACAAGCTGGCGGCATTCTGCAAGAGCCCCTCGAACAAAGATATCTTTACCTATCTTAGTTCCGGTCAATTCTTGATGCGCGGCGGCCCGCGAAGCGCTGCCCTAATTGAAACTGTCATGAATACCGACATTAATGTCGTTAAAGATTGGTGGCGCGATGAACTGGGTATGTTCACTAAAGGTGATCAGGATGCACTGGTCTATGTTTTGCATGAGGACAAGCGGTTCAAAAACAGCGTCGTGTTGCACGACTACATGGCGTTCAACAGCCGCCTTGCAGATTTGCAAGCAGAGCGTGACAGTGTGTTTCTTGTTCATTTTACCGGCCCGCGTGAGCGCAAACGCGCGGATGCCGAACGGGCGGCTAAGCTGTTAGGTACTGGGCCTGCCCTTCTTCCGGACGCAATCGAAGAAGATCTCCTTGGCGGCCGGTCGCGCAGGTCTGTGCTTCCGCATGTCCCGCCAATCACGACAAAAGGCAAAAAAGCCAAGCTCGGCCTGTTTCGCCGCCTTTCGGCTTTTTTCAGGTGACTAGCGCCGCTGGGACAGGGCAGGAGTTTACACATTGCGTCTATTTTCGTCACAAAAGTACAGAAAACCCAAGCTGTCGTTCCGGTTGTTCGGCGCATCGGATGCTACAGCACATGTAAATACGCCGCCACATACTGCGGATTGGAACACGAAATTTGACGCGCTGCTTGGCCCCAGACCGGTGCGCCTCCATTACTGGCCTGCCTATGAGGCCAACCCATATCAAATGATGTTTTACGGAGCCCAAACCGATCTATTCACCTCCCGGCCGGGCACAATTGAACAAGCGCTTTCAGACCTGCGTCGCGCGACAACCGGACCAGTTTGCTTCCATTTGCATTGGCTGAATTTTCTGTATGGACGGATCAAAGGAGACACACGGGACACCGAAACACGCACCAAGGAACTTCTTGACCAATTGAGAGCTTTTGTAGCCGAAGGGGGCCTATTTTTCTGGACCGTCCACAATTTGACAGAACACCAACGTGAGGACGGCCCTTTCGAACGCAATCTTCGCAAGATTCTTTGTGATCTGGCCCACCGGATCTTCGTGCACGGTCGCGCCGCACAGATTGCATTCCTTCAGGACCAGCCAAACGCCACTGAAAAGACGCTTGTTATAGACCACGGTAACTATATTGGCGTCTACCCAGACACACTGTCCCGCGCTGCTGCACGGGATGCATTGAACATGGATTCAGATACGACTGTGTTTGCCAGTGTTGGATGGCTGCGCCGGTACAAAGGATTGGACACTTTGTGCGCGGCTGTGGATAGCATCGAACATGCTCGGCTGCTCATCGCCGGGCGCGCGCTGAAACAGGACAAAGAAAGCTTGCTGACATTGTTCTCTTCCTACCGCAAAACACAAGTGCACGAAGGCTGGGTGGCGCCAGCAGATATCCAACGCTACATGAATGCTGCCGACTTCGTTGTTCTGCCGTATTTAGCTTCGTTGACATCCGGGGCCGCATTGCTGGCCTTATCGTTCGGTGTACCCGTTATTGCCCCAAGGTTGGGCGCATTCCCGGAAGTCATCAACGACTCAATATCCGGATATCTATATGATCCCTCGTCCGAAACTGGTTTGCGAGACGCGTTGCAACGGGCTTGCGCCACCCCCGCTGCAACACGGGTTGATATGGGGTTGAAAGCATTTCAAACTGCACTTTCGATGAATTGGGCAACCGGAAGAAGAACCCTGTTCAGTCAGATTGCGGCGTGTACGGACCAAGTGCCGCTACGCAAGTCTCTCAGCCCATAGCCCCGGAGAAAATGCGGATGAGTCGCAAACTCTGGGGCCTAGTCGACAAATGCTATGTCCTCTGAAAACCGGATCATTTGCGGCTAGAGTTTTCCGCTAGATTTCCCTGGCTGGGAGAGGAGCGGAAACGCATGAAAGCATCGAAGTTCACCGAGGCGCAGAAGACCTTCATCCTGAAGCAGGGCGAGCAAGGCACACCCGTCGCGGAGATCTGTCGCAAGGCTGGGGTCAGTCAGGCGACCTACTTCAATTGGAAGAAGAAGTACGGCGGCTTGTTGCCGGACGAGATGCGCCGGCTGAAGGCGCTTGAGGATGAGAATGCTCGGCTGAAGAAGATTGTGGCCGACCTCACTCTGGACCGCGAGAGGTTGCAGGATGTCATTCGATCAACGCTCAAAAGCCGTACCGAAAGTGTTAGGAGCCCGTAGTGGTGCGATAAAGAGAAGACTGGCGGCCGAAGGACGCGCCAATCCGGCCCACCAACCAACCGCTGGAACGAGCAATTTTCAGCAATGTCCTGCCTTTGGTCAACGGAAGGGCAATGGTCAGGACAGTAATTTCGATGAGCTTGATCGGAACGCGCAGGATGACTGAATATCGCGCAAACGGTTGCCGTTCGATGCGACGCGCAAAATGCGTGTTGGACTGATCTCGGGCCCGAGCGAATTGATACCCAAAACTGAGGCGGTCCTCTGGAATGATTTCGTAGACATGTGCGTCTGCGACCCATCCTACTTTGAAGCCTGCCGCCTTGACTTCGGCGCATAGCTTGCTGTCGGTACCGCCAGTAAACCGCATGTTCTCGTCGAACCAAATGCCGTCTTTGTCGAACAGCCGCGTTTCAGCCAACCAGTTGTTTGTCACTACAGTGACCCGTGGCGTTTCATTCAAGCTGGCTAGTTTGGCGGCGCGGGCTTCTTTCTGGTCGTAGCGCTGCTTGATGTTGCGATGCATCAACCGCTGCATCGATGTGAGACCGTCCTGAGCGGGGGCACAGCGCAACGGTGCGCCCAAGAGAACGGCGTGGCTGTTGCGATAACCATCCAAGAGCCGTACCAGCCAATCCTGCGCGACGTATTCGTCATCATCTACAAATGCCAGAAGGTCATGACCCGCCGCGATCGCCTCCTTTGCGGCCCGGTTGCGTCCAAAAGGGATTCCCAGCTCGGTTTCGAGCACGTAGTCAAGGGCCAATCCGTTGGCTAGGAGTTTGTGTTTTAATACAATCTGTTCGCTGAGTGCAGTATCATCGTTTTCGACGATCAGGCATCGCACAGTGGCGTTATCTGGAACATCCATCTGTCCCCAGGATAAAATCAACCTCTCCAACATTTGAGGCCTGCCGCGCGTCAAGGCAGCGACCGTAATGGTCAGGTGATGGGTTCGATGTTCGCGTTCCATATGAGCCACATACATAAGTAAAGAACTGTAAATGCGTGTATCATGCCAGATCGAAAACACAACGGGCTACGCAAAAACATAGCGGTAATCTGTATAAGAACGGAAGTTTGTCGCGTGCGTAAACTCGGGGTGTTCACCTAGGGTTACCTTCAAGCAGGAACATGTCGCAAACTTTTGATCCGGCCAGAGTGAGCGACTTGTTGGATGGCGCTAAACACTGCAAGGCAAGTTTGGACAGTTTTTTGGCTGGAACGTTGTAACTGAAAGAGTATCTGCACAAGAACGAACAACCCGAAATAGGTTGCGTGTGCCCTCTTGAGGCACCAGCTTCCTTTTCAACGCCCTATGCCTGGCCCATTCACGAACTTGCGTAGTTCAGGGAGACGTCCAACAGGTGCTTTGTATAGGCGTTGTCGGGTTCCATGCGCCGCATCTTTTCGATGCCCAAGACCTCGACCACCTCGCCGTCGCGCATTACCGCGACGTTGTCGCACATATGTCCAACAACCGACAAATCATGGGAAACCATGACGAATGTCAGCTTGTGTTCCGTCCGCAGGTCGCTCAGCAGGTTCAGGATTTCGGCCTGAACCGATACGTCCAGGGCCGATGTCGGCTCGTCCAGCAGCAGAATTTCCGGTTCCGGGGCCAAGGCGCGGGCAATCGCCACGCGCTGGCGTTGTCCGCCCGACAATTGATGCGGATATCGGAACCGGAAGGCGGCCCCAAGCCCGACATCATCAAGCAGGCGGTTCACTCTGGTGTCGATGTCCTTGAACCCGTGCAACTGCAGCGTCTCGGACAGAACCTGATCCACGGAATGGCGCGGGTGGAGCGAGGCATACGGATCCTGAAACACCATCTGAAGCATCTTGTAGAACGCGCGGCCCCGCTTGGGAAGAACGTGGTCGCCGTCGATCTCGATGTCGCCGGACCAGGTCGGAACAAGCCCGGTAATGGCGCGCAAAATGGTCGATTTGCCGGACCCCGACTCGCCCACCAGGCCGAAACTGCCGCCGCTGGCCACGTCGAAAGAGGCCGCTTTGACAGCATCGACACGGTCCGGGCCCTCGCCAAACCAGACATTCAGGTTTCTGACGGATAGAGATTTCATAGCAGGCCACTCACGCTGGGTTGTTGACGCCATTCGGGATCGCGCACCAACGCTTCAAGCCGGTCCTTGGGTTCGTCAAGGCGGGGCAGAGAGTTCAGCAGACCCTGGGTATAGGGATGTTTGGCTTCGTGCAGCTTGTCGGCCTCGCAAACTTCGACGATCCGCCCGGCATACATGATCAGGACACGGTCACAGAACTCGGCCACCAGGTTCAGGTCATGGCTGATGAAAATCAAACCCATGCCGCGGTCCTGAACCAGCTGGTTCATGATACCCAGAACCTGCCCCTGAACGGATACATCCAGCGCGGATGTGGGTTCATCCGCAATCAGAATCTGGGGGTTGGGTATCATCATCATCGCGATCATGATCCTTTGCCCCATACCGCCGGAAACCTCGTGCGGATAGGCGCGCAGCACCCGTTCGGGGTTGCGGATCGAAACCGCTTCGAGCATTTCAATTGCCCGCGCGCGGGCATCGCGCCGGCTTGCCTTGTTGTGCAGCCGGTAAGCCTCGATGATCTGGTCGCCTACCGTCATCACCGGGTTGAGCGAGAATTTCGGGTCTTGCATGACCATCGAAATCCGTGACCCGCGCACCGCCCGCATTTCCTTGTCAGAGGCGTTCAACAGCGGCTTCCCCTGCAGGTCGATCCGTTTGGCCTCGATCCGCCCCGGCGGTCGGATGAGTTGCAGGATCGCCCGGCCGGTCATGGACTTGCCAGAACCGGATTCGCCGACAATTCCCAGCCGTTCGCGCCCGAGCGAGAAGGAAATGCCCCGGACCGCGTCAAATACACCGCTACTGGTTGGAAACCTGACCCACAGGTCTTCGACATCAAGAAGGTTCATGATTTGCCATCCTTGGGGTCCAGTACATCGCGCAGGCCGTCACCAAGCAGGTTGAAGGCAAGCGAGACGGTGAAAATGGCAAGCCCCGGAATCGTGGCAACCCACCAGTGATCCAGCAGGAACCGGCGCCCTTCTGAGATCATGGCCCCCCATTCCGGTGAAGGGGGTTGCGCCCCGAGGCCAAGAAAGCCAAGCCCTGCGGCGGTCAGGATGATGCCTGCCATATCAAGCGTCACCCGCACGATCAGGGATGAAATGCACAGGGGCCAAATGTGCCTTGTTATGATCCGGACCGGACCTGCCCCCTGCAGTCGGATCGCACTGATAAAGTCCGATGACCGGATTGTCAGTGTCTCTGCCCGGGCAAGACGCGCATAGGGCGGCCATGCGGTCAGTGAAATCGCCAGCACGGCATTCTCGATACCTGCGCCCAGGGCTGCGACGAAGGCCAGCGCCAGAACGAGCTTGGGGAAGGCCAGAAAAATGTCGGTGATCCGCATCAGGATCGTATCGGTCCAGCCGCCCACATAGCCTGCGATGGTTCCAACCATCAATCCGGCAACCGGGGCGATCAGCGCAACAAGCGTCACGATGTAAAGCGTGATCCGCGACCCATAGATCAGGCGGCTCAGGATATCGCGCCCCAGCGAGTCCGTGCCCAGAAGGTGCCCCTCGCTGCCGATGGGCAGCAGGCGGTCGGACAGAACCTGTGCATAGGGATCATAGGGCGCCAGCCAGGGCGCAATGGCTGCGATAATGACCAGCGCAACCAGAATGCCCAGGCCGAACATTGCCATGTGGTTCCTGCGCAGCCGCAGCCAGCCCTTGTAGGCCGCAGCCAGCCTTGCGTGACGCCGCGATGACGGCGTTTCGCTGAGCAGCCATTCCCGAAACGACTGTTCAGCGCGCGAATTGGTTGTTTCAGTGGTCATCGCGCCCTCGGGTCAAGGACCTTGTAGAGAAGGTCGCAGAAGATGTTCAGAAGGATGAATACCAGGCCGACAACCACGGTGCCCCCCAAGACGGCGTTCATGTCTGCCGAAAGCAGGGCCGTGGTGATATAAGAGCCGATCCCCGGCCACGAGAAGATGATCTCGGTCAGAACGGACCCTTCCAGCAGGTTGGCATAGCTTAGCGCGAAAACGGTGATCAGTTGCACGCGGATATTGCGGAACGCATGCCCCCAGATCACGGCGCGTTCGGACATGCCCTTGACCCGCGCGGTGGTGATGTATTCAGCCGAAAGCTGTTCAAGCATGAAGCTGCGGGTCATTCGGCTGATATAGGCCAGCGAATAATACCCCAATATGGATGCGGGCAGGATGATATGACTGAAGGCATCGCGGAACACCGTCCAGTTACCGTCAAGCGCCGCGTCGACAAGCATCATGCCGGTAACGGTTGGCACCATGCCTTCGTAAAAGATCGAAACGCGTCCGGGACCGGCGACCCAGCCGAGGATGCCGTAAAACACCAAAAGCCCCATCAGGCCCATCCAGAACACCGGCATCGAATAGCCGACAAGCGCGACCACGCGGGCAATCTGGTCAATCCATGATCCCCGGTGCACGGCGGCCATCACCCCAAGGGGAACCCCGGCAAAGATGCCGATCAACGTGCCCAGGGTTGCCAGTTCGAATGTTGCGGGAAACACGCGTGCGATGTCTTCGCTTACGGGCCGTGCCGTCAACAGGGAATCGCCGAAATCGCCGTGCAGGACGTCCCAGATGTAATAGCCGAACTGGACCAGCAGGGGCTTGTCCAGCCCCATCGCCTCATATGCCGCATCATAGGTTTCCTGTGATGCACGCTCGCCGACCACGGCCAGAACCGGGTCAATCGGCATGACGCGACCGATGATGAAGGTGATGAACAACAGCCCCAGCATCGTGAATGCAACCGAGGCAAGTGTGGTCGCGGTGGTGCGCATCCAACGCGGAAAGGGCGGGCTGACCCGCCCTTTCGCTTGTTTTTCAGCCAGTGCCATTTACTTGGTTACCGCCCAATACGAAACTGCCGTGATGGCGCCGCCAAGGCTCAGACCTTCGACGGCTTCGTTCATCCCGGCCTGTTCGGTTTGCTGGAACATGATGGCAAAGGGCGCTGTTTCGCGGAAAGTTGCCTGAATATCGTGATACATCTTCTCACGTTTTGCGGTGTCACCTTCGACAACAGCTGCGGCTGTTTGCTCGGTCAGCCCGCCAGTGTCCCAGCTGTTGCGCCAGGCCAACAGACCGGTTGCGTTCGCTTCGTCCGAGTTGTCGGGGTTATATGCAAACGTGCCCGCATTGGTTTGCGGGTCGGGGTAATCAGGACCCCAGGCACCCAGGTAGATGTCAAGCTCGCGCGCCCGGTACTTGGCCAGGATCTGCTTGCCGGTGCCCACCTCAAGATTTACCGTGACCCCGGCCTGACCAAAGGTGTTTTGCAGCGATTGCGCGATTTCCAGACGCTCTTGCGCCTCGCGCACGCCGATGGTGACTTCGAGGTTTTCAACACCCGCAGAGGCCAGCAGTTCCTTGGCCTTGTCAACGTTCAGCGAGAACGGGTTTTCATCGACCGCGCCAAGATATGTGCGCGGCAGGAAGTTCTGATGCGTCACGTACCAGTTCTTCAGAAAGCTGTTCTCCATCCCGTCATAGTCGATCAGGTATTTCAAAGCCTGACGGACTTCGGGTTTGGACAGTTCCGGATGTTTCTGGTTGAAGGAAACATACATCAGGCGACCGCGCATTTCGCGCATGATTTTAACGCCTTCCACGCCTTCCAGGCCATCGACGTCCGATGGCGTCAGGTCACGGGCCACATCGATATCACCGCGTTCCAGCATCAGGCGCTGTGTGGCGCTTTCCTGCACATGGCGGACCACCACCCGCTCCATCGCCGGAGCGCCGAGGTAGAAATCGGCATTGGCATTCAGCATGACGCTTTCTTTCGGCTGCCAAGCACCCAGAACATAGGCTCCGGATCCCGCCGAGTTGGTCTTGAGCCACTCGTTGCCAAGATCGCCGTCTTTTTCGTTCTCCATCACCAGTTTCTCATCGACGATGCTGCCCAGGGTTGCGGTCAGGCAGTTCAGGACAAACGAGATTGCATAGGGCTTGTCGGTCGTGATCGAGACCGTGTTGCCTTCAACCTTGATGGTGTCGTTGATGTTTTCCGGGGTAAAGCCAAACTGGGTCAGGATGAAGGCTGGTGTCTTGTTCAGCAGGATCACACGCCGCAACGAGAACGCGGCATCTTCGGCGCGCACCGGGTTGCCCGAGGCAAAGGTGACCCCCTCGCGCATGGTAAATGTGATGGTCTTGCCATCCTCGGAAACGTCCCAGCTTTCCGCAAGGTCGGGCTGGTATCCGGCTTCGAGGTTTGCCGGGTCAAAATTCACCAGCTTGCCATACATGTTGCGGATGACGTCGGCGCCTGCAAATTCAAAGCTTTCGGCCGGATCAAGGGTCGTGATGTCGTCAATCCGGTTTGCGATCACCAGCATATTGTCCGGCGTTTCCGCCATGGCGGGCAGCGCGGTCAGCCCCATTGCCACGCCCAGCGCGGCCGAGGTCAAAAGCTTACCTAGATTGGTCATTTTCAAATCTCCTGTTGGTCGGTATTTTTGTCGTTCTGTTGGCGGGCTGCCGGGTTATTCATTCCAGCTGGACCGCAGCACCCTGATCCAGTTGCGATTGCAGATTTTCTCGACAAGCGGTTCGTCATACCCGTGACGGCGCATGGCCGCGCGCAGGTTCGTCAGGCCCGCGACATCCTTGATGTCCTTCGGAATTTTCGCCCCGTCGAAATCAGACCCCAGCCCCACGCGATCTTCGCCCAGTTTTTCCAGCAGATGGTCCAGATGGCGGATCATCCTTTCCAACGGCGTGTTTTCGTCCATGCGCCCATCTTCACGCAGAAAGGCGGTTGCAAAATTCAACCCGACCATGCCGTCCGTTTCAGCGATTGCTGCCAATTGTTTGTCTGTCAGGTTTCGCGCCGATGGCGTCACCGCGTGCGCGTTCGAATGTGTGGCGACAAGCGGCTTGGAGCTGTGGCGGGCAACGTCCCAGAATCCGGCCTCGTTCAGGTGGGACAGGTCCAGCATGATCCCCAATTCATTGCAACGGCGCACCAGCCGCACGCCATCATCGGTCAGGCCGGGGCCTATGTCCCCGTCCGAGGGGAACCGGAATGGCACACCATGACCAAAGATGGTCGGGCGACTCCAGACCGGACCCAGTGATCGCAATCCGGCGGCGTAAAGCACCTGCAAAGTGTCAAGATCGGGGTCGATCGCCTCGGCGCCTTCCATATGCAGGATCGCGGCGATCTTGCCGTCTTTCATGGCCGCTTCGATATCGCCGGATTTGCGTGCAATGCGCAGCAGGCCGTCTTCCTCAAGCTTCAGAAGGATCGCTGCCTGAGACAGCGCCACGGGCGCGGCTTCCTGCCAGCCAATCGGGTCGGGAAGAGGCAGGTCAAAAGGCGGGTTCTTCATCTTTTCATCTTCCCCGACATCCGATGTGGAAGAGGGGACAAAAATGGCAAAGAACCCACCGCCAAACCCGCCGCTTTTCGCCTTGGCAAGATCCAGATGACCATCGCTGCCCGATTCGAACATGCCGCGCGCCGAAACTCCGCCCGCGCGGTAGATCTTGAGCAGCAGGTCGTTGTGACCGTCAAAAACAAGGGGGTTTTTCATGTCCGGCGCTGTGGTGGTGCCTGAGGATTCTGTATTCATGGGCGGCAGGCTATCAGTGAATAAGAATTAGGCAATCGGGTTCTGTATCCAGTGATCCATAAATCCTGATGGAATAACTGCTTTTCACTGAGGCAAGATGAATTTTTACGCACCGGCCCTGAACCGCAGACCGCAGCCGTTTTTCGGCTTGCGCGGCAGAATATCAGGTCACGGCGACGTAGGTGTCATCATCCTGAAGGCGCCGCTCGAATTGAAGGAATTCGAAATAGCCGCATTTGGGTCCGTGTGGATAGTCGCGGCAGGCTGCGGGGCGCGCGTCGTAGATCGTGCATCGGCGCAGATCGGTGTCGAAGAACGTGCAGATCGTTCCAAAATGTTTGTCGGCCTTGTGCTTGAGCATCAGCGGATACCTGCTTTTGCCTTTGTACATGCCGTATTTCGTGAAACGCGTTATCACCCCCTCGGCATCGGTCGAGAGGTGTTCGCCCAGTCGGGCCAGGTCTGCATCGGTCAGGAAAATCTCGTCATAGGAACAACAAAAACCGGGGCAGGTCTCGCAGGAATAGGTTTTTGACGGCACGTGCGCGTCCCCCGGCAATGACAAAACCGCCGAAAATGTCCCTGCACCAGATAAGTGTCGTCAGGCCATATGATTAACGGTATTAAGAATTTGGCCAGATTGTCGGCCGACTGCAATATGAAATAGTTTTCTGGGGAGCGTACCATGAGTGATCTAACACTGTTTGTACTGGAAACGGATCTTAAGGATCTGTCCACGAAGCAACTGAACAAGATTGAAGAAGTTCTGCTTCGTTCGCAAAACAGCGCGGTGCAGCAGATTGAGGATATTACCTCGGCATTGAAAGTTCTCAACGACGCGCGCCAGAGCCGCGGTGACGACGGCCCAACGACCAAGAAAAGCCCGCAGCCGAAATAACCGGCAGGCGTATCGCCATGGCCTGTGGGTTCAGGCCGTGGTGTCCGGGCCGCGCATCCAGTCCGCCGCCCGGGCCAGGTCTTGTGACACGGTGACGCCCGCATGGGCTGTCCAATGATCGAAATGTGCAACTGATGCCGGCAGAGCGGCCCATCCGTACTGGGCCTGAACCGGCGCAGGGGCGTTTTTGAGGCGTGCCAGCGCGGCCAGACCGTCCGCCAGCAGGCGGTCTGCCATCGGGGGCGATCCGGGCTCATCCCACAGCGACCCGCGCGCTGTCCACCGCCCCGCCGTATGCAGCAGGTTTGCAAGCGCAACGTAGAAACTGCCGACGCCGATATAGTTTTCAAGCGTATAGACGCGGTGCGTAAATTTGCCCGGCAGAAAAATCGTTTGGCCGGGTTCGACCAGAAACCAATGAGCGCTGGGCAGTGACAGGAAGGCTTGCAGATCGAACCGGGCCTTTGTGTGAACCGACACCCGTTCAACATCTTCCAGACCGGCATCCAGCCCCTCATAGGTTTCCCAGGCCAGCCAGAGTTTGCGGCCGTGAAAACAGTGGTTGCAGACCGCCATGTCGTCGGAATGGGAATCCGTTAGTTTCCCGGCGGTGCTGAAGACGGCCGTCAGCATCTCAAGCCGCTGCAATTCAGGCGCCGCACCTGGCATCAGGTTCCAGGGCGCAAGGAAATCCACATCGAACAGATCGGACAGGTCCTTGTCGCGGACGGGCAGGTCGGTGATACCCAGAACGGCCCCCGGAACCTGCCATCGCTGCATGATTTCCCGGATCGTCAGGTTGCGCTTGGCGTCGCTGCTTCCGAAACGAACCGGATAGGTGTCCTGGCCGCGGCTGGCCCGCAATGCGCCGATCAGCGCGTCGGGCGCGGCCAGGTCGTCCCGGCGCAGCGGCGCAGGGAAATCGCTGAACAATATGGGCGCTTGCGTAGCGATACTGTCAAACAGGCTTTCGGGCCGAAAGCTGACAGGCCGCAGGCGCGTGTCCTCCAACTGGGTCTGGATGGTGTTGGGGGCGTGCAGGCTGCGGTCGCTGCGCGCCAGCCGCTGAAACAGCGCCAGGGGCGAAACCTCTGCGCCCTGTTTGCCGCGTACAAGAAGGCTAGGCTGCATCTGTAGGCTCCTGCACTGACAAGGCCAGCAATTCCCGCGCCAGCCTTTGGTCTTTCGACGGTTCATAGGCCTTTACGCAGGCAACAACCTGTTCCAGCAATTGCGCCGTGTCAGCAGTCACCCCGGACGCAATTTCGGACCGGGCCAGGCTGTTCACCGCCTTCAGGCTGAGCGACACCGCGCATTGCGTGTTGGCCAGCTCAAGCGCCTGGAGGAAGCATTGACGGGCTGCCTTGGGTTGCGGGTCGGGCCCGACCAGCAGCAATTCACCGCGAATGCGACGCGCTTCGGGGGCCAGCCAGGGCTGTTCGCGAATGATATCGTCGACCTCGGACAGGCCCGCATCGCGGCGTCCGATATGCAGGTTGACCTTTGCGATCAGCAGCGCCGAGAACCCCTGTCGCCACTTGTTGGACATCAGCGTCAATCCCTTTTCAGGGTCGCCGTTCTCGCTCAGGGCCCATCCTTTCAGGTTGCGGCCCCATTCGACGAAAAACGGGTAATCCTGCTTTTTGGACAGGCCGACAATCTCGTCCGCGACATCCAGCAGTTCGTCGGAAAGACGGGACATATGCAACAGGACACCGCGCATCAGCAGCGAATACAGAACCGAGTGCTTATAGGCGATTTCCTGCGCCAGTTTCATCGACCGGTCCGCTGTCTCGATGGCGGATTTCGTATCCCCCAGATACCATTGGTTCAGCGCCAGATAAGACAGGCTTTCGACGCCGGGGTCCTCGCCCGTACTCAGCGCCAGGGACTGAAACCGCACCGGGTCGTAGATTTCGACGGATTTCAGCAGGTGTTCGCGCGCATGTTCATGTTCACCGCGCAGCGTCGCGGTAACCCCGCACAGGCTGTGGGCCACCAGCCGGGATACGTCATCTTCCTGTTTCTGCGAGAAAGTCAGGCACATATTGGCAAGAGCCTGCGCGCGGTCATAATCAGACCCGACCTGGGCCGAATTCCACATTCCATAGATGATTTCGTGGAAATGGGTATCCTTGTCGATCGTTTCCGACAGTTTCCACGCCGCATCATAGGCGGCGACGGTTTCCGGCGCGGTGTATCCCTTGACGCTGGTCAGAGCTGCGCCATAGGTGGTCAGCAATGCGATCTTCTTGTGATCCGTCTTTTGATCGCGGGGCAGGGCATCCAGCAGGGCCAGCGCCTGGTCGAGATGCGAGAGGGCCTCGGTCGTTGCGGAATGCTCCATCGCCAGCCTGCCAGCCTGTTCCCAGTAATGCAGCGCCTTGTCCTGGTCATTGGCCAGAAAGAAGTGTTGCGCCAGGATTTCTGGCGATTGCTTGACCACCGTTGGAAAAGACGATTCCAGCTTGCGGGCGATGTCGGCATGCAGGTCGCGCCGGGTGTCGCGGGTCATGCTTTCGTAAATCGCATCATGTACCAGCGCGTGCTTGAACATAAAGCTGGCCTCGCCCTTGCGCGGGTTTTCGACAAACAGACCGGCCTTTAGCAGGATACGGATGATGCGCCGTGTTTCGGCGGGGTCCATGCCCAGAACGCCAAACAGCAGCGTGTCCGAGAATTCCGAACCGATGGCGGCGGCGCAACCGGCGACGTTGCGCGCCTCGGGGTACCTGTCCAGCCGGGACAGCAACGAATCATAAAGGGTCGCCGGGATCGGAACGTAGGTTCGCGCGCCCGGCCGGTTCGGGTTCTGGGCGCCGCTTTCCGAGTAGTTGTTGCAGACCGTCTTGGTCAGTTCTTCCAGAAACAGCGGAATACCGTCCGACTTTTCCAGGATCTGGTCGACAAGACTTACCGGCAGTTCCAGACCGGGCGACATATTGCGCACAATCTGAAAGCTTTGCGATTTTGACAGGCGGCTCAGGCGCAGGCTCGAAACATTGGGCAGGCGCTTGATCGGCATCGCGTCGTCGTCGCGGGTGGTGATGATCACCAGGACCCGCAGGTCGGCCACTTTTTCTGCCAGCAGTTCCAGCAATTCGATGGATGTCGGGTCTGCCCAATGCGCGTCTTCGAACAGGATGATCGCAGGTTGCTTGTCGGCAGTGCTTAGCAGCAGGCGGGCAATGCAGTTCAGCATCTCTTTTTTCTGCCGCTCAGACGACATCACGGGCATAGCCTGATCGCCTGTCCCGATCTGCAACAGGCCGGACATCAGGGCCTGATCCTTGGCGCCGGTGACCCCGCGACCGTTCAGGAACCGCCCAAGTTTTTCCAGCTTGACCTCGGATGTGTCCGTATCGCTCAGCCCGGCGCAGGACTGGACGAATTCGACGAAGGGACGCAACGAACTGTTGGCGTAATAGGACCAGCATCCCAGCCGGAACCGCACCACAGCGGGGCCCTTGACCCGTTCATAGATGGTGTCGGCCAGCCGCGACTTCCCGATCCCGGCCTCGCCGGACACCAGGATAACGCGGCCGTCACCTTCGCGCGCGGCGTCCCAGCGATCTTCCAGCAGACCGATCTCGGGGGTGCGCCCGACAACGCCGCGGTCGTGTTCGTCATCCTGCCACGGCGTCCGTTCCCCGCCCTTGACCTGTCCGATCACCTCGCAGATGCGCAGGGGCTGTTCGACCCCTTTGACCATGACACCGTCCTGAACGGCAAAATGGAAACGGTGGCGGGCAAGATCGGCTGTCGTGGCACTTACGACCACCGAATTTGGCTTGGCGACATTCTGCAACCGAGAGGCAAGGTTGGGCGTGTAGCCCAGTACATCAACCTCTTCCAACTGGCCCGACGTCGTGGTGTTGACCAACACCTTGCCGGTCGCAATCCCGACCCGAACGGACAGGTGTTTGGCGATTTCGCTGGTTGCCGTCCTCTTGAGGCCTTCCATCGCTTCGGTGATATCCAGCCCGGAAAGGATCGCGCGTTCGGCGCCATCCTCATAGGCGTGATGGTGGCCATAATAGGCCATGACGCCGTCGCCGTGGGTGCTGGCGACAAACCCGTCATACCGCTCGATCGCCTGTGACCAGATTTCACGGCATTCGGAAATGGCCTCGCTCAGATCTTCGGAATCGAACCGGGTCGACAGGGCGGTCCATCCGATAAGGTCGCAAAACAGAACCGTAATCTGCCGATGCTCGGCCTTGGTCACCGGGGCGGGGGCCTGGTCCTCGGCCCCGGACCCCGCGCCCGTTTGCGGGGGGGCAGCTTTGAGGTGCTGCCAGAACCGTCGCCGATCGCCCAGGGGCAGACCCAGTTCGACAAGATCGCTTTCGGTCAGATCACCGATGACATCCAGATCAACCGCAGCGTCGCGAAAAGCGTCCGCATGGCGACCCAGCTTGGCATCTTCGAGCCATGTGTCGAGTTGAGGGTGATCCTGTGACATTTGCGGGGGACGATCCGGGTTCGTGTGTCGGTTCCTTGAGCTATTGCCATCTGTATGGCCGCAGGCGTGGCTGGCATTCAGTCCGTTATACCAGATTCGCGTGCGAAACGCTGAAAATCATCCCGGATGACGGATCGTCTGTGGCTTGGCGCAGTGATGGCGAACGAGTCACACCAATCTCGCAAGGATGTCAATTCTTGTTTTCCGCCTAAGCCTTAGCGCGTTTGGCCAGCCCGCACCTGTCACGGCGCGGTGTTAGAACCGCTGACAAAATGGGCGCGATGCCCCCCGGTGCGGCTAGGCGCGCTTTTCCTGGATCGACGCCACGCCCAGAACCGACAGGACCTTTGCCTCGATCTGGTCAGCGTTCATCCCGGCCTCGGAATACATGTCCGCCGGGCTGGCCTGGTCGATAAACGTGTCCGGCAACACCATAGACCGGTATTTCAGCCCCGTGTCGAATACGCCCTCATCGGCCAAAAGCTGTGCGACATGGCTGCCGAACCCGCCAATGGCGCCTTCTTCAATGGTAATCAGCGCCTCGTGGTTTTCGGCCAGCGTCAGGATCAGGTCCCGGTCCAGAGGTTTGGCAAAACGGGCATCGGCTATGGTTGGAGTTATGCCCCGCGCCGCCAGCGCCTCGGCCGCCTTGCGGACCTCGGCCAGCCTTGTGCCAAAGGACAAAAGTGCAACCCGGGTTCCATCCTGGATCATGCGGCCCTTGCCGATTTCCAGAACCTCGCCCTGTTCCGGCAGGTCCACCCCCACCCCTTCGCCACGCGGATAGCGAAAGGCGATGGGTCCGCTGTCATGGGCGGCGGCTGTCGCGACCATGTGCATCAGCTCGGCCTCGTCGGCGGCGGCCATGACCACCATGCCGGGCAGGTTCGCCAGATAGGCGATGTCAAACGACCCGGCATGTGTCGCGCCGTCGGCCCCGACCAACCCGGCCCGGTCGATTGCAAAACGCACCGGCAACCGCTGGATCGCGACATCATGCACGACCTGATCGTAACCGCGCTGTAAAAAGGTCGAATACATCGCACAGAACGGTTTCATACCCCCGGCAGCCAGCGCGGCGGAAAAGGTGACGCCATGCTGTTCGGCAATGGCCACGTCAAAACACCGCGACGGGTAGCGTTCGGCAAATAGCCCAAGCCCGGTTCCGTCCGGCATGGCCGCGGTCACGGCCACGATCTTGTCGTCGCGTGATGCCGCATCGACCAGCGTTTTCCCAAAAACCGACGTATAGGACGGCGCGTTCGATGGCGCCTTTTGCTGTTTGCCGGTCACGACATCGAATTTCGCGGTTGCATGGCCCTTGTCGCGGGCCTGCTCGGCGGGCGCATAGCCCTTGCCCTTTTTGGTCAGGACATGGATCAGGATCGGCCCGGCGGCGCGCGCCTTGACGGTGCGCAGAACCGGCAGCAGTTGATCCAGGTCGTGCCCGTCCAGCGGCCCGATATAGGAAAACCCCAGCTCTTCGAACAGGGTTCCGCCCATGGCCATGCCCTTAAGCATTTCCTTGGCGCGCTTGGCGCCTTCGCGGAAGGGTTCCGGCAGCAGCGACACCGCCCCCTTGGCGGCCGCCTTCAGGTCGTGAAACGGCTCTTCGGTATAGATGCGCGACAGGTAGCTGGACAGCGCCCCAACCGGCGGCGCAATGCTCATGTCATTGTCGTTCAGGATAACGACCAGTCGCTTTTTCAGGTGCCCGGCATTGTTCATCGCTTCAAAGGCCATGCCGGCCGACATCGACCCGTCACCGATGACGGCAATCGCATCACCCAGCCCCTCGGGCGTGACACCCCCCAGATCACGGGCAACAGCGAACCCCAACGCAGCGCTGATCGAGGTCGAGCTATGCGCGGCCCCGAACGGGTCAAAGGGGCTTTCGCTGCGTTTGGTAAACCCGCTCAGCCCGTCCTTTTGACGCAGAGTGCGAATCCGGTCGCGGCGCCCGGTCAGGATCTTGTGCGGGTAACATTGGTGACCGACGTCCCAGATCACCTTGTCGCGCGGCGTGTCAAAGACCGAATGCAAGGCCACCGTCAGTTCAACAACGCCCAGGCCCGCGCCCAGGTGACCGCCGGTGACAGAGACCGCGGAAATGGTCTCGGCCCGCAATTCAGCGGCCAGTTGATGCAGCTGCGCATCCGAGAACTGCTGCAGGTCCGCAGGGCGGCTTACCAGGTCCAGAAGCGGTGTGTGCGGTCGATCAGACGTCATGGTGTGGCGCGTTCCTTGCGGCTTAGCTGTCCCGGGCAATAACGAAGCGTGCGGCGTCCTTCAAGGTTTCGGCCCCTGTCCCGTACCCATCCAGTGCAGCACAGGCCTGATCCACAAGATCGGCAGCCCGGCGTTTCGCCGCCTCAAGACCCAGAAGCGATACAAATGTGGCCTTCCCTGCGGCGGCATCTTTCTGCAGGCGCTTACCGGCTTTTTCGGCATCTCCCTCGACATCAAGAATGTCGTCCGCGATCTGAAAAGCAAGCCCCAGCGCGCGGGCATATTGGCGCAATGGCGCAGTGTCGGCCTGGGCAAGCCGTGCCCCGGCGCAAGCCGACCATTCGATCAGCGCGCCGGTCTTGCCCTCCTGCAGCCGGGTGATATCCGCCAGTCCAAGTGGCGCATCTGCGGTTTCGGCGGCAATATCCAGCGCCTGCCCAAGAACCATCCCCTGCGCCCCGCTGGCCCGGGCCAGCGACAGGGCCAGGTCGGCGCGCACGTCGCCACCGCCAAGCTCTGCCCGGGTGCATAGCTCGAACGCCAGTGTCTGCAGCGCATCCCCGGCAAGAACGGCCGTTGCCTGATCCCATTTCACATGAACGGTCGGGCGACCCCGCCGCAGGTCGTCGTCATCCATACAGGGCAGATCGTCATGGACCAGGGAATAGGCATGCAACGCCTCGATCCCGGTCGCAGGCCAGATCGCGCGATCGGTCCCGATATCATGCAGCCGCGCGCTCTCCAGTACCAGGAACCCGCGCAGGCCCTTGCCGCCCTGGGTGGCATAGATCATCGCCCGGGTCACATCCAGATCGTCCAGATCCCCCAGTATCAGGCCGAACTGCTGCTGTATCCGCGCAGCGTCCTGCGCAAGTATTTCCCGGAACATCTACTGGCTTTCGACAGGTTTCGTCCCGGTCGGCTGGCCGCCCGCATCCAAGGTGATCGCGGCCACTTTCTCCTCGGCGCGTTTCAGCTCGCCTTCGCAGCGCTTTTTCAATGCTGCGCCACGTTCGTAAAGGTCGATGGACTGGTCCAGCGCGACATCGCCGCGCTCCAGTTGGCCGACCACGGCCTCCAGCTCTTTCATCGCCTGTTCGAAACTCATCTCTTCAACAGGAGTATCGGTCATCGTGCTGCCTTTTTCAGTTGTTCCACATGGGCCCGCGTGGCCCCGGCCAACGCGTTCAGATCATAGCCGCCTTCCAGAGTCGAGACGATACGCCCGCCGCAAACGTCCTTGGCAATTGCACAGAGTTCCGCGGTCAGCCAGGCAAAATCCTCGGTCGACCAGTTCAAATTGGCCAACGGGTCGTCCTGATGCGCATCGAACCCCGCGGAAATAATCAAAAGCTCGGGCCTGAACGTCCGCAGCCGGGCAAAGGCCCGCGCCTGATACGCCGCCCGCATCTCTGCCCCGCCTGTCCCGGGGGCCAGTGGAATGTTGACGATGGTATCATGCGCGCCGGTCTCATCGGCGCGCCCGCTGCCGGGCCACAGGGGCATCTGCTGGCTTGTAATCACCAATGCCCGGCCTTCATCCCACAGCAGATCCTGCGTGCCATTGCCGTGATGCACATCGAAATCCACCACTGCGACCCGGTCCAGGCCATGATGATCCAGCGCATGTTTCGCCGCCAGGGCCGCGTTGCCGAACAGGCAAAACCCCATGGCCGTATCGGATTCCGCGTGATGCCCGGGCGGGCGAATGGCGCAAAACGCATTGGCCGCAGCGCCGCCCAGAACCATATCTACCGCGCGCACCACCGCCCCCGCCGCACGATAGGCGGCGTCCAGTGATCCCGGCGACATGAACGTGTCCCCGTCGATCTGCGCAAAGCCCTCATCGGGCAGGCTGGCGCGCAGGGCCCGGACATGGCTTTCCGGGTGGATGCGCAACAGGTCGTCATCCGCGGCCATCGGCGCGGTAACCCGGTTCAGGTCCAGCGGTTCAAGCGCGTGCAGCACATGCTCCAGCCGGGCTACCTGTTCCGGGTGCCCCTGCGGCGTCACATGTCCCAGACAATCCGCATGGGTCAGTAGGGCTGTCTTCATGAGGGTCCCTTGTTCATCTGGCCAGAAATATCCTCGCCGAAGGCAAAAAAACGCCGCGCAGCGGCCCTGTCAGTCCGGCGCCAGCATATAGCCTGCGCCGCGCACCGTCTGCAGATAGCGTGGCTGTTTCGGATCCTGTTCGATCTTTCGCCGCAACCGCGTGATCTGAACGTCAACGGCGCGTTCCTGGGCCTGACCCTTGTCCCGGCCCAGATCCTCGACCAGCTTTGCGCGGGTGATCGGCTCGCCGGGCTGGGCCGAGAAAATCTTCATCAACTGGCTTTCCGTCGCGGTCAGCCGAACCGGGCTTTCGCCTTGCCACATCTCGCCACGCTCAATGTCATACCGGATCGGCCCCAGGTGCAGGACCTTGGCGATCACGTCCTGCAAGGGCGTATCGGGCATGCGCCGCAAAATCGCGTTGATCCGCAACAACAGTTCCTTGGGCTCGAACGGCTTGGCCAGGTAATCATCGGCCCCGGCCTCAAGCCCGGCGATGCGGTGCTCGGTTTCGCCCCGCGCCGTCAAAAGAAGTATCGGTGTCGCGTGGGTTTCGCGCAGCGCGCGCGTCAGGCTGACGCCATCTTCGCCCGGCATCATGACATCCAGCACGATCAGATCGAAATCCAGCCCTGACAGGACCCTGCGGGCATGGGCCGCATCGCGGGCCGCGGTGACCAGAAAGCCGCTGCGCATCAGGAATTTCTTGAGAAGATCACGAATGCGCTCGTCATCGTCGACGATCAGCAGGTGGGCGTCCATTTCGTTCATGAGGTCGTGTCCCGCAACTTCGTGTAGGCCCGACGCATATCAGCATCCATCATTGCTTCAAGAACTTTGCGAAACCCGGCCACGGCCTCGGGGCCTGCATCCTTGTATGCCGCGCGCATGCGTTCGCGCTGCGCATCCGATAGCCGCGCCTCGAGCAGATTGCCTTTTTCGGTCAGGAACAGATGGCGCTCGCGCTTGTCGACAGTCCCGACCCGGCTTTCGACCAGCCCGTCCGCGATCAGGGTGCGCAGCACCCGGTTCAGCGATTGCTTGGTCACGCCCAGGATGGCCAGCAGGTTGTTCACCGTCGTCCCGGGCGCCCGATTGATAAAGTGAATGGCCCGGTGATGCGCCCGCCCATAGGCCATCTGGGACAGAATGCGGTCGGGATCGGCGGTAAACCCGCGATAGGCAAAGAACATGGCCTCGATGCCCTTGCGCAGTTGTTCGTCGGTCAGGAACAACAGGCTTTCGCCATCAAAGACCGGCGCAGGACGGATTTCCGACATTTCAGGCCTCATGCGTTACTTTGGTCGACTTTATGTCAGCGTTATTGACATTCCAAGTGCGGAGGAGTATCGAATCGCAGTTTTTGCGCAACAATGTGTCCACACCGGACCTAAGTGGCGCAATATTTGAAAAACTAACCCGGTTCAGGAGGTTCGCATGGCGGGGTATGATGATCGTGATGGTGTCATCTGGTTGGATGGCAAGCTGGTGCCCTGGCGCGAGGCCAATGTTCACATTCTGACCCATGCCATGCACTATGCCAGTTCGGTATTCGAGGGCGAGCGTGCCTATAACGGCAAGATCTTCAAGAGCCGCGAACATTCCGAACGGCTGGTCAAATCGGCCGAGGCGCTGGACATGCCCATGTCCTATTCGATTGACCAGATCGAAGCCGCCAAGGACGAGGCGCTGAAGGCCAGCGGCCTGCAGGATGCCTATGTCCGCGTTTTGGTCTGGCGCGGGTCGGGCGAGGATATGGGCGTGGCATCTGCCAAGAACCCTGTCCGCATGGCTGTCGCGGTCTGGCCGTGGGGCGCCTATTACGGGGATGCCAAGATGCAGGGTGCCAAGCTGGACATCGCAGAATGGAAACGCCCCAGCCCGGAAACCATTCCGGTGCATGCCAAGGCGGCGGGGCTGTATATGATCTGCACCATCTCAAAGCACAAGGCCGAGGCCAAGGGATGTTCGGACGCCCTGTTCATGGACTATCGCGGCTTTGTCGCCGAAGCCACCGGCGCCAACGTGTTCTTCGTCAAGGACGGCGAGGTTCATACACCCCTGCCTGACTGTTTCCTGAACGGGATCACGCGCCAGACAGTCGTCCAGATGCTTAAGGACAAGGGCATCACGGTGCATGAACGGCATATCCAACCCGAAGAAATGGCCGGTTTCCAGCAGTGCTGGCTGACGGGCACCGCCGCCGAGGTTACGCCGGTGGGCCAGATCGGCGACTATACGTTCGAGGTGGGCGCGCTGACCCGCGAGATCGCCGAAGACTACGAAAAGCTGGTCCGCGCCTGATCTGACATTTCCTGAACCCCCGCCCATGCGGGGGTTTTTTGTTGCAGGTCGTGCAATTTCCTTTGCAGATCGTCCGCAGCCATGGACGCGGGGCGCGCATGGCGTATCCTTGAGGGATGTTGGACCTTCTCAGCGATATCCTTACGCGTCTGTCCCTGCGGGGCACGTTTTATTTTCGCACATCCTTCACGCCTCCGTTCGGGGTTCAGGTGCCGGGGTTCGAAAACGTGGCCCGGTTTCATTTCGTCCAGCGGGGCGAGGTGAAAGTGCATGTCCCAACAACCGGCGAGACCCTGCGCCTGAAACAGGGTGACCTGATCCTGATCCCGCATGGTGCGCCCCATGCATTGCTGTGCAACGAGGTCAGGCCAACCGACGCGCTGCCGCTTGAGCAAGTGCTTGAACGCGCAGGGTACAAGGGTGACGGTGTCCTGGTCTATGGCGGCGCGGACGATGACCGCGACACGCAACTGATCTGCGGCCATTTCTCGTTTACCGGTCCGGCCGGGCGCGGCGGCACCGGGCATATGCTGATCGACCGCTTGCCACCCTATATCCTGATCCAGAATTATGGCGAAGAGGCCGGAACCTGGATCGAGGCAACCCTGCGCATGATCGGATCCGAAATGGGCGGCGCGCGGATCGGCGGGGATTTGATTGCGTTGAAGTTGTCCGAAGTTCTGTTTGCCCAGGCAATTCGCGCCTATCTGGAACATCAAAGCCCCGACGAAGCGTCGCTTGCCGGTTTTGCGGATCAGCGCATCTCGCGCGCTTTGACGGCGTTTCACCAGTCACCGGCCCAGGATTGGAGCGTTGCGCGACTGGCGCGCGAAGCCGCCATGTCGCGCACGGCCTTTGCCCAGCTTTTCGCCGAGAAGATGGGGACAACCCCGATGCAATACCTGACCGATTGGCGGATGCAGATCGCCTGCCATGGGTTGACTGAAAGCCGGTGGAACGTCGCCGATGCCGCGGCCGAGGTCGGCTATGCCTCAGAGGCGGCATTTTCGCGTGTTTTCAAGAAACAGCTTGGCATGTCCCCCGCCGCCTATCGGGCGATGCACTGACCCGCCGAAACCTTCGAACGATCTGCAAGTTTTTCAAGACGAACTGGGCTGCTACGTTCGGGTGGCGCTTCTTATCCTTGGGTATCTCTGATCAAGGAAAGGAAAATCAAATGTCCCTGCGTTTCGTTACCCGAACCGTTCATGCCTATCTCGATTACCCTGTCGCAATCGCGCTTGTGGTGCTGCCCTTCGTTCTGGGCCTTGGGCAGTCCGGTGCCATGGCGTTGTGGTTGTCGGTGGTCACAGGTGTCGCGGCCTTTGTGCTGACGGTGCTGACTGATCATCACCTCGGCATCTGGCGCGTTCTGCCCTACAGGTTTCACCTGGCCGTTGACCTGCTGGTCGGCATCACCTTCCTGTTCGCGCCCGGCATTTTTGGGTTCACCGGGATTGATGCGCTGTTCTATTGGCTGAACGGGGCCGCGGTCGTCGCCGTGATCTCGCTGAGCGCACCGGAGCAGGCTGCCACGGCCTGATCGGTGCGGTTACCTGCAAGGGCAAACTGCGGCGATGACTGCCATTTGCCCTTGTTAGAGCCTGATAAATGCAATGGTAGACTCCGATTTCGTACCCTCGTGAGTTTTCGCTTGATTAATCTGATAAAAACAATCAGAAAAGGGCAACGCTAGATGCGATGACATCAAGCCCAGAGTTTCGAGGTGGCCTAGTGGGCTTAGCGCATGATAAAGTGAGAGCGCGCCGCCGCCTCGGAAACGAATACAGTGGCGGGGGAAGGGCCGGACATGAAGGACTCTTTTGACGAAATCATCGCAAGGCATGACGCGGCGACGGCATGTGGATGTTCTTGCTGCGACGATGATTTTTCCGCCTATGTCGAACAGAGCCAGCAGGCACAATTCAAGGATCGCGCAGGATCGCCCGACGCGCCGGATGCCCGCGACGCCAATCGCAGGCGGTCGGTCCGCTATGTTTTCGAAACCCTGTTCGACAGACCCCGCACTACGAAAGAGTAAGCGCCGAAAAACGGCGCCCTCTTTTTTTTCTGGCTCAGAAATCCACGCCGCGCTGGGCCTTGATGCCAGCCTGGAAGGGATGCTTTTCCTCGGTCATTTCGGTGACCAAATCGGCATAGTCGCGCAGCGCCTGCGGCGCATCGCGCCCTGTCAGAAAGGCGCTGGTCTTGTCTGATCGCGCTTTCAGGCCGTCGATCACCGCATCAACGGACAGGTATTCATAGCGCAGGGCGATATTGATTTCGTCCAGCACAACCAGGTCGTAATCTCCGCTGCGCATCAGGTCACAGGCCTTTCCAAAGGCGGCGGTCGCCGCAGCGATATCGCGGTCGCGATCCTGCGTGTCCCAGGTGAAACCCTCGCCCATCGTGTGCCATGTCACCAGGTCGCGATCCTCGAAAAACCGCCGCTCGCCGGTTTTCCACTTGCCCTTGATGAACTGAACAATGGCAACCTTCTGGCCCCAGCCCAGCGCCCGGATCACCACACCAAACGCGGCCGAGGACTTGCCCTTGCCCTTACCGGTGTTGATCAAAACCAGGCCGCGCCCCGGATCGGAGGCCTCGGACACTTTCTTGCGGTGTGCGGCCTGCACCTGTTGCATCTTGTCCTTGTGATCCTGCGCGTCGCTCATGGGGAACCCTCTGTGTTTGTACGGCCCAACCTATGCGAAGATCGCAAAAGGTAAAGGTCAGGCTTTGGGGTCGGTGACGGCCCTGGCCTTGCCGCGTTCAAGGCCAAGCTGATGTTCCCGCCAGATCACGACGACATTGCCCGCGATCACCAATGTGGCCCCGATCAGAATGGCAAGCGTCGGCAGCTCGTCGAACCAGAAATAGCCAATGACCACGGCAAACAGCATGCTGGTGTAATCGTAGGGCGCCAGCATCGAGGCCTGTCCGAACCGATAGGATGACGTCACCAGGATCTGGGCTACCCCGCCGGTAACACCCGTCGCCACCAGAATAGCGGCCTGGTCCCAGCTTGGCAGTTTCCAGCCCCAAAAGACCGTCAGCGCCGAAAGCAGCGTTGCGGTCAGCGAGAAATAGAAAACGATGGCCGCCGGATGGTCGACCTGAACAAGCTGGCGGATGTGAATCTGCACAAAACCACGGGCGACGGTTGCGGCCAGAATGCACAGCGCGCCAATGGTGGCGGTCAGCTCCATCTGGCTGCTGCCCAGCCGTGGCCAGATCATGATCACGACACCCAGCAGCCCCAGCGCGACCGCGCCGATGCGGATCATGCGTATCTTTTCGCCCAGCATCAGCGCCGCGAGGATCAGTGTGAAAATTGGTGTCGCATACCCGATTGCGGTGACCTCAGGCAGGGGCAGCATGCTGAGGCCGGTAAAGGTCAGCGCCATCGCGCTGGTCCCCAGAACGCCTCTCCAGAAATGTCCGATGGGCTTTTTGACCACGAACATATGCGCCAGTTCTCCGCGCGATATCAGCCAGATCACGATAACCGGTATGGCGAACAGCGACCGGAAAAAGACCAGCTCTCCGGGCGGGAAATCGTCAGACAGCGCCTTGACCAGCGCAGCCATGGCCGTGAACAGGAATACGGCGCACAGCTTAAGCAGCACGGCAAGGACAGGTCGATGCGATGTTAAGGATTTTGCCATCGGCGCGACCCTGCGCTTTTACCGGCGAAAGATCAATGACCGTTCGTGGCTGGTTCAGGCCTCTGTCCAATTTTCCGGCAGGGACACGCCGATTTCATCTGCGAAGGCGTTCAGAAAACGGATCATGCGCCGTGCCCTTTGCAGCGCGAGCTGTCTTCCGGTCTCGGTCAGCATGCCGTCTGGCAGGCCCAGCAGCTTGACCTTCCAATGGTCGAGCGAGAATTGCAGATCGTCCAGCGGCCGGTTTGCCGCAAAGGGATCGGCCGGATCGTAAAGTGCGCGGCCCAGCGCACCCGAGACCGAAAAGGTTCGGGCAATGCCGATTGCGCCCAGCGCATCCAGCCGGTCGGCATCCCGCAGAATGCGGGCCTCGGGCGTTTCGGGCGGGATGTTGGCCGAGAAGCTATGGGCCGCGATTGCATGCTGAACAGCCCGGAGCTGGTCGCTGCCAAAGCCCAGATCGCCCAGAATAGGCTCTGATTCCGCCGCGGATCTGCGTGACGCCAGATGGCGGTCGGGATCGTCCTTGGACAGGTTGACAAGATCGTGCAGGTAACAGGCGGCCAGCAGCACGGGCCTATCGGTAGTGTCATCTGCGATGGCCTGCGCGTTTACCCAGACCCGGTCCAGATGCGCCAGGTCATGCGCCGGGTCCGTCATCATGCGTTGACGGACAACCGCGCGCAGGCGGTTGCGCAGTTCAGCCAATCCGGCCACGGTTTTCGCCGATCTGGCCCCGGTGCAGCAGCAGGTGGTCAAGGACTACGCAGGCCATCATCGCCTCGCCCACGGGGACGGCGCGGATGCCGACGCAGGGGTCGTGGCGGCCCTTGGTGATAATCTCGGTTTCCTCGCCCGATTTGGTGATGGTCTTGCGCGTGGTCAGGATCGACGAGGTTGGTTTGACCGCGAACCGCACGACGATGTCTTGCCCGGTCGAGATGCCGCCCAGAATGCCGCCCGCGTGGTTCGAGCTGTATTGCGGGCCGTTCTGACCCATGAATATCTCGTCGGCATTGGCCTCGCCAGTCAGTTCGGCGGCAGACATGCCTTCGCCGATTTCAACGCCCTTGACGGCGTTGATCGACATCATCGCGGCGGCGAGATCAGTGTCTAACTTGGCGTATACGGGCGCGCCGAGCCCGGCGGGAACGCCGCGGGCGACGACCTCGACCACGGCGCCGACCGAGTTGCCGGATTTGCGCAGGTCATCCAGATAAGCTGCCCAGTCCCCGGCGGCTTGCGCATCGGGGGTCCAGAACGGGTTCTGTTCGATCTGCGACCAGTCGAAATTGGCACGGTCGATCTTATGCGGGCCGATCTGGGTCATGTAGCCGGTGATCTGTACATTCGGAGCGATCTGCTTGATTGCTTCCCGCGCCAGCCCGCCGGCCGCGACGCGCGACGCGGTTTCACGCGCGGAACTGCGCCCGCCGCCGCGATAGTCGCGGATGCCGTATTTCTGCCAGTAGGTGATATCGGCGTGGCCCGGACGGAACTTTTCCTTGATATCACCGTAGTCTTTCGAGCGTTGGTCGGTGTTCTCGATCATCAACTGCACCGGGGTGCCCGTGGTCTGGCCTTCGAAAACGCCGGACATGATCCGGACCTGATCGGGTTCGCGCCGCTGGGTGGTAAATTTGTTCTGCCCCGGTTTGCGCTTGTCCAGCCAGTGCTGGATCATCGCCTCGTCAATCGTGACGCCCGGCGGGCAGCCGTCGACCGTGGCGCCCAGTGCGGGCCCGTGGCTTTCACCCCAGGTGGTGACGCGGAAGAGGTGTCCAAAGCTGTTCATCGACATGGGGCATGCTCCTTTGCGGGTTGTGATTAGCGGGCGCGGGGCTTGTCCTCAAGCGGATTTGCGGCTGTGGTGGGTGCGCGCCGCCTGATCGGCGGCGCGTTTGAGTATTTGAGAAAAGATGAAGATCAGGCCGCGTTCAGGGCTTGGGCGCGGGTTTCGGTGATGTGCAGCGCAGCCTGTGCCGCCTCGCGACCCTTTTGAACGAAGTGCGTGCGGTAGATGGCGTTGTGGTGCTCGGTCTCTTGGTATTGATGCGGTGTCAGTGACACCGAGAGCACCGGAACGCCGGTATCAAGACCGGCGCGCATCAGCCCGTCGACCACGGCCTGCGCCACGAAGTCGTGCCGGTAGATGCCGCCATCGACAACAAAGGCCGCGCAGGCAATGGCGGCATAGTTTCCGGTTTTGGCCAGGTCACGCGCCAGCAGCGGCATTTCGAACGCGCCGGGCGCGTCGAAGATATCGACCTGTGCGGCGGGAATGCGTTCGAGAAACCCATCCAGTGCGCGATCGACGATATCGGAGTGCCAGTTGGCTTTGATGAAGGCGTAGCGGGTGTGTGTCATTTGGATCTCCTGAGGTTGCAGACACGTCACCCAAGGCGATCACGAGCAAACGCGCCGTGTCACCGGCCCGTTTGCGCGTTCTCTTTCATCCGGACTGTAACCGTCGGCTCTGGCCTCTCACCAGATCTGCTGACACCCCGGTCAACGGGGCCGCTCGCGGGCTTGCGGGGCTGGGCCCGCATACCGCCGGTGGGGAATTTCGCCCCGCCCTGAGAACGCGGCGACCTTGCCAAGTGTTGTGTGGTTCTGCAAGAGGCAAGAGAAATGCGACGAGGAGGATCGCCATGCACCCCAATCCCGCTTTTCGCGGTGCAGGACCGGACCGCAACATAGCCTTTGCCCGCAGTCGGGCCTTTGGCGTGCTTGCCGTGTCGACGCAGGGTGCGCCGATGCTGAGCCATGTGCCGTTTTTGCTGTCCGAGGATGGTTCGGTGGCGGATTTTCACCTTGTGCGGTCCAACCCGATTGTCCGGTCTCGGTCAGGCCGCAGCGAGGCCCGTATCGCGGTGTCGGGCCCGGATGGGTATGTCTCGCCGGATTGGTACGGTGTTCCCGACCAGGTGCCGACATGGAACTATGTGGCCGTTCATCTGACCGGGCGCCTGGAGCCGTTGCCGGATGGGGCTTTGGCCGGGCTTCTGGACCGCCAGTCGGCCTTTTTCGAAGATCGGCTGACACCCAAACCCCCCTGGAACATGGCAAAGATGTCGCAAGAGGCGTTGGACAGAATGCTGCGCATGATCGTGCCTTTCCGGCTTCATGTCGATGACATCCAGGGCACCTGGAAGCTGAGCCAGAACAAACCCGACGCGGTGCGTCTGGCGGCGGCGGATCATGCCGATGGTGTCGATCTGGGCAGCGAAACCGGGCGGCTTGCCGGGTTGATGCGTAAACCCTGACCACCGGGGTCAGGGTGCAGAAAATGTCGCCAGATAGGCGGCAATGTCATCCGCGCCTTTTTTCAGTTTCACGCTCATGTTGGGGCGGGCCGTATCGTCGGCCAGAAATGTGCGGATGAAACCGATCGGGTCCCTGGAATAAGCTGCGATATTCTCGGTGGTCCAGACGAGGCCCTGGTCGCCTGCGCGGATCATGTCATCGGTAAACATTCCGACAGGCAGGCGCGGGCCGCCGTACCGATAGTCGTTTTCCGTACCGGCCACCCGGCCAACGACGTCATACAGATTCGGGCCCGTGATGCCGCCCTTTACCAGAACCTCGTTATTGCGGATGATCGCGTGGCAGGATGTACACCGGTTGAACAGCTTTTCGCCCTTTGCCGGGTCGCCGGATGCAAGGGACTGGGTTGCCGTGATCGCGACGAGAATGACCGCAAGGGGCGTTTTTCTGGGCATTGGGTGGCTCCGGTAGGGCAGGGGTGTCGGCGCCGCAATCGACCTTTCCCGCAAAAAGTGCAATCACCCCGTGCGCCCAAAGCACTGGTTCAGAAATATCTATGTAAAATAAGTGATTTACGTGCAACGAAATCGCGTTAATGGGGAAACCAGGTGGTAGAATTGTGGCGCAATGCGCGCCAATATCGTGTGGTGGTTCCGGTATTATCGGCGGCATGGGGCGAAACCCTGGGCGCCGCCTGCACGCGAATCACAGACCGGCGCGGGTTTGCGCCGGTCCGCAGCGATTTGGTTCTCACGCGGCGATCCCTTGAAAATCAGGGCTCGTGTTGTGACATAATGCCCAGATGCGGCGTATTGCGCGCCTAAGAACGCTGGACGAACCGTATTCTCCCCGATAGATAGCGCGTTTAAGACACCGCGTTCGCGCGGTGCGCGAGCTATATGCCCGTCCGCGGGCGCCAGAGAATCGGAGAAAACCTCGTGTCCCACGCAGAAGACCACGAAGGCACCCGCAGAGACTTCCTTTACTACGTCGCAGGCGGCGCGGGAGTCGTTGCCACCGGGGCCGCCGTATGGCCCCTGATCAACCAGATGAACCCTTCGGCAGATGTTCAGGCGCTGTCGTCGATCCGTGTGGATGTAAGCGGAGTTGAACCCGGAACGCAGCTGACCGTTAAGTGGTTGGGCAAGCCCGTGTTTATCCGTCACCGCACCGGCGCGGAAATCCAGGAAGCACAGGAGCAGGACGCAGAAGGCGTTGATGCGCTGCCAGATCCGCTGGCGCGTAACTTCAACCTGAGCGCGGATGCCCCGGCAACCGATGCAAACCGCGTGATGCCGTCGCCCGAAGGCGAGGCGGCCGGTGCCTGGATCGTGCAGATGGGCGTTTGTACCCACCTTGGCTGTGTGCCGCTGGGCGATGCCGGCGACTTTGGCGGCTGGTTCTGCCCCTGCCACGGCTCGCACTATGACCTTGCCGGTCGTATCCGTAAGGGCCCCGCGCCTGAAAACCTGCCTGTCCCGCCCGCTGAGTGGACGGACGCCAGCACCATCAAACTCGGCTAAGGGAGACCCAGATGTCCGGAATTCCCCATGATCATTACGAGCCGAAGACAAACGGCGAAAAGTGGCTGAACAGCCGCCTGCCGATTGTCGGCCTGCTCTATGACACCCTGATGATCCCCACGCCCAAGAACCTGAACTGGTGGTGGATCTGGGGCATCGTCCTTGCGTTCTGCCTGGCGCTGCAGATTGTCACCGGTATCGTTCTGGTGATGCACTACACCCCGCATGTCGATCTGGCGTTTGCCAGCATCGAACACATCATGCGCAATGTGAATGGCGGCTATATGCTGCGGTATCTGCACATGAACGGCGCCTCGCTGTTCTTTGTTGCGGTCTATATCCACATCTTCCGCGGTCTGTTCTACGGATCGTACAAAGCCCCGCGTGAGATCACGTGGATCATCGGGATGTTGATCTATCTCTGCATGATGGGCACCGCCTTCATGGGCTATGTTCTGCCCTGGGGTCAGATGTCCTTCTGGGGTGCGACCGTGATCACCGGCCTGTTTGGCGCGATCCCGTTCATCGGCGACGCGATCCAGACCTGGCTGCTGGGTGGACCGGCGGTGGACAACGCCACGCTGAACCGCTTCTTCTCGCTGCATTACCTGCTGCCGTTCGTGATTGCGGCACTGGTGATCGTGCATATCTGGGCCTTCCACACCACTGGCAACAACAACCCCACGGGTGTTGAAGTGCGCCGTGGCTCGAAAGCCGAGGCCGAGAAAGACACGCTGCCGTTCTGGCCTTACTTCGTGATCAAGGACCTGTTCGCACTGGCCGTGATCCTGGTCGTGTTCTGGGCGGTTGTCGGCTTCATGCCGAACTACCTGGGTCACCCGGACAACTATATCGAAGCCAACCCGCTGGTTACGCCTGCGCATATCGTGCCCGAATGGTACTTCCTGCCGTTCTACGCGATCCTGCGTGCCTTTACCGGCGAGGTCTGGGTTGTGCAGTTCGCCAGCTTCATCACCGGCGGCATCGTTGATGCCAAGTTCTTTGGTGTTCTGGCGATGTTCGGTGCGATCTTGGCGATGGCCCTGGCGCCGTGGCTGGACACCTCGACCGTGCGTTCGGGCAAGTACCGTCCGATGTTCAAATGGTGGTTCTACCTGCTGGTCATCGACTTCTTTGCCCTGATGTGGCTGGGTGCGATGCCCGCCGAGGAGCCCTATGCGACCTTCTCGCTGATCGCGTCGGCCTACTGGTTCGCCTATTTCTTCGTGATCCTGCCGATCCTGGGTGTCATCGAGAAGCCCGAGGCGCAGCCGGAAACCATCGAAGAAGACTTCAACGCGCATTATGGCAAGGCTGACGCCGACGCCACGCCGGCCGAGTAAGAAGAGGGACCGGAATCATGTTCAAGAAACTTGCAATCGGTGCCGCGTTTGCCTTGGCCCTTGCGCCCGCCTCGACCTTTGCGGCAGGTGGCGGTGAGCAACATATCGAGGACTTCGACTTTTCGTTCGAAGGCCCCTTCGGCACCTATGATCAGAACCAGCTGCAACGCGGCCTGCAGATCTATACCGAGGTCTGCGCGGCGTGCCACGGCCTGAAATACGTGCCCCTGCGCACTTTGTCCGACCCCGACGGGGTAGGCATGCCAGAGGATCAGGTTCGGGCCTATGCGGCGGGCAACTTCGAGGTGTTCGACCCCGAGCTGGACGATTTTCGCCCGGCAATTCCAACCGACCATTTCCCGGCCAACACGGCGGCTGGCGCACCTGACCTGAGCCTGATGGCCAAGGCGCGTGCGGGTTTCCACGGGCCCTATGGCCTGGGGATCAACCAACTGGTCAAAGGCATGGGCGGGGCAGAGTATATTGCATCGCTGCTGCACGGTTATACCGGTCACGAAAAGGAAGAGGCCGGTGCGGTTCTGTATGAGAACACCGCCTTTCCGGGTGGGTGGATTTCCATGGCGCCGCCGCTGTTCGACGAGCAGGTCGAGTTTGCCGATGGCCATGAAAACACCGTCGAGGCCATGGCGCAGGACGTTGCCGCGTTCCTGATGTGGACGGCAGAGCCCAAGATGATGGGACGGAAGAACGCGGGCTTTGTCGGCGTGATCTTCCTGTCTGTCCTGTCGGTGCTGTTGTACCTGGTGAACAAGCGCCTGTGGGCGCCGCACAAGGGCAAGATCCGCAAGGACTGAGGTCTTTGAGAGCGTAAAAGAAGCCCCCGCGACCTGATGGAAGCGGGGGTTTTTCTTTGGGCGGGGATAAGGGGCCAGCCCCTTCTTGGCCTTCGGCCAATTCAACCCCGGGATATTTCTGGCCAGATGAAGAGCGGATCAGGCCTGTAACTGCGTATTGCCGGTTCCGGTGATCGTGGCGGTCACGATCTGACCTTCGGGTTGGGGCGCGTCAAAGGTCACTTCGGTGAATTGTTCGGTGCGGCCCATATTCTGATTTTCCATCAGGATGCGATGGGTCTTGCCGACCTGCGACGCGAGGTGATTGGCAACCTGCAGGTCACCTGCGGCGCGCAGGCGCGCGGCGCGCTGTTTTATGGTCTGGCCGTTGACCTGTTGCGGAATGCGCGCGGCAGGAGTGCCCTCGCGCCGGGAATAGGGAAAGACATGAAGCCATGTCAGGTCGCAGTCGGTCACCAGTTTCAGGGAATTTACGAACTGTGCTTCGGTTTCGGTGGGGAACCCGGCGATGATATCGGCCCCAAAGGTCATGTCCGGGCGCAGTTTGCGGGCCTCTTGGGTAAAGCGGATGGCATCGTCACGCAGGTGGCGGCGCTTCATCCGTTTCAGGATCAGGTCATCGCCATGTTGCAGCGACAGGTGAAGATGCGGCATCAGGCGCGGCTCGGTCGCGATCGCCTGCATCAGGTTTTCGTCCACTTCGATCGAATCGATGGAACTGATGCGCAGCCGTGGCAGGTCGGGGACCAGTTTCAGGATGCGCATGACCAGATCACCCAGTTTGGGGCTTGCCGGCAGGTCGGCCCCCCACGAGGTCAGGTCGACCCCGGTCAGGACAACCTCGTTATAGCCCCTGTCCACCAGGCGTTTGATCTGGTCAACAACGACCCCGGCCGGGACGCTGCGCGAGTTGCCGCGGCCGTAAGGGATGATGCAGAAGGTACAGCGGTGGTCACAGCCGTTCTGGACCTGTACATAGGCGCGTGAGCGTGTGCCGAAGCCGTCGATCAGGTGGCCTGCCGTTTCGGTAACCGACATGATGTCGTCGACCTGAACGGATTCGGTCTTGCCGATGAAATCCGCGGCCATGCCTTTCCAGGTTTCGGGCTGCATTTTTTCGGTGTTGCCGATGACCACGTCGACTTCGTCCATGCGGGCGAAAGTATCGGGTTCGGTCTGCGCGGCGCAGCCCGTCACGATCAGCCGTGCATCGGGGTTTTCACGCCGCAGCTTGCGGATCTCTTGCCGGGCCTTGCGCACCGCTTCGGCGGTTACGGCGCAGGTGTTGACGATGACCGCATCGGTGACGCCCGCCTGTTGCGAGAGATCCTTCATCGCTTCGGTCTCATAGGCGTTCAGGCGGCACCCCAGGGTGGCGAATTTGGGGGCGCTCATTCCAGCGACTCCAGGAATTCGGGTGTCAGGGTGCCCGAGAATACATGGCGGGTAGGTCCGGTCATCCAGACACCGTCATCCTGCCAGTCGATCTGGATGGGTCCCCCGTCCAGCTCGATCTGTACCGCCCGTCCGGTCAGGCCGCGCCGGGCAGCGGCCACGGCCGTCGCACAGGATGACGACCCAGACGCCAGCGTGATGCCGACGCCGCGTTCCCAGACGCGCATGCGGATATGGTCGGGGCCGATGACCTGGGCCACCTGCACATTGGTCCGTTCCGGGTAAAGCGGGTGGTGTTCATAACGAGCACCGAATTCCGCAAGCGGGATGGCCTCGGCATTGTCGACGAAGAAGGTGCAATGCGGGTTGCCCATGCCGGTTGCTGTCGGGCCGCCTTCGATCGGAAGCTCAAGCGTGTCGATCGCCTCGGACAGGGGGACTTCGTGCCAGTCAAGCTGCGGCTGCCCCATGTTGACCGATGTAAGGCCATTGCCCGCGTCACGCGCATAAAGCGTGCCGCGTTGCGTGGTCAGTGTCAGTTGGGTCTTGCCGCTTTCGGTCATCAGGTGGCGCGCGATGCACCGGGTGGCGTTACCGCAGGCGGCCGAGGTCGACCCGTCGGCGTTGTAGAATACCAGGTGGGCGTCCGCTGGGCCGGATTCGATGACCGCCAGTTGATCGAATCCCACGCCGAAATGCCTGTGCCCGATTCCACGGGCCAGCGCAGGTGTGACCGGGACGGGCCGCGCACGGGCGTCCAGAATGACGAAGTCATTGCCCAGCCCGTGCATCTTCATGAAGGGCAAACCGATATCCTGCGCATGTTGCATGGCGGGCATATAGCGCCGCTCTGGCGATGAATCCACCCTGCCGGGAAGATTCCTGAAAAAAGGGGTTGACCCCCCCGCACCACCTGCCTAATTAGGCCGCCTATCGGGACGCCGGAAACAAGTTTAATCTGGCGAAACGGAGTGTGATTTAAGGGCTTGAACCCGAACGGGGAAATACCTTAGAGAGCATCGCGGATCGACATGATCCGGAAAGAGTGGGCCGTTAGCTCAGTTGGTAGAGCAACTGACTTTTAATCAGTGGGTCGCAGGTTCGAATCCTGCACGGCTCACCACTTTAACCGATTTGACGGAATTCGAAAAACCGCTGGGCGAAAGCTTGGCGGTTTTCGTCAGCCGAACTGCCCCTGGCAGAACCAGCCCGCCGACATCGTGCCGCCGTGGCCGTAAAACAGCCACAGCCGTTCGCCCTGTTCGGTCACCACAACCCAGTAATCCCGCACGCCGCTGCGCCAGTTCGGGTCGTCAAGCCACCATTCCGGCGCGATGCGTTCCGGCCCCGTCGCCTGTGCCAGATGCCAGTTGCGCCCGCGCCAGCGAAAGGCGGTCGGAACATCCGGGGTTTCCGGGGCCGTTACCGGCTCGGGCTGCCACATCTGCAGGGGCCGGGGGCGTGGCGGGGCGGGCCAGTCGCGCGCGGGCTCTGACCATGCCGCCGCCAGGGTCTGCGCCGTTTTCTCGGGGATATGCGAGGCCGCCGGGTGGCGCCGCGTAATCGCCTCGAGCCCGACCCGCGCGCCCAGTTTGGCCGTAAGGTCGTCGACGGCGGTATTGCCCTCAAGACGGTTGCGGGCGACCTGCCGGGCCTCGGCATGACCGGCCATGGTACGGGCGTGGATGGGTTCGGTCTGGACCGCCGCAAGCCGCAGCATGTCGATGCCATAGCCCGCGTCGATCTTGTCGATTTTCATCTCTAACAAGGGGCGAATGCGGTGTTTGTCATGAGTTGGCCGGGCCAGGCCCACCTCGATGATCTCGGCCGCCTGATCGGCGCGATGCGCCTCACACCGCAGGGTGCGCACCCCGCGCCCCTTTTCTTCGAGCCTGGCACATAGCGTCGGCAAGACCCGGTCGATGGCGGCCATCACGTCCTCGGCCAGGCCGATTGGGTTGGGCAGGGTCATCCGCACCGCAAAGTGATGCGGCGGGCGCGCGGGCGAGACCGGCTCGGGGGCGCTGCCCATGGCCTGGTCCAGCCGCAGCACCAGCCCGCGCCCGAACCGGCGGGCGAGCGAGGCGCGCGGCTGCCCCAGCAGATCGCCGATCCGGCGCAGGCCCAGCCGGTTCAGTTGCGCCACGACGGGGTCATCCAGCCGCAGCGCCGCGATGGGCAGCGGGCTGAGCGCCCCATAAGACTGCCCCGGCGCCGCAATCCGCGCGCCGCCGCCCAGGGCCGTCACCTGCGGCGCAGCCCCGCCTCTGGTCCAGTGCCGCCGCTTGCCAGCGCGTGCGCGGGTGGCGCGGGCCTCTTGGCTGATGGCGTCGCCGTTGCGGTCCGAGCTGGCCTCTTGCCCGGCATAGCGCGCCAGCGCCCAAGCCGCGCCCAGCGTGTCAGCGATGCCCATCTGCACGCTCAGGCCCATATCGGCGCAGTCGGTTTCAAGCACGCGCAGCAGCGCCTCTTCCCCGCCGAACAGATGCGCGCAGCCCGACAGGTCGACGACCAGCCCATCCGGGGATTCTTCGGCGACCCAGGGGCTGAACTTGCCCGCCCAGCGGCGCAGCGCGGTCAGAAACGCCGCCTCGGCCGGGGCGTTGCGGGGGCGGGTCACAAGGGCGGCGCACATGGCATGGGCATCGCGCACCGGCTGGCCGACGCGCAGCCCGGCGGCCTGTGCCTCGGTATTCAGCGAGGTGACGACCTGCATGTTCGACTGCTCGGCCACCACGGCCAATGGGCCTGCATGCAGGCCCCGCGCGGCGCGGATCAGCCGTTCGGCCCCAAGACGGGGGAACCACAGCGAAAGTATTCGGCGTTTGGACATTGGGCAGACATCAAAATGTTCTCATTTTGTTCTTACTGCGGAATCATGCCCCGAGTCGAGTCTGCCCTTATCCGCAGGTCAGCCGCTGAATGACCCCGGCGCCGTTTACAAAGACGTTCAGCCGGTCGATACGGTAATCCTGCGTCGCAATGTCGTTGGGGCCAAGCACACGGGACCGTTCCGGCAGATCGGCCTGAATGGCGGATACCGGTTGGCCGACGGTGTCGGCAAAGGGCTCGCCCTTGCAAAAGGCCAAATCGACCGGAGCGGCATCAGCCGTGGTCGTGGTTTCCTGAGGGTCCACCGTTTCGGCGCAGGCTGCCAGCAGGATCAGGATCGGGATCGGGAAAAAACGGTGCATTGGCGTTCCTTGTTCTGGCAATGTCGTTTCTGCAATATCAATTATTTAGCCAGCCTGCCATGAAAGCGCAGTTGAAAACACCCTGTATTTGCCGCAGGGTCAGGGCAAAACCGACTGGGAGATGTGAAACATGCGTACCCGTGCCGCCGTCGCCGTTCAGGCGGGCAAACCATTGGAAGTGATGGACGTAAACCTCGAAGGCCCCAAGGCGGGCGAGGTTCTGGTCGAGATCAAGGCCACCGGCATCTGCCACACTGACGAATTCACCTTGTCGGGTGCTGACCCCGAGGGGCTGTTTCCGGCCATTCTGGGCCATGAAGGCGCGGGTGTGGTGGTCGAGGTCGGGCCGGGCGTGACCAGCCTGAAACCGGGTGATCATGTCATTCCGCTTTACACACCTGAATGTCGTGAGTGTGAATACTGCCTGCATCCCAAGACCAACCTGTGCCAGGCGATCCGCGAAACCCAAGGCAAGGGCCTGATGCCCGACGGCACCTCGCGCTTTTCGACGTTGGATGGCGACCCGATCCTGCATTACATGGGCTGCTCGACCTTTTCGAACCACACGGTCCTGCCGGAAATCGCGCTGGCCAAAGTGCGCGAGGACGCGCCGTTCGACAAGATCTGCTATATCGGCTGCGGCGTGACCACCGGTATTGGCGCGGTAATCAACACCGCCAAGGTGGAAATCGGCAGCCGCGCCATCGTGTTCGGCCTTGGCGGCATTGGTCTGAACGTGATCCAGGGGCTGCGTCTGGCCGGGGCCGACCAGATCGTCGGCGTTGACCTGAACCCGTCGAAGGTCGAGATGGCCACCAAGTTCGGGATGACTGATTTCGTTAATCCGGCCGAGGTCGAGGGCGAACTGGTCCCCTATCTGGTCAATCTGACCAAGGGCGGCGCGGATTACACCTTTGATGCCACGGGCAACGTGCAGGTGATGCGCGCAGCCTTGGAATCGGCGCATAAAGGCTGGGGCGAATCGATCATCATCGGCGTGGCACCTGCGGGGGCCGAAATCTCGACCCGTCCGTTCCAGCTGGTGACCGGTCGTTCCTGGCGTGGCACCGCCTTTGGCGGCGCGCGGGGCCGGACTGATGTGCCCAAGATCGTCGACTGGTACATGGACGGCAAGATCGAGATCGATCCGATGATCACCCACACCATGGGTCTTGCAGACATCAACCACGGCTTTGACCTGATGCATAAGGGCGAAAGCATCCGGTCGGTGGTTGTTTACTGACCCCGGTCAACCAACAGCATACGGACCTGGGCGTCAGGGCGGCGGGGCGGACAGCCGCGCCGCTTTTGCTTTCAGGGCTGTGTTTCCACGGTCCGGGCCGGCCGGCCAGACGCCCCCGTGTCAGACCGCGGTGACCGAACCCGCAAGACCGGCTTGTTCGGCGAGACATCGGCCCGGCTTTCCCGCCAGACGACGAATACGCCCGATGCGATAATGATGCTGGCGCCGACGGCAACCCAGGCATCGGGGCTTTCACCAAAGAACACAGCGCCGAAAATCGTGGCCCAGATGATTTGGCTGTACTGGCTGGGCGCGACAACACCCGCCGGGGCCGCGCGATAGGCCAGGATGATCAGGTGCTGGGCGATGACCGAGAACAAGCCGACCAGTGCCATCATGCCCAGATGCAACAGGGACGGGGGCTGATAAACGGCGGGTTGCGCAAGGCTCATGGTCACGATGGCCAGCAGCATCGGGTAAAGGATCAGGACAGCCGAGCGTTCCTCGTTGCCGATCTTGCGGACCAGGACCGAGGCGAAGGCGCTGCAGAACGCGGCCATCAGCGCGGCGACGTGACCTGCGGTTATGTCTGTTGCGCCGGGCCGCAGGACGATCAGAACCCCGATCAGCCCCACACCGACAGCGGCCCACCGCTGTGCGCGGACCACCTCGCCCAGAATCGGGATCGACAGGACCGTTACGATCAACGGAAAGGAAAACAGCAGCGAATAGACCTCGGCCAGGGGAAGGACCGAAAAGGAATAGAAGGCGCAGGACATCGCCGTGACCATCAGGCCGGATCGCAACAGGACCAGCCACGGGTGATGCGGCCGGAAATTGCTGGGCGTTCGGTCGGCCAGCATCGAAACGGCCATCGGGACAAAAGAAAACAGCGTGGCGAAAAAGATGATCTGCATCACCGAATAGGTCGCGCCCAGCACCTTGATCAATGCGTCATGGCTGGCAAAAACCGCAAAGCCCAGAAATGCATATCCCAGCCCCCGAAGGATTGTGTTCTGTGTGCTCATCTGTCTGGCCTCGGTCTTAGGGTCAGCCCTGGTCACAGGGGCGGGGCGGCGGATTGCGCGCTGTCCCTTGGTTAAACGCATTTTCTGAATGCGCATAGCCCCAATTTTACCGCTAACACCGTTCCCGGAAGCGCCGGTGCCCTGCCCGGATTGCGGTTCACCTCAGAACTGGTGGGGCACCTTTGGGTTGGCGGGCGGATTGAACGCCGGCCTTCATGCCGACGCCGATGCGGCGCGCCAATGCCACCCAGGGCGTGGCGGTTTCCGGGGGCAGGGTCTGGGTGGCGACCTCTTCGAACAGGTCCAGCCAATGGGCGAAAAGCTCGGGCCTTACGTCGGGCCGTTCGATATGGACCCGCTGCGGATTTCCATCATAGCTGCGCTCGTACAATATGGCATTGCGCCAGAACGCGGCGATTTTGGCCTCATGTGCGGGCCAGTTGTCGACATGGTTGGCAAAGACCGGCCCCAGCAGCGCATCTGTTCGGACACGGGCATAGAACGCACCGACCTGGGCGTTGATCTGTGCAGGCGTCGCGGGAAAGCGTGGCGGCAGGGTCGGTCTGGACATGGACGGTCTCGGATTTCGGCTCTGTTCAGGGGCAATACCCGTTTGTTCGGTCATGCTACAGGGGTGGTTTTGTCGCGCTGTCCCGGCGTCAGCAAATGCCGCAACAGGGCCACCGGGTGCGCGCGCAGGCTGAGACGGGTGGCGACGTAATCCTCGACCACCTGCTCGCCCAGCGTCATCTGTGGCAGATGGGCCTCGGGCTCGTCCAGATACTCGCCCTCAAGATCCTGTGAAAACAGGGGCAGGGGTTTGACGGTGGCAATCGCCTTGGCCTGCCACAGAGCCTCGCGCCGGGTCAGGTCGCAGGCAGCAAAGGCATCGGCCTCGGCCAGACGTTCGATCACCGACGGGCCCAGCCCCGCACGGCGCCAGACGTCATCCACTTGGGTATAGCCGTTGCCCCGCGCGGCGGTCAGCCAGCTGGCGTCCTCCTCGCTCAGGCCCTTGATCTGGCGGAACCCCAGCCGCAGGGCCAGCCCGCCATGGCCGTCGGGTTCCATTACATTGTCCCAGAAACTGGCATTGATGCAGACCGGGCGCACCTGAACGCCGTGTTCGCGGGCATCCCGCACGATCTGGGCGGGCGCATAAAACCCCATCGGCTGCGAGTTCAGCAGCGCGCAGGCAAAAATCCCCGGATGGTGGCATTTGATCCAGGCCGAGGCATAGACCAGCAGCGCAAAGCTGGCCGCGTGGCTTTCGGGAAAGCCATAAGACCCGAACCCTTCGATCTGGCTGAAGCACCGCTCGGCAAAGTCGGCGTCATAGCCGTTGCGCCGCATCCCCCGCAGGAACAGGCTGCGGAACTCGCTGACGGACCCATGTTTCTTGAACGTGGCCAGCGACCGCCGCAGACGGTCTGCCTGTTCCGGGGTGAAGCCTGCGCCGACAATGGCGATCTGCATCGCCTGTTCCTGAAACAGCGGCACGCCCAGTGTCTTGCCCAGCACATCACCCAATGCGTCCGAGGGGAAGCTGACCTCCTCCTCTCCGTTTCGGCGGCGGATATAGGGGTGGACCATGTCGCCCTGGATGGGGCCGGGGCGGATGATGGCGACTTCGATCACTAGGTCATAGAAATTGCGCGGCCGCATCCGGGGCAAAAAGTTCATCTGCGCCCGTGATTCCACCTGAAACACGCCAACGCTGTCTGCCTTGCACAGCATGTCATAGACCGCCGGGTCCTCGGGCGGCAGGGTGGCCAGCGTATAGCCGGTCTGATGATGCTGTCCGATCAGGTCAAAGGCCTTGCGGATGCAGGTGAGCATGCCAAGGCTCAGGACATCGACCTTGAGGATACCTAAGGAGTCGATATCGTCCTTGTCCCAGCAGATGACCGTGCGGTCCTCCATCGTGGCGTTTTCGATCGGGACGATCTCGTCCAATCGCCCCTCGGTGATGATGAAACCACCGACATGCTGCGAAAGGTGACGGGGGAATCCATTGATCTCATACACCAATGTTAGAGTCTGTTTCAGACGCCTGTCTTCGGGGTCAAGGCCAATCTCGCGCATGCGTTCGGCCTCTAGCCCGGCGGCCGAGAAGAACCCCCAGAGCTGCGAGCTGAGCGCCGAGATCGTGTCCTCGGTCAGACCCATGGCGCGGCCGACCTCACGAATCGCGCGCTTGCCGCGATAATGGATCACGGTGGCGCAGAGCCCTGCGCGGTGACGGCCATAGCGTTCATAGATATGCTGGATCACCTCTTCGCGGCGTTCATGCTCGAAATCCACGTCGATATCGGGCGGCTCGTCTCGCGCCTCGGACACGAAGCGCTCAAAGACCATCGTGCCCATCTCGGGGCTGACCTCGGTGATGCCGAGGCAGAAGCAGACCACCGAATTGGCCGCCGAACCGCGCCCCTGGCACAGGATGCCGCGCGCGCGGGCGAAATGGACAATATCGCGGACGGTCAGGAAATAGGGCTCATACTTCAGCTTGCCGATCAGTGTCAGCTCGTGCGCCAGCATCTTTTTGGCCTTTTCCGACGCCCCCGCCGGATAGCGCCATTGCAGCCCCTCATGTGCCAGGCGGTGCAGGCGTTGGGTCGGGGTTTCCTGCGCGCTGCCCTCGCTGGGGTATTCATAGCGCAATTCATCAAGCGAGAAGGTGAGCTGTTCGCTGAGGTCATGGGCACGGGTGACGGCCCCCTCGTGACCCTTGAAGATACGCAGCATTTCCCCCTCGGACCGCAGCCGCTGTTCGCCATTGGCCAGTGCGGCGCGGCCCAGGTCATCCACCTTGCGGCGCAGGCGGATGGCGGTCAGCACATCCGCCAGCTTGCGGCGGGTGCCGTGATGCATCAGCGGCGTGGCGCTTGCGAGGGTGGGGATGTCGAGTTGCTTTGATTCAGTCTCTAATAAAGAGAAATACGTACCATCTGCGCCATCATAGCGAGGGTGCATCAGCAGATGCATCCGCCCACCAAAGCGGCGCGTCAACTGTTGCGCCTGTGTCCGCCACGCGCTCGCGCCGCCCTTTGACCGGTCTGCTTGTGGCCAGAGCAGCAGGTGCAGGCCGTCGGAAAAATCCAGCAGGTCGGACAGGTGCAGGATGCAATCGCCTTTATCGGCGCGCAAACGGCCGGTCGACAGGATACGGCACAGGTTGGCCCAGCCCTGTCGGTTCAGGGGCAGGGCGGTGACGGTGGGCGCGTCGGTAAAGATCAGCCGCGCCGCCGGGATCAGGCGTGGCACCGCATGGATCGGGTATGAGGGCGGTTTCGGGATGTGATCGGGGCAGGGCGGGCCGATCAGGGTGTTCTGCGCCTCCCACTCCAGCCGTTCGCGCACCTTGCGGGCGATCTCGCGTCCTTGGGTATGGGCACGCACGATCCCGGCAACCGAGTTGTCATCGGCAATCGCGATGGCGGGCAGACCCAGGGTGACGGCACGCTCCATATACTCCTCGGGGTGTGAGGCCCCGGTGAGGAAGGTGAAATTCGACGTGATGGACAGTTCGGCATACATGGCGATTCCACATTATATTCACGTTTTGTTCTTTTTCGAGTCCTTTGCGCAGGAAACGGGTCGATTGAGGTGTGCCGGACGGGCAAGGTCGCAAAAAAGGAGACCCGACATGTACAAGATCACCGCCCTGCCCACCGCAGAGGTTCGCGCCCTGCAGGCCGGTCATCCGGACGCATATGGAGCGACGCCGGAACGCGCCGTTTCGACCGGCGCTGGCAACCCGTGCCGTCACTGTCTGAAGCACGTTCCCGAGGGCGCCGAAATGCTGATATTGGCACATCGCCCTTTCTTAGAGACACATCCATACGCGGAAACCGGCCCGATATTTCTGTGCGCCGCGCCATGTGAACGCTTTGACGGCACAGAGATGCCCGAGATTTTGACCACGTCACCGGACTATTTGATCAAGGGGTACGGCAAGGATGACCGGATCGTTTATGGCACAGGCCTTGTCACCCCCACGGACCGGATAAGCGCGGCGGTGGCAGAGATATTCTCTCGCCCGGACGTGGCCTATATCCATGTCCGGTCGGCCCGGAACAACTGCTATCAGGCGCGGATCGACCGCGCCTAGAGTTTGACCCGGTGTAGTCCGCGACGCGGCTGGTCCTGATCTTGGGCCGGGGTTTCCGCGGCGCGGGACGAGGTGAGCGAAAGAAAGACGTCTTCGAGGTCAGCCTCTTGGGTGCGGACGTCGCGAATGCGGATATTGGCGGCGCGCACGGATTCCAGCACTTGCTCGGCGCTGGCCTGGGCCGTTCGGTATTGCAGAACAAGGGTGCCATCCTCGCGCAGCGTGGTTTCGACGCCCGGCGCAACCGGCAGGTCGATCACGGGGCTGTCGGGCACGATCACCATCGAGCGGCTGTCCATGCGCCCCAACAGGTTGGCGGTGCTGTCCTGCGCAATCTTTTCTCCGTGGTTGATGATGGCGATTTCGTCACACATCTCTTGCGCCTCTTCGAGGTAATGCGTGGTCAGGATAATGGTCATACCCTGTTCGTTCAGTCGGCGCACATTGGTCCACAGCATCCGGCGCAGCTCGATATCGACCCCGGCGGTGGGTTCGTCCAGAACCAGAACCTTTGGATGGTGCACCAGCGCCTTTGCCAGCAGCAGCCGGCGCCGCATGCCACCGGACAGGGTGCGGGCATAGGCCTCGGCCTTGTCGCTGAGGCCGACAAGTTCAAGAATCTCGTCGCTTTTGCGCTGGGACCTGGGGACGCCATAGAGGCCGGCCTGAACCTCAAGCGCGCCACGGGGGGTGAAGAACGGGTCAAGGTTCAATTCTTGCGGCATCACGCCGATCGCGGCGCGCGACTGGCGCGGGTTCTGGTCCTGATCGAACCCCCAGATCGATACGTTGCCCGAAGATTTGACCACGAGACCGGCCAGAATGTTGATCAGCGTCGATTTCCCGGCGCCGTTGGGACCCAGGAGGCCAAAGACCGAGCCGCGAGGGACGGTGAGGTCAATCCCTTTCAGCGCCTCTTTCCGGGGCTGCCCCTTACCACCCCGATAGGTCTTGCGCAGCGCTTCGATCCTGATTGCCGCATCGTTCATGTGGCTCTTGCCCCCGGTTTGCTCATCGCTCATAAACGCACCTAGTACATGCCCGCGAGGCCGACAACCGAAGAAGGATCGCCAGCCGTGACCATCAAAGCGCCGGAAACCAAGATCGTCGAAACCTCTCGTGTCGCCTGTGATGGTGGCGAAGGGGCTTTGGGGCACCCGCGCGTCTGGCTGCAGATCCCCGAAGATACCGGTTGGGTCGAGTGCCCGTATTGCGATTGCAAATACGTTCTGAAGGGGCATGAAGCTGACGTCTGAGCCAGCGGTTCGGGTCGGGATTCGAGTATTTCTGAAAAGATGAAGTTCTGAGATGCGTTCACGGGTGGCCCCGTGGACCGGGCCGTGGCATTAGTGGTGTCGGACGGACAAGGAAGAGGGCGCGATGACCATGGCATTTGGCAAAGGGTGTCACCTGCATCTGATCGACGGATCGGCCTTTATTTTTCGCGCTTATCATGCTCTGCCGCCGCTGACGCGCAAGTCGGACGGGTTGCCGATTGGGGCTGTTTCCGGGTTCTGCAACATGTTGCAGAAATATGTCGAGGACAATGCGGGCCCTGACGCGCCGACGCATGTCGCGGTTATTTTCGACAAGGGGTCGCATACGTTTCGCAACGATCTGTATGACCAATACAAGGCCAATCGCGAGGCTATGCCCGAGGATTTGCGCCCCCAGATGCCATTGACCCGCGCGGCGACGAAGGCGTTCAACATCGCCTGCAAGGAGCTTGAGGGCTATGAGGCCGACGACATCATCGCCACGCTGGCGGTTCAGGCGCGGGATGCGGGGGGGCGTGTGACCATTGTCAGCTCGGACAAGGACCTGATGCAGCTGGTCGGCGACGGCGTTGAGATGCTGGATGCGATGAAGAACAAGCGCATCGACCGGGATGGGGTGTTCGAGAAATTTGGTGTCGGCCCGGAACGGGTGGTGGATGTGCAGGCGCTGGCCGGGGATTCGGTGGACAATGTGCCGGGGGCGCCGGGCATCGGTGTGAAGACTGCGGCGCTGTTGATCAACGAATATGGCGATCTGGAAACCCTGCTGGATCGTGCCGAGGAAATAAAGCAGCCCAAGCGCCGCCAGACGCTGATTGAAAAGCGCGCGCAGATCGAGCTGTCGAAGAAGCTGGTGCAGTTGGACGAGAACACGCCGCTGGACTTTACGCTGGATGATCTGGAGGTGATGGAGCCCGAGCCAGAGACCCTGCTTGGATTCCTGGCGGAGATGGAGTTTCGGACGCTGACCAAGCGTATTGCCGACAAGCTGGGGGCCGAGGCCCCGGTGATCGCCGAAGCCCCGGCACCCGCGACAGATGAAAGCGAAGCGGTTGTCATTCCGTTTGACGCATCGAAATACGAATGCGTGCGCGATGCGGATGCGCTGCAAAAGTGGATTGATCAGGCATATGAGCGCGGTTGGGTGGCGGTTGATACCGAAACTACCGGGCTGAACGAAATGATCGCGGGTCTGGTCGGTATCTCGCTATGCGTTGAGGCGGGCGAGGCCTGCTATGTCCCGTTGACCCATCGCGAGGGGGCAAGCGACGATCTGTTTGGTTCGGACGCCTTGGCCGAGGGGCAGATGCCGCTGGATGAGGCTTTGACCCTGTTGAAACCGATGCTGGAGGATCCTTCGATCCTGAAGATCGGGCAGAACATGAAATACGACGCCAAGATCTTTAAGCGGTACGGCGTCGACGTGGCGCCGATCGACGACACGATGCTGATGTCCTATGCGATGCACGGGGGTGAGCACGGGCACGGCATGGATACGTTGTCCGAGCGGTATCTGAGCCACACGCCGATCCCGATCAAGCCGTTGCTGGGCTCGGGCAAATCGGCGATCACCTTTGACAAGGTGCCGATTGACGAGGCCACCGCCTATGCCGCCGAGGATGCCGATATCACCTTGCGCCTTTGGCAGTTGTTCAAACCGCAGCTGCATCAGGTGCAGGTCACGACTGTATATGAAACGCTGGAACGTCCGCTGGTGCCGGTGTTGGCCGAGATGGAGATGCATGGCATCAAGGTCGACCGCGATGTGCTGAGCCGCATGTCGAACGCCTTTGCTCAGAAAATGGCCGGGTTAGAGGCTGATATTCACGAGCTGGCGGGCGAAAGTTTCAATGTAGGCTCGCCCGCGCAGCTGGGCGAGATCCTGTTCGACAAGATGGGGCTTGAGGGCGGCAAGAAGGGCAAGACCGGCAAGTATTCGACCGGTGCCGACATCCTGGAAGACCTTGCGACCGAGCATGAATTGCCGCGCCGGGTGCTGGACTGGCGGCAGCTTTCCAAACTGAAGTCGACCTATACGGATGCGTTGCAGACCCATATCAACCCCGATACCGGGCGTGTGCACACGTCTTATTCGATCACCGGCGCCAATACGGGGCGTCTGGCCTCGACCGACCCGAACCTGCAGAATATTCCTGTCCGGACCGAGGAAGGCCGTCGCATCCGCGAGGCGTTTATCGCTGAGCCGGGCAATGTGATGGTCAGCCTAGACTATAGCCAGATCGAGCTGCGAATTCTGGCGCATATCGCCGATATTCCGGCGTTGAAACAAGCGTTTGCGGATGGGCTGGACATTCACGCGATGACCGCGTCCGAGATGTTCGACGTGCCGCTGGACGAGATGACGCCGGATATCCGCCGTCAGGCCAAGGCGATCAATTTTGGTGTGATCTATGGCATCTCGGGCTTTGGGCTGGCGCGCAACCTGCGTATCCCACGCGCCGAGGCGCAGGGCTTTATCGACCGTTATTTCGAGCGTTTTCCGGGTATTCGCCAGTACATGGACGACACCGTCGCCTTTGCCAAAGAGCACGGGTATGTTCAGACCCTGTTCGGGCGCAAGATCCATACGCCCGAAATCAATGCCAAGGGGCCGCATGCGGGGTTCGCGCGGCGGGCCGCGATCAACGCTCCGATCCAGGGGACAGCTGCGGATGTAATCCGGCGGGCAATGGTGCGGATGCCGGACGCAATCGGCGGATTGCCCGCGAAAATGCTGCTGCAGGTGCATGACGAATTGCTGTTCGAAGTGGCCGAGGATGCGGTTGACAATGTGATCGGAGTAGCGCGGGACGTCATGGAAGGCGCGTCCGATCCTGCGGTCAGGCTGGATGTCCGCCTTGTTGTTGACGCGGGTCAGGGCGCCAATTGGGCCGAGGCGCATTAGCCCCGTCCACCGCCACGAGCAGGCTGGTCAGGCGTCGGACCGGACCAGCAGGGCCACAAGCCGCCGTGTCAGGGGGGCCACGAAAAGGACAACGATGAAAGCCACGGGCCAGCTGAGGCTCCAGGCACCCATCCAGCTTGCAAGGGTTTGAGGGCCCAGGCCGACTTCTTTTACTGTGGCGATGCATGTCACGATGCACGACATGAAGCCGGACAGAAGCAAGCCAAACAGAACCGGTGCGAAACGAGCAGGCAGCATGAGGATTTCCTTATCGCGGTCGCGCATCATATGCAGCAAAACAGATGTGAGTTCCAGTGCCATTTGCGCGCACTCAACCCATCCATTGCAACGAAGATTGGGTCAATGCGGTTGTAGGTTTGTATTCGGCGCTGATCCAGCCGTTATACCCGGTCTGCGCCATGGCGGCGCGCAGGGCGGAAAAGTCCAGCCGTCCCTGTCCGGGTTCGGTGCGATCCGGCGCGGCGCCGATCTGAACATGGCAGACCAGTTCACTGTAGGCGTCCCAGACGGCCACGGGGTCGCCGTGGATCATGTCGGCGTGAAAGCTGTCAAATTGCAGCCCGACATTGGGCCGGTCGACCATCTGCAAAATCTCGGCTGCTTGCGCATAATCATTCAGGAAATACCCGGGGTTTGAAACCGGGTTGAGCGGTTCGATGGTAAAGGCCTGTGCGGGTGCGTGATCTGCGGCCCATTGCAGGTTGCGCACAAAGCAATCCAGCGCCGCCGCGCCTTGGGTGTAGCCAGCCATCAGATGAATGAAGGCCGGGCGCAGCATATCGGCATAGCGCAGGACCCGGCGTATGTCGGATTGAAACCGGGTTTCCTGGTCGGGAAGGGCCGCATAGCCCGGTGTTCCGCCCGTGTAATTCGGCGGGGGCGCGTTGATCAGAACCAGATCAAGCCCGTTTGACAGCAACGCCCTGCGGGTTTCTTTGGCCGGGACGTCGTAGGGGTACAGAATTTCCACCGCCTCGAATCCGGCCTCGGCCGCTGCGCGAAACCGGTCAAGATATGGCAGTTCGCCAAAAAGCAGGGAAATATTTGCGGCAAATCTGTGCATTGAAACCTCGGTGCGTGGCGATCGGACTTTAGTCTTGGAAATTTCTGCGCGAAAGAGACCGAAAACGACAGATTGTCGAAAATCGGCCAGATCACCTCGTTCAGATCAGAGACCTTTGGGCCATCACGGCGAATCATTTCAAAACCGCCGTGCCAACAGAAGGTTTGAATTCGATGGCGATGAGCCCAGACCCCGCACGCGGGAACACCCTTTTTGCGTCTGGCCGACAGCGGTCTGCCCTGTCGGGGAACGGTTTGGCGATGGCGTCCATGTTGACATGGGCCGCGGGGTTCCCGGCGGCCGAGATCCTGTTGCAAAGCTGGCCCCCCGTTGCGTTGCTGACCGCGCGGTTTGCCTTTGCGCTGTTGTTCATGATCCCGATCTGGGTTCTGATCGACGGGCCCGAGCGGGTCTTGCGGACACCTTGGGGGCGGGCTTTGCTGGTCGGTGGCGGCCTGGGATCGGGGATGTTCCTGATCATCGTGGCTCAGAAACTGACCGACCCTGTTACCGTGGCGATCATTGCATCCTGCGCGCCGCTGGTTGCGACGCTGCTTGAGCTTGCGTCGGGCACCCGTCGTTTGCGGTGGAATTTTGCGCTGGGCGTTGTGGTGTCGGTTGTTGGCGGGGTGATTGCCACAAGCGCGGTTGCGCCTGCCCAGCTGGGGCTGGGTGCGGCTTGTGCGGTGGTGTCCACGGGCCTGTTTTGCTGGGCCAGCATGGCAACGGCGCGCGACTTTCCCCGGCTCAGCCAGTTTGGCCGAACCACGATTTCGCTGTCCGGTGGCCTAGTCATCGCAACCCTATTGATGCTGGGGTCCGCCCTGGCCGGCGTCGACGTTATGCCGAGGGGGCCAATTGATGGGCAACAGCTGGGGATGCTTGCGATCTTTTCGCTGTTGGCAATGGGGCTGAGCCAGGTCCTGTTCATTGCCTCGGTGGGGCGGCTGGGCGTCGCGCTGGCCTCGTTCCACATCAACGTGGCGCCGTTCTATGTCATGGTCATCATGCTGGTGCTGGGCGAGGAATGGAACTGGACCCGTGCCCTGGGGGCCGGGATTGTCGCCTTGGCCGTGGTTCTGGCGCAAGATCGCGAACGGCCCTGTCCGGCCTAGATGCCTTTCATCTCGTCCGAGCGAACAAGGGCAAAGAACGCCCCCTGGGACCAGACCCCGAACCAGCCGTCATGGTCCACGCCAAGCTCGGCAAGCCTGTAAAAGCTTTTGCGATCAACCCGCGCTTCGAGGTTGCGGCGGATCAGGACATAAGGAACGGGCGTGCCCGTTTCAGGGTTTGTCACAATTCGAATTGGGTTATCCGGTCCGGCGATGGCCGTATCGCCGACCTGCGTGGTGAAGGTCAAAACCTGCGCGGTGCCATCCCCCTGCACGTCAAAGTCGACGGCGATGAAAGGCGCATCCTCGACGGTGATTCCCACCTTTTCGACGGGCGTCACAAGAAAGTACTGGTCGCCTTCTTTCTTAAGAATTGACGAAAAAAGCTTCACAAGCTCGAACCGGTTGATCGGCGAACCCATATAAAACCACGTCCCATCTTTGGCGATGCGCATGTCCAGATCGCCGCAAAACGGAGGATTCCACAGGTGAACGGGCGGCAAACCCTTGGTTTTGGCCGATTTGACCGAGGCCGCCAGACCGTCGGGCGAAGGTGTCACAGGTTTTTGTCCGCTCATTGCTTTTGCCATTTCCTCTCAGCGCGATACACTTCAATCATATTAGTCCACGGAAGGGAAAGTCATGACCGAACCTGCCGACCTCGTATCCGAGATCGAAGCGCTGGAAGACAAGCTGCAAGAGGCCAAGACCTCGATCACCCGCCGCTTCATCGGGCAGGAACGGGTCGTTGATCTGACCCTGACGGCGTTGTTATGCGGCGGCCATGCTTTGCTGATCGGGCTGCCGGGACTGGGCAAGACACGGCTGGTTGAAACCCTGTCCACGGTGATGGGCCTGCACGGAAACCGCATCCAGTTCACGCCGGATCTTATGCCTGCCGATATCCTCGGATCCGAGGTTCTGGATACCGGCGAGGATGGCAGCCGCCATTTCCGGTTCATCCCCGGCCCGATCTTTTGCGAGTTGCTGATGGCCGACGAAATCAACCGTGCCAGCCCGCGAACGCAATCGGCATTGTTGCAGGCGATGCAGGAACGCACCGTGACGGTCGCGGGCGAAGACCGCGCCCTTGATCAGCCGTTCCATGTTCTGGCAACGCAAAACCCGATTGAACAGGAAGGGACCTATCCCCTGCCCGAGGCGCAGCTTGACCGGTTCCTGGTTCAAATCGACGTGGATTACCCCGACCGTGAAACCGAGCGGGACATCCTGTTGGCGACAACCGGGGTCGAAGAAGACAGCGCGCATGAAATCTTTACCAAGGACGAGTTGTTGGCGGCGCAGGTGTTGTTGCGCCGTATGCCGGTGGGCGAGTCGGTCGTGGAGCTGATCCTCGATCTGGTGCGCGCATTCCGCCCGGACGAGGCGGGCGTTTCCGAAAGGGTCGCCGAAACCGTGGCCTGGGGCCCCGGTCCCCGCGCAGCGCAGGCGCTGATGATGACGGTGCGTGCCCGCGCAATGTTGCAGGGGCGTCTGGCGCCAAATGCCGAAGACGTGCTGGACATGGCCCGCCCGGTTCTGAGCCATCGCATGGCGCTGAACTTCGCGGCACGGGCCCGCGGAGACAGCCTGGCCGAGCTGATTGACAGCACCGCCGCCGGTCTGATCCGCACCGAGGCAGCGGCGTGAATGCGGCGCTGACCCTTCGCGAACGGTCCGAGGCCGAGGCATCTCGCCTGCCGCCATTGCTGGCGCGGGCCGAGCATCTTGCGGGCACGGTGTTGCTGGGCGATCACGGGCGCAGGCGGTCGGGTCTGGGCGATGATTTCTGGCAATACCGCCCGGCGCAGATCGGTGACAGCCGCCGGATGATCGACCATCGACGCTCTGCCCGCGGTGATCAGCAATTCGTACGCGAGCGGGAATGGCAAATTGCGCAATCCATCATGCTGTGGGTCGATCAGGGGGCATCCATGCGGTTTGCCTCGGGCCCGTCGCTGCCGACCAAGGCAGACCGCGCGCGGCTGCTGGGTCTGGCCACGGCGATTCTGCTGGTGCGCGGCGGTGAGCGCGTTGGGTTGACGGGAACAACCTTGCCGCCGCGGCGTGGCAATGCCCAAATCGTTCGTCTGGCACAGGCCTGGTCCGAAGATGCCGCGCCGGATTATGCGCCGCCGGAACATCGGGCCATGATCCCCCATGCGCGCGCGGTGTTCATTTCCGACTTTCTCGGGCCGTTGGACGAGGTTGAACTGGCGCTGACCAAAGCCGCAGATCGCGGTGTGCGCGGCGTCCTGATGCAGGTTCTCGATCCGGGCGAAGAAGCTTTTCCCTATCAGGGGCGGACAATCTTTGAAAGCGTCGGTGGAACTGTCCGTCACGAGACCCTGAAAGCCGGAGAACTGCGCGAACGCTATCTGAATAGGATGGCGCGCCGCAAGGATGCGCTGTTGCAACTGTGTCATGCAACGGGATGGCAACTTGGGCTGCACCACACGGGCGACAGCGCGCAGATGGCCCTATTGTGGCTCTATCGCGCGCTGGATGGGGGAACGCGATGACGGTTCTGGCTGGTATCGGCTTTACCGCGCCGTGGGTTCTGCTGGGTCTTCTGACCCTTCCGATCCTGTGGCTGGTTCTGCGTGCGGTGCCGCCTGCGCCGATCCGGCGTCTGTTCCCTGCGGTCACGCTGTTGCTGGGGTTGAAGGACGACGAAAGTGTCTCGGACCGGACACCGTGGTGGCTGTTGCTGCTGCGGATGCTGGCCGCTGCGGCGATCATCATAGGGCTGGCCGGTCCGGTCCTGAACCCCTCGCGCGATCAGCAGGGGTCGGGCCCGCTTTTGCTGGTTCTTGATGCCAGTTGGGCGGGCGCGTCGCGCTGGACGTCCACGCTGGACCAGATCGACGCGCAACTGGTCGAGGCCGGACGGTCGGGTCGTCCGGTTTCGATCCTGCGTCTTACGGAACCCGAACCGCCGGTCTTTCAGGCGGCCGAGGCCTGGCGGGGGCGTCTGCCCGGTCTGGCCCCGATGCCCTGGCAGCCGTCCGAGTTGCAGATCGATCAGGTGTTGCAGGCGCTTGAACAGGTCGAAGGCGGTTTCGACACCAATTGGTTCAGCGACAAGATCACATTCGCGGGGCACGAGGCGATCCTGTCGGCCTTGCAGGCGCGCGGCGGGGTTACCGTTTATCAGTCCGCCGCACCCGTGATGGCCGTTCTGCCCGCATCCTACAAGGACGGGGCCATCCAGTTGACGGTGATCCGGTCCGCGCCGGGCCCGGCCGCCACTGTCAATCTGCTAGCCATGGGCCGCGACCCTGCGGGCACCATGCGCACGCTGCAATCCACGGCGCTTGTATTCGAAAGCGGCGCAACTCGGGCCGAGGTCGAACTGGCACTGCCATCGGAATTGCGGGCCCGGATCACTCGGTTTGAAATCGAAGGCACCCGCTCGGCCGGGGCGGTGACATTGGCCGATGACAGCCTGCGCCGCCGCGAGGTCGCCCTGATTGCCGGAACCCGCAACCGCGAGGGCCTTGAGCTGTTGTCGCCCCTGCATTACCTGACCCAGGTCCTGGTCCCGACCGCCGATTTCCTGGACGGCGCGCTGCCGGATGTCCTGCCGGCCAATCCTGACGTCATTGTCCTTGCCGACGTGGCCACTTTGTCGCCGGCGGAACAGGACGGCCTGGTGGACTGGGTCGAACAGGGCGGGTTGTTGCTGCGCTTTGCCGGGCCGCGCATGGCCGCCAGCGATCTGGGGCGCGACAAAGAGGATGCCTTGCTGCCGGTCCGCCTGCGCAGCGGCGGTCGGTCGGTTGGAGGCGCCATGAGTTGGGGTGAGGCCAAGGGTCTGGCACCGTTTGACGAGGACTCGCCCTTTTATGGCCTCGGTATCCCTGCCGATGTCGTGGTCAGCACGCAGGTGATGGCACAACCAGACCCTAACCTTGCAGATCGGGTCATCGCGGCGCTGTCAGACGGTACGCCGCTTGTCACCCGCAAGGCACTTGGATTGGGCCAGGTCGTTCTTTTCCACGTCACCGCAGACGCGGAATGGTCCAGCTTGCCACTGTCCGGCCTGTTTGTCGAAATGCTGGACCGTCTGGCGGTCGCTTCGGCGGCGAAGACCCGGCAAGAGGCGCAGCTTCAGGGTACGACATGGGAACCGATCCAGATCCTGGACGGGTTTGGTGCCTTGTCCGATGCGGGCAATCTTGCGGGGGTAGACGGCGTTGACCTGCTGACCGGTCCGGTCGGACCCGACTTGAGGCCCGGTCTCTATGAAAGCGGCAAGCAGAAACTGGCGCTGAACACCGTATCCGGCGATGCGGGTCTGACCCCGGCGACATGGCCGGCCAACGTGCCGGTCAAAGGGCAGGAAGTCAGCACCGAAACCCCGCTTGGCGGCCTGCTGCTTGGCCTTGCCCTGTTGCTTTTGACCGCGGATGTCGTTGCGTCGCTGGCTTTGTCTGGCCGGTTGGGGCTGGCACGCGCGGCGACCCTGGTGCTGGGCGTGCTTCTGGCCGTGCCACAGGCGCAGGCCCAGGATGCCGCCGACACCGATTTTGCGCTTGCCGCAACCCAGGAGCTTGTGCTGGCCCATGTCCTGACAGGCAATGCCCAGGTGGACGATGTCGCACTGGCCGGGATGCGCGGGCTGGCGCAAACCCTGTATTTCCGCACTTCGGTCGAACCGGCCGACCCGATCGGCGTGGACCTTGAACGCGACGAACTGGCCTTTTTCCCGTTGTTGTACTGGCCGATTACGCCCGATCAGCCGCAGCCATCGGCGGCGGCTTACGCCAAGCTGAACGCCTATCTGCGGTCGGGCGGGATGATCCTGTTCGACACGCGGGACGGCGACATCGCCGGTTTCGGCGCCTCAAGCCCCAATGGCCGCAAGTTGCAGAACCTGGCCGCGCCGTTGAATATACCCGCGTTAGAGCCTGTTCCACGGGATCACGTCCTGACACGGGCGTTCTATCTGTTGCAGGATTTTCCGGGCCGTTACGTCGGCACCGAGGTCTGGGTCGAAGCGGCCCCGCCGGATGCCGAACAGATCGAGGGGATGCCGTTCCGAAACCTCAATGACAACGTCACGCCGGTGGTGATTGGCGGCAATGACTGGGCCGCTGCCTGGGCTGTCGATCGCAATGGCCAGGCCTTGCTTCCTGTCGGACGCGGCTATGCCGGAGAACGCCAGCGCGAATTGGCGAACCGGTTTGGCGTCAATCTCGTCATGCATGTGCTGACCGGGAATTATAAGTCCGACCAGGTTCATGTGCCTGCTCTTTTGGATAGGTTGGGCCAATGACCGGAACTGTCATATTCGACCCGCTGATCCCGTGGCCCGTGTTGATTGCCATCGCCGGGCTGGCCCTTGGCGGCATAGTGCTGGCGCTGTGGCGCGGGTTGTCGGGCTGGGCCTTGCGCGGGTTGGCCGTCGCGGTGATCGTCGCCGCGTTGTCTGGGCCGGTTTATCAGGTCGAGGATCGTGCCCCGCTGACGGATATCGTTCTGATGATCGAAGATGAAAGCGCCAGCCAGACGCTTTCGGACCGGGCCGAGCAGACAGCCCTGGCCGCCGAGGCGTTGGCCGATGCGATCCTGACGCGGGACAATACCGAACTGCGCCGTATTCGCGTCGGCGACGGCGAAGGCGACGAAGGTACACAGGTGATGACCGCGCTGAACACCGCCCTCGCGGAAGAACCGCGCGCGCGGATCGCTGGCATCCTCGTGATATCCGACGGGATTGTTCATGATGCCGACCAGGCGCCAGAGTTGCCCGTGCCGATGCACCTGTTGCAGACCGGCCGCGCCGCCGACTGGGACCGCAGGCTGATCGTGCGAAATGCACCCGCCTTTGCCATCATCGGAGAGCCGGTGACCCTGACCCTGCGGATCGAGGATAGCGGTGCGGCGCCGGTCAGTGCCGCCTCGGCCCCGCTTGAGATATCGGTGGGTGGCGGTGCGCCTCAGCAGATCACCATTCCTGTCGGTGTGGATGTCGAATTGCCGGTTACCCTGCCGCATGGCGGGCGCAACGTCATCCGGTTCTCGGTGCCCGAAGCCCAAGGAGAGCTGACCGATCGCAACAACACGGCCTTGATCCAGATGAACGGGGTCCGCGACCGGCTGCGGGTGCTGCTTGTCTCGGGCGAACCGCATCCCGGCGGGCGGACCTGGCGCAACCTGTTGAAATCGGACAGTTCGGTCGATCTGGTGCATTTCACCATCCTGCGCCCGCCCGAAAAGCAGGATGGCGTGCCGGTTGACGAATTGTCCCTGATTGCCTTTCCAACGCGTGAGCTGTTTCTGGAAAAGATCAACGACTTTGATCTGATAATCTTCGACCGTTACAAGCGGCGCGGCATTCTGCCTGCAATCTATCTGGATAACGTCAACAACTACATCAACGATGGTGGCGCGGTTCTGATTGCGGCGGGGCCGGATTTTGCCACCGCTGACAGTATTTTCCGTTCACCCCTGGGGCCGGTCGTGCCCGCCCATCCGACGGCGCGTGTCATCGAGGACCGTTTTGTCCCGATGGTTACCGATTTGGGCCAGCGCCACCCTGTCACTGCGGATCTGGGGCAGTCCGACACATGGGGGGCGTGGTTGCGCCAGATCGACGTGATCCATCGTTCCGGCGCGTTGCTGATGACCGGCAAGGACGACCGCCCGCTGCTGGTGCTGGACAGGGTGGGCGAAGGGCGGGTGGCCCTGCTGGCCTCGGATCATGCTTGGCTTTGGAGCAGGGGCTTTGACGGTGGTGGGCCTCAGCTGGAGCTGCTGCGCAGGCTGGCGCATTGGATGATGAAAGAGCCCGAACTGGAAGAAGAGGCGCTGTGGGCCGAGGCGAATGGGCAAACGATGCGCATCATTCGCCAGTCGCTTGAAAACGAGGTCGGGCCGGTCACCATCACACTGCCCAATGGCGAAACGCGCGAAATCACTCTTACCGAAGTGTCTCTGGGCCGGTTCGAGGCCCTGTTCACCGGCCCCGAGATTGGGCTTTACCGTTTGCAGGAAGGTGAACAATCCGCCGTAATCGGCCTTGGGCCCGCCGCCCCGAAAGAGTTCGAGCGCACGATTGCCACCGGCGAAATACTGGAACCGGTCCTGTCGCCTTTGCGCGGGGGTGTCATGGCGCTGGAAGACGGCGTGCCTGCCATCCGCAATACCCGCGCCGGGCGGCCCGCGGCGGGGCGCGGCTGGATCGGGATTACGCCTCGCAACGCCTATGAGACGCGCGATGTCACACAGGCCGGATTGCTGCCACCCTGGCTGGTTCTGGTCTTGGCGGGCGGTTTTCTTCTGGGGGGATGGCTGCGCGAAGGCCGCCGCTAGGCGCGCCCATCGTCAGTCGATCCGTATCCGCACCCTGTCGGACCGCCCGGTGGCGTCCACGACCACCAGCGCCGCAAATCCCGGCCCCGGATTAGGGATCTCAAATTCCCGCTGCCGCTGCCCGGTCACGACCGGCACGCCATCTGCCAGAACCGAAAACGGGCTGGTCCCGCCGCGCAGTTTGACGGTCAGCGGCGCGCCTTGTGTCTCTAACACGGCGTTTTCCGGAGGGAACAGCATACGCGGGGCCGCTGCGGCGCTGTCGAAAACCGTGGTTCGGGGGCGAAAGCGTTGCAGGGGTGGCGGCAGTTGCGCGGCGCCGACAAGCAAGGTCGCGGGCGGTGGCGGTGGCAGCGCCGTGAAATCCGGGGCCAAGAGGCCAAAAGCGTCAAACAACAGCGGAGCGGCCAGATCGCCGCCAAACGCGCCCGGCACCGGTGTGCCATCCGCGCGGCCCAGCCACACGCCGACGACGTGCCGACCGTCAAACCCGATGGCCCAGGCATCCCGGTGCCCATAGGACGTTCCGGTTTTATAGGCAAGGATATCCGGCCGACCGCCCGGCGGCGGTGCCAGGCCCGTCAGGATATCTGCCACTTGCCATGCGGCGGTGTCTGAAAAGATACGCGCGGTCGGGGCTGTCTGGGCCAGTGCAAGATGGTGCAGGCCGGGGCCCTGTCCCCCGGCTGCGATTGCCGTGTAAAGCTGGACGAGGTCATGCAGGCTGATCCCCACGCCGCCAAGGGAAATGGCCAGCCCCGGCGTGCCACCCGGCAATTGCGGATCGGTTCGCGCGTTGCGCAGGGCCGACATGACGCGGGCCGGCCCCAAGGCGTCGGTCAGCCTTACGACAGGAATGTTCAGCGACATTTGCAGCGCGTCCCGTACCCGAACATCCCCGCGAAAAATGCCGTCAAAATTGCGCGGGGCATAGCGGCCAAACATCACGGGGCTGTCGCTGATCAGCGTTTCTGGGTGGGCCAGCCCCTGATCGAAGGCCAGCCCATAAACCAGTGGTTTCAGGGTCGAGCCGGGCGAGCGCAGGGCGCGGGTCATGTCAACAAATCCCTGTCGCGCATCCGCATACCCCGCCGACCCGACCGAAGCCAGGATCTCTCCGGTTTGATGATCGACTGCAATCAGCGCCGCGGATACCCGGTCGCCGGCATCGAATGCGGTCTGTGCCACCAGCGGCTCTAACCGGGCCTGAAGCCCGGCATCCAGGGTCAGATCGTGGGGTCCGGCCTGCGGCAGCATCTGGCGCGTGCGTTCTGTCAGATGGGGCGCAAGCCGGGGGAAAGACCTCATCCGCGCGGGCACAGCGTCGGTCTGGGCGGCGCGGGCTTCCTGTTGGGTCAACTCACCCTGCCGGGCCATGCGTTGCAGGACGCGGTCACGGGCGGTACGGGCGGCGCGCGGGTGTCGGTCGGGCCGTCGTGCCTCGGGCGATTGGGGCAGGGCCACCAACAGGGCGGCCTGGGCGGGCGTCAGGCGAACGGGGTCTTTCCCGAACCACGCCCGCGCCCCGGCCCGGACCCCTTCGAGATTGCCGCCATAGGGCGCGTGGGTCAGGTAGAGGGTCAGAATCTGATGCTTGGTAAAGCGCCTCTCAAGGGCCAGGGCCACCCTGATCTGGCGCAGTTTCCCGCTCCAGCGTCCGGTCGGGCCGTCTTCGATCAGCCGCGCGACCTGCATTGTCAGGGTCGAGCCGCCGGACACAGTACGTCCGTTCCGCAGCGACTGCCCTGCGGCGCGTAACAGGGCGGTGGGGTCCACGCCGTTATGGGACCAGAACCGCTTGTCTTCATAGCGCACTAGCATGTCGAGAAACTGCGGGTCGACCGGGCCGGGGCGCAGCCGCCATATGCCGTCGGCCACAGGAAATGCGCGCAGCAAGGCGCCGTTCCGGTCGCGCATCTCGACCGAGGTTTCCGCAAGCACCGGCGGCAGCCGGGTTGCGGTGATCCAGTCGTCGGCCCGATCGCGCGCAAAGCCTGCAAGGTACAGGGCCCCGGCAAGGGCAAGCAACAGGCGCGCGGGCCTAGGCATGGCGCTGGTCCGCCGTCACGGGAACAGGGCCTGCGCCGGTCATTCGATCGATATCCGGCCGGTATCCGTGCGCGCCCTGTTTTGCGGGCGATACATATCTTCGACCGACGCCGCCGGATGATGGAACTCGCCTGGCGTGACCGCTCGGGCGACATAGGCCAGCGTTACCGGGCCGCGACCAAAGGCATCGACCGCCGCCAGGAACCGGTCCGACCGGAACTCGGCATGGAGGGCGGGCGTCAGGTCGAGCCAGTCCAGCGACCGAACATCGCCCGCGCGCAGAAGGCTGGGGTTGTCGATCTCGATCCCGGCGGCAAGCGGGTCGTCGATCATCAGCCTTGCGCCGCCATCCTCGAAGGGGGTGACGGTCAGAACCGTGACAAACCGGTCCCCGGTGTCAAAACCCGTCGGGTCCAGAACCGCGCCGTCCAGCGAATAATACTCCCGCTCGATCTGGAACCCCGAGCCGCCGGCAGCGGGCGGAACGTCGGGGATACCGGTGACGGTCAGGGTGATATCGGCAGGCTGCGCACCCTGGGCCGAGATGTTCAGGACATCGTTCTGCCCGGTTTGCAGAACCTGGACAAAGGGTCCGTCAACCGGGGCGCCATTTACCAAAAGGCCCGAATGTTCGGGGTCCGAGATCAGCGCATGCGCGGCCAGAAGGGACCAGGCGGCCTCTTGCGTGGACAGATGCGCGCCGCCCGCGCTGACGCGTTGGATCAGCGCGTCGCGGTCGATGGCCTCGGTGCCAGAGCGGGTTGCGAGCGTCAGCAGGCCCGCGGCATCCCGCAGGTCGGTTCCATAATCGGCACGCCAGACGGATTGGTTTTCTGCCGGGGCCCGGGTCAGCATCGCGCTGGCCCGGACAAACATCTCGTCTGCGCGGGTCTGATCGCCATAAGACGCCAGCGCCGCGCCAAGCTGCGCCGCGGCCAACGGGGTGTCAAAGGCATCGCCCTTGACGTCAGCGTAATACCGCAGATCACCCATCGAGGCAGCACCTTCGCGCGCCAGGACCATCAGCGCATAGGCGATATCCTGTCCGCCCGCGTCGAAATCGGGGGCATAGTTGATGCGGTTGCGCAGGTTGTCCATTGCCTGGGCAAACGCCCGGTCCGGGACGTCATGGCCGCTGGCCCGGGCGCGGGACAAGAAGTCCGTAACATAGGCGTCCAGCCAGAAATCCCCGCTTTGGGCATACCACAGGCCAAAAGCCCCGTTGGCGGCCTGCCGGGTCAGTACGGACCGGATTGCCACGCCGATGCGCAGGTCGATGGCCGGGCCGGACCCCAACCCAGAAGCCTCGGCAACCGATGACAGGTACAGCAGCGGCAAGGCCTGACTGGTCACCTGTTCGGTGCAGCCATAGGGATAGCGGTCAAGTTGATTCAAAAGCCCCGGCGTATCGAATTTTGCCAAGGGCCCTGCCGTAAGCGTTGCACGGGCCGTGCCCGGCTGAAAGCCGTCGAACACATCCTGCGAGAACAGGAAGCTGTCGCCCGACCCCAGCGCAAACCGTCGGGTCTGTGCCACAACAGGATCGTTTGCCCGCACCGGCAGGCGGAAAGTCTGCGCCAGGTCGCGCCCATCCGGCGTGGTCAGCGCAATGCTGATTTCGGGGTCCGAGACCGCGGTTGCCTGCAAAGGAACCTCGAAAACCGCCTTGCCGCCGGGTTGCAACGCGACACGGGTTGGAACCGGTCCCAGGTCAAGCCCGCCGGAACTGGAAATGCCCAGTGTCATCTCGCCCGCCGGGCCGTCGGCGTGAACGATCTCAAGCAACATTCTGCTTTGGTCGCCGGGGGCCAGAAAACGCGGCAGGCTGGCGGTGACGACAACCGGATCGCGGACGATCATGTCGGCCTGCGCCTGCCCCACTGCCGTGGCGGACCATGCGACGGCCATCAGGCGCACGGTTCCGTTGAACGCGGGCAGCGCAATGTCGAGGTCGACCGTGCCGTCCGGCCCAAGCTGAACCGGACCGCTGAACACGGCCATCAGGTCCTGTGTCGGGGGCGGAGATTGCCGCCGCATGCCGGCATCATTGTCGCCGCCCGACCGGACCGAGCCCATCGCCCCGTTCATCCCGTCGATGAGGCGCCCGTAAACGTCGCGCAGTTCAACGCCCAACCGCCGTTGGCCAAAGTAATAGTCTTGCGGGTCCGGGCTTTCGAACCCGGTCAGGTTCAGAATACCCACATCGACCGCCGCCAGTGTCAGCCATACTGGGTCACCCGGTTTGGCATTTTCGACCCTGATGCGGGCTTTTTCGGTCTTTCTTGGGCTGGTTGTTTCGGGAACATCGATAACCACGTCCAGCTTTTGTGCCGCAGCGTCGATGTTGGCATGGGCAATACCCATGGCGCGGCTGGGGTTCTGACCTGCCGTCGGGTCCATGGGTCGGATCACGGTCGCCGTGACATAGGCCCCGGCGCCCCAATCCTCGGTCACGTCCAGCGGGATCACGGTCTCGCCGGCCTGAACTTCGACCATCTGACGGTGGATCAGCCGGTTTGACAGGACCTCGATCTGTGCAACCCCGGCAGCGCGGGGCACGATCCGCAGCTGGGCGGTATCCCCGACGCGATAGCTGTCGCCATCCAGCGACATTTCCAGCCGGTCCGGCGTGGTCGAGGCGTCTGCCGCCTGGTACCACCCGGCATAGAAATCCACCGCCGATTCAGCATAGGTTCCGTCCACGCGCTGCACGACCAGTTCATACCGCCCCCAGTCTACCGGCTGGCTCAGCGAAAGCGGCTCGGTCCCCAATTCGACCTCGCCGGTTGCAATCCGCGTGCGGCGGGTCGTCGGTTCCCAGTTCCAGTTTCCGTAAAGCTGATACCACTGATAGCGCGTTTCGACGCGGTTGAGAGTCCAGCGCAGGCGCATCGGGCTGGCGGTCAGATCGGGGGCCAGGCCAACGATCTGAAACGCAGCTTCGGTGCCTTCGGGGATCACGTCGTCAAACAGCGGCTTGATACCGATTACCGGCTGCGGCGGAAGAACCGGAACGGACAGTCGGCGTTCGACCGGGCGGCCGGACCCGTCTGCCAGACGCGCAATAACGTTGGCTTCGATCGGTGTGCCTTCGGTTTTCAGTTCGGGGATTTCAACCGCCACCGTCGCCGCGCCCGAAGCATCCGTCCGCGCATTGCCGAAATAGCTGCTTTTGGTGGCCAGGTCGGCGTCATAGCGACCAAATCGGTATCCGGTGAAACCGGGCACGGAGTCTGCCGGGCGCGCGGTGACTTGCCCGTCTATGGTCAGGTCCGATCCGGGCGCGCCGAACAGGTAGCGTGCCGTGATTTGCAGCGGCGGGCTGTCACCGGGACGCAGAGGCGCGTCGGGCAGGGACAGCTCGAAATCAATCCGCTCCGGCAGGAAATCCTCGACCAGAACGGTTTGGCGGGCCAGCGCCGCGGCCTTTGGGTCGGACTTAAGCTCGACCCGCCAGGCGCCGCGCGGGACGTCAGCGGCGACCGGCAAAGCAAAGACATGCCCGCCCGCCACGCCGCCATCGGATACGATCCGGCGATATTCGACGCCGTCAGGACGATAGAGGATGGCGGTCAGCGGCAGGCCTTCGACCGCATTTGCCCGATCATCCCGCGTCAGTGCCGTCACATTAATGGTCTCCCCCGCGCGATAGGCCCCGCGATCGGTGGTCATAAAGACATCGACCGGCCCGGCTGGTGCGCGCCCTTCGACACCCCGGTCCGACAGGTCAAAGGCGGGATCGGTCAGCGACAGAAAGCTGAAATCCGCATCCTGACCCTGAGCCATGACCAGTGCGGGCGCGCTTGCGCCCTTGCCGCGGGTCAGGCCGGGGTCGAACCGGGCATAGCCGGCTGCGTCGGTCTCGGCCGTGCCAAGCACCGCATTTGCATTGGATATCAGCGAGAGCGTGACGCCCTCGCGTGCGGTTGCGTTCTGAAGGCTGCGCACCGTGACATGAAGCCCGTCCGTGCCCAACGCGGTGCTGAGGCCCAGGTCCGACAGGACGAACCACTGCGTGGCGGCGGGCGCGTCATCGGGGTCGCTGCCCGGAATACGGGCCGTCAGCGCGTATATCCCCGGCGGCTGGTCCGCAATGGCCTGGGCCATGGGCAGGCGCGCGGTCATGTCCTGGTTCAACTGCATGGCAACCGTTGCGGTTCCGGTCCAGATGTCCTGCGCGATCTGGTCCGAAAATTCGTCTTCTTCCCACGAACTGAGCGGTCGCCCAAAGAAATCCTGCTGCACTGCGCGCAGCAGGTTGCGGTCGCTGACGCGGCGCAGCGTCAGGTCCAAGCCCGTCGTGTTGACCGTCTCGACCGGCAAGGCCGCCTCTGCCGTTCTGGGAAGAACATAGCTGCGCCCCGGGAACCGGACCGAAGGCGCTCGGTCCCGAACGTAATGTGTCAGCTCGACATCGCGGTGCAGCGCTTCGCCCGAGGCCGATGGCAGCCCCTCGCGCAGCGTCACGCGGTATCGGCTGCCATGCGCGACACCGTCAACGCACAGTTGCCGCTGGTCGATCTGAACCACCAGCCCGCTTTCGGCGCGCTGTACATAGGGGTCGTAATCCACGCCGGCCTTGACCAGAGGTTCTGAAAACTCGATGCAGATTCGCGGCGCTGCCGCGTCGCTTTCGACGCTGCTGTCGACGACGCGGAACCCGTATTTGGCAATCGCACGGTCCAGCGCGGCCTGAACGTCTTCGCGCGGTTGTATCGTTTCCGCCAGCCGCAATGCGGGTATCATGTCCCGCCCGCGCTCTGCCGCGTCCAGCGCATCGGCCAGCGTCATCAGCGCGGCGATTTGAGTCCCGTCCGTATCCGAGCGCAGATATCCGTTGATCGCAGCGCTGAGCGCGCGGTTTCGCATATCGCGTTTCTCGGACCAGCCCGACGGGTTTATCGCCAGCAGCAGGCGGGCATATTCCACCCAAAGATCGGCCCGGTCGCTGAGGGCCACGGCGACACCCGCCCATTGCATCGCCTGTGTCGGGCCTGAAGCCGCCCGCATTGACGCAAGTACGGTGTCCAGATCATAGCCACCCGCCATGTGCAGGAACCCCAGGTCGCGGGCTTGCTGCATGGCGCGCTTTAGGTCCGCGTCGCCCAGCACCTCCAGTGCCTGCGCCCGGTCTTGGGCCCGGTCGCGCACCGCGGCCGGAGTGGGCAGTTTAAGCGCCGAAAGCGCGCCCGAATAAGCCTCCTGCCGGTTTACGCCGCTTTTGGGAAAACAGGCATCGGACCGGGTGTTATAGGTGAAGGCCGTGCAACGGTCATTGGCGGCACAAGCCTGGATACATGACCGCAGATCAGTGTCGAACAACGCGTCCAGGTCCGACCCGTAAAAATCGGTGTCGCGGGTGCTGAGAAAACGAAACTCGGGGGCCGCTGGTTGGGCCACGCCTTGGGTGCCCTGAACGGCAAGCATCAGAATAAAAGTGATTGAAATCAAAACAAAGCGGCGCATGGCGACCTCCTATTTCGGGCAGGGTTGCATGGGGGGGCGGCTTATTGCAACGGTTTAAGCACTTTTTCACGCAATCCGGGAATGCTGCCTGCAAACGACCCGGAACCACGATCATGAGCCTTGCAGAAAAATTGGCGCGGGAAAGACGCGCCCGTCTTGCGGCCGAGCGGATGCTTGACCTGAAACAGGCCGAATTGTCGGCAGCCAATCGCAAGCTGGGCCGCCACGCGATTGCCCTGACCAAACGCATCGGCGAAACCCAGGCCGAGGTTGAAACCGTCCGGGGCGAAAACGAAAAGGTGAAATCCGACCTGACCGTCGCCCATGCCAAGGTCGAAGTCGCCGAACGCAGGCTGTGGCATTCGATCCAGACCATTCAGGACGGGTTTGCGTTTTTTGACGGCGACGGCCTTCTGATCAGCGCCAACACCGCGTATCTGAGCGTTTTTGAAGGGTTGGAAGAGGTGGCGCCGGGCATATCCTATGCGCGTATTCTCGAACTTCTGACCCGCGAAGGGATCGTGGATATCGGCTCGGACTCTGCGCGGGACTGGCAGGACCAGATGGCACGCCGCTGGGCGTCTCCGGCCCCTGATCCGGTCGTGATCCAGCTGTGGAACGGGCAATATATCCGACTGATTGACCAACGCGGACATGGCGGTGACGTGGTCAGCTTGGCGCTGAATATCACATCATCCGTCCGGCACGAGGCCGAGCTGCGCGCCGCCCGCGAACGGGCCGAGGCTGCGAACCGGGCCAAATCGGCCTTTCTGGCCAACATGAGCCACGAGATCCGAACCCCGATGAACGGGATTGTCGGCATGACGGAATTGCTGACGGAAACCCCGCTGGGCGAAGAGCAGCGATTATATGTCAACACGATCCGCAATTCGGGCGAGGCCCTGTTGGTGATCATCAACGACGTTCTGGACTATTCCAAGATCGAAGCGGAGAAGCTGACCCTCCACCCCGAACAGTTCGACCTTGAGAGGTGCATTCTTGAGGTTGCGATGCTGTTGCAGCCCAGCGTGCGCGACAAGGGGCTGACCTTGCTGGTCGATTATGACCTGTTCCTGCCGACGCTGTTTGTCGGCGATCCGGGGCGGGTACGGCAGATACTGACGAACCTCGTTGGGAATGCGGTGAAATTCACGTCAGACGGTCATGTGCTGATCCGCGTGACCGGCGTTCCCAGCGCCGAGGCTCAGAGCTGTGATATTCACGTGGCCATCGAAGACACCGGGATCGGGATCGACCCGGACAAGATCGCCCATATATTTGGCGAGTTCAATCAGGTTGAGGATGCACAGAACCGGCAGTTCGAAGGGACCGGCCTTGGGCTTGCCATCACCAAGCGCCTGATCACGATGATGGGCGGCACGGTTTGGGTCGAAAGCGATCCGGGTGTCGGGTCCTGTTTCGGGTTCCGTGTTCAACTGCCAACCGCCGAGGGGCCGCAACCCGCGCCGCCGGATTTGGCCGGACGGCTGCAACATGTCGTCGTGGTAGAGGATCTGGCCGTCAACCGGGCCATTCTGACCAAGCAACTCAGCCGTTTGGGGTCACGCGTGACGGTCTGCGCATCGGGGTCAGAGGCGCTGAAGGCGGTGGATGACACGGTCGGCCTGGTTCTGTGCGACCATGACCTGCCCGATATGGACGGGCTAGAGCTTGCAACGACCCTGCGGGATCGAGGCTGGGACGATGTTCCGATCGTGATCATGTCGGCCAATCCGGGCCTGATCCACGCCGACCCGGCGCATCGCCTGATCGAGGGTGTCTTGCAGAAACCCATTCCTCGGGCCGAACTGTATTCACGCCTGATGGCGCTTGATACGCCCCTGTTTGCGCCAGGGCAGCCGCCCGAGGGTGACACCACTGAGGCCCAACCCGACCAGGCGCGGGCCGGTCAGCGGCAGATGCGCGTGCTTGCAGCAGAAGACAACCGGACCAACCAGCTGATTCTGGGCAAGATGACCAAGGACCTTGATATCGAACTCCGCTTTGTCGCCAACGGGGTCGAGGCGGTTGATGCCTATTCCGACTTTGATCCCGACCTGATTTTCATGGATATTTCGATGCCAAAGATGGATGGCAAGCAGGCCACGGCCGAAATTCGCCGGATCGAAGTCGGAACGGGCCGGCATGTTCCGGTCGTCGCGCTGACAGCGCATGCGATGGCCGGGGACGATCAGGGTATTCTGGCGGCGGGGCTGGATCATTATCTGACCAAGCCATTACACAAAAAGCTGATCTGCCAGATGATCCAGGACCATTGCCCCCAGGCCGCCCGACCCGTCATTGCCGATCCGCGTGCCGGCGCTTAGGGTATTTGCATGGATAAGGACCGAGGCTTTCGTCCCCGCGCGCTGGGCGAAATTGCAATTCGCTGCGCTGATATGGACAAGATGGTTGCGTTCTACGAGGACGTGATCGGGTTGCAGCGTCTGAGCGGAAATCGCACCAGCGCCATCACCTTCTTTCGCATTGCCGAGGGGTTTGGCGGGCATACCCAGGTATTGGCCCTGTTTCAGCACGCCCCCAGTCCCGGCCCCGGCTCTGACCGGAGTAAGGCAGTCGGCCCCGCCCCGGTGACCGGTGCGGGGTCGTCGCTGCATCACATCGCGCTGTCTCTGCCATTTGCGGAACAAGAGGCGGCGATGCGCTGGTATGACACGATCGGCCAGCCCTATCGGATCGAACAGTTCAGCTGGATCGGATGGCGCGGCATCTTCACCCAGGACCCCGAGGGCAACACGGTCGAACTGGTCGCCTATGATCAGTCGATGCTGGATCAGGCCTGATAAGGGCGCAGGAATACCGGTTTGTCCACATCCGACAGATCAGGCTGATACGCATAGCCCCCCAGGTCGAAATCCAAAAGACCGGCCGGGTCGGTCAGGCGCTTTTGGATGACAAACCGCGCCATTGCCCCGCGCGCTTTCTTGGCAAAAAAGCTGACAACCTTGGGCTTGCCGCTTTTGTCCTCCATGAAAACTGGTGTGATGACGCGCAATTTCAGGGCTTTAGGGTCTACTGCACCAAAATATTCCTGACTGGCACAGTTCACCAGGACGGCGCTGCCGATACCTTCGGCTTGCGCATTCAGCGCCTTGCTCAGCTGGTCGCGCCAATAGTCATACAGGTTCTTACCCCGCCGGGTTTTCAGCCTGCTGCCCATTTCCAGCCGGTAAGGCTGGATCGCGTCAAGCGGACGCAACAGACCGTACAGGCCCGACAGGATACGCAGATGATCCTGGGCCCAGGCCAGTTCGTCAGCATCCAGTGACCCGGCCTCTAGCCCCTGATAGGTATCCCCTGCAAAGGCCAGCGCAGCAGGGCGGGTGGCCGCGGCCTCGGGGGTGTTGGCAAAAGCGCGAAAGCGGTCCCGGTTCAGGCGGGCCAGATCATCGCTGAGGTCCATCAGTTTTTTCAGGTCACCCAAAGTGAGGTTGCGGGCGGTTTTTGACAGCCGGACCGCGTCGTCCTGAAAGTCGGGCTGCGAGACCGCGACATCCCGCTCTGCCCAGTCCAGCCGTTTGGCCGGGGAAATCACTACCAGCATATCCGCCCTCGTTTCTTGCCTGTCCTGCGGTATCTAGCCCGCCTGTTGCAACACGTCCAGAAACGCTGCACCAAACCGTTCGTGACGGCGATCGCCCAGAACCTGTTCCAACCCGCGCGGATCGTCGGGCCGCAACTGCGCAACCTTGGCCAGTTGCGAGGCCGAGCAGGTCAGCGGCTTGTCGATCCCGTCTGGGCCGCGTGACAACTGTGACTGAACTTCGAGCAGGCGGTCATAGATGCCCCCCTGGTCGCGCCCGGCAAGCTTGCGACGTGCGGGGTGCACCTCTTCGACCGCACCGGTCAGCACTTCAAGGAAGGTACTGCCATATCGTTCCAGCTTTTTCGCGCCAATCCCGCTGATCCGGGCCATGTCATCCAGCGTGGCGGGACGGGTTTCCGCCATTTCGATCAGGGTCCGGTCGGGAAAGATGACATAGGCCGGAACGCGGGCCGCCTCGGCCAGGGCTCGCCGCTTGGCCTTGAGCGCGGACAGCAGCGGCGCATCCTCGTCAGAGACCATCGCCTTGACGGCAGGCCGCCGCGTGGCCTTGCGGATCGTGTCCTTGCGCAGATTGATCTGCGCTTCGCCCTTCAGGATCGGTTTTGCCGCTTCGGTCATACGCAGGGCACCGTGGCGTTCTGGGTCGGGGCGGACCAGATCATGGCCCATCATCTGTCGGAATATGGCTTGCCATTGCGGGCGCGACCATTCTTTGCCGATGCCATAGGTGGACAAGGCATCATGGCGTCGCGCGCGGATCTTGTCGGTCTCGTTGCCCAGCAGGATGTCGATCAGGTGCCCGGCCCCGAACCATTCCTCGGTGCGCAGGATCGCGGACAGGGCCATGCGGACGGGCGTGGTACCGTCGAACACCTGCGGGGGGCTGTCGCACAAATCGCATTTGCCGCAGGGCTCGGCCCGTTCACCGAAATAGCCCAGCAAGGTCTGACGGCGGCAGACCAACGCCTCGGCCAGACCAAGCAGAGCGTTCAGACGGGCGTGATCGGCCATGCGACGCTCGGGAGGGGCCAACCCCTCGTCGATCTGGGATCGACGCAGGCGGATGTCGTCCGGGCCGAACAGGGTCAGGGTTTCGGCGGGTGCGCCATCGCGCCCCGCGCGGCCGATTTCCTGGTAATAGGCCTCGATGGATTTGGGCAGGTCCGCATGGGCAACCCAGCGGATATCGGGTTTGTCGATGCCCATCCCGAAGGCCACGGTGGCGACGACGATCAGCCCGTCCTCGCGCGCAAAACGGGTTTCAACTATGCGGCGGTCCTCGGGGTCCATGCCGCCGTGATAGTGGCAGGCCGAATGCCCTTCGTCACGCAGAGCCTTGGCCAGAACCTCGGTCTTGTTGCGGGTGCCGCAATAGACGATGCCGGATTGGGTTTTGCGTGCAGCGGCGAAATCGAGGATCTGCTTGCGCGGCCCGTCCTTCGCGGCAAAGGCCAAATGGATATTGGGCCGATCAAAGCCGCGCAGGAACTTTTGCGGCGGCGTGCCATCGAACAGTTTCTCGACAATCTCGTCCTGTGTTTCCGCATCTGCCGTCGCGGTAAAGGCGGCCAGCGGCACGTTCAGGGCACGCCTCAGCTCTCCGATTCGAAGATAGTCAGGGCGGAAATCGTGGCCCCATTGGCTGACGCAATGCGCCTCGTCCACCGCGATCAGGCTGACGTTGATCCGCCGCAGCATGCCCAGCGCAGAGCCCGCCGCCAAACGCTCGGGCGCCATGTAAAGCAGCTTGAGCCGCCCGGCTTCCAACGCCTCCCATACCGCGTCGGTTTCCTCGGGCGTGTTGCCCGAGGTCAGGGCACCCGCCGCAACACCGGCTTCCTGCAGGCCGCGGACCTGGTCCCGCATCAGCGCAATAAGCGGAGAGATCACCACCGTGACCCCTTCGCGCATTAACGCAGGCAGTTGAAAACACAGGGATTTGCCGCCGCCCGTCGGCATGATCGCCAACACGTTTTCGCCCGCCGTCACGGCATCGACGATTTCCTCCTGACCGGGGCGGAAGGCGTCGAATCCAAAGACATCTCGCAGCATCGGCGCGGCGTCAAACATATGCGGGTGTGCCCTGTTTTAAGGTTTATCTGCGCTTAAGACAGGACAATCACATACTAAGAATCGGTGAACAAGAGGTCAGTAGAAGTACGGCATATTGTTGATCAGGATGATCCGCAGCGCATAGACCCCGATCAACACCACGAGCGGCGTCAGATCCAGCCCGCCCATCGCAGGCAGAATGCGACGGATCGGGCCATATATCGGCTCTAGTATACGGTTCAGGCCATACCAGATCTGGGCCACAAGTTGCTGATGCAGGTTGAGCACCTGGAAGTTGATCAGCCAGCTCATGATCACATGGGCCAGGATGATGAACCAGACAATATCCAGGATCAGCAGCAGAATTTGGATCAGCGACAGCATGGGCACTCCGTATCTTGATGGCCGAGACCTAAGCACCCCCGCGCCAAAGAGCAAGTCTGTACCAACTGAACGCTTGCGAAACGGTGCAAAGACAACTCTTATGAACGCAAAGAATGCAAGGGGCAGGAATGGCAGAGGTTTCCAAGCGCAGGCGCATCTGGGGATGGTGGTTTTTCGACTGGGCCAGCCAACCCTACCACACCTTGCTGGTGACTTTTGTCTTTGGCCCCTATTTCGCTGGCGTCGCGGCCGAGTATTTCCTGAACTCGGGCCTCGACCCCGAGGCGGCTGGCGCGCGGGCGCAGACCGTCTGGGCCAATTGCATGACCATCATTGGCCTGATCATCGCCTTTGGCGCGCCGCTAATGGGCGCAATGGCGGATGTGTCGGGCCGTCGAATACCTTGGATATTCGGGTTCTCGCTCATGTATGCGGTCGGGTCTGCCGCGTTGTGGTTCACGCTGCCGGACGGGTCGAACATGTGGCTGATGCTGTCTGCGTTCGGGATCGGCTTTGTCGGGGCGGAATACGCGCTGATCTTCATCAACTCGCAGCTGCCTGATCTGGGCGATGACAGCGAAGTCGGCGAGATTTCGGGATCAGGCTTTGCCTTTGGCTATTTCGGGGGGCTGATTTCGCTGGCCATCATGTTGGCGCTGTTTGTGGAACAGGCCAATGGAAAGACACTGATCGGGATGGACCCCCTGTTCGGTCTTGACGCGGCAACGCGGGAAGGCACGCGTTTTGTCGGGCCGTTCACCGCCGGGTGGTTTATCCTGTTCATGGTGCCTTATTTCCTGTGGGTTCGCGACGATGCGCCTTCCGGCAAGACTGGCCAGACCGGCACGGTGGCCGAGGCGTTGCGCGTGCTGGGCCGCTCGGTCGCGGCGTTGCGTCATCGCACCAGCCTTGCCAGTTACCTGGGGTCATCGATGTTTTACCGCGACGCGCTGAACGGTCTTTACAGCTTTGGTGGGGTCTACGCGACGCTGGTGCTGCACTGGGACCTGACCAAGATCGGGGTTTTCGGAATTGTCAGCGTGCTGGCGGCGGCGGCCTTTTCCTGGGTCGGAGGAAAGCTGGACAGGCGGTACGGTCCCAAACCGGTGATCCTGGTCGCGATCTGGGTCCTGATCCTTGTCTGCACAACGATCGTGTCGATGGACCGGACCCAGATTTTCGGGCTTGGTTTGCCGTCGGGCTCGGGCCTGCCGGACCTTGTTTTCTTTGGTTGCGGCGTGCTGATTGGCGGGATGGGGGGCATCCTGCAATCGGCCAGCCGTTCGATGATGGTGCGCCACACCGACCCAAAGGCCCCGGTCGAAAGCTTTGGGCTTTATGGCCTGTCGGGCCGGGCGACGGCCTTTGCCGCGCCTCTGCTGATCGGAATTGCGACAACGATGACCGGCAGCGCACGTCTGGGGGTGTCACCCATCGTTGCGTTGTTTATTCTGGGCTTGTTCCTGATGCGCTGGGTCAGACCGGAAGGGGACCAGAACAGATGAAATTACTGCGTTTTTTCGTGACCGTCGCCGCCCTGGGCTTTGCTGCAGAGGTCGCGGCCGAGCCTTTGGCAAAGCAACTTTTCGGGGCTCAAAGGGTCAGTTCACAGCAAAAACCGGCCGCGTTCGGCAGTTATTCGCGCGGCTGTGCGGCCGGATCGGTGCAACTGCCGGAAACCGGTGCGACATGGCAGGCCATGCGTTTGTCGCGCAACCGGAATTGGGGCCATCCTGAAACGATCGACTATGTCCAGGACCTGAGCCGGTTTGCAGCCCGACAGCCGGGATGGAACGGGCTGTATGTCGGCGATATCAGTCAACCGCGCGGGGGGCCGATGACCTCGGGCCACCGGTCGCATCAGCTGGGCCTTGATGTCGATATCTGGATGCTGCCCGGTGACAATATGCGCCTGTCGCGAAAGGCGCGGGAAAACCTGTCCTCGATTTCGCTGCGCCGCGCCAGCGGGGCCTATGTGAACGGGAACTGGACCTCTCAACACCACGCTGTCCTGCGCGAGGCGGCCAAGGACAAGCGGGTCGCGCGCATTTTCGTCTTTCCCGGCGCAAAGGTGCAGATGTGCAATGACGAAAAGGGAAATCGCGCCTATCTGCGCAAGATCAGGCCCTGGTGGGGGCACCACTATCACTTTCACGTTCGCCTGAAATGCCCCCGGGGGTCCCGCGGCTGTGTCAATCAGGACGCCCCGCCCAAGGGCGATGGGTGCGCCGAGGCCCGGCAGTGGGTGCAGAACATCCTGAACCCGCCGCCGCCGGATCCGAACGCGCCACCCCCAAAGAAACGCCGTGAATACACGCTGGCCGACCTTCCTCAGCAATGCGCATCCGTTTTGCACTCGAAATGATTGGCGGCCTGGCGTTGGCCGGGGCGGCGTGGGCGGTCGATGTCAAAACGGCCACCCTTGCCGACAGCTTTGCCTGGCGGCACCCTGCTGAATGGTTCGGCGGATTCTCGGCCATACATGTTTCGGACACGGGGCGCAGTTTCATTGCGCTCAGTGACCGGGCCACCTTTGTGACTGGCCGGATCGAACGCGACAACGGCGCGATAGCGGACGTTCGCATTTTGGGCCATTGGCCGGTTCTGTCCAGCACTGGCCGTACCATGCTGGGCTATGCCGGTGATTCCGAAGGTCTGGCCGCGGCACCGGATGGCAGTCTTTTCGTATCCTTTGAAGGGGTCCACCGGGTTGCCCATTACGCAGCACCCGGCACCCATGCGCGCGTGCTGCCGCGCCCGTCCGCATTTGACGGGCTGGACCGCAACGGGTCATTCGAAGCCCTTGCGATGGACAGGCGGGGATGGCTGTACACGTTAACGGAAAAAAGCCGCACGCTGCAGGGCGACATCCCGGTCTATCGCTGGGACGGTCAGTCGTGGTCTACACCGTTTGTCCTGCCCGCGCGGGGCGGTTTTCTTCCGGTTTCGGCTGATTTCGGCCCCGACGGGCGGCTGTATGTCCTTGAACGCAGCGTGTCGCTGACCGGGTTTCGCACGCGCCTGAGGCGATGGGACACGACCGGCGACGTGCCATCTGCCGAAGAAACCCTGCTGGAAACCGCGACCGGCACCCATGACAACCTCGAAGGTCTGTCCATCTGGCGCGACGCTCAGGGGCGGATGCGGGTCACGATGGTTTCCGACGACAATTTCCTGGCCCTGCAACGCACCGAGCTGGTGGAATACCTGCTGCCCGATTGACTTGCGGCGACCAAGGGTCTAAACGCACGGCTTGCCTTGGGATGAACCCTTGGCCAAGTCGCCGCTACCTTGTCAAAACGGGCATCTGAAAATGCAACGCTCTTATATTCCCGGCATCATTGCCATGGCCGCCATTGTCGTGGCCTCTAACATCCTGGTCCAGTTCCTGATCCTTGACGGATTGCTGACCTGGGGTGCTTTCACCTATCCGCTGGCCTTCCTGGTCACTGACATCATGAACCGCGTCTATGGCGTGGGTCCGGCCCGCAAGGTCGTGTTCGCCGGGTTTGTCACCGGTATCATCTGCTCGCTGATCGGTAGCCAGATCATGCTGCAGGGCGATGGTTTCACCTATGCCGCCGTGCCGCTGCGGATCGCTGTTGCCTCGGGCACCGCCTTCCTGATCGCGCAACTGACTGACGTCACAGTCTTCAACGCGATGCGCGGTGGCCGCTGGTGGCGCGCGCCGCTGGTTTCGACTCTGGTCGGATCGGCGCTGGACACCGCGATCTTCTTTACGCTGGCCTTCTCGGCCTCGGTCACTTTCTTCGGCGCAAACGCTGACGCCGCGATCAGCTGGGCATGGGAGCCCGTGCCGTTCATGCTGACCGGCCCGATGGCGCCGCTATGGGTTACGCTGGCCTTTGCGGACTGGTTGGTAAAGCTGTCACTGGCTTTGATCGCCCTGATCCCGTTCAAGGTGATCGTCGCCCGTTTGACCGCCGCACAGCCTGCGTAAAAAAGTGCTTTGAGAATGGCGCATCTTGTGTCAGGCTCAAAGTTAACCGCAACAGATAGAAAAGGAGGTGATCCAGTGTCGAGAAAGAGATTGGAGAGAGGTGTCGGAACAACCGGGGGGATCGCCTGCTAGGGCAGCCCTTGGCGGAGCGCTCGCTCCGGCTGGTCGATTGATCTAACCGACCCCACCTCCTGAACTTTCGAAGGGCCGTCCCGCCGGGGCGGCCCTTTTTGTTTCCACCCGTGCCTTGTAAGGTCAGCCCTATGTTGCGCATCACCGATGATATCATCCTGCAGGATTGGGAAATGACCGAGAGCTTTGTGCGTTCCTCCGGTCCCGGTGGTCAGAACGTCAACAAAGTCTCGACAGCAGTTGAACTGCGGTTCGAAGCCGCGCGCTCGCCATCCCTGCCCGAACCGGTGAAGAACCGTCTGAAACGTCTGGCCGGGCGGCGGTGGACCAAGGATGGCGCAATCATCATTCAATGCGAAGAAACCCGCAGCCAGGCCCGCAACCGTGAAATCGCGCGCAGCCGGCTGGCCGAGCTGATTGCCCGCGCTTTGGTCAAGCCCAAACGCCGGATCGCGACAAAGCCCACATATGGATCGGTCAAGCGGCGCTTGGCGGCGAAAAAGGCGCGTGGCGACGTCAAGGCTTTGCGGGGCAAAGTGTCCGAAGATTGATCTGGCATATTGCCTGCCCATTGATAATCTGACCCGCACAGGCGGCAAAAGGATCACGGCATGAGGCTGGAAGGAAAAACCGCAATCGTCACAGGCGGCGCATCGGGATTCGGCGCCGGGATCGCGCAGAAATTCGTGGCCGAAGGCGCCCGTGTGATGATTGCGGATATCAACGGAGACGCGGCAGCAAACCTGGCGGCACAACTGGGCGACCGGGCGCAACCGCAGCAGGTTGATGTCGCTGATCGCGCGTCTGTCCAGTCCATGGCGGAAACGGCGATCCGGGATTTCGGCGGGCTGGATATCCTGGTCAACAACGCCGGCGTCACTCACCTGCCGACGCCGCTGGAAGACGTCAGCGAACAGGATTTCGACCGTGTGTTCAATGTGAACATGAAATCCGTGTACCTGACCGCGCGCGCATTGGTGCCGCATATGAAATCCCGCAAAACCGGGGCCATCCTGAACGTGGCCTCAACGGCTGGCCTGTCACCGCGTCCCAACCTGAACTGGTACAACGCCTCCAAGGGCTGGATGATCACCGCCACCAAAACCATGGCCGTGGAACTTGCCCCTTCCGGCATCCGCGTCAACGCGATCTGCCCGGTCGCCGGGGAAACACCGCTGCTCAAATCCTTCATGGGCGAGGATACGCCCGAAATCCGGGCCAAATTCCTGTCGACCATCCCGCTGGGCCGGTTCTCGACCCCGGAAGACATGGCCAACGCCGCCTGTTTCTTATGTTCGGACGAGGCCGGTATGGTCACCGGCACCGCTTTGGAAGTCGACGGTGGCCGCTGTATCTGATCCGCTCTTCATCTGGCCATAAATATCCCCGCCGGAGGCAGCGCGCCTGCGCGCTTCCCTGCAACAAGGCACGAGTTCATCAATGACCCCCGGACCGCGAAACCTGATTACCGATATCCCCGGCCTCAAGGTCGGAAATGCGCAGGACGACGCCCTGAAGTCGGGAGCCACGGTTTTGACCGCTGCGGGCCCGTTCACCGCATCGGTCCATGTCATGGGCGGGGCCCCCGGTACCCGCGAAACGGATCTTCTTGCGGCGGATAAGTCCGTGACCCATGTGGATGCCATCGCCCTGTCGGGCGGGTCGGCTTTTGGGCTGGACGCCTGTTCAGGTGTGTCCGACGGGCTGAGGGCGCAGGGCAGGGGCTTTGCGGTGGGGTCCGTCAACGTGCCCATCGTCCCCGGAGCAATTTTGTTCGACCTGCTCAATGGCGGTGACAAGCGATGGGACCAAAACCCCTATCGCGCCCTTGGCCGCGCCGCGTTTGATACGGCTGCCGAGTCATTCGACCTGGGGTCGGTGGGTGCCGGAACCGGGGCGCTTGCGGCGATGCACAAAGGCGGGCTCGGGTCGGCATCGCTGGTGCTGGATGATGGCACCATTGTCGGCGCCCTGGTCGCGGCCAACCCGATGGGCAGTGTCACAACGGCGGGTGACCGCCATTTCTGGGCAGCCCCGTTTGAAATCGGGGATGAATTCGGCGGCATGGGCCCGGACCCGGCCTCGGGGCTGGGTCGGCCCGGGGCCAGCCGCAAGGCCGCGGCCATGCACGCCCACCGTTCCGATCGGGCCAACACCACGATTGCGATCGTGGCCACCGACGCGGACCTGACCAAACCGCAGTGCCAGCGGATGGCGACGGCCGCGCATGACGGCATTGCCCGCGCGATTGTTCCCGCGCATACGCCGGGTGACGGTGATCTGGTTTTCGCAGTCAGCACCGGAACGCGCCCGGCAACGGATGGCTCCGCCGATATGGCGATGATCGGTCACGCCGCCGCCCTGTGCCTGAGCCGGGCCATTGCGCGGGCCGTTTTCCTGGCCTCTCCGGCCCCCGGCGACTTGCTGCCGTGTTGGTCGGAAACGCAATAATATAAGTGAAAAATGCGACTTTTGTCCACTGCGACCCGGTGACGCCGGACGGCAAATGCGCGTTGACTCCTGTGTCTTGGGGCGTTCCATTCGGGGCAGCTAAATCGCATCGGAGCACGAGCTATGAAACGAATTATCGCACCTCTTCTTGTCGGACTGCTGGCCGTCCCCGCGTTTGCGGAAGGCGATGCCGAGGCCGGAAAGAAAACATTCAACAAGTGCAAATCCTGCCACATGATCGCGGGCCCGGATGGCGAGGCGATCGTGAAGGGCGGCAAAACCGGCCCCAACCTGTATGGCATTTCGGGCCGCACGGCGGGCACGCTGGAAGGGTTCAAATACGGTGACAGTCTGGTTGCAGCCGGTGAAAACGGGCTGGTCTGGGACGAGACCACATTTGTCGAATATGCTCAGGATCCCAAGGCGTTCCTGAAAAGCTACCTGGATGACACCGGGGCCAAATCCAAGATGACCTTCCGCTTGAAAAGCGGTGGCGAGGATGTCTTTGCCTATATCGCGAGTGTCTCGGGCGAGTAACGCCAGACCTCATCTTGGTGAAATGAGCAAAAGGCCGCAGCCCCTGCGGCCTTTCGTGCGGTTGATCGACAGGAAATTCAAGGTCACCTTGGGAACCAAGGCGGAGCAACACGCCATTTCAAGGCCCGCATTGCAACGACACGCCAAGCCGTCCGGGCAGGACGCAGCAAGTTTCGCACGAGCCTGACATTTGTCGAATTGGCACCAGGAGAGGATAAATGGGAATCACCATCCCGGCATGGGTTCAGGGCGAACTGACCCCCGTGGACAAGCTTGAGGCGCATGAAAAGGGGCTTAAGCACAAGGCGGTGTCGGTCTTTGCCGTGCGGGGCACCGAAATCCTGCTTCAGCGTCGGGCGATGGGAAAATACCACACACCGGGCCTGTGGGCGAATACATGCTGCACCCATCCCGACTGGGACGAAAGCTCGAGCGTTTGCGCCGTGCGCCGCCTGCGCGAAGAACTGGGGATCACGGGATTGTATCCCGAATATCGGCACCGCTTGGAATATCACGCGGATGTCGGCAACGGCATGGTCGAAAACGAGGTGGTCGACGTGTTTCTGGCCCATGTGCGCGGGCCGCTGACCATCAACCCCAACCCTGACGAGGTCATGGATATCCGCTGGATCGACTATCATGACCTGCTGGCCGAGGTCCTGCGGCACCCCGAGCGGTTTACCCCATGGCTCAAGATTTATTTGCACAACCACGCCGACACGATTTTCGGGCCCGACCTGATAATCTCGGCGAAAACCTGACGCCCGGCGGCAATCGGCTTCTTGCAAGGGCCAGCGAAGCCGCCTAAATCAACGCGTCATGGCCAAACAAAAGACAGACCCGAATTACAAAGTCATCGCCGAAAACCGGCGTGCGCGCTTCGATTACGCGATCGAGGACGATATCGAGTGCGGTATCATGCTGGAAGGGTCCGAGGTTAAGTCCCTGCGCGCGGGCGGGTCGAACATCGCCGACAGCTATGCCTCGGTCGACGACGGAGAGCTTTGGCTGGTCAACAGCTATATCGCGCCCTACGAACAGGCCAAGGTCTTTAAGCACGAGGAACGGCGCCGCCGCAAACTGCTGGTGTCGCGCAAGGAATTGGCCAATCTGTGGAACGCGACACAGCGCAAGGGCATGACCCTTGTGCCGCTGGTTTTGTATTTCAACCACAAGGGCCGGGCCAAGGTTAAAATCGGCATCGCCAAGGGCAAAAAGACCCATGACAAGCGCGAAACCCAGGCCAAGCGGGACTGGTCACGTCAAAAGCAGCGGCTGATGAAGGATCACAGCTGATCCTTCCGCCGCAGTTCAGAACGCCATTGCAGCGGCAACAGCACGTTTCCAGCGATCATAGGCCGCGTCACGCTCGGGTTCGGACAATTCCGGCTCGAACCGGCGATCCAGCGCCCAGGTCTCGCTGAATCCGGCCTGATCCGGGTAAACCCCTGCGCGCATTCCGGCCAGCCAGGCCGCCCCCAAGGCGGTTGTTTCCAGCATCACCGGCCGATCGACCGGCGCGCCCAGAAAATCGGACAGCCCCTGCATCGCCCAGTCGGATGCGCTGGCGCCGCCATCGACGCGCAGGGTGACCTCTGTATCCGTGCCCCAGTCGCCCTGCATGGCATGCCACAGGTCGCGGGTTTGGTATGCGATGCTTTCCAGCGTGGCGCGGGCAAATTCCGCGCGGCCCGAATTGCGGGTCAGGCCAAACACCGCACCGCGACAATCGGGTTTCCAATAGGGCGCCCCAAGCCCGGTAAAGGCAGGCACCAGAACGACGTTCTGGTTGGGATCGGCCCGCATTGCCAATTCGCCGCTTTGCTCGGCCGAGCCGATGATCTGCAGCGCATCGCGCAGCCACTGAACCGCCGCCCCTGCCACAAAGATCGACCCTTCCAACGCATAGGTCCGCTTTCCATCCAGTTGGTAGGCGATCGTCGTCAGCAGCCGGTTTTTCGACTCGACCGGCGTATCGCCCGTATTCAACAGCGCGAAACAGCCCGTTCCATAGGTTGATTTCAACATTCCCGGCTGAAAACAGGCTTGTCCTATCGTTGCGGCCTGTTGGTCGCCAGCCACCCCGAGAATCGCGATTTCGCCCCCGAACAGAGCCGTTTTTCCGAAATCCGCGGCACAGTCCAGAACCTCGGGCAGCATGATCAGCGGCACATCCAGAAGGTCGCAGATCTCGGCGCTCCATTCGCCTTTGTGGATGTTATACAGCAATGTACGCGCGGCGTTGGTGGCGTCGGTGACGTGGCTGCGCCCTTCGGTCAGGCGCCAGATCAGGAAACTGTCGATCGTGCCGAACATCAGGTCGCCAGCCTTGGCGCGGTCACGGGCTCCGGGGATCGTATCCAGCAACCATTTCACCTTGGTGCCCGAAAAATAGGGGTCCAGCAGCAAGCCGGTCTGGTCGGTGACGTCGTCTTCGCATCCGGCCTGCTTGTAGCGGGCGCAGATATCGGCGGTGCGGCGGTCCTGCCAGACAATGGCATTGTGGATCGGCTTGCCGGTTCCCCGGTCCCAGACCACGGTAGTTTCGCGCTGGTTGGTGATGCCGATGCCAGCGATTTGGTCGGCGGTCACGCCCGTGTTTGCCATGACGTCCCGGCAAACAGTCAGAACACTGTCCCAGATCTCTTCGGGGTCATGTTCAACCCAGCCTTCCTGCGGGAAATACTGTGTGAATTCCTGCTGCGCGGTGCCGGCGCGCTGCATGTTGGCATCAAACAAAATGGCACGCGATGACGTCGTGCCCTGATCAATGGCAAGAATATAGGTCATGCCTGCCGCCCCTCCCGTATTGGTTTTGCAACAGTTTAGCGCAATCAAAGGCGCTCGTGCCAGAGCGTTCAGACGGGAATGTTGTCGATCAGGCGCACACCGTCTGCCCAGGCCGCGACAAACAGGCGGGCGGGCTTATCTGCGCGGCTCAAAGGGTCAAGCGTTTCGGCACAACGCAGCTGAATGTACTCCACCTGCGCAAAGCCGGCGGCCAACAGCGCGGTCCGGGCGCTGGCGGCAAGCGGGTCAAACGCCGCACCGCCTTGCAAGGCGCGTGCCAGGTCATTCATGATCCGGTGCTTTTGGGCGGCAACCTGCAACCCCTGGGGCGACAGGCGCAGGTTGCGCGAGGACATGGCCAGCCCCGAGGGCTCGCGTATCGTGGGGCATCCGACGACCTGGATCGGGATGTCCAGATCACGCGCCATGCGGCGGACGACCATCAGTTGCTGAAAATCCTTTTCCCCGAAAAAGGCCCGATCCGCCTGCGTTTGCAGGAACAGCTTGGCCACGACGGTGGCGACCCCGTCAAAATGTCCGGGTCGAAATTCGCCTTCCATCACGTCGGTCAGGCCTGCAACCGAAACGGTAGTTGCGAAACCTTGCGGGTAGATCTCTTCAGGGTCGGGCACATAGATGGCGTCAACATCGAAGGGAAGCAGCTTTTGCGCGTCTTCATTTTCAGTGCGCGGGTACTTGGCCAAATCCTCGGGGTTGTTGAACTGCTTGGGGTTCACAAAGATGGTCACGATCACCCGGTCGCACCCCGCCTTTGCGGCCTCGACCAGGGACAGGTGCCCCTGGTGCAGCGCGCCCATCGTGGGCACGACGCCAATCACCTCGCCGCGGCTGCGCCAACTGGTGGTCAGGGCGCGCAGGTCGTCCAGACGGCGCAGGATCGGCGCGGTCATGGCTTGGCCACCTTGGCGGGGGCCTGATCGGCAAACACATGTTCATCCGTCGGAAAGCTGCGGGCGCGGACTTCGGCGGCGTATTCGGCAATGGCAGCTTCGGCCAGGGGGCCCAGCTCGGCATAGCGTTTGACGAATTTCGGTTTGAAGGCGGTGAAAAAGCCCACCATGTCATCGACGACCAGTATCTGCCCGTCGCACCCGGCCGAGGCGCCGATACCAATGGTCGGAATTGACACCTCGGCGGTGATCTGGTCGGCAAGCCCCTGCGGAACCTTCTCTAACACGACCGAAAACGCACCGGCATCGGTGACGGCGCGGGCGTCAGCCAGAACCGCGTCGGCCTGTTCATCGCGGCCTTGCACCTTGTAGCCGCCCAGCGTGTTGATGGATTGCGGCGTCAGCCCGATATGCGCCATGACCGGAATGCCCCGTTTGACCAGAAAACGGATCGTGTCGGCCATCTCGACCCCGCCTTCCAGCTTGACCGCGGCAGCCCCTGTTTCGGCCATCAGCCGGGCGGCGTTGCGGAACGCCTCGGCGGGTGAATGTTCATAGCTGCCGAACGGCATGTCGACGACCATCATCGCCCGGTCCAGCCCCCGCGCCACCGCCTGCCCGTGCAGGATCATCATCTCCATGGTCACGCCAAGGGTCGAATCCAGCCCGTGCAGCACCATTCCAACGCTGTCACCGACCAGAACAAAGTCGCAATGGGCATCCATCAACCGGGCCATTGGCGTGGTGTAGGCGGTCAGGCTGACCAGGGGTTCGCCGCCTTTCCGGGCGCGAATATCCTCGGCGTTCGGGGCCTTTTTTCGGGCGGTGGCGCTCATGGTCGCTCCTCCGGTGTTCACGTTGCAGCGCGGCATAGCAGATTGCGCAAGGTCATAGAAACCCCGGTTGCGCGAACAATTCCTTGAATGACCCTGGGTTTACGGGGACATTGGTCTGAGAACGATCCGCGCAAAGCGGGCCAGCCTGTCTCAGTTGGGAGTGAAATTCATGGAAATGCAGTCAGTTCGATCCTTTGCATCGGCCCTTGCGCTTGGTGCAACCTTGCTTGCGTCGCAGGCCATGGCCAAATCGGACATCACCATCGCGATGCAGTTGGAACCCCCGCATCTGGACCCGACCAGTGCCGCGGCCCAGGCCATTGATTCGGTGGTCTACACCAATATCTTCGAAGGCCTGACCCGTTTCATGGGTGATGGGTCGGTCGTGCCGGGGCTTGCCGAAAGCTGGGAGATTTCGGGTGACGGGACCCAGTACACGTTCAAGCTGCGTGAAGGTGTCACGTTCCATGATGGCACCGCCATGGATGCCGAGGACGTCAAGTTCAGCCTTGACCGCGCGCTGACCGAAGACAGCGCAAATGCGCAAAAGGCACTGTTTGCCGGGATCGAAAGCGTCGAGGTGATCGACCCGTTGACGGTCAAGGTCACGCTTGCCGCCCCCAACGGAAACTTCCTGTTCAACCTGGCCTGGGGCGACGCGGTGATCGTCGCGTCCGAAAGCATCGGTGACATCAAGACCAACCCGGTGGGAACAGGCGCCTTCACCTTTGGTGAATGGGTGCAGGGCGACAGCATAACGCTGAACCGCAACCCTGAGTACTGGGGCGATCAGCCCGCATTAGAGACTGCGACCTTCAAGTTCATCTCGGACCCGACCGCCGCCTTTGCCGCCATGATGGCCGAAGATATCGACGTGTTCGACAATTTCCCGGCACCCGAAAACCTGCCCCAGTTCGAGGCCGACCCGCGCTTTCAGGTGCTGGTAGGGTCAACCGAGGGCGAGACGATCCTGTCGACCAACAACAAGCAGCCGCCATTTGATGATATCCGCGTGCGGCAGGCGCTGGCCCATGCGATTGACCGGCAGGCGATCATCGACGGGGCGATGTTTGGCTATGGCACGCCCATCGGCACGCATTTCGCGCCGCATAACCCCGCCTATGTCGATCTGACGGGGAATTCGGCCCATGACCCGGAAAAGGCCAAAGCGTTGCTGGCCGAGGCCGGGTTTGCCGACGGGATTGAAACGACGTTGCACCTGCCGCCGCCGTCCTACGCGCGCCGTGGCGGTGAAATCATCGCCGCGCAACTGGCCGAGGTCGGCATCAAGGCCGAGATCATCAATGTGGAATGGGCGCAATGGTTGGAATCGGTCTTTAAAGGCAAGGATTTCGGCCTGACGATCGTCAGCCATACCGAGCCGATGGATATCGGTATCTATGCGCGCCCGGATTATTACTTCCAGTATGACAGCCTGGATTTCCAGACCCTGATGGACACCCTCAATACCACCACCGATCCAGAAGAACGCAGCAAGCTTCTGGGCGAGGCACAGCGCCTGATTGCCGCGGATTACGTCAATGGATACCTGTTCCAGCTGGCCAAGCTGGGCGTGGCCAAGGCGGGTGTTCAGGGGCTTTGGGAGAATGCCCCGACCGCCGCGATCGACCTGACCGCGATCAGCTGGTCCGAATGACAAACACACGGGGCTGCGCCTTGCAGCCCCGGGCCCCCGCCGGATGTGAAAAACTGTATTGATGACACTGCTACGTAGTCTTGCCCTTGCTGCCGCCTTTCTGTGCCTTAACGCGGCCATGCCCGGAAAGGTCCAGGCGCAAAACGCCCTTGGGGGCCGGCTGGATGCCCTGACGGGAACGCCTGAAAACCCGCTGGATGTGGGGATCGGCATTTGGATTGACCAGATCACCGGCGTTGATCAAAAAGCCGAGAATTACGGTGCCGTTGTTGTGTTGCGGGTGGAATGGGTCGACCCCGCGCTGGCATTCGACCCGCAGGAAGCGGGCCGCGATATCCGCGTGTTCAGCCCTCCGGCGCTGGCCGATCACGCGGCCGAAATCGGCACGGTTTTGCCAGCCTTTGTCATCCATAACCAGCAGTCCAACAAGTGGATACACGAATCCGCCGCCGGGCTGAACCATGACGGGCGTGTGGTCTATCTCGAGAAATCCTCGCTGACGCTGCAGGCACCCTATTTCAACTTTCGCAAATACCCGTTCGACACCCAGCGGTTTCAGTTCGAAGTGGTGTCCATCCTACCGTCCGAATACGTGTCCTATTACCCGCTGGACGAGTTTTCGGGCCTGGGCGATCTTTTGGGCGAGGAAGAATGGATTTTGGGCAATGCGCGGCTTGAGGCCTCGACAGTCACCGGCTTGTCGGGCCGCGACAGCGACCAGGTGGCGCTGATTTTCGAAGGCAAGCGGCACCTGACCTATTACGTCATTCGCGTGTTCCTGCCGATGCTGGTGCTGGTCACCGTGGGCTGGGCGCTGTTTTTTCTGGACGAATACCGCAAGCGGATCGAAATCGCAGGCGCAAATCTATTGGTTTTCGTCGCGTTCAACTGGGCCATTTCCGAAGATTTGCCCAAGCTGGGATACCTGACCTTTCTGGACTTCATACTGCAATGCATGTTCCTGATGACGGGGGCGCTGATTGTGTTCAACGTCGCCTTGCGCCGGTTAAAGGTCGCAGGCCGGGAAGAGGCGGCCAGGAAGCTTGATAATTATGCGATCAAGTGGATTTACCCCCTGGGGTATGCCGCAATCGTCGCATATGCGGTTTCTGTCTTTCTGGTAGTGCCATAGGTGCTGGACCCCGGCGGATTGCGACCCTAACGTGGCGCCAATGCTTCGTTATTCTCTCAAACGCCTGCTCTCGTTGATCATCAGCCTCGCGGTTGCGTCGGTCGTCATTTTCGGCGTGATCGAGGTTGCTCCGGGTGATCCGGCGTCTTTCATGCTGGGCGTGAACGCGCAGCCCGATACCTTGGCGGCCCTGCGGGCAGAGCTTGGGTTGGACGTGTCCAAACTGCAGCGGTATTTCAACTGGGTCGGCGGGATGTTGACCGGGGATTTTGGCACATCCTACACCTATCGCACGCCTGTATCGCAGATGATCGCGGACCGGCTGTGGGTGTCGCTGCCGCTGGCGCTTTATGCGCTGACCCTGTCCACCCTGATCGCCTTTCCCGCCGGGATCTATGCCGCTGCGCGCCGGGGCAAACCCGGAGACCTGGCGGTCATGGGCGCCACGCAACTGGGTATCGCGGTACCGAATTTCTGGTTTGCGATGATGCTGGTCCTGATCTTCGCCATCAACCTGCGCTGGTTCAATGCCGGAGGGTTCGTCGGCTGGGAAACCGGTTTTTGGACAGGTCTGCATTCGCTGACCCTGCCCGCCATCGCGCTGGCCCTGCCACAGGCGGCCATTCTGGCGCGCGTCATGCGCTCATCCCTGCTGGATATTCTGGGCGAGGATTTCATGCGCACGGCCCGCGCCAAGGGCCTTAGCCGCCGTCAGGCGCTGTGGCGGCACGGGGTGCGCAACGCGCTGATCCCGGTGCTGACAATTATCGGGCTGCAATTTTCCTTCCTGCTGGCAGGGTCGATCATCATCGAACAGGTGTTTTACCTGCCCGGCTTGGGGCGGCTGGTGTTTCAGGCGATCTCGGCCCGCGATCTGATCGTGGTGGAATCGGTGGTCATGCTGCTGGTCTTTGCCGTTATCACCGTGAATTTTCTGGTCGATTTGGCCTATGCCGCCGTTGATCCAAGGTTGAGGAGCCGGACATGAGCCGCAACCTGATCCTTGGAACGCTGCTGTCGTCGCTGGTTCTTTTGGCGGCGGTGGTGTCGTTTGTCTGGACACCCTATGACCATGCCGCGCTGAACATTCCCGACAAGTTGCAGCCGCCCAGCACGCAGCACTGGTTCGGCACGGATCATTTCGGGCGGGACATATTTTCGATGATCATGGTGGGTGCGCGCACCTCGATTGCGGTGGCGCTGGTGGCGGTGGGCATCGGTGTGGGTTTCGGCGTGCCGCTGGGCCTGACGGCAGCCGCCCGCAAAGGGTCATGGCTGGACGAGGTGATCATGCGCGGCAATGATCTGGTTTTTGCTTTCCCTTCGCTGGTCATCGCCATCCTGATAACCGCCGTGTTCGGCGCCGGGGCCGTAAACGCCATCATCGCCATCGGCATCTTCAACATCCCTGTTTTCGCGCGCATCACCCGCGGGGCCGCTTTATCGCTTTGGGAACGAGAGTTCATCCTTGCCGCCCGTGTGTCGGGCAAGGGCGCAGCGCGGATATCGGCGGAACATATCCTGCCTAATGTGGCCAACCTGCTGATCGTGCAGGGGACCATCCAGTTCAGCCTGGGCATTCTGGCCGAGGCGGGCTTGTCCTATGTAGGATTGGGCGCGCAACCGCCCACGCCCAGTTGGGGCCGGATGCTGGCCGATGCGCAGACAATGGTCAGTTTTGCCCCGCATTTGGCTCTGATTCCGGGTCTTGCCATCATCGTTACGGTGTTGGGTCTGAACCTGTTGGGCGACGGGCTGCGCGACTGGCTGGACCCCCGGATAAGAGTGGCGCGGGCATGAGTTTGCTTGAGATCGAAAACCTGTCGCTGGCAATCCACGGGGTGCCGATCCTGAAGCAGGTCGACCTGTCCATCGCCCCGGGTCAGATCGTGGCCGTGACCGGCGAAAGCGGCTCGGGCAAGTCAATGACGGCATTGGCCGTGATGCAATTGCTGCCGAACGGGGCCGAGGTCAGCGGTGCGATCCGGTTGAACGGTTCCGAACTTTTGAACCGCCCCGAGGCCGAAATGTGCGCCCTGCGCGGCGCCTCGATCGGCATGGTCTTCCAAGAGCCGATGACGGCGCTGAACCCGGTCAAGACCATCGGCGATCAGGTGATGGAAACAATCCTGATCCACAAGGCGATGCCCCCCGCGCAGGCCCGCGTCCGCGCCGAAGAGGTGCTGAGCCGTGTCGGCTTGCCGCCTGATCGGTTCCCGCTATCGCGCTTTCCGCATGAACTGTCGGGTGGCCAGCGCCAGCGGGTGGTCATCGCCATGGCCATTGCGCTGCGCCCCAAGCTGCTGATTGCCGATGAACCGACAACTGCGCTGGACGTGACGACGCAGGCGCAAATCCTCGAATTGCTCAAGGGGCTGGTCAGCGAATACGATATGGGGCTGTTGATGATCACCCATGATCTGGCGGTTGTGGCGGATATGGCCGACCGGATCACCGTCATGCGCCACGGCGAAGTGGTCGAAAGCGGCGCGACCCAACATTTGCTGGGCCACATGCGCCATCCCTATACCCGCATGTTGTTCGAAGCCTCGGGCCACCAGGTAACCCTGCCCGAGCCGGTCGAGCCTCAGCCCTTGCTGCAGGTCTCGCAAGTGGTTCGCGATTATCGTCTGCCCCGCAAGGCTTTGTTCGATAGACCCGGTCATCACCGCGCGGTGGATGGGGTCAGCTTTACCCTCAACAAGGGTGAGCGTTTGGGGTTGGTGGGCGAGTCCGGATGCGGAAAATCGACCCTAACACGGGCCATTTTGGGTTTGGAAGAGGTGCAGTCCGGCGCGATTCATCTGGATGGACAGCCGGTTTTCACGGGTCACCGGCCAAACCTTGCCGTGCGTCGCAAGATGCAGGTTGTGTTCCAGGACCCGTATGGCAGCTTTAACCCCCGTCACCGGGTCGCGCGCCTTGTGACCGAGCCCTTTCACCTGCTGGAAAGCCCGCCCACCGGGGCGGAACGGCAGGACCGGATCGCCGAGATGCTGACGGCGGTCGGCCTCAGCCCGGATGATTCAGGCAAGTACATTCACGAGTTCTCGGGCGGGCAACGGCAACGGATCGCAATTGCCCGTGCCCTGATCATCCGCCCCGAGTTGATCCTGTTTGACGAAGCGGTGTCGGCGCTTGATGTCTCGGTCCGGGCGCAGATCCTCGATCTGTTGGCGGAACTGTGCGCCACCTATGACCTGACCTATCTGTTCATCAGCCACGATCTGAGCGTTGTGCGCACCATCACCGACCGGGTGTTGGTCATGCAGTCCGGCCGGATCGTCGAACAGGGCGAGACGGAACAGGTCTTCGCCGACCCGCAACATCGCTATACCCAATCGCTGATCGCCGCCGCGCCCCGATTGCCACAGATCGGGAAGGAAGCAGTGTAATTGACCTTAGTTAGAGCCTATTCGGAGCCCCAATATGACCCACCAGCCATGGTTTGACCCCACCCAGTGCCTGATTGGCGGGACCTGGGTCTCTGCGTCCTCGGGTGAAACCCTGCCGCTGATCAACCCGTCCGACGGCGCAGAAATCTGCCGGATCGCGCGTGGTGCTGAACCGGATGTCGATGCGGCCGTTACCGCGGCGCGGGCCGCATTGGATGGCGATTGGGGCCGTATGACCGCGTTGCAAAGGGGCCGAATCCTGACCCGTCTGGGGCAACTGGTGCTGGACCGCGCCGAGGATCTGGCCGCGCTTGAGGCGCTGGATGTTGGCAAGCCGCTGACGCAGGCGCGGGCGGATGCGGTGGCGCTGGCGCGGTATTGCGAGTTTTACGGCGGTGCAGCCGACAAGGTGATGGGCGAGACCATCCCTTATCTGGACGGCTACACGGTCTATACCCTGCGCGAACCGCATGGGGTGACGGGTCATATCGTGCCTTGGAACTATCCGATGCAGATCATTGGACGCTCTGTCGGGGCGGCATTGGCGATGGGCAATGCCTGTGTTCTGAAACCAGCCGAAGAGGCGTGCCTGACTGCACTGGCCTTTGCCCACCTCGCGGTTGAAGCCGGCCTGCCGGCCGGGGCGCTGAACGTAGTGCCCGGTCTGGGCGCCGAAGCGGGTGCGGCCCTGTCCGGGCATCCGGGCGTTGACCATATCTCGTTCACCGGATCGGTCGCAACGGGGGCCTTGGTGCAGCAGGCGGCGGGGCGCAATGTGGTTCCGGTGACGCTGGAACTGGGTGGTAAATCCCCGCAACTGGTCTTTGACGATGCCGATTTGGATGCCGCACTGCCGTTTCTGGTGAATGCAGGCATCCAGAACGCGGGGCAAACCTGTTCGGCATCGTCCCGGATTCTGGTGCAGCGCGGCGTTTACGAACGGGTCAAATCCCGAATGGCCAAGGCGTATGAGGAACTGAGCGTTGGTCCGGCAATGCAGGACCTGCGCGTTGGCCCGTTGATCTCGGCCCGGCAAAAGCAGATCGTCAGCGGATTTCTGGACAAGGGCGCGGACCTGACCATCGCCGGGCAGGGCAAGATCGTCGAAGACGCGCCCGAAGGCGGGGCTTATGTGCCGCCCACATTGTTTGCGGACGTGGCCCCCGATCATGTTCTGGCGCGGGATGAGATATTTGGTCCGGTCCAGGTGCTGATCCCGTTTGATACAGAAGAACAGGCTCTAACTATAGCCAACAGCACAGATTACGGTTTGGTCGCCAGCGTCTGGACACGGGATGGCGCCCGGCAGATGCGGTTGGCCAGGCGGCTGCGTTCGGGGCAGGTGTTTGTCAACAATTATGGCGCGGGCGGCGGGGTCGAGTTGCCGTTTGGTGGCGTTGGCAAATCTGGCCATGGCCGCGAAAAGGGCTTTGAGGCGCTTTATGGCTTTTCACAACTGAAAACGGTCGCCGCCTATCACGGCTAGACGATGACCTCGATCGACTCTTGTGCGCCGACACCGAACACGCGTTTGTAGCGCGCGATCTGGTCTGGCGGGCCCATTGCCTTTTCGGGGTTATCCGACAGTTTCACTGTTGGGCGCCCATTGGCGGAAACCGCCTTGCACACCAGCGAAAACGGCGCCAGCGCGTCGTCGGGCACCAACCCGCGGAAATCATTGGTCAGCAGCGTGCCCCAGCCAAAGGATACGTTTGTACGCCCCGCGAACCGCGCGTGCAGTTCCTGGATCTTGTCCACATCCAACCCGTCAGAAAAGATGATGCGCTTTTCCATCGGGTTTTCGCCGCGCGATTTCCACCAGTCGATGGCGATTTCCGCACCTGCGGCCGGATCACCGCTGTCGATCCGGATTCCGGTCCAACCCGCCAGCCAGTCAGGCGCGTTGTCCAGAAACCCCCTGGTGCCATAGGTGTCGGGCAGGATGATCCGCAGGTTGCCGTCATGTTCCTCGTGCCAGTCGCTCAGGACGTCATAGGGGGCCTGTGACAGCGCCTCGTCCGTCTCGGCAAGGGCAGAATAGACCATTGGCAGCTCATGCGCGTTTGTGCCGATCGCTTCGACCTCGCGGCGCATGGCGATCAGGCAGTTCGACGTCCCGGTAAAGGCGGGGCCCAGCCCTTCGATCATCGCCTGAACGCACCAGTCCTGCCACAGGAAGGAATGCCGACGCCGTGTACCGAAATCGGCGATACCCAGCCCTTCAATCCCGCGCAGCTGGTCGATCTTTTCCCAAACCCGCGTCATCGCGCGGGCATAAAGCACCTGCAGTTCGAACCGGCGCATGTTATTGAGCACGGCGCGCGACCGCAGCTCCATAAGCACCGCCAACGCCGGGATTTCCCACAACATGACCTCGTGCCACTTGCCCTCAAAGGTCAGTTCATACTGATCGCCCTTGCGTTCCAGGTGATAGGGCGGAAGCCTCAGATCCTCGAACCATTCCATGAAATCGGGGCGGAACATCTGGCGTTTGCCGTAGAACGTATTGCCCCTTAACCAGGTGCTTTCGCCGCGGCTCAGGCTGAGTGAGCGGATGTGGTCCAGCTGCTCGCGCAGCTCGCCCTCGTCGATCAAACGGGCCAGGGGCACGTGATTCGACCGGTTGATCAGCGAAAAAACCACGTCGGTTTGGGGCTTGTTGCGAAACACTGACTGGCACATCAGCAGTTTGTAGAAATCCGTGTCGATCAAAGACCGCACAATCGGGTCGATCTTCCATTTGTGGTTGTAGACACGGGTCGCGATGTCGACCATGGGAAACTCCTGCGATTTCCGCTGTTAGATCAATCGGGGCGCTGAATGGCAAGAGTCGCGGATTCGGTGACAATGCCTAGGTCAGGTCACAATGCGGGCATATTCTGACGGCTCTTCACCGTTTAGGGGGAAGGGGGGATGGAACCAGAAGGTTGAAGTTTGTGAATGAGTCTCGAGTACGACTTTGATATTGTAGAAATGGAACCGGGCGAAGCCGAAGGCGGGCAAATCGCTGCGAATGCGACCGGGCCGGTCCCAGTGCGCGCGCTGTTTCGCGACGTGAAAACGGCGGACGCATTGCGGGGGGCTTCGCCCAAGATCCGCAAGATTTTCCTGGATGCGGGCTTTGGCCTGGACACACCCGGCAGCGTCACGCCGCGCGGATTTTACCTGCCCGAAGACGCCGAGGCGCGTGAACGCATCCTGCGCAACCTGTTTTCCAATATCAAAAGCATGGGCGTGCAGGGCGAATATAGCGGTGAGTTCGATTTCCGGCAGTTTCTGAACCATGTCAGGACGGCGCGGCCCTTGGTGGGTGTTTCGCGTCGCGAGCCGCAGGGTGACCCGCGCCCGACGCCTCAGACTGCGACAAAGCCCGAACGGCGGACGGTGCCGGGCCGTATCGGATTTGCCCTTGGACTGGCCGTGATCCTGTTCGTGTTGCTCAAGTTTCTGGCCGCAGCGGGCGCTTCGCCCTGACGGTCAGGCAAGCGTCACACCGGCCTCGCGCATCGCGGTTTCGGCTGCGGCCAGTGATCCGTCCAGGTCGATGGCGCGACAGGCCGCAGTCCTGACTGTTACGTCAAACCCCAGGCGCGCGGCATCGACAGCCGAAAAATGCACGCAGAAATCGGTCGCCAGCCCGACCATGGTCAACTGCGTGATCCCTCGGGTGTTCAGATACCCTTCCAATCCGGTCGGAGTTGACTGGTCATTCTCGAAAAAGGCCGAGTAACTGTCGATATCGCTGCGAAAGCCCTTGCGGATGATCAGGTCGGCATCGGTTCGCAGATCGGGGTGGAATGCGGCCCCCTTGGTGCCCTGGACACAGTGATCGGGCCACAGAACCTGCGGGCCGTAGGGCATCTGGATCAATTCGAACGGCGCTTTGCCCGGATGTGTGCCCGCGAAAGAAGAATGGCCCGCCGGATGCCAGTCCTGTGTCAGGATCACGGCGTCGAACGCATCCATCATCGCGTTGATCGGGGCCACGACCTGATCGCCCTGGGCGACGGCCAGTGCGCCACCGGGGCAGAAATCGTTCTGGACGTCGATTACGAGCAGGGCATGGGTCATTTCGGCCTCCTTGGGTTGCCCTATCGGTAGGGTGCCGGGCAGGGGGCGTCAATCCGGTCTCTTGCGACTCTGACCGGGCGGGTTTAGACCGCGCGCATGTATACGATCGCTGCACTCTACCACTTTACCCGCTTCCCGGACCCCGCCGCGCTGCAGGCGCCGCTGCTGGTGCTTTGCCGCGCGCAATCGGTCAAGGGGACGCTGCTGCTGGCAAGCGAGGGGATCAACGGCACCATCGCCGGGCCACGCGCCGGAATTGATACCGTTCTGGCGCATGTCAAAGCCCTGCCCGGTTGCGCCGATCTTGAGTGGAGGGAGGCGACATCCGATCACCCGCCATTTGGCAAGATGAAGGTGCGCCTGAAGAAAGAGATCGTGACGATGGGCCAGCCCGATGTCGACCCGCGCGCCAGCGTTGGCCATTACGTCGAGCCGCAGGACTGGAACGCCCTGATCCGCTCGGATGATGTGGTCGTCATCGACACGCGCAATGATTACGAGGTGGCGATTGGCACCTTTGAGGGCGCAATAGACCCTGAAACGGCAAGTTTCCGCGAATTTCCCCAATGGTGGGAACAGAACAAGGACCGGTTCCACAACAAGCGCGTCGCGATGTTCTGCACCGGCGGTATCCGCTGCGAGAAATCCACCAATTACCTGCTGGGGCAGGGGGTCGAAGATGTCTATCACCTCAAGGGCGGTATTCTGCGATATCTTGAGGAAACCCCCGCCGAGGACAGTTCCTGGCAAGGCGAGTGTTTCGTCTTTGACAACCGCGTGTCGGTTGGGCACGGGCTGGTCGAGGGGCCACATTCCTTGTGCCACGGCTGCCGCCGGCCGATCTTGCCCGAGGATATGGCGCGCGCCGAATATGAACAGGGCGTTTCCTGCCATCAGTGTATTCACGAGACCTCATCCGCCGACAAGGCGCGTTTCCGCGAGCGGCAAAAACAGATTGCGCTGGCGCGGACACGCGGGGCAGAGCATCTGAAGACCGATTGACCGCGGCCCGGAATAAGGTTGCGGCGCAGGCCCCAAGGCCCGATGATTGCCGCAGTTCGGTCTGACGGAGTTGACATGCACCACGAACCCAGAACCCTGGAAGAATGGAAATCGACCCTGGTTGCGGCGCTGGGCCTGGTTCTGGCCAGCTTTCTGGCCTGGTATGGATTGTCGCGACTGAACGAAACGCAGGCCGGATACACGATCGGCACGATTGCCGCGATCGGTCTGGTGGTTTGGCTGGTGTCCCAGTCCTGGTATTACATGACGCAGGTAAAGTCGCCACGCAGGCTGTTGTTTCTGATGGGGGTCTCTTTCATTCAGGTCGTGCCCTTCCTGTTTGCTGCCGTTTACGGCGCATTCGGGTACAGCGACCTGTGTGTCATCGGCGCCAACGGCCCGGCGGACGTACTATATTTTTCCTATGTCACGTTTACCACGGTCGGATATGGCGATCTGTCCCCTGCCGGGTTGTGCCGCGCGCTTGCCGCAGCCGAGGCCGTCACCGGATATATCCTGCTTGGGTTGTTTGTCGCGGCGGCAGTCACGATCTATTCGCGCACCCACAGGCATGACTGATCACCGGTTCAGGTCGATCCAGCGCGACATCTGAGTCTTGTCCCGAAAGCACTCGGCCGGAATGGGCCGCCTTTTGCTGCGTGATATCCGCTCGGCAAAGGCGACCTGCTTGCCAGTTGGGTAACTGTCGAATTGCGAGGTCGCCGCGGGTTTATGCGTCGAAATCCAGTCAGACAGGGCCTTGCGGTCGCGCTGTGCCTCGACCGGGATTTCCAGGGCGGATTTCTCGGCAATCGCGCGCGCATAACGCATCTGACGGTCTGTGACCGGCAGCAGGTGGTAATCGTTGCTGGGCGTTTCGAACCAGCTTTGACGGGCAATGTGTGACATCGCGACAACCTCCGTTCCACATGAGAACAAATATAGAACATTTTTGGAACTTTTTCAAGATTCCTGCCGGTCGCGCACCCCAAGGCGCCGTTTCCGAACCAGCCTGTCCCGTCGTCTTGCGACCAGTTATGGTGCGCGTTATCTGCGCATCCAACAAAGATCAAAGGATGATTCCATGAGATTTCAACCCCCGGCCAGCCACTACATCGATGGGCAATATGTCGAAGATACGGACGGGGCCACGATTGACGTCGTGTATCCCGCAACCGGCGAACGCATCGCCCAACTGCACGCGGCAACACCGGCAATTGTTGAAATGGCCCTGAACAGCGCCAAAGCGGCGCAGGCGAAATGGGCCGCCATGACGGGAACCGAACGGGGCCGTATCTTGCGCAGGGCCGCAGATATCATGCGGGAACGCAACCATGACCTTTCGGTTCTTGAAACACACGATACCGGCAAGCCGCTGCAGGAAACGCTTGTGGCGGATGCAACATCCGGCGCGGATGCTCTGGAATATTTCGGCGGCCTGGCGGCGTCGCTTACGGGCGAACATATTCCGCTGGGCGGGGGCGACTTCGTGTACACGATCCGCCAGGCGCTGGGCGTCTGCGTGGGGATTGGCGCGTGGAACTACCCGACGCAGATTGCCTGTTGGAAAGGCGCACCGGCGCTGGCCTGTGGCAATACGATGGTCTTCAAACCCTCGGAAACCACGCCCCTGTCCGCATTGCAGGTTGCTGAAATCCTGACCGAGGCAGGCGCCCCCAACGGGGTTTATAACGTGATACAGGGATATGGCGCGGTGGGCGCGTCGCTGGTCACCGATCCGCGCGTGGCCAAGGTGTCGCTGACCGGCTCGGTACCGACCGGGCGCAGGGTCTATGCGGCCGCCGCCGAAGGTATGAAACACGTCACGATGGAACTGGGCGGCAAGTCCCCGATGATCGTGTTCGACGATGCCGATATCGAAAACGCCGTATCGGGTGCGATCCTGGGCAATTTCTACTCGTCCGGGCAGGTCTGTTCGAACGGGACACGCGTCTTTGTGCACACAGCCATCAAAGACGCTTTCCTTGCCCGTCTTTGCGAACGGCTGGAGACCGCGAAAATCGGTGATCCGATGGATGAAACCGTCACCTTTGGCCCGATGGTCAGCGAAAACCAGATGAACATTGCCCTGGGATATGTCCAGAAGGGCAAGGCCGAAGGCGCCCGGCTGGTCTATGGCGGTGCCCGTTTGGACCGCGACGGCTATTACATGCAGCCAACCGTCTTTGCCGATGTCACCGACGACATGTCCATCGCCAAAGAAGAGATTTTTGGACCGGTCATGTCGGTTCTGGACTTTGAAACCGAAGCCGAGGTGATGGCCCGCGCAAACAATACCGAATTTGGCCTTGCGGCAGGTGTGTTTACCAATGACCTGACCCGCGCCCACCGTGTCGTGGCCGGGTTCGAGGCCGGGACATGCTACATCAATACCTACAACCTGGCGCCGGTCGAAGCGCCCTTTGGAGGGTCGAAAATGTCCGGTGTTGGCCGCGAAAACTCGAAATTGGCGATCAACCATTTCAGCGAGATGAAGACGGTCTATGTCTCAATGAACGACGTTGAGGCGCCGTACTAAGCGAAATTGGGCAACAGCGCTCTGTTCCCGACATTTCGCGTCGGGAACAGAGCATAAGCCACCCCGCACCTGTGGCTGACTTTCCTGAAAGGGTCATCTGGCCCGCCAGCAGGAGGTTCAGCCATGAAAACCCACGCGCAGGCCGTTGTAATCGGAGGGGGGCTGGTCGGATGTTCGATCCTGTATCATCTGGCCAAGCTTGGCTGGACAGACGTAGTGCTGCTGGAGCGCGATGAACTGACCAGTGGATCGACCTGGCATGCGGCCGCCAACATCCACGGGCTGCACGACAACAACAACATCACCCGCATCCAGCATTACACGATGAACCTGTATAAAGAGCTGGAGAAGGAAACCGGGCAGGGGTGCGGGGTGTTCCAGCCTGGCTCGTTATATCTGGCACAGACCGAGGACCGCGAGCACCAGTTGCGCCTGCAAGAGGCCAAGGCCCGGTTCTATGGTCTGAACTTTCACGAGATCAGCCGCGAACAGGCGAAAGATCTGCACCCGCTGGCGCAGTTTGATGACGTCCGTTGTATCATGTTCGAACCTGATGGCGGCAATGTCGACCCATCCGGCGTAACCCAAGCCTATGCCGCTGGTGCACGCGCGATGGGGGCCACGATTCAGCGGTTTTGCCCCGTGTTGGGGACTGAACAGCAGCCTGATGGATCATGGATCGTGCGCACCGCAAAGGGTGATATTCGCACGCAGTGTGTGGTAAATGCAGGGGGGCTTTGGGGCCGCGAGGTCGCGGCGATGGCGGGGATCGAACTGCCCTTGCAACCGACCGAGCATCAGTATTTCGTCACCGAGGCCATTGACGAGGTCGCCGCGCTTGGTCGTCGCCTGCCGTCGATTGCCGACCGCGACGGCGAATATTACTTCCGCCAGGAAGGAAACGGGCTGCTGATTGGTGCCTATGAAAAGGATATGAAGTTCTGGGCAGAAAACGGCACGCCGCTGGATTTTGCCCATGACCTGTTTCCCGACGATCTGGACCGGATCATGGAAAACGTCATCCGCGCCACCGACCGCGTGCCGGTTGCCGCTACGGCTGGCGTCAAGCGTGTGATCAACGGGCCAATGATCTGGTCGCCCGATGCCAACGCGATCTGGGGGCCTGTGCCCGAGCTGCGAAACTATTTCTGCTGCACCGGGATTATCCCCGGCTTTTCGCAATCCGGCGGGTTGGGCCTGTTGTCGGCACAGTGGATGATCGAAGGCGAGCCGCAATACGACATGTTCGCCTGGGATCTGGCGCGGTTTGGCGATTGGGCGGACAAGGCATTCACCAGGGCGCGGGTCGAAGATGCCTATACCCACCGGTTTGCCATCCATTTCCCAAACGAAGAACGCAGCGCGGGGCGTCCGGCCCGTGTGCGCCCCGCCTATCACATGCAACAAAAGATGGGCGGCGTCTTTGGATTGAACTGTGGCTGGGAACACCCGCTTTGGTTTGCCGACCAGCCGGGCCTGCGCGAAACAAACGGCTTTGCCCGCCAGAACTGGTGGGAACCGGTTGGGCGTGAAACACGGATGCTGCGCCAGACGGTGGGCGTGATCGACATCTCGAATTTCGCCAACTACGTCATCAAGGGACCGGGCGCCCATGACTGGCTGGACCGCTTGGTTGCCAACCGCGCGCCAACAGAGGTGGGGCGATCCTGCCTGACGCCGATGATCTCGGGGCGGGGCGGTGTGGCCGGAGATTTCACCATCACCAAGGTCGACCAGGACGAATACATGATGATCGGTTCGGGCATGGCCGAGCGGTATCACCAGCGTTTCTTCAACATGGTCGCCCTGCCCGAAGGCACTACTTTCGACGTTGCGACCAAGCGCATTGCTGGGTTCAGCGTCGCGGGGCCCAGATCGCGTGAGCTGTTGCAGCACCTGACCGAAACAGACCTGTCCAATAGCGGGTTCCGGTTCATGCGGTCCCGCCGGATCTCGGTCGCCGGTGTGGCATGTCTGGCCATCCGCGTCAGCTTTACCGGCGACCTCGGATGGGAGCTTCATTGCGCCGAAGACGACCAAATCAGGCTCTATTCCGCACTTTTGGACGTATCGGCCAAGTTGGGCGGTGGCCCCGTCGGCGCGCGCGCGCTGGGGTCTTTGCGGATCGAAAAAGGCTATGGTTCGTGGGGCCGTGAATACAGCCAGGAATATTGGCCACAAGAGGTGGGGCTGGCGGGGCTGATCAAGCTGGACAAGGCGTTTCTGCACAAAGACGCCTATTTGGCGATCAAGGAAAACACCCCGCGTGAGGTCCTGTCGATCTTTGAGGTTGAGGCCGACATGGCTGATGCCTCGGGTGGTGAGCCGATTTTTACGCCGGATGGACGGCCTGTTGGCCGGGTCACGTCAGGGGCCTACGGGTATTCGGTCGGCAAGTCGCTTGCGATTGGGTTTGCCGACCCAAAAGTGGCGCAACCGGGGGATAGGGTCGAAATATTCATCCTCGGGCGGCCGCACCGGGCGACCCTGCTGGCCGAGCCACCGTTTGACCCGGATGGCTTGCGGCTGCGGGACGTCGTCAAATGACCGGGTCTTTCGATCGCCTCGCCGCATTTGTCTTGAGGCGACCGGCGGAAGAAATGCCCGAAACCAGCAGAACAGCCGTGGCGCTGCTGCTGTTGGATACAATGGGCATCCTCATTGCCGCGAGGCCAATGGAGGCCGGGATAATCGCGCGGGACACCGCAGCGCTGCTGTTTGCCAGCAGTGATCCGGGCTTTGGCGCGCGGATACCGTTTGACGGGCGCAAGGTCAGCCTTGCGGGCGCGGCCTATGCGGGCGCTACTCAGATCGATAACCTGGACGGGCATGACGGGTATAATCCGACCAAAGGCCATATCGGCGTGGTCGTTCTGCCTGCCCTAACCGCGCTTGCCGAGCATCGGCCCGACCTGTCCGGCGCCGACGCGCTGGCCGCTGCCATAACCGGTTACGAGGTCGCCGGGCGCGCGGCGATGGCGCTGCATGCCACGGTCAGCGACTATCACACATCCGGCGCCTGGAACGCCCTGGGTGTTGCGGCCATGGCGTCGCGTTTGCGGCGCCACAACGCCAATCAGCTGCGGCAGGCCCTGGGAATTGCCGAATATCACGGCCCGCGCAGCCAGATGATGCGTGAAATCGCCAATCCGACGATGTTGCACGATGGATCGGGCTGGGGGGCGTTGGTAGGAATGTCGGCCGCGATCCTGGGGGAACGCGGGTTTGCCGGGGCGCCAGCCGTGACCGTCGAAGAAGACCGGGCCGCGAGGTACTGGCGGGATCTGGGTGATTTTTGGCAGGTCGAGCATCAATATATCAAGCCCTACCCGATCTGTCGTTGGGCCCACGCCGCCCTGGATGGCGTTCGTATGCTGATGCAGGAAAACAACCTTACTCATCACCTCGTCCGTCACATTCAGATCAATAGCTTCGAACAGGCCGCAAGCCTGTTCGCGGGGGTTCCTGACACAACGTCCAAAGCGCAATATTCACTGCCATTCGCCGCCGCGGTGCAGGCGGTGTATGGCCGGATTGGGGTCGAACATATATCCGGGGCAGGACTGACCGATCCGGTCGTCGCCGATGTCATGACCCGCATCCAGGTATCAGAAACCGCGCGGCACACTGCGCGGTTTCCCGAAGGCCGCTGGGCCGATGTTCAGATTGCGACGACGGATGGCAGGGTTCTGACTTCCGGAGATGTCAACGCGCGCGGCGGCCCCGAGGACCCGTTGTCGCGCCAGGAAATCGTCGAAAAGTTCTTGCAGTTCTCTGCTCCGGTGGTCGGGGCGGATAGGGCGCACAAGCTTTGCAAGGCGACGCTGGATCTCACCAAACCCGGGGCGCGTTTCTCGGACCTGAGCAGTTTGCTTTATGAGCCACCAAGGACCTGACGGGCCTGTTCCCAATGTGCAATAGCCGTCTTTTCGACGGTTGGATCAAGACGCCGAAACCAGCGGGTGAAAACATGATCATGGCGGTGCAGCAGGATCGCCGGGATGAGCCTTTTTGTCCTCAATTGCTCTATTTAGAGTCTTCTGTGGGCTCCGGTTCCGGTGGAACTTGATCAAGGGTCGCAAACAATTGTTCGATGTTTTGGCGTGTATCGGCGCTGTTCGAAAGCAACGCGGCGGCATCTGCAAGTGGTCGGTCCGGTTGACGCGGGGCAGGGGTTTCCAATGACCGGCTCAACCCCGCCAGGGTGGCAAATTTTCCGGTTGGGGCCTGAACTGCCTGCTCTTGTTCGTCGGCCAACCAGAAAAGCCTGTCGGCCTGCTCAGCCTCGCCCAGATCCTGAAACAGTTGGGCCGAGTCGGCCAGCGCCCCTGCCGCTGCAAGGGACCGCGCGCGCAGCAATTGTGCTTGTTGTGAAGTATCGCCCGACAGTTCCAACAGGGCCTTGTGCGGATGACCGTCCAACAAGGCAACCCGGGCCCGTATGAGGGCCCTTTCCTTGCGGCGTTGAACATCATGCTGTCGGTTCGCAAGCGCATGCGCGCGCGTTCCGAACCCCAGGGATGCCAGGCGATTGGACAGGATGATGGCTGTTTCAATCGACAGGTGGTCGGTGACATCATCTGGCAATCGGACCGTGTGGCGCAGAAATGTCAGGTCATCGGATCGCTCTGCAAGCACCTGAAGGACCCGATCGCGGGTTCCATCCCAACTTCGATCCGCATCGCGTGTCCGGACCAGTTCAAGCGCCGGGTCGAACTCCTGCGCCAATGCAAGGGCGACGGCATGGCTGCGTTCCATCACCGGGCCCAGGTCGGAATTGCGCAACTCGACCGCGTAGGCGGCGGCCAGGTCTTTTTCCTTACCAGAAATTGAACCACGGTCCGACCAGCGCTTTTCGATCAGCCGCGCCAGAGCCAGGGGGGCCTCGATCCCGGCTTCGGAACGTGCAACCACATCAGACAGCAGGTCCTCGGTCTTGTCCCCGTTGCCTTCGGCAGCCGAAACCCCGGCCTTGGCAAGCGAAACGGCAGGCCGCCCAGGTGCGTCGATGCGCTCGACCGCGCGCAGAATGCGGCGGGCTGGTTCAAGTTTTTCTCCTTTTACCAGGATTTCGGACAATGCGGGCCCGACCGCGCGCCGCCAGTGGTCCGGAAGCCGCAGAAACGATGTTTCGATGGCTTGCAAGTCCGCCTGGGCCTGCAGTTCTTGTTCGGTCAGCGCCGCCCAAAGCGCGGCATCCCCGCTGCACCGCTGCATTCCGGCAAATGGGTTTTGCCCGTGCAGACCGCGTTCATCGGCCACATGCGCGATGGCCGAAATCCAATCAGCGCGTGGCGACGGGGTATCCAGCAGGGCCATTAGTTCAACGGCTTCGGCGCCGAAACCATGAAAGGCATAGATGCCGGCAAGATCCAGAACCCGGCCCGGATCGACCTTGTCAAACTCGTGAAACAATTCAGCGCGCGCGCTGGCCACCTGCTGTGGAAATGGTCGCGAATCCGCCCAAGTGTCAAAGCCAAGCTCGGCATTGGTTATGCAGGCCGCACGGGTATCAATCTGCGCGATGCCGGGGGCGTTCAGCCTGTGCAGGTCATCCAGAATGGACGAGACCACGACATTGGACGGAAAATGGCTCAGCGCGTTGCCTTCGCCCCCGACAACCGATGCGCGCGGTCCGGGCGGGGCGACCTGCAAGTCAACGATGCCACGATCGGCACCCTGTAGGACGCGCAACATCAACTGTTCATCAAACTGGTTCAGGTTCTGGGATAAATGCGGCAGGGACGGGCCAGTCAGATCGTCCGGCGCGGTCGGGCGTCGGGGAAGCTGTCCGGGTGATGCCTGTGGCGCCTCGGCAGGCCCTATGGGAGGGGGAAGTGTTCCGGGCGCGATATCCAGCACCAGCATAGTCTCTCGGTGCATGAACGCCGTGGCGAAACAGGTGCAGCCAAACGCCAGTTCAAGCGGGCCGCCGGGGGCGTCCTGAGACAGGGACGTCAACCGATTTTCGGTCAGGCGTGCAAATACCGCGCCCGTGTCAAAGGTGACACCATCCAGGTCGACATCCAGACGCGCACCGCTAGCCCGCGGCGTAAGGGACCACCCCGTTTCGGGTGGGACCTGCAGGACAAGCCGGGTAAAGGCACCATGTTCACCCGAACGAATCCTGACCTCTTGCGCGTGGCTCAAACCTGCGAACAGCAACGTCGCGGCAACAAGGATAACCAGCCGGATCATGCCGCTGCCTGTTTCAGGTCTTTCAGGGCGTCCTCCAGTTCGGTAAAGCCGGGGCGGTTGTGCGTCGGGGTATTCTGGCGCCCGACCTCGATGCACATCGCGGCGTTGTGATTGTGCAGATTGGCGACCAAAACCTCTTTGATAAGCTGGTAAAAGTGATTGTCCTCTTCGACGACGGCCTTCAGTTTCCCGGCGAAGGGTCCGACCAACCCATAGGCCAAGAACACGCCCAGAAAAGTCCCCACCAGAGCGCCGCCGATCAGTTTGCCCAGCACTTCGGGTGGCTGGTCGATGGACCCCATCGTCTTGATCACGCCGAGAACGGCGGCGACGATGCCCAGGGCGGGCAGGCCGTCGGCGACCGTCTGCAGCGCGTGGCTGGAATGCATGGCGTGATGAAAATTCGCCTCCATCCGCTTTTCCAGAACCTCTTCGACCTGGTGTGGATCGTCGTAATTCATCGCGGCCGAGCGCATCGTATCGCAAATGAGATCGACCGCCTCGGTGTCGGATTGAATTTTGGGATAGGCAGAGAAAAGGGTCGAGTTCTTGGGGTCTTCGATATGTTCCTCAACCTCGACCGGGTTGGCCCGCGCGATTCGGATCAGGGAAAACAGAAGGCACAGCAAGTCGCGGTAATCTTCGGGCTTCCACTTGGGGCCCTTAAAGACCTTGGCAATGTCCTTGGCGGTGTGTTTGACGGCGCCCATATCGTTGCTGATGAGGAACGCACCGACCGCGGCGCCGCCGATCATCATCATTTCAAATGGCAGCGATTTCAGGATGATTGCCATTTTCCCGCCCGCGGCCAGATAGCCGCCAAAGACCATGGCGAAGATGACGACAATTCCAACAAGTCCAATCATTTGCGATCTCCAACGGAACAGTATCTGAAAACGGCGGGCATGCCGGTCATTCTTGTGGCGCGCGCGCGTTGCGTCCCGCCATTACGACGCTGATGGTATAGGCGGCTTCGGGGCTGAGGCCTGCCATGACGCCTGCGGCTGAGTCCGGCGGCATCCGTGACAGGAAACCGGCGGCAAAGACCGGGTCCATGGTTTCGAAAAGGGCGGCCGCATCCTTGGGCTTCATGTTCTGATAGACATCGGTCAACCGCGTCAGGTCGGATTCGGCTGCCCGCTCTGCGATGGCCAAGGTTGCCCGCAGCGACTCTTCGGCCTGATGCAACGCGTCAAGCCTGGCGTCGACGGCCTGACTTGCGATTTCAAGCGCTTTTTCCTTGTCCTGCAAGGCGGCCTCGCGTTTTGCCAGCGCGTCTTCTCGGCGCAAAAGTTCGGTCAGCAGGGCTTGAATGTCCCGGTCCTGCGGGCCGGTCTTGTCTGGTTGAGCGTCGGACGCGGGTTCGCTCTGAGCCGTGCGCGCAAGGGCCGGGCCGGCCTCAAGGCCGATGCGCAGAACGGCAGACCCGATCATAAGCGCGGAAATGACCGTCAGAACGCCGCCACGCGCCTTGTTGCCGCCAAGATTGCCTGATGTCCGTTTCATGATGGAGAGGCACCGTTTCGCGGGGCGTGCCGAAAGAACATTACGCCTTCGGGTGGCTTGGCCTCGGGTGTGTCCGCAGGTTCCAGGGTTTCAACCGGGTCAGGGGTTTCCGCAGGCGCGGACAAAGGCGCGTCGGCCGTGGTTTCATCGCTGTGCGGTGGGTCGTCCGGATCGGCATCCGGCAGCGGGGTCTCGTCCTCGGCCGGATGGTCATGGGTGGGCTGGTCGGGGGGCGTTTCAGATAACTCTTCCCGTGCCTCAAGGTCGTGCATGGACGCCATCATCAGTTCCAACCGCTGCGCGACGGTTTCCGCCCGTTTGGTCAGCTCTGACAAGGCCTGCGCGGAATGGTCCGAAGCCGTGCGCGCGGTATCCAAAGACGTTTTCAGTTCATCTGCTTGTGCGGACAGAACGGAAACCGCGCCGCCGACGCCCTTTTCCAGATCGGTAAAGCGCTTCAGCCGCCGGGCCAGGACAAAGCAATACAAGCCCGCACCCAGCGCGCCAGCAACAAGCAGAATATCGGCAATAAGTTCCAAACCCGCCTCCTAGTTCAATACGAATTCAGTGATTAGAACGTCGCGCACCCGACCGTCGCCAACGACGATTCCGATGCGGCGCTGCAAATGCCCGCGAATGCGCACCAGCGCGAGCGAATCCTCGAAATCGGACACTTCGAGCGCGCGCAGATACCCGTTCAGTACATCCATGATCCGGGGCAGCACCGATTCGACGTCCGAGACATAGGGGGCGTTGACCTCAAGCTGCGCGTGAAATTTCAGGTGCCGCGATTCGCCGGTATTGACCGACACGATCACCGGGGGAAGGTCGATGTAACCGACGGCAGGCAGCGCCTTGACGGGTGTTCCCTTTTCCGCCGCCTCGTCGGCGGCGTCCTTGGGCTGTTGCGCAAAGGGCAACAGGCTTGAACGGGTCAGGTAAAACCCGCCGACCGCCCCGGCCAGGGCCAGGACACATCCCAGGATCACCCCCGTTTTGGCGGATTTCTTGCTGGCCGGTTCCTCGGTCACGGTTGCGTCCGTCATGACGTCCTCATCCAATTTCTCGGCATCTGTCATAACCCCCCAGGAACTAACCGATTGTTAAGGGCAATCGTCCAAACAGAGGCTGAGCCGCACAGAATGTCGGCGAGTCGGAGGTGAGCGTGCAGCAGATCGGAACTGTCTGGGCAAGTTTGGACAGGCGTAAACAAATCGTCGTTGCCGGTGCGGTCGCACTGGTGTTTCTGGGGGTTCTTGCAATGTCGCGTCTGGCGACAGCGCCTTCGATGACGCTGTTATACGCCGGGCTTGAAAGCGGCGCGGCAGGGGACATCGTGCGCGCGCTTGATCAGCGCGGCGTTCGCTATGACATCCGGGGTGGGTCAATTTATGTGACTGGTGCGCAACGTGACGAGTTGCGGATGACCCTGGCCAGCGAGGGCCTGCCTGCAAATGGCAGTCAGGGCTATGAATTGCTTGATTCGCTTAGCGGATTCGGCACGACGTCGCAGATGTTCGATGCCGCCTATTGGCGCGCAAAGGAAGGTGAGCTGGCGCGCACCATCGTGGGCAGCCCTCAGATCACGCAGGCACGGGTGCATATCGCCAACGGGTCGTCAAACCCGTTCGAACGGCGGTCAGAGCCCACAGCGTCGGTCTATCTGGTGGCGTCTGGGGCGCAAATTTCAGCCGAACAGGCCAAGGCGATCCGGTTTCTGGTCTCTTCCGCGGTCAGTGGGCTGACGCCCGAGAACGTGGCTGTCATCGATTCGAACGGGGCGGTCATCGGGGCGCAGGACACCGCGGTCGCGGCGGACACTGCGGACGACAAGGCGCGGCAATTGCGCGAACGGGTCATGCGCCTGATCGAAGCGCGGGTAGGGCCGGGAAATGCCGTGGTCGAAGTCAGCGTCGATACGGTGACGGAAACCGAGTCGATCCGCGAACGGCGCATCGACCCGAAAGGGCGTGTGGCGATCAGCACCGATGTCGAGGAACGCTCTGACAGTGCCCAGAATCAGTCGTCTGACGTGACGGTCGCCTCGAACCTGCCGGACGGGGACGGCGCAGGCGGGGACGAGTCCAATTCTACCGCGACACAGACCCGCGAACGCGTAAATTACGAGGTTTCCGAGACGGAATTAGAAGTGCATCGCGCCCCCGGAGCGATCAAGCGACTGACCGTTGCGGTCCTGGTCAACGGGACCCGTTCGGTTGACGCGACCGGGACCGCGTCTTTTGTCCCCATGCCGCAGGCCGAGTTGGATGCTCTGGAGGAGCTTGTCGCTTCGGCGGTCGGGTTTGACGCGGATCGGGGCGATGTCATTACCCTCAAATCGCTGGACCTGCCCACAACAGAGCCGCAAGGCACCCTGGCGGCGGCGTCTTTCTGGCAGAAATTGCACCTGGATGCGATGTCCCTGATCCAGATGGCCGTTCTGGCCGCTGTTTCGCTGGTATTGGGACTGTTCGTCATCCGCCCCATTCTGACCGGCAAGGCGTCTGTTCCGGCTTTGCCAGCGGCGGGTGACCCGGTTCCAGACCAAAGCGCGCCGCTGGTCGGCGAGATTGCTGCGGATGATTCCCAGGCATTTGCGCCGTTGCCGCCACAGGCCCAGCAGGGCGGCCCGGTTCCGGCCTTGTCTGCCCCGCAGGGAGAGGATGCCGTGGACCGATTGCGCGCGATGATCGGCGACAAGCAAGAGGAAACCGTCGAAATCCTGCGCAGCTGGCTTGAAGAAGGTGAGGAGGCAGTGTGATGTCCATCGCTCACCTTCTGGAAGATTTCACCGCGTAATCCAACGGCGACGCGCTTCACGTGCTCAGCGACGAAGCCCTTGAGGAGCAGCGCCTGGCGGCCTTCGAAGACGGTTACGGTGCGGGGTGGGAAGACGCGGTTCAGGCGCAAGAGGATGGGCGCGGGCAGGCGGCCGCCGCGCTGACCCGGTCGTTGGGCGATCTGTCCTTTACCCACCACGAGGCGATGACCCGCATGACGCGCTCGCTTGAGCCGATGTTTGAAAGCCTGACACGCGTCGTTTTGCCCGCGGCCGTGGATCGTGGGTTCGCCGCCCGGCTGACCGAACAATTGTGCGACATGGCGCGCGAGCAAATCGGCCAGCCCATGCAGCTACTGGTTCCGGCAGGTCAGGCCCAGAGCGTCGAAATGCTGATCCCTGCCGAATTGTCGCCCAAGCCGCAGATCAAGGAAGACCCGTCCCTGCTTGACGGGCAGGCCAGAATTCAGGTCGGTATCGCCCGGCGCGAGGTGGATTGCAGTGCGCTGGTGACCTCCATCGCGCAGGCATTTGACGCATATGTGTTTGAAACGAAAGAGGTTATATCAAATGAGTGATCCCAACTCTGCCGCCTCGGGCAAGCCAAACCCGTTCGAGGCTGTCCCGATCGAAGTCACGGTCTCGGTCGGGCGTGCGCGCCCGCTGATCCGTGATCTTTTGACCATGGGCGAAAATGCGGTGTTGACCCTTGATAAGCGGGTCGAGGACCCGGTTGATCTTTACGTGGGTGATCAGCTGGTCGCGCGTGGCCTGTTGGAAGAGGTCGAGGGCGAACAGCCCGGTCAGCTTGCCGTGCGCCTGACGGAAATCGCGGATCTGCAAAACGGGATCGGATAATGCGGCTTGGTGGCTGCCTGATCCTGGTCTTTCTGGTGCTGTGCCCCGGTTTTGCCGCCGCGCAGGACCTTTCCCTGTCCCTGGGAGAGGGCGGATCAATCTCTGCCCGCAGCATACAGCTGATCCTGTTGATCACGGTGCTCAGCCTGGCGCCGGGCCTGGCGATCATGGTGACGTGCTTTCCGTTCCTGATAACGGTTCTGGCCATATTGCGGCAGGGGCTGGGATTGCAGCAGTCGCCGCCGAATATGCTGATCGTCAGCCTGGCGCTGTTTCTGACCTATTTCATCATGGAGCCGGTGTTTACCGAAGCCTGGATCAGCGGTATCCGCCCCCTGACGCAGGAAACCCTTGCGGTGGAACCGGCGCTGAAACGTGCAATGGTTCCCTTCCGCGAATTCATGGCGGCCCGGCTTGACGCCGATACGTTCCACGCCATGGCATCGTTGCGGCCTGATGGCGACAGGTTGCAGCTTACGGCCAAGGCGCCCCTGTCGGTCTTGATGCCGTCCTTCATGCTGTCTGAAATCGCGCGGGCTTTTCAGATCGGGTTCCTGATCTTTCTGCCCTTTCTGATCATCGACCTGGTCGTCGCTGCGGTATTGATGTCGATGGGCATGATGATGGTCCCGCCCGCGACGGTATCTCTGCCGTTCAAACTGGCGTTTTTCGTGATTGCCGACGGCTGGTCTCTGATCGCCGGTGCCCTGGTACGCAGCTACATGCCCTGACGGCACCTGGGGCGGCCAGGGCAGCTCAGAACCTGCGGCAAGCCCCGCTTGCTGACCAAGCGGCGCAGGCCAGGGCGGGGCGCCTGCCCGCCTTTAACCGGTTTTGTTCAGGTCCGTAATCAGCTGATTCAGGTTGCCTTTGCGGGCATCCAGCATGGCACCGATTTCGGTCCGCTCGGTCAGCAGCAGGTTCACGCCTTCGATGAACATGTTGTAGAACTTGTCGCGCCCGGATTTGTCCGACACCAAAAAGGTGACTTCGAACGGGGACGAGCCGCGCAGCTTGACTGAAGTCCGCACCTCGAAGCCCGCCTTGATCTTGCGGGCGTTGCGAACGGTAACCTCGCCGCCGATGAATTCCCGGAAGCGGCGGCCGTATTTGCGGGCGATATACCCCTGAAAGGCCTTGGTGAACTGGCGCAGTTGCGCGGAACTGGCCGAACGTGCATCTGGCCCCAGCGCATAGCGCGCCATGATCGGAACATCGGCATATTGGGCAAAGATCTTTTCGAAATCGCGCAGCATCGCATTTTCGGACTTGCCCGAGTCGATCACCCGGTTGATGTCCCCGACCACCGCGTTGACCAGCTGCTTGGCGCTGGCTTCGCTTTGGGCAAAGACAGGCAGCGGAGCCCCGGCAATCGCAACGCCGGCGATGGCAGTGGTGAGAAACGTGCGGCGGGTTTGGGCATTATTCGGCATAGGGGTCCTCGTAGGGGTCTAGATATGGGTCCCTGACAGGGTCGGTTCCGGTCTCGGCATAGGGGTCCGTGTACAAACCCAGATAGGCGTCCTCGTCATCCCTTGTAAGTTCAAAGCGGCGATTTTGCAGATAGATCAGGCGGGCTTGGGCGTAACTGTCTGCGCTTTCGTACAAAATTGAATCGACCGTATCCGAGTAGCGGCCCCTGTCGCCCATGCGGCGCACGACCTCGGCATAAACGCCAAGGTTATCGGCAGGGCGCGTCGGCGTGAAATTGATCGGGTTCGAGAACAGGTTCACGACAACCCCAACGGCATCCCGCGTTGTTGACGGACCATAGAACGGAAGCTCGACATATGCACCTTCGCCAAAACCCCAGACATGCAGCGTTTCGCCGAAATCGGTATCGACCGGCGGCAGGTTCAGCTCGCTTGCCGGGTCGGACAGGCCGATGCCGCCGACGGTCATGTTGATGACGAACCGCAGCAGGGCATTGCCCATCTGTTTGGGGTTGCCCTGCAACAGGTAATCCACGGCCTGGCCGGGCAACGAGATATTTTCGGCGAAGTGATTGAAACTGGTCACCATCGGGTCGGGGACAATTTTCACATAGCCCTTGGACGCCGGGCGGAACAGAAACCGGTCCACGCCCAGGTTGAACTTGTGAATCGACCGGTTGGTATTTTCATACGGGTCGAAAACACTGCCCTGCCGCGTGGGTCCGTCAGGGTTAGAGGCGCAGGCCGACAGAACCGTCATGAACGAAAGAAAAATCATGTGTTTCAAACGGATACTACGCGTCACGGTCTTCGTTACTCCTGGGTGCCCGGATCGGAGTTTCCGGGCCTTCAATCAATACAGGTGGCTTTGTCTGCCGCTTTTGGTCCGCCGCCACATAGACGTTTCACACTCGATTTGAAACTCCTAGCGTTTAACCCGCCGCACAGTGCGAGGTAAAGTGACCCAACTTCAACACTTCGGAATAAGAGAAGTTCTGCCCAGAATCTCATCGGCGACAAAAACGGATGATTATGGCTTTTCCAAGTCTGCCTTCCCGGTTAGCGTCCCGCCAAAGCGACCAATGATGAGGACCAAATCATGAGCATTTCAGACAAGCTGGCAGACCTCGGTGTGGCTCTGCCAGACGCTCCGGCGCCTGCGGCGAACTATGTCCCGTTCGTCCGTGTTGGCAACATCGTCTATGTTTCGGGTCAGATATCCAAGGACGACGACCTGATTACCGGCAAGCTGGGGGATGACATGGATGTCGAAGCAGGGGCCGCAGCCGCCAGGGTTTGCGCGGTGAACCTGCTGGCGCAGGTCAAGGCCGCCTGCGACGGCGATATCAACCGGCTGGTTCGCGTGATCAAGCTGACCGGGTTCGTGAACTCGACCGCGGATTTCACCGCGCAGCCGCAAGTGATCAACGGCGCATCCGATTTTCTGGTCGAGGCATTGGGCGAGGCGGGCCGGCATTCGCGCTCGGCGGTCAGCGCCGCGTCACTGCCTCTGGGCGTGGCCGTAGAAATCGAAGGTATTTTCGAAATCCAATGACCCCGCCGCTGCCACCGGAGTTTCTGCGGCACCCGATCGCGCATCGGGCGCTGCACGACAAAACGCAAGGCCGCCCGGAAAACAGCCGGGCTGCCATAAAGGCGGCCGCCGAGGCCGGGTACGGGATCGAGATCGACCTGCAACTGACCGCCGACAACCGGGCGGTTGTGTTTCACGACTATGCGCTTGAACGGCTGACGGGCCAATCTGGTGCGATCCGGCAAATGACCGTGGATCAGGCCGCGCAGATCACCTTGTTGCAGTCCGGTGGCGAGGGCATTCCGACATTGGACGAAGTTCTTGAACTTGTCGCAGGTCGGGTGCCCTTGCTGATCGAGCTCAAGGATCAGGACGGGGCAATGGGCCCCGATGTTGGCGCGCTGGAACAAGATACGGTTCGGGCGCTGGGCGGATATGACGGGCCGGTTGCGCTGATGTCCTTCAACCCCAACAGCGTGGCCGAACTGGCGCGCTGCGCGCCGCACCTGCCTCGGGGTCTGGTCACCAGCTCTTATGGCGACGCCGACTGCAACTTGCCAAAGGCACTGCGGGATCATCTGCGCGAAATTGCCGATTTCGACCGTTCGGGCGCAAGTTTCATCAGCCATGAATGGCACGATCTGACGCGCCCGCGTGTGGCCCAGCTGAAGGCGCAGGCGGTCCCTGTTTTGTGCTGGACGATCCGGTCGCCCGAACAAGAGGCACAGGCGCGCGCGGTTGCCGACAATGTGACCTTTGAGGGGTATTTGGCGCCGCAACCGGGTTGATCCTTTTTCCAGCCACTACAAATAATGGACGGGCGCGGAGGGAATATGGATCAGGCACAAATCGAAGTTCGGGTTCTGGGCTCTCTTTCGCAGATATCGGCGGCAGAGTGGGATAGCTGTGCCTGCCCCGAGGCCGCCTCGGGGGGGCGGCCGCTGGATCCGTTTACGACGCATCGTTTCCTGCTTGCGCTGGAACAAAGTGGATCGGTCGGGCCGGGGACTGGTTGGCATCCGCAATACCTGACCGCCTATCTGGACGGGATGCTGATCGCGGCCGCGCCGATGTATGCCAAGTCTCACAGCCAGGGCGAGTATATCTTTGATTACAGCTGGGCGCATGCCTATGAAAACGCGGGCGGGCGCTATTACCCGAAACTTCAGGTCGCGGTGCCCTTTACCCCGGCCACCGGGCGCCGGTTCCTGGTCCGTCCGGGGTATGAGGGTGTGGGTATGTCCGCGCTTGTGCAGGGGGCGGTGCAACTGGCGGCCGATAATCAGGTCTCGTCACTGCACGCAACCTTTTGCACCGAGGCCGAAGCGCAGGCAGGGGTGCAGATGGGGCTGATGATGCGCAATTCGCAGCAGTTTCACTGGCTCAATGACGGGTATGCCGATTTCGACGGGTTCCTGTCTGCGCTTTCGTCCCGCAAGCGCAAGAATATCCGCAAAGAGCGGTCGCAGGCGCTGGATTTCGGCGGAGACATCCGGGTTCTGACAGGGCCAGAGTTGCGGCCCGAGCATTGGGATGCGTTCTGGCGGTTCTACCAGGACACCGGCGCCCGCAAATGGGGCAGCCCCTACCTGACGCGCCAGTTCTTCGAGATCGCCCATCAGACGATGGCGGATGACATGGTGCTGGTCCTGGCCGAACGCGACGGCCAGGCCATTGCTGGCGCGCTGAATTTCGTTGGGCGCGAGACCTTGTTCGGTCGCTATTGGGGATGCACCGAACACCATGCATGTCTGCATTTCGAACTGTGCTACTATAGGGCGATCGACTTTGCCATTGCCCACGGGCTGCGCCGGGTCGAGGCCGGTGCCCAGGGCGAACACAAGCTGGCCAGGGGATACCTGCCGACCCGCACCTTCAGCCTGCATTGGGTCGGTGATCCGGGCTTTGCGGATGCCGTCAGAAAATACCTGGACGCCGAGGCCGACGCGGTGGGAGAAGAGATCGAGATCTTGACAGAATACGGCCCGTTCCGAAAATCAAACCCGGAGGAACAGCAATGACAGAACTTTTGTCGACCGAGACCCGAGGGCCTTTGCTGGACCCGCTGTTCAAGAACGGCTGGACGATGGTCAAGGATCGGGACGCGATCACAAAGACATTCATCTTCGAGGATTTCGTCGATGCATTCGGCTGGATGACCCAGGTGGCGATCTGGGCCGAGAAATGGAACCATCACCCCGAATGGTCAAATGTCTACCGCACGGTCGAGGTCGTCCTGTCAACCCATGACGTTGGCGGGCTGTCGGCGCTGGATGCCAAGCTTGCCCGCAAGATGGACAGTTTGTGTTAGCGGTCTCCGCGCGATCCCATCCCGCCTGCCAGCATCGCCTTTTCGCCCAGCTGCCGGAACTCGGCAGGTGTTACGGTTCCATCGCTGACGTCGATATTGCCGGGTATCCCGGTTGCGCGGTTGCCCGTCATCCGGACGCTGCGGGCGCGGGGGTCGATGGTCAGACAGCGGGTGTCATAACAGGTCAGACCGGCGGGGTTGATCTGGATACGTGTTTGCCCGTCCGGGCCGGTCACAACCGGGGCCTGCGGGACGTCGCATGCAGTCAAAAGCCCACATGCGGCCAAAATAACCCATTTGTTCATAATACGCTCCTGTTTGCCGGAAATATCCCGCCCTGCGCGACCTGCACTTGATCAGTCGAGTTGACCGTTTCCGTCGCGATCTGCATCGGTAAAATCCGCGTGCATCTGCGCATCGTACTCCGCGCGGGACACCACGTTGTCCCCGTTGCTGTCGGATTTGCGAAAATGTTTGATATCCAGGAACGGCTTGGCCTCATCAAGTCCCAGCGTTCCGTTCTTGTCGTCGTCCATTTCCTGAAACGCGTAGTCCGAGAAGGCGTCAAACTCGTCCCTGGACAGAAACCCGTCATTGTTGGTGTCGATGGCCTTCAGTTCGGCCTCGTGCAACTGGGCCACGGTTTCAGCGGCTGTTGGTCCGGCAAAGGCAAGGCCCATGATCACGAAAACTGCATGTTTCATTCCCTGTCTCCTCAGCACGCGTATCTCTGGCCTTCGAAGCCACCCGCAGCGGCGCCTGCGGCAGTCAGGATGTCCTTGCCCGAGCCGCCGCCGAACTGGTTGCCGATCACGCCGCCGATCAGCGCGCCGCCCAAGGTTCCGCCCAGGCAGGCAATTTCGTGCTGCCGGGCCGCCTGCTGTTGCGGGGTAGGTGCCGGACCGCAGGCCGCCAGCCCTGCTGCTCCGAACCCAACCAGTGCAATCGCTTTCAGTTTCATCCGATGACTCCTTGCTTGAACTGGGCTTGAACTGGGCCTGATCATGTCAAGTGTTTGCCTTTGGCCACCGCACATCAAGCCAGTTAGAACGTTCAGGCCTCCGGTCGAGCCCGGAGGCCCATTGTTTAGATCGACTCGAGCAGCCCTTCGCCTGCGGACAATTCGCAAACGCCCGGGTTTTCTTCGATGTTCAGCGCCACGACCTTGCCGTCATCGACCAGCATTGCATAGCGCTTGGAGCGGCCAAACAACCCGGCGGGCGGCACGTCAAACTCCATTCCGATGGCCTTGGTGAATTCCGATGCGGCATCTGACAGCATGGTCAGGCCCGCCTCGGTTGCGCCGGTGGCTTCGCCCCAGGCCCCCATCACGAAGGGATCGTTGACCGCCACGCAAATGATCTCGTCGATCCCTTTGGCGTCGAATTGGCTTTTGGTTCGGATAAAGCTGGGAACATGCGCGGTCGTGCAGGTTCCGGTATAGGCGCCGGGGACCGCGAATATGACGACCTTCCGGCCCTTGGTCTTTTCGGAAATCCGAACACCTTCGGGGCCGTCCGCCCCCAGCTGGATCAGGGTCGCGTCGGGCAGAGTGTCACCTGTTGCAATCATTTTCATGCTCCTGTCGATTGGATTTGCAGAGTCGGTCTCAGCCGCAATATAGGTATGCTGACGACTGAGACCACGCAAATTCGACAGGGCGGGAGGAACATGAGCCATATTGTCGTGATCGGGGCAGGCCAGGCCGGCGCATCGCTGGTTGCGCGGCTGCGCAATGACGGTTTTGACGGGAAGATCACCTTGATCGGTGCCGAACCGCATCCCCCGTATCAGCGCCCGCCATTGTCCAAGGCATATCTGTTGGGCGAGATGGAGATGGAGCGCCTGTTCCTGCGGCCCGAAAGTTTTTATGCCGAGAACGATATCACCCTGCGTCTTGGTCAGCCTGTGACTGGCATAGACCAGAAGGCCCGGACCGTGACCGTGGGCGGCGAGGTGATCCAATATGACGAGCTGGCGCTGACCACCGGGTCCGAACCGCGCCGTCTTCCGGCGGCCATAGGCGGTGATTTGGATGGTGTGCATGTCGTGCGCGACCTGGCCCATATTGACGCGATGGAGCCCAAGGTGAAGGACGGCGCGCGGGCGCTGATCGTGGGCGGCGGCTACATCGGGCTTGAAGCGGCGGCCGTTTGCGCCAAGCGCGGGGTCAAAGTAACGCTGGTCGAGATGGCGGACCGCATCCTGCAGCGGGTCGCCGCGCCTGAAACCAGCGACTATTTCCGCACACTGCACAGCAAATACGGCGCCGATATCCGCGAAGGCGTCGGGCTGGACCATCTGACGGGCGAAAACGGCCGGGTCACTGGCGCGGTGCTAAGTGACGGGACCGAACTGCCGGTCGATTTCGTCGTGGTCGGCGTGGGCATCACCCCTTCGACGCAACTGGCTGAAATGGCCGGGCTGGACTTGGACAATGGCATCAAGACCGATGCCCATGGCCGCACGTCCGACCCCAATATCTGGGCGGCGGGCGATTGCGCCTCATTCCCGCACAAGGGCGACCGTATCCGTCTGGAAAGCGTGCCCAATGCCATCGACCAGGCCGAGATCGTGGCCCAGAACATGCTGGGCGCGGCCAGGGATTATGTGGCAAAGCCGTGGTTCTGGTCGGATCAGTTCGACGTCAAGTTGCAAATCGCAGGTCTGAACACCGGCTATGATCGTGTCGTCACGCGACAGGGCGAAGGGCCAAGCGTTTCCTATTGGTATTATCGTGGCGATCAACTGATCGCGGTCGATGCCATGAACGACCCGCGCGCCTATATGGTCGGCAAACGTCTGATCGAAATGGGCAAGACTGCCGATCCGGCGGTGGTGGCAGATGCCGGTGCGGATCTGAAACCGCTGCTCAAGGCGTGAGGATCATCGCCGGAGCGTTTCGCGGGCGGGCCCTGACGCCGGTCGGCAAGGGCGATGCGGGCGCGCATTTGCGGCCCACCACGGACCGGGTCCGCGAAAGCCTGTTCAATGTGCTGTCGCATAAGATCGATTTTGATGGCCTGCGTGTGCTGGACCTGTTTGCAGGCACTGGTGCGCTTGGGCTTGAGGCGCTGTCGCGCGGCGCTGTGCATGCCACCTTTGTCGATGACGGGCGCGTGGCGCAGGGTTTGATCCGCAAGAATATCGCCCTGACCCATAGCGCTGACCGCACAGAGCTGATCCGCCGCGATGCGGCGCGGTTGGGCGCGAACACGGGCGCGGGGTTCGACTTGGTGTTTCTGGACCCGCCCTATGGCAAGTCGCTTGGGCAAAAGGCGCTGGGCGCCGCGCTGGCCGGGGGATGGATTGCCCCTGATGCGCTGATCGTCTGGGAAGAAAGCGCGCCGATGGCGGCCCCCGCGGGGTTTGAGCCGGAAGATACGCGCAAATACGGCGATACCCATATCTCGATGATGTGGCGGGTGGGTAATCAGGCCGATGCGGCCAGTTGAATGCGCCCGTCGTCCAAGGCTCCTTCCAGGTACTGGGCCAGTGACATCACCCGCTCGGCCGCGCCCATCCCAAGTGGGGTAAGCGTATATTCCACATGCGGCGGAACAACTTTGTAGGCCTTGCGCAGGATGAACCCGTCCTTTTCCAGCGTTCGCAAAGTTTGTGCCAGCATCCTTTCACTGACGCCGTCGATTCTGCGCCGCAGGTCGCTGTAGCGTTGGGTGCCCGGAACAAGCGCCATTAACACCAAAACGCCCCATTTGCTGGTCACGTGGTTGAACAATTGCCGCGACGGGCATTTCGCGCTCATCACGTCGGCTTTCATATGGAGTGCGTGTTTTTTCATACTAACAAAATTGTGCGTACTTCCTTTTCGTAAGTTAGGCGTTAGATATCGCCCTGTCAACAATCGGAAGAAGGACGCAGACCATGACTTTCGCCGTTACCGGGGCATCCGGACAGCTGGGCCGCCTGGCCATCGAGAAACTGAAAACACTTACCGGGCCGGAAAACATCGTCGCCCTGGCGCGCTCGCCTGAAAAACTGTCGGACATGGGCGTTGCGGCGCGTGCGTTTGACTATACCAAACCCGAAATGCTGGTCCCTGCGCTGCAGGGTGTCACGGTGCTGGCCCTGATTTCGTCCAGCGATTTCAACGACCGCACCGGCCAGCACCGCAACGTGATCGAGGCCGCCAAAGCCGCCGGGGTACAACGCATCGTCTATACCTCGATCACCCGCGCCGACAGCTCGCCGCTGATGATTGCCCAGGATCACAAGGAAACCGAAAAGCTGTTGTCGGCCTCGGGTCTGCAGGTCACCGTGCTGCGCAACGGGTGGTACATCGAGAACTGGACCGACAGCCTGAAACCTTCGATTCAGGCCGGTGGAATGGTCGGCAGTGTCGGCGCCGGCCGGGTCAGCCCCGCAACCCGCAAGGACTATGCCGAAGCGCTGGCCGCGGCCGTTGCCGGGGCCGGGCATGAAAACCAGACCTATGAACTGGGCGGGGATGCATTCACGCTGGCGGATATGGCGGCCGAGGTGTCGGCGCAAACCGGCCAGAACATTCCCTATACCTCGCTGCCGAAGGACGATTATGCCGGTGTCCTGACCTCGGTTGGGCTGCCTGAGCCCGTTGCGGCCTTTATCGCCGACGCCGAGGCAGGTGCCGCCAACGGATGGCTATTGGACGAAAGCGGCGCCCTGGCAAGGCTGATCGGGCACGCGCCGACACCGATGAAACAGGCCGTCGCCGCGGCGCTGGCCTGATATCGGTGCCGCGACCGTGCATCCTGTCGCGGTCGCGGCAACATCACGCGGCAAAATGCGTTTGCCCGATTGCAGCCGCGTCTGACCTTGGGTAGGCCCTGTCGCAGATAAACAACGGAGCCGCCCATGCATGATCTTGTCATTTTCGATTGCGACGGCGTACTGGTCGACAGCGAGGTCATCGCGAACCGCGCGCTTGTCCGCAACCTTGCCGGATATGGCCTGACGCTGTCCCTGGAGGAATGCATGTCGCGCTTCGTCGGCGGCACGATGGTCGGTGTCGGGGACAAGGCGCGCGACCTTGGGGCAGATTTGCCCGAAGACTGGGTCGACGAGGTCTATGGCGAGATTTACGCGGCCTTGCAGGCTGGCGTGCCATTGATTGATGGTATCGTCGCGTTGCTGGATACACTGGACCAAAACAAGGTGCCGTTTTGCGTGGCGTCCAACGGCAGCCCGGTCAAGATGGAGATCACGTTGGGCCAGAACGGCCTGTGGGACCGGTTTCGCGACGTCATGTTCTCGGCCCATGTCCTGGGAACCGCCAAGCCCGACCCAACCATGTTTCGCACAGCCGCAGCGCATTTTGGCGCGCAGTCCCCCGTTGTCATCGAAGACAGCCCAAGCGGCGTGACTGCCGCGATCCTTGCGGATATGCGGTGCCTGGGCTATGCCGCCCATGACGATGGGGCAAGGTTGGCCGACATTGGCGCAGAAGTGTTTTCCGACATGTCCGACGTACCGGGTCTTTTGGGTCTTTGATCCAGCCGCGATCTACTGGCCCGAGTGGCGTTTCGACCTCTGGTCAGCCGCGCTAAAACGCGCCCAAGCTTCGGTAACACCTTGAGGTCAGGCATGTTTCTGCGAGTTTCTCGCAGAAACGGGTGGATCAGGACGAATAGGTCGGGTGGAACTTGCCGCCGGGTGAAAGCGTGAAAATCTCAACGCCATTTGCGGTGACGCCAACCGAATGTTCAAACTGCGCCGACAGCGACTTGTCGCGGGTCACGGCGGTCCAGTCATCGGCCAGGGTCTTGGTTTCCGGACGGCCAAGGTTGACCATCGGTTCGATTGTAAAGAACATGCCCTCTTCCAGAACGGCACCCGTTCCCGGACGGCCATAATGCAGCACGTTTGGCGGCGCGTGGAACACCCGCCCCAGCCCGTGGCCGCAGAAATCGCGAACAACGCTCATCCGGTGTGCCTCGACATAGGCCTGAATGGCGTGGCCGATATCGCCGAACGTATTGCCCGGCTTGACCGTCTCGATCCCCTTGAACAGGGCGTCATGGGTCACCTGGATCAACCGTTCCGCCTTGCGCGGCAGTTTCCCGGCCACGTACATGCGTGACGTGTCGCCATACCAGCCATCCACGATCACGGTGACGTCGATATTCAGAATATCGCCATCCTTCAGCTTTTTCTCGCCGGGGATACCGTGGCAAACGACATGGTTCACGCTGATGCAACTGGCGTGCTGATAGCCCTTGTATCCGATCGTGGCCGAGGTCGCGCCCGCATCTTCGACCATCTGCGTGATGATCCGGTCGATCTCGCCCGTTGTCTGGCCGGGAAAGACGTGGCTTGCGACGTCATCGAGAATTCGCGCAGCCAAGGCCCCCGCCGCGTGCATCCCGGCAAAGTCACCTTGTTCGTATATGCGGATACCGTCCTTTGTCAGGCGGCCACGATGGTCCTTCATCGACGCTAAGCTCCAAATGTTTCGCGCAGCATTTCTTTTACGCTGCTTGTGCAGAAAGTACCAGAGGGAGTTGGCCCATACCGTTCAGATGGCGCAGGCGCGTTCGAGTTCAAGGGATCGGCTTGCCACGTGGCCACGCGGTCCGCCGACCTGATGGTTTACAGTGGAGAATTGGTGGGATGTGACTTGGTTTTCGCGCCTTGAGGCGGAAAGTGACGCACAAGTGCCTGCAGGAGCAGCCCGACCATAAGCCCGTTCAATAGGTGCCAGACAAAGTGGGTTCCGATCTCGTTCTCTCCGCAATTTGCCAGGTCAATGCTGCGAAATATCAGTGAAACAAAGAACGTTACTGCTGCGCCAGTGACATAGAGCCGGGCAGGGTGATTGCGAAGCTGTGTCAACCCGGCAAAAATGATCAGCGCGATCAGAGCGGGGGCGTATTGCAAGGACCCGTTGAACCTGTCGCTGGGCGCGCCTGAATCGGTGATGACGTCCCCAGCGGTGAACCAGACTGTGCCTACAGTAATCAGGGCGCCTATCGCTGCTATCCGGGCCGTCCTGAACAGGTTTTCCCGCGTAAAGCGATAGATTACCAACACGACAAAACACACTACGAAGCTCCAAATCGGAATGACATCCGCAATCTCGGACCAGCTGTTTGCCAGCGTGTGAAAGAGGAATGACCCGATCCCTATCAGGCCGCCCAGAGTAATCACTCCTAATTCTGGTGCATCCAGGCGGTCGCGATTCAGAGCAACACGATACGCAGCCGCGGCGGCTATTAGAAATGCAAGATTGCTTGCTGCGTTCACCGGCTCGTTCCAGAAGCCGGGAGCAGTGCGTTCGCAGTACAAGTCTATGTAATGTAAGCCACTCATGTTGTTGTGGAATAAGTTGGAAACCCAATTTGAGCAAGGGCATCTGTGCCGCAGATCAGACTGTGCGGCTATCAAAACCTCGTGCGTGTTGCTGTCACGGGAAGGGGCGTACCCAAACGCCCCGGGGCGATATGCGTGTTCCGTAAATCAGCCGCTCGACGCCTTGTGCCTGCGCCGCTGAAAATGCAGCCGCATAGGCCGGGTCGATATCGGCGGCCAGTTCAAAGTGGTCGCAATCGGTGCGCTGGACCAAATACAGCATGATCGCCCGGTGCCCCTGTTGCGCCATGGCGGCCAGTTCGCCCAGGTGTTTGGTGCCGCGTTTGGTGACGCTGTCGGGAAATTCGGCCAGACCGGGTTGGCGCGAAAGCGTCACGCTTTTGACTTCGACATAAACATCTGCAAGGCCGGGTTGGGTCAGCAGAAAGTCGATACGGCTGTTTTCACCGTATTTCACCTCGGCCCGGACGGTTCGGTAATGGGCCAGTTCGGGAATTTCGCCAGCCTCAAGCGCTGCGCGCAGGGCCTTGTTCGGCACAGATGTATCGACGCCCGTAAAATGACCGTTCTCATGATCAACCAGCCGCCATCCGAATTTCAGCTTCTTCCGGGGGTCGTCATTTGGTTCAAGCCAGATTTTCTCGCCCGGAACGGCCAGGCCCATCATGGACCCGGGATTGGCGCAATGGGCGGTCACTTCGCGCCCGTCTTCCAGCCTGCAATCGGCCAGAAAGCGCTTGTAACGGCGGATAAGGCGGGCGGGGACCAAGGGTACGGCAAACTTCATGGGGTCAGCCATACCCTGCGCCCGCCCGCCTTGGAAGGGTCAGACCAGACCGGCGTGTTCTTTGACCGCAACATTGCCTGGCTGACGGCCGTTTTCGACAAGGCCGGGGCCGCTGATCCGCAGGCGCGGGCTGCCCAGACGCTTGCTGCGCTCGAAGGTGCGATGATCCTGGCCCGGTCCCTGGGGAAAGTTGATCTGTTTGACACGGTCGCGGCAGGCGTAACCCGCGAATTCCGCTGACAGTCTCTAATCAGCCCTTGCAGGAACAAGTGGCGCGGGTATCTTGCCGGTGTTCCCCAAGATGAAAGGACGGATCATGTCTAATCCAACCGCTGCGATGCTTGTGATCGGGGACGAAATCCTGTCGGGGCGCACACGCGACGCCAATATGCACTTTCTCGCGCAAGAGCTGACCAAGCTTGGGATCGACCTGAAAGAAGTACGCGTCGTCAGTGACGAGGCCCCCGCCATCGAAAGCGCGGTCAGGGCGTTGTCGGACGATTTCGACCATGTCTTTACCAGTGGCGGAATAGGTCCGACCCACGACGACATCACCGCAGACTGCATTGCACGCGCTTTCGGGGCGCATATCGATGTCCGGGCAGACGCGCGGGCGCTGCTTGAAGCGCACTACAAAAAGTCCGGGCAAGAGCTGAACCAGGCCCGGTTGCGGATGGCGCGCATCCCGGACCCGGCAACCCTGATCGACAACCCTGTATCGACCGCGCCGGGGTTCACCATCGAAAACGTGCACGTGATGGCCGGTGTGCCTTCAGTGTTTCAGGCGATGGTCGCCAGTGTTTTGCCGGGGTTGACCGGCGGACGCCCCTTGTTGTCGCAAACGCTGCGCGTCGACCGGGGCGAAGGGGACATCGCGGCGACGCTTTCGGAGCTGGCCGAAGAGTTCGCCGATTTGTCCATCGGGTGCTATCCATTCCAGATCAACGGCGTGTTCGGCGCCAACGTGGTCGTGCGCGGCACCGAAGGGGCCCGCATTGACGCGGCCATGACCAGATTGGCGCGGGCGCTGGAAGCATGAGTGTTCATTGGCCCGACGTGGTAGACGGCACTTGGCCGGCTGCCAAATATGAAACTGTCGGGCCGTTTCTTGTGCGCCAGGGTCTGGGTGGCGGGTCGCGTGTATCGGCGGCAAGCCGCATGGGCGATGTGACCGCAACCGACATAGATGCTGCCGAAGCCGCAATGCTGGCCATGGGGCAAAAACGCATTTTTTGCCTGCGACCGGGCGACGAGGCGCTGGATGCCGCGTTGGAGCGGCGGGGGTATGACATTCTGGATCCGGTCAATATTTACGCCTGTCCGGTTGCCCATTTGACAGATACGCCGGTTCCGCCGGTCACGGCCTTTGCCATTTGGGAGCCGCTGGCGATCATGCGCGAAATCTGGGCGGCGGGCGGTATCGGGCCAGAACGTTTGGCGGTGATGGATCGGGCAGCCGGACCAAAGACCGGGTTGCTGATCCGGCATTCCGATCAGCCTGCCGGCGTGGCCTTCGTTGCAATCCATCAGGAGGTCGCGATGGTGCACGCGCTGGAAATCATGCCTGACCATCGCCGCAGGGGGCTGGGCCAATGGGCCATGCGCGCCGCGGCCTTTTGGGCGCTGGACAATGGCGCGCAGTCCCTTAGCGTTATTTGCACCAAGGCCAATCAGGGCGCCAACGGCCTGTACAACGCGTTGGGGATGCAAAACGTCGGCGGGTATCATTACCGCCATCGCGTCTGAAGGGAGAGATAATCGTGACCGATCAGGACAAGCCCACCGCGCTGGATCTGCCCATGGTGGACCCGCTGCCCCCCGAAACCCGGAAATATTTCGACATTTGCGTTGAAAAGCTGGGCATGATCCCGAACGTGCTGAAGGCCAACGCGTTCGACATCGACAAGCTGAACGCGTTTACGACGATGTATAACGACCTGATGCTGGCCGATAGCGGCCTGACCAAGCTGGAACGCGAGATGATCGCCGTGGTCGTTTCGTCGATCAACAAGTGCTTTTATTGCCTTGTCGCCCATGGCGCAGCCGTCCGGCAGCTGTCGGGAAATCCGCAGTTGGGCGAAATGCTGGTGATGAACTACCGCGTCGCGCCCCTGGATGGGCGCCAACGAGCGATGCTGGATTTTGCGGCCAAGATGACCACCGCCAGCGCCGAAATCGAGGAACCGGACCGCCAGGCCCTGCGCGATGCGGGCTTTTCGGACCGCGACATCTGGGACATTGCCAACGTGGCCGGTTTTTTCAACATGTCCAACCGCGTTGCCAGCGCGACGGCCATGGTTCCGAACCCGGAATATCACGCGCAACACCGATGATCCGTACGCTTGCTCTGCTGATTCTGGTGCTCTGCGGCCCTGCGGTTGCACAGGACCTGACCCTGCCCGCCGGGTCGCGCCTGGTGAGCGAACGGATCAGTGCGTTGGACAGCTATGATCTTCCGATTGGTGTCTTTGCCGACGGCACAATACCGGTGCGCCAGGTCGAAGGGCGCGTCGAAAGGTTCACCTGGCGCATGCAGATCGGGGCAAGCACGACCTTGCAGATCATGGCGCCGATGCGCGAACAGATCGAAGCGCAGGGGTACGAAATCCTGTTTCAGTGCGAAGCGCGTGCCTGTGGCGGCTTTGACTTCCGGTACGGGACCGAGGTCGTGCCAACCCCGGATATGTATGTCGCCATCAATGACTATCGGTTCCTGTCTGCCCAACGCGGCACGGATGTGCTGAGCCTGCTGGTCAGCCGCAATGCGCCCGATGGCTATGTTCAACTGATCCGGGTGTCATCGGGCCTGTCCGCGCCTGCGCCGACACCGACGGCCCGCCCCCCCGAACCCGGTAGCGATGCGCTGATTTCGACCCTGGTGCAGGACGGGCATGTCGTCCTCCGGGATCTAAGCTTTCAGACCGGCGAGGTGGCCCTTGGCCCTGGACCGTTCCCGTCGTTGACCCGGCTGGCGGCGTATCTGGCAGCTAATCCGGGCACCCGACTGGCTTTGGTCGGCCATACCGATGATACCGGGGACCTACAGGCCAATATTGCCGTCAGCACCCGGCGCGCCGAGGCCGTTCGCACCCGGCTGATCGACGCCCATGGCGTCGCGCCCGACCGGATCGAGGCAAAAGGCGTCGGCTACCTGGCGCCGATGGCATCAAATGCGACAGCGCAGGGCCGCAGCCTGAACCGCCGGGTCGAGGCGGTGTTGCTGCTCAATTAAACCCCGGTGCCTGGGCAAAAAAAGACCCGCATTAGGCGATGCGGGCCGTCCAGTTTCCACGGGGAGAATTCACCAGTCCATCGGACCTTTTTCTGCAAAGGAATCGACGAGAAAATCAATGAAGGCCCGGACCTTGGGCTGGGTAAACCGGCCCGGCGGGTAAACCGCGTAAACGCCCTGAACCTCGTCAGGCAGAGAGGGCATGGCGTCGACCACCTCGCCCGATTTCAACGCATCCGCATACAGATAGCTGGGCAGATAGGCGATCCCCAGCCCTGAAATGGCGGCGTTCAACAGGGACTGCCCGTCATTCACGCTCAGCCAGCCTGCGGTGCGGACCTGCCTTTTTTCGCCCGAAGGCGCAGTCAGTTTCCAAACATTGCCCGAAGACTGGCTGGAATAGTGCAGCAGCTTGTGTTCGTTCAGGTCGTCGATCTTCAGGGGGCGGCCGAATTTTTCGACATAGCTGGGTGCGGCCACCATGCGCTTGACCGTTTCGGTCAGCTTGCGGGCGCGCAATGTGCTGTCTTCAAGTTCGCCGATGCGAACAGCGACATCGAACCCTTCCGAGATCAGTTCCACATATCGGTTGTTCAACACCATGTTCACAGTGATGTCGGGGAAAGCCGACAAGAAATCCGACAAGACCGGAGAAAGGTGGTTCACGCCAAAATCGGTCGCCACGCTGATACGCAACAGCCCCGACGGTGCGGATTGCATCGACGTGACCAGCGCATCGGCCTCACCGGCATCGTTCAGGACGCGGCGCGCGCGGTCATAATAGGCCAGGCCGATCTCGGTCGGTGAAACGCGACGAGTCGTGCGGTTCAGCAGGCGCGCACCCAATCGTGCCTCAAGGCTCGACACGTGTTTTGACACGGCCGATTTGGAAATGCCCATCTTCTTGGCCGCATCGGTAAAGCCGCCCTGGTCCACCACATTGGCGAAGGCCTCCATTTCGGTCAGTCGGTCCATACTTCTACCCCAGGTCTTGGTTCGTTGCCTGACATTGGCCGCCAATCTGGGCGGAAACGGGGCATACATGGGATAATATCAGGGATTTGAATCGGATCGTTTGCTGTACGGAAACGCGGAAACAGTAGTTTCCAAATGGCCACGGGCCTGTTTATGCCGGGTTTTCCCCGTGAATGGCCGACCATGTTATGCTCAGAATGGCAAGATTGTGACCAAGGAGGAAATTATGAAAACGTTTTTTGCCGCCGCCCTTAGCCTGATTGCGTCTGTCGCAATGGCCGGGGGTGAAACGCCTGCCAGCCCCGATGCAAAGGTGTATTTCGTGAATCTCGCGGATGGGGATACGGTTCAATCGCCCGTTACTGTCGTGTTTGGCCTCAGCGGTATGGGCGTTGCCCCGGCTGGAACGGAAAAGGAAAACACGGGCCATCACCACTTGCTGATCGACCGCCCGCCGCTAGGGCAGGGCGCTGATGGCGCGGATGAGCTGGCCTATGGCATCCCGGCGGATGACAATCACCTGCATTTCGGTGGCGGACAGACCGAAGTGACGCTGGACCTTGCGCCGGGGACGCACACGCTGCAACTGGTATTGGGGGATGCAGGCCACGTTCCGCATGCCACGCCGGTTGTTTCCGACGTCATAACAATCACGGTCGAATGACGGTCAGACCCTGAACTGGTCGGCGAACTGCGCGGCGCCAATACGGGTGAACCTGATAACGCGGCTGTCGGTTTTGCGCGCCAGCCAACCGATCTGTTCCATCCGCGCCAGCATCGCGCGGCCAAGCTTGCCGGCCAGGTGCGTTTCTCTCTCGCTCCAATCCAGGCAGGGTCGGCACAGTGGGGCGCGGCTTTTGTTCAGGGCAGCAAGATCAATGCCAAAGCCGGTGCAGAAACGGGCCCCGGATTCGGTCAGGGCGACCGTGTCATCGGTCACGGTCACGAATCCCTTGGCGCGCATGGCGGTAAACAACTGCACGCCCTTGCTGCCAGCAAGGTGGTTGTAGCAGACCCGCGCATCCCGCATTTCGGCGTCATTTGGGCCAGTGCGTGTGCGCAGGTGCCCACGCCTTGCGGCCAGACCCATCAGGTTTTCCAACGCAAGTGCCACATCCTCGCCGGACAGCCCGTAATATTTGTGGCGTCCCTGTCCGCGGACACGGACCAATCCGCCATCCAGCAATTTTCTCAGATGGGAACTGGCGGTCTGCGGGCTGATACCTGCCTCGCGCGCAAGTTCTCCGGCGGTCAGCGCCTTGCCCGACATCAGCGCCGACAGCATGTTCGCGCGCGCAGGGTCACCGATCAGTGCCGCGATCTGTGCGATATCCGGCCCGTCTTTCATAGTTCGATCTTAGTCGAAGCATGAGCGCCAGCCAAGAGGCTATGCTGACCCTCGTAACCAACCGGAGACTACCATGCTGACCTGTATCATCCGCTACCAGATCGACCCGACAAAGAAAGACCAGTTTCAAACCTATGCGCGCAATTGGGGGCAGGCGATCCCGCGCTGCGGCGCCGACCTGATCGGTTACTACGCCCCGCACGAAGGGTCTTCGACGCTGGCCTATGGTATCTACGACATTCCCAATCTGGCCGAATACGAAGCCTATCGCGCCCGTCTGGCAGCCGACCCGCTGGGGCAGCAGAACTATGCCTTTGCCCAAAAGGAACGCTTTATCCTGCGCGAGGACCGGACCTGGCTCAAACGCGTGTCCACACCGCACGGAGAACCCTCATGATCGCAGTCATTTTCGAGGTCGAGCCTGCCGAAGGCGAAACCCAGACCTATCTGGATATCGCGGCCGACCTGAGGCCGCTGCTGGACCAGATCGACGGCTTTATTTCGGTCGAGCGGTTCCAAAGCCTGACCTCGCCCGGCAAATACTTGTCGCTGTCCTTTTGGCGGGACGAGGCGGCGGTGGCGGAATGGCGCGGCATGACCCAGCATCGCGGGGCGCAATCGCGCGGACGAGCGGGGTTGTTTCAGGGTTACCGCCTGCGGGTGGCTGCCGTGTCTCGCGACTATGGTCTTACCGACCGGGATCAGGTGCCGGAAGACCTGCGCAAACCGAGGCGTTGAAACGCGCGCCTTTACTTGCCGTGGAAACTCGGAAAGCATGTGCCCGAATTGAGAGGGATGCCGATGTCTTTGGAATTCATTCTGACCTCGCTGATCGTGGTCCTGTTGCCCGGTACGGGCGTAATCTACACGCTGGCCGTCGGGCTTGGCCGCGGCTTTCGCGCCAGCACGGCGGCGGCGATCGGCTGCACGCTGGGAATTGTCCCGGCGGCCGTGGCCAGCATCATTGGGCTTGCGGCCCTGCTGCACACAAGTGCGCTGGCATTTCAGGTGCTCAAATACCTTGGCGTCCTGTACCTGTTCTATATGGCATGGGGCATCGTGCGGGACGGTGGCGCGATGGAGCTCAGCACCGACAAATCCGCGGCAAGTTACCGGAAAACCGTGGTCACCGGTATCCTGATCAATGTGCTTAATCCAAAGCTGTCGCTGTTCTTTCTGGCCTTCCTGCCGCAATTTTTGCCCGCCGGTACGGCAAATGCCAATGCCCAGTTGATCATGCTTGCGTTTGTCTTCATGGCGATGACGCTGGTTGTCTTTGTCGCCTATGGGGCCTGTGCAGCCCTGGCGCGCGACTATGTCATCCGGCGCCCCTCTGTCATGGCGTGGATCAGGCGCTGCTTTGCGACAGCTTTTGGTGCGTTGGGCGTCAAGCTGGCCCTGGCGGATTAGACCGACAGGGCCTTTGGCTCACAGCTTGGCCGCCAACCGGGTGCCCTGGTTAATGGCGCGCTTGGCGTCCAACTCGGCGGCCACATCCGCACCGCCGATCACATGACACCCGATCCCACGTTCGATCAGCGCGTCGGCCAGTGACCGTTCCGAGACCTGACCGGAACACAGAACAATCGTATCGGCGGCGATGACGGTTGGGTCCGCGCGGTCCTCGCCAAAGCTGACATGCAGTCCGTCATCGTCGATGCGTTCGTAATTCACGCCACCCACGAAATTGACATCCTTCATCTTCAGCGTGGCACGGTGAATCCAGCCGGTTGTCTTGCCCAGCCCCTTGCCATGCGCCTGTTTCTTGCGTTGCAGCAACGTGACCTGCCGCTTTGGCGCCGCAGGCTGAGGCCCTTCGGGAGCCAGGCCCGATCGATGTTCTGCGGGGTCGGTCACGCCCCATTCCTTCATCCATAGGGGCAGATCAATGGTCGGGCTGTGGCCGTCTTCCAGCAGGAATTCTGACACGTCAAAGCCAATACCGCCCGCGCCGATTACGGCGGCGGATTTCCCGACCTCGGCCTTGTCACGCAGCACGTCGACATAGCTGACCACTTTGCGACGCTCCTGCCCCGGAATCTGCGGATCGCGCGGGGTGACACCGGTGGCGATGACAACCTCGTCAAAGCCAACCAGATCATCCGCCGATACGTCGCGGTTCAACTCGACCCGAACACCCAGATCCGCAATCATCGTGCGGTACCAGTCGACCAGCCCCCAGAACTCTTCTTTCCCCGGAACCTGCTTTGCCATGTTCAACTGCCCGCCAATCTCGGCAGCGCGGTCAAACAGGGTCACGTCATGGCCACGCTGGGCGGCTGTCATGGCGGTGGACAGACCCGCCGGGCCCGCGCCCACGATGGCAACCTTTTTCGCCGCATCCGCCTGGGTGATGACCAATTCGGTCTCGTGGCAGGCGCGCGGATTGACCAGGCACGAGGTCAGCTTGCCGCTGAACGTGTGGTCCAGGCAGGCCTGGTTGCAGGCGATGCAGGGCGCAATCTGCGCGGATTGACCGGCGATGGCCTTGTTCACGAAATCCGCATCCGCCAGCATGGGCCGGGCCAGCGACACCATGTCGGCGCAACCGGTGGACAGAACCTCTTCGGCGACCTCGGGCGAGTTGATCCGGTTCGAGGTGATCACCGGGATGCCCACCTTGCCCATCAGTTTCTTGGTGACCCATGCAAAGGCCGCGCGCGGAACACTGGTGGCAATCGTCGGAATCCGCGCCTCATGCCAGCCGATGCCGGTGTTGATGATCGTGGCTCCCGCCTGTTCGATCCGCTGCGCCAGTTCCACAACCTCGTCATGGGTGGAACCGTTGGGGATCAGGTCAATCATCGACAGGCGATAGATGATGATGAAATCGGTGCCCACGGCCTCACGCGTGCGGCGAACCACTTCGATTGGCAGGCGCATCCGGTTTTCATAGGAGCCGCCCCAGCGGTCAGTGCGCTTGTTGGTGTGGGTGACCAGGAACTGGTTCAGGAAATACCCCTCGGACCCCATGATCTCGACCCCGTCATAGCCCGCCTTCTGGGCCAGCACGGCGGCGTTCACGATGTCGCTGATCTGTTTCTCGATCCCGTCTTCATCCAGCTCATTCGGCGGAAAGGGCGAGATCGGAGACTTTACCGGGCTGGGTGCCACGCATTTTGGCCCATAAGCATAGCGCCCCGCATGCAGGATCTGCATGGCGATCTTGCCGCCCGCCTCATGCACGCGCTGGGTAACGATCGCGTGGTTCGCGACCTCTTTATCGTTGGTCATCATCGACGCGCCGGGCAGAACCGAACCTTCGAGGTTTGGGCCAATGCCACCCGTCACCATCAGCGCCACACCGCCGCGGGCACGATCGGCATAGAACTCGGCCACCCGGTTCCAGTCGCCGGTTTCTTCCAGCCCTGTGTGCATTGAACCCATAAGCACGCGGTTTTTCAGCGTGGTAAAGCCCAGATCCAGCGGGGCCAGCATGTTTGGGTACGCAGTCATGGCGAACTCTCCCTCCCGAAATACGAGGCTTAGATTGACGTGAACGTAAAGCTTGTCACGCGAAACCTAACGTCACCCCCTTTGCGGACCTGACGGTGCTTGTTACAGGTGGACCGAACAACCCATGAGGCCGCGCATGACCCCCGAAGAAATCGCCAAACTGCCTTATCGCCCCTGTGTCGGGCTGATGCTGATGAATGCGCAGGGCCAGATTTTCGTCGGCCAGCGCAACGACCGTCACAAGGATGCCTGGCAGATGCCGCAGGGCGGCGTGGACAAGGGCGAAGACCCTCGCGATGCCGCGCTGCGTGAGCTGTGGGAAGAAACCGGCGTCACCGCCGATCTGGTTGAGATCATCGCCGAGACCGACGGCTGGCTGCCCTATGACCTGCCCCACGACATCGTGCCGAAGATCTGGAAAGGCCGTTATCGCGGGCAAGAGCAGAAATGGTACCTGATGCGGTTTCTGGGGAAGGACGAGCAGATCGACATCGAAACCGATCATCCCGAGTTTACCCGGTGGAAATGGCAACGCTCAGACCGGCTGGTTGAGGAAATCGTGCCGTTCAAGCGGGATGTTTACATGAAAGTGGTGGAGGCGTTTGGGGCGTATTTGGGGTGAGGCGATCAGTTGCTTGTCCGATGCTGTGACGCCGCACAAGCCACCTGGCAACGGTCGTCAGCGCGGGTGCGCTTATAGTACTTTCTGTCCGACTATGGCGTCGATGACAACTTTGCCAAGCTGACGCGTATTTCGAACTCCGCCTGCATCGTTATATTCGGACACATCCAGCTTTGCCGCAATCTCGCGCAGGTTTTCGATTGCATTGCTTTGAAGCTTGTCACCCACAAAAACGTCGATGCTCTGACACGTGTATTGAACAATTCGACGTCCGCCGTATTCGACTTGCCGATCTATCGTTTTACGGAGTTCGGACGTTGCTGGATCGGGTTTGGGCACGGGCATGCCTTCGGGTGGTTCGCCTGTTAGCGCGCTGAAATCGTTGGGCGCAACGGACGTACGAACCAGGGTCGGCACGCAACTTCCGCCGCCCTTGTTATTTCGGTGAGTTTCTTTTGCCTGGCTTTGGGACAAAAGGTAAAACTTGGGTTCAAGGCTCCTAAGGTTCAGCTCAATGAACAAAAAGAAATCTGCGCCCGCCTTCGTGTTCATGTTAACCGGCCAACGGGTGATTTCAGACAACCGATCCACGAATTGCCTTGTTTTTACTTCGACAGATTTAGGACCGTCTGGCGTCACCACTATAATATCGTGCCCCGGCGCGCCGGGGGGGCTTACGTAGGCATGCAACCCGACAGAAATAAACTTGGCCAATGCTAAGGTTTCGCCAAGCTCTCCGGACAGATGAGAGGTAAGTTTCTGCACGTGTCACACCCGTGAATTGCCTTTGGTCAAACCAGCCCCTCTTCCCGCAGCAACTCGACCATATTCGCCTCGGGGCGGGGTCCGATATGGCTGATCACCTCGCGGGCGCAGACATTGCCCATGCGGGCGCAGGTCTCGTAATCGCGACCCGTGGCCATGCCGAACAGGAAACCGGCGGCGAACTGGTCGCCGGCGCCGGTTGCATCCACAGGCACGACCTTTTGCACCGGTACGTCGATGCGGGCCTCGCCATTCAGAACCGTCACCCCGTCGCCCGACCGGGTGCAGACGACCAGAGGGCAGATCTCGGCGGTTTTGGCCAGCGCCTCCTCAAGATCGTCGGTTTCGAACAGCGATTTGATCTCGGCCTCGTTGCCGATGACGAAATCCAGCTCATGTTCGATCAACAACAGGAAGTCGGACCGGTGCCGTTCGACGCAGAACGGGTCGGAAATGGCGATGCCGGTCTTGCCGCCGCCCTTGTGGCAGTCGCGCGCGGCTTCAAGAAACGCGGCCTTGCCCTTTTCCTTGTCGAACAAATAGCCTTCAAGGAACATGATCTGGCTGTTGCCCGCCACGTCGCTTGATACGTCTTTCGAGGACAGTTCGGACGAGATGCCAAGATAGGTGTTCATCGACCGTTCGCCATCGGGCGACACGAAGATCATCGAGCGTGAGGTCGGCAGTTCGCCACCGGGCACAGGCGGGTTCACGAAATCCACGCCGTCTTCGTTCATCGCATCGGCATAGAAGCGTCCCAGCGCGTCGTCATGGACGCGCCCGATGAAAGCGGCCTCAAGCCCCAGCGCGCCAGCCCCTGCGATGGTGTTGGCGACCGAACCGCCTGGCGTTTGCACCCGGCTTTCCATCGCGCCATACAACACCTCGCCCCGGTCGCGCTCGATCAGTTGCATGATGCCCTTCTCGATCCCCATCAGTTCAAGGAAATTGTCATCGGCCTGGGAAATCACGTCCACAACGGCATTTCCGATGCCGACAAGCTGGTAGGTCTTCATTGGGTTTTGTCCTCGAATTGACAGAGATCGCGGATGATGCAGGTCGGGCATTGCGGCTTGCGCGCCTTGCAATGATAGCGGCCATGCAAGATCAGCCAGTGATGCGCATGCAGCTGGAAATCGACCGGAATGTTGTCCTCGATGGCGCGTTCAACCGCGTCCACATGTTTGCCGGGGCAGATGCCGGTGCGGTTGCCGACGCGAAAGATATGCGTGTCCACTGCCTGCGCCGGATACCGCCACCACATGTTCAGAACAACATTGGCGGTCTTGCGCCCGACACCGGGCAGTGATTGCAGCGCGGCGCGGGAATTGGGCACCTCGCCGCCATAGTCGTCAACCAGAATGCGGCTGAGTTTGATGACGTTCTTGGCCTTCTGGCGGAACAGGCCGATGGTCTTGATATGTTCGATCAGACCCTCTTCGCCAAGATCCAGCATCTTTTGCGGCGTATCGGCGATCTGGAACAGCGCGCGCGTGGCCTTGTTGACCCCCGCATCTGTGGCCTGCGCCGACAGCGCCACCGCGACGACCAGAGTGTAGACGTTCACATGATCCAGCTCACCCTTGGGTTCGGGGTCGGCGTCCTGGAAACGCGTAAAGATCTCGTGGATCGTGTGGTAATCGAGTTGCTTTGCCATCCGCGCCTTAATGCCGCCCGTTGGTCAGTGACACAAGCCCAAAGCCAATGCGCAAGTTTCGGGTCGCTCTGGCCGCGGCAGAGCGGCTAAGATCGGAGCAGTTGAGCAAGAGGTGTGCGCCATGAATGTCCAGACCCGTGAAGGCGGCTATCACTATAACGTCATGCGCCGGGCGATCGAGCTGATCGACCAGGGCGGTGAAACCCTCAGCCTTGAGGAACTGGCTCGCCAGATGGATATGAGCCCCGCGCATTTTCAGCGCCTGTTCTCACGCTGGACCGGCGTGTCGCCCAAGCGGTACCAGCAATACCTGACATTGGGCCATGCCAAGGCATTGCTGCGCGAGCGGTTCACCACGCTTGAGACCGCGCATAATGTCGGCCTGTCCGGCAGCGGGCGCCTGCATGATTTGTTCCTGAAATGGGAATCCATGAGCCCCGGCGAATACGCCCGCAGGGGCGCGGGCCTGACGATTTATTGGGGCTGGTTCGAAAGCCCCTTTGGCCCGGCACTGGTCATGGGCACGGACAAGGGCATCTGTGGCATCGCCTTCGGCGCCGAAACGGGCGAGGAAGAGGCGATGGAGGACATGCTGTCGCGGTGGCCGCAGGCCGCGTTCGTGGAAGACCCGATGCGCTTGCGTCCTTGGGTTCTGAGCGCTTTTGGCGCGGCGGGTGGCCGTTTGGAGCCGACGCCATTGTATCTGATAGGCTCGCCCCTGCAGATCAAGGTATGGGAGGCGCTGATGCATATCCCATCGGGGCAGGTCACAACCTATTCCGAGATTGCACAGCGCGTGGGGTCACCGCAGGCGGTGCGGGCGGTGGGCACGGCGGTGGGCCGAAACCCGGTCAGTTGGCTGATCCCCTGTCACCGGGCGCTGCGTAAATCCGGGGGCTTGGGTGGTTATCACTGGGGGCTGCCAGTCAAGCGCGCCATGCTGGCCTTTGAGGCGGCACAGGCCGATGCCTGATTGACAGCGCGGCGTTGGCCTGCCAAAAGGCGCCGCAGGTTCGGGTCCCCTGCCGCTCGCGGTCGTTTGGCCAAGGTGAAACCCGGTTCAGAAGAAACATCTGTTGCCCTTTCCCGGCGCGCGGATGGCAATGCGAGCCCCGTCCTGATCACGCGCCCGTTTTTGGAAACGAGGCAAGAAATGGAAAATTCGGAAACGATCCCCTCGATCGACGAACTGAAGGCGCAGGCGAAACGTCTGCGCGAGAAACTGCGCGGCAGCGGTGTTTCGCTGTCCCACGGCGAAGCGTTGGAAATGATTGCGCATCAATTTGGCGCCCGAGACTGGAATACGCTGCATGCCAGTGTCGGCAACCGGATGCGCCTGCGCGTTGGTGACAGGGTTGCCGGACACTATCTGGGTCAGCCGTTTACGGCGGAAATTCGCGGAATGACGGTACTGGGGGATGGCGCGCGGCGTCGCGTCACGCTTCAGTTCGACCGGCCCGTTGATGTGGTCCGGTTCGACAGCTTTTCGTCCTTTCGCCAGCGTGTCAGCGGCGAAATCGGATGGGACGGGCGGTCACCCCGGAAAACATCGGACGGCGAACCGCAGCTTGTGGTCCGACCGGCCTAGGAAAAAGGGCGAGGCACGCGATGCGCCTCGCCCTAAAAACTTGAAAAGGTCGTCTTGTTATTCGGAAGCCCAGCCGCCGACGGCCTTGACCTCAAGGAAATCCTCAAGCCCCCAGACGCCGCCTTCGCGCCCGTTGCCCGATTGCTTCATGCCGCCAAAGGGCGAACCGGCGCTGCGCGATTGCCCGTTCATCTCGACCATGCCGGACCGCAACACGCGCGCCATGCGGTTGGCGCGGGCACCGTCCTGTGTCTGGACATAGTTGGTCAGCCCATAGGGGGTGTCATTGGCGATTTCGACGGCCTCTTCCTCGGTATCAAAGGGGATCATGGTCAGGACCGGGCCAAAGATTTCCTCGCGCGCGATGGTCATCTGGTTGTTGGCATCGGCAAACACAGTGGGGCGGACATAGAAACCCTTGTTCAGCCCCTCGGGACGCCCGGTGCCACCGGCCACGAGGCGCGCGCCTTCGTCGATGCCTTTCTGGATCAGGTCCTGAATCTTGGTCCACTGCACCTCGTTCACGACCGGGCCGATATGGCGGCCTTCTTGCGATGCGGGCCCGACCGAGACCTTGTTCGCCACCTCGGCCGCCGTCGCCACCGCCTGATCATAGATCGGGCGTTGCACCAGCATACGGCTGGGCGCGTTGCAGCTTTGGCCGGTGTTGTTCATCATGTGCAGCACACCGCGTTTGACGGCCTTTTCATCGGCATCGGCAAAGACAACATTCGCGCCCTTGCCGCCCAGTTCCAGATGCACTTTCTTGAGCGTCTCGGCGGCGTTCTTGGAAATTGCCGTGCCCGCGCGGGTTGAGCCGGTGAAGCTGACCATGTCGACATCCGGATGTGCCGAAAGCTGCGAGCCGACGCCCGCGCCGTCGCCGTTGACAAGGTTGAACACGCCGGGGGGGAATCCTGCCTCGTCCATCAATTCGGCAAAGATCATTGCGTTCAGCGGGCTTTGTTCCGACGGTTTCAGCACCATCGTGCATCCTGCGATTGCCGCGGCGCCCACTTTCAGCGTGATCTGGTTCATCGGCCAGTTCCACGGCGTGATCAGCGCAGCTACGCCGACCGCCTCATAGATGATCCGATCGTTGGGTGCATGATCGCCCAGCGGGCGGTCGAACTGAAACGCACGGGCCGCGCGGATGAAGTTTTTCAGGTGCCATGTGCCGGCGCCGGATTGCTGGGTCCGCGCCATGTCGATCGGTGCGCCCATCTCTAACGACATGGCCTGTGCCAGGTCTTCGGAACGTGCGGCATAGGCCTCGACCAGCTTTTCGACCAGCGCGATGCGGTCTTCGACCGGGGTCGCCATCCAGCCGGGCAGGGCGGCTTTGGCGGCGGCGACGGCGGCGTTTGTGTCGGCCTCAGAACCCAGCGATATGACCGCGCAGGGGTCTTCGGTCGAGGGGTCGATGACCTTGAAATCATGCGCTGCCGATGGGGCGACCCATTTTCCGTTGATATAGAAATCGCGTTTTTCGATCATGGCTCGTTCTCTCCAGAACAGGAATCAATCGACCAGGCGGTCGGTTATCGGCGTCACTGTGTCACCGGTATGCAGGCCCGGCAAGGGGCAGAATTTCGGGGAAAAGCCCGCAGGACGGGTTGCAGGTCCAAGGTTTGGGCAAGGCAATCGAACGCAGGTGGTTTAACCTGAGCGCAAAGTGTTTAGGTTTACAGCAACCGAGTCGGTTTTCATGCAACGAGAGGAGATGCCCCATGGGTTTGCGCATCAACGATACCGTACCGAATTTCACCGCAGAGACAGACCAGGGAACCATCCAGTTCCACGATTGGATCGGCGACAGCTGGGCAATTCTGTTCTCGCACCCCAAGGATTTCACGCCGGTCTGCACCACCGAGTTTTCAGCCGTGGCGCAGCTGAACGACGAATGGGCCGCGCGCAACACCAAGGTGATCGGCGTGTCGGTTGACGGGGTCGAGGATCACAAGAAGTGGAAAAAGGATATCGAGGCCTATGGCAAGGCCAATCCCGGCTTTCCGATCATTGCCGATGACGGGCTGGCGGTTTCCAAGGCCTTTGACATGCTACCGGCCGAAGCCTATCTGCCCGACGGCCGTACCCCGGCCGACAGCGCGACCGTGCGATCGGTCTTTATCATTGGGCCGGACAAGCAGTTGAAGCTGTCGATGACCTATCCGATGACCGTTGGCCGGAACTTTGCCGAGATCCTGCGCGCCTTGGATGGTTTGCAGATGAGCGCCAAAGGCGTGGCCACCCCTGCAAACTGGACCCCGGGCGAGGACGTGATCATCCCGCCATCGGTGTCCAACGAAGATGCCAAGGCGAAATTTGGCGAATTCGAAACGATCTTTCCGTATCTGCGCAAGACCAAGGCGCCGAGCTGAGCCTGATCGGGTCAAAGGGGGGGGCTGTCTGCCCCCCCAACCCCGAGGATTTTTTTAGCCAAATGAAGCAGGCGGGCGCTGTGGTTTCAGGTGCAGTTTCATTCGGTATGACGCGCGTTTGAATTCGCGGGTCAGCTTGTCAGTCAGCGGTGGTCTGGACTGAATGGTCGAGCCACCGATTTCCCGCGCGACTTCCTGGTTTCCGCTGCCTTGCAGGGCGTGAATTGGCTGACCTGTGAGCCAGTGCATTTGCAGGAACGTATCGACGGGTCGGTCGATCTGATCCGTTGCGGCCAGCAGGCGTGCGGCGGCCTTTCGTCCGACGACTTGGCACACGCATTGCAGCCCGATGATCCTTGGCAGGATCAGGCGCAGCCCATCCTGTTGGGCGAGCGTTTGGGCAGGGGTTTCGCGCTGTTTGACCGGGATGCGGATATAGTGGTCGGGCGTTGCAATCGGCTGCAGCATTTGTAGCGCCGCCGTCATCCGCCGGGTGTCGATCCTCAGGTCGTCTTCGGCGATGATGGCCAGGTCGATCTTTTCATCGACGAGTTTGCGCCAGATACGCCGATGGCTTTGAAAGACACCGATTTCGGCGGGGCGCAGGGCAAATGGGTAATGGGGGCGATGCAGGTTTCCGGGGTGCAGTACCACGTCCGAGACCTGATCGGGATCGCGGCCGTTTACTGCCTAGAAAAGCTCGGCCTGTGGCAGGTCGCGGCAAAGCTGTTCGGCATTGGCGCGCCGCGCGGTACTGGCTGACATATGAATGACAAAGGATTGCATGACATCCTTGCATAAAGCAGGCAGCCGGGCTGGGAAAGCGAAACCGGACTGTTTCAGGCTGGTGCTGGACGTCAGGGTAAGATGGCCTGTTCCCAGGGAAATCTGTTGTTTGATCTGCTCTGCCGGCGTCAGTGACCGGCAGGCAGGGGGGTGTTGCCGTCGGGTGTGGACAGGTTGGCGCGCAGCATGTCCACCTCGTAGGGTTTCAGAACCGGCAGCGCGGTATCACCATAGGCCCCGTTTCCTTGGAAAATCTCGGGAAACAGGGTGCGGAGTTCGCGTTGAACCGCAGGGGCCATTGCGCCAAGGGTGAAATCGCCGGGATAGAAGGATTCAGACCAGACGCCTTCGACATTCACCAACTCATGCTGGTCAAACAGGATGTGAATATATTCGACATCCTGGTCAGGCGGCAGTTGTTCGATATCTTCCCCGTTCACCAGACCCTTGGCAGGGGCCAGCATCATGGGTGCAAAGTGGTGCAGTTCGATTTCGGCCGAGGCGACAGCAATCCGGTGTTGCGGGGAAACCAGCAGGTCGCGGCTGGGGCGCTTGGGGCCAAGCCCGCCCGCCCTGATCCGGACCGGGCAGAACCGCGGGTCCTGTTTCAGTTCTGCGGCGGACAGGTTCCGGCGGCCGATCCAGCGGACGGGTTTGTTGCTGCCATCGCCGACAACTACCAGATCGCCCGGCTTCAGCGTCTCGATCAGGCGCGGGCCGGTGGGGGTCAGGATCAACGACCCTGAGGTGAAACAGACAAAGGACGGCAGCGATTCGTATGGCGAAGGCGGTGCGCCGATGATCGAGTTGTTTGTGTTTGCAATCGTGTCGCCGTCCGAAACATCGCCGGACGTAACGATGATATATTGCGGGTTGGAAAACTGAACGAGCGTGAAAGTAACGGGTTGGCCGCCGATATCGCCGGCATAGGTTTCGAATGTCTCGAAATTGGTTGAATCCCCTTGGAAACCTGGCACACCGCTTACATCCAGCTGTTGGCCGCCATCAGCGTCCGGGTCTTCCAGCAAATTGTCGTTGTCGATGACTTCGACCTGATAGCTGTTCAGGACAGTGACATCCGTGTTGCTAAGCGGGTCGCCGTCGATTTGGAGGATCGTAATGAATGACATGAGCGGAAACTGCCTCTTTGATACGAAACTGCTTGCCCCATCATACCCGCAGAAGGTGTGAATTTACAGGGGTTTCGACAGGGGTGACTGGCTCTGCCATCCAGCAAAAAAGGCCCCGGTCAATGACCGGGGCCTTTCATTTCCGAAAGCGGTGGCCGAATTAGTCGGCGCTTTCCTCTTTCTTTTCTTTTTTCTCGGGAACGATCTCTTCACCGGTTTCCTGATCGACAACTTTCATCGACAGGCGGACCTTGCCGCGATCGTCAAAGCCCAAGAGCTTGACCTTTACTTCCTGACCTTCCTTCAGAACATCCGACGGATGGTTCAGGCGGCGGTTTTCGATCTGGGATACGTGGACCAGACCGTCGCGCTTGCCAAAGAAGTTCACGAAGGCACCGAAGTCGACGATCTTGACCACTTTGCCGGTGTAGACCTGGCCCTCTTCCGGCTCGGCGACGATCGAGTGGATCATCTCATAGGCCTTCTTGATCGATTCACCATCGGGCGAGGCGATCTTGATGACGCCGTCGTCGTTGATGTCGACCTTGGCGCCGGACACTTCGACGATTTCACGAATGACCTTACCGCCCGAGCCGATCACTTCGCGGATCTTGTCGGTCGGGATGTTCATGGTTTCGATACGCGGCGCGTGGACCGAGAAATCGTTGGTCTCGGACAGGGCTTTGCCCATCTCACCCAGAATGTGCATCCGGCCGTCCTTGGCTTGTGCCAGGGCTTTTTCCATGATCTCGGGCGTGATGCCTGCGACCTTGATGTCCATCTGCAACGAGGTGATGCCGTTTTCGGTACCAGCCACTTTGAAGTCCATGTCGCCCAGGTGATCTTCGTCACCCAGAATGTCCGACAGGATGGCGTATTCGCCGTCATCTTCCAGGATCAGACCCATGGCCACACCGGCAACCGGTGCTTTCAGCGGAACGCCCGCATCCATCATCGACAGCGAACCGCCACAGACCGACGCCATCGAGGACGAGCCGTTGGATTCGGTGATCTCGGACACGATGCGGATCGTGTAGGGGAAGTCGGTCGCCGCAGGCAGAACCGCCTGCAGGGCGCGCCATGCCAGCTTGCCGTGGCCGATTTCACGACGGCCCGGGCCACCGACGCGGCCAACTTCACCAACCGAATAGGGCGGGAAGTTATAGTGCAGCAGGAAGTTCGATTTGAAGTTGCCATGCAGCGCGTCGATGAATTGCTCATCGTCACCGGTGCCCAGCGTGGTCACGGCCAGCGCCTGTGTTTCACCACGGGTGAACAGGGCGGAACCGTGGGTCCGCGGCAGCATCGAGGTTTCTGCAACGATCGAGCGGATATCGGTGGTCGAACGACCATCGATCCGCTTGCCGCCTTTGACGACGTCGCCGCGCAGAATGCCAGCTTCCAGCTTTTTCATTGCGGAGCCGAGGTTGCCGTCTTCCAGCTGTTCCTCGGTCAGTGCTTCCTTGATCGCTTCGCGGGCCGCGGCAACAGCGGCGGTGCGCTCTTGCTTGTCGGTGATTGCGAAGGCGGCGCGCATCTGCTCTTCACCGGCAGCCTTAACAGCGGCGTACAGCTCGGAATAATCCGGCGCCTGGAAATCAAACGGCTCTTTTGCCGCTTCTTCGGCAAGGCTGATGATCAGGTCGATCACCGGCTGAATCTGCGCGTGTGCAAAGTTCACCGCGCCCAGCATCTCTGCCTCGGACAGCTCGTATGCTTCGGATTCCACCATCATCACGGCGTCTTTGGTGCCGGCAACAACCAGGTCCAGACGCTGTTCGGGGTTCAGGCGCAGGTCCTGCATGTCATCGACGGTCGGGTTCAGGACGTATTCGCCATCCACAAAACCAACACGGGCACCGGCGATCGGGCCCATGAACGGCGCACCGGAAATGGTCAGGGCAGCGGATGCCGCGATCATCGCAACGATGTCGGGATCGTTGACCAGATCGTGGCTCAGCACGGTGCACATCACCAGAACTTCGTTTTTGAAGCCGTCAACGAACAGCGGGCGGATCGGACGGTCGATCAGACGCGCGGTCAGCGTCTCTTTTTCGGTCGGGCGCGCCTCGCGCTTGAAGAAGCCACCCGGAACCTTACCGGCGGCATAGTATTTCTCTTGGTAGTGTACGGTCAGCGGGAAAAAGTCCTGACCGGGTTTTTGCGCCCGTGCAAAGGTCACGTTTGCCATGACGCTGGTTTCACCCAGCGTGGCAATCACGCTGCCGTCAGCCTGACGGGCAACCTTGCCGGTTTCCAGTGTCAGCGTCTCTTCGCCCCACTGCATTGATTTCTTCGTTACATCAAACATATGCGTATCCTAGATGAGAGCACTCCCGCCCCTGCGGGTCTCCCGTTTTGCGTGGCGGCCCCATTGCCGCCGACCCCATTTATCTTCCGTTCGAGTGCCGGGGTCAGGGCACAACGTCTCAGATACCGCGCGCATACATGAGAATGCGCCCAAAGAAAAGGGGAAGCGATTTCGGTTTTATTCCGAAAGGTCCCGAAGCTTTTCCCAGAAAACCTGTGCCGCCGCATGATGTTCGCCGGTGCGCCGCGCGGCGCATATGTTCCAGCGGATCTGGGGGGTCGCCTGAACAAAACCGATATCGCCGTCTGCAAAGATATCGGCAAAGGTTTCCGGCATGCCGCCCACAACGAAAAGGCCGTCGTGCAGCAGGGTCGTCAGAAAGGCGTAATCGTCGCTTTCAACCGTTGGCATGGCATCGACCTTTGCCGACGCTTCGGCGGTGCCGCCCAGGGCCTGTGCGATGGCGGCCCGCCAATGCTTGTGCAAATGCGGCGAAGCGAAGGGGTAGGAAAACACGTCGTTCAGGCTTGGGTTTTCAAGGTTGTGCAGCGGGTGCGAAACATGGGCGGCAAACACAACGGCGCGTTTCTCGAACATCATCAGCTCGATGTTCTCGGCCTCGGCCGTGTGGGTCAGGTCGCCGACATAAATGTCGATTGCGCCTTGTTCGAGCATGGCAATCGGCGCCTGGCGGGCGCTGACATCAATGCGGGCGCGCAAACCCGGATACTCGGCCTGCGCGGCGCGCAGCGCTGGGTAGATCAAGGTCCGGGGCGTCAGGGGCCCGCACCCGACATGCACAACCTGATCGGTCTCAAGCCGAATTCGCGTGGCCAGATCGGCGCAGGCTGTCAGGTCAGATTGCAGCTTTGTCGCAACGGGCAGAAAAGCCTGGCCCTTGCGTGTCAGTGTGCTGTTGCCGCGCTGACGATTGAACAGCGTGAAACCAACCTGTTCTTCGGCCAGGGATATATAGCGCGACAGCGATGCGTTCGACACACCCATCCGCTTGGCGGCTTGCTGAAAGTTGGAGGTTTCCGCCAAAAGCAGAAATGCAGACAGTGATTTTTCGGACAGCATCGGCGCACCCCTGGTTTCAGGTTTTCGAGTTTTAATTCCAAAACCTGCAATGGTGAAGGCGCAAGTTGCGACAAGAACAAAACAGCGTCTAGGACCGGATATCACTATCAGGAGTTTCAGCACGTGTTTCAGATCAGAGCGATTACAAGCGCCGTTGCCGTCTTGTGTACGACGGCGTCGATTGGTTCGGCCGATACGGAAAAGCCCAATATTCTGGTCATCATGGCCGACGATGTCGGCTGGGCCAGCCTTGGCAGCTATCACCAGGGGGTCAAAAGCATCCAGACGCCGAACCTGGACCAGCTTGCCGCCCAGGGCGCGCGACTGACGGATTATTACGCACAGCCCAGCTGTACTGCGGGGCGGTCGGCCTTTATCACTGGCCAGTATCCGGTGCGCACCGGCATGCACACCGTTGGCTTGCCCGGCGATCCGGTCGGGCTCAGCGATGAAGACCCGACCATGGCCAATATGCTGAAATCCCTGGGCTATACCACGGGGCAATTCGGCAAGAACCACCTGGGCGACCTGAACAAATTCCTGCCTACGGTCAAAGGTTTCGACGAATATTGGGGCTGGCTCTATCATCTCAATGCGATGGAATACACCTCTGACCCGGATTGGCCGGATGATCCCGAGTTCACGGCGCAGTTCGGCCCGCGCAACATCATTCATTCCTTTGCCACTGATACGGTCGACGAAACCGTCGATCCGCGCTGGGGACCGGTGGGCAAGCAGCGGATCACCGATGACGGCCCCGCGCCGCCAGAGCGCCAGAAAACGCTGGACGATGAGGTGACCGCACACACGATCGATTTCATTGACCGGGCCGTGGACAGCGATACGCCGTTCTTTGTCTGGATGGCCCCGGCCCGCGCGCATGTCTGGACCCATCTCAGCCCTGAATACGAGGCGATGCTGGGTGACGGGCGCGGCCTGCAGGATGTGGTCATGAAGGAACTGGACGACAATGTCGGAAAAGTCGTGGCGCACCTGGACGAACTGGGGATCAGCGACAATACGATCGTCATCTTCACCTCGGATAACGGCCCCGAAACCATGACATGGCCGGACGGGGGCACCACGCCGTTCCAGGGCGAAAAGGGCACCACCTGGGAGGGCGGGTTCCGCGTTCCTGCCATCATCCGCTGGCCGGGCAAGATCGCCGAAGGCCAGGTTCTGAACGGTATCTTCGCCGGTATGGACTGGATGCCAACCCTTGTCGCCGCCGCAGGCGGATCGAATGACCTGCCGGCCGATCTGCTAAAGGGGTACGAAGGGTATCAGGTGCATCTGGATGGCTATAACCAGCTGTCCTACCTGACTGGCGAGACGCCCAGCAATCGCAAGGAAATCGTCTATTACGAAGGCACCGACCTGCAGGCTGTCCGCTACAATGACTGGAAGGCGCATTTTACCATTCAGGAAAAAGGCTGGGCCGGTCCCAAAGAGGAGCTGAACGCCCCGAAACTGTTCAACCTGCGCCGCGACCCCTATGAGAAAGCGGCCGAGGAATCCGGCATGTATGTGCGTTGGATGGGCAATAAGATGTGGGCCTTTGGTCCTGCTGCCCGGCTGGTTCAGGCGCATCTGGCCACGTTCGCCGATTTCCCGCCCCGCGGGGCTGCGGTCAGCAACGAGGCCCATGTTCAGGAACAGGTCAGCACCGAAGGCGGCATGTCCCAATAAGCTGACGTTCAGTTGAAAGACGGGGAAATGACCCCAAACGAAGCGCCCGCCTTTTGGTGGGCGTTTCCCGTTGGCGACCACGACAAAAATGGCGCCAAGTGAAAGCGTTTTGCGAAATTTCGGTGTCGGTGTAGTCTGTTACCATCCATCCTGCGGTCGAAATGACGGAAACGCGCCAAGGGGGTTCAAAACTCATTCCCGTCCATCGACCGAATTCCTTGGCGTTTGCACCTGGCGAACAGAAGGGCAGTCGAATGGCACAATCAAAGAAAATGTTGGATCCGGATCCCCGGATCTATGATTTCGAAACCGAATATGAGCTTGGGCAGGATAACGTCCGGCCCTTCGGTCTGGACATCCACAACCCGGTCTTTTTGATCTCGAGCATCCTGATATTTGCGTTCGTGTTGATCGCGCTGGCCAATCAAGAGGCCGCGGCCACGTTTTTTGGCTGGCTCAGGCCATGGCTGACCAGCACGTTCGACTGGTTCCTGGTTCTGTCGGTGAATGCGATTACCCTGTTTTGCCTAGCGCTTGTCGTTCTGCCGGTGGGCAAGGTCCGGATCGGCGGCAAGGATGCCAAGCCCGACTATTCCTACCCCGGCTGGATCGCGATGATGTTTGCCGCCGGGATCGGCATCGGGTTGCTGTTTTTCGGCGTGCTAGAGCCGGTGTATTACAACTTTGCCGAAGATGGCGGCGCCCGTCCGCTGGGTGTCGATATCGCGGTTCCGGGCAACGAATATGCCGGCGTGGTCGGCACCATTCACCATTGGGGGCTTGAGGCCTGGGCGGTCTACGCGGCCGTGGGTCTGAGCCTGGCGATCTTCGCCTACAATCTAGGCCTGCCCTTGACCCTCCGGTCGGCCTTTTACCCGATCCTTGGTGAACGCGTCTGGGGCTGGTGGGGTCATATCATCGACACGCTGGCGGTGTTTGCCACGCTGTTCGGCCTCACGACCTCGCTTGGCCTTGGGGCGCAGCAGGTTGCCGCGGGGCTGTACGAAGTCTTTGGCATCGAACCCAGCCCCACGGTTGTTGTGCTGCTGATCATCGGCATCACCATGATCGCGCTGGGCTCGGTCCTGATGGGGATGGATGCGGGCGTCAAGCGGCTGAGCGAGATCAACATGATCATGGCGGTCGGGCTGTTTGTCTTCGTGATCGCGGTTACAGGCATCGGCACCGCCATTTCGCGCTATTTCAGCGTGATGGCCGATTACGTCCGGCACCTGCCGGCGCTGTCGAACCCCTTTGGCCGTGAAGACACCAGCTTTTTCCATGGCTGGACGACATTCTACTGGGCCTGGTGGATCGCCTGGTCGCCCTTTGTGGGCATGTTCATTGCCCGCATCTCCAAGGGCCGCACCGTGCGCGAATTCATCATCTGCGCATTGCTCGCGCCCACGGCGGTCTGCGCGCTGTGGATGTCAACCTTTGGCGGCGCGGCCATCGACATGTTGAACACGGGCGGTGCCGAAGGCGTCCGCGCCACGGTGATCGACAGCTATGCCCCCGAGGGTGCGCTTTTTGGTTTCCTCAAGGAACTTCCACTTTACAGTATCGTGGCCCCGATTGCGCTGGTTCTGATTGTGATCTTCTTTGTCACCTCGTCGGATTCCGGCTCGTTGGTGATCGACACGATCACCGCAGGCGGCAAGATGGACGCGCCGGTGGTTCAGCGCGTGTTCTGGTGTACGCTCGAAGGTCTGGTTGCCATCGCATTGCTGTTGGGCGGCGGGCTCAGCGCCCTTCAGGGTGCGGCCGTCTCAACTGGAATCCCGTTCACCCTGGTTGTTCTGATGATGTGCTACTGCCTTTGGTTGGCGTTGAAATCGGAAAAAGCAAAGATGTGAGCGAATTTCGCCAGTTGCCGAGGACGCCCGGTTGACCACGGGCGTCCGCGCGACGCCCTTGTGCAGGGGTCCAATGCCCAGTGGGTTGAACAGGACCGGAAAGCCCTGCCGGTGCATGCCGGATCAGGACTTGTTACTCATCCCCCTTTGCAGCAACCACGATGGCGGTTGCCTTGTCGTCGCCGCTGCATTTGTAGGAATGTGGGTACTGCGACTCAAAGTACATTGAATCCCGTGCGCCCAGTTTGTGGGTTTCGTCGTGGATCGTGATCTCGATCTCTCCGGTTATGACGTAAATCAGTTCTACGCCTGGATGATCATGGGGCTCAGTGCTGGATGTCCTGGGCAGGAATTCCGCGAGATAGGCTTCAAGCGGGCGGTCGTTTACGGGAAAGTCCAGGCTCTCGAAAAAGAAGCTCGGCATGGTTTCAGTCGTATTCGGCAGACGGATGCGCGTTTTTGCGCGAATGACCTCAAGCAGAGGTTCCTCAGATTCTTCGAAGAAATGTTCAAGCCCGACACCGAATACGAGTGCAATCCGCATCAACGTCGGCAATGTCGGAACCACCTGACCCGTTTCGATCTTTGAAAGCATTCCCGCAGACAGCCCCGTGTGGGACCCGAGCTGCGTCAAGCCCAGCGACTTGCCCGTGCGCAACGCCCGAATCTTGGGGCCGATTCGGTAGTTGGCGAGGCCTTGTGACAGTGTTTCAGATAGCATTTTGCCCTCGGCTGTTTCACATCACTCAATTTTCCCGCCTGCATTTTCACAGGATGAAAATGTTGTTCCTTTCTCTCAAGTTTTCATTGAGGGAACAATATTTTCATACCATGACAAATGCATCGTCGCAATCTTGCGACATGAAACAGAAATGGAAAGGAACGCACTATGACCTTCAAAGTGGCTTCGATCAAAGAGATCGCGCTTGTTCTGGGCATGGGGGTGGCTGCAACCGCATCCTCGGCAAACACGATCGTCGACATCGCGGCAGGCGATGAACGCTTTTCTACGCTGGTCGCCGCGGTAACGGCTGCGGGCCTTGCTGACACGCTTGCCGGACCTGGCCCATTTACGGTGTTTGCGCCGGTCAATGACGCATTCGAGGCGCTGCCCGAGGGGACGGTTGAAACCCTGCTGGAACCCGAGAACAAGGGCCAGCTTACCAACGTGTTGCTGTATCACGTTGACGACCGGAACCTGCCCGCAGCGGGCATTCCCAGCGGTTCAAACTACTTCAAGCCAGTTCTGGCCGAGGAACGTCTGTGCATCACCAAATCAGCCGATGGTGTGAAGATTGCGGATGGAACCGGTGAAATGGCCAATGTCATCATTGCGGATATTCAAGCAGACAATGGCGTCATCCACGTGATCGACAAGGTGCTTTTGCCCGGCACACGTCCGGCTTGCCACTGACACGACCTTATGACTTTGCCGCGCCCTCGGACTGTCCGGGGGCGCGTTTCGCAAACGTGTGACGAGGCCGGTGGATGCGGTGGATCAGTATTGGAGTGCCGAGCCTTCCAGTGATGATCAGAAGGCTCGGCATTTTTGCATTGCGCCTTAGACGTGATCATCCTTGACCAATTCGCCATGGCCATGCCCGGCCATGCCGCCTGAGACCTCTTCCGTTGCCTCATCCGCCAGTGTTTCCGGCAGAATAAGGTTCAGAAGAATGGCGATCAGGGCTGCGGGCAAAATCCCGGATGCACCCAGAATCCGCAGCGTGTCGGGCAGGTGTTGCAGAGCGTTTGCCGAACCGGGCGCGACGTTCATAACCTCAAGCTGAAGGCCCAGCCCAATCGAAAGCGAGACCGCGAAGATCACCATGTTCCGGCGGTTCCAGACCACGTCGGACAGCATCGAGACCCCGGCGGCCACGACCATGCCGAACATGACGATGACCCCGCCGCCCAGCACCTCGATCGGGACGGTGCGGATGATACCGCCCACCTTGGGCACCAGGCCGCAGATGATCAGGAAAATCGCACCGATGGTCACGACATGGCGGCTCATCACGCCGGTCATAGCGATCAGTCCGACATTCTGGCTGAAGGACGTGTTGGGAAACCCGCCGAAAATGCCAGCCAGGGCGGTACCGAACCCGTCGGCAAATGTCGCGCCCTGAATTTCCTTGTCGGTTGCTTCACGCCCGGCGCCACCTTTTGTGATCCCCGATACGTCGCCGACGGTTTCGACGGCGGATACGAACGCCATCAGGCAAAAGCCGATCACCGCTGCGAACGAGAATTCAAACCCGTATTTGAACGGCATTGGCAACGCAAAGGCGGCTGACCGCTCCCACGAGCCGGAAATCGCGGCGACCGGGAGTTTGCCCACCAGTATGCAATAGAAATACCCAACCAGAATGCCGATCAGAACCGCCGAGATCGACAGCATGCCGCGCGCAAAGAACTTGAGCCCGAGCGTTACGAAAACAACAATCAGGGCCGGGGTCCAGCTGGACAACGAGCCATAGCTTTCAGCGCCCGATGCCTTGGCCGGGACTCCACCGGCGGCATATTCGATACCGACCTTCACCAAGGCCAGCCCGATCATGGTGACAACCAACCCGGTGACCAGCGGCGGAAGAGCAAAGCGGATCTTGCCGATGACGGTTCCGAGCAGGGCATGAAACAGCCCGCCGATGACCACCCCTCCGAAAAGGGCGGCAAGCCCATCCACGCCTTTCCCGGCAACCAGCGGGATCATGATCGGAATAAAGGCAAATGACGTACCCTGAACGATGGGCAGGGCTGCGCCGACCGGGCCAATTGTTATCGTTTGCAACAGGGTCGCGATGCCCGCAAACAGCATCGACATCTGGATCAGGTACAGCAATTCCGGAAAATCGGGGCTGTTGGACCCAAACCCGAAACCGGCCGCCCCGGCAACGATAATCGCAGGGGTCACGTTGGAAACGAACATCGCCAGTACATGCTGGATGCCAAGGGGAACGGCGCGATAGATGGCTGGGAAATAATTCGGATCTCGGAGCTGTTCCGGAGTTCCAATGGATGATGCGGTCATGAAATCTCTCCTGTCGATCCACTGTTGCAGACTTTGACCGGGCATTGGAAACCACACGGTGGACGTAAGGCCCCGCAGGTCGGGTTTTTCTGGTGCCCGACCTAATTTTTGAGCATCAGGTCCGCGCCTGTTCAAAGCAACCTATTGCTAGATCACAAAAGCGGCAGCGATTATCAAAATAATCCAAAAGGTCTTTTGAAACTGCATCAATAAGGGAATACGCCGAGCGGCAGCCATTGCTGTGGGTCGCACGGGGCAGGCCGGAAATTGGGGCTTTGGCATCGACGGTGCAAAGGGGGCGAAATCCGTTGCACCAAAAAAAACGCCCGCAAGAATGCGGGCGTTCAAACTGTGCAAAAAGCCTGTTCCGCGCTTAGCGGCGGATGCCCAGCTTTTTGATCAGGTCCTGATAGCGTGCTTCTTCCTTGCCCTTCAGGTAGTCCAGCAGCTTACGGCGCTGGGCGACCATCTTCAGCAGACCGCGACGACCGTGGTTGTCTTTCTTGTGGGTCTTGAAGTGCTCGGTCAGGGTGTTGATGCGCGAGGTCAGGATGGCAACCTGGACTTCTGGCGAACCGGTGTCGCCGTCCTTGGTGCCGTATTCTTTCATGACGCGTGCTTTTTCAGCGGCAGTAATCGACATCGGGGTCTCCTTTGACAGGTTAGAGTTGATGGCGCAGGCCGGGATGTCGTCCAGCACAGGCCCATGGAGAAAACCGCACCGATTCCGATGCGGATGGGCGCGTATAAGCGCATTTTGGGCAAATGGCAAAGGGTATTTACCGGGCGTCAGGTGGTGTTGAACCGCGTCAGTTCGTCCCCGGAAACAAGTTCGATGTCCGCCAGGGTGATATCGCCAGCCCCAAGCAATTGCGCAACGTTCTGGCCATTGATCACGACATTGGTCAGGCTTTCGTTTTCCGTATCCTGCTGCAGGTGGATACCCGGGTTCTCCGGCCCCTCCCACGAGATCAGCAACCTGTCCTGACCGGGCTGAAAATCCATGACGGTTACGGCTTCGTCATCGGGGGCGGGGTTCAATACGATTTCGTCCTGCCCGTCCCCGCCGGTCACGATGTCGACGCCATCGGCCAGAATTGTGTCATTCCCGGCGCCGCCATTCAGAAAATCCGCTGCGGACTGGCCGTCGCCATCGTCACCGCTCAGCACGTCGTTGCCATATCCTCCAAACATCACATCCTGGCCCGCGCCGCCCGACAGCCAATCATCACCATATCCGCCATGCAGGGCGTCATCGCCTGCGCCGCCCGACAACAGGTCTTGGCCTTGTCCACCATACAGCCTGTCTGCGCCATCGCCGCCATCCAGTTGATCCTGACCGAAATGGCCATACAGCGCATCCGCACCGGCGGCCCCTTCCAGCCGGTCATCGCCCGCTTCGCCGTGAAGAATGTCGTCGCCGCCATTGCCCGCCATGAAATCGGCGCCGTCGCCGCCATAGAGCACATCGTTCCCTGCGCCGCCCAAGATGCTGTCGTTTCCGCCATAGCCGTTGATCTGGTCATGCCCGTCCTGACCGGTCAACGCGTCCTGCCCATCGGTCCCGGCGATCACCTGGTTGCCGCCATAGTTGGACAAAACCGTCCCGGTTGAGGGATGCGCCTGGTCCTGAAAAGCCTCTGTTTCGCTGTCTTCGACCGAGGTCAAAAGGTCGGGGCCGTCGGCGCCAACTGCCGTTTCTTCAGGGGCGGTACCGTCTTCGCTCACGTCCTCGGTCACGTCTTCGTCCGTGTCCTCCTCTGGGTCCGTGTCGAAAACGTCGCTGATTGCGTAGGCTGCGCCCCCGACGGCCGCCAGGCTGAACAATCCGATAAGAAACATGTCACCTCTCCGCGGGGCGCAATGCCCCAAAGGAATTGTTCCATGAGTTCAATTGGTTGGTCAAAGGATCCTTGAGTCCGTGGTTAACCTTTTGTCACCAGGATTCAGGTTGCTGGGTATAGGCGATATACAAGGGATGTTTGGGGTGCCCGGCTTTTGTCAGCCCCAGATGGTACAGCGGTTGACCGGTGTCGCGCAGCAGGGCCTCGACCGCCGGGCCGCGGTTCAGATGCGTGCCATGTGCCCCCCACGCTGCGATCACCTGATCGGCCCATTGCACGCCATCCAGAATGGCCGCGTCGTTCTCAGGCCCCACCGGATCAGCGGCGGCGCGCATCTTGCGCGGGTCAGTATCGCGCCAGGCAAAGATGTTGGTCACCTGAAACGCGCCGAACCCCAAGGCCCGCGCGCGGCGTTCGCAGCGCTCGACCGTGGGGTCGTTCTGCACTTCGGTCGCGGTTGACGGGTTCAGCATCACAAACAGAGCCTTGCGCCCCGCCGGATCCCACACGCGGGTCAGGCTATAGCGGTACTTCTCGCAATCGGAATAGATGGCGGTCGAGGGCGCATCGCCCTTGGTATGCGTTCGGGTGATCATGCCTTTCGCCTAGCATGCCACTTAGATGACGAACACCCGGCTTGGATGCAATTCACCGGATTTGTAGACGCCCACCGCCACGGCCTGGCCGTCGAGCGAGGCCCAGGCCTCATCCCCGTATTCAACGTCGCTGGCCAGCACCATGCCCGGATTGCCGTTACGCAGGCGGGTCGCGCCTTCGGGGGTGCATTTCAACTCGGGCAGGTCAGAAAGGCCAATTTCCAGCGGATGCAGGTAGTCGTCCAGCGCCTCGGTCTTGGCCATCTCGTCGATCTGTTCGATGGACAACCCGTCCTCAGCCTCGAACGGGCCAGACCAGATGCGGCGCAGTTCCTTTACGTGGCCGTGGCAGCCCAGTGCCGCGCCCAGATCGCGCGCGATCGAGCGGACATAGCCGCCTTTGCCGCAGGTCATTTCCAGTACGACGTGGTCGGCGTCGGGGCGGTCGACAAGGATCAGCTCTTCGACCCACAGGGGCCGGGCCGACAGCTCCACATCCTCGCCGTCGCGGGCCAGCTTATAAGCGCGTTGCCCGTCGATCTTCACGGCGGAAAACTTGGGCGGCACCTGCATGATATCCCCCAGAAACGGGGCAAGCGCCTGTTTGATATCGTCATCCGAAGGCCGCGCATCGCTTTGCGCAATCACTTCGCCCTCGGCGTCGTCGGTGTTGGTGGCTTGGCCCAGACGTACGGTGAAAGTGTACGCCTTCAACGCGTCAGTGATATATGGAACGGTCTTGGTCGCCTCACCCAAAGCCACGGCCAGAACACCGGTTGCTTCGGGGTCCAGCGTACCCGCATGGCCCGCTTTCTTGGCGTCCATAGCCCAACGCACCTTGTTGACCACCGCGGTCGAGGTCATGCCCGCAGGCTTGTCCACCACCAGCCAACCGGAAATGTCGCGGCCCTTGCGTTTGCGTCCCATCTTGCACCTTGCCTTTTGCTGAGGCGCGCGGCCTAGCCGATCACGTGGAGGCTGTCAATTTGCGGGTATATCCTCGACCACGCCCACGATCGGGCCCAGCGAGAACCCGACATCAGACCGGTTGCTGGCGCGTTCATACATACGCGAGATATTGCCATCGAAGAACAGCGCGTTCGGGGTGCCCAGAACATCGCGAAACAGGCTGCCGAATTCGTGAAAAGTGACGTAGTCGTCCGAGATCGCGAATACCGCGCGCGTACCGTCGGCGCTGGTGCCAACCCCGTTACGTACGTAATGCGAGGTCGAATCGGGCAGGAAACGCGGGTGCAGCTCGCCCCCGATCACCAGCATCGGGCCGGATTGGGTGGCAAACCGGCATTCGGGGGCCTGATCAATATAATCGAGCGTTTCAAACACGTCTGCCCGACCCTCGCGGACACAGAAAATGCCGTTGGGCAGCAGTCCGAAATTGCCCGGACCTGCGTTTGGTATCACGCGCATCTGCTCGTGACCCTCTTCGACATAGTGGCCGACGGGTGACCGGTCGTCATGATACATGCCCGCATTCATCGCAAAGGCCAGACGCTTTCCGCCCGGGGCCAGCGCCTCGTTCACCGAGGAAAAGTGGCCCAGAAGCTCGCCGTTCTCATCATTCAGAAACAGGCGCAGGTCCTCGTTTGCGGCATCCACTTCGCAGATGGTGTACCGCTTGTCCGCATGGGTCAGCTTTTCGCAGGTGACCGCAGAGGCTTGCGCCGCCCAAAGGGCCGCGCCCAAGATGACCAGCGTGCGGATCACTCGTCCAGATCGCGGCGCACCGCGTCCTGATCGAACATGCGGCGGGTGTCGTCCAGACGGTCAAACGTATCATCCAGGCGGAAGCGCAGATCGGGCGAGAATTTCAGGCCGACCTTCTTGCCGACCGCGCGCCGCAACTCGCCCTTGTTCCGGGCCAGCAGCGCGATCACGTCCTCTTGCCCCTTGCCGCCCAAGGGCAGCACATAGGCGGTGGCGATCTTGAGATCGGGCGAGGTGCGCACCTCGCCCACTGTGATCGACATGCGGTTCAGGTCGGGGTCGTGGACATCGCCGCGCGCCAGAACCTCGGACAGGGTGCGGCGGATCAGTTCGCCGACACGCAGTTGTCGTTGGGACGGGCCGGGGCCATCGTGGAATTTGTTCTTTGCCATGACCCCGATCTAAACGCAAAGCAGGGCTTTGCCAAGCGGGCGCGAACGGGGTAGGAGGCTTTGAGCCGACCGTGGCCCAACCAACGCGAAAGGACCAGCGCAATGACCCATATTCCCGGGATCGTCATCACAGGGGCTTCGGGCCGTATGGGGCAGATGCTGATCAAGACCGTCACCGACAGCGATCAGGCGCGGCTGGTTGGTGTGGTCGAACGTGCGGGTCACGACTGGATCGGTCAGGATGTGGGCATGGCGATGGGCGGTCAGGCGCTGGGCGTTACCGTCACCGACGATCCGCTGGAGGCGTTCGCGCAGGCGCAGGCGGTGATCGACTTCACCGCGCCCGAGGCAACGCTGGAGTTTGCGGCTTTGGCTGCGCAGGCGCGCTGTGTGCATGTGATCGGCACCACCGGCATGACCGACGAACAGATCGCCGCGCTGGAACCCGCCGCACGCCACGCTGTCATCGTGCGGGCCGGGAACATGAGCCTTGGCGTCAACCTGCTGGTGCAACTGACCAAAAAGGTTGCCGCCGCGCTGGATGAGGATTTCGACATCGAGGTGATCGAAGGCCACCATCACCACAAGGTCGATGCGCCCTCGGGCACCGCGCTGATGCTGGGCGAGGCCGCAGCCGAAGGGCGCGGGGTCAAGCTGGCCGATGTGGCCGACCGGGGCCGCGACGGGATCACCGGCGCGCGCAAGCGGGGGGACATTGGGTTCCACGCCATTCGCGGCGGAGACATCGTGGGCGAACATGACGTCCTGTTTGCCGCACCAGGAGAGCGCATCGTCCTGCGCCACCTGGCCACGGATCGCGCCATCTTTGCCCGTGGCGCGCTGAAGGCGGCGCTTTGGGGGCAGGGCAAATCGCCCGGTCAGTACGACATGGTGGATGTTCTGGGCCTTTGACGACCCGTCGGGTCTTTGTTGACCCGTCGCGATGATCAAAAGTCGATCGCGATTCCCTTTTTTTCCCAATCGCCATAGCGGGCAGGATCAGGTCCTTCGCGACCGCCCAGTTCCTTGGGCGGCTCTTTCGCCTCGGCCTGCGCCTTGCGGCGACGCTCGGCGGCTTCGGCCAGGGCCCGCTGTGCGGCGGGGGGCAGGTCTTTGTGCTCGTCACTCATGACATCGGGTTCCTTTCCGTCCGTGCCCTTGATATACGCCCCCGTCCGCGCAAGGCAATGCGGGCACGGGTCACATCAGAGGCAATATCATGTCCGACAGCGCAACAGCAGCGCGGCGCAGCGCAATCTATCTGCTGGATCAGATTCTGGGCGAGGGGCGTTTGCTGCCCGAATGTCTGGCCGCGGGCGCGCTGGATCGGCTGGGTCCCGAGGATCGCGCCCGGGCGCAACGTCTGACGGTCGAGACTTTGCGCGGGTTGGAACGCGCCGACCGGCTGCTTGACAATCACCTGCGTCAGACCCCGGCCCTGACTGTTCACAACGCTCTGAGACTTGGCGCGGTCGAACTGTGCAACGGCGAGGCGGCGCACGGCGTGGTTAACGCGATGGTCGAGATCATCGGGCGGTCGCGCAAGCACGGTCGGCTCAAGGGGCTGGTGAATGCGGTATTGCGCAAGGTTGCCGCCGAAGGCCCGGACGCATGGCCAAGGATGCGTGTGCCGCGCCTGCCTGCCTGGTTGCGCGACCCCCTGGTGGCCGCGTGGGGCGACCAGGCGGTCGTTGGGATGGAGCAGGCACATTTCTTTGGCGCTCCGCTTGATCTGACGCTGAAACCGGGATGCGCGGGGCCTGCGGGTGACATATTGCCAACCGGATCAGTGCGGGTGCAGGGGGCCGGGCAGGTCTCGGCGCTGCCGGGTTACACGGCCGGTGACTGGTGGGTTCAGGACGCGGCGGCGGCTTTGCCGGTGCAGGTTCTGGCCCCAAAGCCCGGCGAGTCGGTCCTTGACCTGTGTGCCGCCCCCGGCGGCAAGACGCTGCAACTGGCGGCGGCCGGGGCCGATGTGACGGCTGTCGATATCTCGGAAACCCGGTTGGCCAAGGTGCGCGAAAACCTTGGCCGCACCGGGTTGCAGGCGCGCGTTGTCGCGTCGGACGCATTGGAATTTGGCGGCTCGTATGACGCGATCCTGCTGGATGCGCCCTGTTCCGCCACAGGAACGATCCGGCGTCACCCCGATTTGCCTTTTGCGAAGGACGGATCAGAATTTGGCGCGCTGATCGAGCTGCAATCGCAGATGCTGGCCCATGCCTGGACCTTGCTCCGCCCCGGCGGGCGCCTGGTCTATTGCACCTGTTCGCTGTTGCCCGACGAAGGCGAGGTTCAGATCGAAGAGGCGGTGCAGCAGCACCCGGACATGCAGGTCGATCGTGCCGCCCTGAACGTGGCCGGTGTGGACAAGGGCTGGATCACTTCCGAAGGTGGTCTGCGGCTGCGTCCCGATTTCTGGGCCGAGCATGGCGGCTTGGATGGTTTTTACATCGCCTGCCTCAACAAATCGGCCTGACGGAACGCTTTTCGATGACTTGACGATCGGGCCGGTCTATCATTTGGTCAAGCGCCAGCAGAGCGTTAGGGGCAGAGTAACGAGCGTCATGTCGAATTCGGACACCATGGCCATGCGGTGGATGCGGTTTCAGAACCGTCTTTACGCGCGGCTCAGTCAGCGCCGCAAGGCGGCGCGCGGTTTTGCCGGGCAGCCCGAGCCGCGAACTGTGGGCTCTTTCGCACGCGGACGGCAACTGGTTGCGGGCAACCTTCTGTTTGCGGGGTTCCTGGTCGAGGCACAGGACACGGACCTGTGGGATGTTGCCGCGCCGAACGCGGCCTTTGACGATGAACGGCAAGGGTTTGCGTGGCTGGACGACCTGGCGGCAGTCGGCGATGCGCGCGCGCGTGAAAAGGCCCAGCGCTGGGTTTGGGGATGGATCGAAGCCCATGGCAAGGGGCAGGGGCCGGGGTGGGCGCCGGACGTGACCGGCCGCCGTGTCCTGCGGTGGATCAATCACGCGCTGTTCCTGTTGCGTGGCGCCGATGAGGCGCGCAGCCGGATGTTTTTCCGCGCGCTTGCTCAGCAGACCTGGTTCCTGTCCAAGCGCTGGCAGGCGGCGACGCCGGGCTTGCCTCGGTTCGAGGCACTTGCCGGCCTGGTTCAGGCTGGTTTGGCGCTGGAAGGGCAGGAAGCCCTGTCAGATCCGGCGCTGCGTGCGTTGGCACGGGAATGCGAACGCCAGATCGGCGCCGAGGGAGGGATAGCCACCCGCAACCCCGAAGAGCTGCTTGAGGTTTTTACCCTGTTGACCTGGACATCTGCCGCCTTGCACCAGGTCGGGCGCGGCACGCCTGCTGCACAGACCGCGGCGATAAAGCGGATTGCCCCCACGCTGCGCAGCCTGCGGCACGCGGACGGGGCGTTGACACGGTTCCACGGCGGCGGTCGCGGATTGGAAGGCCGGTTGGAACAGGCATTGGCCCAAAGCGGGGTCAAACCGCAGCCCTCCAGCGGGTTGGCAATGGGGTATGCGCGGTTGTCGGCGGCGCGCACCACCGTGATCGTCGATGCCAGTGCCCCACCCAAGGGTGCGGCGTCTTACAACGCGCATGCCTCTACGCTGGCATTCGAACTTACTTCGGGGCGCAGGCCGCTGATCGTCAATTGCGGGTCGGGCGACAGCTTTGGCCTTGATTGGCGCCGCGCCGGGCGCGCCACCCCGTCCCATTCGACGTTATGTGTCGAGGGTTATTCCAGCGCCCGTCTGTCGGCGCCCATCAACGGAACCACGAACGAACCTTTGGTCGATGCGCCAAAGGAAGTTCCGACCGAGTTCGAGAATATCGTTGAAGGGACGCGTTTCCTGGCCGGGCATGACGGATATGCGCGCGTATTTGGCCTGACCCATGCGCGCACGCTTGAATTGCGGTTCGACGGGCGCGAACTGACCGGCGAGGATATTCTGCTGACCGCCAATGACATGGCAAAGCGCCAGTTTGACCGCGCCGTCGATGCGACCGGCCTGTCCGGGGTCGGATTCGATATCCGTTTTCATCTGCATCCCGACGTTGATGCGGCCCTCGATCTGGGCGGCGCAGCGGTCTCGATGGCGCTGAAAAGCGGGGAAATCTGGGTGTTCCGCCATGACGGGGCGGGAAAATTGTCACTTGAACCAAGCGTTTACCTTGAAAGAGGGCGTTTAAAGCCCCGCGCGACAAAACAGATCGTTCTATCCGGGCGCGCAATAGAGTATGCGACGCGCATCCGGTGGACGCTCAGCAAGGCACAGGATACAGCCTATGCCGTGCGCGACCTGCACCGGGACGAACCCGAATTCGATTGACGCCAAAAGGACCTTTGGACCCATGACCGACCTTCACCCCGTGCGCCGCGCGTTGCTTTCCGTTTCCGACAAGACCGGGCTGATCGAACTGGGAAAGGCGCTGGCCGAGCGCGGGGTCGAGCTGTTGTCGACCGGCGGAACCGCAAAGGCACTGCGTGATGCGGGGCTTGAGGTTCGGGACGTCAGCGAGATCACCGGTTTCCCCGAGATGATGGATGGTCGGGTCAAGACCCTGCACCCGATGGTGCATGGCGGCCTTCTGGCGCTGCGCGACAATGACGGCCACGTCGCGGCCATGGATGAACATGGCATCGGTGCGATCGACCTGCTGGTCGTGAACCTTTATCCGTTCGAGGCGACCGTGGCCAAAGGGGCCGACTATGACACCTGTATCGAGAATATTGATATCGGCGGCCCGGCGATGATCCGCGCGGCGTCCAAGAACCACGCCTTTGTCAACGTCGTTGTGGATGTTCAGGACTATGACGCGCTGCTGGCAGAACTGGCGGCAAATGACGGTCAGACCTCTTATGCGTTCCGCCAGGGTCTGGCGCAGACGGCTTATGCCCGCACCGCGGCCTATGATGCGGCCGTGTCGAACTGGATGGCCGATGCCCTGGCCGCCGAGGCCCCGCGCCGCCGTGCCTTTGCCGGAGAGCTGAAACAGACCCTGCGCTATGGCGAAAACAGCCACCAACAGGCGGCGTTCTATACCGACGGTACGGGCCGTCCCGGTGTGGCAACCGCCCTGCAGCATCAAGGCAAAGAGCTGAGCTATAACAACATCAACGACACCGACGCAGCGTTCGAACTGGTGGCCGAGTTCGCTCCGGCCGACACTGCCGCCTGCGCGATCATCAAACACGCCAATCCCTGCGGTGTTGCCACCGGTGCGACCTTGCTGGATGCTTACAAGGCGGCATTTGACTGCGACCGTACATCGGCCTTTGGCGGGATCGTCGCCCTGAACCAGCCGCTGGATGCCGCAACCGCGCAGGAAATCACCGGCATCTTTACCGAGGTCGTCATTGCCCCCGGTGCCTCGGATGAAGCCAAGGCGATCTTCGCCGCCAAGAAAAACCTGCGCCTGCTGACGACCGAGGGTCTGCCGGACGTGACCGCCGGCGGCAAGACCGTGCGCCAGGTGGCCGGTGGCCTGCTGGTGCAGGACAAGGATAATGGCTTTGTCGGAATGGATGACCTGAAGGTTGTCACCAAGAAAGCACCGACCGAGGAACAGATGCGAGACCTTCTGTTTGCCTGGAAAGTCGCCAAGCACGTCAAATCCAACGCCATCGTCTACGTCAAGGACGGCGCGACCGTCGGGGTTGGCGCGGGCCAGATGAGCCGTGTCGACTCGGCGTTGATCGCCGCGAAAAAGGCAGAACGCATGGCCGATGTACTGGGCCTGCCGCAGCCTCTGACCATCGGGTCAGCCGTGGCCTCGGACGCGTTCTTCCCCTTTCCTGACGGCCTGATGGAAGCCGCCGAGGCGGGCGCGACCTGCGTGATCCAGCCGGGCGGTTCGATGCGCGATGACGAGGTGATCGCGGCTGCGGACGAGGCGGGCCTTGCCATGGTCTTTACCGGTATGCGGCATTTCCGTCACTGATGCGGTATCGGCTGCTCTTCCTGGCCGGGCTGGCCGCGTTTCTGGTCGATCAGGTCAGCAAGTACCTGGTCGTCCATGTCATGCGCGTGGCCGAACAGCCGGGCGGTATCGACATCCTGCCGCCGCTGGTCGTGTTCAGGTATGGCGAAAACCGGGGCATCAACTTTGGCCTCCTGCAAGGCAATACCGAGGCGGCACGGTGGCTGCTGATTGCGGTGTCTGTCGCCATTTGCATCGGCGTCCTTGTCTGGCTGCGCCGCACGACGCCGACCGCATTCATGGTGTTTTGCGGCGGGCTTTTGATCGGCGGCGCGCTTGGCAATGTCATCGACCGGCTGCTTTACGGATATGTGCTTGATTTTCTGAACATGTCCTGTTGCGGCATTGATAACCCGTTTGTTTTCAACCTTGCGGATGTATTCATCTTTGCCGGGGCGTTGGGGCTGGTGTTGTTCGATGGCAAAAAGCACTCGTGACGCGCCCGGCAATATGCGATAAAAGCGCCTGAAACAGGCTGGAGACACCCATGCGGATGCCGCGTTCCATCATTGCTTTGACATTCGTGGTTGCGGCTGCGGGGTGTTCCGATATCGGGCTGCGCAATCTCGAACCGCCCGGACCCGGTCCGGACGAGTTCTCGGTACTGCCGGTCAAGCCTTTGACGCAGCCCCAGGATTACGCGTTCCTGCCGGCCCCGACACCCGGTGGCGCAAATCTGACCGATCCCAACCCGGTCGCCGATGCGGTTGTTGCCCTGGGCGGCAATTCCACGGCCCTGAATCCCAATACGGCCGTCCCGTCCTCGGATGCGGCGCTTGTGACGGCGTCCAGCCGCTATGGCGTGCCGTCCAATACCCGCCAGGTCGTCGCGCAGGAGGATGCGGATTTCCGCAAGCGCCAGGGCCGCTGGACGCGGTTGCGCCTGTTCCCGGTGGACCGTTACGCACAGGCTTACAGCCGCCAGGCAATCGACCCCTATCAGCAGACCGAAGCCTTTCGGCGTCAGGGGTACGAAACACCATCCTCGCCACCGGATGAATAATTCTTAACTTTCCGTCATTACCCTTGAAGATGCCGGGTGCCGCCGTAGTTTGGACACAGAAACGATACGGAGGATGCCCCATGGTTCGGGCACTGGCGTTGACGGCCGCCCTGATGGCCGCGACCCCGCTTATGGCAGAAGACGGGCACGAGGCCGTCACGACCTTTACGCTGGACAACGGAATGGATGTCGTGGTGGTCGAAGATCATCGCGCCCCGGTGGTCCAGCATATGGTCTGGTACAGGGCCGGGTCGGCGGACGAGCCGATCGGATCGTCGGGCGTGGCGCATTTTCTTGAGCATTTGCTGTTCAAGGGCACCGATACCCTCGCGCCGGGAGAGCTGTCGGCGACCGTCGCCGCGAATGGCGGGAACGACAATGCGTTCACCTCCTATGACTACACCGCGTATTTTCAGCGTGTTGCGGCGGACCGGCTTGCATTGATGATGCAGATGGAATCCGACCGCATGCGCAACCTGCGCCTGACAGAAAAAGACATCGCGACCGAGCGGGACGTCATTCTGGAAGAACGCAACCAGCGCACCGAAAACAACCCGCGCGCCCTGTTCGGGGAACAGATGAGCGCAGCGCAATACCTCAACCACCGCTACGGCGTTCCGGTCATTGGCTGGATGCATGAAATGGAAACGCTGGACATGGATGACGCCCTGTCCTTTTACCAGACGCATTACGCGCCCAATAACGCGATCCTCGTGGTGACAGGCGATGTCGATCCCGCCGAGGTCCGCGACCTGGCCGAAGAATATTACGGCGTGCTTCCCGCCAATGAGAACCTGCCGGAACGGGTCCGTTCACAAGAGCCGCCGCAAACCGCCGCACGCCGGCTGACCTTCAAGGACCCGCGTGTGGCGCAGCCTTATGTTCAGCGCAGCTATTTGGCGCCAGAACGGGACCCCGGCGCCCAGCAGAAAGCCGCCGCGCTGTATCTGCTGGCCGAGCTTTTGGGGGGCAGCACCACCTCCTACATGAACGAGAAACTTCAGCTTGAACAGGAATTGGCGGTCTATGCCGGTGCGTTTTACCGCGGTGTATCGCTGGATGACACGACCTTTGACCTGATCGTCGTTCCGGCCCAGGGCGTTTCGCTGCAAGAAGCCGAAGATGCCATGGACCAGACGATTGCGGATTTCATTGCCGAAGGTGTGAACCCTGACGATCTGGAGCGGATCAAGATGCAACTCAGGGCGTCCCAGGTCTATGCGCGCGACAATGTTGACGGGATCGGAAACCGCTATGGCCGCGCCTTGACCAGTGGCCTGACCGTCCAAGATGTGCAGGCATGGCCCGACATTCTGCAAGCGGTGACCGCGGATGAAATCATCGCGGCGGCTCGCGAGGTTTTGCAGCCCGAAACCTCGGTCACGGGCTGGTTGATGCGCGACGATGAGGTGACGCAATGAAGACCCTTTTCGCAACCCTGATCGCCTGCGTTCTGGCGCTGCCTGCATGGGCCGAGATTGATATCCAGGAAGTGACCTCGGAAAGCGGAATCAAGGCGTGGCTGGTCGAAGATCATTCGATCCCCTTTACCGCGCTTGAACTTCGGTTCCGGGGCGGCACCTCGCTGGATGATCCCGACAGCCGCGGCGCGGTTTACCTGATGAGCGGGCTGATCGAAGAAGGTGCCGGGGACATGGATGCCCCCACCTATGCGCGCGAACTGGAATCGCTGGCGGCTTCGATCGGGTACAATGCGGGCGACGACACGGTGTCGATCTCGGCGCAGTTTCTGACCGAGAACCGCGACGCGGTTGTCGATCTGCTGCGGACAACGATCCACGAGCCGCGCTTTGATCCTGATGCGATCGAGCGGGTAAAGGGACAGATATTGTCGGGTCTGAAATCGGACCAGACCGACCCCAATGACATCGCAAGCCAGAGTTTTTCGGCAATGGCCTATGGCGACCATCCCTATGGCAGCGACGGCAAAGGCACGATCGAAAGCGTTTCGGCCCTGACACGGGATGACGTGACGCGCGCCTATGACGGGGTGTTTGCACGGGACCGGTTGTATGTGGCCGCCGTGGGCGACATCACCTCGCAAGAGTTGGGCGCATTGCTGGATAGCCTGCTTGCCGACCTTCCGGAAACGGGCAAGGCGATCCCGGGCAAGGCCAGCGTTGATATCCCCGGTGGCATTACGGTGGTCGACTTTGACACCCCGCAATCGGTTGCCTTGTTTGCCCAGAAAGGGATCGACCGGGATGACCCCGATTTCTTTGCGGCTTATATCCTGAACCACATCCTTGGCGGGGGCGGTTTCGAAAGCCGTCTGATGCAGGAGGTGCGCGAAAAACGCGGGCTGACCTATGGGGTATATTCCTATCTTGTGCCCAAGGACCTGGCCTCGGTCTATCTGGGGTCGGTGTCATCGGCCAATGACCGCGTCGCCGAAGCCATCGAGGTAATCCGCGCAGAATGGGCGCGCGCAGCGGCCGAAGGGGTCACCCAGAAAGAACTGGATGACGCCAAGACCTATCTGACCGGTGCCTATCCGCTGCGGTTCGATGGCAATGGCCAGATTGCCGGGATCATGGTTGGGATGCAGATGCAGGGCCTGCCGATCGACTATATCGCGACCCGCAATGACAAGGTGAATGCCGTTACGCTGGACGATGTGAACCGCGTCGCCGCCGAATTGCTGGACCCTGCGGGCCTGCATTTCACCGTGGTGGGCAAGCCGGTGGGCCTGGACGGCTGACGCTCAGGCCGCCATGGCGGTGGTGCGCGCTTTGACCGTGTGGTTGTTGCTGCTGAGCAGTTTTTGACGCGCATGCCTGAAATGGGCGGCCTTGAGCGCATCGTCAATCTGCCTGTTGCGGCGCAAAAGGCGGGCAAGGCGCTGGCCATCGAACACCAGACAGGTTGTCGGCTCTACCGCGCGAACCGTGGCGGTTGCCGGCAATCCGATGCCAAAAGTCAATTCTCCGAGGATTTGATCGGGGCCACATTGGTTGATCACCTGGCCGTTCTTCAGGACCGTTGTGCGGCCCGACAGAACATAGGCCAGATAGTCGCTGGTGATACCTTCCTCGATCAGCACTTCGCCGGGTTCATAGGTGGTCAGTCTTGCCGTGTTCAACAGCTTGCGCGCGTGGTGGGGTTTGAGCGTTTCAAGGTAATTGGCGACGAACTGCTTTTCACATTCGGAAAACCGCACCAGGTGGTGCGAAAGATATCCGCGCAACAGACCCATGACCGAGATCAGGATATAGGCCATCTGAATGATCGAGCCAGCAAGATTGAACTCTTCCGCCATGCTGATCAGCACACAGCTTGCGGCGATGATGACCAACAGCGGATACAGGACACCCGACCCGCGAAGGATACCCATCTGCAGCAGAAAATAATTGAGGATGTACAGCCCCGCGCCAAATACGCCGATCATCACGATCAGCTGCGCCATGTCCGTCACGTCAGTCGGAATTGTCAGCATTTCCCGGCCCACCCTGGCAATCTGATGGGCGTTGTTAAGCTAGCGGGTCAGGGGCTGTATATGAACAGCTTCACAGGTTATCTGGCTTCATGACTGTGCCTTGGCCTGTGCGCGCAGCATCTGCCCCATCATTTGCCCGAACTTGCCTGATCCGCGTTGATAAAGCGCCCCGTCCACAGCCAGGACAGTCCCGCTGATATAACTTGCCAGATCGGAACTCAGGAACAGGCAGGCATTGGCCACGTCCTGCGGTTGGCCCCAGCGCCCCAGCGGTACGTCCTTGCGCAACGCTTCGCCTGCATCGGCGGAAGGGGCAAGCCGCTTGGCGCCTTCGGTGCCTTCGATAAAGCCGGGCACAACCGAATTGACGCGGATGCCCTCAACCCCCCATTCCATGGACAGCGTTCGGGTGATCTGATCGACGCCCGCCTTGGCGGCACAGACATGGGCCTGCCCCTCATACGGCAAATAAGATTGCGGGGCCGAGATGTTGATGATGCTGGCGCCGGGGCGTTTCAGAAACGGATAGGCCCCTTTCATCACATGGACCGTGCCCATCAGGTCGATGTCGATCACCGTTTTGAACGCATTGACCGACATTTCGGCGGTCAGCGCCGGGAAATTGCCCGCCGCGCCCGAAATCAGAACGTCGAATTCACCAAACGCCTGATGAAATTGTTTCAACCCTGCGGCGACGGCCTCGGCGTCGCGCACATCAAACGCCGCACCGATGGCGTCCTGTGCGCCCGCTTCTTTCAGCGCCGCGACCGTATCGTCTACCTTTTCCTGTGATCGGCTGGCGACTGCCAGCTTGGCACCCGAGGCCGCAAAAGCCTCGGCAATGCCCCGGTTGATACCGCTGGTGCCGCCAATGATGATGACGGTTTGTCCTGAAAAATTCATAAGGGCCTCCCTTGGCGGGGAACCCTACTCGCCGTAGGGCACCCAGATGTTCTTAACCTCGGTCGCAGCCTGCAGGAAGCGGCGCGATTGGTCCACGCTCCAGTCAAATGCCGTCGCGTTATTGACCCAGCTTCGCTTCAGGTTCCCGGCTGCTGCGGCCTCGATCTCGGCCGACAGATCGGTGGACGAGAACGACCAGACCGCAGCCACGTTCAGGTGCGAGGCCAGCGGCTTTGCCAGTTCCGCATGGCTGCCCGTCAGGATGTTTACCACGCCTGCGGGCACGTCCGAGGTTTCCAGAATCTGGTAGAAATCGGTCGCCGCCAGCGGATAGGGCTCGCTTGCGGCCAGCACCACCCGGTTGCCCATCGCAATCGCCGGCGCCAAGACCGAGACCAGACCCAGCAAGGGCGCCTCATCGGCGCACAGCGCGCCGATCACTCCGACCGGTTCCTTCATCGCAATCGCAACGCCCCGGATCGGAACGCCATGCACCTGACCGTCATATTTGTCGGCCCAGGCCGCGGCAGAGAACAGGCGCTGGATCGCGGCTTCGACCTCTTTCGCGCCGCCTTTCTTGCCGGTCATGGCATCGATGCGGGATGCGAATTCACCGGCGCGGGCCGAAAGGTTCTCGCCGATATAATAAAGGATCTGCGCCCGCAGGTGGCCGGTGGTCTTGGACCAACCCTTGGCGCCCGCCGCAGCCTCAACCGCGTTGCGCACATCCTTGCGGTTGGCAAGGCCCACATGGCCCAGCAGGCCGGGTTTGCCCCAGACGGGTTTGGAATAGCCGCCATCGGGTCGTGCCTGCTTGCCGCCGACATACATCTTGGCGGTGCGGTCGATGGGGTCGACAGGGGCACCTTCGCCCATGACCGGTTCGACCTTGGCAAGCGGCTTGGCTTTGCCCTTGGGTCTGGTATAGGCGACCAGCCCTTCCCAGCCCCCTTCGCGGCCAAAACCGCTTTCGCGCACACCGCCGAACCCGGCCGCCGCGTCAAACAGGTTGGTGGCATTCACCCAGACCACACCTGCAACCAGCTTGGGCGCGATATCCAGCGCCAGGTTCACATTCTCGGTCCAGACCGTCGCAGCCAAGCCGTATCGGGTGTTGTTGGCCAGTTCGACCGCTTCAGCCGGGGTCCGAAAGGTCGAGGAGACCAGAACCGGACCAAAGATCTCTTCCTGCATCAGCGGGTCCGAGGTCTCGAGCCCCGAGATCAGCGTCGGCGGGTAGTAACAGCCGTTTTCCGGCAGATCGCACGCGGCCTGATGCACATGGCCCACGGAATTGCTCTCGACCATACTCTTGATGGTCTGCAACTGAACCGGGTCCACAACCGCACCCACGTCGATGCACTTGTCCAGAGGATTCCCTATGCGCAATCCGTCCATCCGTTCGCGCAGCTTGGCGTGGAACCGGTCGGCGATGCCCTCCTGCACCAACAGGCGGGATCCTGCACAGCAAACCTGCCCCTGATTGAACCAGATCGCATCGACCAGACCTTCGATCGCTGAATCAATATCGGCATCGTCAAAGACGATATAGGCAGATTTGCCGCCCAGCTCCAAGGTCAGTTCCTTGCCCGACCCGGCCGTCGCCTCGCGAATGCGGCGGCCCACGGCGGTTGAGCCGGTAAAGGCAATCTTGTCCACGTCCGAGGCCACGATCATCTCGCCCACCGCGCCGTCACCGGTGACAATGTTGACCACACCCTTGGGCAGCCCGGCCTGCGAGCAAATATCGGCAAACAGCAGCGCGGTCAGCGAGGTATATTCGGCAGGTTTCAGAACCACCGTGTTGCCCATCGCCAGCGCAGGCGCAATCTTCCACGCCAACATCAGCAACGGGAAGTTCCAGGGAACAATCTGCCCGCAGACACCCAGCGCCTGCGCGTCGGGCAACTCGCTTTCCATCAACTGCGCCATGCCGGCGTGGTAATAGAAATGCCGTTGCGCCAGCGGTATGTCGATATCGCGGGACTCTCGGATGGGCTTGCCGTTATCCATGCTTTCCAGCACGGCGAACAGGCGCGAGTGCTTTTGCAGCAGCCGCGCAATCGCATAAAGATACCGCGCACGGCCTGCCCCGCCCAACTCTGCCCATCCCGTCTGCGCCTTGCGGGCGGCGGCAACGGCCGCGTCTACATCGGCCTGATTGGCTTGCGTCAGTTTGGCCAAAACTTCGCCTGTCGCCGGGTTGCGGCTGTCAAACCCCTTGCCGGGCTTGGTGAAGGCACCATCGATATAGTGGCCAAACGTGTCACCCTGATCGACCAGCCAGGCCAGCGCCTCGGCCGCGCTTTCGGGGGCCGGGCCGTAATCCATGGTCTCGAAAATCTCTTTGACTGTCATAGCTTCATCTTTTCCCAAATACTCACTGTCCGGACATCGGGGTTTGTTTACCCCATCGGATGCCTGTAACCAGCCGAGTACGCCCCGGTGACATAATGCTCCAATTGCCGCTCGATATCGCCCAACAGGGATGACGCGCCAAAGCGGAACAGGTCGGGCTCCAACCAGCGGTCGCCCAGCTCGTCCTTGATCAGCGACAGGTACACCAGCGCATCCTTGGCCTTGGAAATCCCGCCCGCGGGCTTGTACCCCACCCGGTACCCGGTGCGGTCATAATAGTCGCGGATCGCCCGGATCATCACCAGCGACACGGGCAGGGTGGCGTTGACGCTTTCCTTCCCGGTCGAGGTCTTTATGAAATCGGCGCCCGCCATCATGCACACGACCGAGGCGCGGGCGACGTTGCGCAGGCTGCCCAGTTCTCCGGTCGCCAGAATGGCTTTGACATGGGCATCGCCGCAAGCCGCGCGAAAGGCCTTCATTTCGTCATACAAAGCCTGCCAATCGCCCGACAGCACATGGCGGCGCGAGATCACGATGTCGATTTCGTCCGCACCGGCCTTCACGCTTTCCTCGATCTCGGCCACGCGCAGATGAAACGGGGACAGCCCTGCGGGAAACCCGGTGGAAACCGCGGCGACGGGTATGCCCGTGCCTTTCAGTGCCGTAACGGCCGTTTCGATCATGTCATGGTAAACGCAGACGGCCCCGGTGGTGATCGGCGGCATGTCCAAAGCCTGTAATACAGCCGGTGCAACCGGCTGCCGGGCCTTGGCGCACAGGCGCCGCACACGGCCGACCGTATCATCGCCGGACAGGGTGGTCAGGTCGATCATCGTGATCGCTTTCAACAGCCACGCGGCCTGATACTCTTTTTTCACCGAACGTCGCCCGGGCAGGGTCGCGGCGCGGCGTTCAATGGCCGAAGTATTGGCCTGCACGGCGCGGACCCAGTCCAGGTCAAGCTCCATCCCCGGATTCCGGGGCTCGGTGACCTGTGGCAGATGCGGCGTGCGCACGGGGCTTTCTGAGCTCTGCGTATCCATCTTTCCGTCCTTTGGGAGGTTCGCGCCAAATTCGCACGGGACGGTCCCAAATGGAAGGCATGTGACGGCCACGCGGTAAATATTTTGACCATTTGGACAAAAAACTCGGGATTCTTGCGAATAAGTCGCAATAGCGTTGACTTAGTTGCGAATGGTTCGCATATTCATTCTCAGGTACACCCTGAAACGAGGTTCCAGATGATTCGTCGCAGCTTTCTGGCCGCAATCGCTTTTGCCACTACGCTGGTTTCTGCTTCCTGGGCGGATGCCCCGCTAAAGGTCGTCGCAACCACCGGAATGATTGCGGACGCAGCGCGGCAGATCGGTGGGGAAATGGTCGAGGTCCGTGGCCTGATGGGGCCGGGAGTCGATCCCCACGCCTATCGCCAGACCCGCAGCGACATCGTTGCGATGACGCGGGCGGACCTGGTGCTTTGGCACGGCCTGTACCTGGAGGCGCAGATGGAGGATTTCTTTGGCGACCTTGGCCGCAAACGCACCGTCGTTGCGGTGGCAGACGGCCTCGACAAGGCCAAGCTGCGCGCCCATGACGATTACGCGGACAAGTTCGACCCGCATGTCTGGATGAGCCCGGCGCTGTGGAAAGATGTCGTGGTCGAGGTGCAGAATGCCTTGATCGCCGCCCGCCCCGATGCGGCCGAGGATTTCACCCGCAACACACAGGCGTTTCTGGCTGAAATCGACCGTTTGGACGCCTATGCCAAAAAGGTTCTGGCTGGGGTGCCGGACAACAACCGTGTCCTGGTCACCGCCCATGATGCCTTTGGCTATTTCGGCGCGGAATTCGGGTATGAGGTCCTGGGCATCCAGGGCATTTCTACCCAGTCCGAGGCCGGTCTGAATCGGATTGGCGCCTTGGTTGACACTATGGTGGACCGGCAATTGACCGCCGTGTTCGTTGAAAGTTCGGTCTCAGACCGCTCGATGCGGGCACTGATCGAAGGCGCTGCGGCCAAAGGGCATGAAGTGGGTGTTGGTGGTGAACTGTATTCCGACGCCATGGGCGAACCGGGCACCTATGAGGGCACCTATGTCGGGATGCTGGATCACAACATTACCGTGATCGCCGGTTCCTTGGGTGCGGATGTGCCTGCGCGCGGCCTGAACGGCAAATTGTCGGCGGGGTTCTGAGCACATGCTTGAGCTTGCCGCCGTACAGGGCGTTTCCGTACCGACACCAGACACCCAAGACAGCCCGCTGGCCATTCGCGGCCTGACCGTGTCCTACGGGCAGAAACCGGCGGTGTTTTCGGTCGACATGACCGTGCAGCCGGGCGCCATGACCGCAATTATCGGACCCAACGGAGCGGGCAAATCAACCCTTCTCAAGGCGGCGCTGGGCATTGTGCCGATGGTGTCAGGCCAGGTGACCGTCTATGGCAAACCGCTGACGGAGCAACGTGCGCGGGTCGCCTATGTGCCGCAGCGCGCCAGCGTGGATTGGGATTTTCCCACGCGCGTCATTGATGTTGTGCTGATGGGGTTGTCCCGGCAACTTGGTTTGCTGGGGCGTATCCGTGCGCGGCACATGCAGCGCGCGGCGGATTGCCTGCGTCAGGTCGGCATGCAGGATTTTGCGGATCGTCAGATCGGGCAGCTCTCGGGTGGGCAGCAACAGCGCGTTTTCCTGGCGCGTGCGCTGGCGCAGGATGCAGACCTTTATCTGCTGGACGAACCATTTGCCGGGGTGGATGCGGCCACGGAAAAGGCCATCATAACGGTTCTGAAATCGCTGAAGGATGCCGGAAAGACCGTCGTGGTCGTTCATCATGACCTGGCGACTGTCACCGATTACTTCGATCACGTCTACCTGATCAACACCCGCAAGGTGGCCGAAGGCCCGGTTGCACAGGCCTTTACCGCGGAAAGCCTGCAGGCCGCCTATGGCGGTCGTCTGGCCACCGCTCAGATCGATCAGATTTCCCACGCATTGGGTTAACCATGGTCTGGGACGCCCTGACCCTGCAGCTTGGCTATAACGCGACGCTGGTGGCCATTGGCGCGACCCTTCTGGGCGTGTCTGCCGGGGTCACGGGGACCTTCCTGTTCCTGCGCAAGCGCGCGCTGGTCAGCGACGCGATCAGCCACGCGACCCTTCCGGGTGTCTGCCTGGCCTTCATGGTCCTGGTGGCTCTGGGCGGCGATGGCCGTAACTTGCCCGGATTGCTTTTGGGGTCGGCCGTATCGGCCTGGGTTGGGCTTTTGTGCATGAACTGGCTGACCCGCCGCACCCGCCTGGCCGAAGATGCCGCGATCGGCGCAGTCTTGTCGGTGTTTTTCGGGTTCGGGATCGTGTTATTGACGATCATTCAGACAATGGGTGCGGGGCGGCAAGCCGGGCTCGAAGGGTTTTTGCTTGGGTCGACTGCGGGGATGCTGTGGTCGGATGCGTTTGTCATCGCGCTTGGCGGCGCTGCGACCCTCGGCCTAGTGCTGGTCCTGCGCCGCCCGATGACATTGGTGGCCTTTGACCCCGAATTTGCGGCCGCGCGCGGCCTGCCGGTGCACCGGATCGACCTTGCCATGATGGGGCTGGTCATGGCGGTGACGGTGGTCGGTCTGAAGATCGTCGGCTTGATCCTGATCGTGGCCTTGCTGATCATTCCTGCCGTAACCGCGCGTTTCTGGTCCGAGCGGTCGGAACGGGTCGTGTTGCTGGCCGGGCTGTCCGGGGGTCTGGCCGGTTACCTGGGCGCGGCGCTGTCAGCCTCGGCCCCGAACCTGCCCACGGGGCCGATCATCGTGCTGGTCAGTTTCGGCTTTTTTGCGGTGTCGCTGTTGTTTGCGCCCGCGCGCGGTGTTCTGGCGGCCGTGCTGCGTCACCTCAGGTTCCAGCGGCGCGTGCATATCCGACAAGGCCTGTTGGCCCTGGCACAGGGGCAGACGATCTATGAACCGTTGACCTTGCGTCTGCTGCGGCGGGCCGGTGTCGTGCGGGCCGATGGCGTGGCGACCGAAACCGGCAAGGCGCGTGCGGCAAAAGCGCTGCGCGATGAAAAGCGGTGGCAGGTGGTACGCGCGGACCTGGCGCATGAGGCAACCGCGGCGCTGTATGACGGGTTGCGCGATATCGAAACGGTGCTGACCCGCGACCAGATCGCCGATGTCGACAGCCGCATCGGTGGCCCGCAAGAGGTGCAGCCATGAACGGTGAAGAATTCGTCCCATTGTCGCTGACGCCGCTGTTGATCGGGACCTTCGCCGCAATCGCCTGCGCGCTGCCCGGCAACTTTCTGGTGCTGCGCAAGCAGGCGTTGATTGGTGACGCCATCAGCCATGTGGTTCTGCCCGGTATCGTGGTGGCCTTTCTGCTGACCGGTGCGATCTCGACCTGGCCCATGATGCTGGGCGCCGCCGGCGCGGCCGTGGTCGCGGTGGTGATGATCGAGGCCATCCGCCGCCTGGGCCAAATCGAGACCGGTGCCGCGATGGGGGTCGTCTTTACCACCATGTTTGCCGCAGGGGTCCTGTTGCTGGAACAAACCGATACGTCCTCGGTCCATCTGGACGTCGAACATGCGCTGTATGGCAATCTGGAAAGCCTGATCTGGCTGGATGCGACCGGGTGGTCATCGCTGACCGATCCGCAGGCGCTGGCCGGGCTGCCGCCCGAATTGCCGCGTATCGCGCTGACCTTGGCCGGGGTGGTCCTGTTTACCTGGCTGCTTTGGCGGCCTCTGAAGATTTCGACCTTTGACGAAGGCTTTGCCAGGACTATCGGGATCCGCACTGGCGCCTTGGGTATGGCGCTGGTGATCGCCGCCGCCATCGCGGCGGTCGCGGCCTTTGACGCCGTGGGGTCGATCATCGTGATCGCCATGTTCATCTGCCCGCCCTCGGCGGCCCGGATGATGACCAACCGGCTTGAGATGCAAGTCGGCTGGAGCGTATTATTCGCGGCCTTTTCGGCCATCTCGGGTTACGTGCTGGCCGGATACGGACCGCTGTGGCTGGGTGGGACCGATGCGGTCAGCGCCGCGGGCATGATTGCCACGATGTCAGGCCTGCTCCTGGCTGTTGCGGCCCGTTTCGGCCCCTGTCGCACCCGCGCCGGCGCGCCCGTGTCGGGTTGACCCGGCGCAAACCCGCCGCCGGCCTTCGCCTGCAATCGGCCAATCTTTGCCCACTTCGCGCGGACCCGGATTATGTGAAGAAAAATTTGTCATTTTGTGGTAAAACTTGTTCAATTGTTAACCGACTGACCACCACTCGCTCGTGATCGTCCGGGCAGTCGCGCCGCCAAAGGCTAACCACACGTCTTTGCCATTAGCGATTGTTCGGACGCCCCCTCGACCCTTCGGACCCAAGGCTGAATCCTGTGGCAGAATCGCGGCAGATTGTGCTAGGTCTAGCGGTATGGTGCAGGCAAACCCCAATATCAGCGAAAGTTCTGGTGTGATCCGTCAGCTCGACGATGCAGCAATCAACCGGATTGCGGCAGGCGAAGTGGTGGAACGCCCGGCCTCGGCCGTCAAGGAATTGGTCGAAAACGCGATTGATGCGGGGGCGACACGGGTGGCCGTCGACATAGCAGACGGGGGAAAGACGCTGATTCGCGTCACCGATGATGGCTGTGGAATCGCCCCGCGAGATTTGCCGCTTGCGCTGTCCCGGCATGCGACGTCGAAGATCGACGGATCGGATCTGTTGAACATTCACACCTTCGGTTTTCGGGGCGAGGCCCTGCCATCGCTGGGGGCCGTCGGGCGCCTGACCATTACCAGCCGGGCAAAAGGGTCCGAGGCCGCGTCGATCCATGTTGCGGGCGGTCGGGCCGAGGCGGTCAAACCTGCCGCCCTGCGCGCGGGCACGGTCGTGGAACTGCGTGACCTGTTCTTCGCGACGCCTGCGCGATTGAAGTTCATGCGCACCGACCGGGCCGAGGCGCAGGCCATCACCGATACGGTCAAACGTCTGGCCATGGCAGAACCGGCAATCACTTTTACTTTGCGCGATGTCTCGGGGGGTGGCGAGGGGCGCGTGACCTTCCGCGCTGATCGCGAAAACGGCGACCTGTTTGATGCCCTGCACGCCCGGCTTGCGCGTGTGATCGGGCGCGAGTTTGCCGAAAACGCTTTGCAGATAGATGCAACGCGCGAAGGAATTCGCCTTTACGGCTATGCGGCCCTGCCGACCTATTCACGAGGAGCGGCGGTGGCGCAGTACCTGTTCGTCAATGGACGCCCGGTGCGCGACAAGATGCTGACCGGCGCCTTGCGGGCGGCCTATTTCGATTTTCTCAGCCGCGACCGTCACCCGGCGGCGGCGCTGTTTCTGGATTGCGACCCGACCCTGGTGGACGTGAACGTGCATCCTGCGAAATCCGAGGTGCGGTTTCGCGATCCGGGCGTGGCGCGCGGATTGATCGTTTCGGCTTTGCGGCATGCCCTGGCCGAGGCCGGGCACAGGGCGTCTTCGACCGTTGCCAACGCGACTTTGGGCGCGATGCGGCCCGAGGCGCCTCAGCCGGCCCCTGCGCGGGTCTATCAGATGGACCGCCCGTCTCAGGCAGCGCGACAGACAGCGTTTCGGGCCCAATCGCCGGGGTTTTCCGAACTGGCAAGGGACTACAGCGGCAGCGTTGTCGAGCCGACGCCAATAGCGGCCCCGGTGACCGCCGAAGAACCAGCGCAGCAGGACCTTCCACTGGGGGCGGCGCGCGGTCAGGTGCACGAAAATTATATCATCGCACAGACCGCGGACGGGATGGTGATCGTGGATCAGCATGCCGCGCATGAGCGGTTGGTTTACGAAAAACTCAAAACGCAGATGGCCGAGAACGGTGTCGCCGCGCAGGCTTTGCTGATCCCCGAGATCGTCGAACTGTCCGAAGGCGATTGCGCGCGGCTGATGGCGGTGGCCGACGACCTCTCGCGCCTTGGTCTGACGCTGGAACCTTTTGGCGGCGGCGCCATAGCCGTGCGCGAAACGCCTGCCATTCTGGGCGAGGTCGATGCCCGCGCGATGATCCTGGATATTCTCGATGAGCTGGCCGATCAGGGTGACAGCCAGATGGTGCAAGCGCGCATCGAAGCGATCCTTAGTCGCGTTGCCTGCCACGGCTCAATCCGTTCTGGCCGCCGGATGCGGGCCGAGGAAATGAATGCCCTGCTGCGCGAGATGGAGGCCACGCCCCATTCCGGCCAGTGCAACCACGGGCGCCCAACTTATGTTGAGCTGAAGCTGACCGATATCGAACGCCTGTTCGGGCGCAGTTGATCCTGCCCCCGGTGCGGGGTATGAAGAATAAAACAAGAACACCCGAGGCAACATGATCGAGATTGCAGGTACCCAATATGCAGTAGACGACCCCGTGATCCTGATTGGCGGGGGTATTGTTGTCCTCATCCTTCTGCTGCTGTTCCTGTCGCTGCGGGCATCTCAACGGTCCGCCCGGATGGCGGAACCTCTGGCGCGCCAGATGGCGCATCTGGGGCAGCATGTGCAGGCTTTGGGGCAGGGGCAGGAGCAATTGCGCGGCGGGTTACAGCATGTCTCGGACACGCAGGCCAATGCGCAGGTTCAGGTGATCCAGACCGTTGAATCGCGGCTGTCCTCGGTCCAGCAGCAGATGAACGACCGGCTGGCGGATAACGCGATGAAATCGGCGCGTGCCTTGGCCGAGATGCAGGAACGAATGAAGGAATCGCTGCACGGGTCTTCGAAACAGACCGCGACGTCACTGACCCAGTTGCAGGAACGGCTTTCGGCCATCGACAAGGCGCAGGACAATATCACCAAGCTTTCGGGCGATGTGCTGACGCTGCAGGATATCCTGTCGAACAAACAGACCCGAGGCGCGTTTGGGGAAATTCAGCTGAACGATATTGTGTCCAAGGCGCTGCCCTCGGACAGTTTCAAACTTCAGGCGACGTTGTCGAACGGACGCCGGGCGGATTGTCTGATTCACCTGCCGAACCCTCCGGGGCCCATCGTGATCGACAGCAAATTCCCGCTTGAAGCCTATGAGGCGCTGATCGGGTCCGGCAATGATGCCGAGCTGAAGGCGGCGGTGCAGATGTTCCGCAGCACGGTGCGCAAGCATATCAACGATATCGCCGAGAAGTACATTCTGGACGGTGAAACCGCGGATGGCGCGCTGATGTTCCTGCCCTCTGAGGCGGTCTATGCCGAGTTGCACGCCAAGTTCCCGGAACTGGTGCAAGAAAGTTTCAGCAAACGCGTCTGGATCGTATCGCCCACCACCTGCATGGCAACGCTGAACACGATGCGGGCGATCCTCAAGGATGCGCGGATGCGTGAACAGGCCGGTGCAATCCGCAAAGAGCTGGGATTGCTGCACAAGGATGTCGAACGGCTGGGCGACCGGGTCGCCAATCTTGACCGCCATTTCGGACAGGCGGCCAAGGATATCTCGGACATCAAGATCAGCGCAGACAAGGCCGGGCGCCGGGCGCAGCGGCTGGACAATTTCGATTTCGAGGAACTGGCGCCCGACAACCAGCCGGGTGTGGTTCCATTGGCCCGAACCGAAGGGTAAGGTGACCAGACCCCTTTGGCGATTGCCTGGTGCAAGGTTCTGACAGCAATATGAATGATCCTGTTCAAACGCCGGAACTGACCAGGCTGCTGGAGAAAGCAGAACAGGACGCCGAACGGATTGTCGGCCTGCTGCGGATGTTGGTGGCGGCGGGTCTGGGTATTTTCTTCATGATGACGGTGCAGCCCAGCACACGCGAGGTTCCGGTCGTGCTCGAACGGCAATGGGCCTTTGCCATGGGCACCATGGCCGCCTATTTCGCCCTGGGTCTGGTGACATGGTTGGCCGCGCGCCGGGCGCTGGTAACCGGGTGGGCCACCTGGGTGGTTTCGGCGGCGGATTCGCTGTTTCTTGTCGTCAGTGTCTGGTTGGGCATGCGCAATGTGGGGTTGTCCGGTGACGCGGTATTCGTTCTGCCGTCGGTCTGGCTGGTTCCGGTTGTTCTGGCGTTTGGTGTATTGCGCGGCAATGCCCGCGTCATGGCGGTGCAGGTGTCATTGCTGGTGGTGGGGTTGCTTGCGCTGGTGGGCCTGAACACGGCATCGGCAAGTGGACAGCAGGAAAACGCGATCTGGCTGTTCCTGTCATTGCCGCCAAACCTGATCCGGGTTTTCATGATTTCCCTTGCGGGCGTCGTCATGATCATCGCCGCGCGGCGGGTGCATGCGCTGCTGTTCAGGTCGCTTGCCGAGGCCGAACAGAGGGCCAACCTGACGCGGTACCTTCCTGCGCAGGTGGTTCAGGACCTGGGCAGCGCGGGTCTGGATGCATTGAAATCCGGTCGCCGTCAGATGGCCGGGCTGATCTTTATTGATCTGCGCGGGTTCACACGCCTGTCCCAGCAATTGCAGCCCGAGCAGGTTTCGGAACTGATCGCGGATTACCGACAGCGCGTGGCCGGGGTTGTCCGCCGTGAGAACGGGATTATCGACAAATTCATCGGCGATGCCGTGATGATCGTTTTCGAAGGTGATCGCGCCGCAGAACGATGCCTGGCCTGCGGGTGCGGGTTGCGCAGGGAAATGCTGCTCTGGACAGCCGAACGCCGTCAGGCGGGGCTTGTGTCGATCGGCGCGGGGCTGGGCATGCATTGGGGTGAAGTGTTCATCGGTGTCATAGGCGACGCCGAGCGGTTGGAGTTTTCCGTCTTTGGTGATGCCGTCAACATCGCAGCCAGGCTCGAAGGTCTGACACGGTCGCTGGACATGGACCTGGTCTTGTCGGCAGACCTTTTAGATGCGGCGGGGGCGTCGGCAGATGCACGCGTTGACGGCGATACCCTTGTGCCGCTTCCGCCGATCCAGGTCCGAGGTCGCAGCGGTACGTTGAACCTGCTTGGATTTGCACGGGGCGCATAGGGCCAGGCGTACCGCATATCACCCGCCCGCCCCCCGCATACCCGCACGGCACAAACCCCGCCCGCGTTTGCGTGAGATCAAAGACGCGCCTGCCCGGGGGTGGTTGTGATAGATTGAAACCGCGAACTCAGGAGAAGACATCAATGTTGGAGATTTCGGCAAGAAAAGTCGCCCAGGTCGCGATGATGGCCCGCGAGCTTAAACGCGCCGAAGGAGAATTGCGCGCCTTCATCGACCGGATGAGCGAGGATGAACAGGCAGAGCTTGTGGCCGTGATGTGGGTCGGCCGGGAAAGTTTCTTTGCCGAAGACCTGGCCGAGGCCATTTCGACCGCCAAGTCCGAAGCCTCGACCCCCTGCGCGGATTATTTGCTGGGCACACCCCACCTGGCAGACCACCTTGAGAACGGGCTCGATGCGCTGGGAATTTCTGCCGAGGATGTCGAAAACGACTTGATGTAACCGGGCGTACGGATGCGCGCGGGGCGCGCATCCCAGGAGTTGCCCGTCCGGGTGTCAGGCCAGGTGATCCACCACTTGAAGATGCTGGGCCAGCTTGTCTATTTCGGCCATCCAGTCGCCAACCAGCTTCGGATCGCTCGGGGCTGCATGAACACCGGCCGGGATAGAGCGGGTCAGAACGGCCTCGACGGCCAGCGAAACCGGGACCGATACCAGCCGCGCCATCGCCGTGCCGCGCGCATCGCCCCAGGCATCCATGACGTAGGTTTTGTGCCAGATTTCAGTGCCGTCTTTCTCGGCTTTCAGCCCCACGCACAGGACAACCCGGTCAAGTTCACCCTCGTCATAGGCGTTCTCGGCCCAGAACTGATCTGACATTTCTTTCAGGCGCGCGTCGCCTTCGGGGCCGGAAAGGGTCTCGATCTCGGTGAACACGTCCGACCATGCATCTGCCCAACCGTTCAGGCGCAGGGTACCGCGGACGAATTCCTTGACCGGCCAGTGATCCTCGAACTGGTACTGCGCCATGAAAGGGAGGGAGTCGCGGTTTGGGTAGACCTCAAAGCTTTCCGGCGCGGGCAGCGGCGCGATATAGCTGCTGATCGCGTCCCAGGGGCGGGCAACGTCCAGCGGGGCATAGTCGCGGATCGACTTGGACGGTGAGCGCAGCGCTTTCAGAACACCCAGCGGCGACCAGCTGAATTTGTACCGGAACGGGTTCGGGTTCTTGGGGATGCCGCCGCAATACGAGATAAAGCTCAGGTGGTTTTGCGGATCGAACGCGGCTGAGGCGCGGTAATCATCGACCAGCGCATGTGCCATCAGGTGGTCGATACCCGGATCCAGACCCACCTCGTTGACCAAGGCCACGCCGGCCTCTCGCGCCCTGTCGTCCAACGCGCGCATTTCGGGTGCGATATAGGAAGACGAGACGAAATTGGCCTGTTTCGAGATCGCCAGTTCCGCCAGCGGCACGTGCCAGTCGCCGGGCAGCATCGAGACAATAACATCGCCTTTCTCCAGCACCGCACCGAGGGCGTCGATGTCAAAGGTGCGAATGTCATCGGTCAGGTCGCCGACCTCGGCCTTGGCTTTTTCGATGGTCCGGTTCCAAACCACCACATTGTGCCCGCCCTGAAACAGGCGGCGCAGGCCGGGGATGGCCGACAGGCCGGTGCCGCACCAGTGAATCGTCATTTCTCAGATCCCTTTGATATGGGTTTTGAAGGTTGCTTCTGCCCGCCCCCAAACGCCGCTGTCCAGATCGGACAGGGTCAGAAGGGACGGCAGCAATTGCGCCGCATAATCCGCCGAGCTTTCGACCGGCAGTATCGACGGCAGGTTGTCGATCGCCATCACGTCCATCACCGGATCGGTTGCCACCCGCAGGGCGGGGGCCTCCCAGGTGGTGGCGCGGTCATAGACCGGCACCGGGTTGTAGTCGCTGTCCGGGTCGCAGGCCACGTCGCCGATGGCGGTCAGGTTGCGCGGGGCGCTCAGAGCATCGCGCGGAACAAAGACCGGCGTCCCCGGACGCGCGAGGATGCAGTTCAGGAACAGGTCATGATCCAGTATCTGGGGGAAAGGCCCGCCGCTGGCGGTCTCGGCCATGTCCCATTTGGTGACGCTGACGCCCATTGCTTCGCAAAGGTCTGCCGCGCCAGCACCCACGCGGCCCAGCGCTCCGATGACTATGGCGCGGGGGCGGTCTGTGGCACTTGCATCCAGTTCGGCCAGGACCTCGGCGTTCAGGGCGTCCTTGCTTGGGTAAACCCCGACGGGCGGACATTCTTCACCGCGTTGCTGCGCCGCCCATGTTTTCAGCGTGACCGCAGCCCCGGCATACCCGGCCCAATAGCCAAAGGCGGCGACACGGCGGCCGTCTTCATCCACCAGGTATTCAAGGTCATAAAGCGTTCCGCCGCCGGTCTTGAACCGCTCCAACAAGGCGCGGCCCGAGTGCTGACCCTTGTAGGCATGGCCAAACATGATGTGGCGATGGGGCAGGGGCGTGCCGTCTTCGGGCAGTTCCTTGAGCCCGAAGATGATCGCATCCAGCGGCGCGTCGGGCCACGCGTTCTCGGCCGCGATTTCACAGCCCGCTTCCTTGTACCCGCCCAGCGGGATCGAACGGACCGAACTTTCTTCGACGGTCACCCGGATGCCTGCGGCGATCAGTCTTGCGGCGCCTTCGGGGGTCAGCCCCACCCGTTCTTCATTCGGGCGCTGCTCGGCCCGGACCCACAGATGTGTCATGTGATATCCCTTATGTCACAAGAACCCGGCGGCTCGGATCGCTCGAACCGAAGGCCGCGCTTCCATCGCCTTACGAAAGGCGACTATTTCCGGAAAGGCCGAAACATCGACGCCATCACCTTCCAGCCAGTTGCACACCACATAAAGGTAAGGATCAGCGATCGAGAAAGCCTCGCCCAGAACAAATGGCCCGCGCAGCCCGTTTGACGAAATATAGGCGCAGGACTCGGTCATGGTCTCGGCGACCTTGTTGGTCATGTCCGCCCGGCTGGCATCCTTGTCCGCCCAGCGATGACCGCGCTTTTTATGCGCGTGGTTCACATGCATGGTCGAGGCCAGATAGTACATCACTTCGCGCATCCGCGCCGCCAAAAGCGGGTCGTCAGGCACAAGCCCGGCCTCGGGGGCCATGGCGGCAATATATTCCAACAGCGCGCCGGTCTCGGTCAGGATACCGCCATCAACCACCAGCGCCGGCACCCGGCCCTTTGGGTTGATCTGCTTGTATGCAGGGCCGGTCTGTTCGCCCTCGGCGACGTTCAGCCGGATTGCTTCATAGTCCAGACCGGTCTCTTCCAGCGCGATTGCGACGGCGACCGAGATTGTCAGCGGTGCACAGTAAAGTTGCATCGGGAAACCTCCGGGGGCTACAGGTGGGTCTGCGCGAACTGCCGGTCGCGCGCTTCAAGGTGGGGAACGGCGTTGAACAGGACCGGGCTCATCCGTGCGCCAATCGGGTGCAGACGATGCATCGACGTGTTCATGATGGCAAGGGCAACCTGCGCCATGGCCGGGATATCCAGCCCCATCGCCTGACGGACCGCCATCGAAATCAGACCGCCCGAGGTCACGACAATCGCCGGGCCCGGTTCCGTTCCGATATCCCTCAGCGCATCGGCCACACGGGTTTCGAAGTGTTCAAATGTTTCGGGCGTATCCTGGATGTCACCATTGGCCCATGCTGCAAACGTCATGGGAAGATGTTCGACAAAGCCTTCGCGATCGGTGGGAATCGCGACCCCATGCTGTTCTTCGAACAGTTTTGCCATGGTGAAATACTCGATCTCATTCAGGCGCTCGTCCTGGGACGGGGCGGGCAAACCCATGCTGCTGGCGGTTTCGACATGCCGGACAAGCGTCCCGCAATAGACGCGGGGATGGTGCGCGCCGGTCTCGTTCAGATGCGCCCCCAACCAGCGGGCCTGCTGATGTCCAAGGTCGCTGAGCTTGTCGTAATCGGCCTCGTTCCGGGCCTCAGTGTTGGCCTGGCCGTGGCGCACCAATGTTATGTATGACATTCGGGTCCCTCTGCTGGGCAGAGTCTTAGGGCAGGTTCTTTCCGGGGGCCAGAGGGGTTCGAAGCTCAAGCCCGCTTTTCCCGGTCCACGCCAGTCAGCGCCTGCTGCGAAACCTCTGCCCGACCGGGCCAAACGGTCGATTTCTCATGTTGCGTAACGGAAAAAAGTTTCCTATAGGATACAAAACCGCCGCATGCGGCCGTATACCCCACATACCCGAGCCAGATTTGGGCGCGCCCATGATCGCTGAAAACAAAAGCATGTTGTCGTGCGACGCCGGTTCACAGCCACCGGTGTCAAACCTCTGTTGTCCGGTGCTGCCAGGGTATATTGGGCCGCGTAAAACGACCGGTCTGGCGCTGGTCGCGCAATTCAACAGGAAAGGTCCCTGATATGGCCGATGCTCTGAAACGAACCCCGCTATATGACCTCCACGTCGAACTCGGCGGCAAGATGGTCGATTTTGCCGGGTGGGACATGCCGGTCCAATATCCGATGGGGATCATGGGCGAACACAAGCAGTGCCGCGAAAAGGCCGCCCTGTTCGATGTCAGTCACATGGGTCAGGTCATTTTGCGCGGGTCGGATGTCGGCCAAAAGCTCGAAACCCTGTGCCCACAGGCCTATGCGACACTTCCGGAAGGCAAGGCGCGGTACGGCTTCTTTACCAATGCCGCGGGCGGGATCATGGACGACCTGATCGTGTCGAATGCGGGCGATCACTACTTTGTCGTGGTGAACGCGGCGCTGCGCCACCAGGATATTCCGCATATGCAGGCCAACCTGGATGGCGTCGAAGTGACCGAGATCTTTGATCGTGCCCTCATTGCCATCCAGGGCCCCGCCGCCGAGGATGTGGTGGCGGCCCACTGCCCAGCGGCCCGTGACCTGACCTTCATGGAAACTACGGTTGCGCGGATCATGGGCGCCGAATGCCGGATCTCGCGGTTGGGTTACACCGGTGAGGACGGTTACGAAATCTCGATCCCCGAAGACAAGGCCGTCGAGATTGCCCGTGCCTTCCTGGCGCATGAAGATTGCGAACCGGCAGGCCTCGGTGCCCGCGACAGCCTGCGGCTCGAGGCCGGCCTGTGCCTCTATGGCAATGACATCGACCAGGGCACTTCGCCGATCGAGGCCGCGCTGGGATGGGCCATACAGAAACGCCGCAAGGCCGAAGGCGGTTTTCCGGGTGCGGCGCGTATCCAGAAAGAACTGGCCGAAGGCCCCGCGCGAAAACTGGTCGGCATCAAGCCCACAGGCCGCGCACCCGCCCGCCAGGGCGTCGAGATACAGGATGATCAGGGCAACACCATCGGCCAGATCACGTCAGGCGGGTTCGGCCCAACCGTTGGAGGCCCCGTCGCCATGGGCTATGTGTCTGCAGACCATTCCGCGCAGGGCGAATCCGTCAACCTGATCATCCGGGGCAAGCCGCAACCGGCCCAGATCGTGGCGCTGCCCTTCGTAACCCAAAACTACAAGCGTTGAAGTCAGGAGAGTAAGATCATGGCAACCTATTATTCCGAAGAACATGAATGGATCGACGTTGATGGCGACACTGCCACTCTGGGCATCACCAAACATGCCGCCGAGCAATTGGGCGACGTCGTGTTCGTGGAGCAACAGGACGTAGGCGAAGAATTCGCCAAAGACGGTGAAATTGGTGTGATCGAATCGGTCAAGGCCGCGTCCGAGCTCTATGCGCCGGTCGATGGTGAAATCATCGAGATCAACGAAACCCTGGCTGACAATCCCGGCGCCCTGAACGAAGACCCCGAAGGCGAAGCCTGGATTTACAAGATCAAGATTGCGGACGCCGCGCAGCTCGAGGACCTGATGGACGAAGCCGGGTACAAAGCCTTCATCGGCTGACCCCGCCCCGGGGCCCTGATATCGGGGCTCCGCCCTTTCATCTTTTTGTAAATACTCCCGCCGGAGGCGTCCGCCAGTGCCGCCGGACGAAACATCCCACCAGGAGCGCAACAATGGCCTTCAAACTGACTGACTACGAAGCCTACGATTTTGCCAATCGTCGCCATATCGGCCCAAGCCCGACAGAAATGCGCGACATGCTCAAGGTGATCGGCTTCAAGACGCTCGACCAGTTGATCGACGCCACCGTCCCGCCTGCGATCCGGCAAAAGGAACCGCTGGACTGGGGTCCGGCGATGACCGAGCGGGACGCGCTTTTCCACATGAAACAGGTGGCTGGCAAGAACAAGGTCCTGACCTCGCTGATCGGTCAGGGCTATTACGGCACCACCACGCCTGCGCCGATCTTGCGCAACATTCTGGAAAACCCGGCCTGGTACACCGCCTACACCCCCTATCAGCCCGAAATCAGCCAGGGCCGTCTTGAGGCGCTGTTGAACTTTCAGACCATGGTCAGCGACCTGACCGGTCTGGACGTGGCCAACGCTTCGCTGCTGGACGAAGCCACAGCCGCGGCCGAAGCCATGGCGATGGCCAAGCGCGGCGGCCGGTCCAAGGCCAACAACGCGGCCTTCTTTGTTGACCGCAACTGCCACCCGCAGACCATCGCGGTGATCAAAACGCGGGCTGAGCCTCTGGGCATCGACGTGCAAGTCGCCGATCCCGACGATCTGGATGCAGGCGCGGTCTTTGGCGCAATCTTCCAGTATCCGGGCACCTATGGCCATGTGCGCGACTACACTGCCGAAATCGCGGCGCTGCACGAACACAAAGCTATCGCCATCGTCGCCGCCGATATCCTGTCTCTGGCGCTGCTGAAATCCCCCGGCGAGATGGGGGCGGACATTGCCATCGGCTCGACCCAGCGCTTTGGCGTGCCGATGGGGTATGGCGGCCCACATGCCGCCTACATGGCGACCACGGACAAGCTCAAGCGCGCGATGCCGGGCCGGATCATCGGTGTCAGCATCGACAGCCGGGGCAACAAGGCCTATCGCCTCGCTTTGCAAACCCGTGAACAGCATATCCGGCGCGAGAAAGCCAACTCGAACGTCTGCACCGCGCAGGCGCTGCTGGCGGTGATTGCCTCGATGTATGCGGTCTATCACGGCCCTGACGGGATCAAGGCCATCGCGCAAACGGTCCACCGCCGCGCGGCGCGCCTGGCGGCCGGGCTGGAAGAGGCGGGCTTTGTGGTCGAGCCGCACGTCTTTTTCGACACGATCACCGTCGATGTCGGTCATCTGCAAAAAACCGTCATGGAGGCCGCTGTCGCCCGTGGCGTCAATCTGCGCAAGGTGGGCGACACCAAGGTCGGCATCAGCCTGGATGAACAGACCCGGCCCGAGACCATCGAAGCCGTCTGGGGTGCCTTTGGCATCGACAAGAAAGACGACAACTCGAAAGTGGCGTATCGCCTGCCGGACTACGCGCTGCGCGAGACGCCGTATCTGACCCACCCGATCTTTCACAAGAACCGGGCCGAGGCCGAGATGACCCGCTATATGCGCCGTCTGGCCGACCGCGACCTGGCGCTGGACCGGGCGATGATACCGCTGGGCTCGTGCACCATGAAACTGAACGCCACGATCGAGATGATCCCGGTCACCTGGCCCGAGTTCGGCAATCTGCACCCGTTCTGCCCAAAAGATCAGGCGCAGGGCTACACGCAAATGATTGCAGATCTGAACGACAAGCTGTGCCAGATCACCGGCTATGATGCGATCTCCCAGCAGCCCAACTCGGGCGCGCAGGGCGAGTACGCAGGCCTGCTGACCATCCGCAACTATCATTTCGCGCGCGGCGAAGGGCACCGCAATGTCTGCCTGATCCCGACCTCGGCGCACGGGACCAACCCGGCCTCGGCGCAGATGGTGGGCTGGCAGGTGGTGCCAGTGCAATCGGATGAGAACGGCAACATCGACCTGAATGATTTCCGCGCCAAGGCGGAAAAGCATAGCGATCATCTGGCCGGCTGCATGATCACCTACCCCTCGACCCATGGCGTGTTCGAGACCACCGTGCAGGAGGTCTGCCAGATCACCCATGATCACGGCGGTCAGGTCTATATCGACGGCGCCAACATGAACGCCATGGTGGGTCTGTCGCGTCCCGGTGATATTGGCGGCGACGTCAGCCACCTGAACCTGCACAAGACCTTCTGCATTCCGCATGGCGGTGGTGGCCCCGGCATGGGTCCGATCGGCGTCAAGGCGCATCTTGAGGAACATCTGCCCGGCCACCCGGAATACGGCACCGCCGTGGGTCCGGTCTCGGCGGCGCCCTTCGGCTCGCCCTCGATTTTGCCGGTCAGTTGGGCCTATGTGCTGCTGATGGGCGGCGCGGGTCTGACGCAGGCGACCAAAGTGGCGATCCTGAACGCCAACTACATCGCGGCGCGTCTGCAGGATGCCTATCCGATCCTCTACACCTCGGAAACAGGCCGTGTGGCGCATGAATGCATCCTCGACACCCGTCCGTTGGCGGATGAGGGCAATGTGAGTGTGGATGACGTCGCCAAACGTCTGGTCGACAGCGGCTTCCACGCGCCGACTATGTCATGGCCGGTGGCGGGCACCCTGATGGTGGAACCCACCGAATCTGAGCCCAAGGACGAGCTGGACCGTTTCTGCGACGCGATGCTCTCGATCCGGGCCGAGGCGCAGGACATCATCGACGGCAAGATCGACGCGGAGAACAACCCGCTGAAAAACGCCCCCCACACGGTGCGCGATCTGGTTGGCGACTGGGATCGGCCCTATAGCCGCGAACAGGCCTGTTTCCCTCCGGGTTCGATGGGCGTCGACAAATACTGGTCGCCGGTCAACCGCGTCGACAACGCCTATGGCGACCGGAACCTGGTTTGCACCTGCCCGCCTATGTCCGAGTATGAGGACGCGGCCGAGTAACACCTGACAACCCCGCCGAGTTTCGGCGGGGTTTGTTGCTGATCGGAAACTTGTGTTCCCGCCTATGCCCTTTCGGGGTGTCGTTTTCCGCATCGAAAGCGTCTTTTTCGCTTGCTGCAGGTGCATTGCCCCCATACCCCTGTCCGCGGGACACCCCTCCCCAACGAGGGGCGTGTATCTGGAAGGGTAATACACATGACTATCGAACAACCGGCGACGCGGCCGGCGAATCCGCGTTTTTCCTCGGGCCCCTGTGCCAAACCCCCCACATTTGATCTGTCCAAACTGGCCGACGCTGCGCTGGGCCGTTCGCACCGTGCCGCTGTCGGCAAGGACAAGCTGAAGGCAGCCATCGAAGGCACGCGCGAGGTGCTGGGCATTCCGGCGGACTACAAAATCGGCATCGTTCCCGCCTCGGACACCGGCGCGGTCGAGATGGCGCTGTGGTCGCTTCTGGGTGAACGCAAGGTCGAGATGCTTGCGTGGGAGAGCTTTGGCGCGGGCTGGGTGACCGACGTGGTCAAGCAGCTGAAGATCGACGCCGAGGTGAAGACCGCAGATTACGGTCAACTGGTTGATCTGGCTTCGGTCGATTTCGCCAATGACGTGGTGTTCACCTGGAACGGCACAACCTCGGGCGTTCGGGTGCCCAATGGCGACTGGATCTCCGATGACCGTCAAGGCCTGACGATTTGTGACGCGACCTCGGCTGCCTTTGCGATGGACCTGCCGTGGGACAAGCTGGATGTGACCACCTTCAGCTGGCAGAAAGTGCTGGGCGGCGAAGCTGCACACGGGATGCTGATCCTGAGCCCGCGCGCGGTAGAACGGCTGGAAAGCTATACCCCCGCATGGCCGCTGCCCAAGATTTTCCGACTGACCAAGGGTGGCAAGCTGATCGACGGCATCTTTACCGGGGCCACGATCAACACACCGTCGATGCTGGCAGTTGAAGACTACCTGTTCGCGCTGGACTGGGCGCGCTCGGTTGGCGGCTTGCAGGGGCTGATCGCCCGCGCCGATGCCAATGCCGGTGCAGTGCATGCGTTCTGCGACCAGAACGACTGGATCGCCAACCTGGCCGAAGATGCGGCGACGCGGTCGAACACGTCCGTATGCCTGAAATTCACCGATGATCGCATTCAGGACGGCGCGAGTTTTGCCAAGGCCGTGGCCAAGCGGCTTGAAGCCGAGAATATCGCGCTGGACATCGGTGCCTATCGCGACGCGCCTGCGGGCCTGCGCATCTGGTGCGGCGGCACGGTCGAGACTTCGGATATCGAGGCGATGCTGCCATGGCTGGCATGGACCTTTGAGGCCGAGATCGCGGCGCAGTCTGAAGCTGCCTGACTTTTCACCGGGCCGTCCAAGGCCCGGACCTTCCATACAATTCAAGGACCAGAGAAATGGCCCCCAAAGTACTCGTATCCGACAAGCTTAGCGAAACCGCCGTGCAGATCTTCCGCGATCGCGGCATCGACGTGGATTTCATGCCCGACCTGGGCAAGGACAAGGACAAGCTGGCCGAGGTGATCGGCCAGTATGACGGTCTTGCCATCCGTTCGGCCACCAAGGTGACCCCGACCATTCTTGAAAAGGCCGACAAGCTGAAAGTCATCGGACGTGCCGGGATCGGCACGGACAATGTCGACAAGGAAGCGGCGTCCAAAAAAGGCGTGATCGTGATGAACACGCCGTTCGGCAACATGATCACCACCGCCGAACACGCGATTGCCATGATGTTCGCGGTGGCACGGCAAATCCCCGAGGCCAGTACCTCGACCCATGCGGGCAAGTGGGAAAAGTCCAAATTCATGGGCATCGAGCTGACGAACAAGACCCTCGGCGTGATCGGGGCGGGCAACATTGGCGGCATCGTCTGCGAACGCGCGCTTGGCCTGAAGATGAAGGTTGTGGCCTATGATCCCTATCTGGGCGAAGAGAAAGCCGCCAAGATGGGTGTGGAAAAGGTCGAACTGGACGAGTTGCTGGCGCGGGCCGATTTCATCACCCTGCACGTTCCGCTGACCGATCAGACCCGCAACATCCTGAGCCGCGAGAACCTGGCCAAAACCAAGAAAGGCGTGCGCATCGTCAACTGTGCCCGCGGTGGTCTGGTCGACGAGGAAGCGCTGGCCGAGGCGCTGCAATCGGGTCATGTCGCCGGCGCCGCCTTTGACGTGTTCAGCGAGGAACCGGCCAAGGAAAACCCGCTTTTCAACCTGCCAAACGTCGTCTGCACGCCGCACCTTGGTGCGGCCACGACCGAGGCGCAGGAGAACGTGGCGCTTCAGGTGGCTGAGCAGATTTCCAACTATCTGCTGACGGGTGCCGTCGAAAACGCGCTGAACATGCCCAGCGTGACGGCCGAAGAGGCCAAGATCATGGGCCCCTGGATCAAGCTGGCCGGCCATCTGGGCAGCTTCATCGGTCAGATGACGGATGAACCGATCAAGGCGATCAACATCTTGTATGACGGCGTCGTGTCCGAGATGAACCTGGCGGCACTGAACTGTTCCGTCGTGGCGGGGATCATGAAAAAGTTCAACCCCGAGGTGAACATGGTCTCGGCCCCGGTTGTGGCCAAAGAACGCGGAATTCAGATCTCGACCACCAACCAGGACAAGTCGGGCGCGTTCGAAGGATATATCAAGGTAACCGTCGTGACCGACAACCGCGAACGTTCGATCGGCGGAACCGTGTTCAGCGATGGCAAGCCGCGTTTCATCCAGATCAAGGGCATCAATATCGACGCCGAAGTCGGTGCCCATATGCTTTATACCACAAACGAGGATGTGCCCGGTATCATCGGTACACTGGGGCAGACAATGGGCAGCCACGGTGTAAACATCGCCAACTTTACCCTTGGGCGCGCAAGCGCGGGTGGCGGCGCAATCGCCCTGCTGTATGTTGACGAGCCTGTCCCGGCCGAAGCGCGGGCGCAGCTTGCGGAAACCGGTCTGTTCACGCAGATCAAACCGCTGGAATTCGACGTCGCCTGAACCCGGTCGTTGACTGTCTGAAAAAGAAGATTGCCCGTGCCGGTCTGGTGCGGGCAATTCGTTTTGCATTCTTCATGTAGCTGTCAAAAGGCAATCAAGGCCGCAGCCGGGGGACTGCCGATGAAGGATCCGGTTTACGCCGTGGGCGTCGAAGCCCTTTGTGACAATGCGCTGACCGTGGCGGTCAGATTTGCGTTGTCATGCGATATCCGGCCGCAAAATACAATTTGGCCAGGGTGACGGGTTGCCCCTGAAGCCAGGTGATGCGTTCGGTCGTGAAAATGGGCTCGCCCTCGGGGACGTCCAGAAACCCGGCCAGGGATGCATCGGCCCTGCTGGCAAGAAAGGTCAGTTCGACATTGGTGAACGGAATGGTTTCGACCAGCCATTCATTCGGCCCTGTCCCGGTGAAATCGGCCTGCGAAACCTGCGGCACGCTTTCGATCACGATCCAGCGGTCTTCGTATTGAAACGGGGTGTTACCGGAATAGTGCATGCATCGTACATGCATGACGTCCTGACCCGCCCGCAAGGCCAGTCGGGCGCTGAGCCAATCCGGCGCCGTGCAGGCTTCGCTTGAAACCAGGGCATAGCGATAGGTGCCGCCCATTGCTTCGACTTCATCCCGGACAAGCGGGATGGTAAACCGCGCCTGCCTTTGCGGTGCGCTCAATACCCGCGTTCCGGCCTTGCGCCTGCGTTCCAGAAACCCCTCATCGGCCAGTTCGCGCAGCGCCCGGTTGACGGTCGTGCGCGTACAGGAAAAGGCAATGGCCAGTTCCTGTTCGTTCGGCAGCAAGGAATCCGGGCGCCATTCGCCGGACCGGATACGTTCAAGAACGGTTTGTTTGATGTCTTTATAGCTTGTGGTGTCGCTGTGCCGGGTCATCGTGATTTGGTCCTTTCGGCGGGTCTAAAGCCCTGCTGCAAGGCTGGCAACTGCCTTGCGAAAAGAGGCCACGATTGACGCCCGCGCGACGTGACGTCGGTCACGTACCATGTGGCGTCCGGCAGACCAAAGATCGGTCACCACCCCATCCGGCGCCGCAAATATCAACCCGTCCAGCAATTGGTCGTCTTTCAGGCCGCAAAACGACGGGTCGGTCCGATCCAGGGCCACCAGATCGGCCAACTTGCCCGGGGCGATCACACCTGAATTGCGGTCCAGGGCCTGTGCGCCGCCTATTGCCGCGCTGGTATAAAGGGCTTGCCCAACCGATCCGGCCCCACGGGTCATGACAGCGCGCGTCTGATCTTGCAGACGTTGGGAATATTCCAGGGTCCGCAACTCATCGGTCAGTGAAACCCGGATATTGGAATCAGACCCTATTCCAAAGGCTCCGCCGGTTTCGACAAAGAGGCGGCCGCTGAAAGTTCCATCACCCAGATTGGCCTCGGTGACAGGGCACAGGCCCGCAACCGCCCCGGATCGGGCCAGCGCCCGGGTTTCGGCCATGGTCATATGGGTCGCATGGATCAGGCACCACCTGTCATCGACATCGGCATTGTCCAGCAACCAGGCAACCGGTCGGGCCCCCAGCGCAGCCTGAACATCACTGACCTCCTGTTGCTGTTCGGCAATGTGGATGTGAACCGGCCCCTGCCGCGCCTCGGCAAGCACCGCCTCAAGGTCGTGCGGCGCGGTGGCGCGCAATGAATGGGGGGCGATGCCGACAGTCATGTCCGGCAGACATGTCGCGGCCCGGCATTCGTCGCGCAGTTTCAGAAACCTGTCGATGTCATTTCCGAACCTCAGCTGCCCACCGGCCAGAGGATCCTGCGACACGCTGCCATAAGTGTAGAGAACAGGCAAATGGGTCAGGCCGATCCCGGTCATCTCGGCCGCTGCGAATATGCGCTGACTCAGTTCCGAAAGCGCCCCATAGGGCACGCCGCCAGGTTGGTGATGCAGGTAATGAAACTCTCCGACAGAGGCATAGCCTGCCTCTTGCATCTCAAGGAAGACCAGCGCGGCGATCGCTTCGACATGGTCCGGGGTCAGCCTGTCCAGGAATTGGTACATCAGGTTTCGCCAGGTCCAAAAGCTTTCGCGTCCTGCGACACGCTGTTCGGTTCGGCCGGCCATTGCGCGTTGAAACGCGTGGCTGTGCAGGTTGGCCGGGGCCGGCAAAAGCACGTCAACCCGCGTGTCACCGGCGCGCGCGGGGACGCCTTGTTCGATCTTGGTGATGTGCCCATGCCCGGTTTCGACTCGCAGATCCGAGACCCAGTCAGAGCCTAATAAGGCAGTTTTGGCGTGAATCATCGTCCGATTTCCATTTTGTGTAGACTTTAAATTTTTACCCGTATACGAAAAATCCACAAGCAGCGGGAGTCCCAAAGAATCGCAATGACAGAAAAATCCGTTCTTCATGTCGCACGCATGGCGACCATGGCGGGTAATTCCGCACCTTACGGGCTGATCGATGACGCGGCCCTTGTGATTTACGATGGATTGATCGCCTGGGCCGGTTCACGCGCAGGGTTGCCGGCTGCATACGCGGACTGCCCAAGTCAGGATCTGGGTAACCGCCTGCTGACACCGGCGCCAATCGACGCCCACACCCACGTTGTATATGGCGGCGACCGGGCATCAGAATTTGAGATGCGTCTGAACGGCGCAAGTTACGAGCAGGTGGCGCGCGCCGGAGGGGGCATCCTGTCGACGGTCACGGCAACGCGCGCAGCCAGCGAAGAAGAGCTGTTGCAGGCCGCATTGCCAAGGGTCGACGCGCTGCTGGCCGAGGGGACAAGCTGCATCGAGGTCAAATCCGGCTATGGGCTTGATACCGAGACCGAACTGCGCATGCTGCGCGCCGCGCGCCGCATTGCGATGGTGCGTCCGGTTCGGGTGCGGACCAGCTTTTTGGGCGCGCATGCCATTCCGCCGGAATTTTCCGGGCAGGCCGATGCCTATATTGATGATATCTGCATCCCGACCCTGCAAGCGGCCCATGACGCAGGTTTGGTGGATGCGGTTGACGGGTTCTGCGAGGGGATCGCGTTTGACACACGGCAGATTGCACGCGTTTTCGACGCCGCCTGCGAATTGGGCATTCCGGTCAAGCTGCACGCGGAACAATTGTCCAATCTGGGCGGGGCCCGGCTGGCGGCATCATATGGCGCCCTGTCGGCGGATCACATCGAATACCTGGATGCCAACGGTGCCCGGGCCATGGCCGGGGCGGGCACGGTCGCAGTTCTGTTGCCGGGCGCCTTTTACACGTTGCGCGAAACGCAAATGCCGCCGGTTGATGACTTGCGGAAGCAAGGCGTTTCCATAGCCTTGGCCACCGATTGCAATCCAGGGTCGTCCCCTCTGACGTCCTTGCTGCTGACCATGAATATGGGCTGCACGTTGTTTCGGCTGACACCGGAAGAGGCCTTGGCGGGTGTCACGCGCAATGCCGCCCGTGCTCTGGGGCTGGATGACACTGGCGTCATCGCGCCAGGAAAGCGGGCCGACCTGGCGGTGTGGGACGTCGCGCACCCGGCCGAGCTTGCCTATCGCCTTGGCTTCAACCCGCTGTATCGGCGCATTTTCGGAGGCAATCCATGAAACCGCTTACCCTTGTCGCAGGCCAGGCCAGCTTGGCACAACTGGCAGCGGTGTACCGGAACGAAACCCCGGCCCGGCTGGATGACGCGTGCCGCCCGCGCGTCGAAGCCGCCGCAGCCCAGATAGCCGAGGCCGCCGCAGGATCAGAGCCTGTCTATGGGGTGAACACCGGGTTTGGTAAGCTGGCCAGCCTCAAAATTGCGCCTGGTGATACGTCGCGCCTGCAACGCAACCTGATCCTCAGCCATTGCTGCGGCGTGGGCGCTCCTATGCCGCGAGCGCTGGTCCGGCTGATGATGACGTTGAAACTGTTGTCATTCGGCCGCGGCGCGTCGGGCGTGCGTTGGGACCTGATCGAATTGTTGCAAGAGATGCTGGCCCGTGGGGTTGTTCCGGTTATCCCGGCGCAAGGCTCGGTCGGGGCATCGGGTGATCTCGCGCCGCTTGCCCATATGACGGCGGTCATGATCGGCGAGGGCCAAGCCGAGGTCTCGGGTCAGGTTCTTTCCGGTGCCAAGGCGCTGGAACTGGCAGGGTTAGAGCCTGTTAAGCTTGGCCCCAAGGAAGGGCTGGCCTGTATAAACGGGACCCAATTCTCGACCGCTTACGGGTTGGCCGGCTTGTTCGATTCCTGGCGTGCGGCGGTCAATGCACTGGTGATTTCGGCGGCGTCAACAGATGCGATCATGGGATCGACCGCGCCCTTGCGCCCAGAGATTCACACCCTGCGCGGCCATCGCGGGCAGATCGAGGCCGCGGGCACCATGCGTGCCATTCTCGACGGATCCGAAATACGCGAAAGCCACCGCGACGGAGACCACCGCGTTCAGGACCCGTATTGCATCCGCTGTCAGCCGCAGGTCACCGGCGCGGCGATGGACGTGCTGCGCCAGGCCGCGACCACCCTTGTGACCGAAGCAAATGCGGCGACCGACAATCCACTGGTTCTGACTGATCCGGCCGCGATTGTCTCGGGCGGGAATTTTCACGCCGAACCCGTGGGGTTCGCGGCGGACATGATTGCCCTGGCCCTGTCCGAAATCGGTGCGATTGCCCAACGCCGGATCGCCTTGATGGTGGACCCGACGCTCAGCTTTGATCTGCCGCCCTTTCTGACCCCGGAACCGGGGCTGAATTCGGGGCTGATGATCGCCGAAGTCACCACCGCCGCGCTGATGAGCGAGAACAAACATCTGGCCAATCCCTGCGTCACCGACAGCACGCCGACCTCGGCCAACCAGGAAGACCATGTTTCGATGGCGGCGCATGGGGCCCGCAGGCTTGGCCGAATGGTAGAAAACCTCAATTACATTCTCGGGATCGAACTTCTGTGCGCCGCGCAGGGGATCGAGTTCCGCGCGCCCCTGACGACCAGCCCGGCTTTGCAACGCGCCATCGCGCGCGTGCGGGCCGACATCCCGCCATTGACCGAGGATCGCTTTCTTGCACCCGAACTGGAACAGGCCCGCGGGTTGGTTGCCGGGAACGCATTGCTGGGGGTCGTGGACGTTACCATGCCGGAACTGGCGTGATGCAGGTTTTCGAAGTGCACAGAGGCAGCGGCCCGATTGTTCTGGGTCAGCCCCATGGCGGCACCTATGTGCCGCCCGATATCCGAACGCGCCTTGATGCAAACGGACAAACGCTGAAAGACACTGATTGGCACATAAACAGGCTCTATGATGGGCTTTTGGCGGATGCGACCGTCGTACAGTCTCATGTCCACCGCTATGTGATCGACTGCAACCGTGATCCGGCGGGCGGGTCGCTTTATCCAGGGCAAAACACGACGACGCTGGTGCCGCTGACCGATTTCGACGGCGTTGCGATTTGGCGCGCCGGAGCAGAGCCGTCGGCGGACGAGATTGAACATCGTCGCCAAGCCTATCACGCGCCCTACCACGCCGCGCTTGACGCTGAGTTGCAGCGCGTTCGGGATGAATACGGGTTTGCGATCCTGTTTGATTGCCATTCGATCCGCAGCGCTATTCCGTTTCTGTTCAAGGGCACCCTGCCGGACATGAATATTGGCACCGATGGCGGTGTGACCTGCGCGCCGGAAATCGAGTCTATTACGCGGAAAATCTCGGAGCATTCGCCGTACAGCACCACCCTGAACGGCCGGTTTCGGGGGGGCTGGACCACGCGCCATTACGGTCGCCCGTCCGAAGGGTTGCATGCCATCCAGATGGAGCTGTCCCAATCCACCTATATGACCTCAGAGGCTGCGCCGTGGAGCTATGACACGACCAGGGCCAACCGCCTGCGCCGCTGGCTGCGCGATATTCTGGACGCCGTCCAAGACACTGCATTGGAGCTTAAGCCATGACTGATCCTCGCAAGAACACCCGTGACATCTATCCGCCCACTGGCCCTGACCTGAACGCCAAAAGCTGGGTCACCGAGGCGCCGCTGCGGATGCTGATGAACAACCTGCACCCCGATGTGGCCGAAAACCCGCACGAACTGGTGGTCTATGGTGGAATTGGCCGCGCCGCGCGCACCTGGGAAGACTTTGACCGGATCGTCGCAGGTCTCAAGGATCTTGAGGCGGATGAGACACTGATCGTCCAATCGGGCAAACCGATCGCAATCATCCGCACGCACAAGGATGCGCCGCGTGTACTGATCGCCAATTCAAACCTCGTGCCCCATTGGGCCAACTGGGATCATTTCAACGAGCTCGATAGGAAGGGGCTGATGATGTACGGCCAGATGACTGCTGGTTCGTGGATCTATATCGGTACGCAGGGCATCGTTCAGGGGACCTATGAAACCTTTGCCGAGGCCGGGCGTCAGCACTATGGCGGCGATCTGACCGGCAAGTGGATTTTGACCGGCGGTCTGGGCGGTATGGGCGGCGCACAGCCTTTGGCCGCGGTCTTTGCCGGGGCCAGTTGCCTGGCCGTCGAATGCAATCCGGACAGCATCGATTTCCGCCTGCGTACGAAATACCTGGACGAAAAGGCCGAGACACTGGACGAAGCGTTGGAAATGATCGACCGCTGGACAAAAGCGGGCGAGGCGAAATCCGTCGGACTGTTGGGCAATGCGGCTGAGGTTTTCCCCGAAATTTACCGCCGGATGGCCGATGGGGGCATGCGACCCGATATCGTTACCGACCAGACCAGTGCGCATGATCCGATCAACGGCTACCTGCCTCTGGGCTGGTCAATGGCCGAGTGGCGGGAAAAGCGGGAAACAGACCCTAAAGAGGTGGAAAACGCCGCGCGCGCCTCGATGAAGCAGCATGTTGCGGCGATGGTTGATTTCTGGAACGCGGGTGTGCCCACGCTGGATTACGGCAACAACATCCGGCAGGTCGCCCAGGATGAAGGGCTTGAGAACGCCTTTGCCTTTCCCGGCTTTGTTCCTGCCTATATCCGCCCGCTTTTCTGCAAGGGGATTGGCCCGTTCCGCTGGTGTGCCCTGTCGGGCGACCCCGAGGACATCTATAAGACCGACGCCAAGATGAAGGAGCTTTTCCCCGAGAACGAGCACCTGCATCGCTGGATCGACATGGCGCAGGACCGCATTGCGTTTCAGGGCCTGCCCGCCCGTATCTGCTGGATCGGGCTGGGGGACCGTCACCGCGCGGGTCTGGCTTTCAACGAGATGGTCGCCAAGGGTGAGTTGAAAGCGCCGGTTGTGATTGGCCGGGACCATCTGGATTCGGGGTCCGTCGCAAGCCCCAACCGCGAGACCGAGGCGATGCTGGATGGCTCGGACGCGGTGTCGGACTGGCCGCTGTTGAATGCGCTGATCAATACAGCCAGCGGCGCCACCTGGGTGTCGCTGCATCATGGCGGCGGTGTTGGCATGGGCTTTAGCCAGCATGCCGGTGTCGTGATCTGCGCGGATGGAACAGAAGACGCTGCAAGGCGGCTGGAACGGGTGTTGTGGAATGACCCGGCCTCGGGCGTTTGGCGCCATGCCGACGCGGGTTATGAGATCGCCAGAGAGTGCGCCCGCGAACATGGGCTGAGATTGCCGGGCATCCTGGGCTAGGGCGCATCAATCTGCCTCTGGCGAAAATGCTGCGCCTGCGATATGCGCGGGTGAACCCGCAGGAGATCCCAGATGTTCATCGCTACGTTGCTGACCGACCCAAACGCACCTTCGCTGGAGCCGTCTTTGGTCGATACCCTGCGCAATGCCTGGGGCGGCGACGAAATCCGGTGGCTCAGCCCCGGAGAGGCGGCTGAATTCGCGGTTGCGACCTTGCCGTCCAACCGGTGGGACGTTTGGGCCGACCTGCAGCGCCTGGGCGTCGATCTTGTCGTTCAACCGGCCGAGGGTCGACGCAAGCGGATGTTGCTGGCTGATATGGACAGCACCATGATTCAGCAGGAATGCATTGACGAACTGGCTGACGAGGCCGGTGTGGGCGACCGGGTCAAGGACATCACGGCCCGCGCCATGAATGGCGAGCTGGACTTTGAAGGTGCGCTGACCGAACGCGTCGGTCTGCTGGCGGGTTTGGACGAGGCCGTGATCGACAAGGTCTTGCAAGACCGCATAACATTGATGCCCGGTGGGAAGGCGCTGGTTGCCACGATGCGCGCGCAGGGCGGCTTTGCGGCGCTGGTTTCCGGCGGTTTTACCGCGTTTACGGCGCGGGTTGCTGCTCTGCTTGGCTTTGACGAGAACCGGGCCAATACCTTGCTGGCCGAGAACGGCAAGCTGACCGGGGATGTGTTGCGTCCGATCCTTGGGCGGCAGGCCAAGGTGGACGCGCTGGAGCAGATCACCGCGCGCCTGGGATTGTCAGAGGCGGATGTGATCGCCGTGGGTGACGGTGCCAATGACCTGGGAATGCTTGGCCGGGCCGGAACCGGCGTGGCCCTGCACGCCAAACCGTCGGTTGCCGAACAATGCGACGTGCGTGTCAACCACGGCGACTTGTCCGCGTTGCTGTTCCTGCAAGGGTATGCCCGGTCCGAGTTCCTGGACCCCTGACACCGCGCATCCGACCTCGGCCTTCCAATTATTTAACGTATGTGTTAAGTAATGGGGCATGGCTGACCTCTTGACTGCATTCTCGGCGCTTTCCGACGCCACCCGGTTTTCAATTGTTGAGCAATTGATGGAACGTGGCGAATTGCCCGCCGGGGACCTGATCGACGGCAAGGGAATGTCGGGCGCCGCGATTTCCCGCCATCTGAAAGTGCTGCGCGAGGCCGGTCTGGTTCAGCAGCGTGTTCAGGGAACCCGTCGGATGTATTCGGTTCAGCCCGAGGGTCTGCGGGCCATTGCCGAGTGGACGATTTCAAAACGCCAGTTCTGGGAAAGCAGCCTGGACCGGTTGGGAAGCATCCTGGAAGGGGAACCGTCATGGCCGACTTGAAGCTGGAACGGGAATTCCCGGTCAGCCCGGCAACCCTGTTTGCATGGATCAGCGATGGCGCAAAACTGTTGCAGTGGTGGGGGCCTGAAGGGGTACATGTTCCCGAGCATGATCTGGATTTCTCGGGGTTGGGCCCGTGGTATTCGGTCATGGAAAACAGCGAAGGCCAGACCTTCAAGGTTTCCGGTCAGGTTACACATGTCGACCCGCCCAATTCCGTCGGGTTCACGTGGGCCTGGCACGATGATCAGGATCGGCGGGGCGCAGAAAGCCATGTAACGCTGACGGTGGCCGCCACCAAGACCGGTGCCCGGCTGGTTCTGAGCCACCGTGATCTGGCCGATGCCGAAGCGGCAGCAAACCATGAAGCGGGCTGGACATCGTCCCTGCGCAAGCTCGAAGCGCTGCACCTGAGATTTCACTAGGGAGAGGAAAGATGCCACAATTCTTGTTTGTCTATCACGGCGGTCATACGCCGACCGATCCGGCCGAAATCGAGGCGACAATGGCTGCCTGGGGCGCCTGGTTCGAAAACATGGGCGCTGCGGTGGACATCCCCGGAAACCCGGTCGGCCAGTCCTATACCGTCAGCGCCAATGGCGTCGCCAGCGACGGCGGGGCAAACCCCGCCTCCGGGTTTACGGTTGTCACCGCCGACACCATAGAGGCCGCGACTGATATGGCCAAAGGGTGCCCCATGGTCGTCAACGGGTCGGGCTCGGTCGAAGTGGCCGAAATTCATCCGATCGAGATGTGAGGCGCGTCAGGACGGGAAACCCGGCGCAGGCTGAATAACGCCGCATTCCAGCCCGCGGCGGCTGTATTGCGTGGCGTTCATGAACTTGAGGGTGGCCGGGTGATCGGCCTCCAGCACACCAAGGCTGACTAGAATGGCCGCGATGGCGCATTCGCTGGCGCGTGTCGTGCCATCGGTGATCTTCAACGCCACGCCCACACGCTTTTCGGGAATGATGGCGACAAAAACCGCCTCGGCCCCTGTTTTGATCGCTGCACGCCCATTCATGGCGCGCATCAATTCGGTGCAGGCGCGGGTTTCGCCGGCCACCAGTTCGGGGTGCTTGATCATTGCGGCGGTCAATTGCTGCGCCGCGTCGCTGGCGCGGTCGGACCGGTCTGCGGCCGACGCAAACCAGGCCATTGACCGCGCAAGCCCCACCAGAGATGTCGCGAAATTCGGTGCCGAACAGCCGTCAATGCCATAGCATGGGCTGGTTTCATTGGTCGATTCTTCGAGCGCGGACAGCGCCGCCTGTTGAACGGGGTGGTCGATCTCAAGATATTCCGGCCCCGCGCCCATATGCTGTGCCACGGTCAGAAACCCGCAATGTTTGCCGGAACAATTATTGTGAATCTGGCATGGCGTGTCGTCGGCCAGAATAAGCCCGTCACGCGCCGCCATATCGGAAGGCTCCTGCGGGCCGCAGCGCAGGTCGGACTCGCCCAGGCCCAGGTGATCCAGCCAGGCGGTAACACGCTCGGTATGGATCGCGGCCCCGTTATGCGAGGCGCAGGCAAGCGCAAGATGCTCGGTGTTCAGGCCATATTTGGCCGCCGCGCCAGAGGTGATCAGAGGCAGGGCCTGTATCATCTTGGCCGAGGACCGGGGATAAATGATTTCCCCTGGGTTTCCCCAGCTTTGCACGATCTGCCCCGTGTCATCGCAAATCACGGCATGCCCCAGATGCAGGCTTTCCAGAAGGGGCCCGCGCCTGAGTTCGGTCATCGGAATCGGTTGCGTCATGGCGGCCTCCGGAAATATGCGCAAAATTCTGCCAATCGCCCTTTCGCCTGTGGCGAAACCTGCGTTAGTGTGTGTATGTCGGCAATTATCGGCATGCGCAACTATCCAAAGACGAACCGGGCAGGGTTCGCGGGCATCGCTGTCGAGTTTGAGGTATGGGTCGAGCTAGGAGGCTGGACAGATGGGATCGAATCTCGTCCGCGTGATTGCGGGCTTGTGCATGGCAGGAATGGCCACAACTGCAATCGCCCAACAGGCGACCAGCACCAATCGCGTCGCTGCAAAAACGGATTGGAGCGTTTTCGTCGAAGACGACCCCACCGAATGCTGGAGCGTTTCGGCACCGAAGGAAACCGTGAACACTCGCGGTGGGCGCGTGGTGTCGGTGCGGCGCAGTGATATCCTGCTGTTCGTGTTCTACCGCCCCAATGCCGAGGTCAAAGGGCAGGTCACCTTTACCGGTGGCTATCCGTTTGCATCGGGGTCGACTGTCAACCTGGCGGTGGACGGCAATGAATTTGAACTGTTTACCGAGGGCGAGTGGGCCTGGCCGGCAACTGCGGCGGATGATGCCAAGATCGTAACCGCGATGAAACGCGGGACCGAGGCGGTATTGACCGCCAGGTCCGAGCGCGGCACGCAGACCAAGGACACGTTCTCGCTGTTGGGCTTTACCGCAGCGATCGAAGACGCCGAGAAACGCTGCACCAACTAATCCGGAAAACCGGTTTCTGATCATTGCCCCGTCAACCTGGCGGGGCTTTTCGTTTGCGCCTTTGTGCCTTTGTGCCTTTGTGCCGGGTGGCGTGGCCCGGGTTTACGTAACGTTGGGCGGTTTTCTTGATCGGGATCAATGCGGTTGGCTCTGAATCTGAACTAATTGGTTCAGGAACAACGCGAGGAGCCTGAGAGATGTTGAACAAATCCATTGCAGCAGTGTTGCTGGTCCTGGCCACAGTGTTAAGTGGCTGTGAAAAGTCAGCCGACACATACCCTGTGACCGGCGAACAATGCGGGCCGGAAGACCCGGTGAAGACATTGGATGCCGAGGATTGCTATGTCCCGGCGGCGGGCGTCTGAGAACGCAGCGCAGCAAGGCCAGAGAAAACGGAACCGGCCGCGGGGAAATCCCACTGCGGCCGTTGCCGTTTGCGCTGATCCAGCCATCGGTGGCGCAAATTGGTAGGCGAATTCTTTTGATCTTTGCGTGTGATCCTATATAGAGGCGCATCCCAAGCCAGAATCCGCAGAGATACGCCACATGTCGCCCAAAGCGCCGATCACTCAAGACGTCATGACCATCCCCCGCAAACTGCCCGAGGGGAAGGTGAACCTTGTCGGTTTGACTCGCGACCAACTCCGCGAGGTGCTGATCGAACATGGCACGCCCGAAAAACAGGCCAAGATGCGAACCGGCCAGATTTGGCAGTGGATCTATCAGTGGGGCGTGCGCGATTTCGCACTGATGACCAATTTGGCCAAGGCCTATCGCGCGCAACTGGCCGAGAATTTCGTGATCGAGATCCCCGAGGTTGTCACGCGTCAGGTGTCCGAGGACGGCACCCGCAAATACCTGTGCCGCATCGCGGGCGGGCATGAGGTTGAGGTGGTGTATATCCCCGAGGATGATCGCGGCACGCTTTGTATCTCGTCGCAAGTGGGCTGCACGCTGACCTGTTCCTTCTGCCACACAGGCACGCAGAAACTGGTACGCAACCTGACCGCGGCCGAGATTGTGGGTCAGGTGATGATGGCCCGCGACGATCTTGAGGAATGGCCGACGCCCGGTGCGCCGAAGGACGAAACCCGCTTACTGTCGAACATCGTTCTGATGGGCATGGGCGAACCGCTTTATAATTTCGAAAACGTGCGTGACGCGATGAAGATCGCCATGGACCCCGAAGGGATTTCCCTGTCGCGCCGGCGGATCACTCTGTCGACGAGCGGCGTGGTGCCGGAAATCGCGCGCACGGCCGAAGAAATCGGCTGTTTGCTGGCGATTTCCTTCCACGCGACCACCGATGAAACCCGCGATGTGCTGGTTCCGATCAACAAGCGCTGGAACATTGAAGAGTTGTTGCAAGCGCTGGCCAGCTATCCCAATGCCTCGAATTCCGAGCGGATCACGTTTGAATACGTGATGCTGGATGGTGTGAATGACAGCGACGAGGACGCGCATCGCCTGATCGAGCATATCAAGCGCCACAAGATCCCGGCCAAGATCAACCTGATCCCGTTCAATGAATGGCCCGGCGCGCCGTATAAGCGCAGCTCGAACAACCGTATCCGGGCTTTTGCGAATATTATCTATCAGGCGGGCTATGCCTCGCCGATTCGCAAGACACGGGGTGAGGATATCATGGCGGCCTGTGGTCAGTTGAAATCAGCGACCGAGCGGGCCCGCAAGTCGCGCAAACAGATCGAATCCGAGGCCGGGCTGGGCTGAGCCGCCGCCACGCGCGGGTGAAGGTAAACGGGCGGATCATCGGTGCGCCTGTCCTTTTGGCCGGAAATTTGCTAATATCGGTTGCGTCGAACCGGTCTGCCCAGGGGGGTCATCCGTCGGAATTTGGCGGGGATTGCGTGGTGTAGCCTGCGGCGATTTTCATAAGGGCCGCCAACATTATTTTCAGGTTCAGGGCGGCGTTCCGTCAATTGATAGGTGGGGATGGGCCAGGAAATGATTCTTTGTCGTCGAATGATTGCGAAACTGTTGATGGTAACGGCTGTCTTAATCGGCTGGGTGGCTGCGTCCTATGGCCAGTCGCTTGAAGATCAGGCGCATCTGGCTATTGAAAACCCGGCCGAGCTGACGCCCGACGAGGCGCGCGAGAACTACAAGTCGCTGGCGCGGCGTATGGCGCGGGGATATTCGGCTGCCCAGCTTGATCCGATCCGAAACTACCAAAGCTGGCCTGTGTTCAACACCGCGCCTTACATTTCGGCCACGCATGGGCAGCGCTATGTGAACTCTTACGCCAACCGGATGGCGTCAAATTATGGCACTTTGAAAGCGGGAGAGGTCCTGCCTGCGGGGTCGGTGCTGGCAAAGGACAGCATGACCGTAACCGACGAGGGCAACATCCACCCCGGCGCGCTGTTTGTCATGATCAAGCTTGGGCAAGATGCAAGCCCGGCAACCGCTGACTGGCGTTACATCATGGTCATGCCTGACGGGTCCCTGTTCGGGGACACGATGGGCAATCGCGCTGATGCCGTCGCCTATTGCCACGAGTGCCACGAACAGGTGGCAGATCGCGACTTTACCTTTTTCGTCCCTGAGGCTTTCCAGCTGTCGGATTGATCACCGTGCCAAACAGTTCCACGCCGGCGCGATGCCGGTCGGGAATGGTCTAGTCTTTTGGCGGCTGAAAACGCGCCGCGCCAATCACTTCGATCAGTTGGGTCCGCACAGGTTCAGGCTGCGTCTGGACCGCGTTCAGGACCTCTCGCAATTCGGCGCGCAGGCCATGCATCTGATCGATCAGCGAAATCATCATCGCCAGCGCGTCGGCCTCCATGTCGTATTGGTCATGCAGCTCGCAGGCCAGTTCCAGGCGCGCGACATCAATCCTGTGATAGACCAAACCCTGATCCGACTGCTGCGGGATCACGATCTCGGCTGCCAGATACTCGGTCAGGCGGTCCGAAGTCAGGCGGGCGACCGTTTCGATCAGTTCCTTTTCGGTCAGGGTCATGACGCCATTCCTTTGCGCGGATCATAGCGATGGGACTGACGCCATGTTTCCATGAATTCCGTCAACGTGTCGTCGATCTTGTCCGGCAGGGTGACCGTCAGTTCGATCAGTTGGTCGCCGCGTTCGGACGAGCCCCGCCGTTTGACGCCCTTGCCACGCAGCCGCAGGGTTTTGCCGCTGCTGGTGCCGGGCGGGACACTTACATTCACGCCCCCATCGATTGTCGGGGCCGCGACCTTTCCGCCCAGGACCGCTTCGTCGATCGTGATCGGCAGCTTGATGTGAATATCGTCGCCCCGTCGGTCAAACAGCGGATGATCTGCAACCGATATGGTGACCAACGCATCCCCCGCGGGACCATCGCCATAACCCGGTGCCCCCTTGCCGCGCAGGCGGATGGTCTGCCCGTCGGTTATGCCAGCCGGGATTTTGACCTCGATCCTGTTGCCATCGGGCAGGGTCAGTTTCTGGCTGGCGCCAAAAACCGCATCCAGAAAGCTGATCTGCAGCGAATAGTTCAGATTGTGGCCGGGCGCGTGAAACGACTGGCCGCGCTGCTGGCCGAAACCGCCGCGCCCGCGCATGAACTCGGCAAAGATGTCCGACATGTCATCGGGGTCGTCAGCGGCCCCGCCCGTCCGATAGGGATTGCCTGCGGCCTCGGCATAGTCGCGGTAATATTGCTGTTGTGGGCGTTCCTGACCCGAGGCGTCGATCTCGCCGTTGTCAAAGCGCGCCCGTGTATCGGGGTTTTTCAGCAGGTCATAGGCCGCCGCGGCCGCCTTGAACCGGGCCTCGGCCTGAGCGTCACCCGGTTTGAGGTCGGGGTGGCAATCCTTGGCAATGCGCCGATAGGCTTTCTTGATCTCGGCTGCGCTGGCATCCTTGGGGACGCCCAGAACCGAATAGGGATCGTCGCTCATCTCAGTCTCGCTGCTGCTTTTGTTGGGCGGGTCTGACCCTGATGAAGGTGTTTTACCATGTGATTTCAACAGGTCAAAAAAGAAGACGGTTGAAAACTCCTCGCCAAATAGCCTTTGGCTGGTAATATCGGGACATCCTGAACCGTCGTGAAAATGGGGTTGTTCGAATGTCGCGCAAGATCATGTCTGCATTGGCCTTGATGGCCGGGAATGCCATCGGGCTGTTGTTGGCCTCGCTCCTGTTGTCGGGATTCGCGATCCGGCCCCTGTCATTCATCGTGGTGGTCATCGTCTTTACGGTGGTGCAGGTTGTGGCCGAGCCGCTGATTACGAAGATCAGCGAAAAGAATGTGCCCGCGCTGAAAGGCGGGATCGCGCTGGTGGTCACATTCGTGGGCCTTCTGATAACCGACATGGTCACCGCGGGGCTGACGATCGGCGGTATCTCCAACCTTCTGGCGGCGACGCTGCTGGTGTGGCTGGGCGCGTTGATCGCCAGCGTGGTTCTGCCGATCTACGTGTTCAAGGACCTGCGCCAGCCCAAGCCCTGATCACAGGGCGTTCAGGCTGGCCTCAATGGCCTGCCACAGTTCTTCGACCGGTTCGCACCCCACGGACAGGCGGATAAAGGCCGGGTCGACGTCATCCCCCCAGCGCGCGCGCCGTTCGGCCGAGCTGTGAACCCCGCCAAAGGATGTGGCGGGACGCAAAAGCGAGCACGCATTGATGAATTGCTCGGCTGCGGCCTCGTCGCCCAGCGTGAGCGTCAGCAAAAAGCCGAAGCGCGCCGTCTGTGCCTGCGCCAAGCTATGGGACGGGTCACCCGGCAGACCGGGATAACGGATGGTTTTGACCATCGGATGGGCCGACAACCGCTCGGCAATCACCTGGGCCGAGGAACACATGCGGTCAAAACGTATGTCCAGTGTCTCTAACCCGCGATGCAGCAACCAGGCTTCGTGCGGGCCGGGGATCGCACCGGATATGCGCCGCCATTCCTCGACCCGCGCGATGATCTTCGCGTCGCGGCTGGCGACGTGGCCCATCAGCAGGTCGGAATGCCCGCCCATTGCCTTGGTGTCAGAGGATACGACCACGTCGATGCCCAGATCCAGCGGGCGTTGGCCCAATGGGGTCATCGTCGTGTTGTCGGCAATCGTGATGCCGCCCGCTGCGCGCACGTCTTGGGCCGTTGCGGCAAGGTCGATCATGTCCAGCCCGGGGTTCGAGGGGCTTTCGACGAAAACCACGTCAAATCCGTCGAACCCTCCGTCAGCAAAACCGGTGGTTGGCCGCTCGACCACGGACACGCCCAGGTTTGACAGGAACCGATCCGCCAGCAAACGGGTGACGTAATAGCCATCTGACGGGATCAGGATGCGCGACCCGGCCTTGACCGTGGCAAAAAGTGCGGCCGAGACCGCCGCCATGCCCGACGGAAAGCTCAGGCAGGGGGCGTCTTCCAGATGCGACAGGATATGTTCCAGATGTTCCCAGGTCGGATTGTTCACCCGACCATAGAAATCGTGCCCGTCGGGCGTGCCGGGCAAATGAAACATGCTGCTTTGCGTCAGCGGCAGCGCCACCGGATCGCCCTTGCCCAGGGCGTTGCCGCGCAGGTGGAGCATTTCGCCGGTCTTGGGGGCCTTCATCGTTCAGCGCCCCGGAATTTCATCGCGCGGCGGCGCGGGTTCCCAGTTTTCGATGATCTCGACCGCTTCCTGCGCGGTGTCGACAAAGCGGAACAGGTCCAGGTCCTGGTCCGAGATGGTTCCGGCATCGGCCAGAGCTTCCCAGTTGATGACCTTTTCCCAGAATGCGCGGCCAAACAGCAGGAAAGGCACGCGTTCCATCCGGCCCGTCTGGATCAGGGTCAGGGATTCGAACAGCTCGTCCATGGTGCCGAAACCGCCGGGAAAGATGGTGATGGCGCGGGCGCGCATCAGGAAATGCATCTTGCGGATGGCGAAATAGTGGAAGTTGAAGCTGAGGTCAGGCGTCACGTACAGGTTCGGCGCCTGCTCATGGGGCAGCACGATGTTCAGGCCGATCGAACAGCCACCGGCGTCTTGTGCCCCGCGGTTGCCGGCCTCCATCACGCCGGGGCCGCCGCCGGTGACGATGACGTTCTCGCGGCATCCGGTCTTGTTCGAAATCTCTGTCATCAGCCGCGCGAATTCGCGGGCTTCGTCATAATATTTCGACAGCCCGGCCAAGGTTTCGGTCCGGGCGGTATGTTTCTGTGCGGGTTCCGGAATGCGCGCGCCGCCGAACATGACGATGGTCGAGGTGATCTGGCGTTCGCTCATGATCATCTCGGGCTTCAGCAGTTCCAACTGCAGGCGCACCGGGCGCAGCTCGTCCCGGCACAGGAAATCGTCATCGGCAAAGGCAAGGCGATAGGCAGCCGAGCGGGTCTGCGGCGTATCCGGTACCTCGCGCGCGGTCGAGCGGTCCGTCTGGGCGTCGCGGAAGGGGCTGAGGCGGTCTTCTCTCATTGCGGGGGTTCCCTGCTTGCGTGTTTTCAAAACAGCTATAGGGTTCGCGGGCAGAGTGCCAGTCACGGAAAGACAAGAATGGATTGGAAGACGGAAATTTCGGCAGCCCAGGCGCGGGTCGCGGGCCACACTCAGGTGACGCCGGTGATGGAAAGCACCGGATTGGGCCTGGATTACCCGGTCGAACTAAAGCTTGAGCAGTTGCAACATACCGGCAGCTTCAAGGCGCGGGGCGCGTTCAACACGCTGCTCAGCCAGGATGTGCCCACGGCGGGGGTCGTCGCTGCATCCGGGGGCAATCACGGGGCTGCGGCGGCTTTTGCGGCACGGTCTCTGGGCTTTCCCGCCAAGATTTTCGTGCCCGAGATGGCCGGCCCTTCGAAAATTGCCCTGATCCGGCGGATTGGCGCTGATCTCAGTGTCGTGCCCGGTGAGTATGCCAATGCGCTGAGCCAGGCGCAGGCACATGAAGGGGCCACCGGCGCCATGCAGATTCATGCCTATGACGCCCCTGCAACCGTGGCCGGGCAGGGCACCTGTTTCGCCGAATGGCAGGGTCAGGGCCTGCAAGCCGACACTGTTCTGGTCGGAGTCGGCGGTGGGGGCCTGATCGCTGGTGCCCTGGCCTGGTTCGGGGGTGCGCGCAAGGTCGTCGCGGTCGAGCCCGAGACATCCTGTGCGCTGAACGCGGCGCTGCGGGCGGGGTCCCCGGTGGATGTGTCGGTGTCCGGTATCGCGGCCAACGCGCTGGGCGCGCGCCGGATCGGGTCGATATGTTTTGACCTTGCGCAGGGGATGACATCGGTGCTTGTGACGGATGAGGCCATCGCGCAGGCGCAGGCCAGGCTGTGGCAGGCGCATCGCATTCTGGTCGAGCCCGCAGGGGCCACCGCCCTGGCGGCCTTGACCTCGGGTGTTTATCAGCCCGAACCGGGCGAACGGGTGGCAGTTCTGGTCTGTGGCGGCAACATCGCCCCGGACCCGTTAGAGGTCTGAATATTCGGCTTGAGGGTCGGGTGCCGGGATTTTATCTATAATCCCCATGACCGCCACTATTGCCGATTCCATTTTTGACACCCTGAGCCAGCGGATCGTCACCGGCGACTTGCCGCCAGGGGAAAAGCTGCGCCAGGATCACATCGCGCGGGCCTTTGACACCAGCCATGTGCCGGTGCGCGAGGCCCTGTTGCGGCTTGAGGCGCGCGGGCTGGCGCGCAGCGAACCGCGGCGCGGGATGCGCGTCACCGCGTTGGACCCGGCTGAGGTCCGCGAAGTGATCGAAATGCGCGCCGTGCTTGAGCCGCTGGCGCTGCGGCATGCAATCCAGAACCTGACGCCTAGCGCCCTAAAACGCGCCGATGACGCCCGGATTGCCTGTGACGAGGCAACCGATATGCCCACATGGGAAACCCGCAACAGGATTTTTCACCGGGCGATCCTGACGCCCTGTGCCCGCCCCCGGCTGTTGCATGCAATAGACGACCTGCATATCGCCAGCGCGCGGCATCTGTTTGCCCATTGGAGCAAGCGGTGGACACACCGCGTCGACGCGGATCACGCGGCCATTGTCCAGGCGATGAAGCGCCGGGACACGGAAACCGCAACGTCAATTCTGGTGCGCCACATACGCAGGGCCAGCTGATCTGGCCGGAAATCCCCGGTGATCGCCGCAAAATGTTGGTTCGGCGTCGCATTGCGGCCAAGGGCCTGCTTGCTTATACGCAACACGAAGTGACGAGAATCTGCAGGGAGCCTTCCGATGTCCAACGCGCAACTGGAAACCGCAATCGAAGCAGCATGGGAGGCGCGCGATACGATTACGCCAGCGACCACCGGCGAGCAGCGCGAAGCGATCGAAGATACGCTGAACGCGCTGGACAGCGGTTCGCTGCGCGTGGCCGAAAAACAAGCCAGCGGCGATTGGCATGTGAACCAATGGGCCAAAAAGGCGGTCCTGCTGGGCTTTCGCATCAAGGACATGGAGATCCAGACCGGCGGGCCGCAGGATGGCGGCTGGTGGGACAAGGTCGACAGCAAGTTCGCGGGCTGGGGTGACAACCAGTGGCGCGCGGCCGGGTTCCGCGCGGTGCCCAACTGCGTGGTCCGCAAGTCGGCCTATGTCGCGCCCGGCGTCGTGCTGATGCCGTCTTTCGTGAACCTTGGTGCCTATGTGGACGAAGGCACCATGGTCGATACCTGGGCCACTGTCGGGTCCTGCGCGCAGATCGGCAAGAACGTACACCTTTCGGGCGGTGTCGGTATCGGCGGCGTGCTGGAGCCGATGCAAGCCGGTCCGACCATCATCGAGGACAACTGCTTTATCGGCGCGCGGTCCGAGGTGGTCGAAGGCTGTATCGTGCGCGAAGGCTCGGTTCTGGGCATGGGCGTGTTCATCGGCAAGTCGACCAAGATCGTCGACCGCGAAACCGGTGAGGTCATGTATGGCGAGGTGCCGCCCTATTCGGTGGTGGTTGCCGGGTCGATGCCGTCCAAGAACAATGTCAGCCTGTATTGTGCCGTGATCGTCAAGCGCGTCGATGAAAGGACCCGCTCGAAAACCGGGATCAACGAATTGCTGCGCGACTAAGGCTTACGCAATACCAAAGTAAGGCCGTGGCGATGCGCTGCGGCCTTTTTCTATGGCTTGATGGGATAGCGGTCCGGTTCTTCGAATACGTCAATGGCCCGCGTTCCGGCCTTGATCCGGCCGCCATGTTCGACGCCTGACGGAATGCAATAGGTGTCGCCGGGGCGATAAGTTCTGGTTTCCTCGCCAATCGTCAATTCGACCTCGCCCTCGATCACCGTCCCCCATTGCGCCTTGTGCGAGTGCGCGGGCAGTTCAAAATCCTTCAGAAACGTAAAGAACGCGACGATCCCGGCATCTGACCGGATCACCGAGGTTTGCACCACGTCTTCCGGGAAGGGCACATCGAGGCTGGGAAAGTTATTGATGAAATCAGGATAAGACATGAAACGTCCTTTGTGAGGCTAACAAACAGCTTGCGCCGGTACTATGGTGGCAAAGCACAGGGTTGGCAATTTTCCGGCGGCTTGACCGGGGATGTGCGCGCGGCTATGGCCCGAGGCATGGAAAAACAAAAGAAACCCTCGCGGCAGCAGGTCTATACCTTGCTGGTGCAAATCGGCCGCAAGGATGGCGACGGGCTGCCGGATGACGCGACAGGCGCGGCGCTGATGTGCTTTGCCAGCGGCGTGGACGAAGCCGAAGCCGTGCGTGAAACGGTTGCAATCCTGAAACAGGCCGACACGGCCCCGCTGGATGTCACCGGATACGGCACCATGGCCGAGCGCGAGGCCCAGGGTCACGAGATTGATCCGCAGGAAAGGGCCCTGATGCAACGGGCGCTGGACGAAAACGCGGTGATTGTGGCGCAGGTGACCCCGTTCTATGGCGACGGCGACAGCCAGCCCTAGTTCCGCATGCCGAACCACTTGCGGTAGATTTCGTCATAAGTCCCGTCTTCGCGCAGCGCCAGCAGGGCCTGGTTGACCTCTTCGACAAGCGGTGACCCGGTGGGGAAGACGATGCCGTAATTCTCGCGCAGGAATATGCCGCCGGTCATTGTCGCGATCTTGCGCCCCTCGTGCGAGGCAAAATAGGACAGGATCGGCGCGTCAAAGACAACGGCGTCCAGTTCCTTGTTCTCGAACGCCGTCAGCATATCGGTTAGCCCGGGATAGCCGGTAAACTCGATCTCGCGCCGGACCAGGAAACTGGCAGCCGTGGAATTGTCGATTGTCCCCACGGTCTTGCCGTAAAGGTCACTGATCGAGTTTACGTTGGTGCTGATGGCATCCACCGTCATGACCGAAGCGATCCGCGCGGTAAAGACCGACACGATGAACAACGAAGACACGACCAGGATCACGCCCAGAACCCGCCCGAACGGCGTCCGCGGCATGCGTTCTTCAAAGCCGCCATTGACCACAAGGTTCAGGGCCCACCAAAACGACGGGAACCAGGCATCGTCCAGCTTGCGGTCGAAATAGGGCTGTGCGCGGCGTTCAAAGCACCACATCAGCATTCCGCCGCCCAGAAGGATGGCAAAGGCAAGCCCGATGGCAATAAAAAGCTCTTTGGACAAAAGCGCCCGCGCCAATGACGGGCGTCGGGCCGCGTCGGACGGAACCATGATTTGCAAACCGGCCTCGAAAATAGGCTGGCTAAAGTCCATCAGGGTTTCGCGCTGCGCTGTGATCGAGATATTGGCGATGGCCAGATCGGTGACACCGGCCTGGACAGCCCCCAGCATCTCTCCGAAAGTTTCGACCCTGTTTACGGTATAGTCCCAATCAAGAGATTCAGCCAAAGCCTGCAGAAGGTCCATCGAGAATCCGACATCGCTTCCGTCTTCCACGTAGGAAAACGGTGGCCGGGTCACGGTGGACACCGAAAGTGTCTGCGCCTGGCTTTGCTGCGCAAGAATGGCGAAAGTCAGGCAGACAAAGGCAAAGAAGGCTCGGATCATCGTAAACATACCTGTTTCGCGGCGCTGTAGCGCAATTTTGACCAGCGCGGCAAGGCGGTCGCAGGGTAAATGCCAATGTTTCCCGCGTGTGTGCGAACCAGTTGGCGTTTGTTTAGGCCGGACAAAATTGCGCGAACGGGGTTGGCAATTCGGTCAAATCGTTGAATCTGTGTGGCAACAGGGACAAACCCGGGAATGAGAGGCGAATAAATGACCGATCCAGTCCAACTGACGGCGGACCTGATCCGTTGCCCTTCTGTCACACCAGAAGAAGGTGGCGCATTGGTTCTTTTGGACCGGGTCCTGTCGGCGGCCGGGTTTGATTGCGTCCGCGTCGATCGTGGCGGGGTCAGCAACCTTTTTGCCCGGTGGGGGCAAAAGGGCCACCCGCGCAGCTTTGGGTTCAACGGGCATACCGATGTTGTCCCGCTTGGCGATGAGGCCGCATGGACCATGCCCCCGTTCGGGGCCGAGACGCGCGATGGCTTCCTGTATGGTCGCGGCGCCACGGACATGAAATCCGGCGTGGCCGCCTTTGTCGCGGCGGCCGTGGATTTCGTACAGGCCACGCCCCCCGATGGCGCTGTGATCCTGACGATCACCGGGGACGAGGAAGGCGACGCCATCGACGGCACGACCGCTTTGCTGGATCATATGGACAAGACCGGCGAACGGATGTCGGTTTGCCTGGTCGGAGAACCGACCTGCCCCGACAGGATGGGCGAGATGATGAAGATCGGTCGGCGCGGGTCGATGACGGCCTGGTTTACTGTAACAGGCGTTCAGGGGCATTCGGCCTATCCGCATCGGGCTCGGAACCCCCTGCCGGCCATGGCGCGCCTGATGGACCGGCTTGCCAGCCACGACCTGGACCAGGGCACCGAGCATTTCGACGCGTCAACGCTTGCCGTGGTGAATATCGACACCGGGAACACGGCGACAAATGTCATACCCGCCCAATGCAAAGGCGTCGTCAATATCCGGTTCAACGATCTGCACTCGGGCGCCAGCCTCAGCGATTGGTTGCAGGCCGAAGCAGAGCGCGTGGCGCAGGACTTCGGCGTCGGGGTCGACACGCGCATCAAGATCTCTGGCGAAAGCTTTCTGACGCCCCCCGGCGCCCTTTCGGATCTGGTTGCACAAGCGGTTCTGGCCGAGACCGGTCTGACCCCGGAAATGTCGACAACCGGCGGCACCTCGGATGCACGGTTTGTCAAAAATCACTGTCCGGTGGTCGAGTTCGGTCTGGTCGGCCGCACCATGCACGAGGTCGACGAGCGCGTCGAAATCGATCAGGTGCACCAGCTTAAGGCCATTTATGGCCGTATCCTGTCTGACTATTTCGCCTGAGCGATGCGCCGGACATTGGTGATCATGGTCAAAGAGCCGCGTCCGGGCCGGGTCAAGACGCGCCTGGGCCGGGACATTGGCATGGTCGCCGCCGCCTGGTGGTTCCGGCACCAGACAAGGGCATTGATCCGGCGCTTGCGCGACCCGCGATGGACGCTTGTTCTGGCGGTCTCGCCGGATCGGGACGGTTTGTCCAGCCGAACATGGCCCCGCGATCTGCCGCGGGTTGCGCAGGGGCGCGGTGATCTTGGTGTGCGGATGGGGCGGATGCTGCGCGGTATGCCGCCCGGCCCGGTCTGCCTGATCGGGGCGGATATTCCGGGCATTTCGAAAACCCACATATGGCGCGCCTTTGGCGCCCTGGGCCGCAATCAAATGGTGTTTGGGCCTGCCCCGGATGGCGGGTATTGGCTGGTGGGCGCGCAACGCTATGGGGCCTTGCCGTCGGGATTGTTTTCGGGCGTGCGCTGGTCAACCGATCAGGCGCTGGCTGATACGATGGCCTCGGTCCCCGGGTGCAGGATCGCCTTGCTGGACTTGTTGCACGATGTGGATACGGCAGCCGATCTGCAACGATGATCCCCTCGCCGGAATTTGGTCATGACGCGGTCGCATCGGCGTGCTAGGGCGGAGATATGACACGTATCCCCACCAAGCAGGAGATTCTGGACTGGATCTCGGCGAACCCCACGCTCACTTCGAAACGCGACATCGCAAAGGCCTTTGGCATCAAGGGCGCGGACCGCATCGACCTCAAGCGCCTTTTGAAAGAGCTTGAGGCCGAGGGGCATCTGGAAAAGCGCAAGCGCAGCTACCGCGACCCCGACCGGTTGCCGCCGGTCAGCGTGTTGCAGGTCAAGGCCCCGAACGCGGATGGAGACCTGTTCGCCCGGCCGCTGGAATGGCATGGCGAAGGTGTCGAACCGGTTGTCCTGATCATTGCGCGGACCAGCGACCCGGCGCTGGGCGAAGGGGATCGCATTCTGGCCCGGCTGACGCTGGTGCATGAGGCAGACCACAATTACGAAGCTCGGCTGATCCGCCGGATCGGTGCCAATCCGCGGCGCATCGTCGGCATTTTTCGCAAAGGTGCCGAAGGCGGTCGCATCGTGCCAATCGACAAGGCCGGTCAGACCGAATGGCAGGTTCACGACGGCGCCGTGATGGGCGCAAAGGATGGGGAACTGGTCGAGGCTGAGCAGGCCGGGCCGAAGAACCGAATGGGTTTGCCCCGCGCCCGTATCGTGGAACGTCTGGGCGACCCGTCAGCCCCGCGCGCGGTGTCGCTGATTGCCATCCATCAGCACGGAATCCCCGATGATTTCCCGGACAAGGTCATATCCGAGGCGGATATGGCCAAGCCCGCAGGACTGAAGGGCCGCGAGGACCTGCGGGACCTGCCGTTGCTGACCATTGACCCTGCCGATGCCCGCGATCATGACGACGCCTGCTATGCCCATGCGGATGACGACCCGAAAAACCCCGACGGTCATGTCATTTGGGTAGCCATCGCGGATGTTGCGGCCTATGTGCAGCCCGGCACCGCGTTGGACCGCGAGGCGCGCAAGCGCGGCAATTCAAGCTATTTTCCTGATCGGGTAGTTCCCATGCTGCCCGACCGGCTGTCGGGCGACCTGTGTTCCCTGCACGAAGGCGTCCCGCGCGCCTGTATCGCGGTGCGAATGCAGATCGACGCCGATGGCAACAAGCTGGGCCACCGCTTTGTGCGCGGGCTTATGCGGTCAGCTGCATCGCTGAATTATGCCGAGGTGCAAGAGGCCATCGACGGCACGCCCAATGACAGGACGGGGCCGCTTTTGGATAGCGTGTTAAAACCGCTCTATCGTGCCTATGAGGCGCTGAAAAAAGCCCGTTCTGCCCGGCAGCCGCTGGACCTGGACCTGCCGGAGCGCAAAATCGTGCTAAGCGAAGCGGGCGAGGTCGAAAGCGTTGCCTTTCGCGACCGGCTGGACGCGCATCGCCTGATCGAGGAATTCATGGTCCTTGCCAATGTTGCCGCGGCCGAGACCCTGATCGAAAAACGGCGTCCGCTGTTGTTCCGGGTGCACGAGGAACCCGCGCCCGAAAAGCTGGAAAGCCTGCGTGAAACCGCCCAGGCCGCGGGGCTGAACCTGGCCAAGGGGCAGGTGCTGCAGACACGGCATCTGAACGCGCTGCTGAATGCGGCCGCAGGGACGGAAGAGGCCGAACTGATCAACCTCAGCACCTTGCGGTCCATGGCGCAGGCCTATTACAGCCCCGAGAATTTTGGGCATTTCGGCCTGGCCTTGCGCAATTACGCGCATTTCACCTCGCCGATCCGGCGCTATGCGGATTTGATCGTGCATCGCGCGCTGATCTCGGCGCATGGCTGGGGCAAGGATGGCCTGACCGAAGACGAGATCGCGCGGCTGGAAGAAACCGCAAACCATATCTCGGACACCGAACGCCGTTCGATGATGGCCGAACGTGACACCACGGATCGCTATCTTGCGGCCTATCTGAGCGAACGCGTCGGCAACGAGTTTTCGGGCCGCATCAGCGGGATCGCCAGGTTCGGTGCCTTCGTGAAACTGGACGAAACCGGAGCGGACGGGTTGGTGCCCGTACGTTCGTTGGGACGTGAGTTCTTTCACTTTGACCGCGAAGCGGGCACCCTGATGGGCTCTGATACAGGCCTGTTGATAACCATTGGCCAGCGTGTAAGCGTGCGCCTGACCGAAGCGGCGCCGGTGACCGGCGGGTTGCAGCTTGAATTGCTGTCGATCGAGGACAAGGCCATGCCGCGCGGGGGCGGTCGGTCAGGCGGCCGCGCGCCCCGCCGCAAGGCCGTGAGCGCCCGGCGCAAGAAGGACAAGGTCAAACGCAAGGTCGAACGCAAACGCCGTCAAAGGTGATAGGTCAACGCCCGTGCGATAAGCCAGCCGTGCCGGACAGGGTCGATCTGGCCTGGATCGTCGAACAGGACGGCGCGGGTGCCGTCCAGGCGGTCTTCGTCCGGAAAGGCCAGTGTGAAATCCCCGATCAGGCGGCTTTGGCAATGTACAAACAGGGCAAATGGCGCTGATTTGTGCCCGCCCAGGCGGATGGTTGACCCGCGTGGCGCCAGATAGGCGGGCTGCCCCCACCGCAGCGCTTCCTGCAGGGGCTGGGCCTGTGGCACCCCCTGCGCGGTTGCAAGAACCAGATCCCGCAGGGCCAGCGCACCGACGCGGGTTGCGGGCGCAAAGGCGTCAAAGGCTGCGGCGACTGCGGGATCCGAGAATTTTGTCATGACAGCGGTATCGCCTGTTCTACACGGTCGAGATATCCGCTGAGAAGGCTATCGTTTTTGATCCGCCGCGTCAGGGGGGTATCTGCCGGCGTTGCCCGCATCGCATCGAGAACCGGCCAGACGCTCATGTCTGCCGAGGTCGGCTTTTCCCCCATGAGGAACGGCTTTTGCCGCAAATAGGCCGAAACCGCTTCGAGATCACGATTGAGCCGGTCCATACGCTCGGTGTCTGAAAAGCGGGATACACCTTGGGCATCAAGCCCCTTCAACACGGATTTCCGCACCGAGTTCGACACCGGCCTGCGGATGAGGGCGGGGATTTCGACAAAGAACGTATCCCGCAGAATCGGCCAGACCTCGGCATTGGTCCAGCGGTCGTGAACGATATGAAAGTAGAGGTGTTCCTCGGCCAGCCGGATCAGGGCGCGCGATTGGCTTTTCTGCGTCTCGCTGAGCCCGGCGTCGAAATCGGCGCCCTGAGATTCGAGCCAGTCGCGAATCAGTTCGCTGTCGGGCACAAGCCGATCGGGCGTGCGCAGGACAGGCAGTTTCCGGTGTGGCATCTTGCGCGGATCCAGCATGTCCGACCGTCGCCATTGCAGGCCCGCGGTTTGCAGCATGCAGGCGGTTTTCACGCAGAACGGGCTGGCGCTGTAGAGGCCGAAGGCGGCGGGGAAGGTTAAAAGGGTCAGCATCGAAAGCTCCTTGTTTGGGGCCTTTTAGGTAATCCTGGCTCATGACAATTTCTGTCATCAGGGATAGGCTAGGATGTGTTATGTCCCGAACGACCCGCCTGTTTCAGTTGATGCAAGCCTTGCGCTCTGGCCCGTCTCCGAAAACCTCGGGGCAACTGGCCGGCGATTTGGGTGTTTCGGCGCGGACGGTGCACCGCGATATCGATGCGCTGCGGGGGCTGGGGGCGGTGATCGATGGCGAGGCCGGATTTGGTTTCACACTGATCGAGGATGCAACCCTTCCGCCGTTGGGCTTTACCGATGATGAGCTTGAGGCCCTGGTTCTGGGGTTGCGCGAAGTGCAGGTCATCGGGGACCCGGCGCTGTCGGATGCGGCGGGCACAGCCTTGCGCAAGTTGCAGGGCAGGTTGCCTCAGCGACAATCGCACCGGCTGAGCCATGCGGTGCTGAGCGCCACGCGTTTTGAACGCCCCGCTGTTCCGACGATCGCGGTTGGTGAATTGCGGCAGGCGGCCTGGGATGAACGCGCAGTCGAGTTCGCCTATACCGATGCAAAGGGCGACAACACGCGCAGGCGGGTCCGGCCGCTGAGCATCGTGTACATGGATCGGGCCAGCGTATTGCTGGGGTGGTGTTGTCTGAGGCGGGATTTCCGGGTGTTCCGCCTGGACCGGATGCAGGAGATGACGGTCACCGAAGACAGTTTCAGGCCAAACCGGGTGCCGTTGCTGCGGGATGCGCTGGCGCAGATCCGGGCCAAACAGTCGCACAGGCGCACGGATGATTGAACGGCCGGTATCGGCGCAAGGGGGGTGACTTTGGGTGCGTAGAAGTCCGAGCCTGACGGGGGTCAAATGGCGGATGCGGGCGAGGGGGGGCTCTGCCCCCGTCGCCATGCGGCGACTCCCCCGGGATATTTTCAGCCAGAAGAAGCTGCGCGGATCAGGACGCGGCCTTCATCAACCCTTTGTCGATGATGTCGGCCTGCGCCTCGTCCAGTGATTTGTGGATGCGAACGAACATCTCGTCGATATCCGAAGGGGTCAGGACCAGCGGCGGCGAGATGATCATCCGGTCGCCGACATGGCGCATGATCAGGTTGTTGCCAAAGCAGCGGTCGCGGCAGACATAGCCGACCGTGCCGGGCGAAGATGCGAATTTGGCGCGGCTGGCCTTGTCCGGTGTCAGCGCGATCGAGGCCATCATGCCGACGATTTTCGCCTCGCCCACCAGCGGGTGATCGGCCAGAGCCTCCCATTTTTGTTTCAGGTAGGGTGCCGCAACATCGCGCACATGCTCGACGATCTTTTCTTCTTCGAGGATTCGCAGGTTTTCCAGTGCCACGGCGGCGGCGACCGGGTGGCCGGAATAGGTGTAGCCGTGGTTGAATTCGGTGCCGCCTATAACCTGGGCGATTTCGTCGTTTACGATAGAGCCGCCGATGGGTGCGTAACCCGAGCTGAGGCCCTTGGCGATGGTCATGATGTCAGGCTTGATGCCGACGGTCTGCGAACCGAACCAATTGCCGGTCCGGCCAAAGCCGCAGATGACCTCATCCGCGATCAGCAGGATCTCGTACTTGTCGCAAATGCGTTGGATTTCGGGCCAATAGGTGTCGGGGGCCACGATCACGCCGCCCGCGCCCTGCACGGGTTCGGCGATGAAGGCCGCGACGCGGTCTTCGCCCAGGTCCAGGATGGCCTGTTCAAGTTCGCGCGCGCGGGCCAGGCCGAACTCTTCGGGGGACATGTCGCCGCCTTCGGCCCACCAGTTCGGCTGGTTGATATGGTGGATGTTCGGAATAGGAATGCCGCCCTGCGCATGCATGCCCGCCATGCCACCCAGCGAGGCCGATCCGACCGAAGACCCGTGATAGGCGTTGTGCCGGCTGATGATGATGTTCTTGTCCGGTTTGCCTTTTTCGGCCCAATAGGTGCGGACCATGCGGATATTGGTGTCGTTCGCCTCGGAGCCGCCAGCGGCAAAGAAAACGTGGTTCAGGTCACCCGGAGCGAGCTCTGCCAGCTTTGCCGCCAGGGCGATAGCGGGGACATGGGTGGTTTTGAAAAACGTGTTGTAATAGGGCAGTTCGCGCATTTGGCGGGCGGCGGCTTCGGCCAGTTCGTCGCGGCCATAGCCGATATTGACGCACCACAGTCCGGCCATCGCATCCAGGATATGCTCGCCTTCGCTGTCGGTGAGATAGACGCCCTTGGCGCCGGTGATGACCCGTGCGCCTTCCTGGCCCAATGCGCCATTGGCGGAAAACGGATGCATGTGATGGGCTGCGTCCAGGGCCTGTAACTCGGCCGTCGGCATGTGGTTGGTGATGGTCGGCATCCTGGGAACTCCTGCGTCAGCGGTTGTGGATCACAATATGATCAAATTATTTCCTGTCAATCCGATCCCACCATTTGTGGCGTGACCGGGGTGTCGGCCATCAGTTCCATTCCCTGTTCAATGTCCTGCACAGTCGCGTGAGCGGCATTTTCAGCGTCGCCGAGGCGAAGCGCGGCGATGATTTCCTTGTGCCGGTCAGGCAGGCTTTGGGTTCCGAACCTGCCGCAGACAACGCGCAGCGACGGGCCAAACCTGAGCCACAGCCGTTCCGTCAGGTCCAGCAGGACCGGCGCATCGGCATGGGTGTAAAGAGTTTCATGAAACGCGTGGTTGAGGCGCAAGTAGCCGCTTACGTCACCGGCGGCGATGGTTTGATCCAGGCGCTTGTCGATCTGTTCCAGATGATCAATGTCAGACGGGCGCATATTCAGGGCAGCGCGCCTGCAAAGCTCTGATTCTATTGCTTTTCGTGAAAAAATGACCTGCTCGACATCGCTTTGGGCCAAAAGCGGGACACTGACGCGCCGATTGCCCTGAAAGACAAGCGCACCATCCGAGATCAGCCGGCGAATCGCCTCGCGCACCGGGGTCATTCCAACCCCGAGCGAGTCGGTCAGACCCTGTATCGTGACAGGTTGTCCGGGCACCAGGTCCCCGAACAGGATCTGCGACTTGAGGGTTTGGTACGCTTGTTCATGCGTCGGGCTTTTCCTGTCGGTCATCTGCTTTGCGGTTGCCTTATTTTTGATCAAATCCAAGCGGTTCATTCAAATACGGCAGACTTTAACTTGTCTGGCCCAACACCTCGTGGAAGCATACGCCGTATGGGATGAAAACGCAAAACTTGATCAAATCAAAAAAAGCGTGAAAATACACGAACACTTGCAGGGGAGAATAAAATGACAATCAAGACGCTGACGCTTACGGCGGTCATCGCGACGGGGGTTTCGGCTGCGTATGCAGATGAGGTGCGCGTCTACAACTGGTCCGATTACATCGACGAAGAGTTGCTGAGCAAATTCGAAGAAGAAACCGGATTGACGCTGGTCTATGACGTGTTTGACAGCAACGAGGTGCTGGAAACCAAGATGCTGGCCGGAGGGTCCGGGTACGATGTCGTGGTGCCGACCGGGACGTTCCTGCAACGCCAGATTCAGGCGGGCGCCTTTCAGAAGCTCGACGCCGAAAAGTTGTCGAATGCGGGCAACCTGTGGGATGTTATCCAGGACCGGACTGCCGGATATGACCCGGATAACGCGTATTCGATCAACTATATGTGGGGCACGACCGGGCTTGGGGTGAATGTCGGCAAGGTTCGGGAAATCCTGGGCGACGATGTTCAGCTGAACAGCATGGACCTGGTATTGAAGCCTGAGAACATGGAGAAGCTGGCCGCCTGTGGTGTCCACTTCCTGGATGCTCCGACCGAGATTTTTCCGATGGTTCTGCAATATCTCGGGGAAGACCCGGACAGCCATGATACGGATGTGATCGGCAAGACCGAAGAGGTTCTGGCCGCCGTGCGTCCGCATATTCAGAAGTTCCACAGCTCTGAATATATCAATGCGTTGGCCAATGGTGATATCTGCGTGGCGGTCGGGTGGTCCGGCGACATCCTGCAGGCGCGGGATCGGGCGGCAGAGGCCGACAATGGGGTCGAGATCGAATATCACCCCTTTGCCGAAGGATCGCTGATGTGGTTCGATCAGATGGCCATTCCGGTCGATGCTCCGAATCCGGAAGGTGCCCATAAATTCCTGAACTTCATCCTGGATGCCAACAATATGGCTGCGGCATCGAACTATGTGTACTACGCCAACGGAAACAAGGCGTCGCAGGAGTTCCTTGAGGAAGACGTGATCGGAGATCCGGCGATCTATCCGGATGATGCGACCATGGAAAACCTCTATATCACCACGCCCTACCCGGCCAAGACCCAGCGGGTCGTGACTCGTTTGTGGACCAAGATCAAGTCGGGAACCTGATCTTTCCGCGCGGGGCGGCGACAACGCCCCGCGCCTTTCCTGTCCGGTTCGACGTAAGGGGGCCGCTTTGAACTCTGCTGTTTTTGCGCCGTGGGAAGACCCGCAGGCAAAACCATTGATCCAGTTCCAGAATGTCTCCAAGCGGTTTGGGGACTTTACGGCCATCGACACCCTTTCCCTGGACATATTCGAACGGGAATTCTTTGCGTTGCTGGGGCCTTCGGGCTGCGGCAAGACCACGATGATGCGGATGCTTGCCGGGTTTGAAACCCCGACCGAAGGGCATATTCTGCTGGGTGGTCAGGACATCGATCCGATCCCGCCCAACAAGCGGGCGGTCAATATGATGTTCCAGTCTTATGCCCTGTTCCCGCACCTGAGCGTCTGGGAGAATATCGCCTTTGGGCTGCGCAGGGACAACATGCCCAAGCCGGATTTGACGGCCCGGGTCGAAGAGATGCTTCGCCTGACCAGATTGGAACAATTCGCGCGGCGCAAGCCGCACCAGATATCTGGGGGGCAGCGTCAGCGGGTGGCGTTGGCGCGGTCGCTGGCCAAGGCGCCGAAACTGTTGTTGCTGGACGAACCCCTGGGCGCGCTGGACAAAAAACTGCGGCAGGATACCCAGTTCGAATTGATGGATATCCAGGAAAAAACCGGAACCACCTTCGTGATCGTGACCCACGATCAGGAAGAGGCCATGACCGTGGCCAGCCGCGTGGCCGTCATGGACCAGGGCAAGCTGATGCAGGTGGCGACGCCGGACCGCATCTATGAAAACCCGAATTCTGTCTATGTCGCGGATTTCATCGGCGACGTGAACATCATTTCCGGGCGCGCCACATCCAGCGCCGAGGAAACCTACTCAATCGAGTGGGCCGAGGGGCAAGCCCCGCTGACGGCGACCTCGGCAACCGCATTCTCGGCGGGCCAAAGCTGTCATCTGGCGATCCGCCCCGAGAAAGTGACCATCTCGTCTGAGCGCCCGGCAGATGCGGCCAATGCGATTCAGGGAAAGGTGCATGACATCGCCTATCTGGGCAACCTGTCCACCTATCACGTCGAACTGCCTGATGGCACCATCATCAAGGCGCAGACGGCCAATACCCGTCGCATCTCGCGCCGGTCATTTACCTGGGAAGACCCGGTCTGGTTGTCGTGGACAGCCACCGCCGCGGTTCTGCTGGCGGCCTGATGCGCCGCGCCATCCTGATTGCGGTCCCTTATGTCTGGTTGCTGGCGCTTTTTCTGGTGCCGTTCTTCATCGTGTTGAAGATCTCGCTGTCGGACATTGCCCTGGCCATTCCGCCCTATACCCCGACGCTGGACCTTTCCCAGGGATGGGCCGGTGTCCGGGACTTTTTCGGGCAGCTGGACTTTGAGAACTTTGTCTGGCTGACCGAGGATGACCTGTATTGGAAAGCCTATCTTTCCAGCGTCAAGATCGCGCTGATCTCGACCGTCCTGACCTTGATGGTCGGTTACCCGATCGCCTATGGCATGGCGCGCGCGCCAGAGGAATGGCGGCCAACGCTGATGATGCTGGTCATACTGCCGTTCTGGACCTCATTCCTGATCCGGGTTTATGCCTGGATGGGCATCCTCAGCAACGAAGGATACCTGAACCAGTTTTTGCTGTGGACCGGGCTGATATCGACGCCGCTGACCATTCTGAACACCCAGACCGCCGTATATATCGGGATCGTCTACACCTATCTGCCCTTCATGATCCTGCCGATATATGCCGCGCTTGAACGTCTTGACGGGTCGCTGATCGAGGCCGCCGAAGACCTGGGATGTTCGCGCCTGCAGGCGTTCTGGCTGGTGACCGTTCCACTGTCACGCCCCGGCATCATTGCCGGTTGTTTCCTGGTCATGATCCCCGTTATCGGCGAGTTCGTGATCCCGTCGCTGCTGGGCGGGTCCGGGACCCTGATGATCGGCAAAGTCCTGTGGGAGGAGTTCTTCTCGAACCGCGACTGGCCGGTTGCCAGCGCCGTGGCCGTGGTCTTGCTGTTGATCCTTGTCGTTCCGATCGTTCTGTTCCAGCGCAATCAGCAAAAACAGACGGAGGCCGGGCAATGAACAGGCTTAGCTGGTTCAATGTCGTGTCCCTGACGCTTGGGTTTGCGTTTCTCTATATCCCGATGATCATCCTGATCATCTTCAGCTTCAACGAAAGCAAGCTGGTCACGGTCTGGGCCGGGTTTTCGACCAAATGGTACGGCGAACTGGTCCAGAACGAGGCCTTTCTGAACGCGGCCTGGGTCACCATCCGGGTCGCGGTGTTTTCATCGACGCTGGCAACCATTCTTGGAACCGCGGCGGCCTATGTTCTGGTCCGGGGCGGGCGGTTCTTTGGCCGAACGCTGTTTTCCGGCATGATCTACGCACCACTGGTCATGCCCGAAGTGATCACCGGCCTGTCGCTTTTGCTGCTGTTCATTGGCATCGGCCTGGATCGTGGAATCGTCACGATCGTATTGGCGCACACTACTTTTTCGATGTGCTATGTCTCGGTTGTCGTGTCCTCGCGGCTGGTCACCTTTGATCAGTCGCTGGAAGAAGCGGCGCTGGATCTTGGGTGTTCGGCCGCACAGGCCTTTCGGCTTGTCACGCTGCCGATCATTGCTCCTGCTGTAATTTCGGGGTGGTTGCTGGCCTTTACCCTGTCGCTGGACGACCTGGTAATCGCGTCCTTTACGTCCGGCCCGTCCGCGACGACCCTGCCGATCAAGATATTCTCGGCGGTGCGGCTGGGTGTCAGTCCTGAAATCAACGCCTTGTCGACCATCATGATCGCGGTTGTCACGGTCGGGGTCATCGCTGCGTCGCTGGTTTCCAAGCGCGCAGCCGTCCGCCGCAGGCTGGAAGAACAGACCGCCGCCCGCACGGAATGAAACGGATTTACCCAGACTATACCTACGGCAACGGGCCAAGGGCGGACTGCTGGTGGGATGAAACCATCGTGGCCCCGCCCTGGCCGGTTCTGGCTGGCGAGCATCATACCGATGTGGCCATAATCGGCGGCGGGTTTACGGGTATGTCGGCGGCTCTGCATCTGGCCGAACATGGCGTTCACGCCACGGTATTGGAGGCCGGTACACCGGCATGGGGTGCCTCGGGCCGCAACGGCGGCTTTTGCTGTCTTGGCGGATCCAAGCTGAGTTCGGTTGCAATGGTTCGCCGGTTCGGGGCTGACGCCGCCACCGAATATGCTCAGGCCGAAGTCGACGCGGTCGCGCTGGTGGCGGAATTGCTCGACCGCCACCGGATCGAGGCCGACACCCATTCGCATGGCGAAACGATACTGGCCCATTCGTCGCGCGCAATGCGCCGGTTGCGGCGGGCCGTTGGCGATGCCGGCGACGTTCACGAGGCAAACGATCTGCCCGGTCTGGGGTTCGGCGGCAGGTTCCATGGCGGGTTCACAACGCCGGTCGGCTTTGCCCTGAACCCGCGAAAATACCTGTTTGGTCTGGCGCGCGCTGCTGCGGCGGCTGGCGCAAACTTGTTTCAGGCGTCACCTGCCGAGTCCATCCAACGCGCCTCGGGCGGATATGTCCTGACCACTCCGGCCGGTTTGGTTCGGGCGGAGACGGTCGTGGTTTGCACCAATGGATATTCCAGCGAGGACATGCCGGGCTGGATGGCCGGACGTTATCTGCCTGCACAATCAACGGTTCTGGTCACGCGCCCGCTGACCGGTGCCGAACTGGCTGCGCAGGGCTGGACCACCGAGCAGATGAGTTATGACACCCGCAACCTGCTGCACTATTTCCGCCTGATGCCCGACAGGCGGTTCCTGTTTGGCATGCGGGGCGGGTTGCGATCCTCGGCCGGGGCCGAGGCAGCCATCCGCAGAACGGCCATGCGCGACTTTCGACGGATGTTTCCCGCCTGGGGCACAGTGGACGTGACACATATGTGGTCCGGGATGGTTTGTTTTTCGCAGGGGATGACCCCGTTTGTCGGTCCGGTTCCCGGACAGGCGGGTATGTTCGCCGGTTTTGCCTACCACGGGAATGGGGTGGCCATGGGTACCTATTGCGGGCGGGCGCTGGCGCGGATGGTCATGGGGTGCGACCCTGAACTGCCTCATCCGGTGTCCCTGCCACCGCAGCGGTTTCCGCTGGGTCGGTTTCGCAGGGCCTTGCTTCCGCCAGCCTATGCGCTGTTGGCCCTGGCAGACCTGTAAACGCTCAAGTGTCCCTGATCGCCGCGCGTTCAAGCTCATACGCTTGAGCGTAATCCGGTGCTCCGGTCTCGACCCGCCACAGGCAATACGCCGCCATCCGCCAGGCAAACCAGGGGCGAAGCGCCCTGTATCTCTGAGCAATGGCGGGGTTGGCATAAGCCTGCAGGAAACGGGCCTCATCCCCGGGGTCAAGTGGCGCGCCACGGTACAGGCGCTGCATGGCAGGCGACAGGAACATCGCGATATCCTCGCAGGGATCGCCAATCGCCGGACATTGCCAGTCGATCAGCGTGATCCCGGACCCGGCCACCAAGATATTGCCCGCCACCGGGTCGCCGTGAATCAAACAGGTGTCCGGCGTTGGTGCAACCTGCGCAACTGGTCGCAGAGGGGCCAATGCCTGCCGCCCCTGTCGGCTGCATCCGGCCAGGATCTGTTCCGTATGCCGGGCAAGGTCGACGCTGCCATTGCAGCCCATAGGGGCCGAAAGGGACAGGCGCAGGCCGTGAAGCTTGTGCAACAGGGCGGCGACCGTTTCGACGCCGGATTGCCATGGCGCGCCCGGTGCGTGCTCATACATCACCCAACGGTCCGCGCCATAACGCCCTGTCGCGGCAAGCCGCGGAACAAACCCAGTATGGCTCAGTGCGCGCAGGCAGGCAGCTTCCAGCGGGGCCTCATTGCGAAACAGCGGATTTGGAAACCCTGACTGGTAAAGCTTGAGGACCTTGTCCCCGTCACCACCCAGGACTTTCCAGACCTGGTTCGTGCGACCGCCATACATCTGGCTGAACTTCGCAACGGTCGAGATCACCCCCTCGGTACAGAGCTGGGCAACGAGGTCAGGAGGAGGAGGCGGCAGGTCGGGCAGGTTTGGTACCAGTGCAGTCGGACGATTCTGTTACTGGCAAGGTTTGGCCCGTCCTTGGCTTCAAATCAAGAACCGGCGCGAACGGCCACCACATCTTCGGCTGAAACGATGCCACCGCCACTGAGGGTCAAGAGCGTTTCGCCGTCAGAAACCTGGACCTCGACCACATGGTCATAGGTGGCGGCCATCTGTGTCGAGAGGATGTCACCTTGGCTGTAGCTTTCGACATATGCCGAATAGGTTCCCGCGGGCAGGGGTGCGCCCGAGCTGTCGACGCCCGCCCATTGGAACTGGGTCCCGGTGACCGGAACGGAAACGCGGTCAACTTCGGTTCCTGACGCGTCGCGGATAACCAGCGCGGCCTCATCCGCCGCGCTGTCTGGTTGAGCATACAGGCTGACCGGCGAATCGCTGAACGCAAAGGCCGACTGCGCGCGCACATCCTGCCCGACCCAATTTGACAGGGCGTTCAGATTGGTTCCGCCCAGGGCCAGAACCAGCTCGCCAAGCAGATCGTTGGCCTGGACCTGTTGTTCGACCATGGAAAACTGGGCGAGTTGCGACGCGTATTCCGACGAATCCAATGGCTCCAGCGGGTCCTGGTTCTGCGCTTGCGTGGTCAGCATCAGCAGAAAGGTTTCGAAATCCGACGTCAGGACCGAGGCCTGTGACGCCGCGGATGTTGCGGATTGCGTGCTCTGCGTTGCGGATGTGGTTGCCGTGATCATCTTTATATCCTTATGTCGAGGCCCCGGTCCGAGGCGGAACGTACCGCAGCGGGCGCGTCTTCGGTGGGCGCTGTTCCCTCGGTCGTGTCAACGAAAACCTCGGTGCCCGAAGGTGCATCATCGCCGGGGCTTTCCTGTGAAAGATCAAGGTCAAACGACAGGTTGCCGAACCCTATGTCGCGAAACTCGTCCGACAGGATGGAAATGTGCCGGCGCATCAGATCCAGCGTCTCGGGGCGTTCGGCGGTGATGCTGAGATGCATGCCGTCATCGCGCCCGTTGACGGTGATCGTCAGGCGCCCAAGCTCTTCGGGGTTGAGCGCGATATCAATCGCCCCGCCGCCGGGTCGCGCCGACACAACCGCCGCCATTTGTCCCGCGATGGCGCGTGCCGTTTCAGCACGGTTCACCACCGTGTTGGGGCCGTTTGCGGGCCCGGCTTCCCGAAACGGTTGAGCGGTCTGAGTGTCACCGGCCGGAAGGATTTCGGGCGTTTCGGCTTGATCCGTGGATTTTTCCGCCAGGCTGAGCTGCGCTTGCGCGGTCAGCTGAAGCTGGGCAATCGGCGGTATCTGTGGGGGTGCTGCCTTGGCAGCTGCCTGACTTGTCGCGGGTTTTGGCGCGGCAAGGTCGGGCTCGCGGTTCTGCGGTTCCGCAATCTCGGCGTTCCGGACAGATTCGGTTTGGGCCGAATCGCCGCGACCCACGCCAATGTCGGCGGTACGATGCGCGACCGGGGTCTGGTGCGCCATTGAGGTGTCGAGACCAAGCGGCGCGCGCACCTGGTCTGACGCGCGGCCGTTGGGCCAGGTCGATGTGGTCAGAGGATCGGGCACAAGTGGCCTGTCGGTCCCTTCCAAGGCGCCGATGAGTGGTATCGGTTGCCCATTCCGTTCGATGCCGAAGGCGGGCGGTTCAGCATCAGGCGGATCATTGCGTTCCGGCTGAGAAGCTGATGCGGCGTCATCGGGCGCGGCGGTAAGCGCAGGGGGCTCGACCGTTTGCTCGGGATTGAACGAGTGCTGCGGGATATCCGGATCGCCCTCTCCGTCGGTACTTTCGTCAGAAACGGCCTCAGGATCCGCCGCAAGTGGCGGGACAGTGTCTTCGTCGATCAGGAAATCGCGAAATTCCGCCCCACGACCGGCCGCCTCCCCCTCAGCTTCGCTTGCGGGCAGGCGGGCGGTGGGTGTTGCTGGGGTCGTGGTCAATATTGTCGGGATGGGCATTTTGCTCCGGCTCCGTTGGGACGGGGCCAGAATTGCCGCTTGAGGTTACGTTTATTTTAACTGCTTTCCTTTTTGATCGTGAAAGTTCGAAACAATTTTCAGAGGCAGAAATGGAAATATCGGCAACTACCCAAACAACGCATCCAATTGCGCCTCGGGCCAGGCTTCGGGCCGCCGCGGTCGAGCTTGAGGCCACCTTTCTTGCTCAGATGCTCAAATCTGCAGGGTTGGGCAAGGCGCAGCACGGTTTTGGCGGCGGCGCCGGAGAGGAGCAGTTTGCGTCATTTCTGGTTCAGGAACAGGCGCAACAACTTGCCCGGTCGGGTGGGGTGGGCCTGTCCGAAATTCTGTTCAATGCAATGTTGGAGGATCACGATGCCTGACGACGCGAATGCAACCCTGATCAAGGCCCTGGAAGAGGTGCTGGATCTCGAACGGACAGCTCTGGTCAATGGCGAGTTGGGCGTGTTGGACCAGGTGTTCCCGGAAAAGGAAAAACTTGTTGATGCCATCAACGAAATGCACGTGCGCGACAGCTCCGAGCTGATCGGCGTGCATCGCAAGCTGGAACGAAACCAGGCCCTGTTGCAAAGCGCATCCGAAGGCATCCGCGCCGTTGCCGCCCGCATGACGGAACTGCGACGCGTCAGGCAGGAATTCAGCATGTATGACTCGGCGGGAAAGCGAAGCGGGTTTGCCGTTCGAAGCCATTCAAAGCTGGAAAAGCGGGCCTAGGTGCCGGGTTTGATTCAAATCCGACGGTTTCGGCCTTTGGCCTTTAGCATTCCGTTAGGGGATAGCGCTCAATACTGACCGGGCACCTAAAAAGCGGGTGGCGCGATCACCGTCCGGTATATCGCACAGGTCAGAACGACAGAATGCCCGCCCGCGCGGCGGGGTCAAATGAGCGTCGAAACGCTTGAACAGTAAAGGATGACAAAGCATGTCCAGCATTCTGACGAACAATGGCGCAATGGTTGCGCTGCAAACCCTGAAGTCGGTCAACAAGAACCTGGCCGCAACTCAAAACGCGATTTCAACCGGCAAGGATGTTGCCACGGCCAAGGACAACTCGGCCGTTTGGGCGATTTCGAAAGTCATGGAATCCGACGTGAACGGTTTCAATGCGATCAAGGACAGTCTCGCGCTGGGCGAATCCACTGTGGCGGTTGCACGGAACGCATCCGAAACGGTCACCGACCTGCTGACTGAAATGAAAAGCAAGATCGTTGCCGCGCAAGAGGACAATGTCGACAGAAGCAAGATCAATGACGACGTGACCGCGTTGCGTGATCAGATCGCTTCGGTTGTTGGTGCGGCGCAGTTCAACGGGCTGAACCTGGTCAATGGCACCTCGGGCACCGCATCCATCCTGGCATCGCTTGACCGCGACAGTGCGGGCAACGTCACGGCATCTTCGATTTCCGTGACCGGTCAGGACCTTTCGACCGGTGGCTATGCCAGCAAGGGTGTGTTGGCCGGTTCTGACAACGCGACCACCGACAACGATGCTGCGGGCTTCACCATGGACAAGTCCGGCGGGTCCGGCGACCTCGTGATCGACAGCTCGACCGATAACTTTGCCGCAGGCGACAAGGTTTCGATCACTATCGGCGACAAGGTTGCATCCTACACCGTCCAGGCCGGCGATATTGATCCGTCGGGCACATACGATTCGGCCTATACCGACGCGTTGGTTGCCGTTGGCCTGAAAAATCAGATCGACGCCCTGGGGATCACCGGTGTTGAAATCGACTACGACTCGGCCAACCCCGGAACATTGGCGTTTGTCACCGGCGCTGGTGGTGTTGACGCGGATCGTGACGTAACGGTTGCCGCCCAATTCACCAATGCCGGCGCGGGTGGGCTTGGGGCATTGTCTTCGATCGATGTCTCGACAGATTCCGGTGCCGCAGCGGCGTTGGGAACCATTGAGGCGCTGATCGACACCGCGATTGATGCTTCGGCGTCGTTCGGTTCTGCCCAGGGTCGTATCGAGACGCAGCAGGAGTTTATCTCGAACCTTGCCGACTCGTTCACTTCGGGTATCGGTTCGCTGGTTGATGCCGACATGGAAGAGACGTCGGCCAAGCTGCAGGCCTTGCAGGTTCAGCAGCAGCTGGCGACACAATCGCTGTCGATTGCCAACCAGTCGCCGCAGTCGATCCTGTCGCTGTTTGGCTAATTGAAAAGCCCGGCCGGGGCATCCGCGTGATGCCCCGGCCATGACGCCCAAGACGGCCTAAAGGAAGGATTTCCGGTGACACCACAAACGCTTGCCCGGCGCGCCTATGCGCAGCCAGCTGCGCCGACGCGCACACCACGGGATACAGAGTACGAGGCGATTTCGCGGATTACGCAGCGATTGAAAGCCGCTGCCGCAGACAAAAAAGGCGACTTTTCAGCCTTTGTCCAGGCCCTGCATGCAAATCGGCAATTGTGGAGCGTTTTGGCAAAGGGGGTGTCGAACGCCCATAACGGCCTGCCCGAGGAATTGCGCGCCAAGATCCTCTTTCTGGCCCAGTTCACCGAACAGCACAGCAGTAAAGTTCTGGGTCGCACCGCCGAGGTCGAGCCGCTTCTTGAGATAAACATGGCTGTTTTGCGCGGTTTGCGACAGAAAGGGGCCGCATGATGGGGGGACTGGTATTGAAGCTTGCCCCCAAGGAACGGGTCCTGATCAACGGGGTGGTGATCGAAAACGGTGATCGCAGAAGCCGGTTTTCGATCATGACGCCCCAGGCCAATGTCTTGCGGTTGCGCGACGCCATTCATCCGGAGCAGGCAAATACTCCGGTGCGCCGCGTGTGCTATGCCGCGCAACTGGTTTTGTCCGGCGATATGGAACCCGGCGAGGCACGCCAACAATTGCTGCGCAGGGTCGAGGAGTTGAGCCAGGTGTTCACCGATGCCGACAGCAGGCGCGTTCTGACCGAAGCGACCGAGGCCCTGGTGACCGAGCAATATTATAAATGCCTCAAATCTCTGCGCTCGCTCCTTCCGCGAGAAGAGCGGCTGATGGCGTATCGGCAATGACGTTTCAGGCGGTCGTTCCCTCAGGCGGGCTTGTGGGGTGGCGATTCCTGCAGCGCACCTACGATGCACAATTGCAGACATTTTCGGCCTCGAGTGTGAACGAAAGAGACACCGAGTATTTCCTGGAAAACATCTCGTCCGTGCGCACGGCCGAAGACCTTGTGAGCGATCGCAGGCTTTTGCAGGTGGCTCTTGGTGCCTTTGGCTTGCAGGATGATCTGGACAATCGGTACTTCGTTCAAAAAGTGCTGTCCGATGGCACGCAGGCGGATGACGCGCTGGCCAACAAGTTGTCCGACAGCCGCTACAGTGCCTTTTCACAGGCGTTCGGCTTTGGCCCCGGGGATGTGCTGAAAACAGGCAATGCCGCTGAGATGGAGAAAGTAGCCAAGGACAATATCGCGGCCCGGTTTGAGATTTCGGTCGGGGAAACGGACGAAACGCTGCGTATCGCGCTTTATGCTCAGCACACGTTGGCCGACCTTGCGGCCGAGGACAGCACCGAGGACACGAAATGGTATGATCTGATGGGGCTTACGGCGTTGCGTTCCATGATGGAAACGGCTTTGGGTCTGCCATCGGATTTTGCCCAGCTGGATATCGACAAGCAATTGGAAATATTCAAGGAAAAGCTGTCCAGGGTTACCGGGTCTTCGGACCTCGCTCAGTTTTCCGACCCCGAGGTTTTGGACCAGATTACCGACACGTATCTCGCCCGCAGCCAGATTGCAGAGATTCAAAACTCGATCTCACCTGCCCAGACCGCGCTGATTTTGCTAGGTGCAGGCACTTGAACCAGACTTGCCCCGTCGGGTTTGCGTCGCATGTCGGGGCCTCGGCAAGCGAATTGACCCACGTTGAGCTGCGGTAGCAGTTTCAGGCGCGTCGTGGCCATCACGTGCCGGTGCTGCGGGCGCGCCTGTGCTGACAGGCAGCCGGAAACCAAAATGCCGTGTCAGGCGTCCAGGATGGCGTCCGCCTCTGTCCGCAAGGCAAAGGACCGAACCGGTCGCGAGACATTGTGCAGCTTGATATCCCCAAGTGGAACGGCCTGGCTGCAGGCCGGTTCGATATCTTCGGAAACCACGATCCGGTGATTGGCGGCTTTTCCGAATTCACCAAGCCGGGCCGCGATATTTGCGGCCTGTCCGATCACCGTGAAATCCAGCCGTTCGCGCGACCCGACATTGCCATAGGTCACACGGCCAAAGGCGACGCCGATGGAGCAATCGCAATGGTGGTCCGCTTCGGTTGTTCGCAACTCGGCCAGTTTCTTGACGATTTCGATTGCTGTGCGCTGTGCGTTCGACCTGGCCTTTTGCGCATCCTGGCCGGCCGGGAATACGGCCAGAACAGCATCGCCGATGAACTTCAAAACTTCGCCGCCATTTTCATGGACTATTCCAGAGACAGTTTCGAAAAACGCGTTCAGCAGGGTGATATAATCGCTGCGGCCCAACTGTTCTTCGAGGATGGTCGAGTTTCTCAGGTCGCAAAACATGATCGCCGCATCAATATCGTCGCCATCGCCGCGCCGAATGTCGCCACCCAGTACCCGCGCACCGGTTCGTTTGCCGACATAGGTTTCCAAAAGGGCCTGGGCGTTTTCCCGTTGCATGAACACTTCGTAGAACCGCGCGATGACCGAGGAACATTCGAAAACCAGCCCGAGGTTTTCGGTCGTGAACCCATCAGGGTGGTCGCACGTCAGGGTCAGGACGTTGGTGCGCCCGTCGGAAAACGGCAACGGCATGGCCACGTAATCCGTAGCCCCCTTGGCGCGCAGGTCCTGAAGGATCGGAAAACCGTCTTGCGGGGTTTGTTCATTCAGCCGCTGACGCACCCCGCCAAGCCCGTTTGAAACATGCCGCAGGGGGCTGTTGATAAAGGCCGGGTGATCATGAATTTCATAGGTTGGGGCATGGGTCGAGATCTCGGCCTTTCCCTTTTCCCAGATATAGTGTTTGCCCGCGATCAGGGGGTGAAGCGACCAGACAAGGATGCTGAGCCGTTGAATGGCGATGCCATGATCCAGCATCTTTTCGGCCAGTGCCGCGGTAAAGGCCTCGGGCGTCGGCAGACCAGACGCGCCGCGCATCAGCCAGTCGATCAGCGGGCCGCTGATATTGCCGTCATCGGGTTGGCGCAGCCGGTTTTCGCCCAGGTCAATCCGGGTATAGGCATTGGGCATAAAGCCGATATGGCCCTGGATGTCCTTGCTTTCGGGCAGGGCCTGTTCATAGGCCCAGACTGAATTCGTCAGTCTGGTGCCGGGCAGGTTCACGTCGTGATAGGTCGCGGTGCCCTTGAACGGGCAAAACGTCTGCAACTCGGTTTCGGGCCCTAGTTCAATGCAGACATCTTCGCGCGGGATGTAAATCGACGGGGGCAGGCGTGTTTCGTACATGACCTTTGCGCGCCGACTTTTGGCCAAGAGGACATCGTCACGGTAAATGGCGACCGGGCCATCCAGTTTTTCAACCGATATCCCGTAGCCTGAACCTTTCGGACTGGAGTGAACGTTCATCAGCAACCTCCCCTGGACGGGCCTTCCTTAGGATGGGGCTTGAACGGGTATATTCCAAGGGGGAACGCAGAATTTAACCGACGCGTCCAAATCGGTTCAACGGTCCGACCAAAGGGTCAAACCATCTGGATCACGTCTTTTTCAATGGACAGCATATAGCCCTTTTTGGCGATGTTTTTGACCAGCAACTCGCTGACCATCTGATTGCCCAGCGCATCCCTCAGGCGTTTGATGCGTGTGGCGCCTGCGGCCTCGTCACAATCGGCCGCGGATTTGCCGGAAATGACCGCCTCGATCTGGGCACCAGACAGAACTTCGTCATCAAGCCGGGATTCCGCCAGAACCGACAGCGTTTCCATCGCGGCGGGGGTCAGCTTGAAATCCATGTTGTTGAGATAGACAGTGTTTTCATCCCGGCTGATCATCAGGGATGTCACCTGAATCCCTGTCCGTTCGATCTGGGCCATGCGGCGGTTCAGCAAGACCAGCATCACAAGGAAAACCAGCGCCGTGATCAACATGGCGGTTGCAAAGACCAGCAGAACAAAGATGACGGTCCGATAGCTGGACAGCGTATCGGCAAAAGCGGTGCCGGACTGGGCCAGGATTTCAAGCAGCTTGATCTCGGCCTGGGTTGTCAGATCGCTTTCGACAAACAACCGCTCAACCCGCGCGTTGAACGCATTCGCGTCCGGCAGGGTCCAGAACAGGAACGCGGCGGCGGTGACCAGGATAAGGATGATCGCGGCGATTCCTGCGCCGACCAGCCGTGTCCCCGATCGGCGGGCATCAGAAACGGAGATAGAATTTTCCGGCATTGGCCTTCCTTTGATCCAACCCTTCCGGTCCGAACACGGACATAACGTTCAACAGGGTCCAGCCCGATGATTGAAGCCGCTGGGCGACCTCTTTCTTGGCTGGGCCCTTCTTGCAGGCCGAAACCTGCATGACGCCATAATGCAAGCGCAGCGGGTTGTCCCGTTTCGCTTTGTAATCCGCATAGCAATCGGCCGCCGTGGCAGCCGATCCAACCGATATCAGGGCCGCGATGGCCAGTGAAGTGATGATCCGTTTCATGGGCTTTATCCTGCGCACGGGTTGTCGTGATATTCAATAACCGAAGGGGGTTCGGGTGTTTGATATCGGATAACAAGCCGCCGTTATTGCTTGTCCGAATGGTGGCGGCCCAGGGTTGTGTCATCGAATGCGCGGTCTGTCGCCGGGCCGCATACACACCGAAAAGGACAACCATCATGCACAAGAAATTCATTGCCCTTATCGTTGCATCGGCCATCGCAGTTGCCGGTGTTTCCGCCTCGCAGGCGCGCGCGGCTGATGCTCATGACATCCTGGGCGGGCTTGCAGCCATCGCAATAATCGGCGCGGCCGTGAACCACTATCACAAGGACAAGAACCGCGACCGGGTTTCACGGCAACAGAAACAGGTTTACGTGCCGCCAAAGGCCAAGCACCGGGACCTGCGCCCACTGCCCAGGAAAGTGGCGCGGTATGACCTGCCCCAGCGCTGCTTGCGGACCTACAAGGGGTATTCCCGCACCCGTCCGCTGCTGGGGACTTCGTGCCTGAACAAGCACTACAAACACAGCAATAGCCTGCCCCCGCAATGCAAGGTTGGTTTCTGGAATGGCACAAAGGTAAGCCGGGCATACGAACCCGCATGCCTGCGCCAAAAAGGATACCGCGTGGTTTTCAAGTAACGGGTTTCGAGCAGGAGCGGTGCCAAAGAAGCGCCGCGCTGAGAGGGGGCGGCCAAGGTCGCCCTCTCTTTTTTGTTGCAGCCGGGGCCGAAACACGCTTTGCCGGGGTCATGACAGGACCAAGTTTTGAACTGGAGCAGTCGCTGTTTGCGCAGGGATATGTCAGGGTCGCAGGCGTTGACGAGGTGGGCCGTGGCCCCTTGGCCGGACCGGTGGTCGCGGCTGCCGTCATACTGAACCCGGCCGACATTCCCGGTGGTCTGAACGATTCCAAAAAGCTGACGGCCAAGCGGCGCGCGGTGCTTGAGGCCCAATTGCTGGACCGTGCTGCGATTGGGGTCGCCGAGGCGTCGGTGGCCGAGATTGATGACCTGAATATTCTCAGGGCGTCGCATCTGGCGATGGAACGGGCGGTAGCTTTACTCAGCCCCGCGCCGGATTTCCTGCTTGTTGACGGAAATCTCATCCCGCGCGGCTTTGCTCTGCCTGCGCAGGCGGTGGTGAAAGGCGACGGTCGGTCATTGTCGATTGCCGCCGCGTCGATCATCGCCAAAAACTGGCGTGATCGGCTGATGGTGGATTTGGCGCAACAGCATCCGGGTTACGGCTGGGAGACAAACGCAGGATATCCGTCAAAACAGCACAAGGAGGCGCTGCGAAATCTGGGTGTGACCCCACATCATAGACGTTCGTTTAAACCGGTCCACAATATCTTGTATCAAGAGTAAATCGTAAGCCCCTGATTCAAAAAAGAATTTGACGGCGAATCGTCTTTGAATCATCCTTGTCTCAACCAAATGAGCGCAAAAGCGCCGTGGAACCGAGGCAGTGAAATGACCACAATGAAGACCAAGGAAGCAGCGACGCTTCCGCTCAATACGATTCTGTCCGGCGACTGCATCGATGTGATGAACAGTCTGCCCGAGGCGTCCGTTGACCTGATTTTTGCAGATCCGCCCTATAACCTTCAGCTCAAGGGTCAGTTGCACCGGCCTGATAACAGCCAGGTCGATGCCGTCGACGATCATTGGGACCAGTTTTCCAGCTTTGCCGCCTATGATCAGTTCACCCGCGCATGGCTGAAGGCGGCGCATCGCCTGCTCAAACCCAATGGCGCAATCTGGGTGATCGGATCCTATCACAACATCTTCCGTGTGGGGTCGGCCCTGCAGGACGCGGGCTATTGGATCCTGAACGACGTGGTCTGGCGCAAGTCGAACCCAATGCCGAACTTTCGCGGCAAGCGGTTCACCAACGCGCATGAGACGATGATCTGGGCCAGCAAGCAGGAAGGTGCGAAATATACCTTTAACTACGAGGCTCTGAAGGCCCTGAACGAAGGCGTGCAGATGCGCAGCGACTGGGTGCTGCCGATCTGCACCGGGCATGAGCGGCTCAAGGATGAAAACGGCGACAAGGCGCATCCGACGCAAAAGCCCGAATCCCTGCTGCATCGGGTTCTGGTGGGGTCGACCAACCCCGGGGACGTGATTCTGGATCCGTTCTTTGGCACCGGCACGACCGGCGCGGTGGCCAAGATGCTGGGCCGCGAATTCATCGGTATCGAGCGCGAGGAATCCTATCGCAACGTGGCCGAAAAACGCATCGCCAAGATCCGCAAATTCGACCGTGACGCGTTGGAGGTCAGCGCCAGCAAACGCGCCGAACCGCGGGTGCCGTTTGGCCAACTGGTTGAACGGGGGATGCTGCGACCGGGCGAAGAGCTGTTTTCAATGAACCAGCGCCACAGGGCCAAGGTGCGTGCCGACGGAACCCTGATTGGCGACAATATCAAGGGTTCGATCCATCAGGTTGGGGCGCATCTTGAGAATGCCCCGTCCTGCAATGGTTGGACCTATTGGTGTTTCAAACGCGATGGCAAAACGGTTCCGATTGACGTGTTGCGTCAGCAGATCCGGGCCGAGATGCACAACTGATCAAGCAATACCGCCGGTGCCTGTGGCCTGACACAAGGCACTACGCCTTGCCCCGCCGTTTTCGGCGGGGTCTTTTGTTTTGGCCCATGGGGTGTTTGGATGGGCCGCACTCCCCATATCCGACAGGACAGCATCGGAGCATAAGGTATGCCAGATAGCACGACGCGCGGATCCCGTTTTGACAGGTTCTTTGTGACACAACCCGACATCATCGACCTGGACAACAAATACACCGAGGCAGCCCTGGAACGGCACAAGCGCGAAGGGCTTGAGCTTGCCGTGCGCGCCCGTTGGATCGCGATGGGGCTGACCGCGGTGCTGTTGATCTTTCTCAATCCGCAGTGGGAGGTTCTCTGGTATCACTTCATCCTGCTGCTCGTTTGTGCCAATGGCTGGCTGATCCGCCGCGCCGGGCGAGTAGGGCAGTCGCGGACCGAACTGGCGCTGATTTTCGTCGACCTTCTGATCATGACGCTTGGCATGATCATCCCCAACCCGTTCAGCGATGATGTGCGGCCTCTGGCCATGCAGTACCGGTTTGACAATTTTCAGTACTTTTTCATTATCCTGGCCGCAGGTACGCTGGCCTATTCCTGGCGGACGGTTATCGCCATCGGCACCTGGACCGCCGGGATGTGGACTCTTGGCTGGATCGTGGCCTGGTGGGTGGCCACTCCGTTTCCGGGCCTCAGTGAGCGTGTCGCTGAGGCGCTGAGCGGGTTTCCCGATGTGGCCGAGCGTCTTGACCCCAACAGCTTTATGGGCCCTGAACGTATTCAACAGGCCGTTGTGTTCCTGATGGTTGCGGTCACGCTGGGTATCTCGATGCGGCGGCTCAACAGGCTGTTGATCAGCAATGCCGGTCTCGAGCGCGAGCGGGCAAACCTGTCGCGCTATTTCTCGCCCAATGTTGTCGATGAGCTCAGCCAGAATGACGAGCCGCTCAAGCAGGTCCGCAAGGAAAATATCGCGGTATTGTTTATCGACATCGTGGGGTTCACGAAATTCGCCGCCGGACGGGACCCTTATGATGTGATTGCTGTCCTGCGCGGGTTTCACGCGCGGATGGAGGCCGAGGTCTTTCGCCATCACGGGACGCTGGACAAATATCTGGGTGATGGCCTAATGGCCACGTTCGGCACGCCTGTGACGACCCCGCTGGATGCCAGCAATGCTTTGGCTTGCGCGCGAGCGATGGTCGATGTCATCGATCAGTGGAACCGCGAACGCGAGCAAGCTGGCGAACCACAGATACAGGTGGGGATCGGCGTTCATTTCGGCCCGGTCGTTCTGGGCGATATCGGGGCGAACAGGTTGGAGTTTGCGGTGATCGGGGACGCGGTGAACGTGGCTGCCAAGCTTGAATCGCTGACACGTCAGTTCGACGCGCGCGTCGTGGTCAGCGATCACCTTCGTGTTCAGACCCTGTCGGAAGGAGGCTCGCGGCCCGACTTGCTGACCGGGTTCTCGCACCGCGCAGAACAGGCGGTTCCGGGTGTTGCCGCGCCGATGGATGTCTGGGTTCTGTAGGCCCGTGCGCTCAGCGTCGCGGCAGCGGGTTGAGCGCCTTGTTATATGCTTTCCAGTCGGTGATCTCGGGGTAGTATTGCTGCCGCCAGGCGCGGACGCGCGGGTTCATGACGCGGCGCCACAAGGGTGGGATCATCGCCGCCACCGTCATGACCGGATACCCATAGGGCAATTGCGGCGCGGCCTCTTGTGCGTGGTGCTGCAGCAACGGAAACCGGCGGTTGGGTTTATAGTGGTGATCCGAATGGCGCTGAAGATTGATCAGCAGCCAATTCGACACCTTGTAGGACGCGTTCCAGGAATGGCGGGGGTGGACATGTTCGTATTTCCCGTCGCCAAGGTGCTTTCTGGTCAGGCCATAGTGTTCGACATAGTTGACCAGCTCAAGCTGCCAGATCGCGACGCCGGCCTGAACCAGGAAAAGCCCAACTCCGGCCCAGCCGCCAATCAACCCCGCCAGGGCCAGCATGCCGCCTTGAAGCGCCCAGTATCGCCAGAACGGGTTGGCCCGATCGGTCCAGGGGCGGTCCTTTCGTGCCAGCTTGTCCCGTTCTGCGCCAAAAGCGGACACCAGGCATTCGCGCAGGACCCTGGGGTAGAAACGGTGAAACCCTTCGTTGTACCGGGCAGTGACGGGATCTTTGGGCGTTCCGACATACCGATGGTGAACCAACAGGTGTTCGGACCGGAAATGCGAATACAGGACCATGGCCAACAATATGTCGCCCAACCAACGCTCAACCCGGCCTTTCTGGTGCATCAATTCGTGGCTGTAATTGATGCCGATTGTCCCCGATATGACGCCCATGCCGAAAAAGAGGCCAAGCTTTTCAATCGCTGACAGGTGATCGGTATGGGTCGCGTACCAGATCAGGCCGAACAGGGTGAGAAATTGCACAGGCACCCAGGCCGTCGTCAGCACGATGTACCAGCGCAGCGCGGACTCTGGCGTTTCGGGGTCTGCATTGTCCAGCTCAAGACCGGCCAGCCGGTCCAGCACGGCAAACAGCCACCATGTGGATACCGGGACCAGCAAAATCCAGAACCCGCCTGCCAGGGCTGACACCCAAATTACCGGGACAAGCAGGAACGAAACCCAGAATGGCAGCGCAGATCGCCAATGTGACATAGGTTCAGGTGCGGTCATCGAGATGCTCCGGTTGGTGCCGTATCCTTACGCCCCAACAGGGCGATTGCACGGCGGCTATTGGCCGCGCCACAGGGCATGGACCTTGCGCATGACCGTCGGCAGCGTTTGCGGGCGAAAACTGTGCCTGTCCACGGCTTCGGTGCCGTCGGGCACCGTGTCGTCGGCAAGCTCTGCCACCCAGACCTGCAATATCAGGTGAAAATGGGTGAAAGTATGACGCACCTCGCCCGGCAACAGGCGCCAGTGCGCCGGATAGGGCGGTATTTCAGATGGGCTGTCCGACCAGTCGGACCCGGGCCAGCCCAGCATTCCGCCCAGCAGACCCTTGGCCGGGCGACGCTCCAGCACGAGGGCACCATCACGGCGCTGTCCGATATAGGCATGGCCGTAGCGCGTAGGTTTGCGTTTCGGCGGCGATTTTGCCGGCAGGTCGGCCTGGCTGCCTGCGGCGCGGGCCCGGCAGCTTGCACGCACCGGGCACAGGCCGCAGGCCGGGCTTTTGGGGGTGCAAATCGTGGCCCCAAGATCCATCACTGCCTGCGCATAATCGCCGGGCCGCAGGCCGGGCGTAAGTTGTTCCGCCCGAGCCTTCAGTTGCGGCTTTGATCCCGGAAGCGGATCGTGAATGTCATGCAGCCGGGCCATGACCCGTTCGACATTCCCGTCCAGCACCGTTTCCGGCAGATCAAAGGCGATGGCCGAGATCGCGGCGGCGGTATAAGGGCCGATGCCAGGCAGTTTCAAAAGCGCGTCATATGATCCGGGAAACTGCCCGCCGTGATCCTGGGCAACCACGCGGGCACATTTCAGCAGATTGCGCGCCCTGGCATAATATCCCAGCCCGGCCCAGGCCCCCATGACGTCTTCGTCCCGGGCCGCGGCAAGGGCGAATACATCAGGCCAGCGGGTGGTAAACCGCATAAAATAGTCGCGCACCGCCGCGACGGTGGTTTGCTGCAACATCACTTCGGACAACCACACCCGATAAGGGTCCGGCAGGATGCCCGCTGCACGGTCAGCGGGGCCGACGCGCCAAGGCATTTCCCGCGCATTGGCGTCATACCATTCCAGCAGCGTATCGCTCAGGTCGGGGTCTTGGGAGTCACGCAAGTTTTATCTGTCTTTCTGTCGGGTTTCGCTGGCGCCTGCCTGTGTGACAATTACAATAGTGGCGCAGAAGTTGGAAACCAGATGCAACGCAGACGTTCTTCCACGCGCGGGTTCAAGCGGACCGCGACCTTGCTGAATGATCAAATTCGGCACGCGGGCGAAAGCCGCGGCTTTGCCGTGTCGCGCTTGCTGACCCATTGGGCCGAAATCGTCGGGCAGGATATTGCCGAAATCGCGCGGCCTATAAAGGTCGGCTATGCCAAGGGCGGTTTTGGCGCGACGCTGACGGTTCTGACCACCGGTCCGCAGGCGCCCATGCTGGAAATGCAAAAAGAACGCCTGCGCGACAAGGTAAACGCGGTTTATGGGTACAATGCCATAAGCCGTATACGTATCACCCAGACTGCCCCAACGGGGTTTGCCGACGGTCAGGCCAGTTTCGAACACAAACCCAGACACAAGCCGACCCGGATAGACCCCAATGTCGCAGCCCAGGCCGACAAGGCCGCCTGCGACATACATGACCAGGATCTGCGGGCAGCCCTTGAACGTCTGGGCCGCAACGTTTTATCCAAGACAAAAAGTTGAGAAAGGGCTGAGAATGAGCCGAATTGCAACCGTAATCTGCGCGGCCGTCGCCGTTGCCGCGGGTGGGTATTGGCTGACATTGTCGCCAAGCAGCGCACCGGCCAATATCCTGGTGGGCGAAGCAGGCGCGCAGGAAGCAGAACTGGACACCTCGAGTATCGTCGAGATGGTACTGGGGGCCGAGGATGCTCCGGTGGAGATCATCGAATACGCCTCTTATACCTGCCCGCATTGCGCCAATTTCCATCAGGGGCCGTATAAGCAGCTCAAGCAGGACTATATCGACACGGGCAAAGTGAAATTCACCTATCGCGAGGTCTATTTCGATCGCTTTGGCATCTGGGCCTCGATGATTGCCCGTTGCGGTGGCCCCGAAAAGTTCTTTGGCATCACCGACCTGCTGTACAAGGGGCAGTCCGACTGGACGCGCGCTGGTGGACCGACCGAGGTGGTGGATGAACTCCGCAAGATCGGTCGCCTGGCCGGTATCGAAAGCGATCAGCTTGAGGCGTGCCTGCAGGATGGCGAGCATGCACAGACCTTGGTTGCGTGGTACCAGGAAAACGCCGAGCGTGACGATATCAGCGCAACACCGTCATTTATCGTGAATGGCAAGAAGATCGACAACCCAAGAACCTATGATGATTTCAAGGCCTTGATCGAAAAGGAACTGGGTAACTGATGACCGCACCGCTTGCCGGTCTGAAAGTTGTTGAACTGGCACGCATTCTGGCTGGCCCCTGGGCCGGCCAGACTTTTGCCGATCTCGGGGCCGAGGTGATCAAGGTCGAATCGCCTGACGGCGACGACACCCGCGCCTGGGGGCCGCCCTTCATCACGCGCGACGATGATGTCTCGGCCGCCTATTTCCACTCGACCAATCGCGGCAAATCTTCGGTTGTCGCTGATTTCTCAACCGCCGAAGGGCAAGAGAAAGTCCGGGCCCTGATCGCCGACGCCGATGTCGTGATCGAGAATTTCAAGGTGGGCGGGTTGCGCAAATACGGGCTGGATTACGAAAGCCTTCAGGCGCTGAACCCCGGTCTTGTCTATTGTTCGATCACCGGCTTTGGGCAAACGGGGCCTTATGCCCATCGGGCGGGGTACGATTTCATCATTCAGGGCATGTCTGGGTTGATGTCGGTAACCGGTGAACCAGACGGCCAGCCGCAAAAGGCCGGGGTTGCCATTACGGATGTCTTCACCGGCGTCTATGCGGTGACCGGAGTTCTGGCGGCCCTGCATCAACGGCAACGCACCGGGCGCGGTCAGCATGTCGACATGGCGCTGCTGGACGTTGCCGTGGCCGTGACTGCCAATCAGGCGTTGAACTACCTGTCGACCGGGAATGTGCCCCAACGGATGGGCAATGCACATGTCAACCTGGCCCCGTACCAGGTGTTCGACTGTGCGGATGGTCACATCATCATCGCAACCGGAAATGACCGGCAGTACCAGCGTTTGTGCCGTGTGCTGGACCTGGAGGATATGGCACAGGCGCCCGAATTCGCGCGCAACAAGGACCGGCTGGCCAACCGGCGCGTCATGATCGCCTGTCTGAACGGGGCGACGGCCCGGCGGGACAAGGCCGAGTTACTGGCGGCCTGCGAGGCCGAGGGCATTCCGGCGGGTCCGATCAACACGCTGGACGAGGTTATGGCCGACCCGCAGGTACGGGCACGCGGGCTGCAGATAGAGCTGGATGGCGTTCCCGGTATTCGCGCGCCCTTCACCTTTTCCGACGGCGCATTGTCGCTGACCAGGCCTGCGCCCAAACTGGGTCAGGACGATTGATCAGGGCGCCGGTGCCGCCTTCAGCAGCAGGTCGCGGACAAAGGCGGTGTCTGACATGCCCAGGCGAACCGGTAAGGTGATGACCTTGCTTCGAAACGAAAGGGGCAGGCGCACAGCGTCTTTCTCGGTGGTAACCATCTGGGCGCCCAACGCGCGCGCCTCGGAGTCCAGACGTGACATCAGCGCAGGCGTCAGCTGCTGGTGATCATCCAGCGCCTCGGCTCGCAACAGGCGGGCCCCCAATTGCCGCAGGGTATCAAAGAACTTTTTCGGATGCCCGATTCCTGCAAAGGCCAGAACCGGCGTATCGGCCCAATCCATGCCAGTTTGCAGAGGGGCGACCGCTCCGGTTGCGTGGGCAACGGGGATGGCCTGACCCCAACGGGCCGCGAAACCGGCCTGGGCAGGCGTATCCCCAAGCGACAGCACAAGATCGGCCCGGGACAGCCCGGCGGCAACGGGTTCACGCAGGGGACCGGCCGGCAGGCACAAGCCATTTCCGAACCCGCGTTCAGCATCGACCACGACGATCGAAAAATCCTTGGCCACCGATGGGTTTTGGAACCCGTCATCAAGTACGATAACCGTCGCACCGTCATCCGCGGCAGCCCGCGCGCCGGCGGCTCGGTCCTTGGCGACCCAAACCTCGGTGAATGCGGCCAGCAGCAGGGGTTCATCCCCGACCTGCGCGGCGGTGTGTCGCGCCGGGTCTACTCGCACGGGGCCTTCCAGCGATCCGCCATGCCCGCGGGTCACCACATGTGGCTTGTGCCAGGCATCGCGCAATTGTTCGACCACCCAGATCACCGTGGGTGTCTTGCCGGTGCCTCCGGCGTTGAGGTTGCCCACGCAGATGACGGGAATATCCGGGTCATACTCAGGGTCCGAGGCGACGCGGCGGGCCGTGGCGCTTGCATAAATGCGCCCCAGGGGGGCCAGCATTCGCGCCCTCAGGTCAAGCTGTTCGGCGGATGTGTACCAGAATTCAGGTGCCCGCATGATCGGCCCTCCGGCGGTCCAGGTTTTCCTGTACCATATCAATCAATGTATCCGCATGGGGCGCGCCTTCGGTGACAATCCGCCATCCTGCCAAGGCCATGTCGGCGGCACGGTCGGGGGCCAGCAGTTCGACAACCGCATCCCCAAGCTCGGTCGCGGACCGGATGGCGCAGGCGGCCCCTGCGTCGTTCAACTGATCGTACAGGCCCTGATACCGGCTGACATGGGGGCCATGGATGACCGCCGACCCAAGCGCCGTCGACACCAACGGGTCTCGCCCTCCGGCGCCGCGCTCCAGCGAGCTTCCCATGAATGTGACCGCAGACATGCGGTACCACAACCCCAGGTCCTCTGGCTCGGATGTCAGGATGACCTGCGTCGTGTCTTCGATCGGCGCCCCTTCGTCCCAATTGGCGCATCTGAGGTCCATGGATTCCAGTCGCCGGTGCAGAGGTGCCGCCTCGGAAATATCCGCCACATGCAGCACAAGCGCCAGCCGGGGCAGCAGCCGCAAGGCTTGCCGATGGGCGCTGAGTACCGAGATGAATTCCTTGTCCTGCACCCAAGCGGCAAGCCACACCGGGCGCCCTGCGAGCGCATGGTTGGTCTCGATCAGCTCATCCTCGGGCCAGGGCGTCGGGTTTGGGCTGATATGCAATGGCGGGGCCACCGAAACCTTGGACGAGGATATGCCCAAGCGCCTTATAAGCCGCGCGGTTTCATCACTGGTGGTCAGGACCTTGTGAAAGCAATCGATCGTATACCGGGTCAGGTCCGGCAGCCACTTCACGCCGCGCCCTGTTCGGATGTCGGTTTCGGCTTCGATCAGGACCATCGGGATGTCACGTTCTTCGGCGCGGGTGATCACGTTGGGCATTAGCCCACCCCCAACCCAGATGCCCATATCCGGGCGCCAGTGGTCCAGAAACCACCGGGCGGCACCGGTGTTTTCGATCGGAAGATTGGTTCGGATGAAATCCTTCCCCGCGCTTCCCTCAAATTCCGTATCCGGCGGAGCGGTCAGCAGCAGCGACAGCCCAGGCCGCGCGGGCCTCAGCCTTTGGCACAGGTCGTCCACGGCGCGCAGACGTTCAGGTATGTCGACATGAATCCATAACAGCTCACCTTCGGGGCGCGCCTCAATGGGGGTGTTTCCCACATGCGGTACCCCCCAGGACAAGACCCTGTAGGCCGCCAGGCTGAGTGAGCCGGGCTTGCTCATGCGACTATTCCAGCCCCCGCCGGATCAAGGCGCGTGCAGATCAGGTCATGGATACCCGGCGCTGTTCCAACAACGCCGTCCAGCCGAGGGTGCGCATTGTTAAAGCGCAGCGGCCTGCACTGCCGGTCTGAACAAATGCCGCCTGCCTCGCGCAGTATCAGATCTCCGGCTGCGATATCCCATTCCCAGCTTGGGCGCAGGGTTAGCATGCCGTCAAACCGGCCCTGCGCCACCAGGGCCATCCGATAGGCCAGCGATGGCCGATGGGCGCGTTTGAAGCCCGGTGTGCGGCGGTTGCGCCAATGGTGGGGTTCAAGCGTGGGTTTGGCTGCCAGGATATCCGCCACTTCCAGGCTGTCGCAGTCCGAAGCGCGGATCGGCGCGTTATTGAGCGTGGCGCCCGCGCCCAAGGCGGCTGCGAACAGCAGGTCCCGCAGCGGCAGATAGATCACGGCCGCAGTGACGTGGCCATGTTCCGCCACCGCAAGCGAATGCGCCCAGGTGCGTGCGCCTTCGGCAAAACTGCGCGTCCCGTCGATCGGGTCGACGATGAATACCCGCTCGCGCGACAGCCGGTCCGGGCCGTCCTCGGTTTCTTCGCTCAGCCAGCCATATCCCGGCCGGGCCGCCGGCAGCCGCTGTTCCAGCATCGCGTTGACGGCCAGGTCGGCCTCGGTCACGGGGCCCGCGCCTTCGGGTTTGTCCCATCTCTGTGCCTCGCGTCCCGAGAAACGGGTCGCGATTTTCCCGGCTTCCAGTGCGGCATCGATCAGCAGGGACAGGTCAGTTGCCGGCAAGGGTCATTCCTTCGATCAGCAGCGAAGGCACGACGCGCGACAGATAGCTGCGCGCGTCGTTTGCCGGAATAATCCGGCCAAGCATGTCGCGCAGGTTTCCGGCAATGGTACATTCGTTGACGGGGTGCGTGATTTCGCCGTTCTCGACCCAGAACCCCGAGGCGCCGCGGGAATAATCGCCGGTATTGGGGTTGATCGTTGACCCGATCATCGACGTGACCAGCAGCCCGGTTCCCATCTCTTTCAACAGGTCGGCGCGGCTGGCGGTGCCCTGCGTCAGTGACAGGTTCCAGTTGCCGGGGGACGGGGGCCCCGAAACGCCCCGCACCGCGTTCGCGGTCGATGCAAGGTCCAGCTTGCGCGCGCTGGACAGGTCCAGGGTCCAACCGGTCAGCACACCGTTTTCGATGATCGCGCGCCGCCGTGTCGGCAACCCCTCGGCATCAAAGGGCCGCGACCCGGAAATGCGCGGGCGGTGCGGGTCTTCGACAAGAGAAAGGGATTGCGGAAGAACCTGCTGCCCCAGACCCTCCTTGAGCCAGGATGCGCCACGTGCAATCGCCGAGCCGTTGGCCGCCGCCAATAGATGCCCGATCAGCGATGACGAAATCCGCTCGTCGAAAAGGACGGGATAGGTGCCCGTTTCAGGCTGGCGCGCGCCGATGCTCTGGACGACGCGGTTTCCGGCGGTCTGCCCGATATCTTCGGGGTTCCTCAGGTCTGTCTGAAAGGTTCTGCTGTCGCCGTCATAATCCCGTTCCATTCCGGTGCCCTCGCCCGAGATGGCCACACAGGAAATGGAACGGTTGGTGCGGCTGTAGCCGCCGGAAAAGCCGTTCGTCGCCGCAACATGCACATGATGGGTGCCAAATGACGCCGCCGCATCCGAGACCTGTGTCACACCGGACACTGCCAGCGCGGCGGCTTCGGCCCGCAACGCGTCATGCATCAGGGTTTCGGCAGTTGGCTCGTCTGTCGGGTCAAACAGCTCAAGCGCGTCGATATCCCAGTCTCGTGCCAGTTGATCGGGATCGGCAAGGCCGGAAAACGGATCTTCGGGCGTTTCGGCCGCCATGGCAACGGCGCGCTCGGCCATTGCAGCAAGCGTTTCGGGACGGCTGTCCGAGCTTGAAACAATGGCTTGCCGGTGCCCCAGAAAAACCCGCAGACCCAGGTCGGTTCCTTCGGACCGTTCGGCATGTTCAAGCGCGCCCGCGCGCACTTCGACCGACACCGAAGAGCCGTCAATCACGATTGCATCCGCCGCTTCGGCCCCAGCCGCGCGTGCGGCGGCAAGCAGGCGTTGGCTGATTTCTTCGGGCGTCTTGGTCATGAAACCTCCGTCTGATTGCCTTGGACCTAGCCTTGGACAGCCGGTGCCGCAAGACCCGAGCGCCGATTGAAGACAGCCACGTCGATCATCCGAAGGGGAAAAGCGCGATCAGGGCGAGCCCGAACGCGCCAGGAAAAGGGAAAAGACCGCGCCTGCGGTCTTTTCCGTCAGGTCGCGTTACTTGATGCGCTGACCGTTGGCCAGGATCTGGCCATTCTCGGTGAATTCGATGGTGGATTTCAGCGTGTCGGGTTCGTCGCCCGGTACCGCCATCATGCCCATCATCATACGCGCACCCATCGCGTCGTTTTCCGACACGAAGCCCATCGCGATCAACTTGTCGATCAAGGCGTTGGCACCAACCAATTGCAGGTTGGCGACCCCCGACGGGGCGGGCAGGCCGTCAAATTCCTCGGTGTTGGAATTGTCGAATGCAAAATCCCCGTCGCCGGTCAGCTTTGCTCCGACCAGCGAAACAAGCAGTTCATTGACCTTGAGCGTGTGCAGCTCACCGGGGATGATGTCCGAGGTTTCGAGGCTTTCGGCAACTGCCGGGTCCAGGAAATTGACCAGGACCTTGGCCGTGCCCGTCGCATCCAGCGCGATGCTGGCCGGATCACGCGGCAGGGCTCCGGCAGGATCGAACATGCTCCACAACACGTCGGACATAGTGAAGTCGGTCATGTTCACGGCCAGGCCAAAGGGCTGGACCTCTTCGGACGCCTTGATCGGGAACTCGAACTTCAGCCCGGCATTCTTCATGGCGATTTCGATCGGGAACGGCAGGTCCGCGGTCGTGACCGCCAATTTGGCATCGTCCTGCTCGACATCATAGGCAAGCCGTTCGGCATCCATGCTGGCTGCAAACCGCCCGCCCTGCGAACTGCTGTCCATCGAGAAGTCCTGGCCTTCGCTTGTGCCGGACATGCTGGTTTGGCCCGTGCCATAGGTGAAGACACCAGAGAACGAGAACCCGGCCTCGTACATCTGGCTGGGATCGGCCACGTTGAACCCGGCCGGGATCACGTTTGCGCCTTCAAAGGCCAACTGGTCGAGCTGCCCGTTGATCTGTGCATTTTCGTCCGTACCCGGCTCGGCAAAGGCCAGGGCATAGGTCACCGTGTCGGCCGTAAACTTTTGGTCGATCGTGCGATCTTCGCCGATCAGCATTTTCGAGTCCCCGACAAGGTTGCCGATATCGAACGCGGCGGAAATCGTATCCTCGGGCATCGCCTCGCCGTCCACTTCGATCGCTCCAACCGAAATTCCCAGACGTTTGGCGGTATAGCCATAGATCATTTCCTCGGGCGTGCCGGAAACGTCCATTTCCAACTGGTCGTGGGAATAGATCAGATCGACCGAGAAATCCTCGCCCTCGACATTGCTGGTGACCGTCAGCGGAAAGCTTTCGGGGATACCGATGCTGACGGTTCCATCGCCGTTATCGGTAAAGGTCACTTGGGGCATGACCATGTCGAAAGAGCCTTCAGTGTCGGGCAATGGCATGCTGACGGTCATGTTGGATATGGTCATCACATCGCCGGAAACGCTTTCCTCGCCGGAAATGCCATACCCCATGTCACCCAGGTAAGCTTGCCAATCTGCCCAGACATCGCTGGCGGATACATCGGCAAAAGCGCCTTGGGTGACAACGGCATAGGCCAGGGCGGCGCCGCAACTGCGGCGAAGGAAAACAGACATTGGGGAACCCTTCTTGATCAAATTTGTCCGCATGGTCGTGCCTGCGGGGGCGGTCGTCAAGGGGGCAAGGGCTGGACCATTTCCCCGTTTGCGCGGTACGAGTTTACGCAAACGCAACACAAGGGGCCTAGAAAATGGATATGCAGGGAAAAACGGTTCTGATCACCGGGGCAAGCCGGGGCATTGGCGCCGAGGCGGGGCGCGTATTTGCCGCGGCCGGGGCGAATGTTGCGCTTGTGGCGCGCAGCCGGCCCGAGATTGAAACGCTGGCCGACACCTTGGGCGACAAGGCGCTGGCGCTGACCTGTGACGTCAGCGATTTTGCGCAGGTTGAACAGGCTGTTGCCGATTGTGTCGACCGGTTCGGCGGGGTCGATGTGCTGGTCGGCAATGCCGGGGTGATCGATCCGATCTTTCATTTGTCCAATGCCGACGTTACGGCCTGGAGCAAGGCAATCGACATAAACCTAAAGGGTGTCTTTTACGGCATGCGTGCGGTGCTGCCGGTCATGCGTGCGCGTGGCGGCGGCACGGTTTTGACGGTGTCCTCGGGGGCTGCGTCCAACGCGGTCGAAGCGTGGAGCCATTATTGTTCGTCGAAGGCCGGTGCCAGAATGCTGACCGAATGCCTGCATCTGGAAGAGGCTCATAACGGTATTCGCGCGATGGGGCTGTCTCCGGGTACGGTGGCGACCGAAATGCAGCGGAGCATCAAGGCCAGCGGCATCAATCCCGTCAGCCAACTGGACTGGGCCGACCATATCCCGGCGGACTGGCCTGCGCGGGCCCTGCTGTGGATGTGCGGCGATGACGCGAATGAATTCCTTGGAACCGAAATTTCGTTGCGGCGTGACGATATCCGCCAAAGGGTTGGGCTGACGTGATTGACCTGCACAAACAGGACGGGCTGTGGACTGTCACCCTCAACAACCCAGACAAGGCCAACGCCCTGACCGGGGCGATGCTGACCGAACTGGCCGAGATTGCCGAATCCGCCACCGAGGCCCGCGCGTTGATCCTGACCGGCGCGGGCAAGGTGTTCAGTGCCGGGGCCGACCTTGCCGAAGCCCGCGCCGGGTTGGCGACCTCGGACGTTTGGGAACGGTTGTCTGGTGCAATTGCGGCGTTGCCATGCCTGACCGTTGCCGCGCTGAACGGTACATTGGCGGGCGGTGCAAACGGGATGGTCTTGGCCTGCGATTTGCGTATCGCGGTGCCGACGGCAAACATCTTTTACCCGGTCATGAAGCTGGGTTTCCTGCCGCAACCGTCCGACGCCCGGCGCATGCGCGCGCTGATTGGTCCGGCCAGAACCAAGCTGATCCTTATGGCGGGGCAGAAAATCACCGCGGCGGACGGGTTCGCCTTTGGGCTGATCGACCGCGTTGTCGCGCCCGAGGACCTGATGCAGACGGCGCATGCGTTTGTCTCGGACAGCCTGGCGGCAGACCCCGGCATTGCCGCGGGAATTGCCGATTTGTGCGCATGAGGCTGTCGGCCCTGCGGTTGCGCGTTCCGGATCCGGGCGGGCTGGCAGGGTTCTACCGTGACAAACTGGGCATGCGGGTCAAACGCCAGGGTGCAAACTGGCGGGTCGGGTATGGTGGGCAGGACGCCGATCTGCTGCTTATGCCCAAGGGGCAGGCCTATTGTCATGACAGGGGGCAGCGTTTCTGGAAGATCGGCCTGACGCTGCCGGATGTTGACCTGGCCGCGGCGCAGTTGCGCGACTGCGGTGTGGCCGTCACCGCGCCGCAACAATTCCTGGACATCGGGTATATGTGCCATCTGTCCGATCCAAACGGGTTTGTGATTGAGCTGTTGCAACATGATTTTCAGGGAAACCGACCCGATGGCGCAGCCGATCCCGCCGCTCCGTTTGCGATGGCGCGGCTGGGTCAGATAACCCTGCGCACCGGGGATATCGCCGCCGAACAGGAAATTTGCGACGCGCTGGGCATGAAATGCCTGTCGATACAGGATGTCGCCCCGCACGGGTTCGACCTGCATTTCTTCGCCTTTTCCGACGACACCCCGCCTGACCCTGATCTGTGGGCAGTTGGCAACCGGGAATGGGTGTGGAAACGCCCCTACACGACGCTGGAGGTTCAGCATGTACCGGGTATGACCCCCGTACCGGTCCCGGATTACCGAGGGATCGAGGTCGAAGGGCTGCCAAGCCCGCTGGTCGATGCGGCGGGCGACCCGATTTTACCGGCCTGACCCACGACCGCGCCGCCGTCCGGGTGTGCGGGCGTTAAAGCCCGCCGGTCTTTTCTTTACCCATGTCAGGAACTTTGCAATCGCCGGGTGTGCCCGCAAGGCTTCGACCGTGTCGAAGTCCCGGGCCAGCTCTGCCTCGGACAGGGTGGCGTGGATTTCCTTGTGGCAGATTTGGTGCAACAGAACGGTGGGTCCGCCCTTGCCACCTTTGAGTTTTGGGATCAGATGGTGCAGGCTGCCGCTCCGGCTCGGGATCGGTCGGCCGCATAGCGGGCAGATCGGATCAGTGTTTGTCATGACAGAATCAGGATTGCGCCGAAGGGCGGGCAAGGCAAGAGGTGGCAAATGGCGCAAACTGTCGTGATCGGAGCGGGCCCGGCCGGTTTGATGGCCGCTGAACAGCTGGCTTGCGCCGGTCATGCCGTGACCATCGCCGAGGCCAAGCCATCCGCCGCGCGCAAGCTGTTGATGGCGGGGAAATCCGGTTTGAACCTGACCAAGGATGAGCCTCTTGATACGCTTATGCACGCCTATGCCGAGGCGGCGGACCGGCTGCGCCCCATGATCGCCGAATGCGATGCTGCGGCTGTTCGGTCCTGGGCCGAGGATCTGGGCCAGGTGCTTTTTTCCGGGTCGACCGGGCGCGTTTTTCCCGTTGGGATGAAGGCATCACCGCTGTTGCGGGCCTGGTTGCGGCGGCTTGAGGCGACCGGGGTTGTTCTGAAAACCCGGTGGCGCTGGGCTGGATGGGATGGCACAGCACTGGTGTTTGAAACGCCGGACGGCAAACAGAGGCTGGCGGCGGATGCGACCGTTCTGGCGGTGGGTGGTGCCAGTTGGGCGCGCCTTGGGTCCGACGGTGCATGGGCGCCGCTGTTGGCAGGGCAGGGCGTTGCGCTGGCCCCGTTCGCCCCGGCCAATGCGGGGCTTGAGGTCGGCTGGTCGGACCATATGAAACCGCATTTCGGATCGCCGTTGAAAGGTGTCGCCTTTCAGGCCGGGCAATTTCGCACCCGTGGCGAGGCCGTCATTTCCGCGCGGGGTCTGGAAGGTGGTGGCATCTATACAATGTGCCGGGCCGTCCGAGAGGGCGCGCCCCTGACCATTGACCTGATGCCCGACGTTCCGCAGGACAGGGTTTCGCAACGGCTGCGAAAGCCGCGCGGCAAGTCAAGCCGGGCCAATCATATACGCAAAACCCTGAAACTTGGCCCGGTTCGGACGGCCCTGCTGATGGAGTTCGGGCGCCCCCTGCCTGACGATCCCGAAACGCTGGCCGCGCTGATCAAGTCGCTGCCGGTCTCGCATGCGGGTCTGCGTCCGCTGGACGAAGCGATCTCGACCGCAGGTGGCGTCATGTGGCAGGACCTGGATGACGGCCTGATGCTGCGCCGCTTGCCGGGTGTATTCTGCGCTGGAGAAATGCTGGATTGGGAAGCGCCGACCGGCGGCTACCTGCTTACCGCGTGCCTGGCCACCGGAAGATGGGCCGGGCGTTCGGCCGCGAATTGGCTGACGCAACCCGGCAAGGTCTAGGTGGCCTGGGCCAATTCCCCAAGTTTTTGGTACGCGGGCCGGTTGCGCAGGGTCTTGCTGTAATTCATCAGGACGTCGGAATTCAAAGGGAACCCCGCCGACTTGGCCCAACTTATGCAATGCACGCACAGGATATCGGCGATGGTCATCGTCTCACCTTGCAGGAACGGGCCCTTGAACCGGTCTGCCATGCGTTGGAAGTTCTGGTCGAAATCCCATTTTGCGGAGTCCGAGATTTCCGGAACGCGCCTGTCCTCGGGCAGAATGAATTTGTTTCGGGTCGTGACCCAAAGCAGGCCGTCGAATTCATCAAGAATTGCAAAGAACAGCGAATCCTGAATGGCCCGTTCCTTGCTGCCCGCCGGATGGGTGAAGGCGCCGTGCTTGTCGGCGAGATAGGTCATGATCGCGGAACTGTCCGACAAGATCAGGTCGCCGTCCTGCAAAACCGGAATCTTGCCGGTGGCGTTCAATTCCCGGACCTTTGGGTCATGTGGTCCGACATTGATAAATTCATAAGGCTGGCCCAACTCCTCAAGCAGCCAGATGACCCGCGAGGCGCGGCTTTGGATACGTCCGTAGATCTTGTACATTAGGGGCTCCTGCCATTCAGGTTTGCGAACAACCTGAACCGTTTACACGGCAGGTCAAGCACGACAGCGCGTGATCTTACGTCATCGTGATTGTGCAAGCATCGCCAGCCGGATCATCGCCCGTTCGACCACGGCCATGGCCGGTGCCGTCTGCCCAGCCGAACGCAGGGTCAGGTCGGTATCCGTCAGCAAGGTCAACGCGGTTTGCAGCTTTGCCGCCCCCCAGCCCTGAGCCTGCCGGAGAATGCGGTCGCGCCGCTTGCCATATATCGGAGGCCTGAGCTTGCCGATGCCCTGCGCGGGCCCGCCCGGGTCGGACGCGCAAGCGTAAAGCGTCTGAAAGTGCCGGGTCGCCCCGATGCAGAGGGTTACGGCGTTGGTTCCTTGAGCCTGCAGGCGGCGGATAAGCGGGCCAATTTCGCCGCGGCGTCCCTCGGCCACGACGTTCAGCACGTCATCCAGCCCTGCTTCGGTAGATTGCGGTGCACAGGCGTCAATATCTTCTATCGTCAACTCAGACGGGTCGCCGCGTTTGAAAAGTGACAGCTTTTCCAAAGTCTGGGCAAAATCGCCCGGGCTCAGCCCGGCGGCCAGATCGGAAATCGCCGCCATGGGTTCGCGCGGTATATTCTTTAGCCCGGCGTTCGCCAGAACCCGTTCGATCTCGGCCCGCGACGGTGGGTCGTCATAGATGCCGACCGAAAAGGCGGCTGGATTGGCCTCAAAGGCCTTGCGAAGCTTTGAGCTGGGTTTGAGTTGCCCGGCGGTCACGATGATCTGGGCGTCGCCCGGTTGCCAATCGTCAAGCGCGGCGAGGATGGCCGGGGCGGCGGTTTCTGTCGCGTCTTCGACAAACACGGCGCGCGGACCGGGAAAGAACCCAACCGCCTTGACCGCGTCCAGCAGCATTGCGGGGTCGCCACGCAGGTCTGATGCCGGCATGCGCGTCAGGCGCATTTCCTCCTCGGCTGCGGGGCCTAAAAGGGCGGCCAGAACCTGTTGCCGCTTGAGCGCAACGCGCATCGCGTCCGCGCCGTAGATCAGCAACCCGGTTTTGTCCGCGCCCGGCTTGGCGAAATACCCTTCGGCCTCGCGCGGGTTCAACTTCATGCGGATTGCCCCTGCAGGGCATAAAGGCGCGTCACGATCTGATCGGAAAGGATCACCATCAGGCGTTCCTTGGCGGCCCGTTCATCGGCCAGCGTCGACACGGTTGATCCCGCCGCCGAATAGCTGACGAAATCCGAAACCTCGCCCGAGGCTACGATCTGACCTGTTTCCGTCGACCGCAGCGCGTATTTCGCGGTGCCGTCAATGGTATAACGGTTGGTTTCGTTCGTCGTCGTGATGGCCGCGCCGCGGGTTACGGTCGTCACCTGGACCTTGAGGCCATAGTCGCCGCCTGAACTGGCGCTGCGGCCAAGTTGCTGTTCCAGGTTCTGAACCAGAAGATAGCTTTCGACGGTGTCCGGCGCCGACACGGTAACCTTGCCGTAAAGCGCGGACCCCGAACCGCCCGGCGCATAAACCGGCTGAAACCCGCAGGCGGCCATCGCCAGCGGGAGCATCAGGATTGTTCTGCGGTTATACGACGACATTCACGATACGGCCCGGAACCACGATTATCTTTTTCGGAGCAGCGCCATCCAGCGCCTTTTGCACAGCTTCGGTGCTGAGCGCGATTTTTTCAACCTGCGTCTTGTCCATATCCTTGGGCACGCTGATTTCCGCGCGGCGCTTGCCATTGATCTGAATCGGCAGGGTGACGGTGTCGTCAACCAGCATCGATTCATCGGCAACCGGCCAGGCGGCCGTTGCGACAAGGCCCTCGCCACCCAGCATCTGCCAGAGTTCCTCGGACAGGTGCGGGGTCATGGGCGACATCAGTTGCGCCAGCGTCTGGGCCGCCTGACGCCTTGCGCCTGTACCGGCCTTGGATTTGGCCAACACATTGGTAAAGGCGTAAAGCTTGGCAATAGATGCGTTGAAACCAAAGGATTCGACGCCACCGGACACATCGTGGATGGCTTTGTGCATCTCGCGCAGCAGGGGTTCGTCTTCGGCATTGGCCGGTTCATCGGATGCGGCGATTTCCGAGGCGATCCGGTGCACGCGGCTGAGGTGCTTGAACGCGGCCTCGGCACCCGAGGCTGTCCATTCAACGTCCCGTTCGGGCGGCGAATCGGACAGGACGAACCAACGGGCGGTATCGGCCCCAAAGGCCGAGATGATGCTGACCGGGTCCACAACGTTTTTCTTGGATTTCGACATCTTGGCCGAGGGGATGATCTCGACCTCGGTGCCGTCTGCCAGTTTGCCGTCGGTCACGTCCTCGGGCAGGTGATAGACCGGGCGGCCATTGGTGTCGCGGGTCTGGTAGATCTCGTGCGTGACCATGCCTTGGGTGAACAGCGCATCAAATGGTTCGATTGCCTTTTTCGGCAGGTGGCCGGTGATCTGCATCGCCCGCGCGAAGAACCGCGAATAGAGCAGGTGCAGAATCGCATGCTCAATCCCGCCGATATACTGGTCGACATTCATCCAATACTCGGCCTCAGCCAGATCGGTTGGCGTTTCAGCCCGCGGAGCGGTGAAGCGGGCGAAATACCAGGACGAATCCACGAACGTATCCATCGTGTCGGTTTCGCGTTTGGCCGGGGCACCGCAGGCCGGGCAGGAACAGTCGCGCCAGGTCGGGTGACGGTCCAGCGGGTTGCCCGGTTTGTCAAAGGTGACATCATCGGGCAGTTGTACCGGCAGGTTCTCTTTCTTTTCAGGCACCACGCCGCAGCTTTCGCAATGAACAACCGGAATCGGGCAGCCCCAATAACGTTGACGGCTCAGACCCCAGTCGCGCAGGCGGTATTTGGTGACACCTTCGCCCCAGCCCGCCTTTTCGGCGAAATCAACGGTGGTGTTAATGGCTTCTTCGCCGGTTGCCTCGGTCAGGCCCGCGAAATGGTTCACCCAACGCACCTTTTCGCTTTTCGGCGGAACAAAGGCGACTTTGTCCACTGGCGTGTCGTCATCCAGCGCAAAAAACGTGTCGACGACCGGCAGATCATATTTGCGGCAGAAATCCAGATCGCGCTGGTCATGTGCCGGGCATGCAAAAATCGCGCCGGTGCCGTAATCCATCAGGATGAAGTTTGCGATCCAGACCGGCAGTTCCCAACTTGGGTCCAGCGGGTGTTTGACCTTGATACCAGTGTCATAGCCCAGTTTCTCGGCGGTCTCGATGGCCTCTTCGGTGGTGCCGCCCTTGCGGCATTCGGCAACGAAATCAGCAACTTCGGCATTTTCGGCCTCAAGCTGCTTGGCAATCGGGTGATCCGGCGAGATGCCCACGAAAGACGCCCCCAACAGCGTGTCGGGGCGCGTCGTGTAAACGGTGATCGGATCGCCGCCATCGGTCCGTTCAAATCCGAATTGCAAGCCGCGCGACTTACCAATCCAGTTTTCCTGCATCAGGCGGACTTTGGCGGGCCAGTTCTCTAACGTATCCAGCGCGTCCAGCAATTCTTCGGAATAGTCGGAGATCTTGAAAAACCACTGCGTCAGTTCACGCCGTTCCACCAAGGCACCCGAGCGCCAGCCGCGCCCCTGTTCCACCTGTTCATTGGCCAGAACGGTCATATCGACCGGGTCCCAGTTCACCACGGCGTTCTTGCGGTAAACCAGCCCGGCCTCGAGCATATCCAGGAACAAGGCCTGCTGCTGGCCGTAATATTCCGGGTCACAAGTGGCAAACTCACGCGACCAGTCGATCGACAGGCCCAAAGGTTTCATCTGCCCGCGCATATCGGCGATGTTGCCATAGGTCCAATCCTTGGGGTGACCGCCAATCGCCATTGCGGCGTTTTCGGCGGGCATCCCGAAAGCATCCCAACCCATCGGGTGCAGCACGTTGTGCCCCGTAGCCAGCTTGTGTCGCGCAATCACGTCGCCCATCGTGTAGTTGCGCACGTGACCCATGTGGATTCGGCCCGACGGATACGGGAACATCTCAAGCACATAGTATTTGGGCTTGTCCGCCTTGCGACTGGCGGTGAAAATCCCGGCTTCGTCCCAGGCCTTTTGCCATTTTGCTTCGATTTCGTTGGCCGAATAGCGCGACATCGTGCGGTCCTTCGTGAATGAAAACGCCGGGTGAGAACCCGGCGTGGTAATATTGCGATTTTCTGCGGGTTGCTAGAGCTTGTTGTCAGCTATGCGTAGCTGGCGCGCCCGCGACAGGATTGCGTCTTCGACCGCCCGTGTCGTCGCGGCGCTGACCGGCGCGCCGCCGCTGGTCTGAAGCGCAACCGACAACGAGCGTGCCGCCAGGGCCGGATCGCTGATATGCACCGTCGCCCGGTATTGCCGCCCCCCGCCCGGAGGCGTGCCGTAGCCGGTTACGATCACACCGGTGAACGGATCAACCTCTTGCACGGGCAGAAAATTCAGCACGTCCAGCGATGCTGCCCACAAGTAGCGGTTCACGTTGGTGGTCTGCTCGGCGTTGTTTGGCCCGAAGACATCCCAAATGGTCGAACGATTCGGATCGTTCAGCTCGCGCGCCTCTGATGAGCTGCCATCGGCATAAAGAACATTGGGGTTGGGCGACGTGCTTCGATTCTGTCCACATGCAGAAACGGAGGCGGTCAAAACGGTCAAACCCAAAATCGTCAGCAGGCGCATCGTCGGCAGGTCCTGTATTCACATATATTGCATTGCTACGGGATACTCCTAGACAAGGTACTGTGCTGCAACAACCCTATTCTTGGGTTACAGGGCGGCGCGGCGGAAATATCGGGTGAATTGGACTGTGGCATCCTTGCACCAATTCAGGACCAAAGAACCAACGCTTTCCATGGCATGCTTGCGCAACAGGGGCAAAAAGAGCGACACGGTGTCCGTGCTGAGACATGTGCAGCAGGCATGTGTCGAGTAGAAATTTATTGAAACCGAGGGAAACAAGATGAAAAAAGTTCTCTTCGCAACGACCGCGCTGATCGCGACCGCAAGCGTTGCAGCAGCGGAAGTGAAGTTCAGCGGTTACGGCCGTTTTGGTATTGGTTACCAGCAGGATCGCTCCGGCACCGTAACCAACGTTAACACTGGTGTAACCACCACCACCGCAAGCGGCGCGACCAACACTGGTCAAACCACGACCGGTACAGCAACCGTCGACACCGACAACACCATCCTGGTCTCGCGCTTCCGTCTGAACATCGACGGCATCGTTGAAACCGACGGTGGCGTTCGTTTCGAAGGTCGTGTTCGTCTGCAGGCTGACGAAGATGCCAGCACCGGCGAAGCCAACGAAGCTGGCCTGAACGGCGCACGCTTCTCGGTCATCTACGGTGGTCTGCGTGTTGACGCGGGCAACGTTGCAGGTGCCTTCGACAACTTGGCAAACTACTACGGTAACGAGCCGGGCCTGGAAAACTTCATCGGTCAGTACTCGGGCGTTGACTACAACTTCCTGGGCTACTCGTCGACCGGTGCAGGCGCAAACGCTGTGTTCTTCCAGTACGCAGTTGGCGACTTCGCCTTCGGCGCATCGTACGACCAGCGCACCATGGCGTTCAACGGCGTTGCATATGACGGCGACCGCTGGGACATCAGCGCGACCTACTCCTTCAACAACGTAACCGCAGCTCTGGCCTATGGTCAGACCGACGGCGCACCCGGTGTTGATAAGCAGAGCCTGACCGTCCTGACCCTGGGCGCAGAATTCGGCGACTTCTCGGGCACCCTGTTCGTTGCTGACGATGACGTTCTGGACGATGCCAAAAACGGCACCGCATACGGTCTGTCGGCTGCCTACAATGTTGGCGCTGCAACCACTCTGACCTTCGCTTACGGTGACGGTTCGGCTGACAACGATACCCAACAGTACGGTATCGGTGCGATCTACGACCTGGGTGGCGGTGCATCGCTGCGCGGTGGTATCGGCCGCTCGAAAGAAGGCGACGGTGACGGCGTCACCCGCGCTGACTTTGGTGCTCAGTTCAACTTCTAAGTTGATCTGAACCACAAGGTTCAAGGGCAGGTCTTCGGACCTGCCCTTTTCTTTTTGGGCAACATGGTGTTTTGCTGCGCGCAAAGCTGATTGAGGTCCCCATGTCCCTGCAAGACATCACTGCCCGCATCGCCAAAGCCGAGAAATCGTCTGGTCGGGTGCAAGGTTCGGTCCGGTTGATTGCCGTGTCCAAAGTTCAACCCAATGACCGGGTCGCAGCCGTGTTGGACCAGGGCCACAGGTGTTTTGGCGAAAACCGCGTGCAGGAGGCCGCTTCCAAGTGGCCGGATTTTAAACAGCGCTATTCCGGCGTCGACCTGCACCTTATTGGCCCTCTGCAGACCAACAAGGCCCGCCAAGCCATGGATCTGTGCGACGCCATCCATTCCGTCGACCGCCCAAAGCTTGCCAATACCCTGGCGCGGCTGGCCCAGGAAAAAGGGTCCTGCCCGGATCTGTTTATTCAGGTCAATACCGGGGAAGAGGATCAAAAGGCCGGTGTTCTGCCCGCCGAGGCTGACGGTTTCGTTGCCGAATGCCGTGGGCTGGACCTTCCGGTACGGGGCCTGATGTGCATCCCGCCGGTTTCCGAGGAACCCGCATTGCATTTTGCCCTGCTGGCCAAGATCGCCGCGCGCAATGGGCTGGACGGGCTGTCCATGGGGATGAGCAGTGATTTCGAAACAGCCATCGCCCTGGGTGCAACCCATGTGCGCGTGGGCTCGGCCATTTTCGGCGCGCGTGTCAAACCGGCGGAATGATCAACCGGGTTCCGGGGGCAATGCGCCGTGCAATCCATCCAAGGTGATCGCGCCGGAACGCGATGCAGCCTTCGGTCGGGTATCCGCGGCGGCGCCATTGATGCAGAAAAATCGCGGACCCGCGCCCGGCAACGGCATTGGGCCAGTTCCAGTCGGTGACCAAAATCAGGTCATATAACGGGTCCGGGCGCCGCAACGCCTCGTGGCCAAAAGCATGGGGCGCGCGCACAGCGTGGTTGTACCGGGTGTCGTTCACATCATCCGACCACAGGTCGCGCGGCCCGATTGGCCGGGCCCAAGCGGCGGGCGGGCCAATCCTGTCTGGCCGGTACATCATGCCGACGATACGATGGCACCCGATGGGCGTTGCCCCGTCACCTTCGCGTTTGTCATCGGTTCGGCCACCACGGCCGATGGTGCAGGGAAAAATCCGGCCACCAAACCTGACCCCGGCCGGGGTCAGAACCAGATCATCGGGTGTCACAGCAAGTGCCCGGACTTGGCGGCCTTGGTGGCAAGATAGCCCCGGTTATGCGCGGTCTCGCCGATTTTCAGCGGCACGCGTTCGGTCACTGCAATGCCGGTTTTTTCCATCATCGCGATTTTGGCGGGATTGTTTGTCAGCAACCGAACCGAGGCAAAACCCAAGGATTTAAGGATATCCGAGCCAAGGCGGAAATCGCGCTCGTCATCCTCAAAGCCCAGGCGGTGGTTGGCCTCAACCGTGTCAAACCCTTGATCCTGAAGGAAATAGGCGCGCATCTTGTTGGCCAGCCCAATGCCGCGGCCTTCCTGGTTGAGATACAGCAGCACCCCGGCGCCTTCTGTCCCCATCTGAGCCAGTGCGCCGCGCAGTTGCGGTCCGCAATCGCATTTCAGGCTGCCCATGAGGTCGCCGGTGAAGCAGGCCGAATGCAGGCGGGCAAGCACCGGTTTGCTGCGGTCGGGGCGCCCGATTTCAACGGCGTAATGCTCTTCGCCGCCATCGTCGGGGCGAAAGACATGCAGGCGTCCGGCTTCCGAGACTTCCATCGGCAAACGGGCGGACACGACGTCGTGCAGGGGGCTGCGGTCGGTCAGATGCGGCGCGGCGCGTGCGTGGTCGATGCGGGTCAACCCGTGTGCAGCCGCAAACGCGGCGCCATTTTCGACCCCGACCACGACCGCGGCGGGCAAAAGCCGCGCCGATTTGGTCAGCGCAATGGCCACGCGGTGCAAGTTTGCATTGCCCTGCCTCTGTGTCATCAGCGGCCCCTTCATCGGGGCGTTCAGGTCGTCGGACGGGTCGGCAACCGCCTGAACCCAAGCGATATCCGCCTCGGTCGGGATGACAACGCGGGCCAGGTCCCCGTCATAGGCTCGCGCCTTCAGCGTTTCGGCCCTGCGGTCGGTGATTGCGACCACCGGTTCACCGCCAAGGCCGCGCAGATCCGCCAGGCGCTGCGGGCCAAGCGTTTCTGTTGCCACGGCCACGACGCTGAAACCGGTATCATCGGTCACGACAACCGGCACACCCATGCGCAAATCCGCCCGCGCGCGTGCAAGCAATTCAGTGGTTTCTGGATTGAGACTCATATGGGTTGACCTGTAACGCTCTGCCCTTTTTCCTAGCTCTTTCGCTGACAAATGTGAAACATTTCCGCCGCGTCGGACACGAGGGCGTGAGACCGTTGCAGCAATTCTTGCGATTGCAATCCGCGAGCGCAAGTGATGCAAAAGGCTTTGGAGGAACGGGACATGGCTCAACTCAAGAAAATCCTGCTGGTGGATGACGATGAAGACCTGCGTGAGGCACTCAGCGAGCAACTCGTGATGACCGAGGATTTCGATGTATTCGAGGCATCCGACGGCCAGTCTGCGATGGAACGCGCCCGCGAGGCGATTTATGACCTGGTCATCCTGGATGTCGGCTTGCCCGACACCGACGGGCGAGAGCTGTGCCGCCTGATGCGCAAACAGGGCGTCAAAAGCCCGATCCTGATGCTGACCGGCCATGACAGCGACGCAGACACCATCCTGGGCCTGGATGCCGGTGCAAATGACTATGTGTCCAAGCCCTTCAAATTCCCCGTTCTTTTGGCCCGTATCCGGGCGCAGCTGCGCCAGCATGAACAATCCGAGGATGCGGTGTTTGTTCTGGGCCCCTATACGTTCAAACCCGCGATGAAGATGCTGATCACCGAAGACGATCGCAAGATCCGGCTGACCGAAAAGGAAACCAATATCCTCAAGTTCCTGTACCGATCAACGGATGGCGTTGTTGCCCGCGACGTGTTGCTGCACGAAGTTTGGGGATACAATGCTGGTGTGACCACGCACACGTTGGAAACGCACATCTACAGGTTGCGCCAAAAAATCGAGCCCGACCCTTCGAATGCACGCCTTTTGGTCACAGAATCCGGTGGATATCGGCTTGTTTCGTAACTCGCAGTAGATTGACGTGGATCAAAGTGATACCTTTGACCACATAATAGGGTTACTCCCAACCCGTTCATGTCCGGGTAATGACATGTACCTCCCTGTTGGACTGCCGGGCCTGATGGCCCGGCTTTTTTGGTTGGTAGGGGGGTGTCGGCTCAGGGCGCCGAGTTACCAGAGATTAAGCTGTATCAACCGCTAGCTTGACATGCGTCCGCCATCTGGCACTTTACTTACATTTTTTGTGGAGGGTGTTTCTTTGAAAAGACTTCTTGCAGGGATTGCAACAGCAATCTTGACTACAGTAACCCCGACCTTCGCTCAGGACATCGTAGCTGGCTCCCGAATTACTGTGACGTCAGACTGGCACACACAGAACGGAGGGCCATACAGCCCAAATATTGTATCTTGCAATTCGAACAGTGGATTGTGCCTACGAGACACCAACACTTCTCCTGCAAATAACCCTATGACAAAAACTAAAAGTGGCTTGCAGGTCGTCTTCGAGAATTTTGGGGTTGTCTACTTGTTCAGGCCGGGTGGAAAAGGCACTTTTCACGATATGTCCGGAAAGCAGACTGGAAAATTCAAGTGGACACAGTGACGATTTGACTGCCGGATAGTTAGCTCTATTGGGCAACTTTTCTCAATGTCCGCTTCGTCCCGCTCAACAGCCATTCGAAGATCTTTTTCCGATGGCTCCCCATCCCGCACCGCGTTAACCTCCGCCCAATCGCGACAGAGGAATTCGACCCATGCCCTTTACCCTTGCCACCTGGAACATCAATTCAGTTCGCCTGCGCGAGCCTATCGTGTTGAAATTGTTGCAGGAAGAGGCGCCCGATGTGCTGTGTTTGCAGGAATGCAAATCGCCGGTGGACAAGATCCCGACCGAAGGTTTCGCGGCGCTGGGCTATACCCATATGATCGCGCGGGGGCAAAAGGGCTATAACGGCGTTGCCATAGTTTCCAAATTGCCCCTGGAAGAGGTGGGCGACAAGGATTTCGCCGGTCTCGGCCATGCGCGCCACATCGCGGGGCGGCTGGAGAATGGGGTGACGATCCACAATTTCTATGTCCCGGCGGGCGGGGACGTTCCGGATCGTGAGGTGAATGAGAAGTTCGGGCAAAAGCTCGATTACCTCACTGACATGCGCGACTGGTTCCGCGCGGAAAAGCCCGAGAAATCCATTCTGGTGGGCGATCTGAACATCGCCCCGCGCGAAGATGATGTCTGGTCGCATAAACAACTGCTTAAGGTTGTGTCGCATACCCCGATCGAGGTTGAGCACCTGGCCGAGACACAAGATGCGGGCGGTTGGATCGACATTACCCGTCAGGATATCCCCGAAGGGCAGCTTTACAGCTGGTGGTCTTACCGCGCGCGGGATTGGGATGCGGCAGACAAGGGGCGGCGGCTGGATCATGTCTGGGCCACCTCTGACATTTCGAACGCAGGCCATTCCAGCCGGGTTATGCGCGCCGCGCGCGGCTGGGAAAAGCCCAGCGATCACGCTCCGGTTTTTGCCAGCTTTGATCTTTGACAGAAGCAGTCCCGGCCAATTCTGCACTTGGTTTCCGGAGCGCGTAGTTGCATATAGTGCGCAAGTTCGAACCGGAGAGTGAATTGCAATGGACCTTCTGAACGCCGCAGCCAGCCCCGCAGCCGCCGACCTGATCAAGGACGGGTCCGAGGCCACGTTCATGGCCGATGTCATTGATGCATCGCAGGACATACCGGTGATCGTCGATTTCTGGGCGCCGTGGTGTGGGCCATGCAAAACGCTTGGCCCCCTGCTGGAAGAGGCCGTAACAGCCGCAAAGGGTGCGGTGAAAATGGTCAAGATCAACGTGGACGAGGCGCAGATGATCGCGTCGCAGCTGCGTATCCAGTCCATTCCGACCGTATACGCCTTTCACAAGGGGCAGCCGGTCGATGGCTTTCAGGGGGCCGTCCCGGGGTCTGAGATCAAGGAATTCGTGAACCGCGTGATCGAGGCCGCAGGCGGCGAAAGCCCCGGCGGGCAACTGGATGATGCCGTTCAGGCCGCCGAAGAGATGCTGGCCGAAGGCGCAGCAACAGATGCCGCGCAGACCTTTGCCGCGATCCTGGGCGAGGATCAGGCGCATGCCGGGGCCTATGGTGGGCTTGTGCGGTCTCATATCGCGCTGGGCGATCTTGACCAGGCCGAGGCGATCCTGAATGGCGCGCCCGCCGAAATCTCGGCCACGCCCGAGCTTGAGGCCGCCCATGCGCAACTTGAGCTGGCCAAACAAGCCGCGGATGCCGGGCCTGTTGCCGATTTGACGGCGGCGGTCGAAGCCGACCCGGACAATCACCAGGCGCGGTTTGACCTTGCGCAGGCCCTGCACGCCAATGGCGACGTCGAGGCCGCTGTCGAACAACTGCTGGACCTGTTCCGCCGTGACCGTGAATGGAACGACGGCGCAGCCAAGACGCAACTGTTCACGATCTTTGATGCGCTCAAGCCCAATGACCCGGTGGTGCTGAATGGTCGGCGCAAGCTCAGCTCGATGATATTTGCCTAAATCGGGAACAGGGCTACACTCGGGTACATGATGCATCCTGCCGACCTGCCGGAAACGGTCCCCGTTTTCCCGCTGCCCGGGGCGCTTTTGCTGCCCCGGTCGCGCCTGCCACTGCATATTTTCGAACCGCGCTATCTGCAAATGCTGGACGACGCGTTGAAGACGCAGGAAAGACTGATCGGGATGGTTCAGCCGAACCCGTGTCAAAGCAAAGATGACAAGTTGCATCAGATCGGCTGCGCGGGCCGGGTGACCCAGTTTTCCGAAACCGAAGATGGCCGTTACCTGATTACGCTGACCGGGATATCGCGGTTCCGCGTCAAATCCGAGCTGGATGGGTTTACCCCCTATCGCCGGTGTTCCGTCTGCTGGGACGGATTTGACCGCGACCTGGGAAAAACTGAGATCGACGACAGGTTCGACCGCAGCCGGTTCCTGACCTTGTTGGAGAAGTTCTTTGCCTCGCGCCAATTGTCGACCGATTGGGAAACACTGAAAGACGCCGAGGACGAACTTTTGGTGAATTCGCTGTCCATGCTTTTGGACTTTGACGCCGAAGACAAGCAAGCCCTGCTCGAAGCGCCCTGTTTGCGCACGCGCCGCGAGACCCTTGTGACATTGATCGAATTTGCCATGCGCGGTGGATCAAATGAGGAAGCAATGCAATGACCGAAGCCCAATTTGCCTTTGATCGCCACATGCTCGAGGCGCTGATTTGTCCGCAGACCCACACCACGCTGCATTACGATGCCGACCGGCAAGAGCTGGTGTCAAAGGCTGCGGGGCTGGCATTTCCTATTCGGAACGGCATTCCGGTGATGCTTGTGGACGAAGCCCGCGCGTTGGACTAGATCGCGCGACCCTGAAGCAATTTCGGCAGGTCTCCGGTCAGGCCGGCGGCCTCGCGCACGAAACCCCGGCGCAGCCCGGGCAGGGCGCCCACGACGCCCATACCGATATCGCGCCCGAGGCGCAGCAATGGGTTGTCGTTGGAAAACAGCTTGTTGAACACGTCCGTCGCCATCGCCAGGGCGGCCGTGTCGAACCTGCGCCATTCCTGATACCGCTCCAGAACCAGGGGCGACCCGATATCCTCGCCTCGTCTGCCCGCCAGGGTCAGCACTTCGGCAAGCGCGCCGACGTCACGCAGCCCCGCGTTCAAACCTTGCCCCGCGATCGGGTGCATGCCATGCGCCGCATCGCCGACCAATGCCAGCCGCTCGCCAATAAAGGAATTGGCGATTGTCAGGTTCAGCGGATAGGTAAAGCGATCACCCTGAAGGCGGATGTCACCCAGGAAATCTCCGAAACGAGGTCTGAGCACTTGCAGGTAATCGGCTTCGGACATGGCCGCGATGCGCCGGGCAGTTTCTGTGCGCTCGCTCCAGACGATCGAGCTGCGGTTGCCGGTCAGAGGCAGGATGGCCAACGGGCCGGGTGGCATGAAGAACTGATGCGCTATTCCGTGATGCGGCAGGTCGTGTTCGATTGCGCAGACAAGCGCGGTCTGGCCGTAATCCCAACCGGACCGCCGTATTCCCGCGCGTTGGGCGGTGCCGCTGCGGCGGCCGTCACATCCGACAAGCGCGCTGCCCGAGATCACCGATCCGTCGTCCAGGGTCAGCGAAACCCCGGTCGGCGCGGTGTCCTGCGCAACCACGGTGCGCCCGCTGATTTCAGTGATACGGCTGTCTTCTGCCATGGCATCCAGGAACGCACGACGCAGATGGCGGTCTTCGACCATAAAGCCCATCGGGCCTTCTTCGATCTCCGCGTGGTCAAAATGCATGAAAAAGGGTGATGGCCCCATGCCCGCATGGCCATCGGTGACCTTGATCTCAAGCATCGGTTGCGCGTGATCGGAAACCCGGTCCCAGACGCCCGTACTTTGCAGCAGACGCTGAGATGCCAGCGCAAGGGCATAGGCACGACCGTCAAATGCCGCGTTCTTGCGCACTTTCTGGGCCAGTGCGTCAACAACCGTTACAGTGCTGCCAGCCTGCGCCAGAGCCAGCGCCAGGGCTGGCCCGTTCAGGCCGCCGCCCACAATCAAGATATCTGATGCCTGTGTCATGACACGCAATATGCGCGCCCTTTCGGGATTGTCCATGTGCGGTCCTGTCGCTACCGTCCGTCCAGCGTGAAAACGACGGGGGACGCGATGCAGGACTGGTTGACCATGACAGCGTGTGATCTGGGGCGCGGTATCGGCATGGGGCAGATCGACCCCGTTGATCTGACGGAAACCTATCTTGCGGCCATCGACGACCACCCGCATCGCGACAAAATCTACGTCAAGGTGACCCAGGACCGGGCACGGGCCGAGGCGCAGGCCGCCAGCGAACGGGCCGGGTTGGGGTTGCGCCGCTCGCTTTTGGACGGGGTTCCGATCAGTTGGAAAGACCTGTTCGACACGGCAGGGATCGAGACCCGGGCCGGGTCCGATTTGTTGAAGGGCCGGGTGCCCGATGCCGATGCGGCGGTGCTGCGCAATGCCACGTCTCTGGGGGCGGTCTGCCTTGGCAAGACCCATATGAGCGAGCTGGCCTTTTCGGGGCTTGGATTGAACCCTATCACCAGCACGCCCCCCCGCATCAATGACGAGGACGCGGTTCCCGGCGGGTCATCTTCGGGTGCCGCGGCGTCTGTTGCCTGGGGGTTGGCCGCGTGCGGAATTGGCTCGGATACCGGGGGGTCGGTGCGCATCCCGTCGGCATGGAATGATCTGGTCGGATTGAAAACCACCGCCGGGCGCGTCAGCCTGGAGGGCACGGTGCCGCTGTGCCTGCGGTTTGATACCGTGGGGCCGCTTGCGCGTTCGGTCGAGGATGCGGCCCATATGCTGGCCTTGCTCGAAGCGGGCAGCCCGGCGGATCTGCGCGGCGCAAGCCTGAAGGGCAGGCGGTTTGCCGACTTGCAAACCGTGGCGCAGGACAACCTGCGGGATGCACCAAAACGCGCCTATGATGAGGCGCTTCTTCGCCTGACGGATGCAGGCGCCCAGATCGTTCCCCTTGAGGTTCCCGAACTGACCGTGGCCATGGGGCTTTCCGGTGTTCTTTATACGACCGAGGCCTATGGCCTGTGGCGGGATGTGATCGAAGCCAATCCCGATGTCATGTATCCCGAGATCCTCAAACGTTTCCGCGCCGGTCGTGATGTGCCGGGTCATGAATATGTCGCGGCGTGGTCCCGGCTGAAGGCGTGCCGGAGCGCGTGGGACGCGGCCACAGCCGGTTTCGATGCCGTCCTGGCCCCTACCGCACCCATTTTGCCCCCCAACCTGGAACGCCTGATGAGTGATGAAGCGTATTATGTGACCGAAAACCTGTTGGCGCTGCGCAATACCCGTATCGGCAACCTTATGGGGCTGGCCGCGCTGACCCTGCCAACGGGAACCGCTGGTTGCGGTCTCATGATGATGGGGTATCCGGGTTCGGAAGAGGCCCTGTTGCGGCTGGGTTCCGCCGCCGAGGCAGCTTTGGCCTGAATGCCACAATCCCCTGATTCGGAACCTCTTTGTCTGGACGAAGCGGTGTGCGATCTGTAACCTATCTGGCAAACGGGGCGAAAATGATCCCGGTATTGAGGCAGTTGTTATGAATTTCCCCGAGCGGTTTTCGGACCTACCGGCCTATGCATTCCCGCGTTTGCGCGCCCTGCTTGATCATCACAAGCCGGGCGGTGACGTTATTCACATGACCATCGGAGAGCCCAAACACGCCTTTCCGGCATGGGTGACGGATGTCATCATGGAAAACGCGGCCGGGTTTCAGGGATACCCGCCGAACGAGGGGTCGCCTGACTTGCGCGCGGCCATTTCTGGCTGGATCAACCGACGTTATGGCGTCGAGATGGACCCCGACACCAGTATCATGGCCCTCAACGGCACGCGCGAGGGGCTGTATAACGCGGCGATGGCGCTGTGCCCGGAACAGAAGAACGGCCAGCAGCCGGTTATTTTGTGTCCGAACCCGTTCTATCAGGTCTATATGGTGGCATCGATCTCGGTTGGGGCGCAGCCTGTTTTTGTGCCGGCAACAGCAGCCACCGGGCATTTGCCCGACTATGCCGGATTGCCCGAGGATGTGCTGAACCGCACCGCCGTGGCCTATATCTGTTCGCCTGCCAATCCGCAGGGCGCGGTTGCATCGCGCGATTACTGGGCCGATCTGATCGGGCTGGCCGAGAAATACGATTTCCGCATCTTTGCCGATGAATGCTATTCAGAAATTTATCGCGATGCGGCCCCCACCGGTGTTCTGACCGTGGCGAAAGAGCTGGGCGCCGATCCTGAGCGGATCACGCTGTTCAACTCGCTGTCCAAACGGTCGAACCTTGCAGGGCTGCGATCGGGCCTGATTGCAGGCGGCCCCGAAACGATCAAACGGGTCAAGCAGTTGCGCAATTATGCGGGGGCTCCGTTGCCGCTGCCTTTGCAGGCCGCCGCCGCGCGCGTCTGGTCCGACGAGGTGCATGTGGCGGAAAACCGTGCCCTGTACCAAGAGAAATACGCCATCGCAGATCAGGTCTTTGCCGATGTTCAGGGCTATATGCCGCCCGAGGCGGGGTTCTTTCTGTGGCTGCCGGTGGATAACGGCGAAGAAACGGCATTGAAGCTGTGGCAGGAAACCGGTGTCCGTGTCCTGCCCGGCGCATATCTTTCACAAGGTGATCCGGGCCAGAACCCGGGCGAAGAATTTATCAGGGTCGCGCTGGTGGCCCCAAAAACAGAGATGCAGCGCGGGCTTAGCACGCTTCGCGACTGTGTCTATTCGTGAGGTACGAGGGCAAAATGGCATCTTACAACGCGCGCAACCGCGATCCATTGCTGGACAGCACCACACAGGCCGCAATCGAACGGCGCAGCAAGGAACTGATCGGCATCGCACTGATCCTGCTGGGCCTGGCTTCGGCGGCCATGATCTGGTCCTACACGCCGGACGATCCGAACTGGATGGTGTCGACCGACGCACAGGTGCAGAACTGGATGGGCCGTTTTGGCGCATCTCTTGCAGCGCCCTTGTTCATGATCGTTGGCTGGGGCAGTTGGAGCATTGCGTTGGTCCTGATCGGGTGGGGCGTTCGCTTTGCCGGACATTTCGGCGAGGACCGCGCCGTGTCGCGCCTGATCTTTGCCCCCATCTGGATCGCGATCGTATCGGTCTACGCCGCCACGCTTGTACCCGGAGACGAATGGCGCGCGACGCATAGTTTTGGCCTGGGCGGCCTGTTCGGCGACACCGTAATGGGGGCCTTGCTTACGGTCCTGCCGGTTTCTTCCCATTTCGTGGTCAAGCTGATGTCGCTGGCAATGGCCGTGGGCATGTTGGCGCTGGGCCTGTTTGTGCTGGGCTTTTCCAAGGCCGACGTTCAGCGCGGGTTCCGCTCGTTCCTGCTGGGACTTGTGATGTCCTACGACTTCTTGATGACCATGCTGGGCCGTGGCGCGGCCGTAACTGCCCGCGCTGCCCGTGACCGGCGGGCGCAGTGGGAAGAGCGCAAGGCCGACCGGACCGAACCTGCGCTGGCCAGTTTCGATGACGAAGTGGCCTATGACGACCTTTACGAAGAAGACCCGGAACCGATTGTTCAGGAGCCTGCGGCCAAAACAGGGTTGCTGGCACGCATGCCGGCCCTGATCCGCCGACCCGAACCGCTGCCGGTTGCCGAACTTATCGACCCCGAGCCGGTGGACGGGTATGACGAAATGCCGGGAGAGGACCGTATTCGGTCAAAGATTTCCGCAGCCGTGCGCAATCGCAAGGTGGCGACTGGTGAAATGGCGCCGGTTCCAGACCCCGATCGCCCGCTGACCAAGGGGCGTGGGCGCGGTCCTGATCCGCTGATCCTGAGCGCTCAGCAACCGGGGCAATTACCGCCCGAGCCGCCATTGACCGCAGCCGGGCTGCCGCCGGAACCGACAGTGTCTGCCCCTGATGTGCAGGAATGGACCGAACCGCAGGACCCATCTGTTCAGGAATTGCGCGCCGACACACCGCCCGCAGTGCAGGAACCGGACGAAGATGACGAGGCGGTTTTCGAAGACCCCCAGATCCCGCGGCAGGCAATGAAGATACCCGCTGCCGAACCGCGCAAGCCGGTGGTCGCCCAACCCGTGCGCCGCAATGTCCTGCCGTCGCGGCGGGCCCAGGCCGAGGCTCAGCCTGCCTTGTCCTTTGAAGAACGGCATTCGGATTTCGAATTGCCGCCGCTGGGTTTGTTGTCCAACCCATCGGCCATTCAGCGCCATCACCTCAGCGATGAGGCGCTGGAGGAAAACGCGCGGATGCTGGAAAACGTGCTGGATGATTACGGCGTCAAAGGCGAGATCGTCAGCGTGCGCCCCGGTCCGGTCGTCACGATGTACGAGCTTGAGCCCGCGCCGGGTCTGAAAGCCAGCCGCGTGATTGGTCTGGCCGATGACATCGCCCGCTCGATGTCTGCGCTGTCGGCACGGGTTTCGACCTTGCCGGGCCGCTCGGTAATCGGGATCGAACTGCCCAACGAGAACCGCGAAATGGTGGTTCTGCGGGAGATTCTGGCCAGCCGGGACTTTGGCGATGGCAACCAGGCGCTGCCGCTGGCGCTGGGCAAGGATATCGGTGGCGAATCCGTCGTGGCCAACCTGGCCAAGATGCCTCACCTGCTGATCGCGGGTACCACCGGGTCGGGTAAATCCGTTGCAATCAACACGATGATCCTGTCGCTGCTTTATAAGCTGACGCCGGATGAATGCCGCTTGATTATGATCGACCCCAAGATGCTGGAACTGTCCGTCTATGATGGCATTCCGCACCTGCTGTCTCCGGTTGTGACAGACCCGAAAAAGGCGGTTGTCGCCTTGAAATGGGTCGTGGGCGAGATGGAGGACCGCTATCGCAAAATGTCCAAGATGGGCGTGCGAAACATCGCGGGTTATAATGGCCGCGTGAAGGACGCGCTGGACAAGGGCGAGATGTTCAGCCGCACGGTCCAGACCGGTTTCGATGACGAGACCGGAGAGCCAATGTTCGAAACCGAAGAATTCGAACCCAAGGCGATGCCCTATATCGTTGTCATCGTAGACGAGATGGCCGACCTGATGATGGTCGCGGGCAAAGAGATCGAAGCCTGCATCCAGCGACTGGCGCAAATGGCGCGGGCCTCGGGCATTCACCTGATCATGGCAACACAGCGCCCCTCGGTCGACGTGATCACCGGCACGATCAAGGCGAACTTCCCCACCCGGATCTCATTCCAGGTTACCTCGAAAGTCGACAGCCGGACCATTCTGGGCGAAATGGGGGCCGAGCAACTGCTGGGGCAGGGCGATATGCTTTACATGGCGGGCGGCGCCAAGATCACCCGCTGCCATGGTCCGTTTGTCTCGGATGAAGAGGTTGAAGAAGTGGTCAACCACCTCAAGCAGTTCGGGCCGCCGGATTATGTCGGGGGTGTTGTCGAAGGCCCGGCAGATGAAAAGGCCGACAATATCGACGCCGTCCTGGGCCTGAATACCGGTGGCAACACGAACGGAGAAGACGCGCTGTATGATCAGGCGGTGGCTATCGTGATCAAGGATCGCAAATGCTCTACCTCGTACATTCAGCGAAAACTGGCCATTGGGTACAACAAGGCCGCGCGCTTGGTCGAACAGATGGAAGACGAAGGCGTAGTTTCGCCGGCCAACCATGTCGGCAAGCGCGAAATTCTGGTGCCCGAACAATAGGGCATTCCCAAACGGGGGCAGAGTGCATATCTGCAATATCATGAAACAGATTGCCTTTGCCCTTGCCCTTACCCTGGCTGCTCCGGCGGCCTGGGCCGCCGAAAAGCTGCCCCTGTCCGCGATCTCGAACTATCTGAACCAGCTCAAGACGGTTCAGACCACGTTCACGCAGGTCAATGACGACGGGTCGTTGAGCACCGGAAAGCTCTGGCTGCAGCGGCCCGGCAAGATGCGTTTCGAATACGATCCACCGACCAGCGCAGTGGTCCTTGCCCAGGCGGGTACGGTGATGATCTTTGACCCGAAATCCAACCAGCCGCCGGAACAATACCCGCTCAAGAGGACACCGCTTTCGCTGGTGCTAAGCCGAAACGTCAACTTGGGTCAGGCCAATATGGTTGTGGGGCACGATTTTGACGGCACCGCAACGGTTGTGACCGCGCAAGACCCAAAGAACCCCGAAACAGGCCGGATCGAACTGATGTTCACAGGCGATCCGATCGAGTTGCGGAAATGGGTCATTCATGACAACGCAGGGACGCAGACAACCGTTCTTTTGGGGCCCCTGACTACCGGCGGAACCCTGAACCAGAACCTGTTCTCCAAAAAGACGCGCAGCGGATCAGACGACCGCTGATCCGCCCGTTTTTTTTTGTTTCCCGGCTCAGTGACGACAGCTGGCCAGCTGCGCCTGGTACCGTTGCGCGCGCGCGTCAACGTCATTGGCAACGTTCAAAAGCCATGACTTGCTGTTGTAGCTGCCGCGCGCATATCCAGTGTGACCTTCGTGATAGGCCAGATACTGGTTGCGCGTATCCGCCGGGTGGATTCCGTTGCGTTCATAGCTTTTGTTCATGTACCAGCCCATGAAGTCCGACGCGTCCCGGATGCGGTCCCGCTTGGCGCGGCGTTTCCCCGTTTCCCGCTGGTATTGCTCCCAGGTGCCGTCCAGGGCCTGGCTGAAGCCATAGGCGCTGCTTTGTCGGCCCATCGGAATTACACCCAACACATATTTATGCGGCGTGCGCGCGTCGTGCTTGTAACGGCTTTCCTGGTAGATGGTCGCCATCTGAACGTGAACGGGAATGCCCCATTTACGCTCGGTGCTTTTGAACGCCTTGATGTAATCGGGGCGTTCGCGTGCGATGCTGCACGCGTTGTTCAGGTTGCTGGGCGGGCGTTGCGACCCACCCCCACAGGATGCCAAAAGCAGCACCCCGAAGAGTACGAAAAGAAGTCTGCTCATGTGCCTCGTATGCCTCGGGCCGATTTTTTCCGACATTCTAGCGCAGATTGAGCTTTGAGGAAATCACTTTCGTTACAAAACAATAGCCAGGATGACCGAAAGTGCGCCAACCGACAATGCGGTCGAGACCATCACCATACCGGCAACGGCATCTGCGTCGGCGTCGAAACGCTCGGCCAACAGGTACGAGGTGACCGCCACCGGCATGCAGGCCTGCAAAACAAGAACGCCAAAGGCGACGTCGTCCAGGCCGAATGCCAGCGCCAAAAGCCATCCCAGTGTGAAACAAACCACAAGTTTCAAAAAAGACAGCCAAACGGCCTGCCCCAGCTTTTGCGTCGACAGGCGCGCAATCGCGACGCCCAAGGTGATCAGCATCAGCGGGATGGCCATCTGACCCAACAGGTCCAGCGTGTTGGTCAGAAAGACCGGCGTTTGCCAGCCGCGCCATAGGAACAGCGCGCCCAGCAGGGTCGCCCAGACCATCGGTTCCCGGATGACCTTGGTGATCGACCCCTTGCCCGCCACTAGATAGATGCCAAGGGTGAACGACAACAACGCCGTGACCGCCAGGAACACGACTGCATATCCCAGTCCGGCCTGCCCGAATGCGAACATGCATATCGGTATCCCCACATTCCCGGTATTTCCGAATATCAGCGGCGCCAGATACGTTCTCTGGTCCAGATGCGCCCCCCGCGCGATCAGCCAGAACCCAACCGCCAGCGCCCCGTTGACCAGGAACGCCGCCAGCGTAAAGCGGGACAGTTCGCCGCCGGGAATATCGGTTTGCATCAAAGCCACGAATATCAGGCTTGGAACCGCAAGGGTCATGGCAAACCGGGTCACGAATTGCAGGCGGTATTCGAAACCCAGCCTGACCCAGGCATACCCGACCCCTGCCAACAGAAAGACAGGCGCGACGATTTCAAACACTGTTAGGACGAGGTTCACAGACTGTTTCCCTGATTTTCAGATCAATGATTGGCATTCCGGTGCGGAAAGAGGTAGTAAATGGTTTGGGGGCTGAAACAATGCTGAAGACACATGCCAAGTACCGCCTGGGTCAGGTGGTTCGCCATAAGAAACATCCCTTCCGAGGGGTGATTTTTGACGTGGACCCGGAATTTGCGAATACAGAAGAATGGTATCAGGCGATCCCGGAAGACAGTCGTCCAATCAAGGATCAGCCGTTCTATCACCTGCTGGCCGAGAACGACCAATCCTTCTATGTGGCTTATGTTTCTGAACAAAACCTGATCGCTGACCAGTCTGGCGAACCTGTGGACCACCCGGATATTCCCAACATGTTCGGTCCTTTCGAAGACGGATCGTACCCGCTGCATTTTCAGTTGAACTGATACGGTGCGGACGCGCCGACGGAGCGTCAATACCCCAGGGCGCACCCATCCTTGCGCGGGTCGCTGGCGCCTTGCAGAACCCCGTCTGCCCGGATTCGAATAGCCTGGGCACCCCCGATAGGCGCGTTGGGCGTGACAACAGTATGCCCTAATTCGGACAATTGTTTCCCGACCTGTGGCGCAAAGCCGCTTTCCAGTTTCAGGACCGCACCGTCGGCAAAGGCGCGCGGCGCAACAATGCTGTGCTGCAAACCCAGGTCATGATCGACAAGGTTGGTCAGCAGGCGCGCATGTCCAGCGGGCTGATACGCCCCGCCCATGACACCAAATGGCATCGTTACCTTTCCATTGGTGCGCAACATACCGGGGATGATCGTGTGCATGGGGCGTTTTCCACCGCCCAATTGGTTGGGATGCCCCGGTTCCAAGGTGAACCCGGCGCCGCGATTTTGCAGGAGAATCCCGAACTTGTCAGAGGCGATGCCCGAGCCGAACCCGTGATAGATCGAATAGATCAGCGAAACCGACATCCGGTCCCGGTCAACAACGGTGATATAGACCGTGTCCTTGTGAACGGCCTCTGTCAGCGGTGCCGCAGCGGGGATAACCCGGCGCGGGTCAATCAGGTCAGCCAGACGCGCGGCGGTTTCTGGGGCAAGAAACTGTTCGGTCCGCGCGGACATGTCGGGGTCCGCGATGAACCGGTTGCGTGCATCATAGGCCAGCTTGGTTGCCTCGGCTTCGATATGCACGCGTTCCGCGCCAAAGGGGTCGAGCTTTTCCAGATCGAAATGTTTCAGAATACCAAGCAACAGGATCGCAGTGGCCCCCTGGCCGTTTGGCGGGTGCTCCAGCAGTTCGACACCGTTATAGGATCCGGCAATCGGCACAGTGGGGGTGCATTCGGTATTGGCAAAATCCGCGGCGGTATGGACACCGCCCCGTTCCGCAAGGGCCGCAATCATGTCGTCCGCAATTTCGCCCGTGTAAAACGCGTCGCGCCCGTGTCGTGCGATGCGGCGCAATACCTCTGCCTGCTGCGGGGCCCGGAATATCTGCCCGACACGAGGTGCCCGGCCATCAATCAGAAAATGCTGGAGGGCCGCGCCTTGCAAAACCTCTGCGTCATCGGCCCAGTCGAAGGCAACGCGCGGCGCGACGGGGACGCCTTCCTCGGCGTAGTGGATTGCCGGTTGCAACAGCGCCGCAAGGCCCAGCCGCCCTTCGGTCTGGGCCAGGTGGCAGAATGCGTCGACAGCACCGGGGATTGTAACCGCTTCGGGGCCGTGCAGTGGCACCGAGGTCAGGCCGCGGTCGCGCAGCATTTGCGCGTCGGCCGCCACCGGGGCCCGGCCCGACCCGTTCAGGCCGCGAACTTCGTCCTCTCCGGCGCGGTTATACAGAACAAAACAATCCCCGCCTATTCCGGTCATCTGAGGCTCGCAAATGCCCAAAAGAACCGCTCCGGCGATGGCGGCGTCCATGGCGTTGCCGCCGTCGGCCAGAATATCCAGCGCCACCTTGGCCGCCAACGGATGAGAGGTTGCGCACATCCCTTGCGTTGCCAACACCTCGGACCGGCCCGGCCTGTGAAAATCTCGCATTGTCAGGATCCCCTTGGAACAGCACGACACTAAACCCCGTCGGGGCAATGTCCAGTCGTATCGGGAGGGAGAGGTCCTCGGCGCCGTTCACTGGGTGGGGGCTGTGACACATGGCGCCGAGGGAAGCTATCTGAGCTACCCTGTCTGTATGAAGGTCCATTGAGGCGCGACAATGGTCCGATCTGGGCGTTATTGTGGCCAGTTAGCCTGGGTCGCGCAGGTCGAACAACAATGTCAGCTCGTTCTGACCGCGCCGTCGCCGGTATCGGATTTCACGGGTCAGTTCGCGAATCAGGAACCAGCCGAACCCGCCCTCGGGCAGGTCCTGGATCGTGGACCCAATCTCTGATGGTATCCCGTCGGGCGGCTGCAGGCCCGGCAGGGGTTTTCCGGTGTCCGAAATCAGGACCTTCAGCGTGTCCTTGCACAAACAGCAGGTCACTTGCACCGCAGCGGGCGCAACATCCGAATAGGCATGTTCGACAACGTTGTTGATTGCTTCGGCCAACGCGATCTTCACATCTCCTGCCCTGTGTTGGGGCAGCCCGTGCTCTGTCAGCCGAGCGCTGAGAGTCGCGATGCCGCTGCTTGCATCTGCCTCGGCGGCAGGAAAGCTCAGCTCAAGGCAGCCATTGTCACAAAAGCGGGTCACGCCTGCACACTCCTGCCGGTTGTCAGTCCGCGCCGGTCGACAGCGCGTCGTCCAATGAGGGAAAGAGGCGAAACACCGTGTCCATTCTGGTCAGTCGGAACACCTTTTCGACCACCGGATGCAAGCCGGCCAGATCAAGGACACGGTCGCCGCCCAGTTGCTTCATCGAGGCGACAATTGCCCCCAATCCGCTGGAATCAATGAATTCCACCAAGGAAATATCCAGAACAACCCGTGACGCATCGGTTTCGGTCTGGGTACGCATGTCTTCCTTGAACTGGATGGCCATGGCCGCATCGATCCTGTCCGCGTGAACCGTGATTACCTGGGTCGAACCCGTTGTCGTGCTAGTCAGGGCCATCAAGCGCGCCCTCCGGAATTGAAATTGCGTCGTAGAAATACGCTAGACGGGAAATCTTACCATTCTGTATCCAAGGCAGGGAAAACAGGAGGAGTGTCAGATGAAAGAGGTGGTGATCGCAGGGGCGGCGCGCACGCCCATGGGGGGCTTTCAAGGCATGTTTGACGGTGTGGCGGCGGCCGATCTGGGCGGGGCCGCGATTCGGGCCGCCTTGCAGGGGGCCGGAACCCAAAGCGTCGATGAGGTTCTGATGGGTTGCGTGTTGCCGGCAGGGCAGGGTCAGGCGCCTGCACGTCAGGCAGGATTTGCCGCGGGGCTGTCCGAGGATGTGCCCGCGACCACGCTGAACAAGATGTGCGGTTCGGGGATGAAGGCCGCAATGCTGGCCTTTGACCAGATCGCGCTGGGCCAGGCCGACACGATCGCCGCCGGTGGCATGGAAAGCATGACCAACGCCCCGTATCTGTTGCCGAAAATGCGCGGCGGCGCGCGGATCGGTCACGGGCAGGTGGTTGATCACATGTTCCTCGATGGCCTTGAGGATGCCTATGACAAGGGCCGCCTGATGGGCAGTTTTGCCGAGGATTGCGCCGAATCGTATCAGTTCACCCGCGAAGCGCAGGATGAATACGCGTTGCAGTCGCTATCGAACGCGCTGGCGGCACAGGAAAGCGGGGCGTTTGACGGCGAGATCACCGCAGTGACAGTGCGCACCCGCAAGGGGTCCGTCGACATTGACGCTGACGAGCAGCCCAAGTCGGCGCGGCCCGAGAAAATTCCGACCCTGAAACCGGCTTTCCGCAAGGATGGGACCGTCACGGCGGCCAATTCGTCTTCTATTTCAGACGGGGCTGCGGCGTTGGTTCTGGCGTCGGCTGAGGCCGCACAGGCGCAAGGCCTGACGGTGCGGGCGCGCATTCTCGGTCATGCAAGCCATGCGCAGGCTCCGGGTCTGTTCACCACTGCACCCGTACCCGCAGCGCAAAAGCTGCTGGCGCGCATCGGGTGGCACAAGGATGACGTGGACCTATGGGAGGTCAACGAGGCCTTTGCCGTGGTGCCGATGGCGTTCATGCATGAAATGGGCCTGCCGCGGGACAAGGTAAACGTCAACGGTGGCGCTTGTGCTTTGGGGCACCCGATCGGGGCGTCCGGCGCGCGGATCATGGTTACCCTTTTGAACGCGCTGGAAAAGCGCAATCTCAAGCGGGGCGTTGCGGCGATCTGCATCGGCGGCGGCGAGGGCACCGCGATTGCAATCGAACGGGTTTGACCGGGCATCGGTTTCGAATTATCCGCGACAGCGCGGCCGGGGGCAGAACCTTGGCGAATTTGCATCGGGATATACCAGGATGAAAGCTGATTACCGGGTGTTGGCCCAGACCGTGGCCGCGTTGACCGAAGGTGAAACCGACGTGGTTGCCCTGATGGCCACCGTAACCTGCGAGGTGCATCACGCCGACGACAGGTTTGACTGGACCGGCTTTTACCGTGTCACCGCGCCAGAGCTTTTGAAGATCGGCCCCTATCAGGGCGGTCACGGTTGCCTGACAATTCCGTTCGGGCGCGGTGTCTGTGGTGCCGCGGCACGCTCGGGCGAGGTGCAGTTGGTTCGGGATGTCGATGCGTTTCCGGGCCATATCGCCTGTGCAACATCGACACGGTCTGAACTCGTGCTGCCGGTGCGCAACCGGGACGGAGACCTGATCGCGGTGTTTGATATCGACAGTGACCAGCCAGATGCGTTCGACGCCGAGGATGCCAAGGCGCTGGGCGACATTCTGGATCAAGTCTTCGGTCAATAGGCGCGGCAGCTGCCCGCCGCTGCGCCTAAGACCAGGTCATAGTGCCTGACAGCAAAACGTATCCCAGGCCCGCCTGGGCCGCGGCGATGACCAGCAACCAGGTGCGCAATCCACGTTTGCGGGTCTTGTGCCGGAAAATCCAACCCCCAAGCAGCGCGCCGGGGCTGCCGCCCAGTACGGCCAGCCATAACATCCTGCGCTCAGAAATTCTGCGCCTGCGCCGGCGCGCCCGCGTCGCGTCCCAGCCAAAAGCCAGCAAAGCCAGCAGGTTGATCCCCCAAAGATAGGCCACTGCAAACCACATGGTCCCGCGATACCGAAGCGGCGGCTGCGGTGCAAATGAAAAAATGCTTGGAATTTTCACCGACTTGGGCCATCGTGAAAATCAGCATCAAAATTTCATTTCAACCAGGGGCGGGCGATGAACGATCAGGCCATGCACAGCGCGACACTGGGGGCAGATTTGCGCGCCCTGCGCAAGGCGCGGGGATTGACCCTGACCGAAATCGCCGAGCGGCTTGAACGGTCGGTCGGCTGGCTTAGCCAGGTCGAACGCGACAAGTCCGAGCCGTCCATCTCGGATCTGCGTCAGATCGCCGAATGCCTGGGCGTTCCGATGTCTATGCTGTTTGCCCATTCGGCAGCCCCTGCCGACGAACAGGGTTACGTGGTCCGGTCAGGATCGCGCCGACCTATGGGGTCGGGCGACGAGGGGCTGATCGAAGAACTGCTATCGCCCGATCTGACCGATGATTTCGAGATGGTGCATTCCACCTTCAAACCGTTCTCGAAGATGCAGAAACCCGCGGACCGGCCAACGCAAGAGGTCGGCTATGTGATCTCGGGCCGCCTGGACCTGGCTATCGGGACCCGCAGGTTTACCGTCGGGCCCGGCGACAGTTTCCGCATTCGCAATGAACCCTATCACTGGGCCAACCCATATGATGAGCCGGCCGTGGCCATCTGGGTCATCGCGCCACCGGTATACTGATGAGCTTTGAGGCCTGGACCATATTCGCCCTGTTCTGGGTGGTGTTTGTCACCACGCCAGGGCCGAACGCGGTCAATTGTATCTCGAACGGGATGAACCTGCCGTTCCCCAAGGCCATGCTGGGGGTTCTGGCAATCCTGACCCAGGCAAGCGCCTTTTTGATCCTGTCAGCGCTGGGTGTAACCGCGCTGATCGCGACGTCGCCGACCGGGTTCTTCGTGGCCAAGCTGGTCGGGGCCGCGTTTCTGATCTGGATGGGTGTCCGGGGCTGGATGAATTCGACCCGGCCTGCACCGGCCTCGGCGCGACCGGCACGGCATGTTTACCTGCATGCGTTGGCCGTTGCGACGATCAACCCCAAAAGCGTTGCGGGCTATCTGGCCGCCTTTTCCCAGTTCGTGCAGCCTGACGTGCCGATCTGGCAGCAGATGGGGATCATCATCCCCACCGCCCTCGGCATCACGACGCTCAGCTACACAGGGTTCACCCTGCTGGGTGCAGCGATGGGCAAAGCCGCGCTTGGGGCGGTCTTCAACATCTGGGTGCGCCGTGTGATGGCGGCCTGTTTCATCATCTACGGCGTGATGCTGGGGCTAAGCTCGACGCCAACAGCAAAGGGGTAATGGCATGCAAACCGGTTCCTGTCTGTGCGGTTCCGTGGCGTTCACGATCAAGGGCGAGCTGTCGCCGCCTTCGGTGTGCCACTGTGGTCAGTGTCGCAAGCAATCTGGCCATGTCTGGGCGTCGACCTGGACGCAGCAGGACAATGTGACCTTTTCAACCAACGACACGCTCCGCTGGTTCCGCGCCTCGGACGTCGCGCGGCGGGGGTTTTGCGCAACATGCGGGTCATTCCTGTTCTGGCAGCATGATGACGAGGACACGATATCCATCTCGATGGGGGCTCTGGCCGAGCCCACGGGACTGAAATTATCGAAACATATCTTTGTCGCCGACAAGGGCGATTACTACGACATTTCGGACAACCTGCCGCAACAGCGACACTAACAGGGACCATGAACTCATGAACGACTTTCCGACAAAGGCCCGCGTGGTCGTCATAGGCGGCGGTGTGGTTGGGGCCTCATCGCTGTATCACCTGGGCAAGAAAGGCTGGACCGATTGTGTCCTGCTGGAAAAGAACGAGCTGACTGCGGGGTCGACCTGGCACGCGGCAGGCAATGTGCCGACATTTTCGACCTCATGGGCGATCATGAACATGCAGCGCTATTCGACCGAGCTGTATGCGCGCCTGGGCGACGAGGTCGATTACCCGATGAATTATCACGTCACCGGTTCGATCCGGCTGGCCCATAGCAAGGAACGGATGCAAGAGTTCGAGCGCGCCTGCTCCATGGGTCGCTATCAGGGTATCCCGATGGAAATGTGGACCCCTGAAGAGGCCAAGCAGCGGTATCCTTTCCTGGAAACGCATGACCTCGAAGGGGTTCTCTATGATCCGACGGATGGTGACATCGATCCGGCGCAGCTGACGCAGGCCCTGGCCAAGGGCGCGCGCGACATGGGACAGAAGATCCTGCGCTTTACTCCGGCAACGGATGTGACCCAGCACGCAGATGGCACATGGACCGTGCATACGGACAAAGGCGACATTGCCTGTGACTATGTGGTCAATGCCGCGGGGTATTACGCACAGCGCGTGGGCGAATGGTTCAAGCCCTATGGCGGGCGCACCGTGCCCGCAATGGTCATGAGCCACCAATACCTGCTGACCGATGAAATCCCCCAGATCGAAGCCTGGTCCAAGGAAAACGGCGGCAAACTGCCTTTGCTGCGTGATGTGGACGTTTCCTATTATCTGCGGCAGGAAAAGAACGGCTTCAACCTTGGCCCCTATGAGCCCAACTGCAAGGGCCACTGGATGACCGACGATGACCCGATGCCCGAGGATTTCAGCTTTCAGCTGTGGAACGACGATCTGGACCGGATCGAAGATATCGTCACCGACGCGATGGAGCGGGTGCCGCTGATGGCGACCTCGGGCGTGGGCCGCGTGATCAACGGCCCGATCCCCTATGCGCCGGATGGTCTGCCGCTGATCGGCCCGATGCCGGGCGTGAAAAATGCGTTCGAGGCGCATACCTTCACCTTTGGCATTGCCCAGGGCGGGGGCGCGGGCAAGGTGCTGGCGGAATGGATCGTCGACGGCCATACCGAATGGGATATGTGGGCCGTCGATCCGCGCCGGTATACCGACTACACTGATCAGGATTACTGCAACCAGAAGGGCATGGAGGTCTATGGCAACGAATACGCCATGCACTTCCCGCACCACGAATGGCCTGCTGCGCGCGACAAGAAGCTTTCGCCGGTTCACGCCAAGGTCAAAGAACTGGGCGGTGTCATGGGCGCCTATAACGGCTGGGAACGCGCTAACTGGTTTGCGCAGCCGGGCGACGACACCTCGCTTGAGGCCACGCATACATGGGGTCGCTCGGGCCCGTGGGAGCAGCGCATCAAGGAAGAATGCGAAGCGGTGCGCGATCATTGCGGCGTGCTGGATCTGCCGGGCTTTTCGCGGTTCATGGTCAAGGGTGACGGCGCAGCCGAGGCATTGCGCTGTCTTGTCACCGGCGGTTTGCCCAAGATTGGGCGGATCAACCTGGTCTATGTTTCCGATGACCGTGGCCGCATCCTGACCGAGATGTCATGCGTGCGACTGGCGGAAGACGAATTTGTCATGATCACTGCGGCCACCGCGCAATGGCATGACCGGGATATTCTGCTTGGCGCGATGCCTGCGGGCGTTTCGGTCGAAGACGTGACAACGGCCCGCGATACATTGATCGTCACCGGGCCTAAATCGCGCGATGTTCTTTCCGGGATTTCCGATGCCGATCTGACCCTGGGGTGGCTGACCCACCAGTCTGCGACCGTCGCGGGCCAGCCTGCGCATCTGATCCGGGTCTCGTTCGCGGGCGAACTGGGCTGGGAGGTGCATGCCCAGAATGACCACATGCCCGCGATTTATGACGCGGTAATCGGTGCCGGGGCCAAACCCTTTGGCATGTATGCGCTGAACGCGCTGCGCATCGAAAAGGGATACCGTGCATGGAAAGGCGACCTGTCAACGGATTACTCGGTCCTCGAAGGCGGGCTGGGGCGCTTTGTTAAACTGGACAAGCCGCAGGATTTCACCGGAAAAGCAGCCATACGCAACGAGATACAGCAAGGCATCAAGAAAACCTTTGCCACGCTGATCGTCGATGCCGGGGACGCGGATGCGCCGTATATGTCCTGCATCTGGCAGGGTGATCAGATCGTGGGCGAGACAACGTCGGGCGCTTGGGGTTACCGCGTAGACGCGTCGATCGCGCTTGGAATGATCCGCCCTGACCTGGCCGTGCCGGGCACCGAGCTTGAGGTGGAAATCTATGGCCGGAAATACCGCGCCGTGGTGCAGGAAGACCAGCCGCTGTGGGACCCCGCCAACGAACGGCTTCGGGCCTGAAGGTGTCCGGAACCATGCCGGATATCGCAACGCTGCCGCCCGCCGTACCGGCTTTTGGGCCTGCGAAAAGACCATTGATCTTTTGCCCCCTTCCGCTGCATGACTTCGCGCACGCGCGGGCGGGGTTCCTATGCACGGGAAGCAGTGGGAATCGTGCCCTGTTTCCCTAAGGAGAAATGGTCATGGCAGACATAACGCTTTTGGATGGCTCAATAGGTCAGGAACTGGTCAAACGAGGCGGTGAAAAACCGACGCCGCTGTGGTCGACGCAGGTCATGATCGACACCCCGGACCTGGTTTCCGATGTGCATGCCGATTATTTTCGGCGCGGTGCGACCGTGGCCACCACAAACACCTACGCGGTTCATCGGTCGCGGCTCGAGCGCGTGGGGCTGGAGGATAAGCTTGACCTGCTGATCGATACCGCGCTGACGCAGGCGGAAAAAGCGCGTGGCGACGGGCCGGGGCGCATTGCCGGGGCGCTTGGCCCGCTTTTGGCCACCTATCGGCCCGATCTTGAACCTGACCCCGATGACGCGGCCGAAAAGTTTGCGGATCTGGTCGCGCTGATGGCCGATAGGGTCGATCTTGTCCTCATCGAAACCGTATCCTCCGTGCTTGAGGCCGAAGGCGCGTTGCGTGGGACGCAGGGCTGTTCCAAGCCTGTCTGGATTTCCGTAACCGTAAAAGACGATGATGGCACACAGCTCCGCTCGGGCGAGCCGGTCAAGGCGATTGCCCCACTGATCGAACGGTTTGCTCCGGCGGCGGTGTTGGTCAATTGCTCGAAACCCGAGGCGATTCCGGCCGCTATTGAAATTCTTGCAACGATGGGCCGCCCGTTTGGGGCCTATGCAAACGGGTTTACCGGTATCACCCAGGGGTTCTTGCAGGACGCCCCGACCGTGGATGCCCTGGAACAACGCCACGACCTGGGCCCCGACGCCTATGCCGATCATGCAATGGCTTGGGTCGAACAGGGCGCGACAATTGTCGGTGGTTGCTGCGAGGTCGGTCCCGACCATATTGAAACTCTGGCCGCCAGGCTGCGCGCCGCAGGTCACCGGATCGTCTGAGGGGGCCGGGGTGGACAGGACCGGCTCCAGCGACGAAACTCGGAATGCCGGAACGCCACGGCATTTCGACATCGTCGTCGCGCCCGGTTTTGTCCTGCTGGAGCTTGCCTCGCTGGTCGAGGTGTTGCGCCTTGCCAACCGGGTCTGTCCGCGCCCGCCCTTTACCTATGCGTATCGTTCCCTGCGGGGCGGGCCGGTCGCCAGCAGCAGCGGGGCCACGGTTCCCACCGACGCCGTTTCCGAACAGCCTCGGGCCGACTACCTGTTTGTCATTGGAAATTCCGACCCCGACATGCCTGACCTGTCGCTTGGCCGGATCGTTTCGGATTACACCTATCGCGGGGCCCAGGTTTTTCTGCTGGCCGAAGCCGCCAGCCGGTACATTGACGAGCAGGGCACTGACGATCTTGCAACCCATTGGGAAAACGCCTCTTTCCTGCGCGAGCGGGGTGCCCGGTTCCAGGCTAAGCTGTCGCTGGCCACGGCGCGGGGTGCGGTGGTGACCTGCGCGGGGATGGGGGCGACCACTGATATCGCGCTGGCGGTTATCGGTCGCCATGTTTCTGGCCCGGCCAAGATGACCGTTGCGGATATCATGTTGCATGAGAACATTCGTGACTTTTCGTCAATGCAGCCATTCTCGGGCGCCCGCACGACAGCGACGGGCGACGCCAAGCTGGACCAGTGTATCAAGCTGATGCAGGCCAATATGGAAGACCCGTTGCCGATCAAGGCGCTGGTCGCGCTGCTGCATCTTTCGAACCGGTCGCTTGAGCGCAAGTTCAGGGCGTTTTTCGCGACCACGCCCAACAGTTTTTACCGCGAGATGCGCCTGGCCAAGGCGAACAACCTGTTGCTGAACACGACCATGTCCATTCACGAGGTGGGTCTGGCCTGCGGGTTTCCAAACGGGTTTTCGACGGTTTACAAAACCCATTTCGGCATGACCCCCAAGGCCGTGCGACGCGAGAAACGACACGCAGCACTTCGGTGATTTTTGCCGATGGTATGACGTTTTTGATGGATTTTCTGCCGCACATCCGTGCCAGTCTCAGACCAGCCCATTTATCGGAGACTTCATGATGGTTGATCTTCCCAGCAAAGCCCGCGTGGTTATCGTTGGCGGTGGCGTGATCGGATGCTCGGTTGCGTATCACCTGGCCAGGAAAGGCTGGTCCGACGTGGTTCTGTTGGAACGCAAGCAATTGACCAGCGGAACAACCTGGCATGCGGCGGGTCTGATCGCGCAGCTTCGTGCAACCGCCAATATGACAAAACTGGCCAAGTACAGCCAGGAGCTTTACGGCGCGCTGGAAGAGGAAACAGGCGTTGCAACAGGGTTCAAGCGCGTGGGATCGATCACCGTCGCCCTGACAGAAGAGCGCAAGGAAGAGATCTTTCGGCAGGCGGCCATGGCAAGGGCATTCGGTGTCGAGGTCGAAGAGATTTCGAACGCGCGTGTGGGCGAGCTGTATCCACACCTGAACCTCGACGGGGTCAAGGGTGCGGTTCACCTGCCGCTGGACGGCCAGGGTGACCCGGCCAATATCGCGCTGGCTCTGGCCAAGGGTGCGCGTCAGCGGGGCGCCCTGATCCGCGAACGGGTAAAGGTCACCGGAATGGCGCGGGACGGTCGCAAGATCACCGGCGTTGACTGGCAGGCGGATGACGGCAGCGCGTCGGGTCACATCAAGTGTGACATGGTCGTGAACTGCGCCGGCATGTGGGGGCACGAGGTCGGACGCATGGCCGGTGTCAACGTCCCGCTGCACGCCTGCGAACATTTTTATATCGTTTCCGAGCCGATCGCGGGCTTCAGCCAATTGCCGGTCCTTCGCGTTCCGGACGAATGCGCCTATTACAAGGAAGACGCCGGGAAAATGATGCTTGGGGCTTTCGAGCCCAATGCCAAGCCCTGGGCCATGCAAGGCATTCCCGACAGTTTCGAATTCGACCAGCTGCCCGAGGATTTCGATCATTTCGAACCCATTCTCGAAGCTGCCTGCAACCGCATGCCGATGCTGGCCGAGGCGGGGATACACACGTTTTTCAACGGTCCCGAATCCTTTACCCCGGACGATGCCTACCATCTGGGCCTTGCCCCGGAGATGGACAATGTCTGGGTCGCGGCTGGGTTCAACTCGATCGGAATCCAGTCCGCGGGCGGTGCGGGAATGGCCTTGGCCGAATGGATGGACAAGGGCCAGAAGCCGTTCGACCTGGGCGATGTTGATATCAGCCGGATGCAACCGTTCCAGGGCAACAGAACCTACCTGTACGAACGGTCGAAAGAAACGCTGGGCCTGCTTTACGCGGACCACTTTCCCTATCGCCAAAAGGCCACCGCCCGCGGCGTGCGGCGCACGCCGTTCCATCATCACCTGAAAGATCAAGGCGCCGTATTCGGAGAGCTTGCAGGCTGGGAGCGCGCCAACTGGTTTGCCAAGGACGGGCAAGAGCGCAGCTACCAATACAGCTGGAAGCGCCAGAACTGGTTCGAAAACTCTGCCGCCGAACATCGCGCGGTCCGGGAAAACGTGGGCATGTACGACATGTCGTCCTTCGGCAAGATACGGGTCGAAGGCCCCGACGCCGAGGCATTTCTGAACTATGTGGGCGGCGGCGACTTTACCGTTCCGACCGGCAAGATCGTCTATACACAATTCCTCAACAGTTCTGGCGGGATCGAGGCCGATGTCACCGTGACCCGCCTGACAGAAACGGCCTATCTGGTGGTAACCCCGGCCGCCACCCGGCTGGCCGACCAAACCTGGATGAAGCGCCACGCAGGGGCATTTCGCGTCACAATCACGGACGTGACGGCGGCGGAAGGTGTTCTGGCCGTTATGGGACCAAACGCGCGGGCCTTGCTGGAAAAGGTCTCACCGGCCGACTTTTCGAATGCGGTGAACCCGTTTGGGACGTCGCAAGAGATCGAAATCGGGATGGGTCTCGCACGCGCCCACCGCGTGACCTATGTCGGCGAGCTTGGATGGGAGATCTACGTGTCGTCAGATATGGCCGGCCACGTATTTGAAACCCTGCACCAGGCGGGCCAGGACATCGGCTTGAAACTGTGCGGCATGCATATGATGGATAGCTGCCGGATCGAGAAGGGCTTTCGCCACTTTGGCCATGACATCACCTGCGAAGATCACGTCGTCGATGCCGGGCTGGGATTTGCAGTCAAGGTGGACAAGGGCTGCGACTTCATCGGGCGCGATGCCGTGACCGCACGAAAAGAAAGCGGACCGCACAGCCGGTTAGTGCAATTCAAGCTGACGGATCCCGAGCCGCTTTTGTATCACAACGAACCCATTTTGCGGGACGGCCAATATGTTGGGTACCTCAGCTCGGGCAATTACGGCCACACGCTGGGCGCAGCGGTGGGGCTGGGTTACGTCCCATGCCCGGGCGAAAGCGCGGCGGACGTGTTGGCGTCGCGCTATGAAATAGACGTCTGCGGCGTGAAGGTCGGCGCGGAAGCCTCGCTCAGACCGATGTATGATCCTAAATCCGATCGTGTAAAGACGTAAGCGGGAAAGGGGGCTCTGCCCCCGCCGCGGCAAGCCGCGACTCCCCCGGGATATTTTTGGCCAGATGAAGCAGGGGATCCGTTCTTCATCTGGCTAAAAATATCCCGGAGCGCGAGGCAGAGCCTCGCTATAGAACGTCGGCCACGGGCCGCTTGTTTCAGCGGCTCGTGTATCAAATTTCATGATGGGTGACGTAACAGTTTTCGAGGTATTCAAACGGGTTGAAATCGCCGAAAAGAACAAGGTGAATAACCGGAGATGGCGCGTGTCGAAGACCCAGGACGACCCTCAGAACGCTGACACGCCCAAGGGGCTGGCCCTGGCCGTGACGGCCTATGTGTTGTGGGGGTTCCTGCCCTTGTACATGAAGGCGATGGCCCATATCGGGCCTGTCGAGATCGTGGCGCATCGGATCATCTGGTCAGTTCCGCTGGCCGGTTTGTTGTTGATGGCCCTGGGGCGCACCCGCGATTTGAAGGCGGCCTTTCTGAACCCGCGCATGTTGGGAATGGCCTGTGTCACGGCGGCCCTGATCTCGGTGAACTGGGCGATCTATGTCTGGGCGATTGCCAATGGGCGCGCGTTGGATGCGGCCTTGGGATATTACGTCAATCCTCTGTTCAGCATTGCCCTGGGCGCGGTGCTGTTGCGAGAGCCACTTGGCCGAACTCAACTGGCTGCTGTCGCCTTGGCCGCGCTGGGTGTTCTGGTTCTGGTGTTCGAGGCCGGTCGATTGCCCTGGGTCGCCATGGGGCTGGTGTTCAGCTGGGGTTTTTACGCGTTTTTCAAACGGTCGCTGCCCATCGGCCCAAACCAGGGGTTTTTGCTTGAAGTGCTGATCCTGTTGGTGCCGGCCCTGGCCTATGTAACGTGGTTGACGGCATCCGGATCGGGCCATTTCGGCGTGACCTTGTCCGACACGGCGCTTTTGGCGGGTGCGGGGGTGGTCACTGCGGTTCCGTTGCTGGTCTATGCCAACGCGGCCAAGCTGGTACGCCTGTCAACGATGGGCATCCTGCAATATATCGCTCCGACGATGATATTCATTACCGCAATCACCCTGTTCGGAGAAGAAATCGACCGGGGGCGGATGATCGCATTCCCGCTGATCTGGGCGGCGCTGGCAGTGTATACGATCCCGATGATCCGGCAGGCGCGCGCACGCTCCTGAGGTGGGGTGGGTTGGGCCACACGGCGTGGGCTGCAAAACCCGGGGCCATCCGTGGGTGGGCACCCCGGTTCACAAGGTCAACTCAGCGCGTCTTTGTATGCAAGAAACCGGGGGTCGGTCATGACCCGGGCCATCATCGCTTCGCGCAGGGCGCCGACGGTCTTGTGGGGGCGCATCGCGACCTCGAACACTTGGATCAGTCCGTTGTCGTCCAGGGTGATCAGGTCCACGCCCACCGCATCCAGGTCACCGACCTTGCACTGGAACTCCAGCGCCCAATCCCGGTCAGCGCCCATGATCCGGCGGTAGTGGAAATCGGAAAACACCTTGCCGACATGCCCAAGCACCGCTGCGACGGGTTCGCGCCCGGTCCAGGTGCTGTAATAGGTGGGCGGCAGAAACCGGACATCCTCGGCCAGCAGGTCCAAGATCAGGCTTTCGTCGCCCTTTGCAACAACATCCTTCATCCGTGCGATTGTCGGGTGCATGGCGTATCCTCCGTTTTGGCAAGAGTTACCCAACCCTTACAGCCAGGCAAGGACGACGTTGCGAGAGGGCGCAGCCTGCGATAGGCAGGCCGCCATGACCGAGACCTACAATCCGCCGCAATCACCGCTGGACATATTGCATGAAGATGCGCAGCTGATTGTCGTCAATAAACCGGCTGGCCTGTTGTCGGTGCCGGGGCGCGGGGCGCATCTGGCCGATTGTCTGCTGTCGCGTGTTCAGGCGGCCTTTCCGCAGGCGCTGCTGGTGCATCGGCTGGACAGGGATACATCCGGGGTGATGGTCTTTGCGCAGACCCCTCATGCGCAGCGGGTTCTTGGGCAACAGTTTGAAAAGCGGCTGACGCGTAAATCCTATGTCGCCAGGGTCTGGGGGCATGTCGAGCCGAAATCGGGAACCGTCGACCTGCCGTTGATCGTGGATTGGCCCAACCGCCCAAGGCAGATGGTGTGTCACGAGACCGGTAAGCCGGCGGTGACGGATTGGCGGGTCATTCGCCGTGACGGGAATACAACCCGGATGCGGCTGCTTCCGCGAACCGGGCGGTCCCATCAATTGCGCGTGCACATGCTGGCGCTTGGGCACCCAATCCTGGGTGATCCGTTTTATGCCGACGGCGCTGCGCGGGATTTCCCCCGGCTGATGCTGCATTCCGAAGAACTGCGCCTGAAGCATCCCGAAGGCGGGGTTTCCGTCAAGTTCAGGGCGCCTGCAGAGTTCTGAGCGCCATCAGGCGGTCCGGCGCCACAGCATCTTGAGCGTGCCCAAAGAAAACCTGCCGGTTTTCTTCCTGCCGATGGATTTCGAACGATGGCGGTCGGCCATGATCTCGCGTTCAATCTCGAACCCGCGGGGCGGGTGGCCGTGTGACCAACGCTCCAGTTTCAGCTTCATCATGATGTGATGGTCGAGGCTTGGCATAGCGGTTCTCCGTTTTGGTGTCCTGCCAAGCTTTGCGCATCGCTCCTGACAGCACCCTGTCAGGGGGGTGTGCTAAGGTGGCAGCAGTTACCAGGAGATTTCCATGCGCCGTTCCACCCGCCTTTTCGAGATCATCCAGATATTGCGGGCCGCCAGCGCGCCGGTGACGGCCGAAACCCTGGCGGCCAAGCTTGAGGTGTCCGTGCGGACGGTCTATCGCGATATCGCGGCGCTTCAGGCGCAGCGAACGCCGATCGAAGGAGAGGCCGGGATCGGGTATCTCATGCGGCGCGGGTATGACTTGCCTCCGCTGAATTTCGACGCCGAAGAGGTCGAGGCGCTGTGGGTCGGCCTGTCGATGTTGGCGCGCACCGGCGACAGTACGTTGCAACAGGCAGCGGACCGGGTTTGCCGCAAGATCGAAGCCCTGCGCGCCCCGGCAGACTGGCTTCAGGTCGCACCCTGGGGGGCGCCGGTTGATGATCCGGCCAAGGGATGTGTCCCGGTGGTGACCTATCGCGAGGCGATCCGGGCCGAACAAAAGCTGCGGATTGCATATGTGAATTCACGCGGGGAACGTACCGAACGGGTCGTGCGGCCCGTCGCGCTGATCTATCACATCGAATGCACGATGCTGGCGGCCTGGTGTGAGCTGCGCGGCGGGTTCCGGCATTTCCGCACCGACCGCGTGTGGTCCTGCGACCCGGTGCCAGAGCATTTCCACGGTCAGGGGCAACCACTCAGGGCGATCTGGCAGGAACAGGACATGTGGGAAGACACCGCAGATACGGCCTGACAGGCAGGTATTTGCCGATTTCACCGACTTGTTGCTTGAGCCTGTTCTGCGCTGCCGTGCTATAGAGGTCAGCAAGAGGCAAACCCGGCGAACGGGCGCCAGAGCAGAAGGTGATACCATGACGATTTCCAAGTTTGTTTTCTCGGCGGGGCTCTGCTCTGCTCTGGTTTTGGGTGCGTGCACCGACCCCGGAACCCTGACGGTACAGGATGACCCCAATCAAAACGCCAAGCAGGGCGCATTGCTGGGTGGGCTGCTTGGGGCAGGCGTTGGTGCCATCGCCAATGACTCGAACCCGGCCCTGGGTGCTTTGGCCGGTGCCGCCATTGGTGCCGCGGGCGGGGGCGTTATCGGAAACCAGCTGGACAGGCAGGCCGCCGAGTTGCGTCAGCAACTGGCCAATGACGGGATCACCGTCGTCAATGCCGGTGATCGTCTGATTGTCACCGTTCCCAATGACATCACCTTTGACACCGACAGTTCCACCGTGCGCCCGGCGCTGCGCTCGGATCTGGTCAAGGTTGGGCAGAACCTGGTCAATTACCCCAATTCGAATGTTCAGATTTTTGGACATACCGACAGCGACGGCGAAGCCGAGTACAACCTGCGTCTGTCCGAACGCCGCGCCAATGCTGTGGCCGATATTCTTCAGGCAAACGGCGTCAGCTATGCGCGTATCACCACGATCGGCAAGGGCGAGAACAACCCGGTTGCGTCGAACCTGACCCCCGAAGGCAAGGCGCAGAACCGCCGGGTCGAGATCATCGTTGTGCCCAGCGCCAACGGCTGACCGCCTGAGCTGGGCGGTACACAGGGGCAGGTGATCCTGCCCTTTTTCGCACATTGACTGCGCGTCAATCGGGCTATGGCCTTGGGGCGGTCGCGTTACACTGCCCCAACACTGAACGACGGAGAGTCCCATCATGTCGAAACCCATCCTGCTGGCCCTGTCCGGCTCGCTTCGCCAGAACGCCACCAACCGGAAACTCGTGCGCGAGGCCGCGCGGCTGTTCAACCCCGGCACATTTATCGAAGCCGATCTGAACTTGCCTTTGTACGATGGCGATGTCGAGGCACAGGACGGTATCCCGGATGCGGTGCAAAAGCTGGCTGATCAGATTTCGCAAGCCGATGCGGTGATTATCTCGACGCCCGAATATAACAAGGGGCCATCCGGCGTTCTCAAGAACGCGCTGGATTGGGTCAGCCGGACGCAGGGAAACCCATGGCAGGACAAGCCGGTTGCGGTCATGTCGGCCGCCGCGGGCCGGGCCGGGGGCGAACGGGCGCAAATGGTTTTGCGTGCCTTCATGGTTCCGTTTCAGACCCGCATCCTGCAAGGCCCGGAAATTCACCTGGCCAACAGTGGAAGCGAATTTGATGACCAGGGAAAACTGGTCAATGAACGGTATGAAAGCGCGCTTGGTACATTAATGCAGAAACTGCGCACCGAGGCCGGGTTCTGAGCCGTTACAACGAGGCTTCCGGGCGGAAATCGTCTGGGATCGTGTCGCGGTTTTCCAGCATCAGGTCGGCCATGACCTCGGACAGTTTGGGGGCCATCCCAAAGCCGATCTTGAACCCGCCATTTGCGATGAACTGACCCTGGTGCAACGGATGAGCACCCATCATGGGCGCCCGGCTGCGGCTGCGTGGGCGCACACCTGCCCACCGTTCGATGACCTCGGCGCCATGCAGGACGGGCACGGCGCGCATGGCGCGTTCGATCACCGCGTCCAATGCGTCGTCGGTACCGGTCGGATCGTCATACTCCCGTTCAGAGGTCGAGCCGATGGCCAGCGTCCCATCCGCGTGCGGGACCATGTGGATCGCGTCGGCAAACAACTGCGGCACGGGGCCCGCGTCAAACCGCAGCAATGCTGCCTGCCCTTTGACCCCATTGCCGACGGTCTTGCCAAGCGCCTGGCTCAGTTCCTGAAGACCTGCCAGACCGGTCGCGTGCACAACCCGGCCCCGGTCCGGGGCTTCGGCCACGATCTGAACCCCCATGACCGACAGTGCAGCGACAAGGGCGGAACAGGCCCGGCGCGGGTGCATGCGGGCGCTCAGCGTGTCATGAATGACATACCCGCTTGCGCTGGGCGGGCACCACGCGCCGACCTCGGAGCATTTGGTCACGGTCCATTCCGCTTGCCCCTGCCACAATGTGCGCGCGGTGTCTTCACGCTGGCGGGCCAGATCAAGCGCCTTTTGGTCCGCGATGGGTTGGATACGACCCAGCCGCCCGTATCCCGCAGACACGCCGCCCGTCGCTTCGACCTGTTTCCAGAAAGGGGCTGCCATGATCAGACTTTCGAACTGAAAAGCTTTCTTGGCGTTCCAGTTTTCGGGCACATGGGGTGCCAGGGCACCGACCAGCCCGCCGCTGGATCCCGCGCCGGGGCCAAAGGGATCGACAACCTGAACAGCCGCGCCGCGCCGGGCACAGGTCCAGGCGATTGAAAGGCCGAAAATTCCCGCACCACGCACCGTGATATCGACCATTGTCAAACCCCTTGTCCTTGTTCAGTGTCGCGCTGCCTAGCTACAGGATTACCCGATGGCAGACCAGCACGCCAAACTGACCTGGACACAGGATGCGATCCCGGTCTCTGACCGGTTCGATGACCCATATTTCTCGCTCCAGAACGGTTTGGAGGAGACCCGGCACGTTTTTCTGGCCGGCAACGGCCTGCCCGCGCGCTTTGCGCCGGGGTTCCATATTGCCGAGTTGGGATTCGGCACCGGCCTGAATATGCTGACCGCCTGGTCCGCGTGGGAAACGTCAGGGCAAACCGGCCGTCTGACATTCACCAGTTTCGAGGCCTTTCCGATGCAACCAGCAGACATGGCCCGCGCGCTGGCAGCCTTTCCCGAACTGGCGCCATGGGCGGACCGGTTCCTGGCGCGATGGGATGGCCGGTCTTGCGCGCTTGAAACCCTGGCGCTGCACGTCGTCGCGGGGGATGCCCGTGACACCCTGCCCCAATGGCAGGGCGCGGCCCAGGCGTGGTTTCTTGACGGGTTTTCGCCAGCCAAGAACCCGGAACTGTGGACGCCCGAGCTGATGCATCAGGTCGCGCGCCATACCGTGCCCGGTGGGACGGTCGCGACCTATACGGCAGCAGGTTTCGTGCGCCGGGCCCTGCAAGAGGCCGGTTTTACCGTGACCCGCAGCCCCGGATTCGGGCGCAAACGGCATATGACACAGGGTGTCCGGACGTGACCCAAAGCAACAATATCCGCGCGGGTGTCGCCCTGATGATCTGCGCAACCATCGTTTTCGCCCTGCAGGATGGTATCTCGCGGCATTTGGCGAGCCGGTACAACACCTACATGGTCGTCATGATCCGGTATTGGTTCTTTGCGGCCTTTGTCATTGTGCTTGCCCTGCGAACTGCCGGGGGTCTTGGTGCCGCTGCCCATACCAAACAACTGGGGTTGCAAGTGTTCCGGGGCGTCTTGCTGGCAGGCGAGGTATGCGTTGCCGTCTATGCCTTTACCATTCTGGGGCTGATCGAAAGCCAGGCGGTATTCATCTGCTATCCGCTTCTGGTTGCCGCGCTCAGCGGGCCGGTTCTTGGCGAGCAGGTCGGATGGCGGCGCTGGCTGGCAATCGGTGTGGGCTGCCTGGGCGTTCTCATAATCCTGCAGCCGGGAATGGGCGTCTTCAATCCGTGGGCCATCGTTCCGCTGATTTCGGCGCTGATGTTTGCGCTTTACGGTCTGCTCACGCGATACGCGGCGCGTAAGGACAGTTCGGCGACCAGCTTTTTTTGGACCGGCATCGCGGGGGCCGTTGCGATGACATGCGTGGGCCTGTGGTTCTGGGAGCCGATGGCCCGCGAAGACTGGGCCTGGATGGCGCTGCTCTGCGTCAGCGGAGTGCTGGGCCATTGGCTGCTGATCAAATGCTATGAGCTGGCCGAGGCCAGCGCGGTGCAGCCCTTTGCCTATTTCCACCTGGTCTGGAGCGCCATCCTGGGCATTTCGGTATTCGGCGAGACCTTGCGCCCGGCCGTTGTGGCGGGCGCTGCTCTGGTCGTGTGCGCGGGTCTGTTTACCTTATGGCGCGAAAGACGACAGGGTTGATCCGATCAGTTCCTGGGAAAAGGGGACCGGCAGAGCAGGCTGCCCCAGTCGCGCGCGATAGACTGGAAGACTTTCGGCGACACGCATGACATAATTGCGGGTCTCGCTGAACGGAATGGTCTCGATCCAGTCGACCACGTCCACGCTGCCCGTTCGCGGGTCGCCATAGCGCTCCATCCACGAGATCGGCCGCCGCGGACCGGCATTGTACCCGGCCGCCATCATGACGACGTTGCCGTTGAAATCGGCCGCAAGGCTGGCCAGGTAGTTCGCGCCCAGCTTGGCATTGTATTGCCAGTCCGAGGTCAGGCGCCCCGTCTGGTGACCGCTCAGGATACCAAGGTCCTGCGCCACCAGCTTGGCGGTTGCGGGCATGACCTGCATCAGCCCGCGCGCGCCTGCGCCGCTGATGACCACGGGGTCAAACTCGCTTTCGCGCCGGGCTATCGCCAGGGTCATTTCCTTGGCCATGGGCAGCCCCATATCGGCGACGGGATGAACAGGATAATAGGCGGCCGGCAGAACCACGCCGGTTGTTGCCGCGCGCTTGGCAATCATCACCGCCAGGTGGGGCTCTTTCAACTCCAGCACAAGGTCGCCCAGTTGCCCGGCCTGAACCGGGTCAAGCTCTTCGACGAGGTGCGTCAGAAACCGCTCGGCCAGGTTTTTCTCTCCGGCGCGCAGCAAAAGCTGACCGGCCTCCAACACGCTTGAGTTGGCAAACTCGGCCTGTTTCCAGTGCGGTGCCCGCCGGGGATTGGCCAATTCGCTGTCAAAGGGGCGGCCGATCTGTTCTGCCGCCAGCAAACCATAGAACGAGGTTTGGTACGCGGCCCCTTGGGCAAAGGCTTCGTGGGCCTTTTCGGCGTTGCCCTGTGCGGCATAGGCCCGGCCCAGCCAGTAGCCACCGCGGCCCTTCGAGATCGGCGATTCAATGGCGGCCGAGAAGTTCTGGAAATGGCGCACTGCGGTGGTCGGGTCATCCAGCTTGCGCAGGGCCAGGAACCCCGCCAGCCATTCTAGATCGGCATAGCCATAGCCCATCTCGGGCGTCATGTGATGGTTGGCCGCGATCGCATAGGCGCGTTCGGGGTCGCCATTTCGCATTTCCAGGCGCGCCAGCCTGCGCCGCCCTTCGGCCCATTTGTCGGGTTCGCCCAGCGATGCCGGGCTGGTCGAGCGTTCAAGCATGAGGTCAATGGCGCTGTCGTCCAGTTCCTTTCGGTCCCGCCACACAAAGCGGTCAAAGGCCAGCCCCGGCGCGGATGCCAGCGTGTCCGGCACCGCCGCGATCTTGCCGTCTACACCCGGTTCGCGCTTTTGCAATGCGATCCGGGCCTCGGCCAGTTTGCGGTCATCGGCGTTGACCAGGGGCAGCATCTGGCGCGCGCTGACCAGGTGCCCATCCCACAGCATCCTATCAAGCCGGGCCTGGTGATGCGGTTTCAGCAATGCTCCAAAATTCTCGACGAAATCAGCCTGCAGGCCCGACCCCATCGGCATGGTTCGCCAAGCGGCCACGATGTCGGCCTCGGCGTCGCCGCGGCGGCCGCGGGCCAACAGCGCAACCGCATAGTTCAGTGCGCCTTCGGCGGTTTGCGGCGGGTTGGCGGCATAGAATCTCAGGACCCGGTCAGGGTCGGCGCCCGTGAACGCGGGTTCGCTTTTGCGGCGCAGCCAGTCCAGACCGGGCCAGTCCGGACGGCGGTCCAGAAAGACCAGCACGTCGCCGGAACTGCCAAAGCCTTGGCGCAACCAGTGCCAGACGATGATGTCGCGCGCGACCGAACCGCGCTGTCCCGACACACGCAATGCGGCGTTCCAGTCCCCGCGGCGCATTTCATAAAGCCCCGCGCGCAAATCGCCCACGGCGTCGGCTTGCGCCTGCGCAACCGAGCCAAGAATCATTGCCGTCAAAAACGCCAGTATGCGTGTCATCCCTTGCATTCCCCAACCAACCAAGGATACAGCCATTCAGGATAAACCTTGCGCCGCCGGGATCAACTCACAAACCCAGGATTTTGGCAATTCAAGGCGTGATAGACGATAACCGCACCTCAAGGAGCGTTCCATGTTCAAAGGTTCGATGCCAGCCCTCGTCACCCCGTTCCGCAACGGCGAGTTGGACCTGGACACGCTCAAACAATTGACGGAATGGCAAATTCAACAAGGCTCGACCGGCCTGGTCCCCGTGGGCACCACCGGCGAAAGCCCGACGCTGAGCCATGAAGAACATGAAACCGTCGTGCAAGAGGTCGTGAAGGCAGCCGCAGGCCGGGTGCCGGTGATTGCCGGTGCCGGGTCCAACAACACGGTCGAGGCCATTCGCTTTGTGCGATTCGCGCAAAAGGTCGGCGCCGATGCGGCGCTGGTGGTTACGCCCTATTATAACAAGCCGACGCAAAAAGGGTTGCTGACACATTTCCGGGCGCTGCATGATTGCGCGGATATTCCGATTGTCATTTACAATATTCCGGGCCGTTCCGTCGTCGACATGACCCCGGAAACAATGGGCGAACTGGCCCAGTTGCCGCGGATCGTCGGGGTCAAGGATGCCACCGGCGACCTGGCTCGCGTCAGCCAGCAACGCGCATCCTGTGGTCCTGATTTCTGCCAGCTGTCGGGCGAAGATGCCACGGCGCTGGGGTTCAATGCGCATGGTGGCGTTGGGTGTATCTCGGTCACGGCCAATGTGGCTCCGGGCCTGTGCGCCGCGTTTCAGCAGGCCACGCTTGAAGGGGACTACGCCCGCGCGCTTGAATTGCAGGACCGCCTGATGCCGCTTCACGAGGCGATCTTTATCGAACCCGGACTGGTTGGCGCCAAATATGCGCTCAGCAAGCTGGGTTTGTGCAGCGACGAAGTTCGCTCGCCGCTGACCGGGTTGGAAGACAGCACGAAATCGGCAATCGAAAAAGCGATGGCGCATGCCGGTCTGACGTAAACCGGCCTAGCCAAGCAATTTGGCCAGGTGCCGGGTTTTGTCGGGGTTGCGAACCATGTAGATGGCCGCAACCCGGCCCTGTTCTATCTTCAGCGATGTGGCCTGCAGCGCGCCACCCGGTTCCCTGTTGATGATTGCCGGCATCCCGTTCAGCCAGCATACCGCCCAGGCGTCGGTTCGTGATACGGCGGCTTTTCGCGCCAGGCCGGAAAAGAACCGGATGACCTTGTCGCGCCCGTTGATTGGATTAAGCGTCGCGATGATCTTGCCGCCCCCGTCCGAATGCAGTCGGACATCGCGGGCAAGCAACGTGGTCAGGGTCTGCGTATCGCCGCTTTTGGCGGCGTCGAAGAAGGCGCGGGTCAGTTCTTCGCCCTGCTCGCGTTCGACATGGGTGCGGGGTTTCACCTGTGCGACGTGTTTCCTGGCCCGGCTGACCAGTTGGCGGCAACTGGCCTGGCTGCGGTCGAGAGCCTGCGCAATCTCGTCATAGGAATGTTCAAAGACATCATGCAAAAGGAATGCGGCCCGTTCCAGGGGCGACAGCCGTTCCAGCGCCATCAACAGCGCCACCGAAACGTCGCGGTCCAGGCGGTTGGTTTCATCCTGCGTGATCAGCGGCTCGGGAAGCCATTCGCCGGGGTATAACGCGCGGACCGTTTGCGCGGCACGCAGGTGATCCAGGCAAAGCCGTGTGACAATGCGGATCAGGTAACCGGTGTGATCGCGCACCTGTTCGGGGTCAACCCGCCGCCAGCGCAGATAGGCCTCTTGGACGATATCTTCGGAATCGCTGACCGAACCAACCATCCGGTAGGCAACCGCGAACAGACGCGGTTGCAACTGGACAAAAGCCCGGTCGGGCGAAGGCGAGCCCGCGCGGGTCATGCGGCCGAGGCCGCAGCGGCGACAGGGTGCGGCATCGCAAAGCCGACCGCCAGCCGGTTCCAGGCATTGATCGTGGTGATCACGAGGGTCAGTGCGACCTGATCGGGTTCGGAAAACTGATCCGCCATCGCGTCATATATCCGATCCGGCGCCCGGTTGGTTTCGATCCGGGTCAGGGCTTCGGCCCATGCAAGCGCGGCACGTTCGCGGTCTGAATACAGTGACGATTCGTGCCATGCGTTCAGCAGGTGCAGCCGGTCCTCGGTCTCGCCGTGGGCGCGGGCGTCATGGGTGTGCATGTGGATGCAATAGGCGCAGCCGTTGATCTGCGAGACCCTCAGTTTGACCAGCTCGATCAGGCTGTGTTCCAGGTCCGTTGCGCGCAGGCGTTCCTCAATGTCGAGCATGGGCTGCAGCAAGTCCGGTGCGACGGCAAAATGGTTGATCCGGGGGGACATTTAAATCTCCTGTTATTGGATTGAACAAAAACAGGACGGGCAAGTCACCGGGTTTGTGACACGCCCGGGAAAATAAGCCCGGCGGCGGCACAGCCGCTGTTCAGCGTTTGCCGTAATACAGCCCTACGACATGTTCAGCTTGGGCGAAAAACAGCCAGCGCGACAGGGCCACGCCACCCATGTGGGACAGAACGGCCAGCAGGGCGAAAGCGTGATGGAAAGGCACCACCAGCAGCACGATTGGAAGGGCAAAGGCCAGCACGAATGAAATCACCCGCAGCTTCTCGGCGTGTTTTCTGCCAACGACGTGGACGAATTCACGCAGCAGGTAGTTGGTACCGGTATGGGGGGGCTCAAACGCGCGGATGGTGTGGTCTGCGCCCAGGCCCGTTGCGGTGCCCATATTCGTTTTGGACTTGGCAAAAGCCTTGTCCCCAAGGTGCCAGTAGAGGATCTGCACCAAGGCCGCGATCAGCAATAAAGGCTGGGCAATTGCGGTCTGCCCCGCCAGAAGGGCGCCCCCAGCAAGGCTGAAGCTGATAAACAGGGCGGGCGTCAGTTTCATGTTCCAGCGCGGAATGGTCTTTAATTGCGTATAGATCATCGAAGTGGTGAACACAGTCAGAACCGAGGCAAGCGCCCCGCACCACCCGATCAGACGCCACCGTTGGTCAAGGAAGACGACCCCAAAGGCATAAAGCGCCATGACCAGCAACGCGGTGACCGCGCACCAGCCCTCGCGGCTGAGCCAGCTTGTCTTCCACTGGCTGAATGCCTTCCATGCCCGTTCAGGGTGGCCCAGATGAAATGTCGACGCCAAAAGCCCGCCGATGGCGAGCGCGAAGGCGATGACAAAAAACACCAGCGCGATCCAGCCGGACACGTTTGGCAGGCCCAGGCCCAGAAAGAACAGCAGGCCAAAGCCAAGCCCGGACAGGGTGGTGAAGATGATAACCGAAGGAGCCGGGTGCATCAGAGTTTCTCCAGCGTCTTGTCAAGCCAGGCCAGGAAGCCTTTGGGGTCTTCGGCAACGGGGGCCAGCAGCGGTGCAAGGATGTCGATCTGGTCGTCGATTTGATCCTTGGGTCTGGGCGGCAGGTATTTGTTGACGGGTTTGGTGCCCATTTCGGGCATCAGGTCCATGCCGCCGCGTTCAGCAACCAGCTTGCTGACGTCGCTGTCAGGATCACCGAGGTCTCCGAAATGCCGTGCACCGGCTGGGCAGGTGCGGACGCAGGACGGAACTCGATCCACCTCGGGCAGGTTTTCATTGTAGATACGATCAACGCACAGCGTGCATTTCTTCATCACGCCCTCGGCCATGTCCATTTCCCGCGCGCCATAGGGGCAGGACCAGGCGCACAAGCCGCACCCGATGCAGTCGCTTTCGTTGACAAACACGATGCCGTCTTCGACCCGTTTGTAGCTGGCACCCGTGGGGCAGACGGTGACGCAGGGGGCGTCTTCGCAATGCAGGCAGGATTTGGGGAAGTGGATCAATTGAGCATGGCCTTGGGCCGGTTGCACCTCGTAGGAATGCACCCGGTTCAGGAATGTGCCCGAGGGGTTGCCACCGTAGGCATCCTGATCCGACAAAGGCGCGCCGTAGTTTTCGGTGTTCCAGCCTTTGCAGGAAATCACGCAGGCGTGGCAGCCGACACAGGTATCCAGGTCGATGACCAGGCCCATTTTTCGATCAGTGGATTCGGGGAGCTGGGTCATATTTTTTGACCTCCACGCTGGTGGTGAGGGTGGGTGCGAGGGGCCAGCCCCTCGCGCTCCCCGGGATATTTTTGGCCAGATGAAGAGCGGATCATTTGCTTACCTTCCACGCGATATCCTTCGGGCCGGTGCCGACGGGGGAATTGATCGGGGAAAATTCGGGTTGGCTTTCTGCATCCGCAGGGGGGGTAGCCTTTTCGATCTTGACCTTAAGGTCGAACCATGCGGCCTGGCCGGTGATCGGGTCTGAGTTTGCCCATCGCATACCATCGCCTTTGGGGGGCAAGAGCTCGTGGATCAGGTGGTTGAGCAGGAAACCCTTGGTGGCCTCGGGCGCGTCTTCTTGCAGCGCCCAGGCCCCTTTGCGCTTGCCGATGGCGTTCCAGGTCCAGACGGTGTTTTCATTCAGCGCGGCCATCTCCATCACGGGGACGGTGATCTCGCCGTGAGGAGAGGTGACCTTGGCCCAGTCGCCGTCTTGCAGCCCGTGTTCGCGCATCAGCTTGGTGGGGACGTAGAGCGGGTTGCGCCCGTGTAGTTGCCGGAGCCACGCATTTTGGCTGCCCCAGCTGTGATACATCGCCATTGGCCGCTGGGTCAGGGCGTTGATGGTGAAACCTTCGTTGCCCTGTTGGTCGGTTTCGTACCAGATCGGCAGCGGGTCCATGGCGTCTTTGATACGCTGGCGCAGGTGGTCGGGGGGCTGGTTTGGTCCGTGACCTTCGGCGGCCAGCTGGAATTTGCGCATCGGCTCGGAATAAAGCTGGAACAGGTAGGGTTGCGGGCTGTCATAGAGACCCATTCCAACGGCCCAGTCCTGATAGGCGGTGTTCCATGGTTTGTAGTATTCCGCGCCTTGGGGGATATGCGCGACGTAGAAGCCACCATTTTCGATATAGCGGTTCAGCTGGTCGGGGTTGACCGCGCCGCGGCCTTCCTTGGTGCCATCCTCGCCCCGGAACCCGGCCAAGGGGCCGATGCCCGGCTTGCGTTCATGGTTGACGATATAGTCGGCATAGTCCTTCCACTTGGGCGTGCCGTCTTCGTTGGTGAAGCCGGGCAGGCTCATGCGGTTGGCAAGCTGGATCAGCACCGACTGGAACCCGCGCACATCCCGGTCTGGTTCCACCACGGGCCAGCGGATGGCATCCGCGGCGGCGTCGGCCTCGCAGATCGGGCGATCCAGCAGCGAGATACAGTCGTGGCGTTCCAGATAGGTGGTGTCGGGCAGGATCAGGTCGGCATAGGCGACCATTTCCGAGGAATAGGCATCTGAATAGATGATCTTGGGGATGACGTATTTGCCGTCCTCGTTGCGCGCGGTCAGCATATCCATCACGCCCTTGGTGTTCATGGACGAGTTCCACGACATGTTGGCCATGTACATGAACAGCGTGTCGATCTTGTAGGGATCGCCGGCCGCAGCGTTCGAGATCACCATATGCATCAGCCCATGAGCCGACATCGGATTTTCCCAGGTGAACGCCTTGTCGATGCGCTGGGCGGTGCCGTCCTCGTTCAACAGGAGATCCTCGGGACCGCGCGGGAACCCCAGATGCGGTCCTTCCAGCGGGCGACCGGGGCGGCGGTCGCCGTGGGGCGTGGGGTGGGCCTCGACCGGTTTGGGGTAGGGCGGTTTGAAGCGGAAACCGCCGGGAACCTCGACCGTGCCCAGCAGGATTTGCAGCACATGCAGGGCGCGGCAGGTCTGGAAGCCATTGGCATGGGCCGAGACCCCTCGCATGGCGTGGAAGCTGACCGGGCGGCCCGTCATTTTGCTGTGCTTTTCGCCTCGGAAGTCGGTCCATTCCTGGTCGAGCTCGATGGCCTCGTCAAAGGCGACGCGCGCTATTTCGGTGGCGATGGCACGGATTTTCTGGGCTGGTATGCCGCAGCGCCCGGCCACTTTTTCGGGGGCGTGATTGTCCGCGAGGTATTTCTCGGCCATCAGGTGGAAGACTGGGCGGTGGATGACGCCGTCCTTGTCATAGGTCGCCGTCAGGTCCGGGCGCACGCCGGGTTTGTCAAAAGCGGCGGGCTTTCCGGTCACGCGGTCGATCACCAGCGGCTTGCCGGCTGCGTCGCGCAGGAACAGACCCTTCTCCGGGCCCTCGGCCGCGTTTACCAACACCGGCGCGTTGGTGTAGCGGGCGAGGTAGTCCAGATCGATCTTGCCCGCCTTCATCAGCACATGGATCAGCGACAGGATGAACAGCCCATCGGTGCCGGGTGTGATCCCGACCCAATCGTCAGCAACGGCGTTATAGCCGGAGCGGATCGGGTTTACCCCGATCACCCGTGCGCCGCGCGCCTTGATCTTGCCGATGCCCATCTTGATTGGGTTGCTGTCATGATCCTCGGCCACGCCGAACAGCATGAACAGCTTGGTATGGTCCCAGTCGGGCTGGCCGAACTCCCAAAACGCGCCGCCCATCGTGTAAATGCCGCCCGCCGCCATGTTGACCGAGCAGAACCCGCCATGGGCGGCATAGTTCGGGGTGCCGAAATTCTGTGCCCAAAAGCTGGTGAAGCTCTGGCTCTGATCACGTCCAGTGAAGAAGGCCAGCTTGTGCGGGGCGGTCTCGTGCAACTCGTTCAGCCAACCGACGGCGGTGCTGATTGCCTCGTCCCACTCGATCTCGCGGAACTCACCCGAGCCGCGCGGACCGACGCGCCGCAGAGGCTTGCGCAGGCGTGAGGGCGCGTTGACCTGCATGATCCCGGCGGACCCTTTGGCACACAGGACGCCCTTGTTCACCGGGTGATCGCGGTTGCCTTCGATATAGGCGACCTGACCGTCTTTCATGTGGACATTGATGCCGCAGCGACAGGCGCACATGTAACAGGTGGTGCGGCGGATTTCGTCCGATACTTTGGGCGACGTGTCTACGTCGGGTTGCTGGACTGTCATCTGGCCTCCCTTGGTATTTCGGTTTTCAGGTCAGCAAGCCGATCCCTGCAAGGATGAACCCTGCGATGAAAATGGTCTCGGCCACGATTAGCGCTATTGCCGCCCCTCCTACGGACAATACCTGCCTGAGGTTTGTTTTCATGCCGACAGCAGCGATTGCCGTTAGCAACAGCCAGCGCGAACATTGGCCGAGGAACTCGCTAACCGCCTGTGGAATCAGCCCAAATGAATTGAGCCCGGCCAGGATCAGAAAAGCAACGACAAAACCCGGCAGGACCGGCGGGCGTTTCCCGCCGGTTGGCAATTGGGCAAAGCTTCGGATCAGGATGGACGAAACCAGGACAACCGGCGCAAGCATGGCGACGCGCATCAGTTTGACCAGCGTGGCGGTTTCACCTGTGGCATCAGAAATCGAGAAACCGGCCCCTACGACCTGGGCCACGTCGTGGATTGTGCCGCCCAGGAACACCCCGGCCTGGATTGAATCCAGTGCCAGAGCGTTCACGATGATCGGGTAGGCGATCATCGCGATCGTCGACAACACGGTCACACCCAGGACGGTGAAGATCAGGCGCTCTTCCGATCGTTCATCGCGCGGCAGGATTGCGCTGATGGCCATGGCAGCGGAGGCGCCGCAAATCGCAACCGAGCCTGCCGTCAGCAGGGCAAAGCGCCACTTGTGCCCGAATATCGGGGCGACTATCAGCCCGAAGGCAATTGTTGCAACAAGCCCGGCGATCACCAGGCCGATCAGGCCGGGCCCAAGGCCCAGCATCAGCATCATCGATACCCGTACCCCCAGCAGGGCAACGCCGACCCGCAGCAATGTCCTGGCCGAAAACGCAATACCGGAAACGGTTTTCCCTTCTTCCCCAAGAAAACTGACGGCGATGCCCAGAAGCAGGGCCAAAAGCATGGCCGGTGTCGCGTAATGCTCGGCCAGAAACTGCGCTGTTATTGCCACGATGACCGATATGGCGATCCCGGGGAAGAGGTCGCGGGCAACGGCCTTTGCGCGGTCGTGGTCCATGGAAAACGACGTCAGTTTTGCGAACATGCGCCACCTGAGTTATTGCCTGCCAAACCGTGGACCTTTGGCGGGCGCGCGTTCAGACCTGGGGGTGACACTGACATCACGACCATGCCCCCGTCACCCTATGCTGCGGGCGTGCGCATCAAGCAGCCGCTTTGTGTCACGCGCGATGCAACCCTCTTCGTCGGCGGGTATGACATGCATCGGCAATGGCCCCAGAAAGGCAAGATGCTGCATGATCTGGTCGCGGACGGGGGCGGCGTTTTCACCGATCCCGCCGGTAAAGGCGATGGCATCGACACCGCCCATGGCAACGATGGCGCTGCCCGCATGGCGGGCTGCCCAGTAACAGAAATGGTCGACGGCAAACCGGGCGGCATCATCCGAGCGGGCGAGAAGCTGCGCCATATCATTGGTACCCGCCAGCCCGGTCAGGCCGCTTTCGTTGTTCAAAAGACGGTCGGTTTCCTCGGGCCCAAGTTCCTGGGCCATACGCAGAACGGCCATACCGTCGATCTCGCCGCTGCGTGTCCCCATCGTCAGCCCGGCCAGAGGGGAATATCCCATGCTGGATGCCACGCTCTGACCGTCACGGATGGCGCACAGGCTGGCCCCGTTGCCCAGATGCAGCGCCAGCAGACGTGACGGAAGCGCCGCGCCGAAATGTTCGACCATCGAAGCATAGCTTATTCCATGAAACCCGTATCGCCGAATACCCTTGTCGCGTTCTTGAACCGGCAGGGCATAGGTTGTTGCCACGTCGGGGTTGGTGGCATGAAAGGCCGTGTCGAAGGATGCGAATTGCGGCAGGTCCGGCAGACGATCCGACAGGATGGCGATACCGGTCAGGTTATGCGGGTTGTGAAGCGGGGCCAGGGGGATGCAGGCCTTGATCTGATTCAGAACGTCCCGTGTCAATCGGCACGGGGCGGTCAGTTCGGCTCCGCCATGGACAACCCTGTGGCCCGCCGCCGAAAGGTCCGACAGGGCGTGGCCGCGGGCCTCGATCCCCGCCAGCAGGCAATCCAGCGCGGCGTCATGATCGGCTGCCTTGACCCGTTCCTGGGCCGACCCCAGCCTTAACCGCGCCGCGTCGCCAATGCCGCTGACCGACCCCGACAGGACCGGTTCCAACTGCATCGAGAACAACTCGATCTTGATCGACGACGATCCGGCATTCACAACAAGGATCACGCGTGGCCCTTTCTGATTGCCAGAGGTTTTGCCCTGTGGCGGGGCGCGCTGGGACCGGCCACCTTGGATCAGACCTGCGACCGGTTCATGTCGTCGGCAGAAACACCGGCGACGGCCACGGGTTTCTTCATTGCGTCCCTGCGGAAGGGCTCGCCCAGCTCTTGGTTGATCATCGCTTCGATCAATGTGGTTGTGCCGTTCTTCTGGTCTTCGATTGCCTGGGCCAGCGCCGCGGTCAGCTCGTCCTGGGTTCTGGCGATTACGCCCTTCAGGCCACAGGCCTTCGCAATGCCGGCATAGGAAACCTTGGTGTCCAGTTCCGTGCCCACGAAGTTGTCGTCGAACCACAGCGTCGAATTGCGCTTTTCCGCACCCCACTGATAGTTGCGGAACACGATCTGGGTCACGGCGGGCCATTCCTCGCGGCCGATGGCTGTCAGTTCGTTCACCGCGATGCCAAAGGCCCCGTCACCGGCAAAGCCCACGACCGGCACGTCCGGGCAGCCGATCTTGGCGCCCACGATGGCAGGCAGGCCGTAACCGCAGGGGCCGAACAGGCCAGGGGCCAGGTATTTGCGGCCCTCGTCGAAGGACGGATAGGCATTGCCGATGGCGCAGTTGTTGCCGATATCGGAACTGATTATCGCCTCTTTCGGCAGCGCCGCCTGAATGGCGCGCCATGCCATGCGGGGACTCATCCAGTCCGGCTTGGCCGCGCGGGCGCGTTCGTTCCAGCTGGTGCCGGGGTCGTCATCCTCGTGGTCCATGCTGGACAATTGCTGCGCCCAGGCGGATTTCTTTTGCGCGATCTTCGCCTTGCGCGCATCGCGGCCAGCGTCACCAGCGGTGTCGGACAATTGGGCAAGAATACCGCTGGCGACCTTGGCGGCATCTCCGACGATGCCGACGCTGACTTTCTTGGTCAGGCCGATGCGGTCGGGGTTGATGTCGACCTGAATGATTTTTGCATCCGTGGGCCAGTATTCCATGCCATAGCCCGGCAGGGTCGAGAACGGGTTCAGGCGGGTGCCAAGGCACAGCACCACGTCAGCCTCACTGATCAGCTCCATCCCCGCCTTTGAACCGTTATAGCCCAGCGGGCCAGCAAACAGAGGGTGACTGCCGGGGAAGGCATCATTGTGCTGGTAGCCCACACAGACCGGCGCATCCAGACGCTCGGCCAGCGCTTTCGAGGCGTCGATGCCGCCTTCGGACAGAACCACGCCAGCGCCGTTCAGGATGACGGGGTTCTGGGCCCCCGACAGCAGCTCGGCGGCCTGTGCGACGGCTGTTTCGCCGCCCGAGGGGCGCTCGAATTCGACAATCGCGGGCAGGTCGACGTCGATCACCTGGGTCCACATATCGCGGGGGATGTTCAGTTGCGCAGGTGCGCTGGCGCGTTTGGCCTGCATGATCACGCGGTTCAGAACCTCGCAGACACGGGACGGGTCACGGACCTCTTCCTGATAAGCAACCATATCTTCGAACAGCTTCATCTGTTCGACTTCCTGAAATCCGCCCTGGCCGATGGTCTTGTTCGCCGCCTGTGGCGTGACCAGCAGCAGCGGGGTGTGGTTCCAATAGGCGGTTTTGACTGCGGTCACGAAATTGGTAATGCCGGGGCCATTCTGCGCGATCATCATCGACATCTTGCCGGTGGCGCGGGTATAGCCGTCCGCCATCATCCCGGCGCTGCCTTCATGCGCACAGTCCCAGAACATGATCCCGGCCTTGGGGAACAGGTCCGAGATCGGCATCATGGCCGAGCCAATGATCCCGAATGCATGTTCGATCCCGTGCATCTGCAGAACCTTAACAAAGGCTTCCTCGGTGGTCATTTTCATTTGGGCGCTCTCCAAGATCATGTGGATTTTGCCGGGCATGACGCCCCGGCCTTGATCCGGTTTTGACCCAAGGGTGCCCGTGGCGTTAGGGCCAGTCGGTAAGGCGAAATATGTCCAGAACGGGGCTCAGCTGGCGCCTATCGCCTCTGCGATCAGTTTGATCCCCGGCCGGATGTGTTCGGACGAGATCGAGGAATAACCCAGACGGAAATAGTTTCGGGGTCTGTCCGGGCCGGAAAAAAAGGACTCGCCGGGCTCGATATGCACGCTTTGTTTCTGCAACGCGCGCGCCAGAACCTGCGTGTCGACATGGTCTGGTGCCTTCATCCAGATGGACGACCCGCCAAAGGCCCCGTGCCCGGCAACGCTCAGCCCGTATTCGGCAACGGCGTCTTCGATGGTCTTGCGGCGTTGCTGCAGTGCCTTGGACATTCGGCGGATTTGGGCGTCGTAATGGCCAAGGGACAGGAAATAGGCCGCGGTGCGCTGGATGTGGCCCGGCGGATGGCGCAGGACCAGCGACCGCAACGCACGGGCCTCGCGAATGAACCGTTCCGAGCCGACCATGTACCCAAGGCGCAGCCCCGGAAACAGCGATTTTGAAAAGCTGCCGACATAGATCACGCGGCCGTCCTGATCCAATGACTTGAGCGCAGGTGACGGGGCGCCCAGGAACGCCATCTCGAATTCATAGTCATCTTCCACGATCATCGCGTTCAGCTCGCGGGCCTTGTCCAGCAGGGCCTTGCGGCGATCGACCGGCATCGTGGCGGTCGTCGGGCACTGGTGGCTGGGGGTGGTGAAAATCACATCTGTTCCGGCTGGAATCGCCTCGGGCGGCAAGCCGTCCCTGTCGACCCGCAACGGGGTCGTCTGGCATTCCGACCGGGCCAGCAATTCACGCAAAACGTAATAACACGGGTCTTCTATAGCCGCCCGGCGATCTTTGTTCAGCAGGATACGCGAGGCCAGCCAAAGCGCATTCTGCGCGCCCAGCGTGATCAGGATTTCCTCGGGTCGGGCCGCGATGCCGCGCCGGGGCAGGGTATGACGGGCAATGAACTCGACCAAAAGCGGGTCGTCGAGGTCCTGGTAATCTCCGGTCAGCGAATCGAAATCCTTGTGCCCAAGCGCCCGAACCGCGCAAAGCCGCCAATTTGTGTGGTCAAACAGTTTTCTGTCGGCTTGCCCATAGATGAAGGGATAGCGGTAGTCGCGCCAGTCTTTCGGTTTGGACAGCAGATCGCTATCCGCGTATTCCCGCGCGAGCGCCCTGGACCAGTCGACCGAGTCCTCGCCCCGCTGAACCGGCGTGTATTTCGGCGGAACCGGCGCGTTCTGCGACACGTAATACCCCGACCGGCCCTTGGCGGTCAGATAGTCGTTGGCCAATAATTCGGTATAGGCAAGCGTGACCGTGATGCGGCTTACGCGCAGATGCGCCGCCAGTTTACGTGACGAGGGCAGCTTTTCCCCGACATGGTAACGACCGGACAAGATGCCCTCGGCAATCATCTGCTGAATTTGGGCCTGCAGAGTTCCCTGCCCGTCCGATTTCAGAAAAAAAGTGTCAACTGATATCCCCATGCCGCTTTATAGGGTGGACTTATGATGGGGGCAATCTGGACTTACCGCGCCGCGCCGTCATTCCTGCAGCAAGCGGGATTGACAGGGGTTGGTTTAGAAACTAATAAACTAGAAAACTGGTTTAATAGAGGTGTTGCCATGTGGGAAGAAGCAGCGGCAGGGTTTTCCGCCATGGGGTCCGAAGCGCGTTTGCAGGTGCTCAAGACTCTTGTACGTGCGGGCAAGGCCGGGCTGACGGTCGGTGAAATCAAGGATCGTACGGGTATGGCGCCGTCGACCCTGGCTCATCACCTGCGGTTTCTGTCCGCAGGGGGTGTCGTTGAACAAGAGAAAGCCGGGCGCCACACGATCAACCGGGCGCGTTTTGACGAGTTGAGGAAACTGGCACAGTTCATCCTCAGCGAATGTTGTGCCGATGCGGTTGGAAAGGTGGCAAACGATGGCTGAACTTTCGCAAAATCCGAAACCCTTCGCACGGGGGGCAATCGACCTGATCAAGACGCCCTGGGCGCTGATCGTGGCGCTTTTGGTTGCGGTTGCCGCTTTTGACCCCGGCAACTGGGTCGCGGTCGTCACCTTCGCGGCCAAGGCTCTGGCACATACGGGCCAGTATATCCTGTTTGCCGTTTTGCTGCTGTCATACCTCAAGGCCACGGGGGCCGAGGTGATGGTGGCCCGCGCTTTTGAAGGCCGCGAAACGCGGATGATCCTGCTGGCGGCGCTGTTTGGCGGGCTTGCGCCGTTCTGCTCTTGCGAGGTCATCCCGTTCATTGCCGGGCTGCTTGCACTGGGTGCGCCCTTGTCCGCGGTAATGGCATTCTGGCTGAGTTCGCCATTGATTGATCCGCCGACGCTGTTGATCACTGCTGGCGCTCTGGGGTGGCCTTTTGCCATCGGCAAGGCCGTGGCCGCCGTTGCGCTGGGTCTGTTCGGAGGATTCGCCGTGCGCCTGCTGATGCGGCGCGGTGCCTTTGCCCAGCCCTTGCGCGAATACAAGCCCGCCGGATGTTGCGGCTGCGGACCCAAACAGGATGACAAGCCGTATTGGAAATTCTGGCAGGTGCCCGAACGGCGCGCACGCTTTCGGTCCGAGTTTCTTCACAACGGCCTGTTCCTGCTCAAATGGCTCGCATTGGCCTATGTGCTTGAGGCGCTGCTGGTGAATTATGTTCCTGCCGACCTGATCGCGCGGGCCGTGGGTGGCCAGGGTGTGGCACCCATCGTCATCGCGGCGCTGGTCGGAATGCCTGCCTACCTGAACTCCTACGTCGCGCCGCCTCTGCTGGCGGGGTTGATGGAACAGGGCATGAGCGCGGGGGCCGCAATGTCGTTCATGGTGGCTGGGGCCGTCAGTTCCATCCCGGCGATGGCGGCCGTGTGGTCACTGGTCCGGCCGCGGGTTTTCGCGACCTATCTGGGGCTGGGCGTCAGCGGCGCCATCGTGGCGGGTATCCTGTTCCAGATGCTGTAGATCGCGCCGTCGCCCGGACTGGTTTCCGCGCGTCGGCACCCCCAGGGGCCGCGCGGTGTCAGCTGTTTTCGCAATAGCGCGGCAGCTTGAACCGATAACGGGCTTCGCCGCTTTCGACATAAACGCGTTTTTCGACACAGGCGCTGGTGGTGACGGATTGCGCAATGGGGGCCTCGGTCGAGGTGATCGACGTGGCCGTTCCATCCGGCAACCGGACCGAGGCGATAATGCCGTTCTTGGCATCGCCGTTGATCGGCGTCGCCGAAAGCACATCCACCGTCATGAACGCCTCGTGTTCATGTTTCCCGTCATCATTGAGCAACAGCAAAGCGGCAACGATACAGATCAGGGCCAGTCCACCCGCCAGGGCCAGGCCCTTGGTTCTGGCGAAGGCATAGACGGAAACGGCCCGGTGGGGGCCCAGGATCGCGGACAAAATGTTCAGCATGTCTTACCTGCAAAAAAGCGACCCCGGCCATGTCGGGCCGGGGTCGAAACCAGATCAGGTGCGGGGATCTTCATCCGCGTCGTCGCCGTCACCCTTGGGAAGGTTGAAGAAGCTGTCGGCATCGACCACTTCTTCCTCTTTCTCATCGTCAGGTTCATTGGACAGCGAGAATGTTTCGAGCCCCTCAATCGCCGACGGGATCTTGGGTGCATTGTCCATCTCGAGCGATTGTTCGGTCGACACCAGCTTGCGACGCTCATCATCGCTCATGACGCCGCCCTCGGCGGCTTTCTTGGCTGCGGCTTTCTGCACGATCGCGTCCAGCTCGGATTGTTTGCACAGGCCCAGGGCAACCGGGTCGATCGGCTGCATGTTGGCGATGTTCCAATGAGTGCGCTCGCGGATCGACTGGATGGTGGGCTTGGTGGTGCCGACCAGCTTGGCGATCTGACCGTCGCTGAGTTCCGGGTGGAACTTGACCAGCCACAGGATCGAGTTCGGACGGTCCTGCCGTTTCGACAGCGGTGTATAACGTGGGCCGCGGCGCTTTTCTTCGCCCGAGGCGGCCGGATTGAACTTGAGTTTCAGCTTGTAAAGCGGGCTGTCCTGCGCCGCGTCAATCTCTTCCTGGGTCAGCTGGTTGTTGGCAATCGGGTCGAACCCTTTGACGCCAGCGGCCACATCGCCATCCGCGATGCCCTGCACCTCAAGCTCGTGCATACCTACGAAATCCGCGATCTGCTTGAAGCTGATCGTGGTGTTGTCCACCAGCCATACGGCTGTTGCCTTGGCCATAAGCGGTTTTGCCATCAGCCCGTCTCCTTTAAATACATCTGTCCCGTCGCCGGAATTCGGCGGCCCCTTGGTCTTGGGGCAGGTTTCCGTTGTCGGGGAACTTGGGGCCTATATAGTCGCGGCGGGGCAAGAAGGGAAGAGGCGAATGCGCCAAGGGATTCTGGGGTTGGTTTTGGGGGCTTTATGCGCAGTGGCTGCGTTGGCCGAGGGCGAAAAGTCGGGTGTGTTCGACTATTACGTCCTGTCGCTCAACTGGTCGCCCAACTGGTGCGCCCGCGAAGGCGATGCGCGCGGGTCAGACCAGTGCGACGCACGGCATGACCACGGTTGGATCCTGCATGGCCTTTGGCCGCAGTTTCATCAGGGCTGGCCGTCTTATTGCCGCACGCCCGAGGCCCCGCCGTCGCGCGCAATGACCCGCGCGATGGAGGATATTCAGGGCAGTGCGGGCCTTGCATGGCATCAGTGGAAGAAACACGGAACCTGCTCGGGTCTCAATGCGGCGGATTATTTCGCCTTGTCACGGCAGGCCTATGCAGCTGTTGCGCGACCTGAGGCCTTTCGCAAATTGGACAGGGCGGTCAAACTGCCTGCGTCGGTGGTGGAGCAGGCTTTTATGCAAGCCAATCCCGGGCTTGAGGCCGACATGATCACAATCACCTGCAAGCAGGGATACATCGAAGAGGTCCGGCTGTGCCTTTCGCGCGACCTTGATCCGGTGCCGTGCGGCCGGGATGTGATCCGCGACTGTGCCGCCGCGGACGCGCTTTTCGATCCGATTCGGTGATCAGAGTTTCTTGTTCTGGCAGTCGCGCGCGTAGTCCAGCGCCTTGGCGGTGCCATGCAGATCAATGGCCAGAACGCGTTCGCCAGCGGGATTGTAGATTGTCATCGTCTTGTTCTGTGCGATTGCGGAAACGAAATTACGGTCCGTGAAGAACACCGTCGCGCCCGGTATGCGATCCTGTTTGAACCCGATGGCGGTGGCGTCAAAGCTTTTGCCGTCCAGCTCAAAGCGGATCGGATAAGATTTCCCCGGCTCGATGTCGCCCCAGCCCTTATGGAACACCGTGAAATACCCGCGATTGTCCAACGCATCATAGCCGATGCGCACCACCGAAAGGTCCTGATAGACCGTCTGGATCAGGCAACCATTGCCCAGATTGGGGTCCATCATGATGTTCCAGCCTTCGACAAAGCCTTTGTCGACAAGGTCCTGAGACAGGGCCGCTGTTGCGGTAAAGGCAGCGAGCGTGAGGGCAAAAAGGCGTTTCATCGTCTGTTCCGGACTTCCTGAAAATTGCTTTGTTGCCATTAGGTTTGACACTTCGGAAGCACGAAACCAACCCTTAGGTCCCCGATTTCCAGAATTCGATGGGCGTTCGATCAGTTTGGGTCCGGTTTCCGACGCGGTCTGACCTCGGCATTTAAGGCACGCATGTTTCCTTTTTGGCACGCCAAGCAAGCTTCGTTGCAGAAATCTGAGCATCCGGTCTGATACCGAGGTGGGACGACATTGAACTCATGCTAGGGGTAATCGGGATTTGGTGCAAACGCGCCTGCCAAAGGCACTTTTGCCGGGCGCGGTGTCAGATTTCCTTGCGTGCGCGCAGGGCCGCGGTGATCGTTCCGTCATCCAGGTAATCCAGCTCTCCGCCAATCGGCACACCCTGGGCCAATGAGGTCAGGCGGACCTGGCCGTCAAGCTGATCGGCGATGTAATGGGCGGTGGTCTGGCCGTCGACTGTGGCGTTCAAGGCCAGGATGATCTCGGTGATGCTTTCGGCCGTGACCCGATCTTTGAGGCGTGGAATGCGCAGCTCGTCCGGGCCGACGCCGTCCAGCGCCGAGAGCGTGCCGCCTAGTACGTGGTAGCGGCCTTTGAAGACGCCGGCGCGTTCCATCGCCCAAAGGTCGGCCACGTCTTCAACCACGCAAAGCTCTCCGGTGGCGCGGTCCTCGGAGTTGCAGATATCGCAAATGTCCGTGGTGCCCACATTGCCGCAATTCAGACATTCGCGTGCCGTGGCGGCCACCTGCTGCATTGCGTCCGACAGGGGCGTCAGCAGCAGGGCGCGTTTGCGGATCAGGTGCAGAACGGCGCGACGGGCCGAGCGCGGGCCGAGGCCCGGTAGCTTGGCCATCAGGTCGATCAGATTGTCGATGTCGCTGTTCGAGCTCACGGTCTGTCCTGGGTGGCGCCGGCAGACGCCTCCGGCGGGAGTATTTGAGAAAAGATGAAGATCAGAAGGGCAGTTTGATGTCCTTGGGCAGACCCATGCTTTCGGTCAGCTTGGCCATTTCTTCCTGCGACCGTTCCGTCGCCTTGGTCTGGGCGTCCTTGATTGCGGCCAGGATCAGGTCTTCGACCACTTCCTTGTCGTCGCTGTTGAAGATCGACGGGTCGATGTCCAGGCCCTTTAGCTCTCCTTTGGCGGTGGCGGTCGCCTTGACCAGACCGGCCCCGGATTCGCCGACGACCATCATGGTGTTCAGCTCTTCCTGCATCTCGGTCATCTTGGTTTGAAGATCCTGTGCGGATTTCATCATCTTGGCCATGTCGCCCAGGCCGCCGAGTCCTTTGAGCATTTTGTTGTTTCTCCTGGTTGCGGGGCGCAGCGCGCCGTGAGTGCGTGGGGCACATATCGCAATTGCCGGGCTTGCGAACAAGAGCAGAGATCGTTTCGCGCCGGTTCGGGGTCAATCCTCCTCAAACGGGTCCCATTCGTCTTCGACCTCGGGCAGGGCCTCGGTTTCGACCTGGGCGGCAAGTTGTTCGGGGGTTTCGATCCTTGTGATTGTCGCCTTGGGGAAATGCTCCAGGACCGCGCGCACTGTCGGGTGTTCAAGCGCTTGGGCCCTGAGCGCCAGTTCGGCGGCGTCGCGGATCTCGGCGATGGTTGGGGCCTGGCCGTCGGATACAACGGAAATGGCCCATCTGTTGCCAGTCCATCGTTGCAAGGATGCGCCGAGGCGCTGAGCCAGGTCGGTCGGGGCCTGATCTGTCGGGGTGAATTCGATGCGCCCGGGTTGGTAGGACACAAGGCGGATGCCGTTTTCGACCTCGACCAGCAGTTTGACATCGCGGTTGGACCGGATCAGTTCGATCACGTGGTCAAATGTCGGATAACGCGCCAGCGCGGCGTCGAGATCCTGTGCCAGGGCGGTTGTCGGGGCTGCGCCGCCGGTGCTGCGAGGCGCCGATATGTAGGCACCTGAAGGCGGTTGCGGGGCCTGAGCCGCGCCCGGGTCGGTACTGGCGGAAACGCCGGTGCCATTGCTGCCCGGCGGCGGTGGTGGCGGTGCCGATTGCAGGCGTCGGATCAGGTCTTCGGGGCTGGGCAGGTCGGCCACATGGGTCAGGCGGATGATGGCCATTTCTGCCGCCATCATCGTGTTGGGCGCGACCGAGACCTCTTCAAGCGACTTGAGCAGCATTTGCCACATGCGGGTCAGCACCCGCATCGGCAAGGCCTCGGCCATTTGCAGGCCGCGCGCGCGTTCGTCGGGGGAAACCGTCGGGTCCGCGGCCGCATCGGGCGTTATCTTGACGACTGAGACCCAATGCGTGATTTCAGCCAGATCGCGCAATATGGCAAGCGGGTCGGCGCCTTCGGCATATTGCCCGCCAAGCTCGGCTAGCGCGCCAGCTGCATCCCCGCGCAGGATCATGTCTGTCAGGTCCAGCACCCGCCCCCGGTCGGCGAGGCCCAGCATTGCGCGGACCTGCTCGGCTGTGGTTTCGCCCGCACCATGGGAAATCGCCTGATCCAGCAGCGAGGTCGCATCGCGGGCCGAACCTTCGGCGGCGCGGGTGATCAGCGCCAGCGCGTCCTGTGCGATCTGTGCGCCCTCGGCCTGAGCTATCTTGTTCAGCAGGGCGATCATGTCTTCCGGCTCGATCCTGCGCAGGTCGAACCTTTGGCACCGCGACAGGACCGTGACGGGAACCTTGCGGATTTCGGTGGTGGCGAAGATGAACTTTACATGCTCGGGCGGTTCTTCCAGCGTCTTGAGCAGCGCGTTGAACGCGCTGGTCGACAACATGTGAACCTCGTCGATGATGTAGATCTTGTAGCGCGCGCTGGCGGCGCGATAGCGGACGCTGTCGATGATCTCGCGGATGTCGTTCACACCGGTGCGGCTGGCGGCGTCCATTTCCATCACGTCGACATGACGGCCTTCCATGATGGCCAGGCAATGTTCGCATTGCCCACAGGGTTCGGTCGTGGGGCCGCCGGTGCCGTCGGGGCCGATACAGTTCATCCCCTTGGCGATGATCCGCGCGGTGGTTGTCTTGCCGGTGCCCCGGATGCCGGTCATGATAAAGGCCTGCGCAATACGGTCCGCTTCGAACGCGTTTTTCAGGGTGCGCACCATGGCATCCTGGCCGACGAGATCGGCAAAGGTTTCCGGGCGGTATTTACGGGCAAGAACCTGGTAGGCTTTGGTTGGCGTGTCGGTCATGTCTGCTCTGGCGGATTCGTCCTGTCGAGCCAGCGTAGAGGCGCCAGTCTCTGGCGTCCACTGCACAGGGCGACGTTTTTCATTTTGGAAAACGCCCCGATCCGCGTAAAAATGTCAGAACAGGTTTCAAAGGTTGATTTTGACAGTAACGAGTTTGATGGGGGTGGGCCTGATGTCACAACTGGTGATCTACGCGCTGCAGGTCGGGGGCGGTACGCTTGCGTTGACCTCCATGCCGGGCCGGAGCGGTGATTATCCGGGTGATCTTGATCTGATTTCGGCCTGGAAACCGGGATTGGTGATATCTACGACCACCGAAGTTGAAATGCTTCAGGACGGCGCGCAGAATTTCGGCAGCGACATTCAGAGCCGTGCCAGCCGCTGGGCGCATCTGCCGGTCGATGATTTTGGCGCACCGGGCCCGGCCGTTCAAGAATCATGGTCCGAGGTCAGCGCGGCGGCGCGTCACGCCTTGTCGGGTGGTGGGCGCGTGTTGGTGCATTGTCGCGGCGGGTGCGGACGCTCAGGAATGGTTGTGCTGCGGCTGATGGTCGAATGCGGCGAGCCATCAGAGGCCGCGCTGAAGCGTCTGCGCAAGGTGCGAATCTGTGCCGTCGAGACCGAGGAACAGATGAACTGGGCCTTGGCGCCCGCCGGCGCCCGCGTGGCTTTCTAAGTCACGGCGGAGGGGCCGCCGCAATTTCCACGGGTCGCTGGGTGCTGAGGGGTTGCACCTGAAGCATGGCGCAGGGTGGGTGCGCCAATGTTCCTGACGGCAGGGGCGCGTCGTGCCCGCTGAACATCATATCGGCGTATCGGTCCATCTTTGCGCAGTTTGCACCGGCCTGGGTGCCGCAGAATATGCGGATCATCTGGTGGGTTGCCCTGAACGCCGCCATGCACCCGTCGGCACAATGTGTCAGTTCGCTGCTGCCTTCGATTTCGAAATCTGCCTGTGTGACGGGTGCTGCTGCTTCCAGCGCGCGTGCCACGGCCCGAGCCAGCCGGGCCAGCGCGGGGCAGGGGGCCCCGGTGTGCTGGCACACGGTCGCGGTGAAAATATGGGATTGTGTTGACCAGTTCATCGAGCGCCCTCCGCGCAGGGGGCGACGTATCTGGCACAGGAAGACCCGAACACTGCGGTCAGACCCTGCCCGGACACCCCGCCCGAGTTTCAGTTTCGCGTTTGATGGCAGGTCTCCTGACTTGCGGGTCGTTGCTTTGCCGACCTTCCCGGCCTGCTGGCCAGTGGTAATTTCGGCATTGCTCACCGCTTACAGTTGCGGGGGCAGTCGCGGCTTTGGTCATTTCCGGCTTTCCGGTTTTGACCGCACCGTGTTCCCTTTTCATCCCGGCCCGGTATGGGCGCGGAAACCATCATGCAACGGCTATCGACTGTTGACGGGGCAAGTCAAGATGATTGATGCCAGTCCTTTCATGATGGCGCGGCACTATCAGCCGGTGACGGCGCCACCGGACGTTTGGTCATGCAGGAACCCGCTTGACGGGAACGGTTGGCATAGGGCTGAGTGAAAAGTGAACCATACAGTTCAGAAATTGGAGGCGGCTCAGGATGCTGGACTTTTCACAAGCTGTTGCAACCGAAGATTTCCGGTTCCCCGCGGGCGATGTCGAATTATCAGCCCGCCTTTACGTGCCGCAAACCGCGCCGGAAACGGTTGTGGTTCTAAACAGTGCAACGGGGGTGCCGCGCGCGTATTACCAGCATTTCGCAAGCTGGTTGGCCGCCGCGCACGGGATCGCTTGCCTGACGTATGACTACCGCGATTTCGAAACCTCGCTGCAAGGGCCGTTACGCGGATCAAAGGTCACCATGGCGGATTGGGCGGTGCTGGACATGCCATCGGCACGGGCCGAGATGCGGCGGCGTTATCCCCAGGCGAAACTGTGGGTGATCGGTCATTCTGTCGGCGGCATGCTGGGCCCGGTCCAACCTGATATTGACCGGGTTGACCGGATGATCTGTGTCAGTGCTGGGATGGTATCCCTTGCCGATCACCCCTGGCCCTATCGGGCGATGGCGGCGTTATTCTGGTTCGGGCACGCACCCTTGGCGGCCCGCGTCATGGGGTATTTGCCGGGCAAGGCGCTGGGCTTTGGGGCAGACCTGCCGGCCCCTGTCTATTGGCAGTGGCGGAAATGGTGCACGTCGCCGCGCAGTTATCTTGCGGATATTGGTACTGATCTGCCTGTACTAAACCCTGCGGGCGTGGGCGGACAGATTGATCTGTTTGCCTTTGCCGACGACCAGATGGTCCCGGCCCAGGCGGTATGGCGCCTGGCCGAGCTTTATGGGCCAAAAGCGCAGCGCCATCTTGTTGCACCGCAAGATCACGGCCTGGCTGAGATTGGCCATATCGGCGTATTTGCACGCCGAAACGCGGCGGTTTGGCCCCGCCTGATCGCCTGACGAATCGCAACCGCCTGATGCTAAGCCGGTCACGCTGACCGCGGGGGGAGGGGCGGTTCTACGCGCCGTCTGTCCCGCACGACCCGGTTCGGTCTGCTTGTCGCACAGCATCAAGGACCGCATTCGCGGGCTGCATTGTTTGTTTTTCCGGGGGAAAAGGGCCGGCAGCGGGTGCCGGACAAGTGGTAAGTGAGAGGCTGGACATCGACCCAAGCGGGACTCGTTGTGGCTGCTTCCTTCCGGACCTGACCAGGTTGGCGAGGCGCTCGCCCGCGCCAACCTCTCATGCGTGGATATAGGGCTGCCGGGGCGAAATGACAACCCGTCACAAGGACAGGTGCAGTTTCATGAACCCGTCGGCATCCCGGTCAAGCACGCGCGGCGAAAAGCGCCCGAGTTCGTCCAGGTATTTCGCCGCGCCCGGCCCGGTCTTCAAAATGGCCTGCCTTGCGGATCGGGGTTTCAACTGGAACGGATCGGCGGCCCTTTCCAGCGGGTCGCTTGGCCGCGCGCCCGAAAGATAGTCGCGAAGGATATCCTGGATCGGTGTTTGCGGCAGCTTGATCTGACGGGCCCTGGTGGTGAAGGGAAAATGCCCGCCCCCATTGGCCCGGTAATTGTTGAGCGCAACGACAAAGCGCTGTTCGGGCGATACGGGCCGTCCGCCAAACTGCAACCGGGAAATACGAAAGGCGTCAGGGTCGCAAAGCACGCCCCGGTCGTCAAAACGCGCAGGGCAGGACGGGTCAATCTGGTAGGTCAGCCCGAAAATCACGTCGAAATTATGCCCCGCCCGTTTCGGGTCGATCAAGGCGGGGGCAGAGCCATTGGGCAGGTGGTTGAAAATCCCGGCGGACATCTCCAGCCAATCGCGCAGGTCCTCACCCGATACGATCACAGCGCGCAACTCATTCGGGAAAATGTTCAGGTCCGCGACATGACGCATCGAAAGCGCCCCTGCGGCAATATCGGTATAGTGGCGCGGCCCGGCGCGGCCCCCGAATTTGGACGGGGCGGTGGCTGACAGAACCGGAAGGCCGTCCGCAGGCGTTCCGGCCAGATAGGGTCGCAACGCCGCCGCCTGCGCCGCAGCAACGGTGGCGAGACCTTTGTCCGGGACGCAAAAGCTGAAAAAACTGTGCATTGGTTGCGCGATGGTGCCCACGGGGCTGGCCGCACGAAGCCGTGTCTGTTCATGCCCCTCGGCAAACAGTTTGAGCAGTTTGGCGTCCTCGGGCGCTGCGGGCGCGTCGGATAGGTCCGGCCCGCCTGCCACGGCGCGCAGGTCAGCGTGCGACGTGGCCACGCGCCAGCCGATGGCCGCGTCCAGGGTCAGCGTCAGGTCAATGACCCCAAGGTGAGACCCCGCCGATCCCGGCATGACCGCAGGCGTGCCGTGAATATGCCCGGTGGCGTTGTCCACAAAGTCCAGATCCGCGTGTCCGGGGCCCGGCAGAGTCAGGTGGGTATGCCCGGTGATCAACACGTCAATATCGGGCAAAGCGGCCATCGGAACTGCGGCGTTTTCCAAACCGGGTGCCGCCTCGGCCTGCCCCAGGCCGGAATGCGCCAGGGCCACGACCAGATCGCATCCCTGGCGTCGCAAGCCTGTCGAGGCTTCGCGCGCCTGGCGCAGTGCATCGGTGACGTTGACTTGGCCTTCCAACCGATGCGCTTCCCATTGTGCTGTCTGGGGCGGCAGAACGGACAGGACGCCGATCCGAATGGGAACATATCGCCCGCCCACGCGCACCTGCCGCGTCAGAATGGCCGATGGCGCCCAAACAGTCTGGGGGCCGATCCTATGCGCGTTGCTGGACAGGACGGGGCATGGCGACTGCGCCAGGATTCGGTCCAGGCTGGCAAGCCCAAAGGAAAAGTCGTGATTCCCCAGCCCAATCGCGTCATAGCCCAGCTCTGAAAAGGCCTGCATCAGCGGATGGGACCGCTGCAAACAGGTTGCCGCCCAATCGCCAAACGGAGTACCCTGCAACGCATCCCCGTTATCGAACAGCAAGACCGTGTCGCCGTTCCGCTCAAATTCTGCCCGAGCCTGTCGGATCAGGGTCGCCGTGCGGGTAAAGCCGATGCTGCTGTCGGCGTGGTCCGCATAATAATCGAACCCCGTCACATTCATGTGAAGGTCTGATGTTGCGAGGATTCTGATGCGCGCCCGGTCCTTGTCGGACCCGTTCGGCGGCGGCGGGGTGTTTGTCTTCAACGTCAGGGCTTTGGATTAATGTCTTACAAGAGAATTCAATAGTTCAATTACTATATGCATTTTCCGCGACGTCCATGCGGCCTTTCGGCGGCAGAGGTGTTTCGGCTGCGCGAATTTCCGTTGCACCACGGGTTCAGACGTGGCAGCCCCAGACAAAAGTTCGGGAACCACGGAATGAAGCACGCAGAACAGGTAACATTTGGCGGTTCCGGTCTGGATCGGGCCGCGCATATCCGCAATGACCCGGACCGGCTGGCCGAGATCCAGGCGGACCCAGAGGCCCGGTGCCTGCTGCTTTGGCGGGGCAAGCCGCTGGTCAAGGGCGAGGCGCTGGACCGTCTGGCCCTGGTGCCGATGTCGCATGGTCTGGTACAAAGCGGGCCTGGCGGGGCGCTCGATGCGCCGTTGTTTCTGGGTTTGACGGATGCGGGGTCGGGGCTGTTCGCAATGGATGTCTCGGGCTGGATCCCCGAAGGCCATGATCTGTCTGGCCTCGGGGCGTTTGTCGACCAAAGCGAACAGCAACACCCGGACCTGCCCCAGGGCCATGTCTTTGCCGAGCTGCGCCGGATCATGACCCGGCTGTCGACACGCGATGCCGAGCTTGCCGCGACGGCCAAGGCCGTCATCGGCTGGCATGAAACCCATGGTTTTTGCGCCAGGTGCGGCGCGCGCAGCGACATTTCTCAGGCTGGGTGGCAACGCAGCTGCCCGTCCTGCGGCGGCCAGCATTTTCCAAGAACCGACCCAGTGGTCATCATGCTGATCACATATGGGCAATCCGTTCTGGTCGGAAGGTCGCCGGGCTGGCCCGAGGGGATGTATTCCTTGCTGGCAGGCTTTGTTGAACCCGGCGAGACCCTTGAGGCGGCGGTTCGGCGCGAAGTCATGGAAGAGGCCGGCGTCCCCGTCGGGCCGGTACGCTATCTTGCCAGCCAACCCTGGCCATTCCCTGCGTCCTTGATGTTTGGCTGCGCGGGCGAGGCATTGTCGCAGGACATCCGCATCGATCCGGTCGAGATCGAAGACGCGATGTGGGTCACCAAATCCGAGATGATGCAGGCCTTTGCAGGCGAGAATCCAAAGCTTTTGCCTGCCCGCAAAGGTGCAATTGCCCATTTCCTGCTGCAAAACTGGCTTGCAGATACGCTGGACTGACAGGACACTGAGCCAAGACCTTTGGATACATAGACGAATATGCAGTTTTCAGCCCGCGAAGATATAGAAGCCCCCATCGGTGCCGTTTTCGAAATGGTCTCGGATTTTGAGCGATTCGAACGGATGGCGATGCGGCGCGGCGTGGATGTCAGGCGCACCGTCATGCAATCGCCCCCGGCGGCTGGCATGACCTGGGAAACCGAGTTTCGGGTGCGTGGCAAGCCAAGACAGGTTTCTGTCGTCATGAGCGAATGCGAACGCCCGGTTCTGATGCAGTTCCAATCGGCCAGCAAAGGCATGACCGGGTTGACCACGGTTGAGTTTCTGGCCCTGTCGCAACGCCGAACCCGGCTGAACATCGAAATGTCGCTGGCGGCAAAATCCCTGCCTGCACGGCTGTTGCTACAGTCCTTCAAGCTGGGCAAATCCCGGTTCCGCCGCCAGATGCAACTGCGGCTCAGCGAATTTGCGCGGGAATTGGAAGAACGTCACTTGCACGGCGCATGACCCGACCGCCGAAGGCCGCGGTCAGGCCGCCCGCCAATGGCGCATCGGCCGGCGGGTTGGTTTAGCCGCGGGGTTGCGCGGCGGGGTAGACCCCCAGGATTTCGACATTCGTGGTAAAATGGGCCAGTTCTTCCATGGCCAGCTGAACGTTCCGGTCATCGGGGTGCCCAACGATGTCAGAATAGAACTGCGTGGCTGTAAAGGATCCGTCGACCATATAGCTTTCCAGCTTGGTCATGTTGATTCCGTTGGTGGCAAAGCCCCCAAGCGCCTTGTAAAGCGCGGCAGGAATGTTGCGGACCTGGAACACGAAGCTGGTGATCATCCCGTGGGTCCCGCGCCGCGAATCATCGGCTTGGCGCGACATGACCAGAAAACGGGTGGTGTTGTCGCCGCGGTCCTCGATATGCCGGGCCAGCACGTTCAGGCCGTAAATCTCTGCCGCCAGTTCACTGGCCAGCGCGGCTGAATGCTTTTCGCCTGCTTCGGCCACTTCGCGCGCGGCGCGCGCATTGTCGGGGCTGACGCGGCCGCGGATGTCGTGTTCCTTCAGGAAGCCCGCGCATTGTGGCAGCAAGACCAGATGGGAATGTGCCTCGGTGATGTCGTCAAGCTGGGCGCCGGGGACGCCAAGCAAGTTGATATGAACCCGCACAAACGCTTCGTCGACAATATGCAACCCGCTATGGGGCAGTAACCTGTGAATGTCGGCGACACGCCCATAGGTCGTGTTTTCGACCGGCAGCATGGCCAGATCGGCCTGGCCCGAGCGCACTGATTCGATCACATCCTCGAAAGTACGGCAGGCCAGCGGCTCCATGTCGGGGCGCGCGTCGCGGCAGGCCTCGTGGCTATAGGCTCCGGGTTCTCCCTGAAATGCAATGCGTTTGGTCATTTGGTCGATTCCGTGCAACAAGTTCGTTATTTGGGCGTTTAGTCGCGGTGTCTATACCTTGCCTCTTGTCAGGGGAAGCCTTAGACACCCCGCAGACAGCTGAAATGGACAAGCGATCAATGTTCGACACGATGACAGTTACAAAGGCCGCAGCAGGCCTGTTTGGCACCTTCCTTGTATTGCTTCTGGCCAAATGGGGCGCGGATGTTCTTTACCACGTCGGAGGGCATGGCGACGCGGCGTATGTTATCGAAACCGACAGTGCCGGTGCGTCCGGGGGCGATGAGCCTGAAGTCGCGTTCGAGGATATGCTGGCCGCAGCCGATCCGGAAAAGGGCGCCAAGGTGTTCCGCAAGTGCACGGCCTGCCACAAGCTTGAAGATGGCGCCAATGGAACCGGCCCTTACCTTTACGGTGTTGTTGACCGTCCGGTTGCCTCGGCCCAAGGGTTCACCGGGTATTCCGCCAGCATGCAGGCGCATGGCGGCAACTGGACGCCCGAAGCACTGGATGCATTCCTGACCAAGCCCAGCGCCTATATTTCCGGCACCTCCATGAGCTTTGCCGGCTTGAAAAAGCCCGAAGATCGCGCGGACCTGATCGCGTATCTGCAGACGATCGGCAACTGATCCGGTTCAGGATCCGAAAAATCCAAGGCCGCTGCCCCGCGCAGCGGCTTTTTTTGTCTCAAGGAATCTTCACAAAGCGTTCACGCACTCTAAACTTGCAACTGTCACCGCTGGCAATTTAGCTGGCGCGCACAAGATACAGGTTCATAAAGACCGCAGGAGAGCAGCAATGGTGAAGAAAGATGAGCGAAACTTCAGGATTGAAGTCGATCGCAGAACCACGTTGCAAATGCTTGGGGCCAGTGCGCTGACCTCGATGGTGCCGGGCGCCGGTCTGGCGACCGGGGTGGACGAAGAAGAGATCATCCGGGCGCACGGGTATTCCTTTTTCGGTGACCTGAAATACCCGGCGGATTACCCGCATTTCGACTATGTGAACCCCAACGCGCCGGTGGGCGGCGAAATCTCGGTCAGTACGCGCGGAACATTTGACGGGATGAACCGCTGGAACTGGCAGGGCAAGGCGGGGCTGTATTCCGGTTTGGTGGCTGAAGGGATGTTCGGCGACGGCCCGTTTGGCACGCAGACGCCGGCGGATTCCATTACCGAACTATATGGGCTGATTGCCGAGGCGGTCGAATACCCCAAATCCAAAAGGTGGTGCGTGTTTCACATGCGCCCCGAAGCCAGGTTTTCGGACGGCACGCCGCTGACGGCGCATGACGCTGCCTTTACGCATGATCTGTTCCTTGACCAGGCGATCCGCAGTTATGCGCGCGCGGTCAAGCAGCGCATCGAAGGCTACGAGATCATCGATGACCACACGATCAGATACAACTTTGTGGATGGTATCTCGCGTCGGTCGCTGATTTCCCAGGTCGGCAGCACGCCGGTTTTCTCGAAAGACTGGTATGAACGCACCGGAGAGAGGCTGGACAAGCAAAGCTGGAACATTCCGCTGGGTAGCGGGCCCTATGTTCTGGACAGTTATGAGGCGAACCGGTTCATCGTCTACAAGCGCAACCCCGACTATTGGGGCTGGCACCTGCCGATCAACAAGGGGCGGCACAATTTTGAACGGGTGAAGGTCGAGTATTTCGCAGATGACGCAGCCGAGTTCGAGGCGTTCAAGGCCGGGCTATATACTTTCCGGGCCGAGGGTAGCACCAAGAAATGGGCAACGGGCTATGATTTTCCGGCCGTTGAAAAAGGCTATGTAAAACTGGAAACCGTGCCGGACATGACCCCTCCGGTGGCGTCGGGATTTGTATTCAACTTTCTGCGCGACCCCTTTACCGACATCAAGGTTCGCGAGGCACTGGGCCTTGCGTTCAACTTCGACTGGACGGCGGCATCTTTGCAATATGGCCTGACGACCCAGCGCCACTCGTTTACCGAGAATTCCGAAGCTCAGGCCTTTGGCGTGCCCGAGGGGTTGGAAAGGACGTTTTTGGAAAGCCTCGGCGACGTGGTCCCGGCCGAGTTGTTCACCGAAGAAGCGGTCATGGCGCATACGTCGAACCCGGATCGCCCGACCGACCGACGCAACAAGCGCCGCGCGCTGAAGTTGCTGGAAGAGGCGGGTTGGACCGTCGGCGGCGATGGCAAGCTGCGCAACGCCGATGGTGAATTGATGCAGTTCAAGATCATGCTGTCCGGCGCCTCGTCGGACACGGTCGAGGCAATCATCACGACCTATGTTGAAACGCTCAAGAATTTTGGCGTGTCGGTCGAGGCGGAAAAGGTCGACACGGCGCAATATGCCCAGCGCTATTACGACAAGGACTGGGACATGATGTTCTTCCGCAACCAGCCGTTCGAGACCGCCAGTACCGGTCTGAAACAGGCCTATGGTTCGGAAACGGCGGTCGTGTCATCCTATAACCCGCAATCGCTGCAGGATCCTCTTATTGACGCGATCATCGAAAAGTCGCTGCTGACCAATTCGCGCGAAGAAGAGATTGCCGCGCTCAAGGCGCTGGACCGTGCGCTGCGGTTCCGGCGCATCCAGATTCCGGCCGGTTACGTCCCGGAGCATTGGGTTGCCTATTACGACATGTTCGAACACCCCGAGGAATTGCCGCCGCGGGGGCTTGGCTATCTGGACTTTTGGTGGTTCAACCAAGAGAAATACGAAGCCCTGAAAGCCGCTGGCGCGTTGAGGTAAAAAACCCTTGGGAGCATATATTCTAAGACGCCTACTGTTGGTCATTCCGACTTTGCTGGGCATCATGATCGTCAACTTCACGCTGGTGCAATTTGTTCCGGGCGGGCCGATTGAACAGATTCTTGCGCAGATGCAGGGCGAAGGCGACGTGTTCGCCGGGTTTGCCGGCGGCGAAGGGGCCACAAACGAAGAAACCTTTGGTTCCGACAGCGATTATGTCGGCGCACGGGGCCTGCCAAAGGAATTTATCGAAGACCTCGAGAAAGAGTTCGGCTTTGACAAGCCACCGCTCGAGCGGTTCCTGACCATGATGGGCAATTACCTGACGCTGGATTTCGGCGAAAGCTATTTCCGCTCGATCAGTGTGATCGACCTGGTGGTCGAAAAGATGCCGGTATCCATCTCGCTGGGGCTATGGTCCACGCTGATTGCCTATCTGGTGTCCATTCCACTTGGCATCCGCAAGGCGATCAAAGACGGGTCCAGCTTTGATACATGGACCAGCGGGATGATAATCGTGGCCTATGCCATTCCGGGCTTCCTGTTTGCGATCCTGTTGCTGGTTCTGTTTGCGGGCGGGTCTTATTGGCAGATTTTCCCGCTGCGCGGGTTGACCTCTGACAATTGGGAAAGCCTCAGCCTGTTTGGCAAGGTGGCGGATTACTTCTGGCATATTGCGCTGCCGATCATCGCCCTGACGATTTCCGCCTTTGCAACGCTGACGCTGCTGACGAAAAATTCGTTTCTTGACGAGATCAAGAAGCAATACGTCATGACTGCGCGCGCCAAAGGGCTGAGCGAACACCGCGTGCTGTATGGTCACGTTTTTCGCAATGCGATGCTGATCGTGATCGCGGGGTTCCCCGCGGTGTTCATCGGGGTCTTTTTTGGCGGTTCCATCATCATTGAAACCATCTTTTCGCTGGATGGCCTGGGCCGCCTGGGATTCGAGGCCGCCGTGGCGCGGGATTACCCGGTGATATTCGGCACACTCTTCATATTCGGCCTGATGGGCCTGATCGTCGGTATCATCAGCGACCTGATGTATGTGCTGGTCGACCCACGCATCGACTTCGAAAAGCGGGAGGGGTAAATGGCACTTTCCCCCCTCAATCAGCGCCGCTGGCGCAATTTCCGGCGCAACGGCCGGGCGTTCTGGTCGCTCCTCATATTTTCGGTTTTGTTCGGGCTGTCCCTGTTTGCCGAGTTCATCGCCAATGACAAACCGATCCTCATCAAATACCGAGGCGATTTTTATACTCCGATCTTCCATTTTTACGCCGAAACCGAGTTTGGCGGGGATTTCCAGACCGAAGCGATCTATCGCGACCCCGAAGTGCGCTGCCTGATCGACAGCGGTGGGCTGGAGCAATGTTTTGACGACCCCGAAGGCATCATCGCGCAGATCGAGGCCGGAACATTCGAGGCGGACGGGTTCGAGCGGGGATGGTCGGTCTGGCCCTTGATCCCGTATTCCTACAACACATCGGTCGACCGGCCCGGCGCGGCCCCCCTGCCGCCCAACGGTCAGAATCTGCTGGGTACCGACGACACCAAACGAGACGTTCTCGCCCGCGTGATCTACGGCTTTCGCCTGTCGATCCTGTTCACGCTTGTCGTCACCGGTGCGGCCAGCCTGATCGGCATTTTCGCCGGTGCCATACAAGGCTTCTTTGGCGGCTGGCTGGACCTGATTTTCCAGCGGGTCATCGAGATCTGGTCGGCGACGCCGTCGCTTTATGTCATCATCATCATGTTTGCGATCCTGGGGCGAAGTTTCTGGCTGCTGGTGGCCCTGATGATCCTGTTCGGCTGGACCGGGCTGGTCGGCGTTGTCCGGGCCGAGTTCCTGAGGGCGCGCAACCTTGAATATGTCCGCGCCGCGCGGGCCCTGGGGGTTGGCAACATGACCATCATGTTCCGCCACATGCTGCCCAACGCGATGGTCGCGACGCTGACCTTTATGCCGTTCATCGTGACCGGCACCATCGGCGGGCTGGCCTCGTTGGATTTCCTTGGCTTTGGCCTGCCATCCTCGGCCCCGTCGCTGGGCGAGCTGACCTTGCAGGCCAAGCAGAACCTGCAGGCGCCGTGGCTGGCCTTTACCGCGTTCTTCACCTTTGCCGTCATGCTGTCGCTGCTGGTCTTCATCTTCGAAGGCGTGCGCGATGCGTTTGATCCCAGAAAGACCTTCTCATGAGCCTTTTGGATGTGAACAACCTCAAGGTCTCGTTCCGGCAGGACGGGCAGGTCTCGGCGGCGGTCAAGGGCGTTTCCTTTACCGTGGATCGTGGCGAAACGGTTGCGCTGGTGGGCGAATCCGGGTCGGGCAAATCGGTTACCGCGCTCAGCACGGTGTCTCTGCTGGGCGACAGCGCCATTGTCGAAGGGTCGGTCCGGTATGACGGCGACGAGATGATCGGCGCGTCGGAAAACAAGCTGATGGGCGTGCGCGGCAACGATATCAGCTTTATCTTTCAAGAGCCGATGACCTCGCTCAACCCGTTGCACACGATCCAGAAGCAGATGGCGGAATCGCTGGCCCTGCACCAGGGCGTATCGGGCCAAGCGGCGCGGGACCGGATAGTCGAGCTGCTGACCAAGGTCGGTATTCGCGATCCCCAGGATCGTCTGGACAGCTATCCGCACCAGCTGTCCGGCGGGCAGCGTCAGCGGGTGATGATCGCGATGGCGCTGGCCAACAAGCCGGATATCCTGATCGCGGACGAGCCGACCACCGCGCTGGACGTGACCATCCAGGCGCAGATTCTCGAATTGCTGGCAGAGCTTCAGAAATCCGAGAACATGGGGATGCTGTTTATCACGCATGATCTGGGCATCGTGCGCCGCATCGCCGACAGGGTCTGCGTGATGAAGGATGGCGAGATCGTCGAATCCGGTGTGACGACCGAAATATTCGACAACCCTCAGCATCCCTATACGCGCAAATTGCTGGCCGCCGAGCCGTCGGGGCAGCCCGACCCTGTTGACATGGACGCCGAAGAGGTCGCGCGGACCGATCATCTTAAGGTTTGGTTTCCGATCCAGCGGGGGTTCCTCAAGCGCACGGTGGGCCATGTAAAAGCCGTGAATGACGCATCGCTAAAGGTCCGCGCGGGCGAGACATTGGGCATCGTCGGTGAAAGCGGTTCGGGCAAGACGACGCTGGCGCTGGCGATCATGCGGCTGATCGCCTCCGAAGGCGGCATCACCTTCCGCGACCAGGATGTGCGCCGCTGGTCAACGCGCGAATTGCGCAGGCTGCGCAAGGATATGCAGATCGTGTTTCAGGACCCGTTCGGAAGCCTCAGCCCGCGCATGACTTGTATGCAGATCATCGCCGAGGGGCTGGCAATCCACAAGGTCGACCCCCACCGCGCGCCGCGTGACCTGGTGGCCGAAGTGATGACCGAGGTTGGACTGGACCCCGCCGCGATGGACCGTTACCCGCACGAGTTTTCGGGCGGTCAGAGACAGCGTATCGCGATTGCGCGGGCGATGGTGCTGCGGCCCAAGCTGTTGGTGCTGGACGAACCGACCAGCGCGCTGGACATGACCGTGCAGGTGCAAATCGTCGATTTGTTGCGCGATTTGCAACGCAAATACGGGCTGGCCTATCTGTTCATCAGCCACGACCTAAAGGTCGTGCGGACCATGTCGCACAACGTGATCGTCATGCGCAACGGCGACGTGATCGAGATGGGCGCGGCCGAGGATCTGTTCGAAAACGCCCAGACCGAATATACGCGGGAACTGATTGCGGCGGCGGGGTGATACGACCCCGCAGCGCGCCGGGTTCAGGCGTTCTCGACCTTTTCCTGTGATGCCGATTTCGGCACCGGGCCACGCAGTTCTTCGTAATGGTCGAAACTCAGCCTGACCCACCCGGTGCCGCGCGTCGCGCTGGCCAGCGCGCGGTGCAATTCATCCTGCGCCACAGCAGGCAGCTTGGCGTTGAAGATTTCCCAGCCCGAGGCGTTGGGATTGCCCTCGAACCCAAGAACCTGACCCTGTAACGTACTGATCGTGGGAACAAGATCCCCGACAAAATCCGATGGCAGGTGTATTTCAGCGTTCAGAATGGGTTGCAGGACAACCGGTTTGGCTTGCGGCAGAGCTTCGCGCACAGCATTCTTGCCCGCGGTGCGGAACGCATAATCGGAACTGTCCACGTTGTGATGTTTACCATCGCTCAGCGTGACTTTGACATCGACGACCGGAAACCCTTCGGGACCCGTCACCAGCGCATCCTTGGCACCGTTTTCGACCGACGGGATATAGTTCTTTGGCACCGCGCCGCCTTTGACCACTTCTTCAAAGCTGAACCCCGAACCGCGCGGCATCGGTGCAACGGAAATAACGACATCGGCAAACTGCCCCGCCCCGCCCGATTGCTTGCGGTGCCGGTGCCGGTGTTCGATGGATGTACGGATGGTCTCGCGATAGGCCGTTTCCACGGGGTCGCATTGAACCTCGACGCCGAAATCCTCGGCCAGTTTTGCCGTTACGCGGCGCATGTGCTGCGGCCCCTGTGCGCCCAGAACGGCGTGTCCGCTCAGTTCATCCTGTTCCATATGCAGACCTGGATCAATTTCGACCAGCCGGGCGAGCGCATTGGACAGGCGGACATCGTCGCGTTCATGCGTGGGTGAAACACGTTGCCGATGCGCTGCCGGGTGCGACGAGGCCCATTCGGGAAGGGGCGATGCGGATGCCTCGTCATACAAAAAACCGGGGTTCAGGTGATCTGACTTGACTGCCAGCCCGACCTGACCGGCCTCAAGCGCGCCGATCTGGGTCTTGGCATCCAGTGCTGTCAGGCTGCCCACGGTTTCGCCGCCCAACGGTTCATGTGCCTTGATCCCCCGGCCAAGACCGCGCAGAACGATGATCTTTCCGATGTGCTTTTTCACATCGGCAAACCCGGCGATGGCGCAGGCGGTGTCCGCGGCCTCGTCGCGCCCGGCTGCAATGTCGAATTCCGGTGCTTCGTGCCGCAATGCCTTCATCAGGCGGGTCAGGCCGTTGCCATGGCTGGCGGCCCCAAGACAGGCGGGAATGATCTGGTGGTTCTGCAACACTTGCGCCGCAAGGTCATAGACCTCTGTGCTGGGCGGCTGCTTGTCCTCGATCAGCTGTTCCAGCAAGGCGTCGTCAAAATCGGACAGGGTTTCCAGCAATTCCGTCCGGGCTTCCTGTTCGCGATCCTCGACCGATTGCGGCAATTCGATCAGGGCCGAGGGCTGCCCCTCCTGGTACTTCCATGCCCGTTCCGAGATCAGGTCAACCGCGCCAACGATCGTATCGCCCTCGCGGATCGGCACCTGGCGCAGGGCGATATGGTGGGTGCAATAGGTCTGTAGCGCCGCGATGATGTCCCGGATGCGGCCGTTGGGATTGTCCATTCGGTTGAGGAACAGGAAACAGGGAATACCGGCTTCTTCGACCAGGCTCAGATACGGGGCGCACAGAACAGCCGCGTCCGGGTCCGGCGGCACAACCACGACAGCGGCGTCCGATATCGCCATGGCGGGGCCGACATAGGCCAGCGTATCGCTGCCGCCATCCACGTCGATGGCGCACCAGGGTTCGTCCAAATAAGAAAAACCGTGCAAATGCACGGTTCCGGAAACATCGAAGGTTGTGGGCCGGCCATCTAGGCGGCTGATGGCCTCGACCAGGGTGGTTTTCCCTGACTGGCTGGGGCCGAGGACTGTAAAAACGCGCATGGGTGCTGTCCCTCATTCCGGTTGCAGAGCATCTGCACGAAAGGGGCCGCCCGTTGCGGGCAAGGGCACGATCTGCCTGATTTTCAGCCTGCCTCGGCTTTGGGCGGCACGGCCGCCCATGGTGCAAGTGTGGGGAAAACCCCCCGCGCACGTCAAGTCCCGCGTTCGTTGTTCTGCGCAAGGGGCGGCAACCGGACCGGCCTGTTTTCGGTCAGATTGCCGAGCTGTGGCCTGCCTTGCTCAGGTCATAGGCGTCAAAGTTGCGCGCGATCATGCGGGTCAGCGCGCGGGCTTCGGGCGGTATGATCAGCTTGTCGCCGGTCACACGCAGCAGCCCGTCAAACGCGGTGTTCGCGGACCTGAACATCCCCTGCAATTCGCTGGCCGAGATGTCGTGGTCGCGCAGAATTTCCCGGGCGTCGATTTCGAAATCGCACATCAGGGCCTCGATCAGGCGCGCCCGCACGATGTCCTGCCCCTTGAACAGGTGACCCCGCGATGTTGAAAAGCGCCCTTCCCGGATCGCCTTGTTATAGGCCGATGTGGCGGGGGCGTTCTGGGCATAGCCCTGCGGAAAGCGCGAAATCGAACTGGTGCCCACCCCGATCAGGACCCGGGCCTGGTCGTCGGTATAGCCCTGGAAATTGCGTTTAAGCCGACCCGCGCGCAGGGCATGGGTCAACCCGTCATCCTGGGTGGCGAAATGGTCGATACCGATCTCGGCGTAATTGTCCCACATGAACAGGCGCCGGGCCGTATCGAACAGGTCCAGACGCTGTTGCGGTGTGGGCAGCGCATCCGAGGGTATCAGCTGTTGGCGTTTGGCCATCCACGGCACATGCGCATAACCATAAAGCGCAACCCGGTCAGGGGCCAGCGACAGAAGCTTCTGCACGCTTTCGGTCATGCGCGCACGGGTCTGATGGGGCAGGCCATAAAGGATATCGGCATTCAGGCTGCCGATCCCGCGTTCGCGGATCATGTCGATGGCGTGCCGGGTCGTGTCATAGCTTTGGATACGGCCGATGGTCTTCTGAATTTCGTCGTCGAAATCCTGTACACCGATAGAGGCGCGGTTCATCCCCGAATCGGCCAGCGCATCCAGCCGGTCTTCATCAATCTCGTTCGGGTCGATTTCGACCGAGAACTCGGCATCGGGACCCAAGGGAACGATGCCAAGGATATGCCCGGCCAGGTCGCGCATCAGGTCCGCATTCAGCAGGGTCGGCGTGCCGCCGCCCCAATGCAGGCGCGACAATGTCACCCCCGACGGAAGCCGGGCGGCCAAAAGATCCAGTTCGGCCTTCAGGACATCGACATAGGCGATGACCGGATTATCCGTTTGCGTGCCTTGCGTCCGGCAGGCGCAGAACCAGCACAGGCGTCGGCAAAACGGAACGTGGATGTAAAGCGACACCTGGCTTCCGGGTTCAATACCCGCGATCCAGTTGCCGAACATGTCCGGCCCGACGTCATTGTTGAAATGAGGAGCGGTGGGATAGCTTGTGTAACGCGGAACCTTCGCGTCAAAAAGTCCAAGCTTTGCCAATTGAGGTTTCACTATCATAGCGATACCGTTAGAGGGCGAACAGGTCGGATACCTTGACCGAGATCAAGTGGAAACGCGAATGACACTCAAAGCCCAATTTGACCATTCCAACTGTGACGACTGCCCGATCCGCCACCGCGCGGTCTGCGCACAATGCGAAACGGACGAGCTCGAAGAGCTTGAGGACATCAAATATTACCGAAGCTTCGAGGCAGGCCAGACCATCATCTGGTCCGGTGATCCGATGAATTTTGTCGGTTCGGTGGTATCGGGAATCGCCTCGCTGACGCAAACGATGGAAGATGGCCGCACCCAGATGGTCGGGCTTTTGCTGCCCAGCGATTTTGTCGGCAGGCCAGGGCGGGAAATCGCCCCCTATGATGTGCAGGCGACAACCGATTTGGTCATGTGCTGTTTTCGCAAGAAACCCTTCGAAGACCTGATGGGCAAAACCCCGCATATCGCCCAACGCCTGTTGCAGATGACTTTGGACGAGTTGGACGCCGCGCGGGAATGGATGCTGGTGCTGGGTCGCAAGACGGCACGCGAGAAAATCGCCAGCCTTCTGTCCATCATCGCGCGCCGTGATGCCTCGGTCAGCAAGACGGTCCTGTCCGGCCCCATCGTCTTTGACCTGCCACTGACACGCGAAGCGATGGCGGATTATCTGGGCCTGACGCTGGAAACCGTCAGCCGACAGGTTTCGGCGTTGAAAAAAGACGGTGTGATCTCTCTGGAAGGCAAGCGCCATGTCACGATCCCGGATATGGGCCGCCTGATGGAAGAGGCCGGCGACGACTCGGATGGCGGGTTTCCGGTGTGACACCGGCCGCCCCGTTGCCCGGTTTCGTCTGACCCGACACCCGATCCGCGCGGGCGGTTCAGAGCGGCACACCCAGCGGGGTCCGACATCTTCGGTGTGACTTGTATTGCCTGACATGGTCTACTGCGATTGAGCAAATCATCGGACCAGGAGTTGATCATGGAATTCAGTAGCATTTTGGCAATGCTGATTATCGGCGCGATTGCCGGTTGGCTGTCGGGCAAGATCATGAAAGGCCGGGGCTTTGGCCTGTTGGGAAACGTCATCGTCGGCATCGTCGGCGCGTTCTTGGCCGGAACGCTTTTTCCGGCGCTCGGTTTTGCCGTGGGCGGCGGCGCTATCTCGTCCATTTTCTTTGCCACCGTGGGCGCCGTGATCCTTTTGTTCCTGATCGGCCTGATCAAAAAGGTCTGAGCAGGTTAAACCGCCCCTCATGGGGGGCGGCTCGGATGCTCGATATGGTCGGCGGTCAGTGGGCGAGGAAAACCGGCACCGTGGCTTGCTCCAGCATGTTCCGGGTCGCCCCGCCCAGGATCGCTTCGCGGAATCGCGAATGCCCATAGGCGCCCATCACGATCATGTCGGATTCGGTGTCGGCTGCGTGGCGGTTGAGAATGTCCGAAACGCGGGTCATCGTCTTGCTCAGCACGTCGATTTCGCACTTGATGCCGTGGCGTGCCAGCATCTGTGACAGCATCCCACCGGGGTCGGATCGGTCGGGACCGTGCCGCGGCGGGTCGATCACCACAATACGTGCAAGCTCGGCCTGTTTCAGAAAGGGCAGGGCACACCGGATGGCGCGCATGGCTTCGACGCTTTCGTTCCAGGCGATCATCACGGTTCGCGGGGTTGAAAACGGCTCGCCCTTCTCAGGTGCGATCAACACCGGGGCGTGCCCTTCGAACATCGCGGCCTCGACAATCGGTTCAGCCTCGGCCGGGCAATCCTTGCTGTAGGGTTGCGGCAGAACGACAAGGTCAGAAAACCGCGCCCGATGCGCAACGTGGCGCCCGATATCGGCCAGTTGGGCAACGCCATTCTCGGCCGACCACCGTATCCCGGCTTTGCCCAGATAGGCCTTCGCATAGCCCAAAATCTCGTCAGCCTCGGCATTCGCGCGGCTGAGCGTTTCCTGCAAAATCAGCGCGTTGGCCCCCGCATAGTAATAGCCTGTCTGACTGCGGTCGACCCCGAGGCACAGAGCCTCGGCATGGGCATCCATGGCCTGCGTAAGTGATACCATCTGGGCCAGGGCGCGTTCGGCGCGCTGGGTTTCCGTCATAACTGTAAGCAGGGATTTATACGCCATCTGGACCTCATTTTTCGGAAGAACGGTTCTGGCACGTCGGCTAACCCATTCGTTGCATTATGCCTGTCACAGAAAACCGGCTATTGTCTTGATACAGATCAAAGCAGCATTGCCTGCTGTCCATCATTAAAACAGCCAGTCAAAAAGGCCCTGCGCGGCAATGGAATCACGCAGGGAATGGCAAAGGGACGCAATATGTCGAATTACATCAAGCTGATCGCGCTTGGTCTTGTCGTGGTGTTTGCCGCGATCGGAACCAATTACGCGCGGGATTTGGCGTATCAGGTGCACGCGATTCTGGTGATGTTGATCGCCGGAGGGTTGTTCATCTGGACGCTTCGAAACACAGATGAGCCAGATATTCTTATCGACCGCTCGGGCGAGTACATGGACGACGTGATCCGATACGGCGTGATCGCAACGGCCTTCTGGGGTGTCGTGGGGTTCCTGGCGGGGACCTTCATCGCATTTCAGCTGGCCTTTCCGGTGCTCAACTTCGAATGGGCGCAGGGCTATCTGAACTTTGGCCGTTTGCGCCCGCTGCACACGTCGGCGGTGATTTTCGCCTTTGGCGGCAACGCGTTGATCGCAACCTCGTTCTACGTGGTTCAGCGTACAAGCGCCGCGCGCCTGTGGGGCGGAAACCTGGCGTGGTTCGTGTTTTGGGGCTATCAGCTGTTCATCGTCCTGGCCGCGACTGGCTATGTTCTGGGCGGCACGCAGTCCAAGGAATATGCCGAGCCCGAATGGTATGTCGACCTGTGGCTGACCATTGTCTGGGTTGCCTACCTGGCGGTTTACCTCGGCACGATCATCAAGCGGAAAGAGCCGCATATCTATGTGGCCAACTGGTTCTACCTGGCCTTTATCGTCACCGTTGCCATGCTGCACCTGGTCAACAACATGACCATCCCGGTCAGCATCTGGGGTTCGAAATCGGTCATCGTCTGGTCGGGCGTGCAAGACGCCATGATCCAGTGGTGGTACGGCCACAACGCTGTGGGCTTTTTCCTGACCGCGGGCTTCCTGGGCATGATGTACTATTTCATCCCGAAACAGGCCGAGCGTCCGGTGTTCAGCTACAAGCTGTCGATCATCCACTTCTGGGCGCTGATCTTCCTGTACATCTGGGCCGGTCCGCACCACCTGCACTATACCGCGCTGCCTGACTGGGCCTCGACGCTGGGCATGGTTTTCTCGGTGATCCTGTGGATGCCTTCGTGGGGTGGTATGATCAACGGCCTGATGACCCTGTCGGGTGCATGGGACAAGCTGCGCACCGACCCGGTGATCCGTATGATGGTGATCTCGGTCGGCTTCTATGGCATGTCCACCTTTGAGGGTCCGATGATGTCGATCCGCGCGGTGAACTCGCTTAGCCACTACACCGACTGGACCATCGGTCACGTGCACTCGGGCGCGCTGGGCTGGAACGGCATGATCACCTTTGGTGCGCTGTACTTCCTGGTGCCTGTCCTGTGGAAGCGCGAGCGTCTGTACTCGCTGCAAATGGTCAGCTGGCATTTCTGGCTCGCCACCATCGGCATCGTGCTTTACGCCGCGTCGATGTGGGTCACTGGTATCATGGAAGGCCTGATGTGGCGTGAAGTGGATGCCAACGGCTTCCTGGTGAACTCGTTCGCCGACACCGTGGCTGCCAAGTTCCCGATGTATGTGGTGCGTGCTTTGGGTGGCGTGATGTTCGTCGCTGGCGCCGTGATCATGTGCTACAACCTGTGGATGACTGTGCGGAAGGCACCGGCCAAAGAGGCCAGCCTGACCGTCGCGGTCCCGGCTGAATAGAGGGAGGGCCGGAGCAATGGCAATTCTCGACAAACATAAGATCCTCGAGACCAACGCGACCCTCCTGCTGATCTTCAGCTTTCTGGTCGTGACCATCGGTGGCCTGGTGCAGATCACCCCGCTGTTCTACCTTGAGAACACCATCGAGAAGGTGGAGGGCATGCGCCCTTACACCCCTCTCGAAATGGCAGGGCGCGAGATCTACATCCGCGAAGGCTGCTATGTCTGCCACAGCCAGATGATCCGCCCGATGCGGGACGAGGTTGAACGGTACGGCCACTACTCGCTGGCGGCTGAATCGATGTATGACCATCCGTTCCAGTGGGGGTCCAAGCGCACCGGGCCTGATCTGGCGCGTGTGGGTGGCCGTTACTCGGACCAGTGGCAAATGGACCACCTGCGTGATCCGCAATCGGTTGTGCCTGAATCGGTGATGCCCAAATACGGCTTCCTCGAACACCGCAAGCTGGACGGCAAGTATATCGGCGACATCATGGCGGCCAACGCCATTGTCGGAACGCCCTATACCGACGAAATGCTGGAAAACGCCGAAGCGGACTTCCGCGCGCAGGCCGATCCGGACAGCGATTATGACGGTCTGCTGGAACGCTATGGCGACAAGGTCAATGTGCGCAACTTTGATGGTCAGCCCGAGCTGACCGAAGCCGACGCGCTGATCGCTTATTTGCAGATGCTGGGTACGCTGGTCGATTTCTCGACCTTTACCCCGGATGCAAGCCGCTAGGAGGGTGTGATGGAAGAATATACTCTCTTACGGCAATTCGCGGATAGCTGGATGCTGCTTGTCCTGTTTGTCTTCTTTGTCGGCATCATCATCTGGGTTTTCCGCCCCGGTGCCAGCAAGGAATACAACGACACCGCAAACATCCCGTTCCGGCATCAAGACAAACCCGCCACATCCAAGGAGGCGCGGCAATGAGCAAGACACCTGAAAAGCAGGCGGGCGACCCGAATACGACCGGTCACGTCTGGGACGGTATCGAAGAATTTGACAATCCCATGCCGCGCTGGTGGCTGTGGACCTTTTACGCCACGATTTTCTGGGGATTGATCTATTCGATCATGTACCCAGCATGGCCCCTGGTGCAGTCGGCAACCGCCGGTGTCCTGGGCTGGTCGTCGCGTGAACTGGTCCAGCAAGAGATGGTCGCATTCGAAGAGGCGAACGCCCCCTGGAACGCCCGGCTTGTTGAAACACCGCTGGAAGAAATCTCGGCGGATGCAGAGCTGCAGCAATACGCGGTCAATTCGGGCGGTGCCGTGTTCCGGACCTGGTGTGCGCAATGCCACGGGTCGGGCGCACAGGGCGCGCCGGGCTTTCCGAACCTGCTGGACGATGCCTGGCTTTGGGGCGGCACGCTGGACGACATCGTGACTACCGTCAGCTATGGCATCCGCAACGGAGAAAGCGACGATGCGCGCTATTCCGAGATGCCGGCCTTTGGCGAGATCCTCGAACATGACGAGATCACGCAGGTTGTGCAGTATGTCATGTCGTTGACCAACGCGCAGACCGACGATGCGGCGGCGCAGGCAGGCAAGGTTGTCTTCGAAGACAATTGCGCCGCATGTCATGGTGACGACGGAACCGGCGACATCTACCAGGGGGCGCCCAATCTGACCGACGCGATCTGGTTGTTTGGCGGCGATCAGGAAGCGCTGACCGAAACGGTGACCAACAGCCGCTTTGGCGTCATGCCTGCCTGGGAAAACCGCCTGAGCGACGCGCAGATCCGCGCGGTCTCTGCCTATGTCCACCAGCTTGGCGGTGGTCAGTAAAGCAATGTGAATACCTCCGGGCGGTTCGCTGCCCGAAGGGTACGGCACCGGCTGTTCCATCTGTTCGCGCGTTTCCTGAACAGCCGGTGCCAACTTCTTTCTTGGAAATACCGCCTGCGTCTGCCTCCGTCCAGAATGCGTTCAGGGGGGCGATCACAGGTTGTTCGGGTCGATCTCGGGGCGGAAGCGCAGTTTCCAATGATCCGGCGCCGACCATTTTTTGCGCTTGCTCGGGGTCGCGCGCGGAACCTGGCGCAGTTTGGGGGCATTGGTCCTGGTAGCGGTCATGAAAGTATCAGCATAGATCGAGAGCATCTTGCATCCCTCCGGTTTGGGTTCATTCATGCCAATACAATTGACCTATTGGGCGAATAATGCGACTTAAACGATATTTGTATATGTAAGCATGGATTACATATGGACTGGTTAAAGATGCCGCCCTTGGCCGCGCTTAGGGCATTTGCAGCTTTTGCTGAGACAGGAAATGTCGTTCAGGCCGGGCGGGCTCTTAACGTCAGTCACGCCGCTATCAGCCAGCAATTGCGGGGCCTTGAAAAACATCTTGGTGTCGGCTTGCTGGATCGCAGCGGAAAGGCCCTGGTTCTGACCGCCGAAGGAGAGCGGCTGGCGCAGGCTTTGCAACTTGGGTTCGGCGCGATCGGGACGGCGGTTGCCGATGTGATGAAACGGACAGAAGACCGGCCGGTTCATGTCTCTTTGACAGCATCCTTTGCCGCATCCTGGCTGATGCCGCGCTTGCCCGAGTTTCAGGCCCGCCACCCCGAAATTGACCTGGCGCTGGACCCGTCCCCGCAATTGGTCAGCCTGCAACCGGGCGGTGTCGATATTGCGATCCGCTATGGCGCTGGCGGATGGCCCGGGGTTCAGGCGGAAATGTTGCTGCGCAGTCCGGTTGTGGTCGTTGCAGCGCCCAGCCTGCTGAAGGGCAAATCGGATTGGACACCATCTGACCTTGGCGCCCTGCCGTGGCTCGAAGAATTCGGCACCACCGAGGCAACGACCTGGCTGGCGCGCCACGGGGTTGGTCATGGGCCCAATGCCGGCCGTATCGCGTTGCCGGGAAACCTGTTGCTGGAGGGGCTGCGCGCCGGTCAGGGGGTGTCGGCCACCGTGCGGCATTTTGTCGAGCCCGACATCGCCGCAGGCCGCGTCGTCCAGCTGTTTTCCGAACCTGACGAGCGTGGGTATCACATCGTGACAGGGCCCGCGCCGCTGCGTGCTTCGGCCAAAATATTCGTCCGCTGGCTCAGGCGGCAGGTCGATCGCATGTGACGGCCTGTGACAAAAGGTGTCTTTGTGATGTGCTTTTGACCCAAATCAAAGTTGGCGGGTGTATGATCTGGGACAAGTCGCCTGACAAATTGCCAGATCCGGAGCCAGCCAGTGAGCGATTCGAACCCCGCCCCCAGCCTGTATGCTGCCAGGGAGCCGATTTTCCCCAGACGTGTGTCCGGGCCGTTCAGAAACCTCAAATGGCTTATTCTGATCGTCACGCTTGGGATTTACTACGTGACACCCTGGTTTCGGTGGGATCGCGGCCCCAGCCTACCGGATCAGGCCGTATTGCTGGACCTGGCCAATCGGCGGTTCTATTTCTTCTGGATCGAGATCTGGCCGCACGAGTTTTACTTCGTTGCGGGGCTGTTGATCATGGCCGGCCTCGGCCTCTTTCTGTTCACCTCGGCTTTGGGGCGCGTTTGGTGCGGCTATGCCTGCCCGCAAACTGTCTGGACGGATCTGTTCATTCTGGTTGAACGCTGGATCGAAGGGGACAGAAACGCCCGCCTGCGCCTGCATCGCCAGAAAAAGATGGATTTCCGCAAGGCACGGCTGAGGGTGACGAAATGGACGGCCTGGTTCCTGATCGGGCTGGCGACCGGCGGGGCGTGGGTGTTCTATTTTGCGGATGCGCCGACGCTGTTGCGTGACCTGGTCACGGGCAACGCGCACCCTGTTGCCTATACGACCATGCTGATCCTGACCGCCACGACGTTTTTCTTTGGCGGCTTCGCGCGTGAACAGATTTGCATCTATGCATGCCCCTGGCCGCGCATTCAGGCCGCGATGATGGACGAAGACACGCTGGTCGTCGGATACCGCGAATGGCGGGGCGAGCCGCGCGGCAAGGGCAAGCGGCAGGCGGACTCAGACCTGGGGGACTGTATCGACTGCATGGCATGCGTAAACGTCTGCCCGGTGGGGATCGACATCCGGGACGGCCAGCAGCTGGAATGCATCACCTGCGCGCTGTGTATCGATGCGTGCGACGACATGATGGCCAAGGTCGGCAAGCCGCGCGGGCTCATCGACTACATGGCGCTCAGCGACGAAGGGCGCGAGCGGGCAGGCGAGCCGCCGAAAAGCGTCTGGAAACATATCTTCCGTGCGCGCACGATTCTGTACACGTCCCTGTGGTCGCTTGTTGGGTTCGGTCTGCTGTTTGCGCTGTTCATTCGGTCCGACATCGACCTGACGGTGGCACCGGTGCGCAACCCGACCTTTGTGACCATGTCCGACGGCTCGATCCGCAATACATATGACGTGCGGCTGCGCAACAAGCATGGCGAGGACCGCTTGTTCAAACTGACCCTTGCCGGGGACCCGGCGCTGAAGCTTGAAATCGAGGGCACGCAGATCGACACTGTCAATGTCACCGCCGACACCGCGCAGTTGACACGGGTCTATGTTGTGGCATCCAAGGACACCGGGCCCGCGGGTGCGGATGCGACGCCGGTTCGCATCTGGGTCGAGGACCTGGTCAGCGGTGAACGCGCCTACAAGGACACCACCTTCAATGGACGAGGAAACTAGGCATGGCTGAGCGTCAATTTACCGGAAAACACGCATTGGCCGTCTTTGTGGCGGCCTTTGGCGTGATCATCGCGGTCAACCTTGTCCTGGCCTATAGCGCCGTCAAGACGTTTCCGGGGCTCGAGGTCAAGAACTCGTATGTTGCCAGCCAGGAGTTCAATGACCGCCTGCAAGAGCAGCAGGCCTTGGGCTGGGATGCCCGGGCGGAAACCGCGGGCGGTCTGCTGATCTTGTATATCACCGATGAACAGGGCGTGCCGGTTCGGGTTTCTGAATTGCAGGCTGTCGTCGGGCGCGCCACCCATGTGCGCGAAGACTTCGCCCCAGACTTTACGTTTGACGGGACAGCCTATTCCGCACCGGCCGCCCTGAATGAAGGCAACTGGAATATCCGCCTGGTTGCCCGCGACCACGATGGTGCCGAGTTCACGCGGCGCATTCCGCTGTATGTAAAGGGCTAGGCATGACTGCGCAGTTGACCACTGGAACGGCTGCTTGCCCCGGATGCCTTGCCGCACCGGCCGAACCCGCGCGGCCAATGTCCGAGGATGTCCAGATTGCGCTGTCCCTGCCGGGTATTCACTGCTCGGCCTGTATCGCGACGGTTGAACGCGAACTGAACGCCTGTCCGGGGGTCGAGGATGCGCGGGTAAACCTGACCCTCAAGCGGGCCATGATCAAGGCCGCTGCGGGGGTTCGCGCGGCCGATTTGATTCCGGTCCTGGGGCAGGCAGGATTCGAGGCGCATGAGCTGGATACGGGCGCCCTGTCGGCAACCCAAACCGACAAGGCCGGGCGAGACCTGTTGATGCGGCTGGCCGTGGCAGGGTTCGCATCGATGAACGTCATGCTCTTGTCGGTGTCGGTCTGGTCGGGGGCGACGGACGCGACGCGGGACATGTTCCACTGGATTTCCGCAGCCATCGCCCTGCCGGCCATCGCCTTTTCCGCGCAACCGTTTTTCATCAATGCCTGGAGCGCCTTGCGCGTTCGGCGGCTGAACATGGATGTGCCGATCGTTCTGGCCATCCTGCTGGCCCTTGCAACGTCGCTTTGGGAAACGGCGCTGAGCGGTGCGCATGCCTATTTCGATGCGGCGCTGACATTGACGTTTTTCCTGCTGGCCGGGCGGTATCTGGATTACCGGACCCGTGCGGCCGCGCGCTCGGCCGCCGAAGAGCTGACCGCGCTTGAGGTTCCGCGTGCGATCCGGGTGATTGATGGCCGGGAACATGAGGTCGCTGTCGGTTCTTTGGCCGTGGGCGACCATGTGCTGGTCCGGCCCGGAGGCCGCATGCCGGTCGATGGACAAATCATTTCGGGGCAGTCTGAACTGGACCGGTCGCTTTTGACTGGCGAAACCGTTCCGGTCTTTGCCGAAACCGGGCAAACCGTCAGCGCAGGCGAAGTCAACCTGACCGGCCCCCTGACGATACGCGCGACCGCGGTCGGGACCGATACGTCGCTGCACCGGATGGCCGACCTTGTGGCCGTCGCCGAGTCGGGCCGGTCGCGGTATACGTCGCTGGCGGACAAGGCTGCCAAACTTTATGCGCCGGGCGTGCATATTCTGTCGGCACTCAGCTTTGTGGGCTGGTATATCTATTCGGGCGACATGCGAACCGCGCTGAACATTGCGGCCGCCGTCTTGATCATTACCTGCCCCTGCGCGTTGGGGCTGGCCGTGCCTGCGGTGACCACGGCGGCGTCTGGGCGGCTGTTTCGCAAGGGGATGCTGATCAAGCACGCCACCGCGCTGGAACGGCTGGCCGAGGTGGACACCGTCGTTTTCGACAAGACCGGAACCTTGACTGAAGGCACGCCCGAGTTGGTCAACCTGAAAGACCAGACCCCCTCTGACCTTGCCATTGCCCTGGCCCTGGCCGATGGGTCGTCGCACCCGCTGTCCGTTTCACTGGCGCGGGCCGCGCGCGATGCCGGGGTCCGGCCCGCAACGATCAGCAACCTTGTCGAGGTTCCCGGTTTCGGAACCGAGGCCACGTTCGACGGGCAGCGGGTCCGGTTGGGCCGCGCCGCCTGGGTCGGTGCCGAGGGCGGGTCCGGGACAAGTGCCTGGCTGGCAACGGGCGATGGTGCGCCGACGGGGTTCCACTTTGCCGATTCCCTGCGCCCCGGCGCGGCCGCCGCGGTCGAGGCGTTTCACCGGGCGGGCAAAACGGTTGTCCTTCTGTCCGGCGACACGCAGGGGGCCGTCGAAGAATTGGCAGGGAAACTGGGAATTCGGGATTGGGTCGCCGAGGCCCTGCCGCAGGAAAAAGCGGGCAAGATACGGGCGCTGACGGAACAGGGCCGCCGGGTCCTGATGGTGGGCGACGGGCTGAACGACACGGCCGCGCTGGCGGCGGCGCATGTCTCGATTTCACCAGCGACCGCCTTGGATGCTGCGCGAGTTGCGTCGGATATCGTGTTGCTGGGCAACGATCTGGCACCGATCGCCGAGGCCTGCAAAACGGCCGAAAAAGCCACCCGGCGCATACGCGAGAACTTTCGTATTGCCACCATATACAACGTGATTGCGGTGCCGCTGGCCGTGGCAGGTCTGGCGACGCCCTTGATCGCGGCCCTGGCGATGTCGACCTCGTCGATTACCGTATCCCTGAATGCCCTGCGGCTGAGGTGACCTGAATGGAAGTTCTTGCCTATCTTATTCCGATCTCGCTGTTTCTGGGCGGCGTAGGGCTTGTCGCATTTATCTACACGGTCCGGTCGAACCAGTATGATGACCCCGAGGGCGACTCGCGCCGGATACTGAGCGACGAATGGGACGATCGCCCGAAACCCTGAAACGTCGCGCGGGGCAATCCCCCAAAGGTCGGGCCATGTGCCCTTGAAATTGCCTCAATGCCCGGCTATGTCCGGCGCAATCGCTAGCAGAAAGTAGATGCCAAATGGCCACCATCAACCCGATCCAGTTCATTCAGCAGGTCCGAGCCGAAGTCGCAAAGGTCGTTTGGCCGACCCGGCGCGAAGTCCTGTTGACCACGGTCATGGTGTTCATCATGGCGGCCCTGACAGCCGTGTTCTTTGCTTTGGTTGATCTTGGTATTCGGGGCGGTCTGCAACTGATCCTCGGGGCCTTCGGCTAAGCCTGTTCAGACGGGCCGGGACGCCACTGACCCCTTGCGCCCCGCGCGATGTCAGAGTAGGTGACGCGGGACTATTCGGAATGGGCGTGCGGCGATTCGGACCGCGCGCCGCTTTTTATTCCGGGTGATGCGACAGTAATTCAATACCGGTGCGATCGATTGCGCCGAAGGCAAACAAGGACGACAGGTTCATGGCGAAACGGTGGTACTCGGTCAGCGTTCTTTCGAATTTCGAAAAGAAGATCGCAGAGCAGATCCGCACGTCGGTGGCCGAACAGGGCCTTGAGGATGACATCGACGAGGTTCTGGTGCCCACCGAAGAGGTGATCGAAGTGCGCCGGGGCAAGAAGGTCACGACCGAGCGCCGTTTCATGCCCGGCTATGTGCTGGTGCATATGGAAATGTCTGACCAGGGCTATCACCTGATCAACTCGATCAACCGCGTCACCGGCTTCCTGGGTCCGCAAGGTCGCCCGATGCCGATGCGCGACGCCGAGGTGAACCAGATCCTGAACCGCGTTCAGGAAGGCGAAGAAGCGCCCAAGCTGATGATCAGCTTTGAGATCGGCGAAAAGGTCAAGGTAAACGACGGCCCGTTCGAGGATTTCGACGGCATGGTCGAAGGCGTGGACGACGAGAACCAGAAGCTGAAGGTTTCGGTCTCGATCTTTGGTCGGGAAACCCCGGTCGAGCTGGACTTTACGCAGGTCACCAAGCAGGGCTAAGCGTTCCGCAGTCTCGTGTTTCAGCGCCGTGTTGCCCCCGAGCAGCGCGGCGTTTTTGTCAAATTGCGGTGGCACGCGGAATTATGCGCGCTACTGCGCCTTCGCCAAGAAAATCCGGGTGTCAATTTTTGGCCTTAAGTCGTGACCCTGGTGCTTCGTCATAATCGTGCAAACCGGTGACACGCACCCCTTGCCAACCCCCGCATTCCCCTATAAACGCCGCCTTTATCGTCTTCGGGCGAGATTCTCTCGTGGGAGGTTGCCGGGATCGCGATCCCGGGCCGGACCACGCAACATAATCTGGTTGGGGCGCGCCCCGACTTAGTTGAAAGGAAAACCAAATGGCCAAGAAGCTTGCTGGTACAATGAAACTGCAGGTTCCTGCAGGTCAGGCGAACCCGTCGCCGCCAGTTGGTCCGGCGCTGGGTCAGCGTGGCATCAACATCATGGAATTCTGCAAGGCGTTCAACGCCAAGACCGCAGACATGGAGCAAGGCGCCCCTTGCCCGACCGTGATCACCTATTATCAGGACAAGTCCTTTACCATGGACATCAAGACGCCGCCCGCGTCTTACTACCTGAAAAAAGCAGCTGGTCTGAAGCCGGTTGGCAAGCGTAACCGCCCCCGTGGTGCGGAAAACCCCGGTCGTGAGACCGTGGCCACCGTAACCACCAAGCAGGTTCGCGAAATCGCCGAAGCCAAAATGAAAGATCTGAACGCCAACGACGTCGAAGGCGCAATGCAGATCATCCTGGGCTCGGCCCGCTCCATGGGCATCGAGGTGAAGTAAGATGGCAAAACTCGGTAAACGTACCCGCGCTGCGCGCGAAGCTTTCGCTGGCAAGGAAAACCTGTCGGTCGACGAAGCTGTTGCCCTGGTCAAGGCCAATGCAACCTCGAAATTCGACGAGACCATCGAAATCGCTCTGAACCTGGGCGTTGACACCCGTCACGCGGACCAGATGGTTCGTGGCGTTGTTGGTCTGCCGAACGGCACCGGTAAAGCAATGCGCGTTGCTGTGTTCGCTCGTGGCCCCAAGGCTGATGAGGCGAAAGAAGCTGGCGCAGATATCGTTGGTGCAGAAGACCTGATGGAAACCATCCAGGGCGGCACCATCGAATTCGACCGCTGCATTGCCACCCCGGACATGATGCCGATCGTTGGCCGTCTGGGTAAGGTTCTGGGCCCGCGCAACCTGATGCCGAACCCCAAAGTTGGCACCGTGACCATGGACGTGAAAGCGGCCGTGGAAGCAGCCAAGGGTGGTGAAGTTCAGTTCAAGGCGGAAAAAGGTGGCGTCGTGCACGCCGGTGTTGGCAAAGCGTCGTTCGACGAAGCCAAGCTGGCCGAAAACGTCCGCGCTTTCATCTCGGCCGTTGCAAAAGCCAAGCCGTCGGGCGCCAAAGGCACCTACATGAAGAAGATCGCACTGAGCTCGACCATGGGCCCGGGCGTGACCCTGGACGTGGCTGCTGCTGCGGGCGAATAAGCTTTCGCCGGAACGTGTGAAATTTGAAACCCGGGCGGTGCGAACCTCCCGGGTTTTTTGTCATTCCGGCCGGGTTTCATCACCTGCGGGGATGTCTGCTGCAATGCGGTCCCTTCGGGTCGCGTCAAAGCGGCTTTGCAGAAGAACCCGCAGTTTTTGTGGTTTCCGGTGGATCGCAAGCCTGATCAAACGTCCCAGCATCCTTTGCTGTTTCAGGGACTTGACCAGGTTGTGGTTGACCCCCTTCAGAATGAAGTGGTTGAGCGCAGGGTTGACCGGGAACCGTCCCCAGTGAACCTCTTCAACAGCAGCGTCGCCGTGAAAGATGTAGTAGTCGCACGCATCAGTATCCAGCGACCCAATGGTTTCATGGGTGAAGCCGGGGAACCTGTTGCGCCAGTATTGCCAACGGGTTTCTTCTGGGACGTGATCAGGATGCATCGAATATTGCGGCGAAAACGCAATCGCGCAGGAGACGCGTGTCAGTTGCGGCAGCACCAGCGCCATGAACCCGCCCATGCTGTTTCCGATCGAGACAACGTCCTGAATATCCTCTCGTGCGACAATCTTTTCGACCTCGGTCACGATCGCTTGGGACAGGGCGGTGTCATTCATCCATGTTCTGCGCCGTTCAGAGACCAACAGGACGTGATTGCGCCCGCCATCCGAGGCCGAGCCGATGAACTCGTAACCGGGCATCTGATCCCGTTTGCTGCCGACGCCGCTGAATGACACCACCAGCCGGTCCGAAGATCCCGGCAAATAGTCCATCTTGTGGTCATCGCAATCCACAAGGCTGATAAAAGGAATGGAATTCGGGTTTGCGGGAACTGTCATTCAATAGTAGCCGTGTGGGGTGCAGTTCAGGTACCCGCCTTGCGGATCGCCGGGACTGTTTGTTGGTTCCATCTCCTGACAGAGCGCGCCCCGCCTGGCAAGCCTGTTGCGCAGCCCGCCAAGGCCAGGGGGTTGGGCGCGGTCACGGCGTTGGTCATGCATGGGAATTGCGCAAATTTACCCCTTGGAAACCCCGGCTATCTGCCCTAAGTAGAGCTGCGGAATAAAGCGTGCGATTCGTCGTGCGCTTTATTTCGTTTCGTCCAAGACGGTGGGTGGGGCCATATGGCGCCTTAATTCCCTGCCTGAGACGGGTAGACCAAAGAATTTCGAGGGTCCCGCCCTCGGGCGCATTTTGGCCAATCCCGTAAAAACGGACCTGAACGCCGGGGTTGTTGCCTCGGCAAATATGAGCCGGGGTGAACCATCACCCCAAACTTGGAGAGAACTGTGGATAGAGCCCAGAAAGAGAAAGTGGTCGAGGAACTCGGCCAAATCTTCGAAAGCTCTGGCGTCGTAGTGGTTTCGCACTACGCCGGTCTGACAGTTGCCGAGATGCAGGACCTTCGCGCACGTGCTCGTGACGCGGGTGGTGCCGTGCGTGTTGCCAAGAACAGGCTCGCCAAAATCGCCCTTGAGGGTAAGCCGTGTGAAAGCATGGCCGACCTGCTGACGGGGATGACCGTTCTGACCTATTCCGAAGACCCCGTGGCAGCAGCCAAGGTGGCCGAGGACTATGCCAAGGAAAACGACAAGTTCGAAATCCTTGGCGGTGCAATGGGCGAGAACGCACTGGACCGTGCTGGTGTTACAGCCGTGTCGAAAATGCCGTCGCGTGAAGAGCTTATTGCTACGATCGCCGGTATGCTTGGCGCGCCTGCTTCGAACATCGCCGGTGCAATTGGCGCACCTGCAAGCAACATCGCAAGCATCCTTTCCACCATCGAAGAGAAGGCGGAAGCTGCGTAAGCGGTTGGCACTGAATGATCTGCGTAGGGTAGCTACCCTGACGTTGGAACACACACTGTAAAACGGAAAGAGCTAATACAATGGCTGATCTGAAAGCACTCGCAGAAAGCATCGTGGGTCTGACCCTGCTGGAAGCACAAGAACTGAAAACCATCCTCAAAGACGAATACGGCATCGAGCCCGCAGCAGGCGGCGCAGTTGTCATGGCAGCTGGCGGCGACGCCGGTGGCGCAGCTGAGGAAGAAAAAACCGAATTCGACGTCGTTCTGAAGAACGCCGGCGCATCGAAAATCAACGTCATCAAAGAAGTTCGCGGCATCACTGGCCTGGGCCTGAAAGAAGCCAAGGAACTGGTCGAAGCCGGCGGCAAGATCAAAGAAGGCGTGGACAAAGCAGAAGCAGAAGACATCAAGGGCAAGCTGGAAGCAGCTGGCGCCGAAGTCGAGCTGGCCTAAGCTTGGTCTCAGGTGCATCGCTGATGCGCCGCAAAATTTGGCTGGGCCCGGAGAAATCCGGGCTCAGCCGAACCTGTCTTAGAAAGGGCCTCAAGCAATGGGGCGTTTTCTAAGACGCGGTTCGCGGATCGGGAGGCCGCCACTCGGGACGGTGGCCATGAATTGATCCGGACGTGTCGTCTCTAATGTGCAAGGCGCCGGGGCCCGACGGTGTCTTTGCCCGCTGAGAACATCGAAAGGTGACATCTGACATGGCTCAAACGTTCCTTGGCCAGAAACGTCTTCGGAAATATTACGGCAAAATCCGCGAAGTGCTGGAGATGCCGAACCTCATTGAGGTACAGAAATCTTCTTATGACCTTTTCCTGCGCTCCGGCGATGCAGAACAGCCTTCTGACGGCGAAGGCATCAACGGTGTGTTCCAGTCGGTCTTCCCGATCAAGGATTTCAACGAAACCTCCGTTCTGGAATTCGTGAAATACGATCTGGAGAAACCGAAATACGACGTCGAAGAGTGCATGCAGCGCGACATGACCTACAGCGCGCCGCTGAAAGTCACCCTGCGTCTGATCGTGTTTGATGTCGACGAGGACACCGGCGCAAAATCGGTCAAGGACATCAAGGAACAGGACGTGTTCATGGGCGACATGCCCCTGATGACGCCGAACGGCACCTTTGTCGTCAACGGCACCGAGCGCGTGATCGTGTCCCAGATGCACCGTTCGCCCGGTGTGTTCTTTGACCACGACAAGGGCAAGACCCATTCCTCGGGCAAGCTGCTGTTTGCCTGCCGCATTATCCCGTACCGCGGCAGCTGGCTGGACTTTGAGTTCGACGCCAAGGACATCGTATTTGCCCGTATCGACCGTCGTCGTAAACTGCCTGTGACCACCCTGCTTTATGCGCTGGGTCTGGACCAGGAAGCGATCATGGACGCGTATTACAAAACCGTGTCCTACAAGCTGGACAAGAAGAAGGGCTGGATCACCCCATTCTTCCCCGAGCGTGTGCGCGGTACCCGCCCGACCTATGATCTGGTTGATGCCAAATCCGGTGAAGTGATTGCCGAAGCGGGCAAGAAAGTCACCCCGCGCGCGGTCAAGAAACTGATCGACGAGGGCAATGTCACTGACCTGCTGGTTCCGTTTGACAACATTGTCGGAAAATACGTCGCCAAGGACATCATCAACGAGGAAAACGGTGCGATCTACGTCGAAGCCGGTGATGAGCTGACCCTGGAATACGACAAGGACGGCGACCTGATCGGCGGCACCGCGAAAGAACTGATCGACGCGGGCATCACTGACATTCCGGTTCTGGACATCGACAACGTCAATGTCGGCCCCTACATGCGCAACACTATGGCGCAGGACAAGAACATGAACCGCGAAAGCGCGCTCATGGATATCTACCGCGTTATGCGCCCGGGCGAACCGCCCACCGTCGAGGCTGCGTCGGCCCTGTTCGACACCCTCTTCTTCGACAGCGAGCGGTATGACCTGTCCGCCGTTGGCCGCGTGAAGATGAACATGCGCCTGGCGCTGGACGCCCCGGACACCATGCGCACCCTGCGCCGTGAAGACATCGTGGCCTGCATCAAGGCGCTGGTTGAGCTGCGCGACGGCAAAGGCGACGTGGACGATATCGACCACCTCGGCAACCGTCGTGTGCGTTCGGTCGGCGAACTGATGGAAAACCAGTACCGCGTTGGCCTGCTGCGTATGGAGCGCGCGATCAAAGAGCGTATGTCGTCGGTCGAGATCGACACCGTCATGCCGCAGGATCTGATCAACGCGAAACCTGCCGCCGCTGCCGTCCGCGAATTCTTCGGCTCGTCGCAGCTGTCGCAGTTCATGGACCAGACCAACCCGCTGTCCGAGGTCACCCACAAACGCCGTCTCTCGGCGCTTGGCCCGGGTGGTCTGACGCGTGAGCGTGCGGGCTTTGAGGTTCGCGACGTACACCCGACCCACTATGGCCGGATGTGCCCGATTGAAACGCCGGAAGGTCCGAACATCGGTCTGATCAACTCGCTGGCCACCTTTGCCCGCGTGAACAAGTATGGCTTTATCGAAACACCGTACCGCGTCGTCAAAGACGCCGAGGTGACCGATGAGGTTCACTACATGTCCGCGACCGAGGAAATGCGTCACACCGTGGCGCAGGCGAACGCGACGCTGGATGCCGATGGCAAGTTCATCAACGATCTGGTGTCGACCCGTCAGGCTGGTGACTACACGCTTGCCCCGCGCGAGAATGTGGACCTGATCGACGTAAGCCCAAAACAGCTGGTCTCGGTCGCTGCATCGCTGATCCCTTTCCTTGAAAATGACGACGCCAACCGCGCTCTGATGGGCTCGAACATGCAACGTCAGGCAGTTCCGCTGCTGCGCGCCGAAGCGCCGCTGGTCGGTACCGGGATCGAGGAAAAGGTTGCGATCGACTCAGGCGCTGCGATCCAGGCGAAACGCGCCGGCATCATCGACCAGGTCGATGCCCAGCGTATCGTTATCCGCGCCACCGAAGATCTGGAACTGGGCGACGCTGGCGTTGACATCTATCGTCTGCGCAAGTTCCAGCGTTCGAACCAGAACACCTGCATCAACCAGCGTCCGTTGATCAAGGTGGGTGACACCGTCCAGAAGGGCGAGGTTATTGCCGACGGTCCGTCGACCGATATGGGTGAACTGGCCCTTGGTAAGAACGTGGTCGTCGCGTTCATGCCGTGGAACGGTTACAACTACGAAGACTCGATCCTGATCTCGGAACGTATCGCGCGTGATGACGTCTTTACCTCGGTCCATATCGAGGAATTCGAAGTCGCCGCCCGTGACACCAAGCTGGGCCCGGAAGAGATCACCCGCGACATTCCGAACGTCGGTGAAGAAGCGCTGCGCAACCTCGACGAGGCGGGCATCGTTTACATCGGTGCGGATGTTGAGCCGGGCGATATTCTGGTCGGCAAGATCACTCCGAAGGGCGAAAGCCCGATGACCCCGGAAGAAAAGCTGCTGCGCGCCATCTTTGGTGAGAAAGCATCTGACGTGCGCGACACCTCGCTGCGCGTGAAACCGGGCGATTACGGTACGGTCGTCGAGGTTCGTGTCTTCAACCGTCACGGCGTCGAGAAAGACGAGCGTGCGCTTCAGATCGAGCGTGAGGAAGTCGAACGTCTGGCCCGTGACCGGGACGACGAGCTGGCGATCCTGGACCGCAACATCTATGCGCGTCTGCAAGGCCTGATCCTGGGTAAAACCGCTGTCAAAGGCCCGAAAGGCGTCAAGGCAGGGTCGGTGATCACCGAGGAGCTGCTGGAAACGCTGACCCGTGGTCAGTGGTGGCAGCTGGCGCTGGAAGACGAGCAGGACGCACAGATCGTTGAGGCTCTGAACGAGCAGTACGAAGTGCAAAAGCGTGCTCTGGACGCTCGTTTCGAAGACAAGGTCGAGAAAGTCCGCCGTGGCGACGACCTGCCGCCGGGTGTGATGAAGATGGTCAAAGTCTTCATCGCCGTGAAGCGCAAGCTGCAGCCGGGCGACAAGATGGCCGGTCGTCACGGGAACAAAGGTGTGATCTCCAAGGTTGTTCCGATGGAAGACATGCCGTTCCTGGCCGATGGTACGCCGGTAGACTTCTGTCTGAACCCGCTGGGCGTGCCTTCCCGTATGAACGTTGGTCAGATCCTTGAAACCCACATGGGTTGGGCCGCACGCGGTCTGGGTCTGAACATCGACGACGCTCTGGGTGAATACCGCCGTTCCGGCGATCTGACCCCGGTGCGCGAAGCGATGAAGCTGGCCTATGGCGAGAATGTCTACGAAGAAGGCATCACCGGTCTGGACGAGGATGGCCTGATCGAGGCTGCGGGCAACGTGACCCGCGGTGTTCCGATCGCAACCCCGGTCTTCGACGGTGCCAAAGAGGCTGACGTCAACGACGCGCTGGTGCGGGCGGGCTTCTCGGAAAGCGGTCAGTCGGTTCTGTTCGACGGTCGTACCGGTGAGCAATTTGCACGCCCCGTGACCGTGGGCATCAAGTACCTGCTGAAACTGCACCACCTGGTGGATGACAAGATCCACGCGCGTTCGACCGGGCCGTACAGCCTGGTGACCCAGCAGCCGCTGGGTGGTAAGGCGCAGTTCGGTGGTCAGCGCTTTGGTGAGATGGAGGTCTGGGCTCTGGAAGCTTACGGCGCCGCCTACACCCTGCAGGAGATGCTCACCGTGAAATCGGATGACGTCGCCGGCCGGACCAAGGTCTACGAGTCGATCGTCAAGGGCGAGGATAACTTTGAAGCGGGCGTACCGGAATCGTTCAACGTTCTGGTGAAAGAAGTCCGTGGCCTCGGCCTGAATATGGAACTCCTGGATGCGGAGGTTGAGGAGTAAGGGCGCTGCCCTTTCTCCCGTCCCCCCTTCCGCAAGATTTGAGGTAACAAATGAACCAGGAAATCACCAACAACCCGTTCAACCCGCTGACGCCCCCGAAGGTTTTCGACGAGATCAAGGTCTCGTTGGCGTCGCCCGAGCGGATTCTGTCTTGGTCCTATGGCGAGATCAAGAAACCCGAAACCATCAACTACCGGACGTTCAAGCCTGAACGTGACGGTCTGTTCTGCGCGCGTATCTTTGGCCCGATCAAAGACTACGAATGTCTGTGTGGCAAATATAAGCGGATGAAGTATCGCGGCGTTGTCTGCGAGAAATGCGGTGTGGAAGTCACCCTGCAGAAAGTCCGCCGCGAGCGTATGGGCCATATCGAACTGGCCGCGCCCGTCGCACATATCTGGTTCCTGAAATCGTTGCCGTCCCGCATCGGTCTGATGCTGGACATGACGCTGCGCGATCTGGAACGCGTTCTGTACTTTGAAAACTACGTCGTCATCGAGCCCGGTCTGACTGACCTGACCTATGGCCAGATGCTGACCGAAGAAGAGTACATGGATGCGCAGGATGCCTACGGCATGGACGCGTTCACCGCGAATATCGGTGCCGAAGCCATCCGCGAGATGCTGGCCCAGATCGATCTGGAAGCCGAAGCCGAGCAACTGCGCGCTGATCTGGCCGAAGCAACCGGCGAACTGAAGCCCAAGAAAATCATCAAGCGTCTGAAGGTTGTTGAATCCTTCCTCGAGTCGGGCAACCGGCCCGAATGGATGGTGATGACCGTGATCCCGGTCATCCCGCCGGAACTGCGCCCGCTGGTTCCGCTGGATGGTGGCCGTTTTGCGACCTCGGATCTGAACGATCTGTATCGCCGCGTCATCAACCGGAACAACCGTCTGAAGCGTCTGATCGAGCTGCGCGCACCTGACATCATCGTCCGCAACGAAAAGCGGATGTTGCAGGAATCCGTGGATGCTCTGTTCGACAACGGCCGTCGTGGCCGCGTGATCACCGGCGCCAACAAGCGTCCGCTGAAATCGCTGTCGGACATGCTGAAAGGCAAGCAAGGTCGTTTCCGTCAGAACCTTTTGGGTAAGCGCGTCGACTTCTCGGGCCGTTCGGTCATTGTGACCGGTCCGGAACTCAAGCTGCACCAGTGTGGTTTGCCCAAGAAGATGGCGCTGGAGCTGTTCAAGCCGTTCATCTATTCGCGCCTTGAAGCCAAGGGTCTGTCTTCGACCGTGAAACAGGCGAAGAAACTGGTCGAGAAAGAGCGTCCCGAAGTGTGGGATATCCTCGACGAAGTGATCCGCGAACACCCTGTCATGCTGAACCGTGCGCCGACGCTGCACCGTCTTGGCATTCAGGCGTTCGAGCCGGTTCTGATCGAAGGTAAAGCCATTCAGCTGCACCCGCTGGTCTGTTCGGCCTTTAACGCCGACTTCGACGGTGACCAGATGGCTGTTCACGTCCCGCTGAGCCTTGAGGCCCAGCTGGAAGCCCGCGTTCTGATGATGTCGACGAACAACGTTCTGTCGCCTGCAAACGGCGCGCCGATTATCGTTCCGTCTCAGGACATGATCCTGGGTCTCTACTATGTGACCCTGGAACGCGAAGGCATGCCGGGCGAAGGCAAGGTGTTCGGTTCGATCGATGAAGTTCAGCATGCGCTGGACGCGGGTGAGGTGCATCTGCACACGAAAATCACCGCGCGGATCACGCAGATCGACGACGAAGGCAACGAGGTTCAGAAACGGTTTGAAACCACACCGGGCCGTGTGCGCCTGGGTGCGTTGCTGCCGATGAACAACAAGGCGCCGTTCGAACTGGTCAACCGCCTGCTGCGGAAGAAAGAAGTGCAGCAGGTGATCGACACTGTCTACCGCTACTGCGGTCAGAAAGAGTCGGTCATTTTCTGTGACCAGATCATGTCGATGGGCTTCAAAGAAGCGTTCAAGGCGGGCATCTCGTTCGGCAAGGACGACATGGTCATTCCGAATGACAAGTGGGGCATCGTCGATGAAACCCGCGGTCAGGTGAAGGACTTTGAACAGCAGTACATGGACGGCCTGATCACTCAGGGCGAAAAGTACAACAAGGTTGTCGATGCCTGGTCCAAGTGTAACGACCGCGTGACCGAAGCAATGATGAGCACGATCTCGGATGTTGCCAAGGACGAAGACGGGTCCGACAAGGAACCGAACTCGGTCTACATGATGGCCCACTCGGGTGCGCGTGGCTCGGTTACTCAGATGAAACAGCTGGGCGGTATGCGCGGCCTGATGGCCAAGCCGAACGGTGACATCATCGAGACACCGATCATCTCGAACTTTAAGGAAGGTCTGACCGTTCTCGAGTACTTCAACTCGACCCACGGTGCCCGCAAGGGTCTGTCGGACACCGCTCTGAAGACGGCGAACTCGGGTTACCTGACCCGTCGTCTGGTGGACGTGGCGCAAGACTGTATCGTTCGTGAGATCGACTGTGGCACCGAGCGTGCGATCACGGCCGAAGCCGCCGTGAACGACGGTGAGGTTGTCGCTTCGCTGGCCGAACGCGTGCTGGGTCGTGTCTCGGCCGATGATGTTCTGCGTCCGGGAACGGATGAGGTCATCGTCGCTGCCGGTCAGCTGATCGACGAGCGTATGGCCGACGCGATCGACGAGGCCGGTGTCGCTTCGATGCGCATCCGTTCGCCTCTGACCTGTGAGTCCGAGGAAGGCGTCTGTGCCACCTGCTATGGTCGTGACCTTGCGCGCGGTACCATGGTGAACACGGGCGAGGCTGTCGGCATCATCGCCGCCCAGTCCATCGGTGAACCCGGTACACAGCTGACCATGCGTACATTCCACATCGGTGGTGTTGCGCAAGGCGGTCAGCAGTCGTTCCAGGAAGCCAGCCAGGAAGGTGTCATCTCGTTCGAGAACCCGCAGATCCTGGTCAATGCGGCAGGCGAAAGCTTGGTCATGGGCCGGAACATGAAGCTGGTGATCAAGGACGAACACGGCGAAGAGCGCGCCAGCCACAAGCTGGGCTATGGCTCTAAGCTGTTCGTCAAGGATGGCGCAACTGTGGCCCGTGGCGACAAGCTGTTCGAATGGGACCCCTACACCCTGCCGATCATCGCCGAGAAAGCCGGTACCGCTAAATATGTCGACCTGGTTTCGGGCCTTGCTGTCCGCGACGAGACCGACGATGCAACCGGCATGACCCAGAAGATCGTGATCGACTGGCGCGCGGCCCCCAAAGGCAGCGACCTCAAGCCCGAGATCATTCTGGTCGGCGAAGATGGCGAGCCGGTCCGCAACGATGCGGGCAACCCGGTTCACTATCCGATGTCGGTTGATGCGATCCTGTCGGTCGAAGATGGCCAGCAGATCGAAGCCGGTGACGTTGTCGCGCGTATCCCGCGTGAAGGTGCCAAGACCAAGGACATCACCGGTGGTCTGCCGCGTGTGGCCGAACTGTTCGAAGCACGTCGTCCGAAAGATCACGCGATCATCGCAGAAGCCGATGGTTACGTGCGCTTTGGCCGTGACTACAAGAACAAGCGCCGCATCAGCATCGAACCGGCTGACGAGTCCATGGAGACCATCGAATACATGGTACCCAAGGGCAAGCACATCCCGGTCGCCGAAGGGGACTTCATCCAGAAGGGTGAATACCTGATGGACGGTAACCCGGCTCCGCATGACATCCTGTCCATCATGGGTGTCGAAGCACTGGCGGATTACATGATCGACGAAGTGCAGGACGTCTATCGTCTGCAGGGCGTGAAGATCAACGACAAGCACATCGAAGTCATCGTGCGCCAGATGCTGCAGAAGTGGGAAATCCTGGATTCGGGCGACAGCACCCTGCTGAAGGGCGAGCATGTCGACAAACAGGAATTCGACGCGGCGAACGAAAAGGTTCTGGCGCGCGGCGGACGTCCTGCGCAGGGCGAACCGATCCTGCTGGGCATCACCAAGGCTTCGTTGCAGACCCGGTCGTTCATCTCGGCGGCGTCGTTCCAGGAAACCACCCGCGTTCTGACCGAAGCCTCGGTTCAGGGCAAGAAAGACAAGCTGGTTGGCCTGAAAGAGAACGTCATCGTTGGCCGCCTGATCCCGGCCGGTACCGGCGGGGCAACTCAGCGTGTCCGTCACATTGCCCAAAGCCGTGACAACGTCGTTATCGAAGCCCGCCGCGAAGAGGCGGAAGCCGCAGCCGCGCTGGCTGCCCCGGTTCTGGATGACGACATGATCGGTGACGAGCTGGACGTTCTGGTGGAAACACCCGAAAGCCGCGAGTAAACGACGCTCATAGAATCAGATCAGGCCCCGCAGTTTTCTGCGGGGCCTTTTCATTTGCGGCCTACTCAGGGGTGGGCATGCACTTTTCTGACCCTGGCTTGGTCCATGGCAAACCGGGCGATGAACTCGCCTTCCTGATCGGCATCAAGGGGCAGGACATTGGCCTGGCTGTGCCGTGCATGCGGCGAGTCGTTGAACCTGCTGAGGGTACGGACCCACATCGGTGCGTCAGGGTAGCTGATGACCGGCATGAAATTCCCGATCCGGTGATGGGCGAAATTCATGATCGTCAGGGGGCATCCGCCACTGACATACATCCCGAACCCGACACCCAGAAGGGCCCGGTATACCCGCGCGGCCTGAATACCGTTTGCGTCAAGCCGGGCGAAAAAACCGCAATTGAAATCAATTGCCACCGTCTTGTTGTTATCCATCAGCCCCTTGCCTTCGCGCGCAGCAATGCGCAACCGCTCGACAAAATCTACCGAGACTGCGTCATCGTCATCATGCCGGAACTGCAGGCAGGGCGCATCCGGGTCGTTCCGCGCACCGTTAAGGATTTCCTTCATCACCTTGCGGTGACGGTCGGGCGGTCTGGACACGATCCGAATCTGTCTCAGGTTCGCCGTCAGGTCATGCAACCGGTCGAACGCGGCGCGGGGCAGGCAGTCGCCAATGACAACCAGCAATTCGAAATCGCCGTCGGTCTGTTCCCGGAAACAGGGCAGGGTGGCGGCTTCGAACAGCCGAAACCGTTCTTCCAGCCGTTCGGGGTCGTAAAGATAGCGCCGTCGGTCCTCGATCGATTCATGTTCGACTTGAAATCCGCCAAGGGCTGGGTAGGAAAAGCGGCACAGGCCGATGACTTGCATGGTTCATCCGTTGTCAGGGGTCTTGTCGGGACTATGCATTTCCCGGCGCATCCCCGCAACCAATGCCGAAAAGGCCTGTTTTCGGTGGCCTGACGCCCAGACCGTGTGCCCGATGCCAGCCGGGGCAGGTGGGCTGTTGACAGCGCGCCCGCAACCCCCTATTACGCGCGTCATCTCGGTGCCGGGGGCCGCCCCAAAACCGATTCCAGTAATGAACTGGTCAAGGCCCGGACAATTTTGCAGTTCGCGCCCTCTGAGAAACAACCGCGTCGTTCACCTCGGAATGGGAACGTTCGCGGGTTTTGCGCTTGTGGACGCATAAGTGCAGCAAGTTTAACCGCACGCAATGCGCGTGCATGTCATGTGTGTTGCAAAACGGGGAAGAAACCGGAATGCCAACTATTCAACAGCTGATCCGCAAGCCGCGGCAGCCCAAAGTCAAACGCTCGAAGTCCATGCACCTGGAGCAGTGCCCGCAGAAACGCGGCGTCTGCACCCGCGTGTACACCACCACACCGAAAAAGCCGAACTCGGCTATGCGTAAGGTTGCCAAGGTGCGCTTGACCAACGGGTTCGAGGTCATCTCGTACATCCCCGGTGAAAGCCACAACCTGCAGGAACACTCGGTTGTTCTGATCCGTGGCGGCCGTGTGAAAGACCTTCCCGGTGTGCGTTACCACATCCTGCGCGGTGTTCTGGATACTCAGGGCGTCAAAGACCGTAAGCAACGTCGTTCGAAATACGGCGCGAAGCGTCCCAAGTAAGAAGGAGAGGCTGATATGTCACGTCGTCACGCCGCCGAAAAACGCGAAGTCCTGCCTGACGCCAAATTTGGCGACAAGGTACTGACCAAATTCATGAACAACCTGATGATCGACGGCAAGAAGTCGGTCGCAGAGCGCATCGTTTACAACGCGTTTGACCGCGTTGAGAACAAGGTAAAGCGCGCACCTGTCGAAGTGTTCCACGAAGCGCTCGACAACATCAAACCGTCGGTCGAGGTTCGCTCGCGCCGGGTTGGTGGTGCAACCTATCAGGTTCCGGTCGAAGTGCGCCCCGAGCGCCGCGAAGCCCTGGCCATCCGCTGGCTGATCACCGCCGCGCGCGGCCGCAACGAAAACACCATGGAAGAACGCCTCGCCGGTGAACTGCTGGATGCTGTACAATCCCGCGGTACTGCCGTTAAGAAGCGCGAAGACACCCACAAGATGGCCGAGGCGAACAAAGCCTTCAGCCATTACCGCTGGTAATTCTAGAGGCTTATCCAAATGGCACGCGAATATCCGCTCGAACTGTACCGTAACTTCGGTATCATGGCGCACATCGACGCAGGTAAGACCACCTGCTCGGAGCGTATCCTGTTTTACACCGGCAAATCCCACAACATCGGTGAGGTGCACGATGGTGCAGCCACCATGGACTGGATGGAGCAGGAGCAGGAACGCGGCATCACCATCACTTCGGCTGCGACCACCACTTTCTGGGAGCGCACCGAGGACGGTCAGACCGCAGAAACCCCGAAGCACCGCCTGAACATCATCGACACCCCCGGCCACGTTGACTTCACCATCGAAGTTGAACGCTCGCTGGCGGTTCTCGACGGTGCCGTTTGCGTTCTGGACGCAAACGCCGGTGTTGAACCCCAGACCGAAACCGTGTGGCGTCAGGCTGACCGCTATAAGGTTCCGCGTATGGTTTTCGTCAACAAAATGGACAAGATCGGCGCAGATTTCTTCAACTGCGTTCGCATGATCGAAGACCGCACCGGCGCACGTGCTGTTCCGGTTGGTATTCCGATCGGCGCCGAGTCCGAGCTGGAAGGTCTGATCGACCTGGTCACCATGGAAGAATGGCTGTGGCAGGGCGAAGATCTGGGCGCAAGCTGGATCAAAGCTCCGATCCGCGACAGCCTGAAAGACATGGCTGACGAATGGCGCGGCAAGATGATCGAAGCGGCCGTCGAAATGGACGACGACGCGATGATGGAATACCTGGAAGGCAATGAGCCCGACGTTCCGACCCTGCGCGCCCTGCTGCGCAAGGGTACTCTGGACATCGCGTTCGTTCCGGTTCTGGGTGGTTCGGCGTTCAAGAACAAAGGCGTTCAACCGCTGCTCAACGCTGTGATCGACTATCTGCCCAGCCCGCTGGACGTTGTCGATTACATGGGCTTCAAACCCGGCGACGAGGACGAAGTTCGTGACATCGCACGTCGTGCCGATGACAACATGGCCTTCTCGGGCCTGGCGTTCAAAATCATGAACGACCCCTTTGTTGGCTCGCTGACCTTCACCCGGATCTACTCGGGCACCATGAACAAGGGTGACTCGATCCTGAACTCGACCAAAGGTAAGAAAGAGCGCATCGGTCGTATGATGATGATGCACTCGAACAACCGGGAAGAGATCGAAGAAGCGTTTGCAGGCGACATCATCGCGCTGGCGGGTCTGAAAGACACCACCACCGGTGACACCCTGTGTGACGCGAAAGAGCCGGTGGTTCTGGAAACCATGACCTTCCCCGATCCGGTTATCGAGATTGCGGTTGAGCCCAAAACCAAGGGCGACCAGGAAAAGATGTCCCAGGGTCTGGCCCGTCTGGCCGCCGAAGACCCGTCCTTCCGTGTGGAAACCGACCTGGAATCGGGTCAGACCATCATGAAGGGCATGGGCGAACTTCACCTGGACATCCTGGTTGACCGTCTGAAGCGCGAGTTCAAGGTTGAAGCGAACATTGGTGCACCGCAGGTGGCCTATCGCGAAACCATCTCGATGCCGGTTGAGCACACCTACACGCACAAGAAACAGTCGGGTGGTTCGGGTCAGTTCGCGGAAGTCAAGCTGGAGATCCAGCCGACCGAAGCAGGCGAAGGTTATTCGTTCGAAAGCCGCATCGTTGGTGGTGCCGTTCCGAAGGAATACATCCCCGGTGTTGAAAAGGGCATCAACTCGGTCATGGACAGCGGCCCTCTGGCTGGCTTCCCTGTGATCGACTTCAAGGTTGCCCTGCTGGACGGTAAGTTCCACGACGTTGACTCGAGCGTTCTGGCGTTCGAAATCGCAGCCCGTATGTGTATGCGTGAAGGCATGCGCAAAGCTGGTGCGAAACTGCTGGAACCGATCATGAAGGTCGAAGTGATCACCCCGGAAGAATACACCGGTGGTATCATCGGCGACCTGACCTCGCGTCGTGGCCAGGTGTCTGGTCAGGAACCGCGCGGCAACGCCATCGCGATCGACGCGTTTGTTCCGCTGGCGAACATGTTCGGCTACATCAACACCCTGCGTTCGATGTCGTCGGGCCGTGCCCAGTTCACCATGCAGTTCGACCACTACGATCCGGTTCCGCAGAACATCTCGGACGAGATCCAGGCGAAATACGCATAAGCGAAGATTTGAGGGAGCTCCGGTCGGGGGCTCCCTTCATTACCGACAAAGGAGGCCATCATGGCAAAGGAAAAGTTTGAGCGTACAAAACCGCACGTCAACATCGGCACGATTGGCCACGTTGACCATGGTAAAACGACGCTGACCGCAGCGATCACCAAGTATTTCGGTGACTTCAAAGCGTATGACCAAATCGACGGTGCGCCGGAAGAAAAAGCGCGCGGTATCACCATCTCGACCGCCCACGTGGAATACGAGACCGACAACCGCCACTATGCGCACGTTGACTGCCCCGGCCACGCCGACTACGTCAAGAACATGATCACCGGTGCCGCCCAGATGGACGGCGCGATCCTGGTTGTGAACGCCGCTGACGGCCCGATGCCGCAGACGCGTGAACACATCCTGCTGGGCCGCCAGGTTGGCATCCCGAAGATGGTCGTGTTCATGAACAAAGTTGACCAGGTCGACGACGAAGAGCTGCTGGAACTGGTGGAAATGGAAATCCGCGAGCTGCTGTCTTCGTATGAATACCCCGGCGACGATATTCCGATCATCGCAGGTTCGGCTCTGGCCGCGATGGAAGGCAACAAGCCTGAAATCGGCGAAGAGAAGATCAAGGAACTGATGGCGGCTGTTGATGACTATATCGACACCCCTGAGCGTGCTGTTGACCAGCCGTTCCTGATGCCGATCGAAGACGTGTTCTCGATCTCGGGCCGTGGTACCGTTGTTACGGGACGTGTCGAGCGTGGCGTGATCAACGTTGGCGACGAGATCGAAATCGTCGGCATCCGCGACACCACCAAGACCACCTGCACCGGCGTTGAAATGTTCCGCAAGCTGCTGGACCGCGGTGAAGCGGGCGACAACATCGGCGCCCTGCTGCGTGGTGTTGACCGTGAAGGCGTTGAGCGTGGCCAGGTTCTGTGTAAGCCGGGTTCGGTTACACCGCACACCAAGTTCGAAGCTGAAGCCTATATCCTGACCAAGGAAGAAGGCGGTCGTCACACCCCGTTCTTCGCGAACTACCGTCCTCAGTTCTACTTCCGTACAACTGACGTGACCGGCACCGTGACCCTGGCCGAAGGCACCGAGATGGTCATGCCCGGCGACAACGTGTCGTTCGGCGTTGAGCTGATCGCACCGATCGCGATGGAAAACGGCCTGCGCTTCGC